>CANJKL010000001.1:0-423164 GCA_947474935.1 Opitutia bacterium
AATGCCGAATTGCTGGCGGCCAAGCATGAGTTTGAACGACAGGAAGGGATGCGCCTCCAAGTGCGGGCCCGGCTGCTGCCCAGCGTTTCCGCCAACGCCGGCCTCAACGAGCGCTCGCATCATCACCACACTGGCGCGGGAAATCAGTCCCGATCCGTCTCACCGCTGCCGCGTGCTGCGGACCAAGCGCGAAAAGGGTGGGGAGTTCGTGCTCTTTTGCTACCGACCCGGCACGGCGGAGGATTTCTCGGCGCTGGAAATAGAGATTCTCAGCCAGGTGGGGCGGCTGCTCGACCGTTGCTTCGTCGCGCTCGCCCGCCAGCAGGAGCAGGAATTTTTCGGCGGGTTGTTCAAGCTCGTGTGCGACCTTCATCCCGACGGATTGTGTGTGCTCGACCAGCGGCGCCGCCCGATTTTGGAAAACAAACTTTTCCGCACCCACATGCTGGTGTGGACCCGGGGGGCGGAGGCCGTTGCTCAGGTTAATCTGCCCAAGCTGACGCTTTTGCCCGCGGTCTGGCAGCAGGCATGTGACGAGGTTTTGCCGCCTACCAGCGCAATCCGCTTTCGCCCGCGGCGCGGCTGGTGGTTTCGCACGGCCCCGTCGTTTTCCTCGAACAGAAGGTGAATCCGGTCGAAACGCTGGAGGGCACGGTGCGGTATCTGGCGTTCCAGAACACCCTGGGTGCGATCCCCTACGTGTTGCTGACGAGTTCGCAGAAGCGGAGTCACGCGCGGCGGTTGCCTTCGCTCGAACGGCTCGCGGAGCAGCACCGGTTCTCGGCCCGCGAAGTCGAGGTCGCCCGCCTGGTGCTGGAAGGGGCGTCAGCCGCGGAAATCGTCGAGCGACTGAAAGTCGCGATGCCGACGGTCAAAACCCACATCCGGCATCTCCTGCAAAAATCGGGGGTGAAAACCCGTCTGCAGTTCGTGAGCCTTTGCCACCGCTGAGTTTCGGCCGCTCTGCCCGATCGCGGTGGAGCCCCGCTGGTTTTAGCCTTCACGCCATTCGACCGGTCGTGCCCGGCAGCCGGGCGTTCCGCCGGCTCTTTGCTTGTCGCGTATGCACGGGCCGCTAGGGTGGCGGCGCTACTTCCAACCCCTCTCGCATCATGATAACACTTTTGGCCGCCCGTTGGCGGCGCGTTCTATTTCTCGGTGGAATTTCGGTTGGGCTCGCCGTCCCGTCCGTTTGGGGCGCTGAGAATTGGAAGGCAGGGGCCGCGAAAGCCAACCTTACTCCGGATGGTCCGATGTGGATGGCCGGCTATGCCCGGGATCGTCCCACCGTCGAGAAAACCGGCGAGATTTGGGTCAAGGCGCTCGCGCTCGAGGACTCCGCCGGCCGGCGGTTCGTGTTATTCACCGCCGATCTCTGCGGCATTACAGCCGCCGTTTCCGCCGTGGTGGCGGGCGAACTTTTACGCACCCACGGCATCCCGCGGTCCAGCGTCCTGGTCAATGTTTCGCACAACCATTCTGGCCCCGTGGTCGAAGGCTACCTTCCCGCGGTCTATGAAATCCCGGCGCAGGATCGCGCCATGGTCAGCCGATTCCGGGAGCATCTGGAGCAGACGATGATTCGGATCGGTCACGAAGCGCTCGCGCACCTGGCGCCGGCGAATCTGAGCTGGGGCCGGGGATGGACGACGTTGGGCGTCAACCGGCGCAACAACCCCGAGCCCGAGGTGCCGGTGTTGCGTGCCGCGGGGCGGCTGAAGGGGCCCGTCGATCCGGACGTGCCGGTGCTCCGGGTCACCGCCCTCGACGGCGAAATCAAGGCGGTGGTGTTCGGATATGCGTGTCACGCCACGGTGCTGCAGACGTCGGCGTGGAACGGAGACTATTCCGGCTACGCTCAGGCGGCGCTCGAGCGCCGGCATGCGGGCGCGACGGCGCTGTTTTTTGCCGGCTGCGGGGCGGATACCAATCCGCTCCCGCGGAGCACCCTCGCCCTCGCCCGGAGCTATGGGGAACGACTGGCCGACACGGTCGACGAAGTTCTGACGGCGCCAATGAACCCGATCGTTGGACAAGGCGAATCCGCCTATGCGGTGATCGATCTTCCGTATCAGCGCGTGCCCACCCGCGCCGAGTTGATCGCCGAAGCGGAGGGTCGGCGGCCGGCCGCATCGGCCTACGAATCCGGTGGACAGTATACGCGGCTGCGCGCGCGGCATCTGCTGGGAATTTTGGATCAACGCGGGCAGCTTCCCTCCGCGCACGCCTATCCCGTGCAAGTCTGGCAACTTGGTCGGGATCTCACGTGGGTGGCCCTCGGCGGGGAGGTGGTCGCCGACTATTCGCTTCGCCTGAAGCGTGAACTCGGTCCCGGCACGTGGGTGGCGGGCTACTCCAACGACGTCATGGCCTACATCCCGTCCGAGCGGGTCCTGAAGGAGGGGGGATATGAAGGCGCCCGCTCCATGATCGTCTATGGGCATCCGAGTCCGTGGGCGGCGGGTTTGGAAGACAAGATTGTGACCAAGGCCCGGGAACTGGCAGCGGGACTTCGGCCGCGTTGAAAATAGCGGGGACGGTTCGCGGCGTGTCCGCCCCTCGTATCGCTTGGTAGGGGCGAATTGAGCGGCAAAATTCGTTCTACGAGAAGTCGCTTCCCCGGTGGCCGGGTTTGTGCACGCTGTCGACGGCCGGGCTAATTTTGATCCGGCCTCCAGGGAACGAATTTCAAAAACCGGGAGCAGGGCTGATCAATTAAAACGAAGATGAGGATCTATTTCATGGGGATTTGCGGCACGGCGATGGGCAACGCCGCGCTGCTGGCGCGCGCCGCTGGTCACGAAGTCCTCGGGGCGGACACGGGCGTCTATCCGCCGATGAGCACCGTGCTCGCGGCCGCGGGAGTTGCGTTGCACGAGGGTTACGATCCGGCCCGGCTCGAGCGACTCGCGCCCGATCTCGTGGTGATCGGCAATGCCATGTCGCGGGGCAATCCCGAGGTGGAGTGGCTGCTCGACACCCGCCGCCTTGCCTTCACCTCGCTCCCCGCGATGCTGCACGACTTCGTCCTGAAGGGCCGGCGTAATCTTGTCATCGCCGGCACGCACGGGAAGACCACCACGACCGCGTTGACCGCGTTTCTGCTGCGGGAGGCGGGGCGCGATCCGGGATTTCTGATCGGCGGCGTGCCGCAGGATCCGCCCATGGGCAGCCACCTGGGCGCGGCGGCCGATCCCTTCGTGATCGAGGGCGACGAATACGACAGCGCGTTTTTCGACAAGCGCAGCAAGTTCATCCACTACGCGCCGTGGATCGCGGCGATCAACAACCTCGAATTCGACCACGCGGATATTTTTCGCGACCTCACGGATGTGCAGCGGACATTCAGCCACCTTGCGCGCATCGTTCCGCGCCAGGGCTTCATCGTCGTGAACGCCGACGACGCCAATCTGCGCACCCTCGGGCCGATGGGCTGGACGCGCGTCGTGCGGGTCGGCACGGCCGAGACCAGCGATGCGCACCTCGGCGACTTCGCCGAGTCGGCCCGCGGCGCCGGGTTTACGCTTTCGTGGCGGGGCAGGCTGTGGGCGCGCGTCACCTGGTCATTGCCCGGACTCTACAACGCCCGCAACGCGGCGATGGCAGCGGTGGTCGCGGGTCTGGCGCTCGATCCCGACGATCCCACGAAGCTCCCGCTGGAGGCGCTGGCCCGGTTCCGCGGGGTCAAGCGGCGGCAGGAGATCCTGTGGCAGTCGCCGTCGCTGACGGTGATCGAGGATTTCGCGCATCATCCGACGGCCCTCGCGGAGACGCTGCATTCGTTCCGGGCGCGCTTCCCCGGGGCGCACCTGGTCGCGGTGTTCGAACCCCGCAGCAACACCGCACGCACCAAGACGCTGCAGGCCGGTTTCATGCGCGCGCTCGCGCAGGCCGATGAAGTCTATCTCGGCGCCGTGAACCGGATGGAAAAATTGAGCGCCGAGGAGAGGTTCGATGCCGAGGCCGTCGTCCAACAGCTCGAAGCGCAGGGCATTGGCTCCCATCGCGCGGCGACGAACCCGGGGCTCCTCGATTTGCTGGTGGCCAACACCCTTCCGGTGCGAACCGGAAAGCCGACGGTCGTGGCCTTTTTCACCAACGGCAGTTTCGACGGTATCATCGGCGGCTATGTCGCGGCGGCGCGGCGGTGAGTCGCTCCGCAATTTTCCGGGCGGGTGAGCCCGGCGTCGTTCCTGCCGGTTTTGCCGCTTGCGTCACGCGGTGAGTTTGCCTCTCTCCGAGAACTTACCCCTATGAATGCTTCGTCCCGTCGAGTCTGGTGCGGTTGGGAACGAGGTTGGCTTTTCTGCCTGATCGCGCTGGCCGGCGGCCCATTCGCTGCGAGTCAGGCCGCAGTCGGGGGTGCGGCGACGCCGACGCAGGATCCGATGCTGGCGCGAACCTTCCCCTCTATCGTCCGGATCGAGGCGATCCGGCTCCGGCCCAGCGACGGCCGGCTGACAAAGCAGTGGACCGGCGGCAGCGGCGTGATCATTTCGGCCGAGGGTCACGTCGTGACGAACTGTCATGTCACGGAGGACGGGGATTACTTCCGGTGTTATTTGTTCGACGGGTCGCACGTCGATGCCAAGCGGGTGGGCGAGGATGCCCTGACCGATCTCGCGGTGTTGCAGCTCGATCTGGCGCAACGGCCGCCCGGCGCGGTTCCGCTCGTGGTCGCGAAATTTGGCGACTCGGACCAGTTGCAGGCCGGAGACCCGGTATTCGCCCTGGGCAGCCCGGGTTTTCTGTCGCAGTCGGTGACGCGTGGCATTGTGTCGAATCCTTCCTTGGTCCTGCCGGAACAGACGGCCGGCAAGATGATCCTGCGGGGCGAGGATGTGGGCACGCTCGTGCGTTGGATTCTGCACGATGCACGGATTTTCGGAGGTAACAGTGGCGGGCCGCTGGTCAACGCCCGGGGCGAGATCGTCGGCATCAATGAAATCGGCGTGTTTAATCTCAGCGGAGCGATCCCGGGCAACCTTGCGCGCATCGTGGTCGACCAAATCGTCCGGCAGGGCCGGGTGATTCGCGGCTGGTCGGGACTCACGGTCCAGCCGCGGCTCGAGGCCGAGGGCCAGGGGACAGGCGTCATCGTCGCCGACGTGGCCAGCGCCTCGCCGGCGGCTGGAGCTGGTTTGCGCCCGGGCGACTTGGTGTTGGCCTGCGACGGCCGGGCGATCGAGGGAGCGGAGGAAAAGGCGGTGGCACATTTCAACCGGCTCGAGGCGAGCCAGCTGCCGGAGCACGATTTCGAGGTCGAGTTTGTCCGTGCCGGCGCGAAGCAGAAGGTGCGTTTCAAACTGGCGCCCCGTGAGGCCGCGCAGGCCGACGACGTCGAGTTGCGGAGTTGGGGTGCCGTGGTGCGCGATCTCACGTCGAATGTCGTGCGTGACGAGCGCCTGCCCAGCGGCCGCGGCGTCTGGTTGGAAAACATCCGGCCGGGCGGCCCCTGCGGTCAGGCTGAACCCACCTTGCGGCGTCAGGATGTACTGATCGCAGTTGACGGGAAGCCGGTTGGAAACGTGCAGGAACTGCGGGTGCTGACGGAAACGCTCATGGCCGGCGCGCGGAATAACAAGCGCGCGGTGCTCGCGAGCATCCGGCGGGACGGCGCGGTGTTGAATTCCGTCGTCGAGCTCCAGGAAAGCCACGAGCGCAATCCGCCGCAGCTGGCGCGGAAAGCGTGGCTCGGGGCGGCCTCGCAACCGTTGACGCCGAAGCTGGCGGCCCGGTTGGGAATCAAGGCGGAGGGCGGCGCACGGCTGACCCGCATTTATCCCGGCACCGAGTCGGAAAAGGCCGGACTCAAGGTGGGCGATGTCGTTCTCGCGCTCGATGGCGTGGAAGTGACGGCGCGCCGGCCCGAGGATTCCGATGTGCTCGCGCGGCAGATCCGGCAGTATAAATCCGGTGCACCGGCGGTATTTTCGATTTGGCGGGAGGGGCAAAAAGTAGCCGTGACCGTGACGCTGGAGCAGCAGCCGATCCCCACCACGGAGATGCCGTGGTGGGAGGACACCGATCTCGAATTTTCGGCGCGGGATATCGCGTTCGACGATCGCGTGCGCTTGCAACTGCCAGCGGAGACCACGGGCGTGTTAGTGGAGAGCGCGGTGCCCGCGGGCTGGGCGGCCCTTGCCGGTTTGCGCAGCGACGACGTGATCGAAACGGCCGGTGGAGCGCGCACCGTGAATGTCGCAGGCCTCAAGCAGGCGCGGGAGCGGGCGTCCGGAAGCGGCCAGACCTGGTGGGTGCTCCTCGTGAAGCGCCGGGGCCAAAACCTTTTCGTCGAAATCAACCTCAAGCCGATCAAATCCAAGCCATGAACCGCGCCTGCATGTTATTTTTCGCGACTGCCTTTACGCTGACGTGGCCGAGCGCGCTCTTGCGCGCGCGACCGGAAACCGAGGCGGCCGCGGGTCGTGCTTTGGTCAAACGGTATGCGGATGCGATCGTCGGCGTGGAGCTGGTCGTGACATTGAAAATAAAAATGGGCGATCGGGAAGGGTCGCCGCGCGAGCAACGGATCGATGTCAACGGGACGGTGATATCCGCCGGTGGGCTGACGGTGACGTCGCTGGCCGAGGTCGATCCCCAATCAGCCTTTGAGGCGATGCGGATGTCGCAGCCCGGAGGAGCACGCATCGAACTCGTCGGTGCCGATTTCAAGGAGGTGAAGCTGCGCCTGTCGGATGGCACGGAAGTTCCGGCGCGTTTCGTCCTCAAGGACGCGGATCTCGATCTGGCTTTCATGGCTCCCGACTGGGAAGCCGGAGCGATCAAGCGTGAATTTCCCCACGTCGATCTGGAAAAAGGAGCGGACGGGGCGGTGCTCGGCAGTTATTTCTACGTGGCGCGGGCGCCGAAGGTTTTGCAGCGGGTGCCGATTGTGCGGGCGAGCGAGATCATGGGGGTCGTCGAAAAGCCCCGGCGGTTCTATCTCATGACCGATCAGGCGCTGGGTACGCCGATGTTCGATCCTCAGGGCAACGTGCTGGGTATTTCGGTGCAGAATTTCGCTAACGGACGTCGTTCCGGATTTGTCGTGCTGCCGGCGGGCGATATCGCCGAGATCGCGAAGCAAGCCTCCACCCAGTCGACCGACCGGACCCAGGCGGGGGGCGAAAGGAAGTAATTCGCCGCCGTTCGCGGAGCCGACTTCGGCTCACGGTGTCCTACTCGGCCGTGCGATCGGCGGGAGGCTGCGCCGGAGTTTGGGAGGCCGAGGGGATGAAACGCTCGAGGAGAGCTTTGAATTTTCTCAGGTCGAGCGGCTTTGTCAGATACTCGTCCATGCCCATCGCGAGGCATTTTTCCCGGGTTCCCTTGGTGATGCAGGCGGTGAGGGCGAGAATGGGAGTGCGGTGTCCGGGTGGTTCGGCGGCGCGGATTCTTTGCGTGGCCGTGAAGCCGTCAACATCGGGCATCTGCAGATCCATCAGGATCGCGTCGTATTTCTTGGCTCCCGCGAGCCGGATCGCCTCGGCGCCGCCAGCCGCGAGTTCGGGTTCGAAGCCGTTGCGAGTCAGGAAAACCTCGAGCAGGAACCGATTGGTGTCCATGTCGTCGACGATCAGGATGCGGGGTCGGTGTGCGGAGGGGCTGGACGGCTCGGCGGGCGCGACCAGCATCTCCTCGGGGGGCGCGACGGACGCGGCGGGAATGGTGAAGGAGAATCCCGTGCCTTCTCCCGGTTCGCTGCGGACGGCGATTTCCCCGCCCATGAGCGCCACGAGCCGTTGACAGATCGCCAGCCCGAGGCCGGTGCCCCCGTAGCGCCGTGTCGTCGAGGTGTCGGCCTGCATGAATTTCTGAAACAGATTTTTCAGCTTCTCCGCTGGAATTCCAATTCCGGTGTCCTGTACCCGAACGGCGAGCTGGCCCTGCGATTCAGCCCGCGCTGGCGGAGTCCAGTGGAGAAACAGGGTGACGGATCCCTGCGCGGTGAACTTGATGGCATTGTCGATCAGGTTCAGCAGAACCTGGCGGAAGCGCAGCGGGTCACCCGCGATGAGCAACGGCCCGGCGGTTTGGGCCTCGAAGCGCAGGTCCAGTTTCTTTTCCATCGCCTGCGGACTTAGCAGGCGCAGCACTTCGTTCGCGGTTTCCACCGGAGCGAATGGGAGCCGTTCGAGGGCGAGCCGGCCTTCCTCGATCTTGGTCAGGTCGAGGATATCGCTAATCAACGCGGTGAGCCGGCGGCCTTCGCGGTTGATCGTTGCCAGATACTCGCGCTGTGCCTCGTCGAGTTTCGTATCGGACAGGAGATTCGCGAAGCCCATGACGGCATTGAGGGGGGTGCGAATCTCGTGGCTCATCACGGCGAGAAAGTCCCCCTTGGCCCGGCTCGCTTCATCGGCGGCGGCGCGGGCTTTTTCGAGCTGGAGCTCCGAGGCGGCGTGTTTGCGCACCTCCACCCGCATGAGGGCGATCAGCACGGCGCTCCAGAGCAGCACGGCGGCGAGGAAAGTCATCACGCCCAGGGCGATCATTCGGGCGCCGAGGGCCGCGGAGGGAACGGAAAAAACGGGCCCGATGATCGTGTCGACCCACTCCGCGAAGAAAATTCCGGCAATGGCCAGCAGCGCCATGATCGGGCAGGTCAGGCGCCAGAACCCTTTCTCCGCCTGCCGCCGCCGCAGGATGATCTGGCAGAGCGTGCACGCGCCCAAGATGAGCGCCGCGAAACAAAGTGCGTCCAAACGGAAGCGTAGAAAGAAATTGGGTAGCTCGGTGGGCGGCATCGCAGATCGCAGGGTGAAGCTGCGAGCGACCGGCCGGGCCGACAAATCAGGGACTTACTTATTTTTTACGTAGCTGGGGCGTAGGTGTTGATACGAGTCCGACCGTCCCCGTCACTGCGCCTGCTTGGCGGTTTTCCGCGTCGTGGGCTGTTCGCCGACGGGCAACGCGAGGAGATCGTAGTCCTCGTAACCGGTGATCCGCATCTGGGCGAATTCGCCGATCGGGACCGTGAGCGGGACGTAGACCCGGCCGTCAATGTCCGGCGCATCGGCCTCTCCGCGGGCCACGCCGGGTTCCTCCACGAGCACTTTCAGGGTGCGGCCAACGTGGCTCCGGCTCACCTCGGCCGCGATTTCCTTTTGCAACGCCATGACCCGATGCCAGCGCGCTTCCTTCGTCTTCTTCGGCAGCTGGCCCTCCATCTTCGCGGCGCGCGTGCCGTCTTCCTGAGAGTAGCGGAAAACGCCCAGGCGCTCGAATTTCGTCGTGCGGATGAATTCGCACAGCTCGTCGACGTCGGCCTCGGTTTCGCCGGGGAAGCCCACGATGAACGTGGTGCGGATGGCGATGCCGGGAATGCCGCGGCGGATGCGGCCGATCAAATCTCGAATGTAAGCCGACGAAGTCTCGCGTTGCATCAATCCCAGCATGTGGTCGCTGATGTGCTGCAACGGAATGTCGATGTAACGGGCCACCTTGGGGCATTCCGCGATCGTCCGGATGAGTTCGTCGCTCCAGTGCGCCGGATGGGTGTAGAGGAGCCGGATCCAGAAATCTCCTTCAATGGCGTTGAGCTGCCGGAGCAGGGTCGTGAGTGCGGTGCCCCGGGAGGAATCCACGGGCGTGCGGGGATTCGGCCGCTGTTCCCAGGTATCCATCCCGAAGAAGGTCGTGTCCTGAGAGATCAGATTGATCTCTCTTACGCCCTCCTTCACGAGCTGGCGCGCCTCCGCGACGACACTCTCGACGGTGCGACTGCGGTGCCGGCCGCGAATCTGCGGAATGATGCAAAACGTGCAGGGATGATTGCAGCCCTCCGCGATTTTGATGTAGGCGAAATGTTTCGGAGTGAGCCGGAACCGGGGCGTGTCGTAGTCGGGAATGTACGTCGAGCGCCCCTCGATAAACGACGCAGGCGCGGCATCGCCGCGCTCCCGGGCATAGATTTGCTCGATGATCGGTGCGACCTGCGTGACCTGGTCGAGCCCGATGAAGGCGTCCACCTCATCGTGCAGGGACGCTGAAAGATCCTTCGAGAACCGCTGCGACATGCAGCCGGCCACGATCAGCTTCTGGCCCTTGCGGCGTTTCGTCATACCCCGGTGCTGGTGCACCTCCAGGATGTGACCGATGGACTCCTCCTTGGACGAATCGATGAACGAGCACGTGTTGACGATCACGACGTCCGCGTTCTCCGCATCGGGGATGACCGCCATGCCCGCCTGGTGGAGGTGGCCCACCATGATTTCGGAATCGACCAGATTCTTGGCGCAACCGAGGGATATGAGACTGACTTTGATCATGCGGCAAACGAGCCCGCAGCGTGGCGGCGATCCGATAAAAAGCAAAAACGGCGGTCAGCGACCGCCGCTCCGGAAAACCAACGCGCGTGGCGCGGACTTACTTCTTCTTGGCGGCGAGCTTGGTGCGCTCTTTCCTCCGCTTCAAATAGGCGGCGCGGCGTTTGCGTTTGATGTGCTTGTTCAGTTGTTGGCCCATGGTGATTTCAGTGAGAGCGGCAAACATCTCAGACGGGGCGCATTCGAGTCAAGCGTGGCGCTTCCACGCCGGAAAGGCAGCGCGCGGGGTGGCGGCGTGAAACTCCGATGCTGGTGGTCGATTATCATTCTCCTGCTGGGTGCCGCGGGGTGGGCCGCCGGGTCCAACGCGCTCACGGCAAAGGAGAAAGCGTACGGCCGGAGCCTCTTTTTGACGGTAAAACCCCCTGCCGCTGGCGCAGGCTCCAGTCTGGCCAACCCGGTGACGGCGGCGGGTGGACGAGGGGCGCTCGTGTTGCGGGGAAAGCGGGCGATTTGGTCGCGGCTGCAGCATTCGGCGACAACGAGCCGAGCTTGGAATGGAAAATCTCCGAAACGGGCGGCCGTGGAGGGCTCTACCGTGCCGGCTCGAGGAAGCCCGCGGCCACACCGTGTTGCAGGACCACGGCGACCCCGTCAGCTACCGCAATCTCAAGCTTCGGGCGCTGAAAGAGTTTCTCCGCCGAGAATTTTTTCGCCTTCCCTCCGCCAGCGATAGACGAGCGGGGCCTTGGTGCGCTCCAGCTGTTTGAAAAGGCCCGGATCCGCGCGCCTGGGCAGTTCGAGCTCGGTCAGCCCGCTGGCGTCGCAATTGAGCACGCGGGCGTAGGGTTTGAAATGTTCCGGCCGGCCGATCACGCGGGAGAGGTTTTCCGCGCGCGGATCGGGCCGGGCGCGATCGAGGGCGATGAACGCGTAGGGCAGGCTGCGTAGGTCGATCCCGGCCCGCTGGCCGAATTTGACCCATTGGGAGTCGGCGAAGATTTCGGAAGGCGGCGGCGCAAAAAAGTGACACCAGTGGCGTTCGTTGCCGGCGGTGAGGATCGGGCAGCCGAGCTGCTGGGTGCAGGGAGCCACGACGTGAAAATCCGATTTCAATTCATCGCGTAATTTGCCGAGTGCGCGGCTGACGTCGTGCGTGCCGGCCTCCACCCAAAGCACGGCTTCCGCCCGGCTGACGAGGGCGCGGAGTCCAGCCAATGCTTCCGGCGAGAGTTCGTTCAGCACATGGCTGACGAGCAAGAGGCCGATCGGTTCGTTTGCGGCGAGCAGACCCGGCGTGGCCTGGGCCACGTGCAGCGTGGGAAACTCCCTCTGGGCGGCGTTGGCGGCGAAGTCGGTCGCAAGCGGCGAGTGATCCCAGACCGTGAGCGCGTCGAAATGGCCGGCGCCAAAAAACGAGATCGCCCGTCGCGCCGCGATCCCACTGCCGCAACCCCAGTCGAAAACGGCGCGCGATCGCGGCCGCCAGCCGCGCAGACGCAATTCGCGCAACACATGGTCCCACTTCCATCCGATGCGTTCACCGTAGGTAAAATCGTAGCTCGCGAGATCGCCGGGCGCCTTCCAGTAGGGCCCCGCCGCCGCTGATCCGCTCAAAAATCCGCCGCGCAGCCGGTCGAGTGCGCTCCAATCGAGGTCGTCCCAAGTCATGGATTCACGGGAAACCCGGTGGCCAATCCGGGGCCAAATAAATGTTGGATCATCGTTCAGGTGCCGCCCAACGGGAATTGCAGGTGCGTGGCCAGCCGGTGTTGGCGAATCCCGTAGAAGGCGGCGAAATCGCACACGCGTGTCGCGAGGGTGGCGTCGCCGGCCGGTCCGGTTTTGATGCCGGCGATCATCAGATTTTTGGCGGTGTGCTCGGTGGAGATGAATTCGAAAACCTTCGTCTTGTAGCCGGCCCATTCGAGCAGTTGGGCGCGGAGGGCGTCGGTGACGAATTCGGCCTGGCGTTCTTGGAAAATGCCATGGCGCAATGCATCGGCGAGGACGGGCGGAGCGGCGAGTTGCGGGCGCAGTTCCTTCTGGCAGCACGGGGCGACGACCAGCAGGCGGGCGCCGGCGGCGATGCCGCGGGCGAGGGCGTCATCGGTGGCGGTGTCGCACGCGTGGAGTGCGATCAGGACATCGCAGGCGGCGAGCGGGGTATCGGCGATGGCACCGGCGGAAAATCCCAGCCGGTCACCGCAGCCGGTTTCGCGGGCGATGCGGTTGCACAGGGCAACGAGATCGGGCCGCGCCTCGATGCCGCGGATGACGGCCCGGTCGCCGAGCAGCTCGGCCAGCGCGAAGGTCAGGTAGCCTTTGCCGGCGCCCATATCGACGATTTGCAGTGGGCGGTCGGCCGGAAAATCGGACTCGGCTACGAGGTGGGAGAGGAGTTCGGTAAACTTTTGGATCTGGCGGAATTTGTCCGCCATGCCTTCGCGCGGCTGGCCCCGGTCGTTCGTGACTCCGAGGGCACGGAGCCACGGAGCGCCGGCCGGGATGGGGTGGACTTTCGCGCTGTCATGCGCGGTCGGTGCGGCGGGTGTGCCGGGCGCCGGGGACGAAGCGGCTTTCACCCGCAGGCGCGCGGTGCCGTCGGGCTGGCACTCCAGCTGCGCGTTTTGCGCGGTTGTAAACAGATGGGCGTCGAGGAAATCGTGGCCGAGGAGCGGTTCGAGCGCGACAAGGGCCGCGCCGGGAAGGTGATTCTTGGTCACATCACGCGTGGCGTGACGCCAGAGAAAGGCGAGGTGCGGGCCCGTCTTCAGCGCGACCGGACGGACAAACAAATTCCGCAGGGTGGGGTCGATGCCGCGATATTTGCCCAGCGTAAATTTCACGAGCGTGCCGTCGGCCACGGCGGTGCGGAGCAGATCGAGGAAGCGGTCGAGGGCGGACGGTTGCGGCATGGAATTCGCGGAGAGCTAGGAGGAGATCGTGGCGAAAGCCAAGAAACCAGGAGTGGATTCGTCGCTGAGAACGAAAAGAGTTTCAGTTTCGCAGCGAGAGAGGGCCCAGGTAGATTTCGAGCGGCGTGCGGCGCCACCACTGGCCCGTGCGGGCACGGGTCGCGGCGTCAGTAAAATGGTATTCGTAGCGGATCACCCGGACATGGCGGGGTGGCTTTTCCGCGAAGGGATTTTGGCCGAGCAGGCCGAGGACGTCCGGGGTGCCGCGAAGCAGGTGTTCGCAGAGCGCCAGGACCCAGCGATTTTGTTCCGGTGAGCCGAGCGCGGCGAACCACAGCTGCCAGTCCAGTCGTGGCTGATGCGGAGCGACCCAGGTGGGGCGGTGGGTGAGTTCCCCGGGTTTGTGCGGTAATTCATAGGCGCCCCAGCTGCGACCATCGTCGCTGCCCTCGAAAATCAGTTCGGGGCGCGGGCGGGTCATGACGGCGAAGAGGCCGTAGTTGTTGAAGGAGCGCAGGGGCGCGACCAGGCGGGCGATGCCGTCGAATCCGGGCAGCGGGCCAAACCGGGGAAGCAGCACGGGGAGCGCCTGGGCACCCGTGTAGACGAACACTCCGACGGCGAACCATCGGGTTGCGAGTCGCTGCAGGCGCGCGATGCCGGCCGGGTTGGCAACGCCCAGTGGACGGCGGGGCCCGCGACGCAGATGGAAGGTGCACCGGGAATTCCACCACGCGTCGTCGAGGCACAACAGGCAGAGTGCGATCGCGAGGAGATTGAAGAAGGTGTAGTTGCCGGTGAGCGCGATCGCGGCCATGAAGGCCGTGAGCAGGAGCGCGGCGTTGTGGCGCAGCGTGCGCGGGGCGAAGAGGAAAAACGGCACGATGAGCTCGAGGGCGAACATCCCGGCGCAGGAGGCGCGCTGCCACGCGGCGGGGAGTTGGTGGGCGAACCACGCCAGCGGGGTTGGGAGCGGCTGGGTTTCGTAGTGCAACGCGAGCGCCGACAGGTCGCGCCACGACGCGTCACCACTGGCCAGTTTCACGACGCCCGCGAGGAACATGAGGCGGAACAACAGCCACCCGAGCAGGAGCCGGCCGGGGCGAGGCGGCTCGTGGGGGCGCCAAAGGGGCCGGCATTTCCACGGGGCAACGAAAACGGCGAGCAACGTGATCTCGAGGAGCAAGGCATCCCACTGAAAGTTGAAAAAAATCTGGCCGGCGCCGGACACGGACAGATAGCCGGCCCACAGGAAGATCAGGCACGCAACGGGGGCGATTCCCGCAAAAAGCAGCGCGGCGGCGACCACGCCAGCGCCGCAGAGGAGGTGAAGGAACGTGCCTGCGCCGAAAATCCAGCATAGCGACGGAAGTTGGAAATAGGCCGAGGCGCCGAGCTGCTCGTGCACGGCGGAGAAGAACCGCGCGGCGGGGAGCAGTCCGTTGGGCCCGACCAGACCGTCGAGCTGACTCCAAAAGGAGGCGAATGCGACCAGGTGAACGAGGGCGAGCAGCCGCAGAAAAAGCGAAGTCGCGAACGTGAACCGGTCGCGCCCGGCTGACGGGGAAAGCGGAGCGGATAGGGCTGAGTCGTTCATCGACTGCCGGTCGGGTCGGGGGCGGTTACGTGCCGCCGGCGGATTCCGCGCCGGTTGTCGTGCGGCCGGCGATTTTGGCGCGGCGCGGGCAGAGCCATGGCAGGGTTCGGTTGGTTCAGACGGCAAATACCGCGCCTCGTTCCGGCGGGGTGAGCGCGCGCCAGTGGCCGGCGGGAAGATCGCCCAATGCGAATTTCCCGATGCGGGCGCGGATGAGACGCAGCGTGGGATGGCCGACCGCGGCGGTCATGCGGCGCACCTGACGATTCTTTCCCTCTATAAGTTCGAGGGCGAGCCAGGTTGCGGGCACGGATTTGCGAAACCGAATCGGCGGCTCGCGCGGCGGCACCGCGGGCGGCGGATCGAGGCGGCGGGCCCGGCAGGGCAGGGTGCGATCGTCGCTGAGAGTGAGCCCGCCGCGTTCGAGGCGGGCGAGCGCCGCGGGCGGGGGCAGGCCTTCAACTTGCACCCAGTATTCGCGGCGATGGGCGTGCTGCGGTTCGAGGAGGCGGGTGTTGAGTCCCGGCTCATCGCTTAGCAGCAGCAGCCCTTCGGAGTCGGCGTCGAGGCGACCGAGGGCGTAAACATCACGGGGCAGCCCGAAATCGGCGAGCGTGCGCCAACGCGAACCGGGCTCCGGCGTGAACTGCGAGAGAACGCCGTAGGGCTTGTGGAACGCAAGAAGCACGGCCGTACTTAATCGCCGGAAACGTCGGGCAGCGGAAGCTCGGAAATTTAACTTCCACGCTTTCGTTTTTCCCGTTTTTCGTGATTTTCCGGGCATGCGCGCCGTCCAACTCCCCGCGATCAATCAACTCGCCCTCGCCGAAGTGCCCGACCCGAAACCGGCGCCGGGTGAAGTGATCGTGGCCGTGCGTGCGGCCGCGCTCAACCACCGCGACGTGTGGATCAAGGCGGGCCAGTATGCGGGCCTGAAATGGCCGTGCATCCCGGGTTCGGATGGTGCGGGCGTGGTGGTGGAGTGCGGGGCGGGGGTCGATGCGGCCTGGCAGGGATGTGAAGTGATCGTCAACCCGGGTTTCGGCTGGGGTGAAAAAGAGGAGGCGCAAGGCCCGCACTTTTCCATCCTCGGGCTGCCGCGCGATGGCACGCTGGCGGAAAAGGTGGCGGTGCCGGCCGTGCACCTTGCGGCCAAGCCCGTGCATCTGACGTGGGAGGAGGCCGCGGCGCTGCCCTTGGCCGGCGTGACGGCGTATCGTGCCGTCTTCTCGCGGGCGAAGTTGGAGGCGGGAGAACGGGTCCTGATCAGCGGCATCGGCGGCGGCGTGGCGACGCTGGCATTGCAATTTGCAGTCGCGGCTAAAGCCGAGGTGTGGGTGACGTCCGCCTCGGCGGAGAAAGTCGCGCGGGCCGTGAAGCTGGGTGCCCGGGGCGGATTTGACTACACGCAGCCGGGGTGGGCGAAGGCGGCCTCTAAGACGTCGGGATCGTTCGATGTGATCGTCGACAGTGCCGGCGGGGAGGGATTTGAGCAACTGATCGATCTGGCGGCCCCCGGCGGCCGGGTCGTGATTTACGGGGCGACGCGTGGAAATCCGCCGGTGCTGCCGATGCGAAAAATTTTCTGGCGGCAGCTTTCGGTGCTGGGCTCGACCATGGGTTCGCCGGCGGATTGGGCCGCGCTGACGGCTTTTGTTGAACGGCACGCGGTAAAACCGGTGGTGAGCGACGTGTTCCCGCTGGCGCGCGCGGCGGAGGCCTTCGCCCGGATGGAGCAGGGCGGTCAGTTCGGGAAGATCGTCGTATCGATTTAGACTGAACCGCGTGTTCTGACTTGGCGTCGGCCGGCCCGACTGGGACAAAGGGCGCTTCAAGCATGGCTGATCATTCTCATTTTTACGCGTGCATCATGGCGGGCGGCAGCGGCGAGCGGTTCTGGCCGATGAGCCGGTCGCGGGTGCCGAAGCATTTGTTGAAGTTGTTTTCCGGGCGCACGCTGCTCGAGGAAACCGTGCGCCGGATCGGGGCCGTCGTGCCGCGAAAGAACATCTTCGTGCTGACCAACACGGTGCAGCTGGCGGCGACCCGCGCCGCGCTGCGGGGCCTCGTGCCGGCTGCGCAGATCGTGGCGGAGCCGGCGAAGCGCGATACAGCGCCGGCAGCCGCGCTCGCCACGGCGCTCGTGCGGGCCCGGGGCGGCGAGGGCGCGACGCTAGCGCTGTTGCCCGCGGATGCTTTCATCATCGACGTGAAAGGATTTGGCCGGCAGCTCGGGGCGGCGCTCGCCCGGGGGTCGGAAACCGACGCCATCCTCACCCTCGCCATCACGCCGGATCACGCGGCGACGGGATTCGGTTATCTGGAGATGGGCCGCAAGCTGGCGGGCGGCCGGGGCGGGGAGTTGCGTGAAGTGAAACGCTTTGTGGAAAAGCCGGATCTCGCGACGGCCCGGCGCTACGTCAAGAGCGGGCGCTACGCGTGGAATGCGGGCATGTTTTTCTGGCGGGTCGGAACGTTTCTGGCCGAGGCGGAGACCAACGCGCCGGAGCTGGCGGCTTTTGTGCGCGAGTATCCACGCCGCCCGGGAGCAGCGGAGAAATTCCTGGCAAAAAATTTTCCCGGGCTGCCCAAGATCTCGGTCGATTACGCGATCATGGAAAAGGCCCGGCGGGTGGAGACGCTGCTGGCCGAATTCGATTGGGACGACGTGGGCTTGTGGACCGCGCTGCCGCGGCATTTGCCGCGGGATGCGGCGGGGAACTCCGCCCGCGGCACCGTGGTGACGGCGGACTCGGCCAACAATATCGCGGTCAGCAACGGCCGGACAATCGCGCTTTGCGGCGTCAAGGACCTCGTGGTCGTCGAAACCGCGGATGCGGTGCTCGTCTGCCACCGCGATGCGGTCCAGAACATCAAGCAGATCGTCCAGCAACTGCCGAAAGAACTGCTTTAAGCCGTGGGGCGCGACTTTCGCTCCGGGTGTCCGGGAGATCCGACCGGGCAATAAAAAGGGCCGGCGATTGAGCCGGCCCGAATGCGGGAGTGGCGTTGGGACGCCGACAACGAAGCCTATTCGCTCTGCTGCTTCAGGGACTTTGTGACCTTTTGGCGGGCCGCGTTGTTCAGAATACGTTTGCGCAGCCGGAGGCTCTTCGGCGTGACCTCGACGAGCTCGTCGGTGGCGATGTATTCGATCGCACGCTCGAGCGAAAGCTTCGTCGCGGGGGTCAGACCGGTCGCGACGCCCGAACCCTGCGAACGGAAGTTGGTGAGGGCTTTGGCCCGGACGGCATTGCAGGCGATGTCTTCGTTGCGGGGATTTTCGCCGACGAGCATGCCCTCGTAAACCTGTTCGCCGGGACCGACGAACAGCTTGCCGCGTTCCTGCACCATCACGAGGGCGTAGGAGGTGGTCTCGCCCGCTTCCGTCGCGATGAGCGTGCCGGTGATGCGGGTGAGAACTTCGCCGGCGTAGGGGCCGTATTCCTTGAAGAGATGGCTGAGCACGCCGCGGCCGCTGGTGGCGTTGACGACGTCGATTTCCATGCCGATGAGGCCGCGGGTGGTGATGGTCGCCTCGATCATGGTGGAGTGCGGATGTTTCTCCATGTTGGTGAGCCGGCCTTTGCGGTTGGCCAGATTCTGCATGATGGCACCGACGCACTCATCCGGCACCTCGATCCAGACCGTCTCGTAGGGCTCCTGCCGCTGGCCGTCGACGATCTTTTCGATCACGGTGGGGCGGGAGACGAGGAGTTCGAATCCTTCGCGCCGCATCGTCTCGACGAGCACCGCCACCTGCATGGCGCCGCGGGCCTTGACGTTGAAAATGCCGGCCTTGTCGGTGTCCTCGATGTAAATTGAGACGTTAGTCTTCAGCTCGCGCATCAGGCGTTCGCGGAGTTGGCGGGAGGTGACGAGCTTGCCTTCCTGGCCGACGAGCGGGCCGTCGTTGACGCAGAACTGCATCTCGAGGGTCGGCGGATCGATCTGCGTGAACGGGAGAGCGTGGCCGTTTTCGTCGGCAGTGAGCGTGTCGCCAATATCGATGTCCTCGAAGCCGGACAGGCCGACGATGTTGCCGGCGACGGCGGTCTCGGTTTCGCGGGTGCCGAGGCCGGTAAACTCGAAGACCTTGGTAATCTTGGCGCGGACGCGCTTGCCATCGGCATGCCGGACGATGAACACGGCGTCGCCGATGTTGGCGGTGCCGCCGAGGATCTTGCCGACGGCGATGCGGCCGACGTAGTCGCTCCAATCGATGTTCGAGACGAGCATGTGGAACGGCTCGGTGGGCTTGGCGAAGGGCGGCGGGACGTGGTCGAGAACGGTCTGAAAGAGAGGGGCCATGTCCTTCTTCTCCTCGCCGAGGTGATACATCATGTAGCCATCGCGGCCGGAGCCGTAGACGACCGGGGCGTCAAACTGCTCCTCGGTGGCGTTGAGCTCCATGAGGAGTTCGAGCACCTTGTCATACATCTTGGCGGGCTCGGCGTTTTCGCGGTCGATCTTGTTGATGACGATCACGACCTTGAGGCCGTGGGCGAGTGCCTTGCGGAGAACGAAACGGGTCTGCGCCTGCGGGCCGTCGTAGGCATCGACGACGAGCAGCACGCCATCGACCATGCGGAGGGCGCGTTCGACCTCACCGCCGAAATCGGCGTGGCCGGGAGTGTCGACGATGTTGACGATCTTGTCCTTCCAGTGGACGGACGTGTTCTTGGCCTTGATCGTGATGCCCTTCTCCTTTTCGAGGTCCATGGAGTCCATGGCGCGTTCCTCGACGCGTTGATTGGCGCGGAAGACTCCGCCCTCTTTGAGCAGCTTGTCGACGAGGGTGGTCTTCCCATGGTCAACATGGGCGATGATGGCGATATTACGGATGCTCTGGTTCATTGGCGGACGCGGTCGTTTGTTGGAAAAAGAGTCCCAACGTGCGCAGCCGCGGCCCTGAAGGCAAGGCCGAAGGCGGGCGGGAGGCCGCCTTCGGCAGAACCGGCCGTCCCTCAGTCCCGTCCAAGGCCGGACAGAGTTGGGAAATAGCAGGTAAAGCAAGTTCCGGCACCGACTATGGTCTCATAGCCGACGAAGCCGTTGTGGCGGCGCATCACCCGCAGCACGACGGCGAGCCCGAGCCCCGTCGCCGTTTCCCGCGATTTCGTGGTGAAAAATGGGTCGAACAGCCGATCGCGAATTTCCGGGAGGATGCCGGTGCCGGTGTCGCGTACGCTTACGGCCACAAAATCACCGGCGGTGGCGTCCGCTCCAATTATGCGGGCTTGGGCAGGCGTCAGGGAAACCGCGGTGACGGTCAGGTTCAGCTTGCCACCACCGGGCATGGCATCGCGGGCATTGAGGCACAGATTCAACACCGCCTGGTGCAGGTCGTTGGATTCGCCCAGAATCGCGGGAAGCCCCGGCGGCGCTTCGATGTCGAGCGTGATGCCGCCGCCGAGAAGTTTTCTCACGACAGGCGCGAATTCCTGTAGAACCCACGCGAGATCGATCGGCTTTAACTTTTGATTGGCGTTGTCGGCGAACGGCACGAGCCGGCCCAGCAGGGTGGAGGCCCGCTCGGCGCTCTCCCGGATCATCCCGGTCCGCCGTTGGATCTCCGGCGTACCGGTGGCGTGGAGGATCTCCGCGTTGATGGTTACCGCCGTCATCAGGTTGTTGACGTCGTGGACGACGCCACCCGCCAGTTGGCCGAGCAGATCGATACGCTGCAGTCGGAAAAGCTGCGCTTCGAGTTGTTTGCGGTCGGTGACGTCGCGAAGGATAAATTCAAGGATCGTCCGTTCGGACCAGGGCAGGCGGACCACCGTGACATCAACGTATGTGCCCGGCTCCGCGGCGACGAGAAGCTGGGTCTCAAACGTGTCCACCTGCCGGCCCGGTCGGTCGAGCGTGGCAAATTGCGCCCGCAACAGTGCGGCCGTCTCGCTGCGAAAGCAGTCGAGTATTCCCTCGGGCGACCGGCCGACGAGGCGCACAAAGGCGCTGTTGGAGTGGAGGATCCGGCCCTCGCCGTCGGTCAGCACAATCCCGTCAGGCGCGTAGGCGACCGCGGCTTCGAAACGCATGCGCTCGTCGGAAAGCTGTCGGAAGCGGTTGAGCCGGGTGATGGTCCTGACCCGGGCCAGGAGTTCGTCGGGATCCACCGGTTTGTGCAGAAATTCGTCGGCCCCCGCTTCGAGTCCACGCAGTTGCGCGGCCCGTCCCTCCAGCGAAGTCAGCATGACGATCGGAACTTGAAACAATTTCGGATTCGCGCGGAGCTGGCGGCAGACCTCGAATCCATCCATCCCCTCCATGACGATGTCGAGCAACACCAGATCGGGGAGGGCGCGGGCGGCGATCTGGAGTGCCTCGGCCCCGCTCTTCGCGAGCAGGACAGAATAATTTTCCGCGGTCAGCAGGCCATGCAGATACTGGCGGCTGAGTTCGTCGTCGTCCACTACGAGCACGGCGCTGGGCGTGGGCATGTGGAGAAAGTGTCGCGGCGATCAGCGAATGCCAAGTAATCCCCTGCAATTTCAGCCACTTTCTGCGGTCGAAGGGAACGGCGCCCGCTCCGGCGGACGGCACCAGGTCGCCCTGCGATTACTCGACGAACTTCCGCTCCTTGAACCAGAAAAGCAGCTGGTCGGCCCACGGCGGAGCGGGCTTGTCGAGACGTCCGAGACCGAGGCCGTGGGCACCTTTTTCATAGATATGCAGGGAGAATGGCACTCCGGCGCGGCGGAGGGCAGCCGCGAAGAGCAGCGAGTTTTCCACCGGCACCGATTTGTCCTCGACCGTATGCCACAGAAACGTCGGCGGCGTGTCCTTGGTAACTTGGAGTTCGTTGGAAAGATTCTGTACGAGCGAGGCGGGCTGGTTTTCGCCGAGCAGATTCTTGCGCGAGCCGGCGTGGGCGAATTCGAGAAACGAAATCACCGGATAGCAGAGGATCGCGAGATCGGGGCGCGAACTCTCGCGGTCG
The DNA here is from genome assembly GCA_947474935.1 of Opitutia bacterium. Lineage (GTDB taxonomy): Bacteria > Verrucomicrobiota > Verrucomicrobiia > Opitutales > Opitutaceae > ER46. The sequence goes on from CANJKL010000001.1 coordinate 21,733, forward strand.
TAGGCGTCGTTGGCGGCGAGCGCGGGACCGTCGGGCTTGGCGGAGTCGAAATGCGTCGCGAGCGTTGAGGCGAGATGGCCACCGGCCGAAGAGCCGATGACCCCGACGCGGGCCGGATCGAGACCGTCGCGTTTGGCGAATGCCCGGACCATGCGCAGGGCGCGGGCGGCATCGTTCAGCATGGTCGGATGCCGGTAGCCGTTCGCGCCAAGCCGGTACTTGAGCACGTAGGCGGTGATGCCGTGCGCGGCAAAAAACTCCGCGTAGCCCGTGCCCTCGTGCTCGGCCAGGCTGCCGTAGCCGCCGCCCGGTAGGATGAGCATGGTGGCGCCGTTGCGCTTACTGACCTCGGGCGCGCAGGGCGTGAGGGTGGGGGTGTCCTGAGGACTCTGCCCGCGAGCCCCGGGAGCTGCGCCGTTCCATAGCCGGATGGGGCCGGGAATCAACGGATAGGGCACCACTTGGGATGCGGCCGCGGGGACCGGAGACTTTGCAGTTTTTTCGGCGGCGCGGGTGACGCTGGCCGCGGCGAAGACGGCAAGGGCCAGGAAGAGGCGGGGGGGGAGCATTGGGGAAGTGAAGGAGAGGAAGCGCTGGGGTCGTATCAGACAAGCATGCGCTGGGACCTTCGCGCATGCCGGAATCGCGACTGCGCCGGGCGCGGTTTTTTAAAAACAAAAAAGGCCCCGGAAGTTTTGAGGCTCCCGAGGCCAATTTGTGGGGGTGGGCGTTCGTCACGCGCTCTTCCCCGGTGGCACACGCTTGGACGCGCTCGCTTTAGCGGGCGGTGTGCTTCCCGACGCCACTCTCCGCGGCATGCGGATGTTTCGGTCTCATGGCGGGACCGTCCTGACCGTTACCGGTCGGGATCTGTCGAGTGAGGCCTCTGCGCCCGGTTCGGACGCTCCCTGCCGGGAGCGGCGCGCCGGACGTGGTGCTGACACGCCTGCAATTTTCACTGTCTCGCGTCGGCACCCTTACCACGGGGACGGCGCCGGCTTGTGACCGGCCGTTGGCCCCGCGTTACGGGTCTGACCTCTTAACTCTCAGGTTGCGTTCGCTTTTGCAGCGGGGTGACCACGATTTGCGTGACCGCCCCATTGAGGAGGTTTGACGGGCTTTGCCAGGTCCGTTCGCTCCCCGCTGTCGTGATTCCCTTGCGCGCCCTGCCCATGCGATGGGCGGGGCCTTTTGGCGGGGTTGGCCCGCCGGGAACCGCGACTGCGTTCTGGTCTGCACAGTAGCAACCATAACCCTCTGGGGTAACTGCGTCGGCGCACGGGTCGAAACGCCCCGTGGGCCTGACTCGGCTCGAGCGCGGTTTCTGATCGCGCCTCGCCGCTCAGTTCCTAATTCGTATGTGGACTGACCGGATACGACTCCGGCCAGAGGAACTGGTGATATATGCCTCGCATCCGGCAAACGCCGTCTGGAGGGGAGGGTGGCACCAGCTGCCACCAACCTTTCCCCGGTCACCCGGGATTATCCCAGCCGTGCTCGCGCCGGCTTTTTTCAGGCCGCCGCGCTGCGACTGTTCTATCAAGGAACGGGGCGGAGCGTGCGCCCGGCCCGGTCGCGATTGAAGCCTTTGTTCTGAACAACTTCTTCACCGGGAAAGGTGGTGAATAACTTGGGAGCAATCTGGCTCACCGGTTATTCACAGGTTTTCGCTGCGCGAAAACCTGATTTAATTCTGGCTCGGCGCGTTGGGAAGCGACGGGCGATGTTCGTGGTGGAGCGGTGCTTCCTTGTCAGCCCAAGCACCGCCACCTTCCAAACCATCGCTTGCAAGCAAGCGCCTACCTCGTTTTGCCTGCTCCCTCGATGCCGTCGCCGCGCGAATTACCGATCTACGAACTCGAATCTGCCGTGGTCGCTTCGCTGCGCGCGCGGGGTCGGTTGATCGTCCAGGCGCCCACCGGCTCGGGCAAGTCGACGCAGATCCCCCAAATGCTGCTCCAGCATGGTCTGCTGGGCGCCAAAGGGGAGGTCGTGGTGTTGCAGCCGAGGCGGCTCGCCGCGCGTCTGCTGGCCAGGCGGGTGGCCGAGGAAGTCGGCACGAAGCTCGGCGAGGTGGTCGGCTACCAGATCCGGCTGGAGTCCCGCGTGAGCGAACGCACGCGCATCCGTTTCGTGACGGAGGGGATTCTCCTCCGTCAGATGTCGTTCGACGCCACGCTGCGGGGCATCAGCGCGATCGTCTTCGACGAATTTCACGAGCGCCACCTCTACGGCGACATCTCGCTGGCGCGGGCGGTTCAGATCCAGCAGACGACGCGACCCGACCTGAAGCTGATCGTGATGTCGGCCACGCTCGACGCCGGCGCGCTCAAGACCTATCTCGCGCCCTGCGAGGTGCTCGTTTCCCAAGGCCGAAGTTTCCCGGTGCGGACTGAGTATCTGCCGAAGGCCGTGAACTTCGAGCAGGACCCGGTGTGGGACGTGGCGGCGCGCGAATGCGAGCGGGCGGCCGGCATCACGCCGGGCGATCTGCTGGTGTTCATGCCGGGCGCCTATGAGATCAGCCGGACCGTGCAGGCGATCCAAGGCGGGCGGGCGTTGCGCGATTTCGTGGTGTTTCCGCTGCACGGTGAGTTGTCCCCGGAGCAGCAGGACCGCGCGGTGGATCGCTACGAGAAACGGAAAATCATCGTTTCGACGAACGTGGCCGAGACGTCGCTGACGATCGAAGGCGTGACCGCGGTCATCGACTGCGGCTTGGCGCGCATCGCCCGGTTCGATCCGCATCGCGGGATCAACACGCTGTTGATCGAGAAAATTTCCGCGGCCAGCGCCGACCAGCGCGCGGGCCGGGCCGGGCGCACCGCGCCGGGCGTGTGCGTGCGGCTCTGGACCGAGCGGGAGCATGCCAACCGCGCGCCTCAGGAATTGCCCGAGGTCAAGCGCCTGGATTTGTCCGAGGTCGTACTGACGCTGAAGGCGAGTGGGATCGACGATGTGGCGAATTTTCCGTGGCTGGAGAAACCCGATGCGGTCGGACTCGTGCGGGCCGAGACGCTGCTGGCGGATCTCGGGGCGATTTCCCCCCTGAATCGAGAGGCCACGTCCCCGGAAAGTCGCGGCGGTCGCATTACGGAGGTCGGGCGCAAGATGCTGCGGTTTCCGGTGCATCCGCGTTACGCGCGGATGTTCCTCGCGGCGGCCGAGCGGGGGTGCGTGCGACCGGTGGCGCTGATGGCAGCGCTCACGCAGGGACGGAATTTTCTTTTGCGCGGCGTTCCACGCGAGGTCGAGGAGGCCAGGGAAAACCTCCTCGGCGAGGAACACGAAAGCGATTTTTTCCTGCTCATGCGGGCGTGGCGTTATGCGGATCAGGCAAATTACGCGCTCGAAGCCTGCCGCCGGCTGGGGATCCATGCGCAGGGGGCAAGGCAGGTCGGCCCGTTGTTCGCGCAATTTCTCGAAATTGCGGAGAAGGAGGGGCTGGAGATCGGCGAGCAGCGTGTCGATGGTGCGGCCGTCCGAAAATGTGTGCTCGCAGGATTTTCCGACCAGCTTGCGCGTCGACTCGACGCGGGCACACTGCGCTGCGAACTCGTGCATAACCGCCGGGGTGTCCTCGCCCGGGAAAGTGCGATGCAGCAGGCGACCCTCCTCGTGGCGGCGGAGATCAGCGAGATCGGTGGACGGGGCGGCGAGGTCAGCGTGCTGCTCTCCAACGCGACGGCGATCGAGGAGGCCTGGCTCAAGGAGATTTTCCCCGACGACTATCGCGAAACGCGCGGGGTGGTTTACGACGAACAGGCCCGGCGGGTCGTCTCGCGACGCGAGCGCCGCTTTCGCGATCTGGTGCTCGAGGCTAAATCGAGCAGCGACGACGCCCCGCTGGATGCAGCCGCGGCGCTGCTGACGAAGGAGGTGCTGGCCGGTCGCTTGAAGCTCGAAGCATGGGACGACACGGTCGAGCAATGGATCACACGCGTGAACCGGCTGGCCGAGTGGTTCCCGGAACTCGAAGTCAATCCCCTCACTGAGGCCGACCGTGGTACGCTGATCGAGCAGGTTTGCTACGGCGAACTCGGTTACCGCGGCATCAAGGACAAGCCCGTGATGCCGGTGTTGAAGGAGTGGTTGACGGCCGAGCAGCTCGCGGTGATCGACGACTACCTACCGGAGCGTCTCACGATGGCAAACGGCCGGCGCTCCAAACTCACCTACCCGAAAGAGGGGGCGCCCATTCTCAGTGCGCGGATCCAGGAACTCTATGGGATCGAGGGAAAATTCTCCGTCGGGCACGGGCGCGTGCCGGTGAAGATCGAGGTGCTCGCGCCCAACCACCGTCCCATCCAGGTGACGGACGATCTGACGGCGTTCTGGCGCGACATGTATCCGAAGGTGAAGGCCGAGCTGTCGCGCCGCTACCCGCGGCACGAGTGGCGGTGAGCTGACCTCGGCGTTTCGGCCGAAATCCGGGCAACAAAAAGGCCACCCGCCGCTGGGCGACGGGTGGCCTCGATAATCTTCAGGGGCGTCCGCCCCGCCTTGGCTTAAAGCGCGGCGACCGCGGCGTCCGTCGCATCGGACAACACCGCGAGGCCTTCGCGCAGCGCTTCCTCGGGGATCGTGAGCGGCGGGGCAATCTTGACGGTCTGACCCCAGGCGCCGACGGGCGCGAACAACAGCAAGCCCTGCTGGAAGCAGCGTTCGATAATGCTGTGCGCGAGATCGTGGTTGGGCTCCTTCTTGCCCCGCACCAACGTCTGCATGCCGCCGACGAGTCCGCGGGCGCTGACGTGGCCGATGACATCGGGATAACGCGCCTGGATCTTCTTCAGGCCGTCGAGCAGGATCGGTTCGAGCTTGGCCGCGTGGGCGGTCATGTTCTCGCGGATGATCTTGTTCACGCTGGCGAGTGCGGCGGCGCAGCAGACCGGGTTGCCGGTGTGCGTGCTGGTCATCGAGCCCGGCCCGAACTGATCCATGATGGATTCGCGGCCGATGACGGCCGAGATCGGCAGGGAACTGCTGATGCCCTTGCCGCAGCAGATGAGGTCGGGCGTGATGCCGTAGTGCTCGAAGGCCCAGAACTTGCCGGTGCGGCCGAAGCCGGCCTGCACTTCGTCCATCGTGAGGACGATGTTGTACTTTTTGCACCAATCCGAGAGCTGGCGGACGAACTCCACCGGAGCGAAGTCGGGGCCGACACCCTGGTAAGACTCCATGATGACGCCGGCGACATTCTCCGGCTTCATGCCGCGCGCTTCAACGGCGGCGAGGAAGGATCCAAAGCTGACGTCCTTCTGCCAGTAGCCGTCGGGGAACGGGGCGGTGATGATCGCCGGATCCTCGTTCACGATCCATGATTTCTGGCCGGCCATGCCACCGGCCTGCTGCGAGCCGAGGGTGCGGCCGTGGAAGCCGCGTTCCCAACCGATGATGCCGATCTTCTTGTTGCCGCCGACCTTGATGCCGTGCGAGCGGCTCAGCTTGATGGCGCATTCGGTGGCTTCCGCACCGGTGGTGAGCAGGAAGACTTTCTTGAGGCCCTCCGGGGCGACTTCCGCGAGGCGTTCGGTCAGCGCGGCGCGTTCCTCATTCGGGAAAACATAACTGTGCAGCAGGCGGCTGTTCACCTGGTCGATGATGGCCTGGCACACTTCCGGCGCGGCGTGGCCGGCGTTCGTGACGAGCACGCCCGAAGACCAGTCGATCCAGCGATTGCCGTATTTGTCGAAGACGGTGAAGTCCTCGGCGCGCTCCCAGACGATGGGGGGCTGGCCGCGCATCGAGATCGGCTCGAATTTGCGCAACTTTTCGAGGGTTGGCAGGGAGTCCGGATGCGGGATCTTGGTGGCGATGCGCCGGTACTTGGTTTCCACTGGCGCGACTTCGCGCGGGACGATGCTGAATTCTTTGCCCATAAAATTAGTGGTGGTTCGAAGGGATTAAAACGGGATCAGACGGGAAGCGCGTAGATGTTGTTGAAGACCTTGGCCGGTCCCTCGGCGGCGCGGTGCGGATCGACGATGGTGATGCCATCCTTGCCGAAGCGGGCCGTGACGGGGGCTCCCTTGCCCTCGTTGAGGTACTTGAAGTTCAGATCGCGCACGATCGCCGCCGCATGGACGATGGCGACGGTGATGCGGCCTTCCTCGGCCGTCGGGTAGATGCTGGCGACTGCATCGCGGCTGTCGCCGTGGAACTTGACTCGGTAGACCGCGGCGAGGCCCACAGTGAGGCTGTCGACGCCGTAGCCGACGTAGGCGTGCGTGCCGTCGGGCCGCGTCACGTCGCGGGTGAAGTGGTTGTTCGCCGTGCGCGAGCCGCCGCCCTTGTTCCACCAGCGGAACCCACGGTATTGCTGGTCGCTTTCGACCTTGCCGTCGGCCCCGACGATCTCGTGGCCCTGGTTCACTGGCGCCTCGAACTCGGGCGGCGTGATCCAGTTGTTGTGAAAATTGATACTCATCCCGTTCTCGAAATCCACGCGGACCTGCACGGCATCGTAGGCATTGATGCCGTCGCGGATCAGGCGTTTTTTCTGGCCGACGGCGCTGAGTGAGGCGGGTTTGCTCTTGTAGTAGCTGTAGATCAGGTCGGTCCAGTGGGGCCCGACGTAGCTGAACGGATCGCTCGACTCGACCCATTTGAAGGTGCTCGTGGACACCTCGAGCGGTTCCTCGAGGTAGGCGGTGCCGTAGAGCGGCGCACCGATGCGCTTTTGGATGTCGTCCCGCACGCGGAGGTGGTCGGGGTCGTAGCGCTTGTGCATGTCGACCGCCACGATGAGATTCTTTGCCTTGGCTGCCGCGATGATCTGGTCGGATTCCTGGATGGAGAGGCACATCGGCTTCTCGGTGAGGACGTGCACGCCCCGGGCCAGCGCCGCGAGGATCGGCTCCGTGTGCAGATGATCCGGGGTCGCCACGGCCATCACGTCGAGGTCAGGGAAATCGCGGAGAATGTCATTCCACGGGGCCTCGCCGAAGTAGGCGCGGGGCTCGTGCCCCGTCCATGCCTTGAAATTCGCCTGGGAGCGTTTGGCCGACGCCTCCGAGCGGGTCGCCACGGCCACCAATTCAAACTTTACGGACGCGAAATCGCGGGTCCAATGGTCGAGGCCCACCCGCCCGAGTTGCCCGGCGATGCCGAAGCGCTGCAAGTCGGCGTAGGCACGGAGGTGAACATCGCCGCCGAACATGCCGGCTCCCGCGAGGGCGATTTTGATCGTCCGGCCGGCTGGGTTGGTGGGTGCAGAAGAGGAAGGCATGGGCGGCGTGAGAAGCTTTGGTTTTTCTTGGAGATTGCAGGAATAACGCGTTTTACGGAAAAAACAAACCGGCCGGAGGCAAAAACTGCCCCATCGTCATCCCCGCGGACAAACGCGTCATGCCAACATGTTCATCGTGGCGTTGGTAATGGTCCCCCATGGCGTGACAAGAGTTTTGTCGCGAATTCACCCTCCCGCGCCGAAGTTGTGCACGGCGTAATAGGGTTCAGCAGATGACCCATTTGGCCGGGACAATACGACGCTCGATCGGCTTGCCGAAATATTACCGGTAGAGTTTGAAGCGACGGGCGGGATCGGTCTACTCGTGATCCAGCCAGACGGTCGTGGTACCGCGTGGCTGGTCGAGGACGAGATTGGTGCCCGGTTTCACGTCGAGCGCCGGTTTCTCCCACTGCAGGCCGTCCTTCGATGTCGCATACGCGAGCCCGCCCCAATAGGCGGCCACGTACCACGCCTTGAAGAGCTGGTCCCGCGAATCGCACCAAACGCCGTCGCTGTACACCATCGTGGACGCCGCCTCGTCGTTTTTCTCCCAGGGTTTGTCCGGCACGATGACCGGGCGAGGCCGGATGATAGTCGGCCTGATGGTGGACGCGCTGCAGGTTCGTCTCGGCGATCAGGAAATCGTCGACGAAAAGCTGCCGGCCGACATGGCTGGGGATCACGGCGGGTGGTGCGGCGAGATACGGCACATCTATCGGCACGTAGGGCACCGCCTCGCGGCGCGGCGGTCACGGATCGGACAGCTCGATGCCGTTGTAGAGCCGTTCCCGCGGGGTCTGCGCGGCGAGTAATCCGGCAAGGCAGAGCAAGGCGAATCCGGTGGCGGCAAAACGAATCATGAGAGGTTGGGGGCGTTTGAGGGCCGGCACGAGGGGAGTTCGTTCCCGGGCCGGGTCAAAAAGATTGGGCGTCACGCCGGGGGCGGCGGACCGACGGTCGGGCGAGTGGTCGGCGGGGCCGCGTCGTTTCCGGGATTTTGCTTTTTCGATGCGCTGCGACCGAGCCGGCCCGCCACCGCGCGCGGGATCGCGCGTCCCAAACCGGCCAGCAGGGCTCGCACCGGGAGTTGGGCGGGGTCGACCCAGCTGGCGGGTTGGCTCATTTTCGCGGTGAAAAGATCGGGATGCACGAGATCCAGCGAGCGGGGCTCGGCCGGCACGGCGGACAGGCGGGCGGAGAGCGCGGCGACGCGCGATTCGTGTGCGAACAACAGCGTGTTCTGTTTGTACCACATGCTGACGTCGGGTTGATGCCAGATCCGCGGCCGGATCACATCGAAGGCTTTGAAGCCGCGTTCCGCGAAGAGCCTCGCCCAATGGCTTTGCCATTGTTCGTTCACGTGCCGGTGTCCGCCCTGGCCCGGAATGGCCGCTCCAAACAACACCATGTCCCCGTGATCGCACAATGACTGTACGAATCCAGCGGCACAGGCCCGGGGCAGGTGCTCTGCCACCTCCAGCGATTGGACCAGCGCGAACCGTCGGCCCAAGTTGAAGGGGGCGCGGAGGTCGATCGCGCGGAAATGGTCAGTGGAAATCAGCCGCGTCCCCGGCGGGAGATCGTCGGTTCCGTCGACCCCGAGGATGTCCTGCACGCCGTTTTGCTGCCAGACCTGCAGCCACGTGCCCAGACCGCAGCCCGCGTCGAGGACCGACCCGGGCGCGAGCAATTCACGAACCACGGGGACGACGACCTCCGCCGACCGCGACGAACCCGGTTTCGCCTCATCCAGGGCGGACAGCGGGTAGTGGAGTGGTGCCTCTGGGGGCATGAAATGAGGGTTGGCGAACCGCCGGGAATGGCGCGCTGCGGGATCTTTATTTCCCGCCGGCCGCGGTCTCGCCGGTCTGCGGGATCACTAGTACCTCGACGCCCGAGGGCCGGGCTTTGGAGCGGTAGACGTGCTGCGTTGCGGCCTTGAAGTCCTCGGCCTTGGCCGTGGGGATGTTCACGAAGGTCTGCGGATTGCGGTCGAACAGCGGGAACCACGTGCTCTGCACCTGAACCATGATGCGGTGGCCGCGCCGGAAGGTGTGGTTGGCGTCGCCCATCGTGAATTTGATCGGCTCCACGCGGCCGGGCACGAATGGCTCGGGCTTCTCGAAGCTGTTGCGATATTTGCCGCGCAGCGGATCGCCGCGCACGAGTTGCTGGTAGCCCGCGAGCTCGATCGACGGTGGTGGTGTGTCATTTGACGGGCGCGTGCCCGCGGCCGGCTTTGGGTTGCTGCGGTCAGGCGGGTAGACGTCGATCAATTTCACCACCCAGTCGGAATCGGTGCCGGTGGTGGAAACGAAAAGGCGGGGCGAAATGGGCCCGGCGATCGTCACGTCGCTCTCGAGCGGCGGCGTGGAGTAGACGAGCACGTCGGGCCGGCGCGCGGCGAAGCGCTGGTCGGCGACCATGTACTCCGGCGGCATTTCGAGCGCGGTGTAGCCGATGAACGGCACGGGTTTGGCCGGGTCGCTCACGTAGCTGTCGCTCGCGTCCGTCGCGGTGTCGGGCGCGTCGAAGGCGAGCCCGCCGTTTTCACGGAAGTAGAGCGTGTGCGGCCGGGCGGCGGGGGCCGGCCACGCCGGGTATTGCCGCCAGACGTTGGTGCCGGTTTCGAACACATAGGCCGCGGGCAGCTTGGCGTCGGTCTTGTCGCGCAGATGTTGTTCGAAGAAGGGAAATAGAATTTTTTCGCGATAGAATTCCCCGGTCGCCGCCGCGAAATCGACGCTGCCGAGCCGCCGGCCATCGCGGGCCCAGCCGCCGTGCACCCACGGTCCCATGACCAGACCGTTGTAGATGCCGGGATTGTTTTTGCCGATTTCGTGATACGTGCGGATCGGTCCCACCAGATCCTCGGCGTCGAACCAGCCGCCGACGGTCAGGACGGCGCACGTGATATTCTTCAGGTGGCGCCAGATCGCGCGGGCCTTCCAGTACTCGTCGTAGGTCGGATGCGCGAGGCTGGTATCCCAGTATTCGGAGCTACCCTTAAAGTAGCTGCGACCGTTGGCGATCGGGCCGACCTTCAGGAAAAATTCGTAACCGTCCTGCGTGCCGTAGTCGAAGGTGGCGGCGGTCTTCGGCGGCAGTTCGGGTTCGGGTCGCGGCTTGAACCGGCTGAAAAACCGGAAGTTGTGCGCGAGCATGAAAGCGCCGCCGTGATACCAGTCGTCGTTGAGATAGAAGTCGGTCACGGGCGCCTGAGGTGACGCGGCCTTAATCGCCGGGTGGGTGTCGATGATGCCGGCCGAGGTGTAGAAACCGGGATACGAGACGCCCCAGATCCCCACGCGACCGTTGTGATTGGGTACATGCTTGAGCAGCCACTCCACGGAGTCGTAAGTGTCGGTGCTCTCGTCGACATCGGTGTTCCCGCGCTTGTTCGGGCGGTGGGGCGTCGCTTCCACGAACGTGCCCTCGGAGAGGTAGCGCCCGCGGACGTCCTGCACGACGAAGATATAGCCGGCCTTCATGAAACTGTCGGTGGGCGCCGGGCGCTCGCGATATTCATCCGAGCCGTAAGGGGCCACGTTGTAGGGCGTGCGCGTCATGAGGAACGGGTGGGGCGTCGTGGCGTCCTTCGGCACGTAGACCGAGGTGAACAGCTTCACGCCGTCGCGCATCGGGATGCGGTATTCGTATTTGGTGTAGTGCTCCTTGAGGTCGAACGGCGCGGGCGGGGCGGATTCGGCGGCGTTGAGGCGGAGCGGAGCGACGTCCGATACGAGGGCTCCGGCGCAGACCAGGGCGAGGACGGAGAGAAACAACCGGGGGGATTTCATGCGGGGTAAGTGAAAGGCGGAACGGCTAGAGGAAGAATTTGGCGATGGCCATCCCGTTCGCCTGAAGCAGCCGGAGTTTGTCGCAGTCTTCGCCCTGGTCGTGGAGCGCTTCAGTGAAAATCGTGCGACGTCTGCGCGGGCAGGTCGGGTTCGCGCAGCGGCTCGATGGTTTCGGCTTTCACGTGGATCACCGCGGAGACGTTTTGCAGGCGGCCGGTGATTTTGAGCGCGGGCTCCTGCGTGATGATGAGCCGGTCGCGTTCGAAGAGCTGCGGGCGCACCACGGCGTTGGCGATGCCGGTCTCGTCCTCGAGACTGATGAAGACAAAACCGTTCGCCGTTCCGGGGCGCTGGCGGCAGATCACGGTGCCGGCGATCGTCACTCGACTGCCGTTGGGCGCATCCTTCAGGCCGGTGGCGCTCCAAACGTTTTTCAGTCGCGGGCGCAGGAGGGCCATCGGATGGGTGCCGGCGGTGAGCTCCATGCCGCGAAAATCGGCGCGCAGACGTTCGGTGAGCGTCATCGGGGCGAGCGGCGAGGGTTCGCGTTTCATCTCGGCGAAATGGTGGAGCAGGCTTTCCGACTCGGACCACGCGGCTTCGACGTCCCAGAGCGCGGCGCGGCGATGCTGGGAAAAAACATTCAACGCGCCGACCGCAGCGAGCGCGCGTCGATCGGTGGCGGTGAATTTCGTGCGCCGCAGGAAATCGTCGAGTGATCGGAACGGTGCTTCGTTTCGAGCCGCGAGCATTTCAATCGCGGTGGCCTCGTGCAGCCCCTTCACCAAGCGCAGGCCGAGGCGGATCGTGTTTTCTCCCTCGACGGTGCAGGCCCAGAGGGACCGCTGCACGCACACGGGATTCGCCTTGAGGCCGTGGCGTCGGCCGTCCTGCAGCAGTGAGGCGGGCGAATAGAATCCCATCGGCTGGTTGTTGAGCAGGCTCGCGAAAAATTCCGCCGGGCGGTGGATCTTCAACCACGTGCTCGCATAGGCGAGCATCGCGAATCCGATGGCATGCGACTCGGGAAAACCATACGCCGCAAACGTGCGGGCGGAAGCGCAGACGCGCCTGACGACGTTTTCGTTGTGACCCTTGCGGCGGAGCGCGAGCATGAGCTTGGCGAGCGCTTGGTGCAGTTTCTCGGGGTGCTTCGTGAAGCCCATGGCGCGCCGCAATTCCTCCGCCTGCGCACCGGTAAAATTGGCCAGCGTCATGGAGAGCTCCAGCATCTGCTCCTGAAAGAGAATCACGCCGCGCGTGCGCGACAGGATCGGCTTCACAATTTCTTCCACGCTCGGGTCGATGTAGTCGTCCTTTTCCAATCCGTCGCGGCGGCGGATGAGCGGGTGGACGAGTTGGCCGGCGATCGGACCGGGGCGGATGATCGCGACCTGCATCGCGAGGTCGTAGAGATCCTTCGGCTTGAAGCGGGGAAGGGTCGACATCTGTGCGCGGCTCTCGATTTGGAACACGCCCACGGTGTCGGCCGCGCGGATCTTTTCGTAGGTTTCGGGATCATCGGGCGGGATGTCGTTGAAATTATGCGGGCCCCCGCGGTCGGCGCAAAGTTCGAACGAATCCTGCAGGACGGCCATCATGCCGAGCCCGAGGAAATCGATCTTCACGATGCCGAGGTTTTCGCAGTCGTCCTTGTCCCACTGGCAGACACTGCGGCCGGGCATGGTGGCAGGTTCAAGCGGCACGACTTTGTCGAGTTCGTTGCGCGAGATGACCATGCCACCGGAGTGCTGCCCAAGGTGGCGCGGCAGGCCGCGCACCAAGGCATGGAGACGGACCATGGCCTCGGCGCGTGGATGCTTCGCCGCAATACCACACATCTTGAGCTGCTGTTGCAGATCGAGCGTGTGCGGAAAATCTCCGTTGGCGTAGAGGCTCGAGAAACGATCCAGCGCGTCGTCGCCGAAGCCGAGGACTTTGCCGATTTCGCGTGTCGTGCTGCGGCCGCGATAGGTGATGACGTTGGCGGTCATCGCCGCGCCGCGCTGGCCGTAACGCCGGTAGATCTCCTGAATGACGCGCTCGCGGCGTTCGCCGCTCGGGAGATCGAGATCGATGTCGGGCCACGAAGGGTTGCCGTCGGCGCCGACGCGACCGTCGCTGAGAAAGCGCTCGAAGAGGAGGCGGTGCTTGAGCGGGTTGACGGCGGTGATGCCGAGCACGTAGCAGACAGCGCTGTTGGCGGCGCTGCCGCGGCCTTGGACGAGAATGTTCTGCTGCCGCGTCCATGCGCAAATATCCCAGACGATCAGGAAATAGCCGGAGAATTTCAGGCGCGCGATGAGCTCGAGCTCCTTGTTGAGTTGCTGGAGTAGATTGTCGGGCAGCGCGCCGAAGCGTTCGTGCGCGGAGGCGAACGTGCGCTCGCGAAGGTAGGCGTCCATCGTCTCCCCATTTGGGGTGGGGAAGCCGGGAAACTGGTAGCCGAGATGCTCCAGCGTGAATTCGAGGCGGGCGTCGAGGCGGCCGGCGTTCGCGACGGCCCCGGGAAGGTCGGCGAAACGGTCGGCCATCTCGCGAGGGGATTTCAAGCGGCGTTCGGCGTTGATTTCGAGCCGGCGGCCGGCGGCATCGAGTGTCGTATGCCAGCGCAGGCAGGTGAACGCATCGGCGACGATGCGGTCGGCAGCGGTGGCGTAGGCGACGCCGCCGGTCGCAAGCAACGGGAGACGTTGCGCGGTGGCGAGGTCGCGGAGAAAGGTGATCTCGCGTTCCTCGCCGCGGATCCGGTGACGCTGCAGTTCGACGAAGAGCCGATCGCGGCCGAAGAGCGCGAGGAGCTTTTCGAGGGCGGCGTTCGCGGCGGCGCCGCCGGAGGTGCGCCACGCGCGCCGCACGGGACCGTCTTCGTCACCGGTGAGGGCGATGAGCCCGGCGGAATATTTTTCGAGCTCGGACCACGTCGCGAAGCAGGGACGCTTGCGGTCACGCGGATCGGGGTCGTGGGGCGACTGCAAGACCGACGCACGGCAATGGGACGGACGTTCGGTGAGCTTCGTCTCGGTGATGAGCTGGCAAAGATTTTGGTAGCCCATTCGTGTGGCGACGAGGAGCGGGACGACGCTGCCGTCCTCCATGGTGATCTCGGCGCCGACGCGGGCGCGGAGATGCTGCCCGCGGGCCGCGGCGTAGAAACGCGGGGCGCCGTAGAAGCCGTCGCGATCGAGCACGGCGACGGCGGGCAGTTCCAGCCGTGCGGCCTCGCTCGCGAGGTCCTCGGGCGACGAGGCCCCGCGCAGGAAGCTGAAGGCGCTCCGCGCGTGAAGTTCGACGTAGCCGCTCATGGCGTTCAGTCATACTCGCCATCGATGAACCACGCGCCGCCGACGCGCAGCAGACGGTAGAGTCCGCCCCCGGCGAGGGCGATATCCCACTCAAGTCGCGACCACGCGCGATCGTTTTGCCACCACGCGCCGCTGCCCGGCCACGCCACGCTGCGAAAGGAGATTTCGCCCTGCATGCGCTCGGTCCAGAGATAGGTCGGGCAATTGGCCGTGAACTCGATTCGCGCCGGGAGCGGCGGGCGGAAACGGCGCAGCGGCGTGCTGAGGGCGGGATGCACGGGCGGCGCCGCAAGCGGCGGAATCACCGCGGCGGGCGGCGTGAGTTTTACGGCGTCGGGGTGATGGGTTTCCTCAAGTTGCGGCGTGCCGACGCGGTTGGCGCCGACGAGAGCACTGACTCGTGCCAGCGTTTCGGCGAAACCGTGCGGATCGCGGAGGCCGGTGTCGAAAAGGCCCTGCTGACGCACGAGCGGACGTGCGGGCATGAGGCGGAGATCCATCGCCTCGATCGAGGCGGCGGTGTGCAGCGACGCGAGGTGCGTGTGCAGCGCGCGAAAAATAATTGCCGTGTCGGCGGTGGGCTCGGGCAGCCGGAAGCTGCGCGCGTGGCGTGCGTCGTTCTCGAGGCGGAGCGTGAGTTCGATCCCGGCGGCGACGTGCTGCGACGCGATCAATTCGAGTGAGAGACGATCGAGAAAGCGGCGGAGAAGGAAGAGGAGCGGCTCGAGGGTTTCGATGGGATGCTCGAATTCCATCACGGCGGAGAAAGTCTGCGGTGGGATGACGGGGCTGAGGGGTCGGGTGTCACCACCGGCGGCGCGCTGCCAGAAGGCGAGTCCGTCGGCCCCGAAGCGGCGGACGATTTCGTCACGGGAAATCGCCGTGAGGTCGCCGAGCGTGCGCAGGCCCCAGTTGGCGAGTGCTCCGGCGAGTTCCGGCGACGGATCAGCGGTGGCGAGCGGGAGCGGGACGAGGAAGTTTCTTTCGTCGGTCACGACAAGGACCGGGTTTGCGATGCGCGCAGCGTAGAGCGCAAGCAGCGGAGTGCGCGCGAGGCCGGCGGTCGCAGGCAAGCCGAGTTGGTCGAGTTCGGTGACAGCCCGGCGACTGAGCTCCGGGCAGGTGGCGGCATCGGCGCCCTTTAAGTCGATCGTGCAGACGCCTGGTGCCGTGGCCTCGATCAGGGGCGAGAGGGTGAAGCCGACGGCGAGCATGGTCGCCCGGGCTTCGGCCTCGGCGGCCGGTTGCGGGGTGCGGATGACAAGACCGGCGCACCGGGCGACGGCCTGTGGCGCCGTCATGCCCAACTCGACTCCGCTGGCGCGGGCGGCGGAGTTCGTGGCGAGGACGATGGATTTTTTTCCGGAGCCGGCGAACAGCGCGGCGGGTCGGCCAGCGAGGGCGGACTCGGTGCGCAGCACGGCGTGCAACGCGAAGTCAGTGAGGTGGAGGACGGCGAACATCCGGCGGGCAGTGACGGGAGGCGGGTGACGAGAGCCGAGGGGAGAGCGGGCAACCGGTGGCCGCGAGTGTGGCGAATGCAGGTGCGGGCCGTTCGCTCGCGCCCGTTCGGGGCTACTCGCTGGCGGCAGCTCTGAGTCGTTGGCGTTGGAGGGTGGGAGCGAACTGCGCGGTGAGACCGGGGCGTTCGCGGCCGAGCGCGGAGAAATGGTGCGTGGTGTTTAGGGTGAGGCGTACTTGTGCGCTGGGCACGGTCGTGCAGGGCGTTTCGACCACGAAGGCGAGGTCGGTCGGTTCGACGGCGCGCTGCAGTCGATACCATTGCGGGCCGGGCACGCGGTGGAGGTCGGCGGCGGGCGCGTGCCGGAGGTCGAGAACGACGAGATCGAGGTTGGCGTCGCGCACGAGGAGATCGGCGGCTTGCACGGCGCTGCGGGTGCCGGTGCAGCGCACCCACAGCAGATGCGCGAGCAGATCGCCGTCGAGCGAGGCCGGGTCGAACGAGTCCGTGCCGTCGATCAGCGCGACCCGCCGGCGTTCGCGCCGCGTGACGGCGAGCAATTGCGCGAGTAGCAGGTGCCCGCCGCAGCTGGGCACGGCGCAAACGATTTCCGTGATGGCGCCGAGCGGCAGGCCGCCGGTGGCGCTATCGAGCGCCGGGATGCCCGTGGTCAGCACGCGGCCGGCGGGCCGGGACACGGTCGGGAAGCGCCCGGCGAGCAGCTGCCGGAGCGCCGCGAGCTTTTCGGGCGCGGTGGCCATGGAGACGAGGGACGGAAGCCGGAGCCTGGCAGACGGAATTCACGCCAGCCGGTTCAACCTTCGGAGTTGGCCGGGCCCACGAACGTTTCGCGGAGCGGCTCCCAGAGGCGAAAAATGGAATGACGGCGAAAGACCCGCACCACTCCCGTCGCATGCAGGTCGAGCAGGGTGAAGCGGAGCGGGCGAGGGCGGGAGGGTTTGATGAAGAGTTTCATGGCTGAAGTTTTTTTGATCGGGGAATCGGCGGAGAGTTTAAGAGTGAGAGTGGAATGATGCGCTGGGCGCGGGATTGGCTTGGTCGTGGGAGCGGACGAAACTGCGACGGGTCCGGGGGAGGGCGCCACCGGTTTGCTCGCGGCCTGAAGCGAAAAAGCCGGGCCGATTCGATCAGGAGGAGCCGGTGCGCAGCAGGCCGATCATGACGCCCTGAATGACGAGTTCGGTGGCGGGCAACAGATCGGGATAACGCGGGTTCTCGGCGCGGAGAAAGGGACGGCCGCGTTGCACGAGGAAACGTTTCAAGGTGGATTCTCCGTCGATCAGCGCGGCGACGATGTCCTGCTGGCGTGGTTCGCGCGGTGTGAGGAAGACCGTGTCGCCGTCGAGGATGCTCGCATTGACCATGGAGTCGCCGCGGACCTTCAGCGCGAAGAGTTTCGTGTTGGGCCGGACACCGAGCGAGATGGTGTCGACGGAGATGTAGCTGTCGGGCTCCTGCTGTTCGGCGGTCACGGCGAAGCCGGCGGGGATGGTGCCGAAGAGCGGAATTTCGGCGAGGGCGCCCCGGCGCGGGTGGGATTGGGGGAGGAGACCGCGGGCCTTGCCATCGAGCCGGCGGAGCGCGCCCTTGGCGGTGAGCGCGTCGAGGTGACGCTTGATCCCAAACGGGCTGGCGAGGCCGAAGTGCGCCTGGATTTCGCGCAACGAAGGCGACACGCCGTTCTGGCGATGGTAGGCGTGGATGAAGTCGAGAACCTGCTGCTGCCGGTCGGTGAGGGGTTCGCTCATGGTGTTCAAGTGAACACGTTCGAGTCGGAAAGCAAACCTGGAGATTGGGCCGGCGGCTAAGGTCCGGATTTTGTGCGAGTTGGGACTACCGAAACCGGCCGGACTCCGCGGGAAGCCTGCGCCTAGCCGGAGGCGGGTTTTGACTTGGTCGCACCGCCGGCCTTGAGATGCGTGCACAGTACGACCGCCAGCGCGGTCGCGGCCTCGACTTCGTCGTAGCACACGGCGCTGGCACGGCTTCTTCCAGCGCGCCGCCACTGGAAAGATAGCGCGCGCGCCAGCACGGCGATGCCGGCGGTGACCCAGATACCGGTCCCCGCGTCGGCGCCCGCCTTGATCGCCAGAGCCGGCATGATCACGAGCACGGTGATGATGTCTTCCACCACGAGCTACCCGACGGCGGCGCGTCCTTCGGCGGTCTCGACGAGGCCGTGGTCCATCAACACGCGCAACAGGACGACGGTGCTGGCCACCGAGACGGCAATGCCGAGCACGCCGCCGTCGCCCGGACGCCCCAGCCGATCGCGATCGTGACTCCCCTGGCGCAGAGCGTGGCGATGGCGCCTTGGCCCAGCGCACCGGGGATCGCGATCGATTTCACCTTCATCAAATCGTGAGGTGGAAATGCAGACCGACCCCGAACATCAGCAGGATGACGCCGATCTCGGCGAGCTGTTTGGCGAGCGCGAGGTCACCGGTGAAGCCGGGCGTGTGCGGCCCGACGATGAAACCGGCGATGAGGTAGCCGACAATGGGCGGAAACCCAAAGCGCTTCGCGAGCAGACCGCAAACCAGCGCAGCGGTGAGCCCGAACGCGATGGTGGTGATGAGGGTGAGGTCGTGCCCGCGACTTTTTTTTGCAGCGCGGGGCACCCGCGGGCAAGCCGTCTGACCGCGAAACCGGAAATTTTTTCCGGCCGATTGAACGTGCCGGTCCGCACGTCGGCGCGGCCCATCGTGGCCGCGCCGAAATCAAATGCCCCCACCAGCTACGCAGGCGCGAATCGCCGAATGGTAGAACGCTTCCGGCTCAAATGCCCCGGGCTCGTCCCAGCGAGCCGGAGCCCCGGCCTAGACGACCGGGGTGGGAGCGGAGAGCGCGGCCATGACTTCTTTGAAAAGATATTTGGCGCCTTCGATGCCATTCAGCGGTCCCGCTTCGTACTCCAGCGCGAACGTGCCCTTGAAACCGGAGGCGAGCATGATCCGGGTGGAGCGCTGGACATCGTTCTTGGTCCCCCAGCGGTCCCAGTATTTCGCATGTACGTGCGTGTGGGCGTACGGGGCGAGGGCCTTGAGGCCGTGGAACAACATGTATTCGTTTTCCCAGTTGCAGAAGTCCGGCGACGCTTCGCAGTAGGGATGGTTCACCTCGTCGAGGATCGCCCGGATATTCATCGGGTCAGCGGCGAGTCCCCAGTGGTTCTCGATCGTGACCTTGATGCCCAGGTTGCCGCCGTGGTCGGCCATCTCCTTGTAGGATTCAATGGCGGCGGCGATGAGCGGCAGGATATCGTCGTTTTTCGGGTATTGGTCGCCCGGCCGGAGGGTGGCCGGGGGACGGATGCTCGGTCCCAGCGCTTGGGGGGAATTCATACGCACCGTCCGCGCCCCGATCAGCTTCGCCCCGTCCAGCCATTTTTTCCCCACCTCGACGCCGGCCTTGCGCAGCGCGGTATCGGAGGATGCGAGGTTGGTGGGCGCATTGTTGGAGATATGCCGGACCTTGGTGCCCGTCTCGACGGTCTTGTCTGCAAATTTCTCCAGCCATTTTTTTCCAGAGGCCGTCGAGGGATCGAACATGCCCTGAATGAACATGCTGTCATCGGTGACGTCGCCGAACAGCGAGGAGCGGATGTCCATCTGCGTCACACCAGGGAAAGTATCCTTCGTGAACTGCGGGAAATCCATCATCGTCAGCTCGCCGTAGAGCTTCTTCAGATCCGCGCTCGTGAGGCCGCCGCTCGCCGGGCCCTGGCCACCACGCCCGCCACTCCGGCCGGGAGGAGCGTCGCCCTGATTGGTGGCGGGATTGGCCGGTGGCCCACGCCGGAGGCGGCTGGCCAGATTTTTAAAAATGAACCGGATGGGCCACGAGCAGGAAGCGATGCGGTTCAGCTTGCTCTTTTCGTCCAGCGCCTGGGCTTTCGCCTGCTCCTGCGGGGTCAGCAGGAGCGCCGCCGCGGTCACACCGCCACCCACGGTTTTCAAAAATCCGCGTCGATTCAGCGTGGCATCAATTCCGGGTAGAGCATGCATTTGGGGTAAGGGGTTGTTTCCGGCTGGCAAGCAATCGCACCCGCCGCCCAGGGTCAACCGGCATAACGGCCACCCTTTTACCCCCGGATGCCGGTGCACGGGTGCTGCGGTTCAGCGTGGCGGTGTGATTCGAATGCTGTCGTCGGGCAACCGCGAAGTGGTAGGCGGGTCGCCGCGAAATCACCAAGCGTCGCACCGCTTCGATGGAAGGGTATGCTGGATCGCTTCCAAAACAGCGTGCATCGTCAACAAGGATGACGTGGTCCTGCTCGGTCCGGCGAAGAATTGTTTTCAGCTCCTTCAGGATGGGGGGGCGATTGTACCGCGGGCGGTGCCGCTGCCGGAATAGTATCCATCGAGCCAGAATAGTGCCGGTTGGGTGAGCTGTGGCAAAAGATGATCCAACTCGGTGGCGCTGTTGCCGAAAATCACCCGTATCTTGGAATCGCCGAGGAACCGGGCTTGGGCGGCGGCGAATAAAACGGGATCGAGTTCGATCGTGAAAAGGCGGTCGATCCCGGATCGCATCGCGGCGACGGTGTCGCCATGCAGCGTGCCGGTCTCGACGAAGATTTTCAGGCCGAATTTACGCGCGTAGCAACGCAGCGCCTGCCGTTTAAATTTTGGCGGAGGAGGGACGGGGCGGCCTTGCCGCTCCCACCGCCGCATCGCCTGAAGGGCCCGCCGTTCCCGCCGCCACCGCCCGAGGCAGCCCTACGGGGCGGGAAACGCGCGTTTTGCGAGAAATTGCAGGGACTCCTTCATCTCCGCGCGTGATGGGTGCGGCCGGCCGCTAAGACTTCTTTTTGCGCCCGTTCTTCGGCTCGATGTTCAGGTAGGTCTTATTGAGCATCTGGCTCTCGTAGAGTTCGAGCAGCCGCACACCTTCACGGGGCTTCACCTGATCCTTGCGCGTGGCGGCGTCGATCTGCGCCTTCATTTTCCGGCAGAGGTCCTCCTGCTGGTATTGCACGCCCTCGATCACGTCGGCGATGCGCGAGCCGCTGAGCGCCTCTTCGATGTAGAAGCCGTTGGGCTCATCATCTTCAAGGAAGACGTGCACCTCGTTCACGCGGCCGAAGAGGTTGTGCAGGTCGCCCATGATGTCCTGGTAGGCGCCGGTGAGGAACACGCCGAGGTAGTACGGCTTGTTGTTCAGCGGATGCAGCGTGATGTAGTCCTTCACGTCCTGCAGGTCGATGAACGAGGAAATCTTGCCGTCGGAGTCGCAGGTGATGTCGACAAGGATGGCGTTGACCGTGGGCTTCTCGTTGAGCCGGTGGAGCGGCGCGACCGGGAAGAGCTGCTTCAGCGCCCAATGGTCGAGCAGCGACTGGAAGACGGAAAAATTGCAGACGTACTGGTCGGCGAGCAGCTTGTTCAGCTCGTGGAGCTCCTCGGGCTGGTAGCCGGTTTTGCGGCCTTCCTTGGCGATCCGCTCGCAGATCTGCCAGAAGAGCGATTCGGCCGCGGCGCGGTTTTCGAGGTCGAGGTAACCGAGATTGAAGAGCGAGAGCGCTTCTTCCTTTTTCTGGAGCGCGTCGTGAAAGCGCTCGAGCCGGCCCAGCTTGGTTTTGTTTTTCAACATCACCTCGAGGTCCTCGACGACTTTGTGCTTTTGCTTCGGCTGATGCTCCTGACCGAGGGATTCGCGCTTGTTGATGCGCTCAAAGACCTCGACGACGAGGAGGGAATGGGGCGCCACGATCGCGCGACCGGATTCACTCACGATGTCCGGCACCGGCACGCCGGAGCCATCGCAGATTTCGCGGATGTTGAACACGACGTCGCGGGCGTATTCCTCCATCGAGTAGTTCATCGACGACTCGAAGTTCGTGCGCGAGCCGTCGTAATCGATGCCGAGGCCGCCGCCGACGTCGAGGTAGCCCATGGGGAACCCCATCTTCGAGAGCTGGCAGTAGAAGCGCGTCGCCTCGATCACGGCGTTCTTGATCGTGATGATGTTCGGCACCTGGGAGCCGATGTGGAAGTGCACCAGCTTCAGGGCCGAGGTGAGCTTGGCGGCGCGCAGCTTTTCGCAGGCGAAGAGGATTTCCGCGGTGTTGAGGCCGAACTTGGCGTTGTCACCGGTGGACATCGCCCACTTGCCCTCGCCGCGGGTTTGCAGCTTGGCGCGGAAGCCGATCATCGGCTTCACGCCCGTTTCCTCGGAAATGCGGATGATGTCGTCGAGTTCGGCGAGTTGTTCCACGACGATGATGATCTTCTTGCCGAGTTTCCGGCCGAGCAGGGCGAGCCGGATGTAATCGTGGTCCTTATAACCGTTGCAGATGATGAGCCGCTGGGCCCCCTCGTGCATCGCGAGCGCGATCATCAACTCGGGCTTGGAGCCCGCTTCGAGGCCGTAGTTCAGGTCCTTCCCGGCCGCCACGATCTCGTCCACGACCTCGCGGAGCTGGTTGACCTTGATCGGGAACACGCCGCGATAATCACCCTTGTAGCCCTCCTGCTTGATCGCGGCGGCGAACATCGCGTTGAGCTGGATCACGCGGTGGCGCAGCAAGTCCTGAAAACGGATGACCATCGGCGCCTTGAGCCCCATGCCCAGGGCCTCGTGGACAACGTCCAGCACGCGGATGCCCCGGCCGTCGGCCAGCGGCTGCATATTGACGAAGCCCTCGTCGTCGACCGAGACGTGGCCGGAGCCCCAGCGTTTGAACCCGTAGTGTTCTTCGGACTTGGCGGCGGACCAGGCGGAGGAGGATTTGCTTTTCAACGCAGTGCGGGACGAGGGGAGTTATGGCTTGCTTTTGCCGGAGGCGAATCAGTTAGATGCGTGTTTTCTTTTTTCAAATCACCCAACACGCAATGACGAAAATGTCCTCGGTGCTTCCTGCCTCCTTCTTTTTGGCCCAAACCCCGGCCGGCGCGCCCCAGCAGGGCGGCATCCCGATGATGATGGTGGTCGGCTACGTCCTCCTCTTCGGCGCGATGTATTTCTTCATGATCGCCCCGCAGCGGAAGAAGCAGAAGGAGCACGAGAAGATGCTGAAATCGCTCGAGTCCGGCGACGAAATCGTCACGACCGGCGGCATTTTCGGCGTCATCACGAATGTGAAGGAAGATCGCTTTGTCGTGCGGATCGCCGACAACACGAAGATCGAGCTCGGCAAGGGCTTCGTGCAGACGGTGGTGAAGCAGCAGAGCGCCGCCGCTCCCGCCAAGAAGTGATACCGCGAACCGGGCGCTGGCCGGCCAGCGCCCGCTGATTCCGGGCGGGCCGCGTGCCCGCGTTTTCCGCCGCCGGCGCCAACCCCCTTCAACCCAAAGTTAACATGCTCAAACGCAACCTCTGGAAACTCGTGCTCTGTCTCGCCGTCCTGGCGTGGGCCGTCACGCAGCTGATTCCGATCCAAGACGAGCCCTTCGTCAGCTACGTCCGCACGCACGCGAGTGCGAAGTCGGACGAGTTCGCCAAGCTCCTCGATGAAGCGGCCGCCCGCAAAAAGAACCTCCAGGCTCCGAGCGAGTTCGTCGCCCTCAAGCAGATCGGCAAGGAGCGGCGACTCGATCTCACGCAGTTCTTCCCGCAGATCCGCCTCGAGGATTCGCTGCGCAATATCGAAAAGCGCAACGACATCCTCCTCAACGAACTCCTCCGTCTCTCCCGCGGCCGTCTGCAGCTCGGCCTCGATCTCAAGGGCGGCGTCGCGTTCACCCTCGAAGCGGTGGAAAATCCGGCCGAGAAGCTCGACGACTATGCGCGCCACGAAAAGCTCCAGAAGGCCATCGAGATCATCGGCGAGCGTGTGAACGGCCTCGGCGTCGCCGAACCCGTGATCCGCCCCATCGGCGCCAACCGCATCGAGATCCAGCTCCCGAGCGTCAGCACGAAGGACAACCCCGATGTCGTCGACAACGTGAAGGCGCCCGCGCGCCTCGATTTCCGGATGGTGCATCCGACGGCGATCGCCGGCCCCGGCGTCGAGACGCCGCCCGGCTACGAGATCAAAACCCTCGATTGGGAAGGGCGCAAAGGCGAGACCGGCACCGAGGAGATTTTCGTCAAACGCATCCCGGAAATGACCGGCGAGATGGTGTCAAATTCCTTCGCACGCCCCGACCTCTACGGCAAACCCGAGGTCATTCTCGAGTTCACGGCCGAAGGTAAAAAGCGCTTCGCCGAAGTCACCCGCGCCATCGCCGAGATCAGCCAGCGCGGCGGCCCGCTCGGCCGTCTCGCCATCGTGCTCGACGGCAAACTCTACTCCGCGCCCACCGTCCGCGAGGAGATCAACAGCGACTCCGCGCAGATCACCGGCAGCTTCTCGGACCGCGAAGCGATCAACCTCGCGAACGTCCTCAACAACCCGCTCGACGTCGAACTCCGCGTGATGGAGCAGTATGAAGTCGGGCCCACGCTCGCGGCCGATTCCGTGCTCACGGCGCGCAACGCCTTCATCGTCTCCACCGCGCTGACGATCGCCTTCATGATCGTGTTCTACACGATCGGCGGCGTCGTCGCCGCGATCGGCATCGGCGTCAACGTCCTCATCACCCTCGGCGTGATGGCTTCCATCGGCGCCACGCTCACGATGCCCGGCATCGCCGGTATCGTGCTCACGCTCGCGATGTCCGTCGACTCGAACATCCTCATCTTCGAGCGCATGCGCGAGGAGCTGAAGCTCGGCAAATCGCTCGGCAACGCGCTCGAGACGGGTTTCGACAAAGCTTGGTCCGCGATTCTCGATTCCAACGTCACCACGCTGCTCGTCGCCGCGATCATGATCTGGCTCGGCACCGGCTCCGTGAAGGGCTTCGGCGTCACGCTCGCGATCGGTATTTTCACCACCATGTTCGCCGCGGTCGTCGTCAGCAAACTCATCCTCGAGTTCCTGATCCACGGCGGCGCCATCAAGTCGATGAAGATGTTTTCGGTGCTCCAGAACACGAACATCGACTTCCTCAAATACACCAAGTCCGCCGTCGGCGCCACCGTCGCCATCCTTGTGGTCGGCATCGGCGCCATCGTCTACAAAGGCAAAGAAATCTACGGCATCGATTTCGCGGGCGGCGACCAGGTCACGCTCACGTTCGCGAAGAAAACGGAGATATCCCAACTCCGCGCCGCGGCCGAAAAGGCCGGCCTGAAGGACGTCGCTTTCTCCTACCAGCAGCCCCTCGGCTCCGACCGCGAAGTGCTTAAGGTCACGACGCCGTTCGACGAGGGCAAACCCACCGTGGCCAAGCTCCAACAGGCGTTCGGCGACGCGAAGCTCGAGATCGCCGGCGAGCAGCGCATCGGCGCCTCGGTCGGCCAGGAAATCCAGTGGAACGCCCTCAAATCCATCCTCGCGGCCCTCGTCGTGATCCTCCTCTACGTCGCGTTCCGCTTCGAGATGGGCTACGGCATCGGTGCGGTCGTCGCCACGGTGCACGATCTGATTCTGACGGTCGGCCTGTTCGTGCTCTTCGACCGCCAGTTCAATGCCTCGATGGTCGCGGCCATCCTGCTCATCGCCGGTTACTCGATCAACGACACCATCGTTGTGTTCGACCGCATCCGCGAGGAGCTGAAACTGAATCCCGTCGGCACGCTGCGCGACATCATCAACCGCTCGCTCAATCTCACTCTCTCGCGCACGATCATCACCGGCGGCACGACGTTCCTCACTGCCACTACGCTGATCCTCACCACCACCGGCGAGGTCAACGACATCGCCTTCACGCTCCTCATCGGTGTCCTTACGGGCACGTTCTCGTCGCTCTTCATCGCCACGCCGGTCTTCTACTGGTGGCACAAGGGCGACCGCAAGCACGTCGAGGCACACCACGACGTGGCGCCAAAGTACGAGTGGCAGGGCACGAGCAAGGCTGCGGAATAATCGGCGGGGCGCGTCATTCCCTGACGCGCCGCTTTTTGGGGCGAAATCAGCACCTGAAGCGGTGGCCTGGGATCGGCGACCCCGCGTGCCAAGCCCATGCGCTGGACCCACACGCCGCTTCCCGCGGGGGAAGTCGAGGCGCTTAGCAAACACGCGGCGGTCAGCCGCGTGCTGGCCGCGCTGCTGCTCCGCGCCGGCCTGCGCGATCCCGCTACCGCCGCCGCGTTTCTCCAACCCGCCCTCGCCGGGCTCAACGATCCTTTTCTCCTGCGCAACCTCGAGGCGGCGGCCACCCGACTGCGGCAGGCGATTGCAAACCGTGAGGATGTCGTGGTGCTCGGCGACTACGACGTCGACGGCGTGAGCAGCACGGCGCTGCTGGTCATGGTGCTGCGCCGGTTCGGCCTGAACCCGCGTTTTGTCGTGCCGCGCCGTTCCGAGGATGGCTACGGCCTTTCACGCAGCGCCATCGATCGCGCCCTCGAGGCCGGCCGGCCGCAGCTTTTCATCGCGCTCGACTGCGGCACCAATTCCCACGAGGAGGTCGCGTATCTGCGCGGCCAGGGCGTCGAGGTCATGATCATTGATCATCACCGCTCCAAGGAACATGCTCCGATCGACGGCATCCTGATCAATCCGCACGTCCAGGCCGACGTGACGAACGGCGATCAGGCCTGGCGCCACCTCTGCACGGTCGGCTTGGTGTTCAAGCTGGCGCATGGCCTGCTCAAGCAGCTGCGTTTCGAGAACCATCCGCTGTCGTTTCGGATCAAGCTCCGGGATCATCTCGACCTCGTGGCGCTCGGCACGATCGCAGACCTCGTGCCGCTCACGGGCGAAAACCGGATTCTGGCCCGCCACGGATTGCGCATTTTGGAGCAGACGCAGCGGCCCGGCCTGCGGGCGTTGATGGATATCGCCGGGGTGAAACCGTCGCAGGGCATTACGCCGACCGATATTGCATTCCGGCTCGGGCCGCGGATCAATGCCAGCGGACGGCTGGCGGATGCGGCGCTGTCCGTCGAATTGCTGTTGAGCGACGATCCGGAGTTTTGCGTGCAGACCGCGCAGCAGCTCGACGCGTTCAACCGTGAGCGGCAGGACATCGAGCGGGTGATCACCGACGAGGCCGAGCGGTTGATCGAGGAACGATTTGTGGCGGATGCCGGCGTCGTGTTGTTCGCGGAAAACTGGCATCCGGGGGTCGTGGGCATCGTGGCGGGCCGCGTGACCCGCAAATACAACCGTCCGTGTGTGGTGCTCGGCAACGAGGGGGACATGGCGAAGGGGTCCGGTCGCAGCGTCGATGGCATCAATCTGGTCGAGGTGCTGGGCGCGTGTGCCCAACACCTCACGAGTTGGGGTGGGCACCCGATGGCGGTGGGTATCGCGCTGCCGAAGGTGCATCTCGAATCCTTTCGCGCCGATTTCGCGCAGGCCGTGCGCGATCAGGCGGGGGGCGACATTGCCGAAGCGCGGCTGGACGTGGCGGTGTGGCTGACACCGGAACAGATCACCGAGCGCCTGATGGATGAGCTCGAGGCGCTGCACCCGTTCGGCCAGGGCAATCCGGAGCCGGTCTTTGGCGTGCGCGGCGTACTATTGCGATCGCCCGGCGAGATTTTCAAGGAGCAGCATTTTCGCTTCCATTTCGAAGACGGACGGGGGCGCCGGATGCATGGCGTGGCGTGGAAACTCGCGCATCGGCTGCCGCCGCTGCACACACCGCTCGATCTCGCGGTCGAGCTGAAGTGGAATTATTTCAACGGCCGTAAACTGCTGCAGCTCGGACTGATCGACTGGCGGCTTTCGACGCCGGTCGACGGTTAAGGCCCGGCCGCGGGTGCTTCGACGCGGCTGCGGGCCAGGGAATAGAATTTGGTCTTTTTCGAGGGGAATGAGCCGAAATTCTCGCTTGCGCTTCGAGCGGGAACATTGCTTCTTCTCGCCCTCTTTCGCGCACCTGTAGCTCAACTGGATAGAGCGCCAGACTACGAATCTGGAGGTTAGGGGTTCGACTCCCTTCAGGTGCACCAGTTTTTAGCATCGGTCGCCCAACGCGTTGGGCTTCACATTCCGGTCGCCGGATCCGCGATGGCAAAATTGATCGCAGCACGAAGCTTCCCGGATGGCGGGGACTTCAGGATCCACCGCAGTCGTCGCCCGTCAGGTGGCGGGCATCGCTTGTCACTTGATCGCTTCGACAAACAGGGAATCTGGCTTTCTCACCCGGCCATTTTCCAGATCGAGACTTTTGAAGGATTCCCAGCCGGGAATGCGACTTGCCTCGGCGCGCGTCGGTTGGGCGTCCTCGAACCCTACGGATTCCAAGAGCGCCGGCAGCGAAAACCGATCGTACATCCATTGGTGCACTTCGCCCGTTAACCGCACTTTGCCCACTTCGAGGTATTTTCTCTCCTCGGCGGAAATCACCCGGTCGCGCAGCAATCGGGTGAGCTTGTTCTTTACCCGGGAAACAAAGGGGATTCGGGGCTTTTGTTTTGTGCTGGTTGAGCCGGACTCGTTTTGGTCCGGTCCGGCGGGCTTCGGGTTCGTCATCCGTTCCCGGAAGGAAAGGAACTCATGCCCCATGCGCTCGACCAGGAAATCCTCGTTCACGATTTCCTGTTGCTTCCAGCAGGGCAGCATTTCGCCGCCCGGTTGGTGACGGGCAAGCTGGTCGACCAGTTCCAACATGGACCAGCGGTAGTTCTCCGTATTCCGGAGTTCAGGATTTTTGACGGCTTCGTTCAGGCAGTGGAGATAACTTTGGGCAATTCGCTCCAAGTCCGGGACCACCACCCGGATCACTCCTCCTGGAGCAAGTACGCGGAAACATTCCCGGATGAATTTCTCTCCATCGGGTCGGGAAAAATGCTCCAGAACGTGCGAGTGGTAGACGGCAGCGAACGAATTGTCGGCAAACGGCACGCCTTCGACCAAGTTGCAGGCCATCACGCCCGGGGCCGTCGAGGTGAAGTCGACGTTCGTCCAGCTTGCGATAAAGCGGGAACCACATCCGAGATTGAGATACCGGCTCATCGTGTCAGGCGGAGTTGATGCGTAACCGTCGCGGCCGGCGTGACAAGGTGTTTAGCCGCCCGTGGTTCTAGCCTGGGTGCGCCGGACGTTTCGTCGGTGTGAAGGGTTGACGCATTCCGGCCGTCGCGACCTAAGCTTCCCAGTGGAAAACGATCCAAAGCAGCCGGTCTTCAGTGGCGATTCGACCCGGCATCTGGCCCGCTATCGTATCTGGGACAGCCTTTACTCTCCCGCCATTTCGGGCTCCCGCGGGACCTTGGAGGCCGCGGTTGAGGCGATGATGCCGCAGTTCGACCGGTTCGCGATCGAGCGGGCCTGTGCTTATTTCCACGTTGGGATGAATACCGGGGCGCGCACAGCCGATCCCGACCCAGAGGATCCGCGGGAAATTCTTCGGTGTCTGAACCGCTGGCCCGACCGGCTGCTGGGCTGCGCTATTCTCAACGCCACGCACCCGGTAAAATGCCTCGAAAATCTGGATCGCTGGATCAAGGACGGTCCGATGGTCGGGGTGCTGTTTCCCAGCGCCAAGACGACTCTGCCGTGCACGCATCCGAATTTCGACCCGATCGTCCGTCGTGCGCACGAGCTGGGTGCGCTCATCGTGCAACACACGTGGTTCAAGACGGGGGGCAAGGACAGCGCCGGCGAATCGACGCCCTCGGAACTCGTCGAGCTGGCCCGCCGCCATCCGGATACCACCTTCGTCTGCGTGCATGCCGGCGGCGAGTGGGAGAAGGGCATCCGCGCCGTGCAGGGGTTCCCCAACATCCTCGTGGAAATCTCAGGCTTTGATCCAACCGCTGGCTTTCTCGAAATGGCGGTGCGGGAAATGGGCGCTCATCGGATCCTGTTTGCCCGCGAGCGCAGCTTCGCCACCGAACTCGCCAAGGTTTTGGGCGCGGCCATTTCCGACGACGACCGGAAATTGATTTTCGGTGGCAACCTTCGGCGGCTGCTCGCGCCCATGTTCAACCGCAAGGGCTGGACGATGGCCTGAGGCCGGCTCGGCCGGCGCCAGGACGCGCGCCAGGCCCGGCCGGAACTAATTTTTCGACCGCAACGCGGGCAGGCTCGCGGCGGCGACGGCCTGGCCGTGACGTTTGTCTTTTTCGTCGGGCGTGTAGAGGCGGATCGTGCCGGCGATTTTCGAAAAATCGGTGCGCAGGACGGCCTTGGCCTGCTGCAGGATGATGGCTCCGCCTTCGCCTGACGCCACGCGGCCGAGGAGCAGCAGGTTTCGGAGTTCATAAAAGTCCGCGTAGTGTCCGATCGCGTAGCCAAAGCAGATGCCCACCGTTTCATAGATGGCCCGGGCCCGCGGATCGCCGGCTGCCATCGACTCCTGCACGGCGATGAGCTGTTCGGGCAGGGGCAGGGTGGCGGGAAACGCGAAACCCGCGAGTGCGGCCAGCCGACCGATGCCTTGCTGCGAGAAATACTGCACGCCGCACCCCACGTCGCCGGACCACTCGTCGGGTGGTGCGTCCGGGCGATGATCGATCGGGGCGAAGGCGAGTTCGTTCAGCCACGGCGTGAGATTGCCCGAGGGGGTGACGTAGCCGGCGGCGAGGCTGGTGCCCATTGCGATGCCGAGCACGGCGCCGTCGCCCATTGCCATCGAGCCGGCGAGGGCGGTGACCTCCCCGTCGTTGTAAACCTCGAACGGCACGCCGCCCCAGCGTTCCTGCAGGGTGAAAAACATCCGGCGGATGTGCTTTTCGAAAAGGGCGGGCGGCACGCCGCGAAAGAGCGAGGCCGCGCGTACTTCGTTGTTCACGTAAACGCCAGCCGAACTCCCGCCGATCGCGTCGACGCGGGGCAGATGGGCCGCCGCGCGGCGCAGCGAATCGTGCACGCCCTCGATGTGATAAGCCGGATCTTTTTCAAAATAAGGACTCCACGGAATTTCTTCGGAATACACGACCTTGCCGTCGATCAGCGCGGCCGCCTTGCGATCGCTGCCGCCGAGGTCGAAACCGATGCGGCAACCGTCGAGATGCCGGCCCACGGGAATGCTCGTGTCGCGATCGGCGGGCAACTGTTCGAATGCCACCGCCCCCAGGGAAAATTTCCGCCCAAAGATGCGCTCGCCCATGAATTCGTAATCGAAGGCGCGCTCCCCGCCCGGGGCGTAGCAACGCGCGAGCGGCGCCAGCAATTCGGGGGCGCCGGCGATCAGCACGCGGCCGCCGCCCTTTTGCCACAGCAGGAATTTCAGCAGGCGTTCCGCGTAGCGCAGCGTCAACGTCGCCTCCGGATGCGAGGCCGACAGAATGCGGCTTTCGTGAACGTAGGCGGTGCCGTCGGCCCGGACCAGGGCGAACGCGAAGCGTCGCGCGCCGCCATCGGTCGCGACCAATTCGCGGTAGGCGCGGTTCCAGAGCGCCGAGGGCAGAAACTCCGCATCAAGGGGGGGGCGAAGGGTCGGATGGATGGAAAGCATGTGAGGTGGTGTGCTCGTAGCGCAAAAAACGCCGCGCAAGAAAATCCCCGGAGCCGCCCGGGACACAAGGTCTTTGCGAACGCGTTTCGGCTCGGGCGAACCGCGCGAAAGAGCGGCTTTGGTTCCGGCATGCGTTTGGCTTCAGCCTGTCCTTGACCGCGACTCTTTCGGAGGCATGGTCGACGAGATAGTGATGAAATGCGGTGCACCAGCGCTCGAAACGGAAACCCCTCCGGTCGTCGATTGACGCGACGAACGCGTCCACCTCTTCAATCGGCCGATGTTTACCCCCTTCGTTCCGTTTTCCTGGTCACACTTTAAATATCTGACGGGAGCCATGCTGCTGGTGGGGGCGGGTTCCCTTCGCGCGGCGACCGAGCCGTTCGATGTGGTTCTACTCAACGGCCGGGTGATCGACCCCGAGTCGCATTTTGACGGCATCCGCAACGTGGGAATCCGCGCCGGTATGATCCAGGCGATTTCCACCGATGCGCTGTCAGGTCGTGTGGTGGTCGATGCGAAGGGGCAGGTGATCGCGCCCGGCTTCATCGATCTGCACCAGCACGCGCAGGCACCGGAGGATTATTGGCTGAAGGCCCAGGATGGCGTGACGGCGGTGGCGGAGTTGGAAGTGGGGACGGCTGATGTCGACGCCTGGTATGCGGCGCGGACCGGGAAGACTCCGATCCATTATGCGGTGAGCGTTGGCCATATTCCGTGCCGCATGCTCGTGATGGGCGACCGGCCGGAATTCCTGCCCGGCGCCAAGTCGGGCGCCGCCACACACGTGGCGACCGAGGCGCAAATCGGCGAAGTCCGCGCGCTGATTGAGCGTGGCCTTGTCCAGGGCGCTGTCGCGGTCGGGTTTGGGCTGCAATACACCCCCGCGACGAGGGAATGGGAGATGCTCGAAGTCTATCGGGCCGCGCGAAGCTATCAGGCGTCGTGTCACGTCCACATGCGGGCGAAAGGCGACGTGGGGCCGCAGAATGTTTTCACCGCGGTGCTCGAACTCATGGCCGCTACATCGGTGACGGGCGCGCCAACCCACGTCTGCCACGTCCAAAGCACGGCCAATGCCGCGACGTCGCGGGTGCTGCAGTTGATCGGGGAGGCCCGCGGGCGGGGCGTTGATATCTCGGTCGAGTGTTATCCTTACACGGCCGGTATGACCGACATTAAGTCGGCGATTTTCGATCCGGGCTGGCAGGAGCGCGCGGGCATCACGTTCTCCGACATCCAGTGGCCCGCGACGGGCGAACGCCTCACGGCGGAAAGTTTTGCCCGCTACCGGCAGCAGGGTGGGTTGGTGATCATCCATTCGAATCCCGAATCCGTGATTCGCGCCGCCGTGGCGCATCCGGCCACGATGATCGCCAGCGACGGCCTGCGCGGTCATCCGCGGCATGCGGGCACGTCGGCCCGGATCCTCGGCCGTTATGTCCGGGAGACCAAAGCGATCAGCCTCACGCAAGCGATCGAGAAGCTTTCGTTGATGCCGGCCCGGCGACTCGAGGCCCGAGTGCCGGCGATGAAGAACAAGGGCCGCGTGCGCGTCGGAGCCGACGCGGATCTCGTCGTGTTCGATGCCGACACGGTGATCGATCGCTCGACCTACGAGCAGCCCGATCTGCCGTCCGCCGGAATTTCCCAGGTGCTCGTGGCGGGCACATTCGTGGTGCGTGATGGCGTCGCGCAACGCGGCACCAACCCCGGCCAGCCCGTACGCGCCCCGGTGCGCGATCAAAAATGAGCGCGCCGCACACGGATGTCCGGCGGGTGATTGGGTTTTGGAGTGGCACGGCGCTCCTCGTGGGCACGATGATCGGGGCGGGAATTTTCCGGACCCCGGGGTCGATCGCGGCGGTGATCCATGATCCGCGGGTCATTCTCGGGCTGTGGCTGTGGTTTGGCATCGTGACGCTGTGTGGAGCGCTCGCGCTGGCGGAGCTGGCGACCATGCTGCCGCACACCGGCGGCGTTTATGTTTACCTCCGCGCGGCGTATGGGGACGCGGCCGCTTTTGTCTTTGGCTGGCTCTATCTGCTGGCGGCGATCCCGAGCGGCATGGCCGCCCTTTCCGTCTTTTTTGGGGAATTGGTGCTGACCCTGCTCGGTATTCCTCCGGCCACGGCACCCTGGGGTGTTCCGCTGGTCGCGGCGGGAACCATCATCCTGTTGTCCGCGGCGAACATCGCCGGCATCCGCTTCGGCTCGGCGATCCAGAACGTATTCGCCGTGGTGAAAGTGACTGCCCTGCTGGCGCTGATCGTCGGGGCATTTCTTTCCGGTGCAGGCGACGTTTCCCGCTGGTTCGCCGCTCCCGCGGCCGACGCGGGCGAGGGGGACTTTCTGGCGGCGGCAAAGTCCGTCATGTACACCTACAATGGCTGGGTTTACATCAGCCTGATCGCCGGCGAATTGGTGCAGCCGGAGCGTCGCCTGACCCGCATCATCCTCGCGGGCACGGGCACGGTGATCTTCCTCTACCTGGGAGCGAATCTGGCGTATATTTACCTTATCCCGTTGGCCGCGATGCCGGGCCAGATCGTCGCGAAACAGGCGATGGACCTGATCGTCGGACCGGTCGGCGCGGCGGTCATGGGCGCCTGCATCATGGCGAGTGTCTGCGGGGCCCTGAACGGGGTGATTCTGACCAAGGCCCGTGTAGCTTACGCGCTCGGGCGCGACGGGCTCAGCTTTTCGATCCTCGGCCGGGCGCATCCGGCCCGCGCCACGCCTTACGTCTCGATTCTGATCCAGGGCATCGTTGCCGTCGTGTTGGTCATGGTGCTGCGCGATCCCCTCAAGCCCCTGCGTTTGTTCGACCGGTTGACGGCTTATTTCGTCGTCGTGGAATGGATCGCGCTCCTGTTTGCGATCGCGGCCATTTTCGTCCTGCGGCGGAAAATGCCGGATGCGCCGCGACCCTATCGGACGCCCGGCTATCCGTTCGTGCCGCTCGTCTTCGTGGTGGGGACAACAGCGGGGATCGGGGCGATCCTCTGGAATGCCTGCACCCACGGGGACTATTCGCCGTTTTTCGGAGTTGGTATCATCCTCGCCGGTTTTCCGGCGTACTATCTCTGGCGTCGCGCGGTGCGCATCGCCCGGGACTCATGAAATCTTCCCAAAAGCATATCGCGTGACCGCGGGCCGCCGCCAAATCTTCCGTCTTTCCTCTCATGAGAAATCCCGTCCAAACTAACAACGCCCCGAAGCCGACCTCGCCCTATTCGCAGGGGATCGTCGAAAATGGTTTCATTTTCGTTTCAGGCCAGGGCCCCCTCGATCCGGCCACGGGCAACTACGTGAAGTCCGACATTCGCGGCGAGACCCAACTCGTGTTCCAGAACATCAAAGGCATCCTCGAAGCCGCCGGTTCCTCGATGGACAAGGTGGTAAAGGTAAACGTTTATCTCCGCGACATCGGCGATTTCTCCGCCATGAACGAGATCTACGCCAAGCAGTTTTCCGCGCCGTATCCCGCTCGTACCACGATCCAGGCCGGCGCGTTGCCCCGTGGTTTTGCGGTGGAGATCGAGTGCACGGCGCGGGTGTGACCGCGTTCGGTTTCTGGATCCGACCCGGGGCTCGTTGCGATCGTCTCGCCCGGGCAATGGATCGCGGCTGCTCTCCACTGACGGGGCGACGAGGGCGCCGACCTTTCGCCCCTTAAAAAACAAAACCCGGGGCGCGGCGCGCCCCGGGTTCGCCAAAATCCAAATTACCCGCCGTTCTTCTTCAGTACATCGCTGATCTTAACGGCCTTGCCGCCCTGCCGCTTGCTCTCGTCGGCCGCTTCCATGAAGGCCATGATCTCGATCGTCTCGTCGAGAGACACCGGGGCGACGCCGGTCTGGAAAAACTTCATCATTTGCTGGGCCATGGCGGCGTAGACGCTGCCTCCGCCGGTCTTCTGGTCGACGACCGCCTTGCTGCCGAAGATCGTCACCCGGTAGGGCGCCGCACCGGGTTTGCGGATGCCGCGGACCTCGCCGACTTTGCCGCCCGCCCAGACTCCGACGACCACGTCGGTGTGCTCGGTGTGCACGCGGGAAACGCTTTCAACCCCGGTGCCCATGACCGCGAAGAGCGCCTCGGTGGGGTGCACGCCATACCAGTAGAGGTCGGGGTGGTGTTCCTCGAGCGAGCACGGGCCGGTGGAGATGGCACCCAGCAGTTCGCCGTAATTGGACTTCTTCAGTTCGAGGAGGGAGGGATAGAAGCGCAGCGAGGAGCTACTGAAGCATTCGACCTTGGCGGCCCTAGCCAGCCGGCGGATTTCCAGTGCGTCACGCAGCGATCCGCCCAACGGCTTGTCGATGAACACCCGCTTGCCGGCTTTGAAAATGATCTTCGCCTGCGCCAAGTGCGGCCGGCCGTCGACGCTTTCGAGCATCACCACGTCCACGTTTTTGCAGAGCTCCTCGATGGTGTCGTAGATCTTCACCCCACGCTTCTCCGTGAGTTCCTTGGTAAAGCCCTCCACGCGCGACCAGCTGGTTTCGATGTCCTTGCTGCCGCCCTTGAAGGCCGCGACAACTTTGCCGCCGGCAACGTGATCCTTGTGGTTCGGATCGTTGAAAATTCCGGAAAAGACGGAGACGTGGGAGGTATCGAGCCCGACCATGCCGATGCGCAAGTCCTCGCCATACGAAGAAACCGCCAACGCACAGAACAGGGGGGCCAACAGGAGTCTAGGGTTCATGGCGGGAAATTTCTGCTCCAAGGGAATCGCAACACAAGGGAATTTAGAAACGCCCGGCGCGACCGGAGGGTCGGAGCGATCGTCGCCGGCTCATCCTGCGATAGATTCGCCGGGGTGGTCACCGCAATGCGTCAATTTCGCGCTGGAGCCGGCCCGCGGCGGCGTTCGCCTCGTCGAGTGGCAGGCCGGCTTTCATGCCCGGGCGGGTATGACGGGTCGCCTGAAGCCAAGCGTCTTTCAGGACCGTCTGTTGTTCCGTCACGAGTTTCAGCATGGCCGTGCCGGCAGGGTGCGCTGCCATCATGGCTGCAGCGTCGGTGGCGGTGCTGACGTCTCCCGCGCCGAGATGTCGGAGGATTTCGCGGGCGATAAACCAGTGGCCGAGGTCGTTGGGGTGCACGCCATCGCGGGCAAAAACGAACGCGGGATCAGCCCGGCGAAATGAATCGAGCGCTTCCTGCATCGGCCGGTGCGCGTCGACCACCTCCCAGTCGGCAGCCGCACGCTGGCCCACCAGCCAGTCAGAGTAGCGATCCAGCACCGCACCGTAGCCGGCTTTTCCTCCCTTCGTTTCATCGTAGGTTGCCGGGGTCACATGGATGATGCGGGCGCCGCGCGCCGTCACCTGATCGTGCAACCAAACCATGCCTTCCCGGAACCTCTTAAA
This sequence comes from Opitutia bacterium, assembly GCA_947474935.1. Lineage (GTDB taxonomy): Bacteria > Verrucomicrobiota > Verrucomicrobiia > Opitutales > Opitutaceae > ER46. The sequence goes on from CANJKL010000001.1 coordinate 58,274, forward strand.
ACGTTCCTCGGCGAAAGGCAGGTAGATCCCGTCGTTCATGCCGTAGCAGGCGAAGACGAGATCGGGCTTGGTCTGCGCAAGCACCCGGGCGAGCCGTTCATGAACGTCGGGCCGGGGAAACCTGCCGTTGGCATGGCCCTCCTCGCTAAGGCCCGACACGGTTTCACTGGGGAGCCCGACGTTGAGAAAGGTGACGCCATGGCCGGGATGCCGTGTCGCGAAATACGCGGCGATGTCGCAAACGTAGACGCCCGCATAGGTGATGCTGTCGCCGACGAAGACGACCCGCCGGATCGCCGGGGGCAGGGTTGCAACCTCGGCGGCACGGACGTTAGCGAGGCCAAGGCCGGCGGCGGTCAGGGCGATCCGCGCTGCGGTCGTATGCCACCGCGAGATGCGAAGGAAGGTCGCGGACAGGTGCATGCTTCACCCCAAGGGAAGGGAGGGACTCGCGCGAACCAAAAGTGGGAGGAGGGTGGCGAGTCCGGTTGGGAGTGCGGTGCGATTCGCGTTCCTCCGTATTCCGACTACGATCGCGGCAGGCATTATCATGTTTTCCGCTGCCAAAGATTTGATGACGAGTTCCGCCGCCAGGGCTTACGTGAATAAATTCATCAGGCCCTATGGCACGGTGGACGAATTGAAGATCGACTCGGAGCGAAGCCGGATCGAGGTGGTGTGCCGTCTCGACGGTGAACTGGACCTGATCGGAGTGACGATCGAGCGCTACCGGATCGAGGCGAAGGACGGGAAGAAGTTTCTCCACGTCGTGGAGAGTTCCGCCACGCGGCCCTGGCTGCAGGCGGTGATGCGCGATCACCTGCACGGACGCAAAGTGGAGCTGCCTTCGTGGGCGGCCACAGTGCTGTGACCGCGGCTGCCGCTGAAACCGGATGGCGGGCGAAAGTCGCAGCAGGGCGCCCAGGCCCGTCGGGGCGGCTACGAACCGACGATCCGGTCGATGGCGGCGAGCTCGTCGCGCGAAAGCTGCGGGTTTTTCAGCGCGGCCAGGTTTTCCTCGATCTGGCTCACCTTGCTGGCGCCGATCAGCGCGGACGTGATCGCGGGATTGCAGAGCACCCAAACGAGCGCGAGTTGGGCGAGCGATTGGCCGCGACCCCGGGCGATCGCATCGAGTTGGCGCAGCGTCACGAGCTTTTCCTCCGTGATGTGCTCCGGCTTCAGGAAACGCGGGTCTCGGGCGGCCCGGGCATCGGCCGGGATGCCGTTCAGGTACCGGTTGGTCAGGAGGCCCTGGGCGAGCGGACAAAAGGCGATGCCGCCGATGCCTTCCTCAATGAGCACACGCGTGAGATTGCCCTCGATCCAGCGATCGAAAAGGTGAAACCGCGGCTGGTGAATCAGACAGGGTGTCCCCATTTCGCGCAGCAGGCGGGCGGCGCGCACCGTTTGTTCGGCGTTGTAGTTGGAAAGCCCGGCGTAGAGCGCCTTGCCCGAGCGCACCGCGTGCGCCACGGCGCCCATGGTTTCCTCGAGCGGCGTGGCGGGGTCGGGCCGGTGGGAATAAAAGATGTCAACGTAGTCGAGGCGCATCCGGCGCAGGCTCTGGTCGAGCGAGGAGAGCAGGTATTTGCGCGAACCCCAGTCGCCGTAGGGGCCGTCCCACATCGTGTAGCCGGCCTTGGTGGATATGATCAGCTCGTCGCGGTGGGCGGCGAGATCGGTGTGGAGGATCCTCCCGAAAGTTTCCTCAGCCGACCCGGGCGGAGGACCGTAGTTGTTCGCGAGGTCGAAGTGGGTGATGCCGAGGTCGAACGAGCGCAGGATCAACGCGCGGCTGTTGGCGTAGTCGTCGACCGCCCCAAAATTATGCCAGAGGCCTAGGGATAGCGCGGGAAGCTGGATTCCGCTCCGGCCGCAGCGCCGGTAGAGGGTGGTCTGGTCGTAGCGGTTGGGGGCGGGAACGTGTGCCATAGGGAAAAGGATGCGGGAGACATTTGGCGGCGCCACGTTCCGGTCAAGGGACGAACGGCCGGCGGGCCGATCCGAGGAGTTTTTTCCGGGATGGAGCGCGGTCGATAAAAAACCCGCCGGACGATGCCGGCGGGCCGCAATTTCAGACTGGGTTGGCTAATTGCGCCGGCGTCTTGGGGATCTCCGCCTCGAGGTCGATCTCGTGGGGGTGATGGCGTTTGACGCGCTGGAGCTGGTGGCGGCGTTGCAGCATGCGGTCGAGTTTGTCGACCAGCATGGAAACGGCTTTGTGGCATTCCTCCGCCTGGACGATCGCGTTCATGTCGGGCCCTTGAATTTCGATATGGCCTTTGGCCTTGAACTGGGCGCTGACCGCCTCGTTGCGGTCGCATTCCAGTTCCACGCGAAGTCGCACGATGCGCTCCTCATGACGAAACAATCGCTCGGCTTTTTCGCGGACGAAAGTCTTGAGCGACGGGGTCAGCTCAAGGTGGATGCCAGAGACGATTATTTCGTGGGGATTTTGGCTATTCATGTTTCTGCGTTGGGTTTTGGTTGAGCAAAACCGGGACGCAGCCCGGCCTTGCGGAAAGGGAGTTTCACCGTCTCTGTCGCTCGTCATGACCTCGCTAAGCGAAGCGCTCAAACCGTTCTCTGCCGTCGTGCTGACGGGTGGATCTTCCGGTATTGGAAAATCGTTCATTGAGCTTGGCCAGAGGCTGAACCCGGAACTGTGGTTTTGCAACCTCTCGCGCCGCCCGCCGGCGAAAAATAGTTTGGGACAAAGATTGAACCATTTTGCGTGTGACCTGACGCGTGCCGACGAAGTCGAGCGGGCGGCGGCGGCCGTCATCGGATTTCTCGGGCAGACGGTGCCCGCGGGAAAAATCCTCCTCATCAACAACAGCGGCTTCGGCGCCTTCGCGCCGTTTCCCGAGCCCGACCTGGCCCGGCAACTTGAAATGATCGACCTGAATGTGCGGGCTGTGGTGCACCTCACCGGGCGCCTGTTGCCGCTGCTTCAGCAGCGGGGCGGGGTGATCATGAATATCGCATCGACCGTGGCGTTTCAGCCAGCCCCGTATGCGGCCACCTATGGCGCAACCAAGGCGTTTGTGTTGAATTGGACCGTGGCCTTGAACGAGGAACTGCGCGGCAGCCCGGTGCGCGCCGTCGCGGTTTGTCCCGGCACCACGGAGACGGATTTTTTCCGCAGCGCTGGCGCGGTGGATGCCGCCGTGTCGGCGTCGCTGAGCATGACCAGCGACGCGGTGGTGAGGGCGGCGCTGCGGGCGCTGGCGGCGGGGCGCAGTCAGGTGGTGACCGGCTGGACCAACAAGCTTTACACGTGGCTGGGGGCGCGTTTGTCGAAGCCACTGGCGGCCCGGATTGCGGGCAAGGTGCTGGCCCGGCGGCGGCAGGCGAAAATCCACCCGTGAACGCACCGGTGCCGGGCGCGGGCATGCCCGATGACGACTTTTCGCGGCGGGCGTGTGCCTGGCCCCGTCGGCCCAAGACGCAGGGGCCGGTGCGCATGATCGCGCCCGACGAAGTGCCGGGCTGGATTATTTATGAGGACGCCCGCTTGCTGGTGGTGAACAAGCCCGGCGACGTGGTGTGCCATCCCTCGAAAGCGGGCCCGTGGTCGAGCCTCGTGGGCGCATTGCGCGAATACACCGGATTGCCGACGGTGCATCTCGTGTTCCGGCTCGATCGGGAAACGAGCGGCGTGGTCGTGCTCGCGAAGGATGCGAAAATGGCGAGTCGCCTCCAGGTCGCGATGCAGGAGCGAAAGTTAGGCAAACGCTATCAGGCGGTTTTGACCGGAGAAATGCCGGCGGCGGTCACCGTGGACCAACCGCTCGGTGACGATGTGACCAGCCCGGTTTTCATCAAATCGGCGGTGGCGGAGGGCGGGCGGGCGGCGATCACGCACTTTACGCCACTCGCGACCAGCCGCGGATTCACGCTGGCGAATGTGGTCACCGAGACCGGACGAAAACACCAGATCCGCGCGCACGCGCAGTGGCTCGGCTACTCGCTCGTCGGCGACAAGATTTACGGCCCCGACGCGCGGCTCTACCTGGATTTCATCGATCACGGGTGGACGGAAGCGCTCGCGGCGCGACTCCTCCTGACCCGGCAGGCGCTGCATTGCGCCGAAATCGATCTGAGGCCCGCGCGGATGGATCACGTGTTTACGGCGTCGCTGGCGGCGGATCTGCGCGAGTTTTGTTTGGCACACGGGCTTGGGGAAGCGGTGCGCTGACCATTGCGTTGTCCGTGAGGGCGAATGGGCTTGTCGAACGGGTCGGGCGGCGACGTAGACTGCCGACCGCCGACGTCGTCGCGCCGAAAATTCATGGCAGCCCTTGCGAACCCCACTGCGAAGAAGACCGTATTGCGGAAACCTGCGGCGCCGCTTCCGACTCGATCGATGGCCGTCGCGCTTCGAGAACTCCCCGGGGATTGGAAAATTCTCTGCGAAGGCATCGGCGAGCGGCGGGCGGGCACGACCGGGGAGCGACGGGCCGCCGAGTTTATCGTTCAGCGCCTGCGCGATGCTGGCATTCCACGGGTCCGAACAGAACTGTTTCCGTGCACGAGCCTGCATTCCGCCCGGGCGGAAGTTCAGGCGTTGACCGGCAAGGCGTGGCGGAAGGTCGAGGCGGCCGTCGTGGTGGGCGCCCCTTCAACCCCGGGTCAGGTTCCCGTGGAGGGGCCGTTGGTGTGGTTGGAGATGCCGGAGGCCGGGCACCGGCTGCGCCCGGGTGGTTTGCGCGGTCAAATTCTCGGGCTGTTTGGTCCGATGCCCACCTCCGCGGCCATGCATCGGCGGTTGGTGGCGGCTGAGCCGCTCGCGGTCATCCATATCGACGAGCGGTTTCCGCTTTCCTGGACAAAGAACGATGGCGTCTATCCCTATTGGGCGAGGCGCTATGGCATGCCGCCCACCCTGACCGTACCCTATACCGAGGCGTGGCGCTGGCGCTGCGACGGAGTTGCACGGCTGCGGGTGCGCGCGGTCGCCGATCTGCGCCGAGCCGAGTCGCAAAATGTCGTCGGCGAACTGCCGGGCCTCGAGCCCCGCCTGCCGGGGTTGATCATCACCGCGCATCATGACACCCAGTGCGGCAATTCCGGAGCGGATGATAACGGGTCCGGCGTCGTGTCGCTGTTGACGCTCGCGCGGGCGCTGGCGGGCCACTCGTGGCGGCGGACGATCCAGTTCGCCTCCTTCGGCGCCGAGGAACAGCTGTCCGTCGGTTCGACGGCGTTCGTGCGCCGGCACGAGACGGGGACGGAGCGCACGGGCCTCGTGCTCAACTTCGACAGCGTGGCGTCGCCCCTCGGGCACTTCAGCCTGTGGCTCGCGGGCGATCCGCGTCTGGCCCGGTTCGCGACTCGCCGGCTCGCGCAGGGAGGCTTGGATGCCGAAGTGCGTCATGTGATCACGCCGTTCGTGGACTGTTTTCCCTTTAACCGGGCCGGCATTCCCTCGATCTGGTTTCGCCGCACGAACTTCGTCGGTGGACGCTGGCAGCACCACAGCCGCCACGACACGCTCGCCAACGTTTCGGTGACGGAACTGAGCCGCCTGCTGACCGCGATTGGTCCGCTGGTGCACGACCTCGCGAATCGGAAAACGTGGCCGTTCGAAGGCCGGCTGAATCGGACCCAGCGCGCGGGCGCGGTTCGGATTTCGCGCGAGCTGCTCGGCTGGTGACCCCTACTGCGATGATGAAAAAATACAATGTGGGCATGATTGGCTACGGTTGGGCGACGGGGGCGCACATCGCGGCGATCAACGCCACGACGCTGGCGCGCGTGACCGCCGTCTACTCCTCGCGGCCGCTGGATCCAGCGGGGCTCAGCCAGCGGCACGGTTGTGCGCTGGAGGTGTTCAGCGATCTGGAAGCCATGCTGCGGCGCGACGACATCCCCACCGTTTCGATCTGCAGTTATCCCCAGCTGCATGCGAGCCACGCGATCGCGGCGGTCCGGGCGGGAAAACATTTCATTCTGGAGAAGCCGATCGCGCTTTCGCTGGAGGACACGCGCGCGGTCGTCGCCGCCGTTCAGGCCGCGTCGGTGCGAGGCTGCGTTTGTTTCGAAGGGCGTTTTTCCGGCCAGTTCCTCGCGACCAAGGCCCTGATCGACCAGGGCTTGCTCGGCCGGATTCACTACGGCGAGTGCGACTACTTCCACGGCATTGGCCCGTGGTACGGGCAATATCGTTGGAACACGCGCAAGGACGCCGGTGGCAGCAGCCTGCTCACGGCCGGACTGCACGCCCTGAGTTCCCTGCTGCTCTGCATGGGCAACGAGGTGGAGTCCGTGGTCAGCCATTCGGTCCGCTCGGCCAACGCGGATTTCGCCCGGTATGAGTATCCCACGACGTCGGTCACCGTCGTCCGTTTTCGGGACGGCCGGATCGGCAAGGTCGCCTCGGTCGTCGATTGCGTGCAGCCCTATTACCGGCACGTACACCTCGTGGGGAGCGAAGGTTCGTTGCTCGACAACCGCTTTCATTCGCGCCGCATCCCCGGCCTCGACTCCCGCCGCTGGAGCGAACTCGCCGTCCCGATGCTCGATTCGGGCAACGTCTACGATCATCCCTACCAGACGCAATTCGAGTCGTTTTTCTCCGCCTTGGATCGCGGGCAGGACATGCCGTTGACGAGTTTTGCCGAGGCATTGATCACACACCGGGTGGCGCTGGCCGCCGATCTTTCCGCTGAGCAGGACCGGCCGGTGCGGCTGGATGAGATCGTGTAACGCCCGCGGCTGTCGGCCTACGCCACGCGGGCAATCGCCGCGTCGAGCGCGGCCCGGTGCGCGGCGATGCGCCGCGCAAGCGGCAGCGCGGAGGGCGTCTCGATCGTGTAGCCGAGTTGCGTGTGGTGGGCGCGCAGGTAGATCGTCTCCGGCCACAGTTCGCGCAGCGCCGGGTCGTCGATCGGGCGAATGATGCCCGGCTCATCGAGCGCCCGCCCGTCGATCACCGCGGCGTTCTCGATGGGGCAGACTTTTTCAACGGCCTCGATCATCGGCCGGGCGAGGCTGCGGGCTCCCGTCGGATTCAGTTCGTAAACGTAGAATCCCCCGGCTTCCCAGTCCTCGTGCAGGCAGATCGCGAGGTTGAAGTTGGGCTGGCGTTGCAGCCAGCGCGCATGCCCCTGAATCTCATGGGAGCGGAGCGCCTTGTAATCGCGGTTTAGATCCACGCCCTCGGCATTCTCGCGGGTGCGGCGGATAAACCCGGCCGGATTCAGCAAAGGGCAAAGAAACCAGACGGCGCGGTCGTCGAACCGGCCTGCTTCGATCAACTCGAGCAGAGCGAGCGGCCCGGCCGGTTCGTCGCCGTGAATGCCGGCGGAAAGATAGACCCGCGGCCGGGGCCCCGGCGTGCGCCTGGTCAGCGCGAACAGCGGGCAGCCGGCGGCCTCGCCGAACCGCTCGGCGCGAAATCCCTGCGCGCGCGCCGCGTCTTCGATCCGGACGGCGAACTCGACGGGGTGGAGGACGGAGTCTTTGACAGAGTTAACAGGATCGAGACGATCAGCCGTTTCGCTTTGGAATCCATCCTGTAATTCTGTCTTCACGCTCATGTCTCAAGTTCGCGTTCGTTTTGCTCCGAGTCCCACCGGTTTTTTTCACATCGGCAGCGCCCGCACGGCGTTGTTCAACTGGCTGTATGCCCGTCACACCGGCGGCGCGTTCATCCTGCGGATCGAGGACACGGACAAGGAACGCAACAGCGAGGCCTTCCTCAACCTGATCTACGACAGCCTGAGCTGGCTCGGCCTCAATTGGGACGAGGGCCCGAAGGTCGGTAAAAACGGCGGAGGCGATTTCGGTCCCTACCGGCAAAGCGAGCGCGGCGCGATCTACCAAGAGTACGTCGCCAGGCTCGTCGCGGCCGGCCGCGCCTACGAAAAGGATGGTGCGATCTGGTTCCGGCTGCTCGGGGAGCGCTTCGAGGTGTTCGACGAGCACCGCAAGAAGACCGTCACGAAGGTGAAGGGCCCGCCGGTCGTCATCGAGGACCGCATTCGCGGCCGGGTGGAGCGCGTCGAGGACGAGGATTTTGTCATCGTGCGTTCGGACGGCAATCCGGTGTTCCATCTCGTGAATGTCGTCGACGACATCACGATGAACGTGACGCACATCATCCGCGGCGAGGACCATCTCTCGAACACGAGCAAGCACGTGCATCTCTACGAGGGCTTCGGAGTGAAGCCGCCGGAGTTCGCCCATATTCCGCTCATCCTGAAGCAGAATGGGCCGGGCAAGATGTCCAAGCGCGACCAGGGGGCGTTGATCGAGGAATACCAGCGGCGCGGTTACCTGCCGGAGGCGCTGGTGAATTTCCTTTGTTTGCTCGGCTGGAACCCGGGCGACGACCGGGAAAAAATGCCGATCGCGGACATCATCCGCCTGTTCGACCTGCCCGGTGTGAACCAGAGCAATGCGCGTTTCGACGACAAGAAACTCGCGCACATGAATCTGGCCTACCTGCTGGAGCTGCCGGCCGACGGCTTCGTCGCGCTGGCCCGGGAATTTTTCCAGCGCCAGCCAGCGAGCGCCCCGGTGGCGGCGGCGCTGGCGGCGGACGCCGGCTATTTCCGCGAGGTGATGTTGCTCAGCCAGCCCAAGATCAAGGGGACCGAGGAACTGCCGGCCTACACCACTTATTTCTTCACCGAGGATTTCCCGATCGACGCGAAGGTGCGCGAAAAGGTGTTTGCCAAGGGTGACCCGAAGGCCCGCTTGCGCGATTTGGTGGCGGCCTTGCCAACCTTCGACCTCACGAGCGACACGGCAATTGAGGAGGCGATCAAGGCGCTCGCGGCGACCCACACCGTTGGTTTCGGTGACTTTCAGGCGCCGGCCCGGCTGGCGCTGTCCGGCACAAATGTCGGCCCGAGTATCACGGGCATGATGCGCGTTCTCGGCCGCGAGCGTGTGGGGCAACGCATCGCGCGGCTGCTCGCCGCCGGATAAGTCACAATCGGTGCCGGCGGGCTGCGCCGGGGGTGAAAGTGCGGCCCGCCGCTTACAAGCGATCGACGATCAGCTTCAGCAGCGCGGCGTAGTCGTTCACCGCCGGAAACTGCGGGAACTGGCGGACGATGTTCTCCGGAGCGTGAAACAGGATGCCATGGTCGGACTGGCCGAGCATGGTCGTGTCGTTGAACGAATCACCGGCGGCGACGACGTTGTAGTTGAGCGACTGCAGGGCCGCGACCGAGTGCTTTTTCTGGTCGGGCATCCGCAGTTGGTAGCCGGTGATGCGGTCGTTCTCGACGATGAGCCGGTGGCAGAAAAGCGTCGGCCAGCCGAGCTGGCGCATGAAGGGCTGGGCGAACTGCTCGAAGGTGTCGGAGAGGATGATGACCTGCGTGCGCTGCCGGAGGGCATCGACGAACTCACGCGCGCCGGGCAGCAGCGGCAGCGCGGCGATCGTTTCCTGAATTTTCGAGAGCGTGATCCCGTGCCGGGCGAGGAGGTCCAGCCGGTAGAGCATGAGCTTGTCGTAGTCTGGTTCGTCCCGCGTCGTGCGCTGCAGCGCGGGAATCCCCGTGCGTTCGGCGACGGCGATCCAGATCTCCGGCGTGAGGACGCCTTCCATGTCGAGGGTGACGATGCTCTGCTTCACAAGGGGTCAGTGAACCAGAGGATTTTGCACGAATGCAAGCGCGGGGGCGCCCCGCCACGAAACCGTCGCCGGCCTACTCGAACTGCCGGCGAAAGTCCGCGAACTGCTGCCTTAATTCAGCCAGTTCTTGGCGCAATGCGGCCGTTTCCGTCTCCATTTGCGCCATGCGCTCGTTTTCGGCCCGGGCGACGAGCGTGGCCGGTTCTGGAGGAGGCGCGGATTCCGCGGATGGCGCCGCCACCGGTCCGCTCAGCACGTGGGTATAACGTGACTCCTTGGTGCCCGGCTGGCGGGGGAGCTTTGCGACCAATGGCTGCACGGGCCGGGCGGCCAGTGCCGTCAGGGCTTCATCGACCTCCCCGAGGTTGGCAAAGGGGGCAAAGCGCTCCGTGCGGGTTCGCAGTTCGCCGACGGTTTGCGGGCCGCGGAGCATCAAGACGCACAGCAGGCCGATCTCGGCCGGCGTCAGCAGCAGCACGTCGGTCAGGGTGTGCTTGTATTTCGGCACGCGGCTGTCCGCCCCGTGAAAGAGCGTGGCGAGGCGCTTCTCGCGCAGCCCGTCGAGCGCGCGCACCACATCGGCTTCGTCGAACGAAACGACCGGGTCCCGGTTCGTGAGCTGGTTGCACGCGTTGGTGAGCGCGTTGAGGGTCAGCGGATAATAGTCGGGCGTGGTGACCTGTTTTTCGACCAGCGCGCCGAGCACGCGGACTTCGGCGGCGTTCAGCGGCGGCAGGGAATCATCCACGGCAAATCTTCCGCTTCACTTCGAACCGCCCGGCTTGGCCCAGGTGTCCTTCAAGGTGATCGTGCGGTTGAAAACGAGCCGGCCCGGGGCCGAGTCCTTGGGATCGAGCGTGAAATAGCCGAGGCGCTCGAACTGGACGCGATCATCGGGCGTGGTCTGCGCCAGCACGGGCTCAAGCTTGGCCGTCACGACCTCGAGCGAGTGCGGGTTGATGAACTTCTTGAAATCCTCCTCGGCGCCGGGCGCGGGGATGGTGAAGAGCCGGTCGTAGAGCCGGACTTCCGCGTCGACGGCCTGGGTGGCGCTCACCCAGTGGATCGTGCCCTTCACCTTGCGGTCGACGTTGGGTTCGCCGGCGCGAGTCGTGAGATCGGCGGTGCAGCGCAGTTCGACGAGCTGGCCGGACGCATCCTTCACCACTTCGTCGCACTTGATGATGCAGGCATATTTCAGCCGCACCTCGCCGCCGGGCTTGAGGCGGAAATATTTCGGCGGCGGGACCTCGGCGAAATCCTCGCTTTCGATGAACACCTCCCGGGTGAGCGCGACCGAGCGGCGGGTGGGAGTTTCGTCCTGCGGGTTGTTGACGGCCTCGCATGCGAGCGCTTCGCCGGCGGAAATGTTGGTCAGGACGAGCTTGATCGGGCGCAGGACCGCGAGGCGGCGGACAGCCTTCGCATTCAGGTCCTCGCGGATCGCGTGCTCAAGCACGGCGATGTCGGTTAGGCTGTTGAAGGTGGTCACGCCGACGCTGATGACGAACTGGCGGATCGCGCTGGCGGGAATGCCGCGCCGGCGGAGGCCGGATAGGGTGGGCAGGCGAGGGTCGTCCCAGCCGGCGACGACTTTCTCCTGCACGAGGCGCAGGATGTTGCGCTTGCTCAGGAGTGTGTAGGTGGGGACCAGCTTGGCGAATTCGTATTGGTGGGGCAGCGGCCGGGGCAAGCCGAGGTTCTCGAGGACCCAGTCGTAGAGCGCGCGATGCGCGACGAACTCGAGCGAGCACAGGCTGTGGCTGACGCCCTCGAGGTAGTCGCTCAGGCAGTGGGCGTAGTCGTAGAGGGGATAGATGCACCATTTCGCGCCGGCATGGTAGTGCGGGATGTGGCGAATGCGGTAGAGCAGCGGGTCGCGCAGCCACATGTTGGGCGACGCCATGTCGATCTTGCTGCGCAGCGAGCGGGCCCCGTCGGGAAACTCGCCGGCCTTCATGCGCTGAAAGAGGTCGAGGTTTTCCGCGACGCTGCGGTTGCGAAACGGCGAGTCCTGGCCGGACCTGTCCGGCGCGCCGCGGTATTTCTCGGTGTCTTCGGCGTTCAGGTCGCAGACATAGGCCTTGCCGCGTCTGATGAGCTCGAGCGCATACTCGTAGAGCGCGTCAAAATAATCGGAGGCGTAGAAGGGCTCCGCAGCGAGACCTGAAACCGGAACCCTGAGACCGGAGGGATCAACCGGGGCCAGGTAATAATCCGGCTTGCCGTCAACGGCCTGGAGTGCCGGATGCGCGCCTTTGGGCTTGAAGCCGAGGCAATGGTCGGCCCAGCCGGCGATGAGCCATTGGACGTCGGTGATGATGGACTCGACGTATTCGATCTCCTCCTTGGCCGGGTTGGTGTCGTCGAACCGCAGGTTGCACACGCCGCCGTGCTCCCGGGCGACACCGAAATTCAGGCAGATGGACTTTGCGTGACCGAGGTGCAGGTAGCCGTTGGGCTCGGGCGGGAAGCGGGTGACGATCTGCTCGTGGCGTTTGGCGGCGACGTCCTGCGCGACGATTTCTCGGATGAAATCACTGGGTGCGGGAGTGGCGGCGGACGCGCTCGGAGCCGGATGGTCTGCGGACATAAAGCGCCACGCTGCTAATCCCCCGGGCACGAGGCAACGACGCAGTTCATTTTTTCGGTCGGGGCTGGGCTCGGTAGACTACGCGTTCGTCCGGCCTCAGGCGGGTTTGCTGCGAGGGCAATTGGCACAGCGGCTGACTCCGGAAATCCAATCCTCAACTTACGAGCGAAATGAATCTCAGTCAGCTCGGATGGGGCGAAATTTTCTGCTCCGGCCCTACTTTAAGTTTAGCCACAAAAATAAGTTGTTGCACAACATGAAGTCATTGTCTGTTTCGGATCTGTCCCCGCCCCCCCCCCGTGTATTTGAGTTCCTTTATCTGCGATTCCGTGAGCGCGCGCCTAAAGTGCGGGCTCTCGCTTAGCGCAGATCCTGAGCTGTCTTATGGCGTTTCGGAAGAAGCGTCCACACTGGCCGCGACACCACTGGGCGTTCTCGGCCCTTTTTGGTGCCGCCATGATCTGGTAATTTTGGGAATCCTTCTGTGAATATTTCTACCCTCCTAGTCGTGGTGCTCGTTTTGAACGTCGGCGTTTCAGCCGGTCGGGCTGCCGCACCATTCTTCAAGCCCAACGATGTGGTCGCATTCGTGGGTAGCGAGGATGCAGCTGCGGCAGCCGAGTTCGGGCAGCTTGAATTGCGGCTGACCCGCGCCTGGCCGGACTATCGGATCAAATTCCGCAGTCTGGCCTGGGAGGGCGACACGGTTTTTCAACAGGTGCGTGATCTCAATTATCCAGCGCTCGAACAGCAGCTTGATGACGCCGGAGCCACCGTGGTCATTGCGCAATTCGGTCAGATCGAAAGCATGGCGGGTGACGCCCGGGTGTCCGACTTCGTGGCGGCGTACGAGACTCTGATCGCACGGTTGAGCGGCGGAGGGAAAAGGAAAGTGGTCTTGCAGGCGCCGACTCCAGTCCCGGCCGACTCCCCGGCGGCCGCGCGTTTCAAATCACTCCCAGCCTATACCGCTGCCATCCGGGAAATCGCGCAGCGCAAAGAATTGCTGGTGGTGATGCCGGCCGATGCAGCAAAGCTGACCCTTGAGGGTTATCGAGATGGACTTCATTTGAACGAAGCCGGTCACGCTGCTATCGCAGCCCAAACCGCGCGGCTCTTGGGCGTGGATCATGGTGCCGGCCAGCTTTTACGCAAAGACGAGTCGACACTCGCCGGTATGATTCAGATCAAGAACCGCCTTTGGTTTCACTATGTGCGGCCGCAGAACTGGGCCTTTCTCAATGGGGACCGGACGGTGCAGCCCAGCAGTCGCGATCACGTTGATCCGGAAAAGCGGTGGTTTCCCGAAGAGATGAAAGGGTGGCTTCCCCTCATCGCGATGCAGGAGGACGAAATCTGGAAATTCGCGCGCGGATTGGGAACGAAGTGATTTGAGGAAATCGAATTTTCGTAACACCCCACCATGATTTTTAGCTCATCTCTCCTTCGTCCGACCTGCCTGGTTGCTTTCGCTACCTGGGCGGCGGTTTCTTTTCTGCGAGCCCAGGTGGGCAATGCTGCCGGCGATGAATTCGAATCGTTTAAGGTCGCACCCGGCTTTGAAGTGAATCTTTTCGCCAGTGAGAAGGACGGGGTCGTTAAACCGATCCAGATGCGCTGGGATGAACGTGGTCGGCTTTGGGTAATCTGCACCAAAACCTATCCGTTGATCAAACCGGGCGAGCAATCGAACGACCAGGTGCTGATTCTTGAGGACACCGATCACGATGGAAAGGCGGACAAGACGACGGTGTTTGCCGATGGCTTGATGATTCCGACCGGCTTGGAACTCGCCCCGGGAAGCGGGACGGGGGCCGCATGTTATGTGGGAGAGGGAACCACAATCTGGCTCATGACGGACACGGATGGCGACGGCCGGGCGGATCGGCGCGAGGTGGTATTGCGGGGATTTGGCACCGGCGACAATCATCAGAACATCAATTCGTTTCGCTGGAGTCCCGGTGGAGAGTTGATGTTCTGCCAGGGCCTTCACGGCTTTGCCCGGGTCGAGACGCCGTTGGGCGTGACGCGTTTGGATCAAGCGGGACTCTGGCGTTATCGACCACGCGAACAGCGACTCGACGCCTTTTACGGCGGTCCGGCCGATCCGCAAAATCCGTGGGGCTGGGTGTATACGCATTGGGGTCAGCCGATCGTGGTGGCCGGAAACAGTGGGACGATGTACTATCCGGCGCCGGAGTTGATTCGCGGCTGGCAGGGTGGACGGCGTCAGCCCATCTGGAGCCAGGGACGCGGCCGTAAGACCAGTAATCCTGAGATTATCGAGAGCGCTCATTTTCCCGACGAGTGGCAGGGGCTGCTTCTTGCGGGTGGCTATATCAACAACTCGGTCTGGACCCTGGCGATCACGCGCGATGCTTCGGGCCTCAAGGTGGGGGATCACCCGACGCTGCCGCCGTTGATCCGGAGCAGCCACGGCAGCTTTCGACCGATTGACGTTAAACTTGGGCCGGATGGCGCGCTCTATGTGGCGGATTGGTATAACCCCATCATCGGTCACTATCAGGTGAGCCTCCGCCATCCGGATCGGGACAAGGCGCACGGCCGGATCTGGCGCATCACGGCGAAGGGCCGGCCGCTCCTGACGCCGCCGAAAATCGCGGGAGCGTCGCTGCCGGAACTGTTCGAACTGCTTCGTTCAACCGACCGCTGGCCGCGTGAACAGGCGAAACGCGTGTTGTTCGGGGGCGACACCGCGATGGTGACGAAGGCCTTGCACGCGTGGTGTGAGCGCCTCGATCCGAAGGTTTCCGACGTGGAATTTGCCTGGATGCAGGCGCTCGGCGTTTTCGAAGCGCACGAGACCGTCGATGCGATCCTTTTGCGGCGCGTGCTCGCGGCCCAGCGGCCCGAGGCCCGCGCCTACGCTGCGGGCACTTTGGCGCGGTGGGCGGATCGCCTGCCGGCCGGATTTGATCCGTTGGTAGAACTCGGCCGTCTCGCCGTCGACGCCGACTCCCGGGTACGGCTCGCGGCGGTGGTGGCCGCGGGAAATATTTTGCGGGGCGAATCCATGGCAATCGTGCTGACCGTGGCGGAACAGGCGCGCGATCCCTTCATCGAAACCGCCTTGCGCGCTGCGGTCGCGGTGCTCAAGCCCGCGTGGCAGCCGCTTCTCGCCCAAGGTGCGACGCAATGGAAACCGGAGTGGCGCGAGCTGGTGAAGACGCTCGACCAGCTGCCTCCACCCACGCCCGCGGCGAACCGAGTCGCGCAAAAAGATGCGTCGCCGATCGTCCCGGTCTACGGTCGATTGCGGGCGTCGCCGTTCGTCACCGGCAGCGTCGCCGCGCAGGTGCTCGCCCGGGGCGACGCGAACCATGGCGCGGAGGTTTTTCGCCGACCCGAGCTCGCTTGCCTCACGTGTCACCGCGTGGGCGATGTCGGGGGCGAGGTTGGCCCCGCGCTCGATTCGATCGGTAGCGCGCAACCGCTGGAGCTGATGATCGGCATGGTCCTCGAGCCGCAACGCGAGATCAAGGAGGGCTTCGAAACCATCAAGGTGACGACGAAGGCGGGCGCGGTGATCGTTGGTGTGGTGGTCGCCGGCAACGCGTCACAGGTTACGCTGCGCGATCCCGCCGGTGCCGAGCATGTGATCGCCGAGTCGGATATCGCGATCCGTGAAATGGTGGGTTCGCTGATGCCGGCCGGACTCACCGATGCGCTCAGCCCGGAGGACCTCCGTGATCTCTTCGCCTATCTTACCCAGCTGGGGAAAGCGAAATAGCCCCGGAGCGCCCAAGCAGCTGTTTCTTCGCCGTCATCATCAGATAACACGTTTCCGAATCCTCAATCCCATCCCCACCATGTATCACCGTTACCTAATCGCAATTACGAGGCCACTGTGGCTAGGAATTTCCTTGGCCCTTCTCTCCAGCGGCACAATGAACGCCGGGGTAGCCGAGCGATACATCGAGGCTCAACTCCAAGTGGTGCGATCGCTTGAGAAGAGGTTGGATAACCTCGCCGACGTGGCAGATGAGAGTGCCGCGCGCCTGGTGGCGGGCGGCAATATCTACTTAGCCGGCGAACCTGGAATGGTGTCGGAACTTCTGGGCCGGGCGGGTGGCCCCTGCGGCGCAAAGGCGCTCGCGCTCGAAAAGCCGCTGCCGCTCCTTAGCCGCAACGACATTGTCCTGCTAAGTGATTATGGCACGCCAGGGAAACTTGCCGCCGCCCTTGAGAAGCTGAAATCCGCGGATGCGCTGGTGATCGTATTTGCCTCATTTGAGAATCCCTTGGCGCGACGGTCGCCTTCGGCAAATTTAAGATTCGTGCCGGTGGACATTCCGATGGATAGCTTTATTGTGCGACCTCCTGGGCGGGACGCCTTCATTCCCACGGTTTCGCCAGCGATCACCACGGCCGAGTGGACTTTTTTCGCGGAGTTGCTTGGAGCTTGTCGCCGTCAGCACAAACAACTGGCCATCTACTTGAGTATATTTCTCGACGAGGGGCGTGCGCGTTACAATCGGACCAAGGGATTGATGTTTGAACCGGATTTCCGCCCCGAGCCGGTCCCGCGGGGGCAGTTTGCCCAGACGTTTCTCACCCGCGTTCGCCAATCGCTCGAAGCCATCCGCGGCGGGGAGATGGAAAACCTCCGCAAGGCCACCGTCTGGTTTCGCGAAGCAACCACTGCGCGCAAGCACATCGCGCGAAGCCTGATGGGGCACCTGCCGCCGATCGAAGCCGGCATTCGAGGCGATGTGAATTTTTTCACCCACACCTCACTGCTCACGATTGAGAAAGGAGGGATGGCTTGGATTCGAGAAAATCTCGGCGATGGCGACGTGGCTTTGTTCCTCGCCTATCAGAACGAAGATGCGCTGACGGCGTCGGCAAACGCATTGGGTGCTCGCACGATTGCCCTCACTTCCGCGGCTCCTGGCCCCGAGCAGGCCCGCAATCCGCGCCACCTTTACATCAACCCACACTGGCCGATTACCGACGGGTGTTTGGAACTCCCCGGCTACGACGTCAAAGCCTGCCCGCTCTCGACTATCCTTAATATGACCTGTTACTACGCCATTGTTGGCGAAGTGATAGCCCCAGCGAAATCGTCTCCCTGACTATATTAATCGCCAAAAAATGCGTCCGGATTGGCGACGCGAAGCGCCCCGGGTGGCCCCGACGCACTCGAACTTGAGGCTGTGTGTGTGGGGGCTCATCTAAAACGGTTCGAGTTGCCGGGGACGGTGGGCCTTGCAAAGGGAGGAGATTCACGCCGTTCGGGAGCGACATGGAATCGAGATAGGTTCCCAGCTATGAATGCTGCTGCGTCATATCCAGCCGCGAGAATGGAGAAACTTTTTTATCGGATAGCAAAGTTGCCTTCTGAACTGTGATAGCGGGTTTTATCCATGGCAGATGACGCCAGATCTCCGTGGTCAATCTGAGCAACCTTTAAGAACTTATCGGATGAAGCTTATTCGCGTCTTGCCCTGTTTTTTTTCTGTAGCCGGTTTATGGGCGCAAAGCGGTGCCGACTGGCCGAGCTACCTCGGCGGAGAAGACCGCAGCCATTATTCCACGCTCGCGCAGATCACGCCCGCCAACGTGCAGCGACTTGAGGTGGCGTGGATGTATCGCTCGGGCGACTTCAAGCCCGACATGCGGAAGCAAATTCAATGCAATCCGCTCGTGGTTGGCGGCGTGCTCTTTGGGACGACGGCGTTGCAGAAACTTGTCGCGCTTGACGCGGCCACAGGCCGGGAACTCTGGCGTTTTGATCCCCACGCGGACGGGCGGTCGAAGATGGGCGACGTCCGGCATCGCGGTCTCGCTTATTGGACCAAGGGTGGCGACCGGCGCCTTGTGCTCGCCCATGATCGGTACCTCTACGTGGTGGATGCCGGCACGGGCCGGCTCGTTCGCTCGTTCGGCGATCAGGGGATGATCGATTTCAAGGCCGGCCAGGCCACGGACAAGATGGTGCTGAATTCCGGTACGCCCGGTGTCGTGTTCGGGGATCTTTACATCCTGCCGACCCGGACGAGCGAGTCGCACGGCACCGCGGCGGCGGGGCATATCCGGGCCTACGATCTTAATACGGGGCGCCTCGTCTGGACGTTTCACACGATCCCGCAGCCGGGTGAATACGGATATGAAACCTGGCCGCCGGACGCCTGGAAGTCCTTCGGTGGGGCGAACTGCTGGGCGGGCATGGCCCTCGACAAAGAGCGCG
This sequence comes from Opitutia bacterium, assembly GCA_947474935.1. Classification (GTDB taxonomy): domain Bacteria; phylum Verrucomicrobiota; class Verrucomicrobiia; order Opitutales; family Opitutaceae; genus ER46. Next base: position 76,676 of record CANJKL010000001.1, read on the forward strand.
GCCTCGTTTTTGTACCGACGGGTTCGGCGGCCTACGATTTCTGGGGCGGCAACCGGGTCGGCGAGAATCTCTTCAGCAATTCATTGATTTGTCTGGATGCGCGCACGGGAAAGCGGGTGTGGCACTATCAAATGATCCGGCATGACATTTGGGACCGCGATCTTCCGGCGCCCCCAAATTTGCTCACGATCCGCAGGGACGGGCGCGAGATTCCTGCCGTGGCCCAAACGACCAAATCCGGCCATGTCTTCGTGTTTCATCGCGAAACGGGCGAGCCGCTTTTCCCGATCGAGGAACGCCCGGCTCCGGCCTCGGACATTCCGGGCGAGGTAACGTGGCCGACCCAGCCCCTGCCGGTTTCGCCGGCTCCGTTCAGCCGGCAGACCCTGGCGTATGAAGACCTGACCAACCTGACGCCCGCGGCCCATCGGGCCGCAGTCGATCGCTTCGCGCGGTTGCGGCAGCACGTGCCGTTTCAACCGCCCAGCCGCGAAGGGACCATCGTCAATCCTGGTCTGGATGGTGGCGGGGAGTGGGGCGGCGCGGCGGTCGACCCGGCGGGTGTCATGTATGTGAATGGCAGCGATACGCCGTGGATTCTTACAATGGTGGAAGCGTCAGGGGGAGGGAGCGCCAGCAAGCACGACCTCGGCCGCGGCACTTATCTTCGATTTTGCTCTGGATGTCATCAGGCCGATCGCGCCGGGAACCCGTTGCAGAATATTCCGGCGCTCAACAAGCTTAACGAGCGTCTGCGGCGGGACGAGGTGATGACCTTGATCGGGGCCGGACGCGGGGTAATGCCGGCTTTTGGTTTTCTGGCCGACGCTGCTCGGGAAACCTTGGTGGACTATCTCATGGGCGCGATCGGTGCACCGACCGCGTTGCTTACCGCGCGGAACGACGGGGCACAATCGACAAGCCCGGCCGACATGAGCAGCGTGCCATGGGTGGTGAGTTATGAGCACTGGTTGGATCCGAACGGATATCCAGCGGTGAAACCGCCGTGGGGCACACTCAACGCCATCGACCTCAATACAGGGCAGTACCTGTGGAAAGTCCCGCTGGGCGAGATTCCGGAGCTCACTGCGCAGGGGCATGCGCCAACTGGAACCGCCAACTACGGCGGCCCCGTGGTGACCGCAGGCGGCTTGGTCTTCATCGCGGCGACGCCGGACGAAATGATTCGAGCATTTGATCGCAAGACCGGCCGGATTTTGTGGCAGAGCAAGCTGCCAACCGGCGGTTATGCGACTCCTTCGACCTATATGGCCGGCGGGCGACAATATATCGTCATTGCGTGCGGCGGCGGAAAGCTCGGGTCGAAATCGGATGATGTCTACGTCGCGTTTGCGCTGCCCCAATAGTGCCAATCAAGGAATATCTTCGTGCTCGTTCCTCGTCTTCTCCGAGTGGGAGAATGAAGGACGAAAACCGCAATTGATTCAAGTGGTGGTGCCGCTGAAAAATTGCGGCTCGAGCACGCCGCGCACGGGAGTGGAGCTTGCGATCGCATCGATCGCCATCCGGCCCAATTTTCGGAAATCGTAGCGCAAGCAGCTGATCCCTGCTTTCGTTGCAAAATCTGTCCCCATGACGGAAAGGAGCCCGACGCGGGTAGGGCAATGGAGCCCGGCCACTGACGCGGCGGCGGCGAGAAGCGCCGTCACATTGTCCTCGGGGCAAACGAGGGCGGTGCGTTTCGTTGAGCGCCGCAACCGGTCGATGATCTGGGTGCGTTCCTGATCCGTGCCGCCGGGCTCGATAGGGCTCAAGCGGCTGCGACAACCGAGTTCATCGGCAGCTGTCACAAGCGCGGCGCTGAATTCGGCGACAGCCGGGTCACCCAGAAACGGTTCGACCGGAATAATCTGTTCAAAGCCGCGGCCGAGTAAATGCGCGAGCGCCTTGAGCGCACCGGAGCGAAAATCAGCGCGGATATTACTGTAACTCTCCAAGTCGCAGGAACGGAATAACACGACCGCTGGCTTCAATCGCGCGGCGTGCACCCGCAAGCTATCGTCTCCCCAGACGTGATCGAGCACGAATCCCCCGGCGGCATCGCCGTGACGATCAAGGAAGTCGTTCAGAATCGCCCGCTGTTGGGCGATCTGGGCGAAGACCGGCGGTTCGTGGGGGTTTGGATGGTTGACGAGCAACTCGTCATGCCAAAGCAGCATCGTGCGGTGCAGCGCACCACAGCCGACGCTCACTCCTTCGAGAAGCTCCCGGTATTGTTCGCTGTCGAGTTCGAGTCTACGGATCAGGCACGCTACGGGCTTGGGCCGGTCAAGCAGTGCGCGGGCGGTGGCCGGATAGTAGCGACCGCTGGTGGGATGCTGCCAGATTTCACCATCCTGCGTCAGTTTCTGGAGAATCCTGAAAACGGTTGTGTTGGCTACGCCAAATCGTTTGCCGAACTCCCGGGTGGTGGGAAGGGGCCGATCGGTCGGGCCATTTGTCACGGCCCGCCGAACACGGGCTAAGAGATCAAGGTCGGTAGGCCGTCTGGGGTCATTTGAACTTTGGGCTTGAGCCATAAAAATGAACAAAACGAGGGGTGGGGCAACGCAAGCAGGATGTAGATGCAACAAAACATTAACGTTGCAGAACAGGGAACTGCTGTCCTTTCTGTAAGGCAACCCCGCAGACTTGGCCGAGAGGATTCCCCAATCTCTCACTCAAACTGCTTCACGCCATCTCAATTTCCTTGATCCATCGATGCGCATGACGACGCAACCCGCTGAGACCACCTCTCGCCGGGCTTTTCTAAAACTTTCCTCATCGGCTGCAGTTGCTGGAGCGCTCGCGGGCCCCATGGGGTACCCTGTCAAGGTGAGCGGTGCAGCCGAGAATCGCAGGCTCAGGTTAGGACTTATCTCGGCGGCAACCTACGGCTACATGGACGCCCCACGGTTGTCAGGATCCAATCACGGGACAGCATTTGCAACCGCTTGCAACGGCTATAGCGAAACCAAGCGCAAGCAGTTTGAAGGGACGTTTGTCGCTGCTCGAAAGCGTATTGAGGGAGTTCAGGTGGTGAAAATTTGGGACCCGGTTAAAAGCTGCGCAGAGCGGCTTGCCGACGTATGTGGCATTGATAAAGTTTGCGACAGTGCAGATGAATGCGCGGACGGTGTAGACGCGGTTCTGATAGTGGATGACGGCTCCGGCGAACACTGGCGCTATGCGCGAACTCCGCTGCAGAAAGGGGTGCCGACGTTCTGCGATAAGCCGCTCGCCATGACGGCGAAGCAAGCGAAAGGGATTGCCGAACTCTCGCGCAAATTCGGAACGCCTTTCATGTCGGCGAGCTCACTCCGGTTCGTTCCGGATATCGTCGCGTTGGCCAAGGAAGTGCCGGCTCTCGGCGAGGTCCATTTGGCTACAGTTACCGGGAGCAACGATCTCGTGTATTACGGAATCCATGGTTTGGAGATGGCCTACGCCGTTCTTGGCCGTGGGGCCGTGTCCTGCTTGAATGTTGGCCAGCCCGGTCGAAATCTTGTTCGGGTCCGGTTCGCGAACGGTCGTGACCTTATGCTGATCGTAGCGGAGCGGCAATGGATGCGCACGGCCTATCAAATCAATCTCTACGGAACAAAGGGGTCGCGCAGCCTGACGCCGGATTTAACCGATCTTTACATCCATCTGCTAAATGGATTTTTCGAAATGGTGCGGACGGGAAAAGAGAGTGTGCCCATCGAAGAGGAAGTCGAGGTCATCGCCGTACTCGACGCAGCCAAACGCTCTTTAATCGAGAAGCGCGAAGTAAGTATACGGGAAGTGCTCGGATGATCCCATGCGGCGCTAACACGATCGATATCATTCGATCCTTCTTCAGAAATACCGGATTTCAATTTTATATCAATTTAGTCACCCAGAACCAAATGAAAAGCGCTCATCCTATGAAACTGAATCATTCCTCCCGCCGGGGGATCCCATCGAGTAACCTCGGTATCAGTCAGCGGATACCTCATCTGCTGGCACTCGTCTGTTGCCTTAGTCTGCCGGTTTTCGTTTCCGCCCAGCTTGCACCGGTATCACCGCCTTCGGCCAAAACAACCTCCGCAACGTTGAAGGAGGAAGCGGTGAAGATGTCGCCGTTCGAAGTGGCCGGCACGAGTCAACTCGGATATCGCTCTACCCAGACACTGGCCGGATTGGGAATTGCGACGGACATCCGGGATCTGCCGAGCACCATCTCGGTGATGAATCGAGATCTGATGGACGATCTCATGATCACCCATATCGATGAACTTTCCAAGTATTATATATCGGGCGAGGCGGAGCCAGGACCGGAAACGTCAATTCCCTCCGGCGGGGCGCAAAGAATGCGCGGAATCGCGACCGGCAATCTCCGTGATGGCATCTATGTGGCCTATAATCCCGATAATCATAGCATGGATCGGGTTGAAATCTTGCGGGGACCCAATGGATTCCTTTATACGGGAGCAGGGGCCGGCGGAAATCCAAATCAAGTCACAAAACGGGCTGGCCTTAAGAACACAGAAACCCTGCGGTTCATGGTGGGATCCTATAATCTCTTTCGCACCGAATTGGATATCAATCGCGTCTTGATTGACAACGAAAAGCAAAAATTGGCCTTCAGAACGTCAATCGCTTATCAAAAAACCGATGCCTTGGCGCATTACGCCGGCCGAGAATTCCGCGGGGGGCTCTTTACAATTAATTACCGCCCGTTCCGGGGAAAAACAAATATCAATGCTCACATCGACTATGGGAACGAGGATCTCATCATGTCGCAAAGAATCCTTGCCGATCAGTTTGCGACTTCGGAAAGGACGGGTGCAACCACGCCCTACGCCATAGCAACGGGGGGACTCACATACATTCCAGCGTTGGGAATGACCTATGATACTGTCGGATTGCAGCGCACGAGCGGAACCAACCTCGCACTGGTCAATCGGGGTTTCCTCGGACCAGTAACGAATTTCCGGGGCCCGGACGCTTATAATAACAGCGGTTACGCGGCGATGAATCTAACCATCGATCAAACCGTTGGCGATAATCTAAACCTCCAGCTGCTGCTTCAGCGCAGCAAAAATAGAAAAGCCACGAGAACCACGGTGGGATCCTCCGTGGCTTCAGTTTACAAAGACACCAACCCCACCCTGCCCAGCGGTGTCGCCAATCCATATTACAATAAATACTATAATGAATATGTGAACCGCGAGTACTACTTCACCGAGCCGACGGCTTTTTATCAGGCATCAGCAGTTTATAATCTTAAGCTTCCGTTCACGACGCAGAATATCATCGGAAGCTTGCACTATCACTCCTACGATCCGAATTTCGTAAACTTTTCGGAGTTTGTTGATCCCCGTAGTTCAAAGTTTAAGGGCTCGTATATCAATGAGAACACGATCGCCGCCTATCGGGGTAATCTTATAACCCAGAACAATAACCGCTTCTATCGCCGGTTCTATCTGGATGACGGAGATGGGACGAATATCACCAACGCGGCAATCGTGCCAGGCCAGTCGATCTATACCCGGGATATTACCGCCGACGGGAACAATGGCCGTCTCTTCTGGCGGGGTTATTGGAACAACGGCGCCAGCCTCGGGGCTTCCGGCACGTACTTTAAGGAACGACTACATACGTTCGTCGGTTGGCGCAGGGACGGGTTTGCCCGCACGACCGGAACCCTGTTTTATAACGTCGCCAAAGACAATGCCAACTCACCTCGCTCGACCACGCAAATCACCGCCCTTGACTACATGTTGCCCGAGTTTCCGCGACAGGCTGTTGGTAGTGGCAATGCGACCGTCGGGGGGGCCGGCTGGAACGGTGCGCAAACGAGAGTCAAGGGTGACTCCGTGAATTATGGGTTGGTCTTTCGTGCCTTCGATTTTCTTTCTCTTTCCGCCAACTATGGGGAAAGTGTTTCCTTGAATGTCGCGGCTGGTGGCAATGGTTTCATTCCTGGTACGGAAATTGGGTCTCCCAAGGGGTATGGCTTGGACTACGGGCTTCGCTGGACGTTCCTCGATGGAGCAATCGAGTCGAATTGGAATTATTACAAAAACAATAAGCAGAACGCCGCGTCGATCCTGACGGCTGTGAGTGACGAACTGCGTCTCTTGGTTCCCGGGGTCAATCCGTCGGGCACGGATACTCAAACTGTCACTCCCCAGGGGGTCGAGTTCGAGACGATTTTGAACCTTAATTCAAATCTGAAGTTCCTCTGGAACTACTCCAGTAACAAGCTGAGCAACACGGATCGATATCCCGCAGTTAAGACCGTTCAGGCTCAGGCCAAAGCGAAAGGCCCGACTCCGGTAACGGATGCCTTTCTGGCGAGTGTCCCGGAGGGGACGCCGAGTGGTGGATTTACCAAGGTGCGTTCGAATGTGGTTGTTTCGTATCGGTTTAGTCGCGGCCCCCTCAATGGATTCTCAATCGGTGGCGGTGCTCAATACCGCGACGTGACCTATCAAGGCAACTTCGACCTCAACCGCGACGGCATTGCGGAGGAACTGTGGACGCCGAGCTATATTGTAACCAACCTTATGTTGGGATATCGCACACGGATGTGGAACCGCCCGATCGATTTGGGCCTGAATGTGAACAATCTTCTCGATAAGCAATATTTTCGAGCAACCGCTTTGAATACCGGCGCTTGGGGCGAGGAAAGAAATTTCCGACTTTCCGCCCGCGTCGGTTTCTAAGGCGAATGGCAGGCGTGCGACATTTTCTGCACGCCTGCCAAGTCTGAAAATGCCCAAGGGCTTCCTGAAGAATCATGCGCTTTCGAGGCGGCGATCACCACGTCCAATCTGGTTTCTCGCGTCTATCAATTGTGAGGCTGCCTTTGTTGGCGCTCGTATCGTTTGCGATTATCACGGCCTGTGCTCGGGCGGAGAGAGAAAACTTCGGGAATTTTAGGCCGCTGGACGTCGTGGCGTTGGTGGGAGGGGAGGATATGGTGGCAGCGGCCGACTTTGGCTATTTCGAGTATCTGGTTGTGAAAGCTTCGCCGGATCACCACTTAAAGTTCAGAGGTATAGCGAAAGAGGGCGATACGGCTTTTGAGCAGGCGAGGGATTTTAATTATCCTGCGTTGGATCAACAGTTGGATGAAATGGGAGCAACGGTGGCGTTGTTGCAATTCGGTCAGATGGAAAGTCTTCGGGGAGCCTCCGGGATGGCAGATTTTGAGAAAGAATTGGAGAAGCTAGTCGAGCGCGTGAGTGGCGGTGGAAAGCGCCGGGTGATTTTGATTGGTCCAACGCCACTCTCCCCAAGCTCACCGGCGGCGGGTCGGTTCGGAGCCTTGAAAAGTTACGGCGAAGCGGTGCGAAGAGTGGCGCGACGAAAAGAACTGGCGTGTGTGCTGCCGGGAGAGTTCGCAGCCGGCGATTATCGGGATGGATTGCACCTTAACGAACGAGGGCAATTCGGGATTGCCATGCAATTGGCGGATGCATTGGCGGGAGTGAAAAGGAAGGACGAGAGCTTCAATCGTGATGAGCGCCGGCTCCTGGAATTGATTCAATCGAAGAACCAGCTTTGGTTTAACTATCTGCGGCCGCAGAACTGGGCATTTCTGGATGGAGATCGCACGGTCCAGCCGGCAAGCCGGGATCATCTCGACCCGGAGAAGCGATGGTTTCCGGAAGAGATGAAAGCATGGTTGCCACTCGTCGGCGCCCGAGAAACCGAGATCTGGGCGCTGGCCCGCCAATTGGGCTCCAAGTGACGTCTAACGCAATTGTCATGAGGTGTCTTTCTCGTTCCCGCCGCGCTGGCCTTAGCGTAATTATAGGAGCTGGGATTGCAGCGTGTGCCAGTGCGGCGCAGGGAATCTCTCCTGCGGAAGAACTGGCAAGTTTCAAGGTGCCCCCCGGGTTTGAAGTAAACCTATTCGCGAGTGAGGTGGACGGAGTCGTCAACCCTATCCAGATGCGTTGGGATGAGCGTGGGAGGTTATGGGTGGCAGGTTCAAAGGTCTATCCGCAGCTGAAGCCCGGAGAAGAACCTAACGACCAGGTGATCATCCTCGAGGACACGGATCATGATGGTCGGGCGGACAAGTCGACCGTGTTTGCCGACGGCCTGATGATTCCGACCGGCTTGGAGATAGCGCCGGGAGAAGGCGACGCGTGTTATGTCGCGGAAGGAACGAAAATCTGGTTGATGACCGACACCAATGGCGATGGTCGTGCCGACCGACGTGAGGTCGTCCTCAGGGGATTCGGGACGGGCGATAATCACCAGAATATCAATTCGTTCCGGTGGAGTCCTTCGGGAGATCTAATGTTTTGCCAAGGATTGCATGCGTTTTCGCGGGTGGAAACCCCTTGGGGCGTCAGCACGTTAGATCAGGCTGGCCTCTGGCGTTATAAGCCACGTGAACAGCGGCTAGATGGATTCTATGGTGGACCCGGTTCTCCGGCCAATCCTTGGGGATGGGTCTATACGCGGTGGGGGCAACCGTTAGTTGTCGCGGGAAATAGCGGAGGAATTCACTTTCCCTCTCCCGAACTTATCCGAGGTTGGCAAGGCGGGCGACGTGAATCGATTTGGACGAAGTTACGCGGACGAAAGACCACTGGGCCGGAGATTATTGAAAGCGCCCATTTTCCCGATGAGTGGCAGGGACTAATGTTTACCTGTGGCTTTATCAACAACAGCGTTTGGACCCTTCAAGTTGAGCAAAACGGTTCCGGGTTTAAGGTTTCTGACCATCCGAAACTGCCGCCGATCATCCAAAGTCGTCACGGCAGCTTCCGCCCGGTCGACGTTAAACTGGGGCCGGACGGAGCGCTCTATGTTGCAGATTGGTACAACCCCATCATCGGCCACTATCAGGTGAGCTTTCGTCATCCGGATCGGGACAAGGCGCACGGCCGCATCTGGCGCATCACGGCGAAGGGCCGGCCGTTGTTGACGCCACCGAAGATCGCGGGAGCGGCGCTGCCGGAACTGTTCGAATTGCTTCGTGCACCGGATCGTTGGCCGCGCGAGCAGGCGAAACGCGTGTTATTCGGCGGCGATACTTCCGCGGTAACGAGCGCTTTGCGCATGTGGTGTGAACACCTCGATCCGAAGGCCCCCGACGTTGAATTCGCTTGGATGCAGGCGCTCGGCGTTTTCGAAGCGCACGAAACGGTGGAAGTGGCTCTGCTGAAGCGTGTGCTCGGGGCCCAGCGGCCCGAGGCGCGAGCCTATGCCGCCGCGACGGTGGCCCGCTGGGCTGATCGTCTGCCGGTGGAATTCGATTCGCAAGGTGAGCTCACGCGCCTCGCGATGGATGCCGATCCCCGGGTGCGGCTCGCGGCAGTGGTGGCCGCCGGTAACATTCTTCGCAGCGAATCGATGGCGGTTGTCCTTATGGTAGCGGAACAGATGCGAGATCCCTTCATCGATATTGCCTTGCGCGCTGCGGTGGCGGTGCTCAAGCCCGCATGGGAGCCGGTCGTCGCCCAAGGCAAGGCACAATGGAAACCGGAATGGCGCGAATTGGTGAAAACCCTGGACAAGCCGGGTCCACCTGCGGTGCTGGCGAAACGTCCGGCCCAAAAAGCTGGCGCGCCGATTGTTCCAGTCTATGGCCGCTTGCGTGCGTCACCCTATATCCAGGGAAGTGTTGCCGCCGAAGTTCTGGCGCGTGGGAATCCGGATCATGGTGCCGAGGTTTTTCGCCGGCCTGAACTCGCCTGTCTGACCTGCCATCAAGTAGGCGACCAAGGTGGAAAACTGGGGCCGGCGCTCGACTCGGTTGGCAGCGCGCAGCCGCTCGAAACCCTCATTGGCATGGTCATCGAACCGCAGCGCGAGATTGCGGAAGGTTATGACGGGATAAAAGTGAAAACGAAGAAAGGTGACGAAATTGTTGGAATCGTTGTCACGGGCAACGATTCTCAGCTAGTATTACGGGATCCTGAAGGAAATGAGCATCCCATTGCCACCGCCGATATCGTAAGTCGCGAAATGATTGGTTCACTCATGCCCGCAGGACTCACCGACTCCCTTAGTCCTGAAGACCTGCGGGACCTATTCGCTTACCTTACACTACTGGGAAAAGTAAAATAATGCCCTTAGCTCCTGCTTCACTTCGCGATACACCAGCCCCGAAACGTGGACATGAAATGACTCTTCACCCCTTAGCCTCCCATCGAAACAAGCCGAAACAAGCTTCGAAATATCGGAACCGTAGCGAATGAAAAAAATCACCTTTATACTTTTGGCGATGACGTCTTGCGTGTGCTTGACGCACGCTGCCGATTGGCGGACAGCTATCGTCCCGGGATCCTGGGAAGAAAAGGGGCCTGCTGCGGCGAAGAGTTACGATGGGGTAGCTTGGTACCGGACTTGGGTAAAAGTGGACGATGCTTTCTTTACGCCGCATGAGCGAAATCTGTATGAAGAATCTGTCAGCATCAATATTCGGGATCTCGCTGATGCGCATGAGCTATACGCCAACGGCATAAAAATTGGTGCGGGCGGACAGTTGCCGCCCGATTATAAGAGCGGACGCAACGACGTTCACCGCCACAAGGTTCCCGTCGGAACATTGCGTAAGGGCGAATGGAATGAAATTGCTTTGCGTGTTTACAATCAGTCCGGACCAGGCGGGTTCCTTGGCGAGGCCCCCTTCATCATGAACTATACATTGGAATGCGTCATGGCTGGAGCGTGGGAGTTTAGTTTGGGCGATGATTATCGGCCGGGAGGGGCGCGAGTCGATAAACCCACGACTACGGCTTTCGATCAATTTCGGGCGTCCAATCGGATTCTCGGTCCATCGGCGCAGGTCTTTACCGGTGCGAAACTTTCTCCGCAGGATTCTTATGGCAAAATGAAATCCCAATCGGATTTTAAATTCGACTTGCTGCTGAGTGAACCGCAGGTCGCGCAACCGACGCACATGAGCTTCGATACTCGCGGACGTTTATGGGTATCGCAGTACAAGCAGTATCCGAATCCCGCGGGGCTCAAAATGGTCAGCCGAGATAATTACTACCGATCCTACTACGATCGCGTTCCGCCGCCGCCGCCGAACCATGATCGAGGGGCGGATATCATTTCGATTCACGAAGACACGGACGGCGACGGTATCTTCGACAAGCACAAGGTGTTTCAAGATGGCTTGAACATGGCTAATGCATCCGTTCGGGGCCGCGACGGGGTTTGGGTGATGCAGACCCCCTACCTGTTGTTCTATCCCGACAAGAATTTCGATGACGTGCCGGACGGGCCTCCGGTGGTTCATTTACAGGGGTTCGGCCTCGAAGACGTGCACGCCGTGGCCAATGGACTCATTTGGGGGCCGGATGGTTGGCTTTACGGCGGAGTTGGGAGTTCAACCACGAGCCGGATCACGCGGCCGGGGATGGATCCGCCTGACACGGAGCCGGTCTATTTTCCCGGCAGCATGGTTTGGCGTTATCATCCTGTTACGCGAGAGTTCGAGGTATTCGCGGAAGGTTCGGGCAACCTGTTCGGGCTAGAAATCGATGCCCAAGGGCGACTCTACTCGGGTCACAACGGTGCTGATACTCGCGGTTGGCATTATGTTCAGGGCGGCTTTTATCTCATGCAGGGGGTAATCCCGGGTCGATTCGGTCCGCCGCGTAATCCATACGCCTTCGGCGATCTGCCTATGATGCAGTCGCTTTCTCCGGTGCGTCGGTTTTCCATTTTCGGAGCATTTGCGGAGGGCACGGCCATACCGGAAAGCCACCAAGGGAATTTGTTCACCGTCGACCCTCTTCACAGTGAAATGATCGAGTCGGAGCGTCATCCGAGAGGTTCAACTTTTGAGACCAAAGACGTCGGCCGGCCGTTGTGGAACGAGGATCCGGCATTTCGCCCGGTGTTCGCGGTGAACGCACCTGACGGATCCCTATTCGTCGCCGATTTCTACGATTTTTATATCGCGCATGGACAGCACTATCAAAGTCAGATCGATTCGAGCACGGGTCGTATTTATCGGCTGCGAGGTGCCAATATGCCGTTGAATAGCGATACGAATCTCGAAAAGAAGACGACAGATCAGCTCGTAGCACTCCTTTCGCATCCGAACAAATGGCACCGTCACACCGCGGTGTTTGTGCTCGGAGAGCGGAAGGACACGGCAGCCGTGCCGAAACTCCAGCGAGTGCTGACGGAAAACCACGACCTGGGCGCACTGGCGGCGCTGTGGACGTTGCATCAGATGGGCGCGTTGGACGATACGACGATCAAGTCCGCGTTCTCGCACCCATATGCGCCGGTGCGCATGTGGGCCGTGCGGCTGCTTGGAGACAAATATGGCATCAATCGGGGACTGGGACTGCCCGGCATCGCCGCGGTCAAGATGGCGGCGCGGGTTACCCCGCCTTTGACTGATGCTTATGGGGCACCGGGCAAGCGTATGGCCAAGGAGTCGATGGATCTGCCGTCGGACATGGTGGCAGCACTGACAGATTTGACCCGGCGTGAAACCAACGCCGAGGTTCGATCGCAAATCGCATCAACGGCGCGGCGACTGAGTAACGCCCAGGCGACGGCGTTGGTGCCCTTGCTGGCTAGCCACGATGAGGACGTAGACGACCCCTATATTCCGCTGCTGGTCTGGTGGGTTCTTGAAGCTCATATTGGCATAGATCGCGATGCGGTCTTAGCAGTCTTCAAGACACCTGCTCTCTGGGATCGTCCGATGGTGCAGCGCGTGCTGTTGCCAAGGCTGATGCGGCGGTTTGCTCTCGAAGGGCGCCGGCAGGACTTGTTGGTGTGCGCCCAATTGCTCCGGATGGCCCCATCACAGTTGCAGACCGCGCCGCTGATAGAGGGATTTCAAGAAGCATTTCGCGGGCGATCGATGGGTGGGTTTCCAGACGAACTGGTTCAGGCCTTGGCGGCATCAGGACAGTCCCCGTTGATCTCGCGGCTCCGACAGGGAATCCCCACGGCAGTTGCCGAGGCCTTGGCGATAGTACGTGATTCCAAGGCAAGGACCGAGGAGCGTATTTCGTATGCCCGTGTATTCGGTGAGGTCAAAACGGTCGGTGTCGTGCCGACATTGTTGGCGATTGCGGGTGGAGCGGAACCCGCCGCATTGCGGAAAGTCGTCCTGGTCTCCCTTATGGCTTATGACCAGCCGGATGTGGGCGCGGAGGTTGCGGGGTTACTGCCGATCGCGGATAATGAAGTGCGCACCGCGGCACTATCGCTTTTGGCCAGTCGGGCTCAGTGGAGCGTAAGTCTTCTCAACACTGTCGTGGCCGGCAAGATCGAGGCCAGCGCGGTTCCGGCGGACATTGTCGATCGGATGCGAGGACATGAAAATCGCATCGTCGCGGATTTGGTTGCCAAGGTATTTCCGCGCTCCGCAGCGAGCGGGGGTTCGGATTGGAATAAGCGCATCGCTGAGGTTGAGGCGATTTTGAAGACGGGCACGGGTAATCCCTACGCCGGCGAACCCCTATTTATGGTGAGGTGCGCGACCTGCCATAAATTGAACTTCAAAGGAGGTAATATCGGACCCGATCTCACCAACTATCAGCGCGACAATCTTGGCACCATGTTACCTAGCATCATTAATCCGAATGCCGAAATTCGCGAAGGTTACCAATATTACATGGTGGAGACAAACGACGGTCGCCGTCTGAGTGGATTTTTGGTCGACCGCGACAACCAAGTCGCAGTGTTGCGCGGTCTTGAAGGGGAAAACATCACACTCCGGGCATCGGAAATCAAAGAAATGCAACCGATGGGCCGCAGCCTGATGCCGGAACGACTGATCGACGATATGAGTCATCAAGAGCTTCGTGATTTTTTCGCCTTTTTGCGAATCGCTCAACCTCTCACCAAATAGTACCCGGTAAAAAGAAGGTCCTCGCAGTATGGGCTCAATTTTTAACGGGCACCCTTCCCACGAGGTGCGTCGTAGATGCTTGTTATGCGTGGACAGCCTTCACCCATTTTATCCGCTGGTCGCAAATGAGTGGAGCCTGTGATTCGTTCGAACGGAAACGCCGCGGTCAAAATTCTTAAACAGACAGAGCGTGGGCCGGTGAGGTCTTCGGTTTGACGTCGCTCCTGGTGTCGGTCACGAACCCGTGATGACGCCGCGTCTGTGTTTTCATATCCTGCTCGCATTTGTTTGCCATGGATTCAGCACCGGACTGTTCGGGGCCGCGGACATCGTTTCCTATCCGGCAGTTTCGGGTCCGGGGCGGGGCCGGCACCTCGTTTTCCTGACGGGTGATGAAGGTTATCGATCGGAGGAGGGCCTGCCCATGCTGGCAAAAATTTTCAGCCAGCGGCACGGGTTTCGTTGCACGGTCCTCTTTGCGCTCGATCCCGATGGCACGATCAATCCGGACAACAACACGAGCGTGCCCGGAATCGAGGCGCTCGATACGGCGGATGGCATCGTGATGATGCTTCGCTTCCGGCGCTGGCCGGATGCGGCCATGCAGCATTTTGCCGCGGCGGTGGCGCGGGGAGTGCCCATCGTGGCCCTGCGAACAAGCACACATGCGTTTTTATTTCCGCCGGGAAGTTCCAGTGCTTATACCCGGTTTAATAATTTTGGCCGGGACGTGTTGGGCGAAAACTGGGTCAGTCATTGGGGCGCCAATCGGCGCGGTGCGACGCGTGGAGTGATCGAGCCAGTTGCCGGAGACGATCCGATTCTGCGGGGCGTGAACGCGATCTTCGCCGATTCGGGGGTCTACGAGACTCATCCCGTGGCCGATGCAAGAATCCTCGTGCGCGGGCAGATTTTGCGGGGGATGAACCCGACGGATCAGCCGGACGACTATTTGAAAAAGCGCCGCTCGGATAACCAGGATCAGCCGGTCAACGATCCCATGATGGCAGTCGCGTGGACGCGCCGAAATCGAAACTCCAACGGGACGACGAACCCGGTGTTTTGCACGACCATGGGCGCGGCCACGGACCTCTTGAACGAGGGCCTGCGCCGGATGGTGATCAACGCAGTGTTTTGGGGATTCGAAATCGAAATTCCGACCAGCACCGATGTTCGCTTTGTCGATCCCTACGCTCCCGCCGATTACGATTTCAAGGGGAACCGATTTCGCCGCGGTGTGAGGCCCGAAGACCACGCATTGGGGAAAGCACTTGCCGGTCCCGCACCCACCGCGGTCGCGCCAGATGGGGCTAGGAAAGCGCGGTGAGCCGCACCGTCCTTCGCCGCGGAGCGTGGCGATAGCGCCTCGCAGCCGGCAACGCATGGTGGCGACCTTCTGCCCGGCGGGCAACACTCTGCCAAATTCCCCAAAAGCGGGGACGTTCAATCGCGCGCTGGCTCGGAGTGGAACGCCGTCCGTCTCGCGAGGCTTGATGCGGTTGGGCGACATCAGCGCCCGATAAAAGGCCGTGACCACCGGGGGCAAAGCGCAGTAGGTGATTAACACAAGAGGCACAAAAAATTTATGTTGCGTTACAAAATTCAAGGAGCCTTGTTTGCGCCACCCCTACTCGTGTTATTCGGAATTCTTCATCAACGCCGCAAGCGTTGAGCGAAAACTTCACCCCTGAAGGACTCCGTGTGGGAGGATTCATCGCTCGCCAGATCCATGACGCATCGGTTCGTTTGTCTAGCGCCTATTCAGCGCGCCTTCGTCAGTAAGGCTCGAGTTCTCCATGCTGGATTAGTCGCGGTCAAGTGTCACGGCGGGCCCATGGTGAAGCAACTGGTGACGGCGATAAGTTCGGTTCGCTGGTGGGCGGCGGCATTTTTTTCGGGTTCGCTGGCGATCGCAGAGGTGCCGGTCAGCCGGAACGATACGATTCTATTCTACGGCAATTCGTTGGTCGAGCGATTGCTCGAAAACGGAGAATTGGAGGCCTATCTCCAACTCGCGAATGCGGGTAAGGATTTGCGGGTGCGCAGCCTCGCCTGGACGGGTGATGAGGTTGGGTACCGGCTGCGTCCGGACGGTTTTGCGGAGCATTTGAAACTTTTGCTGACGAAGTGGCCGGCGAACATCGTCGTGATTGGGTTTGGGATGAATGAATCTTTCGCCGGCAAGGGCGGACTGACGGAATTCCGTACCCAGCTTGAAATTTACTGGCGTGAGATGGCGCGGCGTCATCCGGGAGCCAAACTGGTGATGCTCTCGCCCATCGCGGTGCAGAGCGGTGGGCCGTCCGATGCCGACGCGCGGAATCGCGATATCGCGGACTATGTCGAGGTGATGGCGGCGCAGGCGAAGGCGGGAAATGCGCTCTTTGTGGACCTCTTTGCAGCAAGCCGCGCAGCTTACGCGCGCAGCCCGGCGCCGCTCACGGTGCAGGGCATACATCTGAATGAGCGAGGAAATTCTGAGATGGCAAAAGTCATAGCCCGCGTCCTGCTGGGCGATGCGGCGCTTGCACAGGTCGATATCGCCCGCGTTGGCGAAGTGGCCAAGGCGGCCTCCCGGAAGTCGCACGATGTCGCGGCGGTGGTGCGGATCAAAAACGCCGTACTGTACTATGGTCAGCGGCGTCGTCCGGAAGAATATGCGGCGGAGTTGCCGCGGTATTTTCAGGTCATCGAGCAGGCGGAGCGTACCCTTCATGCTTTGGTAAACCGGCCGACGACCCGATTTGCCGACTATCCCGTTCCGTCGCTTCCGTCCATGCTCTCCCGCCCGGCCAATTTTATCCCGGCTGGAAGCGACAAGGGCGACAACCGGCGGGGTGCCACGCAGGCCGTCATCAAATCTCCGGCCGAGCAGCAGAAAGAATTTACAGTGGCCGATGGCTACACGTTGAACCTCTTCGCCTCGGAAGCCGAGTTTCCCGATCTGAAGAATCCCATCCAGATGGCGTTCGACGCCCGCGGGCGTCTGTGGGTGGCGACGATGCCGTCGTTTCCGCTGACCCAACCCGGATTGCCGCCGTCCGACAAGGTCGTCATCCTCGAAGATACGGACCACGACGGCAAAGCCGACAAATGTACGGTTTTCGCCGATGGTTTCGACGTGCTCGACGGGCTGATTTTCCACGAGCTCGGCGTTATCGTCTCAGCGCAGCCGAGACTCTGGATACTGGAGGACACCGACGGGGATGATCGTGCCGACCGCCGGACGGAGCTTCTCCGCGGCGTGGATGTTTCCGATACGCACCACGGTGGCATGATTTCGACCGATCCGGCGGGACATATCTTCTTCAGCGATGGCGTGTTCAACCGGTCCCAGTTTGAAACGCCCTTCGGGGTCGTGCGGGGCGTCGACGCGACGACTTACCGTCTCGATCCGGCGACGGGGCGCATCGAGACCGAGTGGCAGAGCCTGACGCCAAATCCGTGGAAGGTGGCTTTTGATCGCTACGGCTCCATATTTCAGCGTACGGGCGGCGGAGATCTGAAGGATGGATTGCAGCACACGTGGACGCCGCTTGGCGTTTACCATCCGCACACTTACGGGACCATATTGAATTACAACAAAGGCCCGTCGATCTCGGTCGTATCCAGCGCGAATTTTCCCGACGAGTATCAAGGCGCCCTGGCGTCGGCCGCACTCCTGGGGAATTACACGGTGTCGCTGACGAAAACCGGCATCGAGACCGGGCCGGTCGTGGCGAAAAACCGATTCGATGTAATCTCTTCGAAGAACCCGGTATTTCGCCCCGTCGATATAGAGTTCGGTATGGATGGGGCCATGTATGTGGCGGATTTCTGCAGCGTGCTGATCGGACAGGGCCCGAATCCGACGCGCGACCTTTTGTGGAATACCGAATACGGACGAATTTGGCGGGTGGTGTATAACGGAAAGCCGGTGGTCAAAGACTGGCCCAAGATTGAGGGAGCCAATGTGAACCAGCTCCTCGAATTGCTCAAACATCCGCAGGACGCGGTGCGAAAACATGCCCGCCTGCGCTTGCGCGGGTTGGGTCCCGAGGTGATTCCCGCCCTCGATGCGTGGATCGCCTCACAGGATCGCAGCCAGGCGACGTTCGACCAATCGATGTTGGAGGCTTCGTGGATTTTTCAAGCCAAGCACCAGACTCGCCCCGGATTGATCGCGGGATTGATCGCGTCCAGGGATCCCCTTTATCGCGTCGCAGCGGTACAATCGATTCGGTTTCAGTTTGATCAATTGCCGGAAGCTCCTGCGATGCTCGCCACCGTGGCGCAGGATGCGCATCCCCGTGTGCGCATGGCCGTGATCAATGCGGTGTCACACTTGCGGCCCGCGCATCCCGAGGTGGAGAGCGTGATAGCCAATCTCCAGGCCTCCGATGGTCCCGTGGCGGAAATGCGCGCCAGCCTGAAAGCGGGAACCAGAGTTGCGAAAAGTCGTTCGATACCCGTGCTTGAAATTTCGCCCGAGACGCAGGTGCGCCAATGGCTGACTTCGACCGCTGCCGCCTCGGCGGAAACGCCTCCGCCGGCTGCGGCCGTCAAGGCGGCCAAGTCAACCAAGGCCGCCCCGGCCCTCGTGACCAAGACCTATCGAACTTTTATCGATGCCAGCACGGCGCAGACTGCGCTCCTCAGCGTTAAATACGGCTTTCTCGACATCTACTTAAACGGAACGCAAATTCTCAATGTGGACTGGCAGTACAGTCTCGAACATCAAGTCGTGCTGGAGCTGCAACCTGGGACTAACGCGGTCGAAATCGTTTTCCGCCGCCTGCGGGGCGAGGCTCCGCCGGTCTTCATCTACGACTCCTTGGGGCAACCGCTGACCGGCGCCCGGGTTGCGCGGGATGATGGCGATTTGAAGTTGCTGGCGTCGTCTTGGGCGGAAGCGCATGCCGCGGATGAAGGTGCGCTTCGGGTGCAAGCGGTGCCCAATCTCATGCAGTTTGCACCCAAGGAGCTTCGGGTAAAAGCGGGAATGCCGGTGCGGATCGTTTTTGAGAATCCGGACCTCATGCCGCATAATTTCGTGCTGATCGCGCCCGGCTCCATCGACGAGGTCGGCCTCCTTGCCGACGAGCTGGCCACCGCGCCGGACGGCCTCGCCAAGCATTTCGTCCCCAATTCCCGCAAGGTTTTGCACGCCACTCCTTTGGTGAACCCGAAGGGCCGCTCCGAACTCAGTTTTACTGCGCCGGCCCAGCCGGGAACGTACCCGTATATCTGCACGTTCCCCGGTCACTGGCGCATGATGCGCGGCGTCCTGATCGTCGAATAAGTGGGCCCTGCAACCTCAACTCCTGCGGTATTCGATCCGACCCACCTCGCCTGATGAATTCGAAATATGCGATCGTGTTACTTTGGGTAATGTTTGCCGCCGTCTTCGCGCAAGGGCGGGATCTCCGCCTAGGGATGGTGGGCCTCGACACCGGGCATGTGATCGCTTTCACCAAACTCCTTCACGACCGCACGATGAAGGATCATGTGGCGGGAGCCCGGGTCGTCGGGGCGGTAAAGACGGGCAGTCCGGACATTGCAAGTTCGTGGTCAACGGTTGACAAATACACCGAGCAGCTCCGAACGGAATTCGGCGTGACGATTTACGATTCCATCGAGGAGCTGGTAAAGCACGTGGACGCGGTATGGATCGAAAGCGTCGATGGCCGTCCACATTTGGCGCAAGCGCGGGTGGTCATAGCGGCAGGAAAACCGCATTATATTGAAAAGCCACTGGCCGCTATCCCGCCGGTGACGGCACGGGAAACTCTGGAGATTCTCGCTTTCATGGAGGCCGATTGCTTGAGCAAGGAACGTGGTGGCACACCGGTCTCGATCGAGGAGGTAAAGACGCGGGCGGGGTGGAGGACACCCTGAATGGGTGCGATTCGATCAAAAAATCTCACATTACATGTAGTGATAATGGCCGGGCCGGTTTCCAGCTGAGAGCCCCAATCCATTCATGATGCCCGCCCGATCTTCGCAGTTCATCAACAATTTTTCTGCAAGCTTGAGTAATTGGCCAACGCAGAAATGCGCCAAACATAAAAATAAAACCCTGATCACAATGACAACGTTCCGCAGCCCTCCCTCGGATGGAATCCCAAGCCATCTTTATCGATTATATATTATCGTAGTGGCCCTCATGGGGTTCGCCGCAAGTCGGACGCCCTTGCTGGCGCAAGCGATCGTGCCAGATCCGAAGATCAACGCCGCAGCCGGGGAGGCAGGAAAGAAGGACGTCGTACAACTCTCGGTTTTCGAAGTGCGTGGCGAATCGGATGAAGGCTACCGGGCCACGCAAACCCTTTCTGGCTCACGGACCGCCACGCTGCTGAGAGACACGCCGAGCTCCATCTCGGTATTAAATCGCACCTTCATGGAAGATTTGATTGTCACGGACATCGCCGAGCTATCGATGTTTAACATTTCAGGCGAAGTCGGAGCCAACAACGAGTCGCCGATCAGCTCAGGTAACGGTGGAACGCTTTCCCGCGGTACAAATAGCACCAATCTCCGGGATGGGGTCGTCTTCTTTGTAAGCTTGGACAGCCACAATATCGACCGCGTGGAACTCTTGCGGGGGCCTAATGGATTTCTATATACGGGCGGTGGTGCGGGTGGAATCTCGAATCAGGTGACAAAACAGGCGCTGCGGAAGGACTCGGAGAATCTTACTTTCGTCACGGGTTCTAAAAATCTTTATCGAGGAGAATTCGACATCAATCGAATGATCAATGAAAAGCTCTCCTTCAGGGCATCATTGGCCTATCAACGCGGTGGTGGTTATCAGAACCACACGGAACGATCTTTCCGTGGAATCTATCTGACCGCCAATTATCGTCCGTTTAAGAACACCAATATCAATATCAGTGCCGATTTGGGCGAAAACGTGGCAGTGATGGCATCCAACATGTTTTCCGACCAGTTCTCCACGACGGAGCGGACGGGTGTGACCACGGCGTACGCTGCGACGCAAGGTGGGTTTACCTACATTCCGGCGAAAAACGCGATTTTCGACTCCGTGGCAACACGGCGGAGCAGCGGCACCAATCTCATTCTCTTCGACGGGAAAATTGTGTCGGACAAGCTCAATCCGCAGGGGCCTGGCGCCTACAATAAAACGGAACACTACGCCCACAGCATTGCCATCGATCAAAAAATTAGCGAAAAGCTCAACGTCCAGCTGGCCGCTACGTTGCAACAGGGCATTCGGGAAATTGGCCTTAAGGCGGGTGCTTCAGCTGTCTCCGTGTACAAGGACATGGTCGAGACCCGGGCCGATGGATCGCGCAATCCATACTTTAACGACTATTATACGGAAATGTATCATGGCATTCAGCAGTATCCCGAGCCGATGGTCAGTCTGAGGGCTTCCGGCGTCTACGACCTCAAACTGCCTTTCACAACCCAGCGTATCATCGGTGGGCTTCATTATCAGAGTCAGGAGCCGCTCAGCACACAATATGGAGAATTCGTGGATCCGGCTAGTCCGTCCTTCAAAGGCGCTTTAATCAACGCCAACACCCTTGCGGCTTATCAGGCCAACGTAGCGACATTAAACCAGAACCGGGTTTACCGGCGCTTCTATTTCAAGGATGGCGACGATGCGAGCATCACGCGACGAGGGGCGATTCCAGGACGAACCGTGATGCTGCGTGACCTAGGAGTGGACAGCGCGAGCGGGCGCTTAATGCACCGGTATTATTGGAATTCTGGCGGAATGATAGGTGCGAGCGGGACTTACTTCAAAGAGCGCCTTCATTCGATGGTCGGCTGGAGGTCAGATGCCTTCAACCAGGACCCGGGCCGGGATTTTTATAATGTTGTCTCGGGTGGGACCTACAAGCTTGCGACCTCTCCGGATGTGCATTACCGGGTCAGAAATAACTCGTACAATTTTGGTGGTGTCTTCCACCTGACCAAGTTCCTTGCCGCCTATGCCACCTACGCGGAGAATGTGGTTCTCACCTCGACGGCGGGAACGCCGGGCTTTCTGCCGGGAACCATTGTGGCGCCCCCCAAAGGTTTCGGAACCGAATACGGAGTGCGGTGGTTGTTTCTGGACGGCGCATTGGAGTCCAATTGGACCTATTATCAAACCAATCGCAAAGCCAGCGCCGCCATACCCGCGGCGGTAAGTACGACGGAACTCGCCATCATCCTACCCGATCTTAATCCCAGCGGAGCCGACAGTCAGGTCGTGGCGGCAAATGGGTTGGAGTTCGATACCGTTGCGAATTTGAACAAGAATTGGAGACTGCTCTGGAATTTTTCGAGTAACAAGTTGAAGACGTCCGAGCGGTATCCCGACGTGAAGGCGGCCGTCGTCCGGGCCAAGGCTACGGGGGCGGCAACGCCGCAGACGGACGCGTTCCTTGCTTCGATTCCCGACGGAACTCCCGTCGCGGGATTTACCAAAGTGCGGTCAAACATCGTAACTTCTTATCGTTTCGATACCGGATTCTTGAAGGGGTGTAACATCGGCGGTGGCCTGCAATATCGGCAGGAGAGCTATCAGGGAAATTTCGACCTCAACCGCGACGGCATTGCGGAAGAGATTTGGACTCCGGGCTATGTCGTGGGCAACCTCATCTTGGGATACCGCACGCGACTGATGAACCGTTCGGTAAATTTCGGGATGAACATTAACAATGTATTGGATAAGAGATACTACCGTGCCTACAGCCTTTCAACGGGTGCAGTCGGATTGGGGCGCGACTTCCGTCTCTCCATCCGCGTCAATTTGTAAGGTGCGTCAAACTCTCTCGCGCCTTTTTGTACGTGCAGAGTCCGGATCAATCTTACCGCGTGCCTCCGGCGCGCGGTAAGATTCAGTTGACCTCATGCTCCCGGGCAAACTGACGGCTGGATCAGCCATCGTTCTGCCCCCTCTTTTGCTTCCGAATGGCGAAAAAATCTGCTGGGAAAGAAATTGAACCGGTTGTACAACAGAAAATATCAGTTGCACAACAGAACTTAAACCTCATGCCATTGTCCCCAATTCCCCGAAACAGCGAATCGCCATGCGGCTCATTGCGCCAATCTGGCGGAATTGGCTGCAAAGGACTAACGACAGCGACTTAAACCCCGCCTCTTGCGGCGATACGATTCGAATTATCCCGATGAAACGAATTCTGGTTGCGATTCAACTCGCGGCTTTCTGCGTTTCCCTGCTCCCGGCCGCGGAGTGGCAGCCGATTACTGTGCCGGGTTCGTGGGAGGACAAGGGGCCGGCGGGCGCAAAGAATTTCGACGGCGTCGCATGGTATCGCACCTGGGTGAAGGTTCACGACAGCTTCTTTACCAAGCATGACCGTAACCTTTTTGAGGAGTCGGTCGGGGTGAACATCCGCGATCTCGCGGATGCCCACGAAATCTACGTGAATGGCGTGAAAATCGGGGCGGGTGGACAGTTTCCGCCGGATTTCAGGAGCGGGCGTGCGGACGTCCATCGCCACAAGGTGCCGGTCGGGACCTTGCGCAAAGGCGAGTGGAACGAGGTCGCGGTTCGCGTTTACAAGCGCTCGGGTCCGGGCGGATTTCTGGGCGAGGCTCCGTTCATCATGAATTATTTCATGGAGTGCGTCATGGCGGGCACATGGGAGTTCAGCTTGGGCGATGGTTACACGCCGGGCGGGGCCCTGACGACAAAACCGGTGGCGTCGGCTTTCGACAGCTTCCGAGAATCCAATCGGATCCTTGGGCGGTCCGCGCAGAACGTAACCGGACCGAAGCTTTCGCCGGCGGATTCCTTCGCCAAGATGAAATCCGCCGCGGATCTGAAGGTTGACCTGCTCCTGAGCGAACCGCTGGTCGCACAGCCGACCCACATCAGTTTTGACGAGCGCGGCCGCCTCTGGATCGCGCAGTATCGGCAATATCCGTATCCCGCCGGGGTGAACATGGTCAGTCGCGACAAATACTACCGGTCGCACTACGACCGGGTGCCGCCGCCGCCGCCGAATCACGACCGGGGGGCGGACATCATTTCGATTCACGAGGACACGGACGGCGACGGGATCTTCGACAAACACAAGGTGTTTCAGGACGGGTTGAACATGGCCAACGCGGTGGTGCGCGGCCGGGGCGGTGTCTGGGTGATGACTACACCGTACCTGCTTTTTTACCCGGACAAGAATTTCGACGACACCCCGGACGGACCGCCCGTGGTGCACCTGCAGGGGTTCGGACTTGAGGACACTCACTCCGTGGCCAACGGGTTGGTCTGGGGGGCCGATGGCTGGCTCTATGGTTGTCAGGGCAGCACGACATCGAGCCGCGTGACACGGGCCGGCATGGACCCGCCAGACACGGAGGGCGTCTATTTCGAGGGTTGCATGGT
This sequence comes from Opitutia bacterium, assembly GCA_947474935.1. Taxonomy (GTDB): domain Bacteria; phylum Verrucomicrobiota; class Verrucomicrobiia; order Opitutales; family Opitutaceae; genus ER46. The sequence goes on from CANJKL010000001.1 coordinate 100,849, forward strand.
CTGGCGTTATCATCCCGAGACGCGCGAATACGAGATCTTCGCCGAGGGGTCGGGAAACACGTTCGGCCTCGAGATGGACGCGCAGGGCCGGCTCTATTCCGGTCACAATGGGGGCGACACCCGGGGCTGGCATTACGTACAGGGCGGGTTCTATCAGATGCAGGGCGTGGACCCGGGAAAATTCGGCCCGCCGCGCAATCCCTACGCTTTCGGCGATCTGCCGAAGATGCGCACGTTGACGACCGTGCGTCGCTTTTCGCATTTCCTCACCGTGGCGGAGGGCACGGCGATGCCGGCGAAATATCAGGGGCATATTTTCGCGATCGATCCGCTGCATAACGAAGTGCTCGATGCCGAGCGCCTGGTCTTGGGCTCGACGTTTCAGACCCGCGATGTCAGCCGGCCGATGTGGAGCGAGGACGTGGCGTTCCGGCCGCTCTTCATCGTCAATGCTCCCGACGGCTCGCTGTTCGTGTCCGATATGTACGAATTCTATATCGCTCACGGCCAGCATTACCAAAGCCAGATCGACCCGACGACCGGGCGGGTTTACCGGCTGCGCGGCGCGCAGGCGATGTTGGATCACGATACCAATCTCGAAAAGAAATCGACGGACCAGCTCGTGGCCTTGCTTTCGCATCCGAATAAGTGGCATCGCCACACGGCCGTGGCCGTGCTCGGAGAGCGGAAGGACGCCTCGGCGGTCCCGCGGCTCCAGCGGCTGCTGGCGGAAAACCGCGATGTCGGTGCGCTCACGGCGCTTTGGACCCTGCATCAGATGGGTGCGCTGGACGACGCAACGATTCAGTCTGCGTTCGCCCATCCGTATGCGCCGGTGCGGATGTGGGCGGTGCGGCTGCTCGGAGACAAGTATGGCATCAATCGGGGCCTGGGACTGCCCGGTATCGCCGCGGTCAAGATGGCGGCGCGGGTGGTCGCGCCGCTGCCCGACGCGTACAATGCCAACCGGGGCCTCCCGGGACGAAAAATAGTCCGGGAAGCCACGGACCTGTCGCCGGACCTGATGGGCGCGCTGGCCGGACTGGCGCGGCGCGAAACGAACGCCGAGGTGCGGTCACAGATCGCGTCGACGGCGCGGCGGCTGAATAACGCCCAAGCGATGGCGTTGGTGCCCGTGCTGGCGAGCCACGACGAGGACGTGGAGGACCCCTATATCCCGCTGCTGGTCTGGTGGATTCTTGAGGCTCAATTGAACCTGAACGCGGGTGCCGCAGTCGATGTCTTCAAGCCGTCCACTCTCTGGGATCGTCCGATGGTGCAGCGTGCGCTGCTGCCGAGGCTGATGCGGCGGTTTGCCCTCGAAGGTCGCCGGCAGGACTTGTTGGTTTGCGCCCAGCTGCTTCGCATGGCGCCGTCGCAGCCCCAGGCCGCGCCGCTGCTGGAAGGATTTCAAGAGGCCTATCGTGGGCGGTCGATGGTTGGTTTGCCGGACGAACTGCTGCAGGCGCTCGCGGCGACCGGACAGGCTCCCTTGATTTCCCGGGTGCGGCAGGGCGAAGCGGCGGCGGTGAACGAGGCGTTGGCCATGGTTCGTGATTCCAAGCTGAAGGTGGCCGAGCGCGTCTCCTACGCGCGGGTTTTCGGCGAGGTCCGCGTCGACGGTGCTGTGCCCACTTTGCTGGCGGTCGCCTCGGGTTCGGAGCCGGAAGCCTTGCGCAAGGCCGCGCTCGTTTCGCTGATGGCCTACGATCAGCCGGGAATCGGGGAAGCCGTGGTGCAGTTCCTGCCTGGAACCACCGGGGAAGTCCGGACCGCCACGCTTTCACTCCTGGCCAGTCGCGCGCAGTGGAGCGTCAATTTGCTCAACGCCGTGCAGGCTGGAAAAGTTGCCGCCGGTTCCGTGTCGGTGGATATCGTGGATCGAATCCGGGCGCACGAAAATCGCATTGTGACGGATCTGGCCACGAAGGTTTTCCCGGCGCCGGAGGCGGCGGCCGGCCCCGATTGGAACCGGCGGATCGCCGAGGTGGAGGCCAAACTGAAGCAGGGAACGGGCAATCCCTACCAAGGCGAAGCGATCTTTTCCGAGCGCTGCGCGAATTGCCACAAACTGTTCTTCAAGGGTGGCAAGATCGGGCCGGAACTGACCAATTACCAGCGCGACAACCTCGGCACGATGCTGCTGAGCATCATCAATCCGAACGCGGAGATCCGCGAGGGGTATCAGTACTACATGGTCGAGACGAACGACGGTCGCAGCCTCAGTGGTTTCCTCGTCGAGCGGGACACGCAAATCGTGGTCCTGCGCGGGCTGGAGGGGGAAGATATCACGCTGCGCGCCGCGCAGATCAAAGGGCTGCGGCCGATGGGACGCAGCCTGATGCCCGAGGGCCTGCTGGAGAATCTCACGGACCAGCAGTTGCGCGACTTCTTCGCCTACCTGCGGATCTCGCAGCCCATCACTCGTTGACGTCACGCAGACAAATTTATCAATCGATCACACACGAATGCAAAAAATACTTGTTACCGGATTCGGCTTCATGGGCCAACTGCACGCGCAGGTGTATGCGGCCCTCCCGAAGGCGTCGCTGGCCGCCGTCGTCGATCAGGATGTCGACGCGGCCAAAAAAAAGGCGCAGCGGCTGGGCCTGACCGTCCCAATCTATTCTGATATCGACGAGGCGCTGCGTGCCACCGCAGTCGACGTCGTCGACGTGTGCGTGCCGACGCAGCTCCACCCGGGCTATGTGCGCAAGGCGATTGCGGCGGGAAAACACGTTTTTTGCGAAAAGCCGTTCGCCGCCACTACGAAGGAAGCGATTGCCCTCGCGACGGCCGCCAAAAAGGCCGGCGTCAAGATGCAGATCGGTCAGTGCATCCGATTCTGGCCGGAGTATCAGGCGCTGGAAAAGTTCACACGGGAGCGGCGCGGTGGGCGCCTGTTGAGCCTTTCCCTCTACCGCCGGTCCGGCCGTCCGGGCTATAGCGTGGGCGATTGGGTGAACAAGGCGGACTTGTCTGGCGGTGCCGCTTTCGATCTGCACATTCACGACACCGACTACGTGCATCACCTGCTCGGAAAACCGCGCGCGGTGACATCGGTGGGAACCAAGGATCCGACCGGCTGGAGCCACATCTTCACCACTTACCATTTCGATGGGGTGGCCGTCACGGCGGAGGGCGGATGGAATTATCCGTCCCAGTGGGGATTCCAAATGGGCTTTGAGGCCATCTACGAAAATGCGGTCATCGAGTTCAACAGCCGGGTGAGTCCGACCCTCATGATCACGGAAAAGTCCGGCGAGCGCCGGCCGATGGCCTTTGCGAGTCCGAAGGTGAAGTCGGCCGGCGGAACCAAGGGCAACATCTCTTCGCTCGGCGGATATTTCAACGAGCTGAATTATTTCATCGATTGCATCGAACGTGGCCGGCATCCGGAGATCGCCACGCCGGCTCAGGGGGCCGAGTCGGTGCGAACAGTGCTGGCGGAAATCAAATCGGCCGCCACGGCCCGGACCGTAAAATTGTAACTGAATATGAAAAAAGCGATCAGCACCTGGTCCTTTCCGTCGGATTGGACCCTCGACAAAAAGCTGGGCGTCGCCGCCGAGGCCGGATTCGCCGGCTTCGAAATCGACCTGACCGAGGACGGGCCGGTGGCGTTGAACAGCACGCCCGAGGCCCTTCTGGCGGTGCGACGAAAAGTCGAAACGGCCGGGCTGCAGATCAGTGGCCTCGCGACGGGACTCTACTGGGGGGCGAACGCCGCGAGCAGCGACGAGGCCACCCGGAAGCGGGCCGCCGCGATTCTGGCGGCGCAAATCAGCAGTGCGCGGCACCTTGGAGTTGACGCGATTCTTGTGATTCCGGGATCGGTTGGGGTGGATTTCATCCCGGGCGCGGAGGTCGTGCCCTATGAGACGGCTTACCGGCGGGCGCAGGAGTTTCTCAAAGGGTCCGTTGCCGACGCGGACCGGGCCGGCGTGGCGCTGTGCGTCGAGAACGTCTGGAACAAGTTCCTGCTCAGCCCGCTCGAGATGAAGGCGTTTATCGACGAATTCCGCAGCAGCGGCGTCGGCAGCTACTTCGACGTGGGGAATGCACTTCAGACCGGCTATCCCGAGCATTGGATTGGCACGCTGGGTTCGCGCATCCGGCGGGTTCATTTTAAGGACTACCGGCGCAATGTCGGGACGATCGACGGGTTCTGCGATCTCCTCTCGGGTGACGTCAACTGGCCGGCGGTGATGCAGGCGCTCCGGGCGATCCGCTATGACGGCTGGATCGCGGCGGAGATGATCCCGCCCGTGCCGTTTTATAAATATTCTCCGGAAACCCTCATTCATAACACCAGCCGCGCGATGGACGCGATCTTCCAGCTGGGAACCTGAAAAAATCCTATGAAGAAGATTAAACACGGCGTAATCGGTCTGGGCTGGTTCGGCGAGAAGCACTGCGAGGCACTGGCGGGCCTGCCCAATGTGGAGTTGCATTCCCTCTGCACCCGCAATCCCCAGCGGCTGGCGGAAGTGGGGAAGACGTTCGGCGTCCAGCGGCAGTTCACCGACTTTAATCGGATGCTCGCGGATCCGGAACTGGAGTCGGTGAGCATCACGACAATGTGGGACCAGCACGTGGATCCCGCGGTCGCCGCGTTGCGCGCCGGCAAACACGTGTTCCTGGAGAAACCGATGGCCTCCACCGTGGCGGATTGCGACGCGATCGTCGCCGAGGCCCGGAAGGCTAAGGGGTTCTTCATGGTGGGGCACATCTGCCGGTTCAACCCCCGCTACGCCGCCGCCAAGCAGGAAATCGCGGCCGGCAAGATCGGGAAGATCGTCTCGCTCTATGCGCGCCGGAATCTGCCGGCCTTCGTCGGCGCCCAAGTGCTGCCGAAGATCGGCCCGATCATCGGCGACGGGGTTCACGATACCGATTTGATGCTTTGGTACACCGGGGCGAAGATTGTCAGTGCCTACGCCCAGACCGTGAATATCCGCGGCTTCAAACATCCTGACATCGGTTGGACGATGTACCGGTTCGACAACGGCGCCACTGGCGTGCTGGAGGTCAATTGGTGCCTGCCCGACACGACGGCGTTTCAAATCGACGAACGCATGGAGATCAACGGCACGGAGGGATCGATCTATATTCACGATACGCATCCCAATTTCTCGATCGTCGACAAGACGGGCTGGCATTCGCCGGACACGACCTACTGGCCTTCGATCCACGGCGTGCGTTCGGGTGCCCTCCGCGAGGAGCTTTCCTACTTTGCGAACTGCGTGGCCCAGGGGCAACGTCCGACGGTGATCACGCCGGAGGAATCGCGCGAAGCGGTGCGCGCGTGCCTCGCTGCCGAGCAATCCGCTGCCACCGGGCAGATCGTAAAACTTTAGCGCTTTCCCCGGGGCACGTTGACGCGTGGTCCGGAATCCTGGCGAGCGCGGCGAAACCCATGAGGTTTCAACCCGCGGTCGCGTATTGAATCACCCCAATGACCGGACCGTTTGGCCTCTTGCCCATGAAACATTATCTTCCGCGGAAATTGTTGAACGCATGAAAACCGCCGCCGTCTTCGGTGCTTCGGGCAAATTGGGGCGTCGAGTCATCGCCGCTTTGCAGGGCAGGGGAATCGCCGTGCGCGGATTGGTGCACCGCACGCCGATCGACGGAACGAATGTGATTTCGATTCCCGGCAGCATCACGGATCCCGCTGCGGTGAATGCCGTGGTCGAGGGCGCGGACTTCGTGATTCAACTCGCGACCGCCAAGGAGGACGCGTCGACCTTTTTCGACGTGAGCCTCCGGGGGACTTTCAACGTCCTCGAAGCCTGCCGGCGACAGAAGATCCGCCAGTTAATCCTCGTCGGGGGCGATGCGGCGTTTGGGATCTGGTTTTTCCCGCAGCCAATTCCGATCGACGAAAACCACCCCAAGATGGCGTATCCCGGCTACTACGCGTTCTCCAAGGTCATGGAGGAGACCATGGCCGAACAGTATGCGATTCAATACGGCGTGCCCATCACCATTCTGCGCTCATCCTGGGTTTTCGAGGGTGCGGATTTGCTCCAGCATTTTTCCCTGCTGCACAACGTCCGGCCGGCCGAGCCGGGTCATGGCTTTGGGGAGATCAGCGAGGAGACGCTGCGGCTGGTTCGCGCCCGGCAGGAACGCATCCCGATTCTCACCGATGCGCAAGGTGTGCCGCTGCGCCGCCATATCGTGCATGTGGACGACGTGATGCAGGCTTTCGACCGGATGCTCGATAGCCCGTCGGCGATCGGGCAGTCGTTCAACATCGCCGGTCCCGCCGCCTTCGACTACCGGGTCGCGGCGGACTACCTTTCGCGGCAGCTTAATATTCCCACGGTCGAACTCCGTTGTCCCGACTATCACCCCTTCGAAATCAACATCACCCGTGCGCGCAGCGTGCTCGGCTATGCCCCGGAAAATGATTTTTTCCGCATGGCCGATCGTGCGATTGTCGCATCCCGTCGCCCATGAATAAAACGTTCACGCAGCAGTTTCATCATATCGGCCTGCCGACCGACGCGAGCCAGCCCGGGGAGGTCTATGTCGCCGACACCAAGGTGTGGGTCACGGATCCCCGCCGGCATCCCTACCACGTCGAGTTTCTGCGCTTTGAAAAGGACAGCCCGGTCAAGGGGCCGGTGCGGGATCTGCCGCACATCGGATACCGGGTGGATAACATGGCGGAGGCCCTGCGGGGCGAAAATGTCCTGCTGGAGCCGTTCAGCCCTTCGCCGGGTTTTTTCGTGGCGTTTGTGCTGCGAGATGGTGCGGTCATCGAATTCATGACCTTCGAAAAAGAAAACGATCTCCCCTGGAAATAATCTCATGTCACTCCAAGAAAAAGTCATCATCGTCACCGGCGGCACCTCGGGTATTGGCGAAGCCTGCAGCCGGCATTTTGCGGGCTTGGGCGCCCGCGTGGTCATCGCCTCCAACCAGGACGAGCGCGGCCGGGCACTCGAAAGCGAACTGCGTGCGGCGGGGCGCGACGTTCGTTTCGTGCCGGTCGACGTCGCCAACGAGGAAAGCGTGCAGGCCATGGTTCGCCGCGCGGTCGAACACTACGGCCGGATCGACGGGGTGCATTGCAATGCGGGCGTTTGGGCGCGCGGCAAAGTCACCGATTTCGACGAGGCAACGTGGAACAAGGTGATGAACGTAAACGTGAAAAGCGTTTTCCTCACGGCCAAGCACGTGGTGCCCATCATGGAGCGCCAGGGTAAGGGCGTGATCGTGATTACAACGTCGGTTGCGGCGTTTGTCGGCTTTCCCGCCCACGCGCTCTACTGTGCCTCGAAGGCGGCGCTCGAGGCGCTCATTCGCTGTCTCGCCACCGATCATGCCGGCTGGCTGCGGGTGGCCGGAGTCTGTCCCGGGACGATCGAGACGCCGATGCTGGCGGCCAGTTGCGAGGGCTGGAACAAGCCGGTCGAGGAACTTTATGCCGACGTGGCCCGGCGCATCCCGGTCCGGCGCCTTGGACAGCCGCTGGACATCGCGCAAGCCGCCGCCTTCCTGTTGAGCGATCAGGCGGGCTACATCAATGGCACTTCCATCGTGCTCGACGGCGGGACCATGGCCTTGCCACCTTGGTAGGAAGATTTGTTGGTAAGACCCCTGCGCATGAACCGATCCACCGCCACGCCATCGCCCGATTGGGCTAAGTTTGAAAACGTTCTCCAGGTCGGGGGAATTCGCACCGGAACGCTCGATGCGCCCGGCGCTGGTGGTGGGGCGGGAGTGCGGGCAGCCCTGGTGGATACTGGCGCGGGGTTACGCTTCACCGTGGCGCTCGACCGGGGCGGCGACATCGTGGATGCGTCCTATAACGACATCGGGCTCGCCTACCTTTCGCCCAATGGGCTGCGCCCGCCGAGTGCGGCTTATCATCGCGACGATGAATGGCTGCGGGGTTGGGCGGGCGGTCTGCTGACGACCTGCGGTCCGGAATACATGGGCGGGCCTCGGGTTGAAAACGGCGCCAAGACCTCACTGCATGGCCGCTTTTCGAGCAGTCCGGCCGTCATCGAGAGACTGGTCAACCCCGACTCGCACCGCATGGCGCGGGAAATGGAACTGGGGCTCGTGGTGCGTGACACGCGGGTTTTCGGTCCGGTGTTTGAAGTGCGGCGCACCATCCGGTGCACGCTTGGCCTCCCGGAAATCGTGCTGGAGGACGAAGTCATCAACCGGGGCGACACGGCGAGCGCGCACCACTGGTTGTATCACTGCAACCTGGGCTATCCGCTGCTCGATCAGGCGGCCCGTTTTATCTACCGTGGGCCGGCGCAGTACTGGATCGTGCCACCGCCGCCGGGTCAGGATATCATCCAGCCGCTGGATGCCGTGGCCATGAACCGCCTGAAGCAGGTGCCCGGGGGACTGCCGGAACACGCGGGGAGCGGCGAGCGCGGTTTGATTGTGAACGTGGAGCCAGATGCGGAGGGTAATTGCCGGGTGGGACTGATCAACGATCGGCTCAAGGTCGGGCTCGAATTCACCTATCCGTCGGCGGCGTTCCCGCGTTTGGCGCACTGGCAGCATTACGGCCCCCGGGGTTCCTACGTGAGCGGTTTGGAGCCGTTTTACGGATCCTTGTTGGGTCGGGCGCGGGATCGGCATCCTTCCGTCGATTCGATGCTGGCGCCGGGGGAAAGCCGCCGTTACCGGCTTCGGCTGAAGGTGCTGCGCACCGAGGCTGAACTCGAAAACCTGGCGGCTTGCGACGGCGCGTTGCGGCCGGCGGTTTAACGCGATCGCAGATTTGGGGTGAACGGGTTGGTCGTGCCGTGGGGCGCCGGGGAAATGAGGTGGAGAAACCTGCTGGGTATTCCGGTGATTGACCGGATCGATTCGGTGTCGGCAAATAACCCCATGAAACAATCCAAGAACTTTCGCTCGCTGGCCTATTTGATTTTGTTGGGCTTGTGCGTCCTGGCCCGGAGCGTCGCGGCGGAGGATACGGCGGGTTCGAAAGCCGGAGTCGCGAAGACGGTCATCACGCCAACGGAGCCCATCTGGATGGCGGGATTCGGCAGCCGCACCAAACCGTCCGAGGGCGTCAGGCAGGATATCTATGTCCGGGCGGTGGCGCTGCAGGATGCGGCGGGGAAGACGGCGGTGCTGGTTACGCTCGATCTGGCCGGAATCGAGCGCGAGATGGCCGACGCCATTGCCCAGGGATGTCAGGCCCGATTCGGGCTCACGCGTGACCGACTGGTGCTCAACGTCTCCCATACCCACAGCGGGCCGGTCGCCGGCCTCGTGCTGATGCCACTGTATGATCTCAACGATGCGCAGCGCGAGGTGGTGCGCCGTTATACCGCCGATCTGATGGAGAAGACGATTTCGACCGTCGGGCGGTCGATCCAGAATCTCGCTCCGGCCCGGATCGAGTTTGGCCAAAGTTTGGCCGGGATTGCGGTCAACCGTCGGCGCACGCGGATTCGCTCGCTTCCGGGGCCGGTCGATCCGGATGTGCCGGTTCTTTCAATACGCGACAGCGGCGGGAAATTGCAGGGTATCGTCGTCGGGTATGCCGCTCATGCGACAACGCTCGGCGATTACCTGATCAATGGCGACTGGCCGGGGTTCGCCTTGGAGGAAATCGAGAAGCGGCACCCGGGCGCCACCGCGCTGTTCATCCAGGGCTGCGGTGCGGATGCGAATGCCTTGCCGCGACGGGACGAGGAACTCGCGCGCAGCTACGGCAAGATCCTCGCATCTGCCGTCGACGAGGTGCTGGGCGGCAAGATGCAGGCGCTGACCGGACCTTTGCAGACGGCATATGAATTGGTGGATGTGCCCTTCCACCAGCCGCCGACCCGGGAGGAGCTGCAACGGCGCTTGGGCGACAAGAACGTCTACGTGCGGCTGCATGCCAGACGTCTCCTCGCAAATTTGGATCGCGATGGAAAGATCCCCGTGTCGTATCCGTATCCGGTGCAGATGTGGCAATTCGGACGCGGTTTGAAGTTCATCGCGCTGGGAGGAGAGGTCGTCGTGGACTACTCGCTGCGGCTCAAAAACCAGTACGGTTTCGACACGACATGGGTGGCGGGATATTCGAACGACATCCTGGCCTACATTCCGTCGCGGCGCGTGCTGCAGGAAGGCGGCTACGAAGGCGGAGAATCCATGATCTACTTCGGCCGGCCCGGTCCGTTTGGCGCGGCAGTGGAGGAAATCATCGTCGAAAAAGTTCACGACTTGTCCGAGCGGGTGGCGCCGGCCGTCCAGAAAAACGCGAAGTAGTTTTTGATCCTGGTGGGGTCGGGTCCCTGGGATGATCCGATCCAATCCCGTGCGAAATCTGTGGTCAGACGTCGCCGAACCTTACTAGGGTCAAAATTCAATTCCCCAACTCCGAGCCCTGCCGAGGGCGAACCGTAACCATGACGATGACCGCTCGATCCCGTCCCGTTCTCTTTCTTTCAACGGCCCTCTTGTGGTCGAATATCGCGGGTGTCGCCCAGACACCGGAGTCGAAGCGGTTTACGCCCGAGGTCGAAACGCTGGTCGAGAATTTCAAGGCTGGCGGTTCCAGCGTTGCGGGCAAAAACCCTGCGCTCACTCCGGCCGAAAGTTTAAAACTCCTGCATCCGGTCGAGGGCTACGCCGTCGAACTCGCCGCCAGCGAGCCGGTGGTCCGCCAGCCCATCGACATGAGTTTCGACGATCGCGGCCGCCTATGGGTGGTGCAGTATCTCCAGTATCCTTTTCCCGCCGGCGTCACGATCACTTCCTACGACCAGTATATGCGCGCGGAGTTCGATCAGACTTCGCCGCCACCGCCGCATCATTTTCGTGGCGCGGACAAGATCACGATTCTCGAAGACCGGGATGGCGATGGAAAATACGAGACGCACAAAAATTTCCTCGAGGGTCTGAACATGGCGACCAGCGTCGCGCTGGACCACGGCGGAGTCTGGGTTCTGCAATCGCCCTACCTCCTCTTCTATCCGGACAGGAACGGTGACGACATTCCTGACGGTGATCCGGAAGTGCATCTTGCCGGGTTCGGTCTTGAAGATACGCACTCGCTGGCGACCAGCCTCCACGTGGGACCCGACGGCTGGCTGTACGGCGCCACCGGCAGCACTACGAATCTGGAAATCCAGGGCATTCGGCTGCTCGGCCAAGGAATCTGGCGCTACCATCCGGGGCGGAAGGCATTCGAGATTTTTGCCGAGGGTGGCGGCAATACGGTCAGCTTCGAATTCGACAAATATGGCCGCGCCTACTCCGGGACCAACTACGGCGCGACGCGCGGGCCGCACTATGTGCAGGGCGCAACCTACGTCAAAGGCTGGACGAAGCATGGTCCGGCGATGAACCCTTTCGTCTTTGGATTTTTCGAGCACATGAACCATCAAGGTTATGCGCCGCGGTTTGCCCAGGCGTTCATGTTCTACGAGGGCGGTCTCCTCTCCAAGATCGACGGCCAGATTGTCGCGGGCATGGCCCTGACCAATCGCGTCCAAGCCAGTCAGGTGTTTAAGGAGACGTCCACGTTCCGGACGGTGGACAGCGTCACGTTGATTAATTCCGACGACAAGTCCTTCCGGCCCGTCGATGTCGAATCCGGACCGGACGGATGTGTCTACATCGCGGACTGGTATGATTCGCGGATCGGTCACCTCAATCCGGCGGACACGTGGGACAAAACCACGGGCCGCATCTATCGCATCACGCCGAAAGATTACGTCCGGCCGGCGGCGATCGATTTGCGGAAGGCTTCGACGCCGGACTTGATGAAGATGCTGACGCACAGCAATCGGTGGTATCGGGAGCACGCCCGCCAGTTGCTGGCGCATCGGTCCGAGCCGATCGGGCCGATCCTGAATGCGATGCTGGCGAAGAACGACGACGGGGCGCTGGAAGCGCTCTGGATTTTGAACCTGCGCGGCGAACTGGATAACAAACAACTACTCCAGACCCTCCGGCATCCGAACGAGCATGTCCGCCGGTGGTCAGTGCGCCTGCTGGGCGACCAGAATGGTGTGAACGCCGACGGTCAGGCGGCGCTGGTGGCTCTCGCAAGGTCGGAGCCCAACGTCGAAGTTCGCAGCCAGCTGGCCAGCAGCGCCAAACGGTTGCCCGCCACCCAGGCGTTTCCGATCGTCCGACAACTGTTGAACCACGACGAGGACGTGGTGGATCTGCACATCCCGCTGCTCATCTGGTGGGCGATCGAGAACAAACTCGATACCGGGCGGGAGGAGTTGATGACCCTGGTGCGGGATCCGGCCGTCTGGAAGACGAAGATTTTCGCCAATTTTATCGCCGACCGAATTGGACGGCGCTACGCGGCGGACCAAGGGCCGAACAAGCACTATACGCTGATACAAGGCGTGTATTCGGGCTGGTTGATCGATCGCTGGGCGCCCTATTTGCGCCGGAATCTTGAGACATGCGCCCGGGTGTTGGCGGCGGCGCCGACGGATGCGGATGCCGATCTCGTGGTGGCGGGAATGGCGGCGGGGTTGGCGGGTGCGCCGGTTGAGTTGATTCCGCAAAACCTGAAGGAAATCATAGCCAAGATCTGGGCGGAACGCCCCCATTCGCCAGCGTTGGTGACGCTGGCCACCCGCTTGGGGCAGGCGGGGGCGGTGACCGAGGCCGTGGCGATGGTGAAGGGAGGAAGCTTGAACGCCGCGGATCAGCTCCAGCTCCTCGACCTCTTTGCTTCGACGGGATCGCCGGAAGCTTTGCCGGTGGTGGCGGACCTGCTGCGGAGCGACAAGAACGAGCAACGCCGGAGCAAGCTCTTGGAAACGATGGCGGGCTTTGAGGATTCGCGTGCGGCCGAGGTCATCATGGACGTTTATGCCACGCTCGGGCCCCGGCTGCAGGTGGTCGCGCAGCGCATGTTGAGCGAGAAACGGGGCTGGGCGCGCGCGATGTTGCAGCGTGCCTCGCAGGGGAAGTTCGATCCCGGGCAGTTGAATTCGGCCAACCTCGCTTCAATTCGGGCCTACGGTGATGCGCAAATCGACGCACTGCTCACTCAGTATCAGAAAAGCCGGACGGATGACCCCGCCGAGCGGATGGCACAGCAGCTGTTTGCCCAGGGCAAGAGCACCTATGCTTTGATCTGCTCCGCGTGTCACCAGGACAACGGTCAGGGCCTGATCCAACTTGCGCCGTCATTGGTCGCTTCGCCTTGGGTGCAAAAAGGGGAGGCCCCGATGGTCCGGATCGTCCTGCACGGAAAGGAAAATCCCGGCCGGGGACTGCTCATGCCTTCGTTGAAGCATCTCGACGACAACCAGATTGCGGGTGTATTGACCTACGTGCGGAGGGAATTTGGCAACAAGCCCGGGATGATCACCCCCGAGAAAGTCGCGGAGATTCGGGCGGCAACGGCTGAGCGGCAAAAATCGTGGTCCGACGGGGAGCTCGGGAGCCTCGCAAACTGAAGACCGGGCTGGTGCGAGCGCCGGGAGTCGAACCCGGATCAATGGCTTCGGAGGCCACTACACTATCCATTGTGCTACGCTCGCGGGAAGAATACCGGGGGTGATGAAGTCGTTGTCCCGAACGAGCGTCAAGCTTCCGCGCGGTTGGCTCGTGATTCGCGCCAGCCGCGCCACATTTCGAAGACGATCGGCACCACCGAGAGGATGATGATGACGAGGATCACGAGCTTGAAGTTCTTCTGCACGAACGGCTGGTTCCCGAAAATGAAGCCGGCGTAGATGAAGAAGTAGATCCAAACGAAACCGCCGATGAGGTTGTAGGCGATGAAACGCCCGTAACTCATCTGGCCCACGCCGGCGACGAACGGCACAAACGTCCGCACGATGGGCACGAAACGCGCGAGGATGATTGCCCGGCCACCGTATTTTTCGAAAAAGGCGTGAGCCCGATCCACGTGTTTGCGGCGTAGGAAAATCGAGTCCTCGCGTTTGAACACCGCCGGGCCGACCTTGGCACCGATCCAATAATTGAGAGTGTCACCGATGACTGCGGCGACGAAGAGCCCCGCGGCCATCACGTGGACGTTGAGCCCGGTTTCGGGCCGGGCGCAAAACGCCCCGGCTGCAAAGAGCAGTGAATCTCCGGGCAGGAAGGGCGTGATGACCAATCCGGTTTCCGCGAAAATGATCAGAAACAGGAGGGCGTAGGTCCAGGTGCCGTAATGGGCGATGATTTCCGCCAAGTGCCGGTCGATGTGCAGGATGAAATCGACGAGTTTCTTGGCGAAATCGATCATGGGTGGCCGGGGACAGGACGAAAAAAAGGCAGGCAGTGGAAACTGCCTGCCAAAAGGGGAATTCGATACCCGCTCAAACGTCGGGCTTGGTCTTGCGCAGACCCTGTACGCGGTCGCCTGCTTTCCACTGTCCGCGCTTCCGCAGCAGTTCGATACGCTCGAAACGCTTGAGGACATTGCGTTTAACTACGAGGCCGGACGCGCCTTGGAGGCTTTTGTGCTGGGACATGGCTTGGAAAATCGAGGTTGCGAGTTGTTAAGAGGTGCAGTCGTAGAGTTCGCATTTGCCCATGACAAGTATTTTTCTCCGACCCGCTCCGCGCGGACCACAATCCATTCGGGGATCTCGTAGGGGTGTGTCGCGAGCACCCGTTGTTCCAGGGCGATGGCGTGCGCTTCGAGCAGCTTGAAGCAGAGTCTGAACTCCGCGGCCCGGTCCACGCGTCCCTTCCAGCGGTAGTGCGAGGTGAGAGGGCCATCGATTTGCACGCAAATCGCGAAATTTCGCGCGACCACGTCGGTCGCAATGCGCTCGGCATCGGCGCGATTTGCCACCGTGGTCCAAGCGAGAAGCATAGTGCAACTGTTTGCCGGCCAACGCTCGGGGCAAGCTTGGAATTCGCCCTTGACGGCTTTCCTCGTGCGCTGTGCTCTTTCCGGTTTTCACCACGCCCAGCCCATGAGAGACGACTACATCAAAGACGCACTGAAGACGATCAACGATCCGAATATCCTGATCAACGTGGTTTCGCGTCGTGTCAAACAGCTGAAGCATGGCAACCGCCCGCTCGTCGAGTCGCTGGAAAAACTTTCGCCCGAAGACACGGCCTTGCGTGAAGTGATCGAAGGCAAGATCAGTCACGAGCTGGCGCTCGATTAAGCCACGCGACGTTTGCAACTTCTGGCGGCTCCGCGATCGTCGGGAGCCGCCTTTTTCATTTAACGAACCCTCCACCGCCATGGCTGCGCAGAAAAAAGATGCCAAACGCTATACCGAGATTAGAAACTCCAAGGCGCTGCGGGACTATTTTGTGGACGAGCGTTTTGAGGCGGGCATTCAGCTACGGGGCACCGAGGTAAAATCAATCCGGGCCGGCAAGGCGCAGATCAACGACTCCTTTGGCCGGGTCGAAAAAGGCGAAGTCTGGATTCACGGCGCCCACATCGAGCAATACGCGTTTGGTAATATTCACAACCACGACGCCAAGCGCATCCGCAAACTCCTGTTGCACCGGAGGCACATCGCCAAGATTCAGCACGCGTTGGACGCGGGTGGGGGACGGGCGCTGGTCCCGCTGCGCATGTATTTCAAGGAAGCGCTGGTGAAAGTGGAAGTCGGGCTGTGCACCGGCAAAAAACTTTTCGACCGGCGCGATGACTTGAAGTTGAAGGCGCAGATGCGCGAAATGAACCAGGCGATCAAGCACCGGCGCGCCTGAGCGGTTTCGGCGCGCAAGCGCGAAACGGACTCGGGGATGCCCGTTCGATCAGAGCCAGTTCAAGTCGGCACGTGGCGTCGGCGGGGTAAGATGTGGCGGCCACACCCGGAGGATTTCGTCGGCAAATTTGCGCCAGCCGAAGGGCTTGCGCAGGAGCGCCTTCAGTGCGGCGAGGCGCTCCATCTGCTCCCGATAGGAAGAGAGATCGTGACCGGAAATCAGGACGAACGCGGCATCGGGCACAAGTACGGAAGCCTGTCGAATGAACCTCCAAGCCGTCGATTTGAGGCATGTGATAGTCCGTCACGATGACGCCGGGGGCCCTGGGGGGCAACGCCTTGAGGGCCTCCAGCGGCCGAGTGAACGAGTGCACCGGGCACGTGAGATTTTCCTCAAGCATTTTCGTCAGGAGGTCGGCGTAAGACTTCTCATCGTCAACGAGGACGATCGACTTTGAGATCGCGGGGTGCACGTTTTGGCGGAACTGCGGGAGCGACGGGAGGCGCTGGCGGCCACCTCGCGAAACGCAACGCGCGAGCATCCGCTTGATTCAAGTCCGGCGCTGGCGAGCATGAGGCGATGTTACACGTCGTGCTCTTTCAACCCCAGATCGCCCCCAATACGGGGAATATCGGCCGCATGTGTGCGCTGACGCGTTCGCGGTTGCACCTCATTCATCCGTTGGGATTCGTGATCGACGATCGTAATCTGCGGCGGGCCGGCATGGATTACTGGCAGTCGCTTGACGTGCACCAGCATGCAGACTGGCCGACGTTTCGGGCCAGCGCGCTGGCCCCAAGGCGTTTGTGGCTCTTTACCACCAAGACAGAGCGGGGATTCTGGGATGTGCGGTTTGCCGATGGCGACGGTCTGGTGTTTGGCAATGAAGGTGCCGGTGCCCCCGATTGGTTGCACGAAGAACTGGACGATTCGCGGGTGACGATTCCCCATGCCAATCCCGATCTGCGTTCGCTTAATCTGAGTGCGGCGGCGGCGGTGGCGACTTTCGAGGCGATGCGTCAGGTGACGCATGCGCATCTCGGTCGCGCGTGAGTTCAGACTATATTTCGCCGAGCCGAACGCAGGCCACGGTTCGGGCTGAGTCGCCCGTGGCCACCAATGGCGGAACAGCCGCTTGGCATTTCGCCTGGGCAAAGGGACAGCGGGGATGAAAGGCGCATCCTTCCGGCGGGTTGATCGGCGACGGCGGATCCCCGGGCAAAACGAGGCGCTGCCGGCCGCGTTCGATATCCGGATCCGGCGTGGGAATCGCGCTGATCAGGGCGCGTGTGTAGGGATGCAACGGCCGGCCGATCACCTCAACGGCCGGGCCGAGTTCGACAATCTTGCCGAGATACATCACGGCCACCCGGTCGGAGATGTGCTTAACGACCGAGAGGTCGTGCGCGATGAAGATGAGGGAGAGGTTCATCTTCCGGCAGAGCTGGGAAAGTAGATTCAGGATTTGGGCCTGGATGGAAACGTCTAGGGCTGAGACCGGTTCGTCCGCGATAATGATCTTTGGCTCCAACGCCAGCGCCCGGGCGATCGCGATGCGCTGCCGTTGGCCGCCCGAGAACTCGTGCGGATATTTCTGCATGAATCGCGGCGCCAGGCCGACCACATTCATCAATTCGGCCACCCGTGCGGGGATTTGAGCAGGCGGACAGACGCCGTGAACCCGCAGCGGTTCGGCTAAGGCGTCGAAAACGGTCATGCGGGGATTCAGCGAGGCATAAGGATCCTGAAAAACCATCTGCATATCGCGGCGCACCCCGCGGAGTGCACCGGCGGAAGCAGCCGTAAGATTCCGGCCTTCGAGGAATACGGTGCCAGCCGTCGTCGGAACCAGCTGCATGATCGCGCGGGCCAGCGTCGATTTTCCGCAGCCTGACTCGCCGACGAGCCCCAGGACTTCGCCGCGATGCAGCGTCAACGTGACGCCATCGACCGCTTTCACGGTCCCGACGAGCCGGCGCAGAATGAATCCGTGTTGAATCGGAAAGTGAGTCTTGACGTCAGAGAGTTCGAGAAGGGCGTCGGGCATGGCGTTCGGAGTTGAACGGTGCTGGAGCGGAGTGAGGCGTGTCAGATTTCCCCCTGCTGCGCTCGCCGGCAGGCATGAGCATGGCTGGCTCCCGCGTCGAGCAATGCAACCGGATTCACAGTGCATTGCTCCGTCGCAAAATCGCACCGGGGTGCGAAGGGACACCCGGGCAAAGGCTTCGAAAGGTCGGGTGGCATTCCGCGAATGGTGTAGAGTTCCTCCCCTTTGGTCTGCAGCGCCGGGATCGATCGCTGTAGCGCCCGCGTATAGGGATGGCGCGGCGCGCGGAAAAGCGTGCGAGTGTCCGCGGTCTCGACGATGCGCCCCGCATACATCACCTGCACCCGATCGCAGAGACCGGAGACGACGGCGAGATCGTGCGTGATAAAAATCACCGCCATGCCGAACTCTCGCTGCATGCTCTTGATGAGGTCGAGGATCTGCGCCTGCACGGTGACGTCGAGTGCGGTGGTGGGCTCGTCGGCGATCAACAACTCAGGTTTGGTGATCAGGGCCATTGCGATCATGACCCGCTGGCGCATACCGCCCGAAAATTCGTGCGGATAGAGATGGATCCGGCGGGCCGCGTCGTTGATCCCGACCAGTTCGAGTGTTTCCAATGCACGTTTCAACGCCGCGGTTTTCGATACTTTTTCGTGAATCAGGAGCGGTTCGATGAGCTGCTCCGAGATTCGGAGGTAGGGGTTCAGCGACGTCATCGGGTCCTGAAAAATCATCGCCACCCGCTTGCCGCGGATGCCGCGTGCTTGGGCGGGCGTGCAGTGCAACAGGTCGATGCCGTCGAACAGCGCGGTGCCGCTCTCGATCCGGCCCGGCGGCTGCGGGACGAGCCCCATGAGCGAGTAGCAGGTGACGGATTTTCCCGAACCGGACTCGCCGACGATGCCGAGGGTTTCTCCGCGCTCGAGCGAGAAGCTCACATTGTCGACCGCCCGATAGACGCCGGAACGGGTATGAAAGTAAGTGCGAAGGTCGGTGACGGTCAGAAGGGGCACGGCAAAAGAAATCAGCCGAAAAATCGCTCAACACCCCGTTGCGGCAAGCGACTCCCGCAATGCGGCTCGAACCGATTCAGGTGCAAGGTTCGCGAGCGATCCGCCACCCGCCGCCGGACAACCCGCTGGCTGCAATATCCTTGTTGGTGCGGTGAAGACCGGCCTGGTTCGAATGGGGTTCGTGGGGCCGAATAGGCCGATCACGGAGACCCCGAGGGCATTGGCCAGATGCATGCCGCCCGTATCGTTGGTCACGAGTAAGCGGCAATTCCGAAGGCGGTCGGCAAAGCTGGCGAGATCGGTTTTTCCGGTCAGGTTCTCCACGCGATCCGCCTCGAAGCCGGCCGTGACGGCGTGGCTGATTGGGACATCGGTCGGCGTGCCAAAAATGACGAAGCGTTCGTCCGGCATCGATTCAACCAGGGCCCGCCAATGCTCGATCGGCCAGCGTTTCTCCGGATTGTTTTCCGATCCCGGGATAAGCCCGATGCGCTGGCCGCCGCCCCGAAGAGAAGTGTCGAACGAAGAAAACGGAGTGCGATCGAGATTTCCGACGAGGCCAAAATAACGGAAAAAGTTTTCCCAAAGCTCCAGCTGGTGATGAGTGCCTTCCTCGAATTCGACCGGTACGTGATAGGCATGCGAAAGAAGGCTGCGCGGTTTGCCCGGGCGAACGAGGCCGAAGCGGTGGCGGACCCCGGTGAGCCAGGCTTCGGCGTCGCCCCGAAAGGAATTGGTCAAGAGCAGCCAGACGTCGGGAAACTCGTTTCGCAGCTGCCAGAAATGGGCAAAATATCCGGCCCCGCGGGGCGGCAACGCGTGGAGGTGATCCGCGATGCCGAGGGATTCCAGCATTGGCAGAAATGAGGCACGGGCGACCAGTGTGATTTCCGCGTCCGGTCGCGAGGTGCGCAGGGCGCGGAGTAAGGGGAGGGCCATCACCACGTCGCCCAGCCAGTTCGGCATGCGAACCCAGATGCGGGTGCCGCGGGGCGGGAGCGAGAGCTTCCGGGCGCCGAGATCAGCGGCGAGCAAATCGCGACGGGCTTCCAATCGCAGGCGCTTGGTGGGGACGTCCTGATGGCGCCAGCGGTCGTGGGCCCACAACCACGAGGCACACAGATTATCGTCGCTGCGCAGGAGTTGCTCGAGCCAGCGGTTGAGTGCGAGCGTGACGGCATCGCTGGTGCCGCCGCTGGCGATGCGCTGCACGCCGATCTCCACGCGCCAGAATGCGCGGCGCCGCGGGAATATCCCGTAAACCCGGGCATCGAATTTTTCCGCCATCAAGCCGGCCAGCTCCGTCGTCGAGCACACGCGACCGAACAGGGTGGTGAGGGCGCCTTGCAGACCGGCGTTCTGATCGAAGAGCAGACCGACGTAGCCGCGGCGGCGCAGGATTTTAAGTGCCGCGGCAAAGCCGTCCTTGCGCGAGAGCAGTTTCATGCCGAATCGCTCCCGCGAGGTCTTCACCAGCTCGTTGGCCGCCGGGTTGTCGAGCGGGCGGAATATAATGCCGAATTCGGGCAGCGCCGAGGGAAGGACAAGCGACATCGCCGTCAGCGCTTCCCAGTAGGCGAGGTGAGGGGAACAGATCAGCGTGGCGGCAGGGGTGGCATGGTGCTCGGCGAAGCAGGCGACCAACTCAGGGGAAGCCGAAATGATCTGCCGATAACGGCGCTCATTGAGAAATGGCGTGGCGAGCGAGAGCAGCCCGGTCTCCATGAGGCGGCGGCAGCTTTCCCGTCCGATCGCCCGATGCCACGACCGGGATTTCCCGGGAAACGCATGGTGCAGATTTGAAAGGATGAGCTGCCGGCGGCGCAGCAGGGCAAAAAAAACAAGATCGCCCAGTGCGGCGGCCAATACGCGCAAGACCGCTTCGGGCGTATGTGCGATCGTCCAGCCGATGGTTTTCAGAAGTAGCAGCACGCAACCTTTTTCATGGCGAGGAGCGCAGGGGTGAAGCAATCAAACTCATCAGTTGTTTTACGGGTGGTATGAGGGAAGGAATTATTTGATTGCCGCTTTCGGCGCGGCGAAACGGCGGCACGCGCTGCGGAGGCGGGTTTCGGCATCGCGACCAAGCCCGTTTTGGCGGGGCCGCCGATGGCTTTCCGCGCCGCGGGATTTGGCATTTGATTTCACGTGGAAAAGCCACGAAACGTAACGCACGCGAGCCAAACTAGCGGCGGCCCGCCACTTAACTTAATGACCGAAGTCCTCATCATCAAACCCTCGTCGTTGGGCGATATCGTGCAGGGCCTGCAAGTAGCGACTTCGCTCAAGGCCCAGCGCGATCGTTTGCGAATCTCGTGGGTGGTGCGGGAGATTTTTGCGCCGATCGTGCGGGCCTGCGAAGCAGTCGATCAGGTGTACATATTCGAACGAAACGCGGGCGCTCAGGGCTTCTTGCGTCTGACCAAGGAGTTGCGGAAAACGAATTTCGACTACGTGCTGGATATGCATGGCCTTTTGCGGACCGGGTTGATGACCTCTCGGACCCACGCGAAACACAAGGTCGGTCGGACCGATGCGCGCGAGATGTCGGGCATCTTTTACGACGAAAAGGTGCCGTTGCCCCCTGACGGGAAGAAGAGCCATGCCTTGGAAATCCTGTTACAGTTTTGTCCGGTGCTGGGCGCCTTGCCGGAACTAAGGGGCACCCTGAAGTTTCGTGAGGTCGATAGTCTCAGCTTGAAGTTCGCGATCGGGCGGGGCGGCGAGAAACCGATCGTCATGTTTCCGGACAGCCGCCGGGCCGAGAAATGCTGGGGCGGATTCAAGCAACTGACCGAGATGATTCTGCGCGAGGATAAGACGCGCAAGATCGTCTGGGCGGGTAGCAACTACGTGCACGATCGAGGAGCCTATCCCGAGGCGCAGTTTTTCAATTTGACCGGCAATACCAGTCTCGTGTCGCTGCCGGCCCTCATCAAACGCGCGGACTGGGTGATCGCCAACGACAGCGGTCCAATGCACCTGGCCGCCGCCTTGGGCGTAAAAGTGCTCGGCATTTTTGGTCCGACGGACCCGAGACTCTTCGGGCCATATCCCCTCAATGCGCCCAGCAACGTCGTGGTGCAGGCGCCGGTCGGAGATCTGAAACTGCTCTCGACGAAGGATGTCTATTTGCGCTTCCAGCGTGCCCGGGCCCGTTTCAAGTAAACGCTCATCGCATCGTCATCCGTAACTTATGCTCGATCCCAAGCTCCTCCGCGAATCGCCGGACCTCGTCCGCGCAGCGATCGCCAAGAAACATCTCGACGTCGATCTCGAGGCCATCCTCGCCGTCGACGCGTCCTGGCGGGCGCAATTACAGGAAGTTGAATCGTTGCGGGGAACGCAGAAGGCGGCTAACGCCGCGATGGCAGCCCTGCCCAAAGGGACGCCGGAGTTTCAGGCCAAAGTGGCCGAGATGAAGGCGGTTTCTGCCGAGGTAAAAGAGCGGGAAGTGCACCTCAAGGAAACCGAGGAGAAGTTTCGCATTGCGATGTTGTCGGTGCCGAATCTGCCGCACCCGAGCGTGCCCGAGGGGAAAACCCCCGAGGATAATGTCGTTCACATGCTGCACGGTTCGCATGAGGAGCCGCGGCCGCATGCCCGGCCGCACTGGGAGATTCCCGGTTTCGAGAAGTTGTTCGATTTTGGCCGGGGCGCGAAGGTGACGGGGGCGGGCTTTCCGTTTTATGTCGGCGACGGCGCCCGGATCGTGCGCGCGTTGATCCATTTCTTTTTGGACGAGAACGCGAAGGCGGGTTACGTCGAGGTCAATCCCCCGATCCTCGTGAATGCCGCGAGTGCGACCGCCACCGGGCAACTCCCGGACAAGGAGGGCCAGATGTACGAGACGACGCCGGACCAGCTCTATGCCATCCCGACCGCCGAAGTCCCGCTGACGAATTTCTTTCGCGACGAGATTTTGGACGAGGCGGCACTGCCCATCTGCCGCTGTGCGTACAGTCCCTGTTTTCGCCGCGAGGCGGGCAGTTATGGAAAAGACGTGCGGGGCCTCAACCGGCTGCATCAATTCGACAAGGTCGAGATGGTGAAATGGGTGCACCCCTCCACCAGTTATGACGAACTCGAAAAGCTGCGCGGTGACGCCGAGCGGCTCCTGCAGAAGCTCGATCTGCCGTATCGGGTGTTGTTGATCTGCGGGGGCGATCTGGGGTTTGTCCAAACGAAAAAATACGACCTCGAGGTTTGGTCTGCTGGGCAAAAACGGTGGCTGGAGGTTTCGAGCTGCTCGAGTTTCGAGGCTTTTCAGGCCCGGCGGGCGCAGATTCGTTTCCGGTCCAAGGAAACGAACAAACCTGAACTCGTGCATACGCTTAACGGATCCGGACTTGCCGTGCCGCGCGTGCTGGCGGCATTGCTTGAGAACAATCTGCAGCCCGACGGTCGCGTGAAAATCCCGACGGCGCTCGTGCCTTATTTCGGCAAGGAGTATCTGGCGTTCAATTGACCACGCGTCTCCGGCTGGGGCGGCCGGACCGGGCGTGGAGGCAAGTAAAACAGTCACGCCTTTCCGGTTCCCCGCTAGAATGAAAAAGCAAACGCGAGTGGATTGGCCGCGGGCCGCGGAAACTCTGGCCCGGGAGTTGTCGGCGGATCGGCTCAACCCGGCGGTTCTCGCTTGGGCAAGCCAGCGGCCCGCCCGTGAAAAATGGGGTGTCGCCTTTTCGGGCGGCGCAGACTCGCTCGCGCTGCTCCTGCTGCTTTGGACCCATTTTCACCGACGGCGCCGACACCTGGTGGCGTTGCATTTTGACCATCGGTTGCGGGGCCGCGAGTCGCGCGCGGATGCGGTTTTTTGCCGCCGCGTTTGTCAGGCACTCGGAGTGAAGTTCGCCGAAGCGTCGTGGGGCGGGGCGCAGTCGGGTGCGAGCGAAGCGGAGGCGAGGGAGGCGCGGATGGAGTTTCTGGCGAAGCACGCGCGGGTGTTGTGGTTCGGGCATCACATGGACGACATTGCCGAGACCATGCTGATGCGGCTGGCCCGCGGTAGTGGCACGGCCGGACTTGCAGCTCCGCGGCCGGTCCACGCGCTGGCGCGTGGCCGGGTGCATGTGCGACCTTTGCTGTCGCTGAAAAAGAGCGAGCTCCTCGCAGCCCTGCAGGCGGGAGTCATTCCCTGGCGCGATGATTCGACAAATCGGGGCGCCGACTATTTTCGCAACCGCATCCGGCGGGATGTCGTGCCCGCGTGGGCGGAGGCCGCGCAGCGCGACGCCGTCAGCGGTGCGGCGCGGGCGCGTGAGCTTTTGGAGGAGGATGACGCGGCCCTAGAGGCCTGGCTCGATCAATTGGCCCCCTTCCAACCTCACGCTGGATTGGACCTTAAGGCGCTCGCGGGCAAGCCGCGAGCTGTGTTGCGCCGGGCCGTCCATCGCTGGCTTCTGCTGCAAACCAAAGCTGGTAAATTGTCGCGGCAGGCGTTCGATGCCCTGCTGGCGGCGGCCGCACGGGGAGTTCGAACCCGGCACAGCTTGGGGCTGCAAGGCTTTGCGGTCATTCGGAACGGCAGCCTGCGCTTCGAGCTGATCGGAAAACGACGTCGTGAATTCCAACGGTCCACCAATTGACTTATCCAGCCGGAACATCCACGTTTCGCGTTTAGTCCCACACGGAAATGTCCGAACCTGAAAACAAGAAGTCCCGCCGCGCCCTCAAAAATCTGCCGCCCGATCGCTTTCAACCAAAGATGCTGATCTTTTGGCTGGCGTTGGTTGCGGCGGTGCTGGCTTTGCTCTATCTGACGCCCAACATGGCGAAGTCGCCCGAGATCCTGTCGATTCAGGAGATTGTCGAGCGGGCGGAGAAAAACGACGTCAAGCCGGGCGCTGTTTTGCGGCCGGATCCGAACGGCGGCCGCGATGGAGTGGTGATCACGGGCGAGAGCCGGTTGGACGCAGCCAACCCCTTTAAACCCTTTCGAGCTGCCGGCCGCGAAACCGAATCGATGCATGACCGGATCAGCAAAACCAAGCTCATCCAAGAACAGCCCAGCCAGACGCTGCTGACTTCAATTGCGGCCCAAGTTGTGCCCTTTCTCCTGATCATCGGATTGTTGTATTTCCTCTTCGTGCGGCAGCTCCGCCAGGCTGGCCGGGGCGCTCTGAGCTTCGGCAAGAGTCGCGCCAAGCTGCTCATGCGGGACCGCGCCAAACTTACGTTCGCAGACGTGGCGGGTTGCGATGAGGCCAAGGAGGAAGTTTCCGAGGTGGTGGAATTTCTGAAGGACCCGAAGAAGTTCACCAAGATGGGTGGCCGGATTCCCAAGGGTATCTTGATGGTCGGCCCGCCCGGTACCGGTAAAACCCTCCTGGCCAAGGCGGTCGCGGGCGAAGCCGATGTCCCCTTCTTTAGTATCTCAGGTTCCGACTTTGTGGAGATGTTTGTCGGTGTGGGTGCGAGCCGGGTACGAGATATGTTTGAACAGGGGCGCAAGAGTGCGCCGTGTATCATTTTCATCGACGAAATCGATGCCGTCGGCCGCCAGCGGGGCGCCGGCCTTGGCGGGGGCAATGATGAGCGCGAGCAGACCCTGAACTCGCTGCTCGTGGAAATGGACGGCTTCGACACGACCGAGGGCGTGATCATCATCGCGGCGACGAACCGACCCGATGTGCTCGACAGCGCGCTGCTGCGCCCCGGCCGTTTTGATCGGCAGATCTATGTCGACCTGCCCGATTTGGTGGGGCGTGAACAGATTTTACGGGTGCATGCCAAGAAAGTCAGCCTGGCCGAGAACGTCGATCTGATGGTTATTGCGCGGGGCACGCCTGGATTGTCGGGCGCGGAACTCGCCAATCTCCTCAATGAGGCGGCGTTGCTGGCGGCACGGCGCAGCAAGAAGAAAGTCGAGATGATCGACGTCGACGATGCGCGCGAGAAAGTGCAGTTCGGTCGCGAGCGCCGGCGGCTGATGGACGACGAGGAAAAAAAGCTTACGGCTTACCACGAGGCGGGGCATGCCTTGGTGCAGGCGGTGCTCGATGACGGCCACATGCCGGTGCACAAGGTGACGATCATCCCTCGCGGCCGCAGTCTCGGCAGCACGATGTTCATCCCCAAGAAGGATATCCTCACGCATGCGATGAAGCGGATGCTGAATCAGATCGCGATGGGCCTGGGTGGTCGCATTGCCGAGGAACTGGTGCTGGGCGACATTTCAAGCGGCGCGGCGGGCGATATCAAACAGATCACCAAGATCGCCCGCCACATGGTGTGTGACTGGGGGATGAGCCCGCTGGGTCCCGTTGCGCTCGGCGGCCATCACGACACCGTGTTTCTTGGGCGTGAGATCACGCGCAATGAAAACATCTCGGAAGAAACCGCCCGGGCGATCGATCGGGAGATTCATCGCATCATCGACGAGCAGTATAACCGTGCGAAGCAGTTGATCATGGAACATCGGCCGGCCCTCGAAAAAATTGCCGAGGCGCTGCTTGAGCATGAGACCATCGACGGCAAGCACGTCATGGAGATCCTCCAGTTTGGCGAGATCCGTTCGCCAATCTTGCCGAGTATTCCCAAGTCCGATGCGAGGCCGATGGAGAAGAAAGTTTCCGAGAAGCCGGAAGCCCCTGCCGATGCCATCCCGGAAGGTTCGGCGCCGGCTCCTCATCCGGCCTAGTCGCGACTCCAGTTGAACATGGGGCCGGGCCGGCTGTTGTGGCCCGCTTGAGTTCCGCGTTCCGGCGAAGCGCTTCGGATCCGCAATTCGCGGCATCCGGGAAAAACAGTCTTGGATTCAAAGACAGGGGGAGCAATTGTGCGAATCACCTGAATGAAAATATGCTGCATCGGAGCTGGTTACGTGGGTGGTCCGACCATGGCGATGATCGCGATGAAAGCTCCCGCGATCGAGGTGCGGGTGGTCGACATGAACGTCGCACGAATCGCGGCGTGGAATTCCGACACCCTGCCGATTTATGAGCCCGGTCTGGACGATATCGTCAGGCAGACTCGCGGTCGGAACCTGCATTTTTCGACCGACGTCCACGGAGCAATCCGGGCCTCCGACATCATTTTTGTCGCCGTCAACACCCCGACGAAAACCTACGGGGTCGGCGCCGGCCGAGCGGCGGACCTGAGGTTTATCGAGTCGGTCGCACGGACGATCGCCGAGCACGCGAATGGCCCCAAGATCATCGTGGAAAAATCCACGATCCCCGTGAAGACAGCGGAGACCATCAAGGAAATCCTACGGGCCAATTCCCAGGGACATGAGTTCGCGGTCCTCTCTAACCCCGAATTTCTCGCGGAAGGGACCGCGGTCGCCGACCTGCTCTCACCGGACCGGGTGCTGATCGGCGGGGAGCGGACGCCCGCGGGTGAGGCGGCAATCAAGACCCTCGTCGAAGTCTATGCCAACTGGGTGCCACGGGATCGCATCATTACCACGAACCTTTGGTCGTCGGAACTTTCGAAGCTGGTGGCGAACGCTTTTCTGGCGCAGCGCATTTCGTCCATCAATTCGATTTCGGCCCTCTGCGAAGCCACGGGTGCCGATGTCGACGAGGTCGCCAACGCGATCGGCAAGGATTCTCGGATCGGGCCCAAATTCCTGAAGGCTTCGGTCGGTTTCGGAGGGTCCTGCTTTCAGAAAGACATCCTCAATCTCGTTTATCTCTGTGAGCATTTTGGGCTGCCGGAGGTTGCGAAGTATTGGGAGAGCGTCGTGGCGATGAACGACTGGCAAAAACGCCGGTTTGGCGCGAGAATCGTGCGAGGACTCTTCAACACTGTGGCCGACAAGAAGATCGGAGTGCTGGGATTTGCCTTCAAGAAAGACACCAACGACACGCGGGAATCCCCTGCGATTGCGGTTTGCCGTGATTTACTGGCCGAACAGGCAAAGGTGGTGGTTTACGACCCCAAGGTTCCGGCCGCGGAAATCCGTGAAGAGGTGCTCGGCCATGGCAAAGACAATCCGCGCTTCTCGGTCGTCACCAATGCTTATGAGGCGGCGGATGGTGCGCACGCACTCGCGATTGTGACCGAGTGGGACGAATTCAAAAGCCTCGATTACAAGAAGATATACGCCAAAATGTGTCAGCCGGCATCGATTTTCGACGGAAGAAACATCCTCGATTTGCCGAAACTAGCGGCGCTCGGCTTTCGGACCTATGGTATAGGAAAGTGATCTGCCGCAGGCGGGCGCGGAAAAGCGAACCACGTGGACAGGGGAATGATTTATACCGCGCCCGGTGGAGGAGGGTGCTGCCGGCCGGCCACCGCGCTGAATTTATTTGACGAAATAGACAGGCGTCGGAATCTGCGCTCGGTGGGAGTTCGTTACGCATCGGGTTTCGGCAGGACCGATCACCGGCCTTTGAGGAATTTCCATCGCTCAGCCCTAACCAAACCTTACCATGCAAAGTAATTCTGTTCCGCGCGGTCGTTTCACGACGCTTTTTTCGCTCCTTGTGTTGCTCGTTGCGGCGGTGCTGCCGGTGGCCCTCAGGGCTCAGGGCGCTACGGGAGTCATCACCGGTCAGGTCAGCAATGCGGCCACCAATAACACGCTTGAAGGTGCCATCGTCATGCTGGAGGGAACGAGTTTCTCCGCGAAGACGATTCGCGATGGCACGTTCCGTTTGGACGTGCCGGCGGGCGGTTACTCCTTGGTTGTGACGTACACCGGTTTGGACCAACAGACGGTGCCGGTCAGGGTCCAAGCAGGGGCGACGGAGCGCCGGGACTTCGGGCTGACCGCCAATATTTACAAACTCAACCCTTTCACGGTATCGGGCGAGCGCGAAGGCAATGCTCTGGCTCTTACCTTGCAGCGCCAAGCGCCGAATGTTAAGAACATCGTGTCGGCCGACGCGTTTGGCAACATGGCCGGCACGCCGGCGGAACTCCTGACCCGTCTTCCCGGGGTCGTCGGTGACGCTGGCGGCATGGAGACTCGCTATATCACGATCCGCGGTGTCGATCCGCTCATGACTTCCGTGACCATGGACGGGAACAAGATGGCCAACGGGGCATCGGGTGGAACGAGTCGCGAGTTCCAGTTCGAGCTCATCGGATCAGACACGGTGGACCGGGTGGAGGTCACCAAGTCGCCGACGCCGGACATGGATGCCGATTCGATCGCTGGGGCGGTGAATCTCGTCTCCAAGAGCGCGTTGGACCGACCGGGTCGCCGCATCAACTTCACGTTTGGCGGCATCAGCCGGCTGCTGGATGACCGGGATCAATTGCGCCGGAATTGGACGATCGGTTACTCCGATACTTTTGGTGGCAAGCTTGGCGTATCGATCAACTATGGGCATCGCCAGACGCTGCTGCCGCTCGATGTCACGACGCAGAATTTTGAGGCGGTGGACAAACCGGAGCGGTATTCCTACAGCTATCAATTCACGGATTTTCGTATCAAGCGCACCCGTTATGGCGGTGGCGCCAAGATCGACTACAAATTGAGCGATTCGACCCGCTTGTATTTCAATGCCCTGCTGAACAAGCACATGGAGCACGGCGACCAGAACGACTCCCAATTCTCGACCGCCCAGACCGTCGCCACGCGCGATGCGGCGGGGAACCTTACCGGCACCGGCGCCATTGTGCCGGGTTATACGAGGACGGTAACGGAATGGCGGCCGATTGCGGCCAGCCAGTTGAACGTAAACAGTGGGAGCACGCAGAAAGGCGGCGTGACGCATCAATACCAACTGGGTGGCGTTTCCAAGTTCAAGAACACCGATATCGACTATAATATCTTCCTGTCGAACTCGGTGACGGACTATCCCGGCAACGCTACGTTTCAATATATCGCGACGGGTGTGGGTTTGAGGATCGATCGCAGTCAGCAGCCCTTTTTCCCCAAGGTTACGCTCACGTCGGGCAGCACAGACATTACTAACGTCAACAACTATCGTGATAATCTCTTTACGATCACGAAAATGCGGGCGGACGACGAGTATACGGGTGGAGAAATCAACCTGAAGCAGAAATTCGAAACGGTGGCCCCCACCTACATTAAGGTCGGGGTGAAGACCCGGGAACAGGTGAGAAACCGTATCGCGCCTTCGATCCGGTATCGGTTCGCCGGTCCGGACGGAGTGCTCAACTCGGGCGACGAGAATCTTGCCCAATTCCTGAACAAGGGCGTGCAATCGCACAGCCAGTTTGCACTACCCTATCTGGCGTTTCCCTTCCGGGATGCACGCACGGTTCAGCACGACTATCCGGTCAAGACTTCCTCCTACGGATATTCCGGCTATAACATTGGCACGGCGCTCTATGAGAAGCCGCAGCAGTTCGTTGAAGACATCGTCTTCAATGTAACCAACGAGCTTAATACCAAGATCGATTTCAAGGAGAAGGTCGATGCCGCGTATATCATGGGCAACATGGATATCGGCAAGTTGTCCGTACTTGCTGGCGTCCGCGTGGAGGATACCCGGACGGAGGGGTCCGGAGCCTTGCAGCAAATTACCGCAGAGGAAAAGGCGCGCCGCGCCGCCTGGGTGGGAGCGGTGACCAATGACGAACTCCGGCGTCGCACCCGGGCCGAGTACTCACAGCGCATTTCGGCTTCAGGCCGGTATAAGAAGGTATTCCCGGGAATGCATTTCAAATATGAGCCGATTCGCGGACTGATCACCCGGCTCTCTTACGCCACCAACATCGGTCGGGCGCCGATCGGAAACTTGGTTCCGAGTACGACCGTCAACGATGACCTACAGACGATTTCCAGCAGCAATCCTAGCCTCAAGCCGCAATATTCAAGCAACTTCGACCTCGGGGTTGAGTATTACTTCGAACCCGTCGGACGCCTCTCGGCGGGAGTTTTCATGAAGGAGATCAAGGATTTTCAGTTCTCGACCGGCGGAGTCTTCGTGGGCGCCGGCGCTGACAATGGCTTTGGCGGTTCCTATCAGGGCTATGCTCTGACTACCCGGAAGAACGGTGGTTCGGCCAAGGTCAAGGGCATGGAACTGGCCTATCAGCAGCAGTTCACCTTCTTGCCGGGTTGGCTCAACGGTTTTGGTGTTTTCGCCAACTATACGCGGCTGGAAGCCGAGGGTGACTACGGAACAGGTCGGGTCGGCTCGACGAACTCACTCGCGGGATTCATTCCCGAGGTCGGCAATCTGGGAATCTCCTATATCCGGCAACCGTTCTCGATTCGCCTTCAATTCAACCATGTGGGTGAGTACCTCGCGGCTTACAGCACGAATGCCGCCTTGCTGCGCTGGCAGCTGGCTCGCGATCAACTCGACATCAAGACCGTCTACACCATTAATCGGCACTTCGATCTCTACATGGATGTCTATAACGTTTTCGTAGAGGCGGAACGTGGCGACACATGGAATGGCGGGCTGCCCCGTAATATTCGTCTAGAAGACGGCCCCTTGTTTGTGTTCGGCATTAATGGCCGGTTCTAATCTTAAGTTGAGCCAAGCACGGGAGCTGCGGGGGGTGATCACCCGCAGCTCCCGAATTTCCGGGCTTGGCGAGCTTAGGCTGAGGTTCTCCTCGGGCGCAGGGCGCATGAACTTCCCCTGCTTCGGTTTTTAAATAGACGGCGGACGAGTCCGGAAGTCGGCGTCATCCGGTCAATCGGCTTGAGTAAGAAAGAAGAGAACCGGGATCGTGGCTGAAGACTGCAGGATTTTTGTCCCATCGCATTCTTGCGAAAATCGGGATCAGCTGCGTTTTTGGATAGGATGCGACCTGCTGAGGATGGCCTCAAGGATGACGGGGAGGCCTCTTCTTTCCGAAGCAAACGTCGGCAAACCACTGGGTTTGAATCCATACTCGACCTTCCGGAGAGGGAGACGATCATGACATGCCCTCCCCGCCGGGTTCCTGGCACGCTAACGAACGCTTAATCCGAAACCCCATGGCCGCAGATCCGAAAAATTTCGTACTGAATCCGGGAAGCTACGGTATTCCCACCCGTGAGGAACTGGTTGAATATCGAATTTGGGATACTCATTACCACGGGTTTCTAGGCGGGCGACCGGCGGGTGTCGGCCAGCATCAGGCCATGAGCTTCTACGTGGATCGGATGAAGCAGCAACATCGCGCAACGATGTTTTACGCCGAACGGATGGGGATCGAACGGGTCGTTGCCTTGGATATCGGCGGGCTCGACTCGCAGTGGAATGACCGGTCCGTCTCGGCGACTGAAAAAGAAGAAAGGGAATTCTTCGATCGGGAGCAGCGCAAGGTCCTGACCGAAGAAGCCGACAAGGTATCCGGCATCATTCGCATTCACCCGAGCTATCCGGAGGAAAGTTGCGCCAAGATGGAAAAATGGATCCGGAATGGTCCCTGCATCGGAATCAAATATTCCGGCGGCGCGGGCGGAGTCTCCTGTAGCCACCCGAACAACGATGCGATCGTCCGGCTGGCGAAGGAATTGAACGCCGTGATTTATGTGCATGCGTGGGTTCTGGTCGGCGGCAATCCCCGGAGCTACTTGGGTGGCATGAAACCGGGAGAGTCTACGCCGATGGATGTGGCGATCCTGGCGAAGCGGTTCCCGGATGTGCCGATCATCTGCGGCCACTCGGGGGGCGATTGGGAGGTTGGTGCGCGCGCGGTGCGGGATTGCGAGAATGTCTATTTCGAATTCAGCGGATCGGATCCCCATTCCGGTCAGGTCGACTATGCGGTCAACGAACTGGGGGTGGATCGCATTCTCTGGGGTGCGCATGGCCCCGGTCGCAGTCTTGCGACCGAACTAAGCAAGGTTTTCGACGCCGATTTGGGCCGGCCGGAACGGGCTAAAATCCTCGGGGGTAATTACCGTCGGATGGTTGAGAAAATTTTCCGGAAGAAGGGCTATCCCATAAAGCTTTAGGCCGCTCGGGGCGGCATGGAGTATTTTTGCTGCGGAGTTAGGGGGCAGGTTGGCGAACGGAACAGGTCGGCACGGATTGGAATGCCAGTGGCGCGATGCTAGGGCGCCGATCAACGGGAATATCGCCAGTTTGGCATCGGGGCGTTTTTCGCGTGCCGGAAGAGTGACGCAGCAGTCCGCAGCGCACCACCAAGCCTGGCATCGATGCGCGTCTTGCCGTGTGCCGCACCCGATGGTGGGGCGCCCGCTCGTGGCGGAGACGATCCCGAGATCCGGGAGTACTATCCCGGAATTGGATCCACGACGATGTGGGCCGCCGCCGCGTGCCCGAGGGCGATACGGGCGCCGTTTGTCTGGCAGAGAATCGGCCCCTGGCCCCTGATCTTCGTGACCAAGGCGGACTCGCCGAAACCCAACTCGCGCAGGCGCTGGCAGAAGCCGGTGTCGCCTGTGATTAATCGTATTCGGCCCATGGTCCCGTTCGGAAGCTGGCAGAGGGGAAGGCTCATGATCGTGAGGAAACAGTGCCGGCCGCGGGCACCCACATGCACCGCGGCCGGCTTATTGGGGTAACAAATTCTTCAGAATTACAACGCGTGCTCAAAGGCGAGGTAGGCGAGGGGGCCGCGGAAGTTGGTGTTTCCGCCGGTCGTATCGTTGGTGCTCTCGAAATAGCCGATCTTGGCGTGCCCGATCCATTTGTCGGACATCTTGCGCTTGAGGCCGAGCGTGGCGGTGACTTCCCGCACGGCCACGCCGTAGGGTTGGGTCAGGGGCGCGAGGTTGGAATTATCGTTGTCCGCACGGTAGGTGTTAACTTGCAGTTGCGCGTCGGTTTTCCGATCAACCACGAACCCGGTCAGGAAGGTGATGGTAGAATAGTTGTGGTTGGCGTTCTGAAGGACTTTGTTCGAATCGAACGCGATGGCGGTGGCCGTGGCGTTCGTGACGCCGGCGCGAGGGTAGACTGTGCTAATCACATTGTAAACCAACGTGCCTGCGACTTGGAAGTAGCACTGGGTATTGGGCGTGAAGTCCAAGGTCTCGCTGAGCATGTAGTTCTTCGCGTTGAGCGAGTCGTAGGCGGGGTAGGTCGGCAGAAATCCGGTGACCTGCATCTTGCCGCGTTGCTCGATGAAGCGCGTGGTGGACCCGAATTGGTTGCTGGGTTTCGCCAGGGCCGTGAGTTTATAGCCGGAATATTGCGAATCCAACAGGTAGTAGTCGCCGATCCTGGTGTCGAAACCCACGGTATTCGTCTTGTGGCCCTTTTGGAAAACCTCGGCGCGCAGGGTCAGTTGCGGGGACGTCTTCCAGTTTGCGCCCAGGGTATAGTTGCCGTGATCTTCCGAGACGTGCTGGATTGCCGGGGTGCCGAGGACGGCGGTGATCGGATTGTAGGCCGACGTGTTCCGCTCGTCGCCGTTCAGGTTGCGTTTGCTGCCGTTAAAGTAGATCGCGAGATTCTTGACCCCCGTGTAGCGGACTTCCACGACCGGCGTCTGCACGTTCTGGTGGAGTTTGGACCAGCCGATGCGTGGAGTCGTCGCGAGCGTCAGCGCGGGCGTGCCCGAGGCGGCGATGACGTTGAAGGTGGCGGCGCCCCGGATGAATTCGGATTGGGCCCGCAGCGCCAGCTTGACGAAGAGGGTCTTGGTCGGCTGGAAATCGAGTGCGACGTTGCCGATATACGTCTTCAGGCGCGTCCCACCGGCGAGACTGGCATAGTTATCCGTCGTGACCGGTACCACGCCCGTTGCCGTCGGGGTCGACGTAATGAGCGGGCGGCCGCCGCTGATCGTGGTATGAATCAGGTGGTAGTTGCCGCCGACGCGCAGCGTGATCTTGTCGGTCAAGACGGTGATCGATTCCGCCGTGGCTCCGGTCGTCTGCGTCTTCATGGCGTCGTTTTCTGCAATGATGACTTGATTGTTCATGTTTTGCGCCGGCACCAGTAACGTCGCTGGGGGTGTCGGGAAGGGCCGCGCTTCACCAGGGAAGCGCGCGACTGACCGGGTGTTGGAGTTGTCGGTGCGGTCGCCGAAGAGGCTGAGTTGCAGCGTCGTCTTCTTGATCGTATGCTTCATCGAAACCTCGAGACGTTCGTGCCGCTCACCGATGTCAATGTAGCTTGGAACGATCTTCCTCACCTGGGAAATCGGCGAAACGTTGTTCGGAAGGCCCGTGAAATCGGTATCTCCCCAGATCGTCGAATCCTTGCGGCCGGTGCGCGTCTCGTTTGTGTAGCGGAGGGTGAACACCGGTGCATCGGGCAGGGCCAGATTGCCCTCGAACCAGAATTTACTGCGATCAACGTGCAGATCCTGATTGGTGAGGGGCATCCATTGCCGGTTGAGTGGGAAGAATCCGCCAACGCCGTCGTAGAATGTCCGGAAGCGCTTATAGCCGACGTCGATCGAGCCGACTTTGGCCGTGGTCACGTTAAAGCGGCCCAGATAGTCTTCGCTGCCGACGAGCGCCTTGCCGTCGATGACAAGGGTGGTTTTCTTGGTGACGTCCTTCAAGACGTGGAGGTCCTCGATGCCCACCCCGCCGTTGCTCGACTGCCGGGCGCGGGCTTGGAAAGCGGCATCGTTACCGGAGATCGAGGGAGCCTGTCCGCTGATCTTGATGTAGCTCTCGAAATTCGGGAGAGCGTCGGCCGGAGCCTTCTCTGCGGCTCGGACTGGAGCGCTGGCGCAGACCAGCAAGGCGCCCGAGAGGAGGCCAGTGCGGCGAATCATGGGGAAAATCATGGTTTTCATGGCGGCGATCAGAGTGCGTTCAGTTGCGGAAGTGGTAACTGGCGTTGGAACCGTGCGGCTGTTCGTGGCAGCCGGCGCTCCAGCAGGTGCCCTGCATGAGGCGCGTGTTGTGGTTTTCATTGGTGCGCCGGATCGCGTTGGCGTTGATCTGGCCGGACGATCCCGGGTCGGGCGCTTCGAGGTGGCAGCGCAGGCAGAGATTACCGTCACGGGCGACGAGCATCTTCGCGTTTACCGAGCCGTGCGGATTGTGGCACGCGATACAGCCTTCGCGCATCGCGCCGTGCTCATAGACGAACGGGCCCTTCTGCTGCGTATGGCACTTGGTGCAGGTGGCATTCATGCCCTCGAGATCGATGCCAGTGCCGGTGATGGCATTGCCCTCGTGAACCTGGTGGCAATCGCTGCAGCCCATCTTGCCGTTCAGTACTTGGTGGCTGTTCGGGAGACTGAACTGGGCGCGCTTATCGAGATGGCACTGGAAGCAGGTCTCGGGCGACTTGCGGGGATTGATGATCGTGCCGCGGGCGCCGCCCGTATCGACGTGGAGGCTGCCGGGGCCGTGACACGCCTCGCAACCGGTGTCGCCGAGTTTGGGATCCGCGATTGCGATGCGGGCATGGGTAGCTGTGCCAAAATGCTCCGTCTGACCTTCGTGGCATTGTACGCACTCTTTCGTGCCGGTAAATTTCGCGCCGGCGATCTGGGGTGGAATGACCAGCGTGCGGCTGGCGGATACACATCCAATTAACACGACGCCCCACAGGGCGGTGCCGCCAAAGATAAGCGCGGTTTTGTTCCGACGGATGTAGGAGATCATGGTAAGGAAAGGTTTCGATTTGGCTGGCAGAATGAGAACACCGGGCGGACAAAAGGATGCTTTTTCAGCGGTGTCATCATGCCGGAACATCGGCCCAATGGCTCCGCATGTCTTGCCAAGGAGTGCGCAGCCATTGGCCTTTGTCGGGATCGTGCACCGTCGCCCGCGGCGCTTTGATCGGGACGGCGGGAGCGTTTTGTTCGGTCGTGCGAGGTCGAAATGTGGATCGGTCCTCGGTGGCGGCCTCCGATTACTTTCACTGGCGGTGGTGCCGGTGAATGCAAACTGTATCCGAAAACCGGAGATAGGATATGCGATGGCCATTTGGCCGATTCGTGCTCGCAGGGAAATCATGGCCGTGCTCTGACCGCCGGCTCCGGTAGTCCTCTGGTCGAGCCGTGAGGCCAGTGCCCGGCGGTGGT
The DNA here is from genome assembly GCA_947474935.1 of Opitutia bacterium. GTDB lineage: Bacteria > Verrucomicrobiota > Verrucomicrobiia > Opitutales > Opitutaceae > ER46. Next base: position 137,401 of record CANJKL010000001.1, read on the forward strand.
GCGGCGCGGCGGATTTTTTGCGCTATCTCGGCGGACGATCGTCTGCGGGATCGTCGTGCGCGCGCCGGCTGGGCGCCGCCGACTCGCGGCACGGGTCGTTCGAGTGGGCTCGCCGTGCGGCGGGCCGCCCGGTCGCTCCGGGCCCGATCCACGATGCCGTCACCAGGATCGCGTCTAAATAAGAGGGCGTTTCGCCCATTGCCCTATTGCGACGACCGTTCCAGCCGGGAGCCAAACAAATTATGCGGTGCGTTGCGCAAGATCCGCAGAGCAGGACGGGAGGGAATTTACGATATTAGCCGCCAGTTCGAATCTACGGTCCGCCCCGCCGCACTTATTCTCTCAGTGTACACATTAACCCACCCAAACATCCTGCACGCGAAATGAAAACGTCTCATACTCTTCTCGCCCTCGCTCTCGCGGGTTCGGCCATGACCGCTTACGGGGCCGATGCCGCCACCAACTGGACCGACCATTGTGCGAAATGCCACGGTGACGACGGACGGGGTGACACCAAGTCAGGCCGGAAACTCGAAATCGCCGACCTCACCGATCCGAAAGTGCAAGCCAAGTTCAAGGACGAGGATGTCATCAAGTCCATCAAGGACGGCATCAAGGACAAGGCGGGCAAGATGGCGATGAAGCCGATCGAGGGGCTGAGTGACGACGAAATGAAAGCGCTCATCCCCGTGGTGCGCAGTTTTAAGAAATAGGCTGCCAACCGGTGCGCCCGCCGTTGCCCCCATGGATAATCATTCCGATCCAAGTGCAGGGAGCCGGCGGGCACGCACGAATCTGCTGCTCGGCGGCCTGACCCTGGCCTTTATCGCGCTGGCGGCGCTTTTCGCCAAGACGCCCTGGGGGCAGCCGCCCCCGCCGCAGGACATTCCGCTCGTGGCCAAGAAATTTCTCGAGACCACGCCGTGGCGTCAGACCTACACGGACCTCGTGAAGGCCAAGGAGGATCTGTCGGACTACGAGTGCTATACCTGCCACGAGAAGAACAAGGCGCCGCCGATCCAATTCGACGCGAATCACAAGATCGTCATCCCGAAGGAGCATAAGAACATTGTGATGGGCCATGGTTCCCACGACCGGAACAACCTCTGCTACAACTGCCACAACGAGCAAAATCTGCTGACCCTTCAGGTGCGCGACGGCCGCGAGGTGAAGTTCGATAACATCCCGGAACTCTGTGGCAGTTGCCACGGCCCCACCTACCGCGATTGGGAGGCCGGCGTGCACGGTCGCATCAGCGGTAACTGGGATCGCAGTCAGGGCCCATTCACGCGGCTCGCGTGTGCGAGCTGCCATGATCCGCACGCGCCGGATATCCCGACCCGCGAACCCGCGCCGGGCCCGCATCCGATGCGGTCCGCCGAAAACACCTCCGCCGGCACCCGCGCCGCCCACTGACATGACGCTCCCTTCCCACAGCCCCGACAAGACGTCCGATCGTGCCATGACCCGGCGCAGTTTCCTGCGCGGATCCGCTGCGCTAGGCGGACTCACCGCGCTCGCGGCCAGCCTTTCGCCGCTGCGTGAACTCAGCGACTTCACGGACACCGAGCAATTCCTTCAGAAATACTACAAGGAACTCACGCCGGCCGACATGACCCGGGTCCTCAAGCGCATCGAGGGTGAGGTGGAAAAACAGTACGGGGTCCGGCCGCATGTGCGCGACCTCAAGCCGATGGACGGGGTCGAGTTTGTCTACTGTCTCAACCTCACCCGCTGCATCGGGTGCCGCAAGTGCGTGCACGCCTGCGTCGCCGAGAACAATCAGTCCCGGAGTCCGGAGATTCAATACATCCGGGTGCTCAAGCTGCCGCATGGGTCGCTCGACATCGAAAAGGCCGAGCACAATTACGATCCGAAGCAGGTGCCGGAGAAGGGATTTTTCTACATGCCGGTGCAGTGCCAGCAGTGCAAGAATCCGCCCTGCGTAAAAGTCTGCCCGGTGCACGCCACCTGGCAGGAGGCCGACGGCATCACGGTCATCGATTACGACTGGTGCATCGGCTGCCGCTATTGCGAGGCCGCCTGTCCCTACTGGGCGCGGCGGTTTAATTTCACCAAGCCCTCCATTCCGAAGGATCGCCTCAATCCCAACATGGCTTATCTCGGGAACCGCCCGCGCAAGCAGGGCGTGATGGAAAAGTGTCATTTCTGCATCCAGCGCACGCGCGCCGGCAAGTATCCCGCCTGCCTTGAGGTCTGCCCGGTGGGCGCCCGCAAATTCGGCAACATCCTCGATCCCAACAGCGAGGTCTCGTACATCCTCCGCGAAAAGCGCGTCTTCATCCAACTGAAGGAGGAAATGGGGACTTCGCCGCGGTTCTTCTACTACTTCGACAAATGATCTCCGCCGCGCGCAATTATCTCCGCTTCCTCTGGCGCTGTGCCCGCGTCGCGTTTGTGGGGGACTGGCGCTATTATGCCTGGATGGGCGTCCTCACGATCTTCCTGCTGCTGGGGCTTAATGCCTACTGCAAGCAACTCGTCCATGGCCTCATCACGACGGGCATGAGCGATGAGGTCTCGTGGGGGGTCTACATCGCCAACTTCACCTTCCTCGTCGGGGTGGCCGCGGCGGCCGTGATGATGGTGATCCCGGTCTACATCTACGACAATGAAGAGATGCACGATCTCGTGATCTTCGGCGAGCTGCTGGCCGTCGCCGCGATTTTCATGTGCCTGGCATTCGTCACCGTCGACCTCGGGCGGCCGGATCGGTTCTGGCACTTGATCCCGGGCATCGGGGAGTTCAATTTTCCCGCGTCGATGCTCAGCTGGGACGTGCTGGTGCTCAACGGCTACCTTTTGCTCAACGTCTGGATTTGCGGCTATCTGCTTTACAGCCGCTATCAGGGCAAAAAGCCGTCGAAGTGGTTTTACATTCCCTTTGTCTTCATCGCCATCGTGTGGGCGGTGTCGATTCACACCGTGACGGCGTTCCTCTACGTTGGCCTCGGCGGCCGGCCGTTCTGGAATTCCGCAATCGTCGGGCCGCGTTTCCTTGCCTCCGCCTTCGCCGCGGGCCCGGCCCTGATCATTCTCGCATTGCAAGTCATCCGGCGCGTCACCGCCTCCACGTCCGTCGAGGAGGCGGCGGCGTTGCGGGCCGCCCGTACCACTCATCCGGCTGGCCGGCCGGCCACGCCTGACGACCTCGACCTCCTTTCGTGCCATCTGCCTGAACTGGCGGCGCTCAGTTCGGCCGAGCGCGTGCAGTGCCTGGAGGGTGCCAGCGTCTTCGACGTTGCCGCCGGTGAGGTGTTGCTCAAGCAGGGCGAGACCGACGTGCATGCCTTCTTCGTGCTCGCCGGCCGCGTGGTCGTGAAGCGCGAGGAAAACGGCCGATTCCGCGTCACTCGCAGCGTGGTGCCCGGCGGACAGTTTGGTGAAGTCTCGGCGCTTAACGGCACGCCGCGCATGGCGTCGGCCGTCGCCGAGGAGCCGACGCGGGTGTTCAGCCTGCCGGCCAGCTCACTGCGGGCCATGATGAAAAACCGCAAGGTCGAAGCGATCGTTCGCTCGCACATGAGCGAGCGGCTCATGATCACGGACCATGCGCTGCTCACGCTGCGCGGCATCGTGCAGGTGGCGATGATCATCAACGTGTTCCTCCTCGCGAACGAGGTGTTCAAGGAATTCTACTCCGGCAACCTGCACGTGGCGTCGTCGAAATATCTCTTCCTCGGTTTGCACGGCCACCACGCGCTCGTGCCGTGGATCTGGACCGCCGTCGGGCTGAATCTCGTTGGCATGGTCCTCCTGATCCTGCCGTTGAGCCGCAGCCTCAAGTGGCTCGATGTCGCCTGTGTGCTCTGCATCGTTGGCATCTGGATCGAAAAGGGCATGGGTCTCGTCATTCCCGGGTTCATCCCCACGCCCCTCGGGGCGATCGTCGAATATAGCCCGTCGGTCAACGAGACGCTGGTTTGTCTCGGAATCTGGGCGTTCGGGCTGCTGTGCTACACGATCATGCTCCGCATGGCCGTGCCGATCCTCCAGGGCCGCATGTCGAAAGCCAACGAAGGCCAGGATGACGCGGATGAGGAACCCGCGGCCATCGTCCCGGTGACCGCTCCGTTGGGCCGCTGACGATCTTCCCCATGGCCATCCAACTCACCGCCGAGGACGCCCGCCAGTCCCTTACGGGCCACGTCGAACAAAAGGGCATCGAAGTATTCGGAAAATTCGGCCCGCAACTTGATTGGGACCGGCTGCAGCTGCTCTTGGAGGATCGCGCGTTTGTGCGTTATCCGGTTGAAATCGTTTTCGATGCGACGCCGTTTCAACCTGGAGAGATCGCGCATCCCGTGCAAAAAGGAGAGATCCCGGAGGAGGGATTCACGATGTTTGTGCATCCGGCCTTCGAGACGCAACGAGAGCGGGCCATCCAGGCCATCCTCTACCAGCTTGTCGTCGTGAACTACGGCGACTTTGCCTCGCCGGACGAGGCGGAGACGTTCGGCGCCGCCGCGCTCGGCCTGACCCGGGACGAATATTACGCTGTGCTATGTGGAATGTCGGACGAAGTCGGCGGCACGGGTGAGTTGGCCGCGGCGGAAACGTTTGCCGAAGCCACGGAGACTCCGGCCCACGGTTGCGGGGGCGGCTGCACCTGCGGTTGATCGGTGGGCGGGAAAGACGAGGGGCGCAGCGCCGCCGCTCCTGCCAAGCTCCCCGGTTTCACGTCCACCGAGTTGATCTGGCGCACGCCATTCGGGCCGGGATTACAGCCGCTTGCAGGATCAGGCTCCGCCGCGCTCGTGTTTTTGCAGGTGGGTGAAGACCAGGGACACAATCATCAGCACCGTGCCGAGGGCGAGGAAGGAAGCGATCCGATAGACCGGTTCGATCCGGCCTGATCCGGCGAACAGTAAAAAGACGGCGGTCAGGCCCAGCGTGGCGTGGCCCATCCAGCGGTACTTTTGGCTCCGGGCGGCAAAATTGAGGGCGTAATAAGCCACCGCCAGTCCCACCCAGGAGAGCGCGACAAAACGCAACGGCACGAGATGATGGAGGGCATAGGGAAACACGACAAATGCGCTGAGCAGATACGCGTTGCGCATCAATTCGGTCTTCAATTCCAGCCGGTCGCGCTGCCAGTTGAGGATGCGGGCGCTTACGAGCGCCACCAGGCCGAAGCCGATGCTGATACCGGTTTCGCGATCCGCCACGAACATGTAGCCGAGCACCATGGCGGCGTAGATCAGGAAGTTGGCGACAACGATCAGCCGCGAGCGGAACCAGATCGCCGTCGCGACGACGACAATGCTCTGGCCGGAGAGCCATACAAAGACATCGGGGACCGGTGCGGCTTTCAGGATCGCCATACTCAGTGCAGCGTAGCCCGTGAGAGCGTAGAAGAAGGTCGAGACCCGGCTGCGCTCCCGCACCCAGAACTGGACCGCCACGCCGAGAAAAATCAGGAATGCGGTCAGATGGAGAAGCGTGAAGCTTTGCCGATAAGCCGCGGCGCTATGCACGAGAAAGGGGGGGTAGCCGACGAGGCAGTTGAGCAGCGCGCCGGTATTCGTTGCGCCGTCCTCGTGCTCCCGGTTTGGTCGCCAGAGATAGGCGGCGGCAAACGTGCCCGCGATAACGAGCAGGACGGCTGGAGCGGCGGGTGGCTCGGTGGCGTAATGAAAGTGGCCGCCACCGAGCGGATTGCCGATGGCCCAGAAAAAATAGGTGACGTAGAGGGACGGTATGCCGGTAAGCAGGAGGGCGGTCCAGCCACGCTGCCGGGCCGCCAGCACGACTCCGGCTGCGAGCAGCGGCAGGGCGATGAGCAGGAAGCCGCCGGTGCCAACCGCGAGGATGGCCCCACACCCCGTGAGCAGGGCCAGCGCGGCCAGCCAGCGTGAGCGACTTCGCCATGCTACGGCGGCATTCACCCCTACGATGAGCACCAGCAGCGCCTGACCGGGAAAGGACTCCAGGGAGATCGCCGGTTGCCGGCCGAAAAACGACAGTCGGAGCGTGGCGAGAAAAAGCAGGGCCATCGCGGCGCCCCGCACGTAGTCGGCGAGGGGGCCGAACCCGCGCCGGCCGACATGGGCGGCAGCCAGCAACCCCCCGGCCAACGCCATGCCCAGCAGGCCCGGCGCCGCAAGCGGCAGGCGCGAATACGGCAGCGAAAGCATGTAGCCGGCTCCAATCGTGAGGGTGGAGATTCCGGCGATGGCGAAGCCGCTTTGCCCGACTTGTTGCTCCAACTCATCCTCGACGTGGCCGATGCCCGGGTGGACCGCGTTGCCGGGAATCGCCGCGGGCTCCACCGGCGCGGGCGCGATGGCGGGAGCGGACTCGAGGCCGATCTGGGTTTCGACTTTGGCAAGCCGTGCTTCCAGCCGCGCCATGCGTTCGAACATGGCCTCGAGTGGGGGAGGCTGGGGAATCCAATCAGACATCCGATTCAGGGAGACATTTAATAGCATCCTCCGATCGGCTGAATTCGGCTACCGGCAATTTGTCCGAAACTGCGCGTCTATTGCGCGGAGCTCATGCCGTAGAAAAAATCGGCGTGAGGTCCGTCGCCAGCGGCGGCGTGCCGTTGGGGAAATCCATATTCGTCTCCCATGGATCCGTGCGATGACGGCGCGACCTCATTGCGCTTTCGTGCTTTGATTCGGGGGAAGCCGAGGGCACCGACAGGATGATCGACGTCGTCCGGGCGCGCGCTCGCCGGAGCGATCGTCAGAAGCCGATCCCGGCGCCGTCCTGTCGTGGCTCACGCCGGCGGCCGGATTTGTCGCGGGCCGAGCCCGAGGCGGGAGAGGCCGGCCCGGACCGTTATTTCTGGATACCGCCGTTATGGCAGTCGGTGCAGCTCAGCTCCGGGTCGAGCTCGCCGTCGCCGTCGGGATGGACGAATTTAACGCCCTTGGCGGTAAGCGAATCGAGGAGAGAGGTCTTTCCCTGCGCCACGAGGGTGTGACAGGACGCGCAGTCGCTCGCCCCGATCTTTTCCCCGGCCGAGGTCTTGTGTTTGTCGTCGTGGCAGCGGAAGCAACCGGCCCAGTCCTTGTGTCCGATGTTGTCCGGGTAAACCCGCCAGTCGGCCTTGCGCTCTGGGAACATCGAGGTGGTGAAAATCTTCTGCACCTCGGCGATGGTCCCGGGCAGTTCGGCGGCGAGGGCGGGATCGGTGTATTTGGATCGGATGAAGTCGGCGATCTTCTGCGGGGCCACGGCATCCGACGTGATCTCCTTGTGGGTCATGGCCTGGACGGCGACCCGCTTGATGTTGGGCAACTTCCGGCTGAGCCCGCCGGAGGACATGGAGCGTTCGACGATATCGTTGGCCGCCGGGAAGACGTGCGCCGGCCGGTTGTGGCAGTCGAGGCAGTCCATCACGCGAATCTGGTCCGCGGGGGGCTCTCCCTTGAACTTGTCGGTCCGATAGACGCGGGCGGCGCCGGTTTTCGTATTGGTGACGCGCATCCAGGGGATCTCCTGCCGTTTGGGATCGGAGGCGAAATACTCCACGCGATCCGTCTTGCTCGCGTGCCAGTGAATCCCGCCCTCGTGGCCGTCGGGCTTGGTCTGGTTTACGTGCAGCAGCATCCGCGCGGTGTAGGGCGTGTTCTTTTTATCGGAGAGAAAATGGGCGAAATTCATCTCGACGTTGCCGCGGTATTTGTCCGACCAGTGGCATTTTTCGCAGGTATCGAGTGCGGGCCGCAGGTTCTTCACCGGCGTGTCGATCGGGCGGCTGTAGTTGTCGAGGGTGTAGGCGATGAGCTGGTGCGTGCCGTTGAGCTTGGCCTTCAGGAAATACTGGGCGCCGGAACCGACGTGGCATGAGACGCAATCGACGCGGGCGTGGGCGCCGCGCTGGTAGGTGACGAATTCCGGATTCATCGCGGAGTGGCAGACCTGGCCGCAAAACTGCACCGATTCCGAATAGTGGTAGGTCTGGTAGCTGCCGAAGGCGCTCAACAGCAGGAACGTCACGGCGCCGCAGGCGAAGAGGAAGACACGCCGGCGCTGCTTGTGGTCGGAAAAATCGAGGCGCCATTTGTCCGGCATCGTGGCGGCATGCTTGATGGACCACCGGCGCTGGGCCCAGGCGCCAAAGAACACCGTGGCGAGCCCCGTGATGAGAAAGGCCGGGGCGACGAGATAGGTGAAGATCCCGAGGTACGGGTTCTTGTCGCCGTGGGTGAAGTCGATCCACACCAGGAAGGCGAAGGAGACAAACGCCGCCGCGGCCAGCACAGCACCGATGGCGCTAATCCAGTTGTTGAAGTGCGAGCGCGGCTTGGTCGGGCCGGGGCTCACGGGAACCGTCGATGGATTCTGCGGCATGGTGAGAAGCGGTTAGTCGGAGCCACGGGCGCGCACAGGTGGGATGGGATCCGCTCGTTCACGCGCCCGGAGGCGGAGCGGACGGGAGATCATGGCGATCGCCGGCTATTTCTTGAATTTGCGCACGTAGGCCACGAGTTCCTTGATCTCATCGGCGGAGAGTTCGTCCTTGTAGGCCTTCATCCGCTCTTTGCCCTTTTCGTAAAGGCCTTCGACGATCGCCTTGGTCATCGTTTCCTCCTTCATCTCGGCCTGCACCTTGGCGTCGGTGTAGTCCTTCACGTCGAGTTTCTTGCCGGCCTTGGTCTGGCCCCTGCCATCTTCGCCGTGGCACTTGGTGCAGTGATTTTCCCAGTTTTCGGCTACGGGCGCCGCGTGGGCGGCGGTTGCAAAACCGGTGAGAGCAACGGCGGCGAGGATGAGTTGGATGTGGATTTTCATGGGCGCGAGAGTTGAAAGCGATGGGCGCAAGCATGCGGAAAACTTCCGCCGATGGCTATGCATCGCTTGCCGAGATACGTGCAAACTTTGCCATGGAGTGCCCGGGGTGGGGCGCGCAGATCGGTCTCACAAGGATTGACGAAACCTCCGCAAGATACGCGGAGCGGCGTTCGGTCCACTCTGGCAGAGTGCGTGGAATCGAAACCACCCTTCCTTTGCTCCGCATGAAAATCCCGCTCCCTTCCCCGTGCCGGCACGGCGATGCTCCTCGCCACGGCCGCGCCCGGATGCGGAGATACAGATGCAACGTCCGTCTTCGGCCTGCGCGAGGGGGAGCGTCCCGCTGGTCGCGAGCCAGTGGGGGCATTCCCGGGACGGGGCCGAATCGATGAAATCCGCCACGCCTTCTGTCTCTGTCTCATGAAACCATTTTTTCGTCAGGTCCACGACCTGCTGGTGTCCCTCCAACTCACGGTCGTGCTGCTGGTCTTCAGCATGCTGCTCATCTTCGCGGCGACGCTCGACCAGGTGAATCTCGGCATCTGGGCGGTGCAGGAGAAATATTTCCGGTCGTTCGTCGTCTACGCCCCGATGGGCCGTATCGTGGTGCCGGTGTTTCCCGGAGGCTATCTGGTCGGCGGGCTCCTGCTGGCGAATCTCGTGGCGGCGCACCTCTCCCGGTTCAAGCTCACGTGGCGCAAATCCGGCATCCAGCTCATGCATGCCGGCCTGATTCTGCTCCTCGTCGGCGAATTGCTCTCGGGTCTCTGGCAGGAGGACTTCCACATGCGCCTCAGCGAGGGCGAAACCAAGAGCTACGCGGAAAGTTTTCGTGGCAACGAACTCGTGTTCATCGATGCGACGGACCCGGCGTTCGACGATGTCGTGGCCATCCCCGAGAGTTGGCTCGCCCGCAAGACGCCGATCCAGCACCCAAAGCTGCCTTTTCGCGTCATCCCCAAAACCTATTATCCCAACTCCCTCCTGCAGCCGCGGGCGGGGGGCGCGGGAGGAGCCGATGCGGCCGTGCAGGCGACCGCCGGCTTTGGCGAAAAGGTCGTCGCCGCGCCCCAGCCGATCACGCACCGGCCGAACGAGAGCAATGCTCCGACGGCGTTGGTCGAACTTGTTGGGTCGGAGGGACCCCTCGGCGTTTACCTTGTTTCCACGCAGCTCGTGATGCCGCAGGAGTTCTCCCACGGCGGGCGCACGTGGAAAATGGCACTGCGCACGCGGCGCTCCTACCAGCCCTTTTCGCTGACGCTGCTCAAGTTCAGCCATGACCGCTACGCTGGTACCGACATCCCGAAAAACTTCTCCAGCCGGCTCCGGCTCAAGACCCCTGATGGACGCGACGACCGCGAGGTGCTGATCTATATGAACAACCCGCTGCGTTACGCCGGTCTCACGTTTTATCAGGCGGGCTTTCAAAACAACGATCTCACGACGATCCTGCAGGTGGTGCACAACCCGTCGTGGATCCTGCCCTACGTGGCGTCCGCGATGATGACACTCGGACTCATCATCCAGTTTGGGATCCACCTGGTCGGCTTTGTGCGGAAACGCCGGTCCGCCGATCCGGGCCCCGCCAGCACCCGGCCCAACGGGGTCAAACCGATGGCCGGCGAATCGTCACGTTTGGGCGCCTCTCCCGCATGAAAAAGCACCTTCCCCTCTTCGTCACCCTGGCGGCGTTGCTGGCGGTCGCGTTGACGTGGCGCGCGCCGGGCAATCCGGGCGAATATGATTTCGCGGGCTTCGGGGGCCTCCCCACGCTCGTCAACGGGCGGGTCAAGCCGCTCGATACCGTGGCGCGCACTTCGCTCCTAACCATGCAGGGACGCCAGCGGGTGGTGGTCGGCGGACGTACGCTCACGCCCACCGAATGGCTGCTCGACGTGGTCTACCGGCCGGCCGTCGCGGATGATTACCCGATCTTCGAAATCGTGCATCCCGATTTGCTGGCGTTGCTGAACCTGACCGCGGACGACGGCGCGGGTAAGAAGCGTTTCTCCGCCCGGCAACTGACGAAAAGCCTCGGTGAACTCGAGCGGCAGGCGAAACTGGCCGATGACATCGAGGCCGCCGTCCGCACGACGTTCCAGCGGGCGGTCGTCCAGTTGCGCAACAACGTCATCCTCTACCAGCGACTGCAAAGCGTGCTCGTGGCGCCCGGCAGCGACGACTTTCTCGCGCGGCTCGGCAAGCTGGAGGCCGATCTGCCGGCGGCGCGGGCGCTGCTCCAAGCCCCGCACGGCACTGCGGCCGGCGAACCGTCCAAGGGGAATTGGGTGCTCGAGCTCGGGCGAGAATTTTCGAGCATGGACACCTACAGTTATCTGCGGCTGATCCCGCCGGAGCAGGGCGGCAACCCGCAGGACTGGAAGACCGCCGGCGCGGCCTGGTCGGAGAGTCTGGCCACGGGAGGGGTGGTGGTGCCCGCGAGCGCGTTTGCCCGGATGGGGCGCGGCTGGCACGACCGGCAGCCCGGGGCGTTCAATCAGGCGGTGCAGGACCTGCAGCAGCGCACCCGGACCGCCTGGCCCGGCATGATGACCAGGGTTGCGGTCGAGGCGCGGTTCAACGCCGCCCAGCCGTTCTACGCCAGCATGGTACTCTATGTCCTGGCCTTCCTGCTCGCCGTCATCTCCTGGCTGAAATGGCCGCAGTTGCTCCAGCCGACGGCCTTTGGCCTGACGGTCGTCGCCTTCGTCGTCGCGACGGCCGGGATCGGGATCCGCATGTGGCTCGAGGCCCGGCCGCCGGTGACGAACCTCTATTCGTCGGCGCTCTTCGTCGGCTGGGGCGCCGTGGCCCTCTGCCTGCTGCTTGAGTATCTGTATCGCAATGCGATCGGGAGCGTCGCGGCGGGCTTGATCGGATTCGCCACGCTCCTGATCGCGCACCATCTCGCGCTCGGGGGCGACACGCTCGAGATGATGCGGGCCGTGCTCGATTCGAACTTCTGGCTGGCGACGCATGTTGTCACGATCACCATCGGCTATTCGGCCACGTTTCTCGCGGGCTTCCTCGCGCTCATCTTTGTTTTCCGCGGCGTGCTCACCCGTTCGCTCGATCAAAAGACCGCCGATGCGCTGGCGCGGATGATCTACGGCATCGTCTGTTTCGCGACGCTCTTCAGTCTCGTCGGCACCGTGCTCGGTGGCATCTGGGCCGATCAGTCGTGGGGACGTTTCTGGGGCTGGGATCCGAAGGAAAACGGGGCGCTCCTCATCGTGATCTGGAATTCGATCCTGCTCCACGCCCGGTGGGGCGGACTCGTGCGGCAGCGCGGCCTGGCGATGCTCGCGATCGCGGGCAACATCGTCACGGCCTGGAGCTGGTTCGGCGTCAACATGCTGGGAGTCGGCCTCCACAGCTACGGTTTCATGGATGCGGCCTTCTGGTGGCTCGTGGCGTTTGTTGTCAGCCAACTGGCCATCATCGGCATGGCCGGCCTTCCGCTCGCGCATTGGCGCAGCTTTCGCGCCGCGCCGGCGGGATCCCGGTGACCCGGCGGCCGGCGCCTGACAGTTGCGCAAGGATTGCGCAGCGCCCGGCAAGAATCGCGGAGCGGATCGTCGCGCCAAAGGATAAGCTCCGGTCAATGAAAGTCCTGTCCGCAAAGAGCCCCACTGAGATTCCGGCGAAATGGCGGCCGCACTATCGCGCCCTGCTACGCGTGCGGGAAATCCTGATCGTCGAGCGTGCGGAGCGCGAGGCGGCGCTGCGCATTCCGCGGGAAAGAGGCGGCACCGATGCCGGTGACACGGCCACCAACGAAAGCGAGTCTGGTGAAATCCTCGCCGAGCTTTCCGTGGAACGGGCCGAACTCACGGAAGTCGAGGCCGCGCTGGCCCGCATCCGCGCCGGCACCTACGGGCGTTGCGAAGTCACCGGGCGTCCCATCATGGCGGCCCGGCTCAAGGCGATTCCCTGGACGCGGCTTTCCAGCGCGGCCGCGAAAAAGCGTGAACAGGTGAACCCACCCTCCAGACGAACTAAACGCAAATGAACGTAACCAAACCCCAAGTTATCTTTGCCGCCGAAGGCTTCAGTGCACGGCCGGATTTGATCGCCCATGCCGAGGCGAAGGCCGCCAAGCTCCGGCGCCACGAAACTCCACGGGTCGGCCACGTGCGGATCCATGCTCGCCGGGAAACGCCCCACGAGGGTGCCCCGACTTTTTCGGTATCCGCGACGGCGGAGACTCGCGGCCCGGACTTGGTGGCGCACGGTTCCGCGGCGAGCCCCGAGACGGCGATCAACGCGGCTTTTATCAAATTGGAACGTGCGGCCAAGGCGGCGGCCGGAGTCCGGAAGATCAGCCGGCATCGCTCCGCCTCGAAAGAGGCCACGGATGGCGCCGGCGCCAGGCGGGCGAAGCGAGCCTGAAGCCGGACGATGCCGGGCCGGGGAGGGCGGGGCCCCGGCCCGATGGCAGTGCGAGCCCTTGGCGGGTTGGTCTCCCGTCCCCGATGCTCTGGACTGTTATTCCGCAAGGTTTGCACGATTCCCGGCAATCCATGCGGAGCCCGTTTACCCGCGTCGTGCGATACTGGACGCCATCCCCGATGATCGCCTCGACCGAACCCCGCGCACCACGTTCCGCGCAGCTGGATCTTGAGCTCATCCGCAAGTATTCCATTCCCGGTCCGCGCTACACCTCTTACCCGCCCGCGACGAAGTTCACCGCGGACCTTGGCTCGCTCGACCTCGAAACGGCGATGGCCGACGACAACCGGCCGGGCAGCGGGCCCGTCTCGCTCTACTTCCACCTGCCGTTCTGCGAGACGCGCTGCTGGTTCTGCGGCTGCAACACCGTCATCACGCGACGCCGTGAATCGGCCGGCGAATATCTCGTCGATCTCGAGCGTGAGATGCGGCTCACGGCGGAACGGATGGATCGGGGGCGGTCCGTGACCCAGATTCACTTTGGGGGTGGCACGCCGACTTTCTTTCCGCCGGACGAATTGCGGCGGCTCGGCACGCTCATTCAGGAGCTTTTCCCCAACCGTGCCCCGGACTGCGAATTCGGCGTCGAGGTCGATCCGCGGCGGCTCACGGCGGACCACGTGCGTGCGCTGCAGGAAATCGGCGCCAACCGGGCTTCGCTCGGCGTGCAGGACACGAATCCCCGCGTCCAGATCGCGGTGCACCGCATCCAGCCCCAAGCGGTCAACGAGCAGGCTTTTGCGTGGCTGCGCGAAAATGGCTTCCGGTCGATCAACGTCGACTTGATCTACGGCTTGCCGCTGCAGACGCCGATGTCGTTTGCCCGGACCGTCGACGACGTGTTGGCGCTCGATCCCGACCGGCTGTCGGTTTTCAGCTACGCGCATGTGCCGTGGATCAAGCCGGCCCAGAAGATTTTCGACGACCGGCGGCAGTTGCCCGATGCCGAGGAGAAGCTGGCGATGTTTGCGGGCGCCCACGAGCAGCTCACGGCCGCCGGGTTCGTCGACATCGGCCTCGATCATTTTGCCCGGCCGGACGACTCGCTGACGCTGGCGCAACGCGCGGGCACGCTGCACCGCAACTTTCAGGGCTATAGCACCCAGGCGGGGGCGTCGCTTTACAGCTTTGGCATCTCGTCGATTTCGTCGACGCCCGACTCCTACCGGCAGAACTACAAGACGCTGCCGGAATGGCGCGAGGCGCTCGATGCCGGCCGCCTCCCGGTCGAACGCGGCTTGCGCCTGACGGCGGAGGATCAGCGCCGGCGGACGATCATCATGCGCTTGATGTGCGACCGGCGGATCGATTTTGCCGCGATGTCGCGGGAGCTAGGGGTAAAGTTTTCGGAGGTTTACGCGACCGAGCTGGCCGGACTCGCCGACCTGTTCGCCGACGGTATTCTGACGGGCAACGCCGGCGGGATCGAAGTGACGGCGATCGGTCTGCCCCTGCTCCGGGTGGTGGCGATGCGGTTCGATGCGCACCTGACGGCGGCGCCGCGCCAGCACGCCCAGACGATTTGAAGCAAGCGGCGCGTGGTTAATGCCAATGGATGCGGAGCCCTTGGGCGCCGGTTCCCTGACTATGCGCGCGACCCCGCCCTATGAATCTCGCGACCCAGTACCTCGGCCTCCGCCTGCGGTCGCCGTTTATCGTCGGCGCCTCGCCCTTTTGCGACAACGTCGATCTGGCGCGGGCCCTGGAGGAGGCCGGCGCCGGGGCGCTGGTCATGCGGTCGCTGTTTGAGGAGCAAATCGATCCAGCTCCGCGGCCGGTGTTCGTGCGGCCGGGCGAATTGGCGTACTATCCCGACGTCGCCGATTATCAGCTCTCGCCAGAGAATTACCTCCGGCAACTGGCGCTCCTGAAGCAGACGCTGTCCATTCCGATCTTCGCCTCGCTCAATGGCACGCGGCCTGGAATGTGGATCGAGTTTGCGTCGTGCCTCGAATCCGCCGGCGCCGACGCGATCGAATTGAATTTTTACCGGGTGGTCACGGATGTCTCCGTCGCCGCCGACCGGATCGAAATCGAGATGCTGGAAACGGTCGGGTTGATCGCGGAAGCGGTGAGCATTCCCGTCGCCGTGAAGCTTTCGCCATTTCACACCGCTCTGACCCAACTGGCGGTGGGCCTCGAGCTGGCGGGGGCTTCGGGACTGGTCTTGTTCAACCGCTTTTTGCAGCCGGATGTGGACACCGGCCGGCTGGAGGTGCACCCGCACCTTCAGCTGTCCAGTCGCGAGGAAATTTTGCTTCGTTTGCGCTGGCTCGCCATCCTGTCGCCGAATCTGCGCGGATCGCTGGGTGCCACCGGTGGATTCCATTGCGCCGACGACGCCGTGAAGGCGCTCCTGACGGGGGCGAATGCGGTGCAAGTGGTGTCCGTGTTGTTGAGCCACGGTCCCGCGGTTCTCACCACCTTCCTCCGCGGACTGGAGACGTGGATGCGCGCGCATGGCTATGCCGCACTCGAGGAATTCCGCGGCCGTCTGAATCTCGAAGGATGCGGCGACCCGTCCGCGTTCGAACGGGCCAACTATATTCGCACCCTGCAAAGCTGGAAGGGATGAGGCGGCGGAATTACCTTTCGCCGTTCACGGCCGTAGCAAGCAGCTCATGAATGCGATTCACGTGCACCTGATGCTGACTCACGTTCCGGTCCTCGGCACGGTCTTTGGGCTGGGTCTGTTGCTCGTTGCCCTGTGGCGAAGAAGCGACGAGGTGAAAAAGGTGGCGCTCGGGGTCTTCGTCCTCGCCGCGCTTTTCGCCGTGCCGGTTTACCTCACCGGTGAGCC
This sequence comes from Opitutia bacterium, assembly GCA_947474935.1. Classification (GTDB taxonomy): domain Bacteria; phylum Verrucomicrobiota; class Verrucomicrobiia; order Opitutales; family Opitutaceae; genus ER46. Next base: position 153,422 of record CANJKL010000001.1, read on the forward strand.
CGCCGAGGATGGAGTGAAGGGGCTTCCCGGCGTGACCAAGGCCGTCATCGAGGACCACGAAGAAGCGGCGGAGGTCGCGTTCACGTCGCTCGTGATTCTTGGCGTTGGTGCGTTGGCCGGTCTGTTTTTCTTTCGACGGGGCAAGGCGGTTCCGGGCTGGTTCGGCGCCGGTCTCCTGGCGGCGGCGCTCGTGGTCGGCGGGCTCATGATCTGGACGGCAAACCTCGGCGGACGGGTCCGCCACACGGAGATTCGGCCCCAAACCGTGCCGTCCGCGGGTGGACGGTGACGGAGTCCGGGCGACGTGATGCTTAAAGCCTATCCGAATAACCCCGCTTGGCCGGCAACGATGGTCGCGCAGGCGAGGTGAAGCTTAGCCTGTTAGTTGGCGGCCTTCTTTTCCCAGCGCACCAGGAGGCGGCGGAAGCGGTTGAGCCAGGAGTGGGTGCGTTCGACGACCCAGCGGCGTGCTTGGTGTCCGCGGCGACGGGCGCGCGCTTCCACACCGCGGGTGCGCAGGTGCAGCGTCAGACGCAGACGCCGCGCCACCGCGGGCGTGCTGGCGTAGTCGTAGCCCTTGTCCAGGCGCAGGCCCTGCGGCCGCCGCCGCACGATCAAGCCGGCCAGGCTTTCGGCCAGCAAGAGATGGTCGTGACGGTTGGCCCCGGCCACCGTCACCCCGACGGGCAAGCCCGCGTGCTCCGCGACGACGCTGCGTTGCACCCCGCGTTTGCCCTGGTCCGTTGGATTGGGGCCGCTTTTCCCCCATCCTCCATCCTTGGGGGAGCCGGCAAACTTTGTGCAATCTAAACTGCCTTATTCGGAGAGGCTCTTGACTGCCGGAGTTCCGGTAGACGCCGGCATCGCGATCAGATCGGTGCGCCCAAGGCGGGGCCGGGGATCGAGACCGGTTTAGCTGGCCGCTTCCGGGTGCCCGACGGTCAGGAAATGGCCGGCTTTTTCCGCCAGTCGCCGGCCCGATTCGATACAGTTCGCGAGCGAGATGCCGTCGCGGCAGTTTCCCCCGATGAAAAGGCCGGGGGCGGACGTTTCCACGGCCGTCATGGCGTCCTTGTAACGTTGGTAGCCGAGCGTGTATTGCGGGATGGCCCGCGGCCAGCGTTGTACATGGCTGAACACGGGGTCGCCCCGCACACCGAGAAGTCCGGCGAGCTCCGCTTGCGCCACGCGCAAGATCTCCCGATCGTCGCGGCCGGCGATTTCGGGCGCGCGCATCCCGCCGATGAAAGTCGTCAGGGCGACATGGCCTTCCGGCGCCCGGTCCGGAAACAGCGTGCTGGAAAAGAGGGTGCCGAGAATCGACCGCTTTTCCACTTCCGGAACCAGCAGGCCGAAACCGTCCAGCGGGTGCGCCACGTCGGCGCGATTGAAACCGGTGAACACCGAGGCGACGGGGGGATGAATGATTTCGCGCAGCACAGCCAGCCGTGACGAGCCCGGCGCACCGTCGATCGCCAAGGCGGCCAGCGCATCCGCCGGCAGGGCGCAGACCACGGCCGCCACCGGCTCCGTCCAGGTTCGCGAGCCGTTGCCGCAGGTAATTTCCCAATTTTTTCCCGTCCGGCGCACCGCTTTGACTTCGGTGCCCAGGTGCACGGCGTCGCCGAGTTGGCGCGCGAGGGTGGCCGGCAATTCGCCGAGGCCATCGGGAAAGGAGAAGATGCGGCCCTTCGGTCCGCCGCTCGCGTTCCGGCGTTTGAGCGCGCCGCGAATGAGCGAGCCGTGCTCCTGCTCCAGGGCATGCAGCTTCGGGAAGGCGTGGCGGACGGACAGTTTTTCCGGGTCGCCCGCATAGACGCCGCCCACGAAGGGGTTCACGGCGTAGTCGAGAAATTCCCGCCCGAGCCGGCGCCGGACGAAATCGGCGACACTCTCCTCGGCGTCGGCCACCCCGCGGGGCCGCCACGGCTCGCCGATCAGCCCGAGCTTGGCGCGCCACGAAAACAACCGCGTCGCCGCGAACGCGAGGGGCGATGCCGGCATCGCCACCATCCGCCCGCCGCGGACGACGTAGCGCCGCTTGGCCGCGGGCGCGGCGTAGAGGCGGCGCGAACCCAGGCCGGCCTCGTCGACAAAGGCGGCGACTTCAGCCGAGCCTTCGAGGAGCGAGTTCGGTCCGAGTTCGTGCAGCCACCCGTCCCGGCGCAGTGCGCCGATCGCTCCGCCGACGCGCGGGGACCGTTCGAAGACGACGGGAGCAAATCCCGCCCGGCGCAGGTGCCACGCCGCGGTGAGCCCGGTGATGCCGGCACCGAGGACGGCGACACGCGTTGGAGTGGAAGTCATGCGAGTGGAGTCTTTGCTGATTCAGCAGGATGGGTCGCGCAGAAAAAGTCGATGGGCGGCAACGATAAAGAGCGGACCCCGCCGGCGCTTCGGCTCCCTTGGCCAAGGTTGCGCATTCGTTGCGGCCTCGTCGCCGGTCAAGCGGGCGGGCCACGCCTTCGCAAGTGATGCCCATGGAATGGCAATTCCCGCGCAGCCGGTGCCCGTTAAAACGTGTAGGGTCGGGCCACAAACGACTCCGCGCGTCGGAGCCTGCCTCATGAAAACCCTTCTTGTTCCGATCGATTTCCCGGTGGCCAGCGACCGGGTGATCGCAGAATCGGTTGCGCTTGCCCGGGCCGCGAGCGCTCGGGTGGTGGTGCTGCATGTCGTGCAGCCGCCGGTATTCGCCGACAGCGACGTTGGCGGAGGCCTGGGCGTCGAATACGCGGCGCTGGCGGAGGCCGCGGCGGTGAAGGAACTGTCGCGGCTGCAGCGGCAGCTCCTTGCCAAAGGCATCACGATCGAGACCCGGCACCGGGTCGGCCTGCCGGGGCAGGTCATCGTCGACGAGGCGGAAACTTTGGGCGCAAATTACATTGTCCTGGGTTCTCACGGGCACGGTGCGCTCCACGACCTGATCGTCGGTGGTACGACGAGCCGGGTCTTGAAACAAGCGGCTTGCCCGGTCGTCGTGGTGCCGGAGACGAAAAAAGCCCGCAAGTAACCGGCCGCGGTTGGAGGGCCTCAAATAATTAAATCGCCTGACGGAGGCTGCCATGGACGTCAACGAAGCCATTTACCACCGGCGTGCGACCCGCCATTTCAGCGACCGGCCCGTCGGCAAGGCGATGGTGGAGGAACTCCTTCGCGCCGCGACGCAGGCGCCCAGTGCGCTCAATCTTCAACCCTGGGCGTTTGCGGTGTTCCACGGGCGCGCGCTGCTCCAGGGCCTGTCGCAGCGCGCCAAGAGCCATCTCGTCGCGACGTTGAGTCCGATGTTCGAACTCCACCCGGCGAGCCAGCGGTATAGCGAGACGGACTTTAACGTCTTTTACGATGCGGGGACCCTGATCGTCATCTACGCCACCGGCCGGCGTTTCCATCCGACGGAGGACTGCTGCCTGGCGGCGCAGAATTTGATGCTCGCCGCGCACGGTGCCGGCCTGGCGACCTGTCCGGTGGGGTTTGTCCGGCCCTGGTTCGATCTGCCCGAGGTCAAGCAGGAGTTCGGAATCCCCGCTACGTGCCTCGCCGTTTTTCCGGTGGCGGTCGGCTATGCCGCGGAACCGCCCGCGCCGGTTCCGCGGGACGAACCGGACGTCGTGGCCTGGGTGTGGCGGGAGGAGTGAGCCATCCAACAGCAAGAAATGCGCACGGGTTCACAGGCGGTGCGCAGGGTCGGTGCTTTTGTACGGACGGGGGCCGGCCAGCATCGTGGGATCACCCGTGCCAAGCATGCAAATTGACTGGAAGAAGCGCGCCATTGCCGCGGCCGACGTCGTGGCGGTCGTCCGCAGCGGCACCAACGTCTTTCTGCATGGCGCCTGTGCGACGCCGGCCCCGCTGACCGAGGCGCTGAGCGCCCGGTGCGACCTCGCCGACGTGCGGCTTTACCATCTGCACGGCAAATCGCTGCGGGAACGGGGCGAGGCCCTGATTTCGATCGCCCATCCGGACATGCGCGCCGAGCTTGCCCGGGACCTCGCGGAAGTGCGACATTTCCCTGTCTCGAATCCGACGGTATGATCCCACGGCCATGACTGCACCCGACAACCCCGCCGGAATTTCCCCGACGCCCTCCGGTCGGATTCCGCTGGTCCAGAGCCGGACGCTCGTTGCCCAATTGCGCCGCTCGCAGGTTTATCGCGACTACGAGCGGGCGTTTCGCGAAACGACCGGTCTGCCGATCACGCTGCGTCCGATCGAGGGTTTCGACCTGCCGCACCACGGCGACCCGAAGGAGAGTCCGTTCTGCGCCCTGATGGCGGGCTCGAATCATTCCTGCGCCGCCTGCCTGCAATTGCAGCGCAAGGTGGAGCAGGAGGCGCAGCTTGAGGCCAAGACGTTGAAATGTTTTGCCGGGCTCTGTGACTCCGCGGTGCCGGTGCGGGTGGGGGAGAACCTCGTGGCTTTCCTGCAGACGGGCCAGATCATGTTCCATGCGCCGAAGCGGACCACGTTCACAAAGGCGACGCGCGAGTTGCTGCAGTTGGGCACGGAGATGGACGTGAAGCGGCTCGAGGAGGCCTATTTCCAGACGCGCGTGATCAACAGCAAACAATATGAGTCGATCGTGCGCCTGCTCACGATTTTCGCCCAGCATCTCGCCGCGCTGAGCAACCAGCTCATGATGCAGGGGGCCGCCGCCGAGGCTCCGGCGATCACGAAGGTGCGCCACTTCATCGCCGAGCGGCACGCCGAGGAGCTGTCGCTCACCGAGGTGGCGCAGTCGGTGAACATGAGCGCGTTTTATTTCTGCAAGACCTTCAAGAAGGCCACGGGCATGACGTTCACCGATTACCTCGCCCGGGTGCGGGTGGAAAAGGTGAAGAACCTGCTGCTTAATCCGCACAAGCGGGTGAGCGAAGCGGCCTACGAGGCGGGGTTCCAATCGCTTTCGCAGTTCAACCGGGTGTTCCGCCGGGTGGCCGGCGAGTCGCCGACGGTTTACCGCGATCGCTTGCATGGCCCGTCCGGTCGCGAATCGGCTGCCCATCCGGTCGGGAAGGGTTGAGGAAGAGCGCGCCGGGCTTTGACGCAGGTCAAGGATCGGAACGGTGAAGGGGTTTATGCTGGGCCGATGAATCCGGCCGCGTCCTCCCTGTCTGGCCCAAGGCCATCGCGCCTCGGCAATCTCATGCTGCCGAAAGAACACGGTAGCTGGTCATTGGCGTTCGAGCCCGTGGCGCTCGGCCTGCTCGCGGCGCCGTCGCCGGGCGGCGGGTGGCTCGCAGTGGCAGTGGTCGCGGCGTTTTTCGCCCGGCGTCCCCTGCGGATCGCCTGCCGCGACGCCGATCCGGAGCGGCGGGCAAGTGCGTGGGCGGCGCTCGGAATCTGCACTTTGGTCGCGGCGTCGGCGTTGGGAGCGACGGTGGCGGTCGCGGGTCTGGCTTGGATTGGCTGGCTTGCGCCCACCGCTCTTGCCGGGGCGGTTTTCCTTTCCTTCGATTTACGCAATGCCGGGCGCGCGGAGTTGGCCGAGGTCACCGGGGCGGCCGCCTTTGGCGTCCTGCCGGCGGCCTTCGCCGTTCTCGCGGGCTGGTCCGCGTTCAGTGCCCTCGCGCTGGCCGTTTTGATGCTGGGGCGGGCGGTGCCGACGGTGCTGGGCGTCCGCGCTTTTTTACGGGCATCGAAAACCGGCGGGTGGCATCCCGGGCCCGCGCTCGCCGCGGCGGGCGTTGCGCTCCTGACCGGCCTGCTTTTGCAACGGGCCGGGCTTGTATCCGGCGCCGCGGTGGTGCTGCTCGCCTTGCTGGCCATCCGGAGCGCCATGCTGCTCGTATACCCCCGCCCGGTGCTGCGGCCCGGCACGGTCGGAATGATCGAGGCGATTGCCGGGGTGGTCTTCGTGGTGGCTGTCGGCACGATGGCGGGATGAGGGGCGATTTGGCTTTGGTATGGGGTGTGCAAGATGTGACGGAGAAACATGAGCAAATGCGCAGCGGATCGTGACGGCGTTGTGCTAAAGTCGGACGATGCCATTATTCCTGTTACAACGCGATCCGCCCCATGGCGGGCTTGTCGTGCAGTTCGGCCTTTGTGGGCTTGGCTTGACTCGCGTCAAGGCCCGGCGAGCTGCCGGCGGTTATGATTTGGGCAGGTCCAGTCTAATCCAATCCAATCTTATGAATACCTCATTCAAACGTTCGCGGCGCGGCGCCGCTTCCTGGTGTCTGGCGATCGCCTGCGCGGCGATCGTCTCGTCGAGAGGGGAGGAGGCGGCGGCGGCGAAGACCAACGGCGCCCGCCTTGCGGCCGACCTACCGGTCGAGGTGGCGGTTCTGACCGATGCGCCGAATGTGCCGCCCTTTATCGGCCGGATGAAGCCGGCCAAGGTGATCGTGAACCTCGAAGTCACCGAAGTCACCAAACGGCTCGCCGACGGCGTGGACTACACGTTCTGGACATTCGGCGGCGCGGTGCCCGGCAAGTTCATCCGGGTGCGGGAGGGAGATGTCGTTGAGTTTCATCTCAACAACCACCCCGGCTCGAAGATGCCGCACAACATCGATCTGCACGCCGTCACCGGGCCGGGCGGCGGCGCCGCTTCGACCTTTACGGCGCCGGGGCATTCGTCGCAGTTCACGTTCACCGCGCTCCGGTCGGGCCTCTACGTTTATCACTGCGCCACCGCGCCGGTGCCGATGCACATTTCGAACGGAATGTACGGCATGATCTTTGTGCAACCGAAGGAGGGTTGGGCGCCGGCGGATCGTGAATACTACGTGATGCAGGGCGACATCTACACGCAGGGTCGCAACGGCGAGCCCGGCCTGCAGATCTTCGACAATGTGAAGGCGGTCGACGAGCATCCCACCTACATCGTCTTCAACGGCGCGGTCGGATCGCTGGTCGGCGACAAGGCCCTGCAGGCCAAGGTCGGCGAAACGGTCCGCATCTACTTCGGCGTCGGCGGGCCCAATATTACTTCCTCCTTCCACATCATCGGCGAAATCTTCGACCGCGTTTACACCGAGGGCGGCATGAAATACGTGCAGGAAAATGTGCAGACGACGCTCGTGCCGGCCGGCGGCTCCACCATCGTCGATTTCAAGGTGGAGGTGCCCGGCACCTTCATCCTCGTCGATCACTCGCTTACCCGGGCCTTCAATAAGGGCGCGCTCGGCATGTTGAAAGTCACCGGGCCGGAGACGCCGGTGATCTATTCGGGCAAGGAGGTCGACGAAGTCTACCTCGGCCAGGCGTCCGCCGCCGGCTCGGCGTCGAGCAAACGCGAGGCCGAGCTGACGGAGAAGCGCGCCGCCGCGATCGCCCGGAGCCCGGAGATCACGGGAATCACGAAGGAAATTCAGTTGGAACGCGGCAAGCAGGTGTTCCTGACCAGTTGCTTCGCGTGCCATCTGGCCAACGGCGAAGGCATCCCCGGCGTGTTCCCGCCCCTCGCCGGTTCCGACTTCCTGAATGCCGACAAGGATCGTGCGATCCGGATTGTGGCCAAGGGCCTGAGCGGCCCCGTCACCGTCAACGGCAAGACTTACAACAACGTGATGCCGCCGCAGTCGCAACTCGACGACGTCGGGATCGCGGACGTGCTCACTTATGTCTATGGTTCGTGGGGTAATAACGGGGCCACGGTTTCACCGAATGACGTGAAGCGGGCGCGGTCCGAAAATCCCTGAGCCAGCCCACGCCGTTCCGTGCCATGCCGCGCCACCTCCAATCGTTCGTCGTCGCTCTCGGGCTGGTGCTCGGCACCGGCGTTGGGGGGGCGGCGCCGGTGCCGGTGGACGGGATGGTGACGATCCCGGCTGGAACCTATGAGCCGATCCTGCGCACCAAGGACGAACCCGAAAAAGTGGCGGTGCTGGCGTTCAAACTCGATGTGCGTCCGGTCACCAACGGGGAATATCTCGCGTTCGTAACCGCGAATCCGCGCTGGCGCCGCTCGAAAGTCGGACCGTTGTTCGCCGATCCGGGCTACCTGGGCGACTGGGCGGGTGATTTCGAACTCGGAGGGCGGGTCTCGCCGGAGGCCCCGGTGGTCCGGATCTCCTGGTTCGCGGCCCGGGCTTTCGCGGCGGCGCACGGCAAGCGACTACCGACGACGGCCGAATGGGAGCGGGCGGCGGCGGCGGGGTTTACGCAGGAGGACGGCCGGGCCGAGCCCGGTTTTCGCGCGGCAGCGTTGAGCTGGTTTGCCCATCCGACGCCGGCCACGTTTCCGGCGGCGGGGAGCGGCCGGCCGAATTTCCACGGCGTGCGCGATCTGCTCACGCTGGTCTGGGAATGGGTGGACGACTTCAACACCGCGCTCGTGTCCGGCGAGTCGCGCGGCGACACCGGATTGGAACGCGTGCTCTTTTGCGGCGCCGGCGCGGCCGGGGCCCGCGATCTCGAGAACTATCCTGCCTTCATGCGCGCGGGGATGCGCAGCTCCCTCCGCGCCAGCTACGTCGTGCCGAACCTCGGCTTTCGCTGCGCCCAATCGATCACGCCCCAGTTGGACGTGGCCACTTCCTCGCCATGAAAATTTCCCATTCCCTCCTGCTCGCGACCTTCGGGGTCGCGTTGGTGGCCCGTGCGGCCGAAGCGTCGAAGCCGGCCGGCTGGCCGGTGGAAGCTCCGGTCGTCCCGCCGTGCTGCACCGAACTCAACGGCGCGCCGCCGCTGACCGCGCGCTCGCTTTATCAACTCGACGCCGAATGGACCAACGACGCGGGCAGGACCCTGCATCTCGCTTCCTTGCGCGGCCAGCCCGTGATCGCCGCGATGTTCTTCGCGCAGTGTGAGTACGCCTGCCCGATGCTCGTCAGCGACGTCGAGCGCGTGCGGGCGAGCCTGCCGGTCGAGGTCCGCGCCCGGGTGCGCGTTCTGCTCGTGACCTTCGACACGGTGCGCGACACGCCGGAGGCCCTGCACGCCTATCGCGCGCGGATGAAACTCGACCCCGCCTGGACCCTGCTGCGCGGCGAACCGGCCGCGGTGCAGGAACTCGCGATGCTGCTGGGCGTGAAATACAAACAGGACGCCCGCGGGCAGTTCGCCCATTCGAATCTGATGACGGTGCTCAACGCCGAGGGTGAAATCACGCACCAGCGGGCCGGCCTGCAGGGCGACGTGTCCGAAGTGGCCCAGGCCGTGGTGCTCGCAGCGAAATGATGCCCTCTCACCATGAAAATCATCCTCTTGTTCTCGGCGCTGACCGGCGCCGCCCTGGCGGCGACCCCCGCAACGAGCCCGACCTGGCAGCCTGATTTCAATGTCCGGCTGCGAGTCGAATCGCGCGACCAGAATTTCACCTTCGACCGGGGCGTCGCTTCGCCGACGGACGGGGTGTGGCTGTTGTCGCGGGCGCGCGTCGGGCTGAAGGGTCCGCTCGGCGCAGCGATTTCGTTCTATGGCCAGGTGCAGGATGCGCGGGAGATCGGCTCCGACCGCCCGTCGGTGCCCTACATCCTTGGCAGCGAGGGCGACGACCCGCTCGATTTGCGCCAGTTTTATCTGGAGAGCCGCACGGGCGATGTGACGCTGCGGATCGGCCGGCAGTTGCTCGCGTTCGGCGACGAACGGCTGGTGGGTCCGGTGGACTGGAATAATTTCGGACGGTCGTTCGACGCGGTGCGGATGACGGTGCCGGGCCTCGGCGGCGGGCTGGATGCGTTTGTCAGCTCCGTGGTTCAGGTCCAGCCGGCGGGGACGACGGGCTGGCAGGCGAACCACTCGAGCTCCGACGATATCTTTGCCGGCGTTTATTCCAAGCTGGCGGCGAGTGACACGCTGAAGGCCGAGCCCTACCTCTTCTGGCGCGGCAAGCGGAAGGACACGGTGTATGCGGTGGCGGGGGTGGGCAGCGCCCGTCCCGCTGACATTCCGCAGCGGGTGGTGACCGCCGGCCTGCGCTGGAGCGGCGGGCCGCCGGACAAGCTCGGGGGATTCGATCACGACGGTGACTTTGCCTGGCAAACCGGCCAGGTGCGGGGCCGGCAACAGGTCGGTACGGCCCTGGTGTTTCCCGGCCCGGCGTGGCTGGCGCACGCCGCGTGGGCGTTGCACCTCGGGGCGGGCTGGTCGACCAAGGCTCCGGGGATTCCCGTCCGCTTCTACGCCGAGTACAATCATGCCACGGGCGACCAGAATCCCAGCGACACGCGGGATGAGTCCTTTCTCAATCTGTTTCCGACCAACCACAAATTTTACGGCGGCATGGATGTGTTTGCGTGGAAGAATATGAACGAGTTTGCGCTCAGCGCCTTCGCGACGATCGACCCGCGCACCAAGCTGCGGATCGAGCACCACGTCTTCGCGCTCGCCACGACGAGCGACACCTGGTTTCGCGCCAACGCCGTCACGGCGGTCCGCGCGCTTACGCCGGCGGCGCGGGCGGCCTCGCGGGACGCCGGGCAGGAGACCGACCTCGTGCTGTCGCGCACGCTGAACGCGCGGGTCTCTGCGGATTGCGGTTTCTCCTATTTTTCCACCGGACGCTACCTGGCGCAGACGGGCGGGGCGAGCGACGCCCGGTTCGCCTATGTGCAAACCGTCCTGCAGTGGTGAGCAAACCCGATGAAGCCAGGCTCGCCTCGCGTTCGTACGCTCGATGTTCGCCCGGTGCTGGCGGCCGGCGGCAGTCCGTTTGAAAAGATCCTGGCGGCCAGCCAGGAGCTGGCGGAGGGTGAGAGCCTGCTGCTGATCACGCCTTTTCTGCCGTCGCCGATCATCGAGAAATTGCAGTCGGAGGGATTTCAGGCCCGAACGGAGCGGCGGGCCGACGGCGGCTGGCAGACGCATTTTACCGCCGGTGGAGTGAAGTGACGCCTTGCCCGGGGCCGGACCGCGCTTTGACAGGTGAATGGGCGGGTGGTTGAGTTGGGAATCATGACCCCGCCCCATCCAGCCGCCGGCCCGGGAAAAACCGGGGCCAGGAATTACCTGGTCACCCAGCTCGACGAGGTGCCGCCGGTGCAATGTCCGTGCGGTTTGGCGCGCCGCGGATTCGCCACGCCCGACAACCATGTGGCGACGGTTCACCTCGTGGACATTCAGACCGACGCCCGGGTTCACTACCACAAGAAGATGACCGAGATCTATCTCGTGCTGGAGGGCGAGGGCTTCATCGAGCTGGATGGTGAGCGGATCCCGGTGAAACCGCTCACGTCCGTGTTCATCAAGCCGGGCTGCCGCCACCGCGCCGTCGGGCGGCTCAGGATTATCAACGTGCCGATTCCGGCATTCGACGCGGCCGACGAATGGTTTGACTAGCGGGCCCTGACCGCCGCCTACGGCAGTTCGCATTTCCCGCCGGCGCAGGCCAGGACGTCCTTGAGCGCGGTTTCATCGGTGGTCTCGCGCAGCGCCGTATAGTCGACAGGGTTGTATTTGATTCGGTTCCAGCGCGCGGCATCTTCGTCGGTGGTGACGGACTCGCGCGGGGCCTGCGGGTAGCGCTTGTCGCCGTCGTAGCCGAGGAGGGCGATGCCGGTGAAGCTGGCGCGGTGCTGCCAGATGAATTCCGCGACGGTGTTCCATTCCTCGGGCTTCACGGTGCAGGTGTTCGAGACATTGTGATGCAGGCCGGGGGATCGCGTGACGGAGGCTTCGCCGGCGAGGACCCAGTGCTCCTGCACGAGTTGCACGAAACGGAGGAATTCGACCGCGCCGACCTCGTCGCGGAGGATCGCGTGCGCGGGTGCTTCGACCGGAAAGATGATCACGTCGTCGGTGTCCGGCCGGTAAACCGAGACTTCGGTCAGGTGTGGATTGCTGGCGTGGAAATGCCGGTAGATCGGGTCCCGGCGGTTGGCCTGCACGCGGCGGAAATAGTGACGCGAATGGTGCGGATGGATGCCGGAAGCGGCCCCCAGCAGCAACGACGCGGTGCCCTCGGGTTTCACGCAGGTCACGCGGGCGGCGCTGCGAATGCCGAGCGTCGCGGCGAGCCATTGGTTCGCGGTGCGGCAGAGACGCGCGCCTCTCTCCAGCGTGGCGGGATCGAAGAGGATTTCCGGGTTGTCCATGAACCCGCAGATGGAAACACCGAGCAGCGCGTCGCGCTCGTTGAGGTAGCGCGTCACCGGCCCGAGATAGGGCATGTGGGTGTAGGCGGCCTGGAGGGTGCCGATGACGGCGGCCTGCAGGCAGGCGACGAAGAAATCGTCCGCGCTCTTGAGCGTGGCGCCGTTGATGGTGCTGAGATTGCACATCTGCCAGCCGGAGAGGCGCGCCAGCGGCGGCAGCTCCCCCGTGTAGCCGAGTGCGCGCAACCGGGCGGTCTCCGCTTCATCGAGGGGTTCCGTGAGCACGGGATGCAGGCCGATCTCGCAGCAGGGGTTGCAGCCGTGGTCGGGATGGCCCGAAAAATAAAAGCCCGGCTCGCCGAATTCCTTTTGCGCTTGGAACAGGCGGCGGAACAACGCCTCATCGCTGGAATCGCGGGAAAGCACCGCGGAATTGTTGGACGCCGAGCGCTGCGGATACTTCTCGAACCAGTTGCCCGTCTTCGCGTCCATCATCTCCTCGTCGTCGGGCGAGAACAGGCAGATCGTCGCGGAGCGCCGGATGCCGCCGCTCAGGACCGAGCGCGCGATGAACATGCAGATATCGTAGACTTCGATCGGGCGCAGTTTCCGGCCGCCCGCGCCGCGCAGGAGGGTCTCGACATCGATGAGCGACTGCTTGAGCGGGAGGTGGCCGGGGGCCTTGCCGCCCGAGGTGGCGAGCGGGCTCCCGCGGGAACGGACGGCGGAAAAGCTAAACTCCACTTTGTGTCCCGCCAGATAGCTGGACAGGAGGGCGTGCAGCGCGTCGGCCCAGCCTTCAATGGTGTCGACGACGGAATGATGGGCGACCGCGAGTTCGATTTCCTCGCCGCGGACGGGCAGGGCCGGGAGCCGCTCGACATGGTGCCGTTGCACGGAGAAGCCGCAGCCCGTGCCGGCCAGGAGCAGGAAAAAATATTCGCGGAAAAACTCCGGCCGGTCGGCGGCGCTGAAGGAGCAATTGAAGAGCCGGGCGTGATTGCGGAGGATGGCTTCGCCGCCGAACTGCAGGGAACGCATGGAGGGCAGCACGCGCTTCTCCGCCACGGCTGCAAAGGCCCGCTGGATCAACTCCGCCACGGTGGCGCCGGCGATCCATTCGTCGAGCAGATGGCGGTCGGCCGGATTGACCGGCGCCGCCGCGGCGATGGCGGTGATCCGTTGATCGAGCTGGGCGCGGAAAAATTCGAGATGCATCGCCTCGACGCGTTGCACCGCCTCGGGAAACGCCTCCCGGCGTTTCAGATCGGAACGGTAGCGGGCGTATTTCGCACAGGCGATGTAGTCCGCGAGACCGTTGGATTCGTAGTGCTGGAGGCGCTGGGCGGCCTGGCGCTCGCGATAAACGATGTAGCTGCGCGCGACCACCCATTCGCCCTCGGCGGCGATCGCCTTCTCCACCGTGTCCTGAATTTGCTCGATGGTCGGGTTGCGGCCCTGCCGGTAGATCAGCTCCAGCGTGCGCGTGGCGCGACCGGTGATGGCCATGGCCTTGAGAAACGTGTCGAGGTCGATGCCATAGTGGGCGGCGGCATCGTCCCGCTGGGGATTGGGCGCGCCGTGGTGCTTCACGTCGTAGAAGGCGAGCGCGACCGCGCGGGTGATCTTGGAGGCATCCCACGGCAGCGTGGAGCCGTCGCGCTTGACGACGAGGCGCGTCGGAACGGGGTCGCGGTCCGGGGCGTGGTGAGACGAGGTGAACTTGGCGAGGAGCGAGGTGGGGGAGAGCACGGCGGGAGGAAGGAAGGTTGGCGGACGATAGGCGGGAGCGGGGCGAAACGCTTTGATCGGGATCAAGGGTTGCGCGAAAGGGTGGTCGGAATTCGTGGATTTTGCGCCCTCGTTGCGGCCGCGCTAGTCCAATTCCTGCGCACGGATTGGTGCGCAGGAATTGTCATTCGGCGCGGCGCCGCCAATCGCGGGTTGTCTGCGGGGCGAACCCGAGCAGCTTCGGGCGTGAGAGCTTATGCCGCGAAAATCATTTTCACCGAAGCAACGGCGCGGCGGTCGGGGCCGGGGCGGCACCGGTGTCTTCACCGCGGCCGCCGCCTGCCTGAAAATAAAAATCCGCTGCGCGTTTCCCTTGATCTTGGTCAACGTGAGTCGCCGGTGAAGCGGCTATCCTGATTTATGCCGAGTAACTGCGAAGCCGACCCTGTGCGCCCCCGGATCATTCAAGGCGGGATGGGGATCGGCGTTTCAAACTGGAAACTTGCCCGCGCGGTTTCGACCCACGGACAGCTCGGCGTGGTGTCCGGCACCGCGTTGAATACGGTCCTCGTGCGGCGGTTGCAGCAGGGCGATCCCGACGGGCACATGCGGCGCGCGCTGGCGCAGTGTCCGTTGCGGGAGGCGGCCCGGCGGATTGAGGAGCGTTACTTCGTTCCCGGGGGGAAAGAGCCGGCGGCGCGGTATCGGCTGGCGCCGCTCTACGCGCAGCCGCCCTCGAGCGAAAACGTGGAGCTGACCGTGGTCGCAAATTTCGTGGAAGTCTTCCTCGCCAAGGAAGGTCACGCCGGCGTGGTGGGCCTCAACCTGCTCGAAAAGGTCCAGCTGCCGACGCTGCCATCGCTGTTCGGGGCGATGCTGGCCGGCGTCGACTATGTGCTCATGGGCGCGGGCATCCCGCGTTCGATTCCCGGCGTACTGGACCGCCTCGCCGAGTGGCTGCCGGTGGAATTGAAACTGGCGGTCGAGGGGGCAACGGCCGGGCGCGAATTCGCGCTTTCGTTCGATCCGGCCCCGTATGCTCCCCAGCCGCGGCCGAAATTAAGCCGGCCGGTGTTCCTGGCGATTGTTTCCTCGGCGGTGCTGGCGATGACGCTCGCCCGCAAGGCGAACGGACACGTGGACGGATTTGTGGTGGAAGGATTTTCCGCGGGCGGCCACAACGCGCCACCGCGTGGCGGAGGGTCGTTGAACGAGCGGGGCGAACCGGTTTACGGCCCGCGCGATTCGCCGGACTTGAACGTCATTCGTGAACTCGGGCGGCCCTTCTGGCTGGCGGGCTCCTATGCGTCGCCGGAGAAACTGCAGGCGGCGCTCGCCCTCGGCGCAGCGGGAGTGCAGATCGGCACGGCGTTCGCTTTCTGCGAGGAGTCCGGGCTGCAGGAGGAATTGAAGCGGGCCGTGATCCACCAGAGTCGGGATCATTCCGTCACGGTGCGCACCGATCCCCGGGCTTCGCCCACCGGGCTGCCGTTCAAAGTGATGGATTTGGCCGGAACCGTTTCCGACCGGTCGGTCTACGCGGGTCGTGAGCGGGTGTGCGATCTCGGCTACCTGCGGCAACCGTACCAGCGGAGCGACGGGACCATCGGCTATCGCTGTCCGGCGGAACCCGCGGAGGCCTTCGCGGCGAAGGGCGGAGATGCAGCCGATGCGGCGGGCCGGAAATGTCTTTGCAACGGGCTCTTTGCCGCGATCGGGCTGGGCCAGGCGGTCGACGCCGATCGGCAGGAACCGGCCATCGTGACCGCGGGAGACGATGCGGCGGAGGTCGCGCGATTCGTCTTGCCGGGCCAAAACTCCTACCGCGCGGCCGATGTCCTCCGGTCCATGATGTGAACCGGCGGGCCGGGCGTCGTCCACGGGTCGGGGAACGAAACCGGGCAAGCTTTGATTTTCGTCAAGCAACCGAGGCTTGTCCCTTGCGTCGGGAGGCGGCTGCGGGAGCGTGTCGGCTGATGAGAGATATCGCTACCGAGGCCGACGTGCGCCTGATCGTGGACCAGTTCTACGGCGCGATTCGCGAGGATGTCCTGCTCAATCCGATTTTTACGGACGTGGCGGGCGTCGACTGGGCGCATCATCTGCCGAAGATGTATGCCTTTTGGAACGGCCTCATCCTGGGTCTGCCGGGTTACACCGGCGCGCCGTTTCCGCCGCACACCGTGCTGCCGGTCGGCCGCGAACACTTCGTGCGCTGGCTTGAACTTTTCCACGCCACGGTGGACCTCCATTTTTCGGGTATTCGCGCCCAACGGGCGAAGGACGCGGCGGCGAGCATCGCCCACACGTTTGCGATGCGCCTGGGCCTGCTCGCTCCGATGGCGGGTCAAATGTTGTGAGGACGGGAATCCCGGCCGCGAGCTGCCGGCGGTCGCCGCGCGGCCTCAGGTTTTGCGCTGGGGTTCGTCGGGTGAATCCGGGAATCGTTGGGCGGCCGCGCACTTTTCCTCCGCGCGTTCGCGCAGGCGTTGTTCGACCGGCACGGCGAAAACAGCACCCGCCAGCACGCACCCCGGCCGACCGGGCACGCAGTCGGTTTTCAGGCGACGGCACGCGTCCCGGTCGAGGTCGAAGTGGGGACAGGAAAAACTCACGGCGGGGTGGCTCCGCTCCAGCCGAGCTGGCGCCGCGCGTTCGTACTCAGCATCTCCGTGTTCCATTGGGGATCGAACACGAGGTCCACTTGCACGCTTTTTACCCCGGGTAGCTGGCGGAGGGCGGCTTGCGCGCCTTCGTGAATCCACGCGCCCGAGGGGCACGCGGGGGTCGTGAGCGTCATCACCACGCGGGCGTTTCCGCCGTTGCACTCGACACTGTAGATCAACCCGAGATCGACGATGCTGATGCCGAACTCGGGATCCGGAATTGAGGCGAGCGCCTGCCACACGGCGTCGCTATCGGAAACGGGCGCGCTCATGGCGGGAAATTTTTAGCGGCAGCGGCCGGGGTTCCGGTCGCCGGCCGCCACAGATGGTTGAGGACGCCGATCATGCCGGTGAGAAACAAGCCGACGCCCACGGCCAGCAGCCACGCACCGGCCCGGAGCAAGGGAACGTTCAGCCACCACGCGCCGGCGATGAGCGGCCCGAAGGCCGCGCCCTGCACCGCGAACGCCCACGTTTCCACGCGGGGCTGCGTCATGGCCGCGGCCGACGGCGTGGGGCCGCGGCCGATTTTTGGACCGTAGGCGCGCATCCACGTCAAGAAGGGTACGATCTTGCACATCATGCCGGCGATCGCCGGCAGCAGGCCGAAACCAAAAAGCACCAGGGCGTACACCATTGCGCTGAAGCCGCCCGGCCCCGAACCCCATGGGGTGGCCGGCCAGACGAGCAGCAGGCCGAGCGTGGCCGCGGCGGGGAGTCCGGCGGCGCCGCGGAGAAAGGCCCGCACCCCCGGATCGAGCAGACGCTTCTTCCGCGTGGCGAGCGTCTGGATCAGCGCCCATCCCGATGCGATCATGCCGGCGAGGAGCAGAGTCCCGAACGCCGCGGCTGCCTGCCCCGCGTGCCACGCCAGCGTGGGGACGAGCCCCAGCAGACCAATTTGAGAAAACCACAGTCCGATGCGGACCGGCCGCCAGTCCGGAACGTCGCCGAGGGTGAACATTGGCACGAGGCGAAAGGTGACGCCTTGCAGCAGTGTCACAAAAAAACCGGCGAGCCCGAGATGGGCGTGAGCTCGCAGCAGGGACAGGGGATCGGCGGGCCAAAACCCCCAGAGGTGATTCGCCACCAGCGTCAGGCCCGCGAGCGCCGTTAATGCGAGCCAGCCCGCCGCGAGCGCGAGCGACCACGCCACCGCGTCGCGTTTGCCCGAGCGCTGGATGGTGCGCCAGGTGTTCGCGGCGAATATGACGATGCCGGTGCCGACGAGCGTGCCACCCGCGCCAAGGAGGATGAGATCCCACCGCGCCAACGCGTTGACCATGGCGGGCACCCCGGCGGAGTGCAGGCCGAAATGCCACCAGCCGGTGCGCTCGCTCCAGAGCGTGGTGCCGAGCGCGACGGGGGCGAGTTGGTACATCGCGCCCGTCGCCACGGTCACGAAGAAACCGAGCACCCAGGCGTGCGTCAGCGCCACGACTTCGCGAGCGGAGTGGGGCAACGCGAGCACGTCGGGCTGCAGCGCCACCATCCCGGTCGCGACGACCAGCCAAGCCAAGCCGAGCCCCATGAATGCGAGGGGCAAGCGTCCCTGCGCCGCCAATCCGCTCGTGGGGAGCCGGAGGGGCGAAACCGGCGCGGAGGCTGGCGGCGAAAAAGCCCGGCTAGACGCGGTCAAGTAGGGTGACCCAGGAGTGGTCAGGCTGCTCGGTGCAGGCATGGCGGAATCCGCGTTGTCCGGCCTCGCCGAACAAATGGCAGGGTTCGCGATCGGTGAGGGCGCGCAGGCGGACGCCCACGGGCAGCGATTCCATGGCGCCGAGAATGCGGTGCAATGGCTCCGGTGGCTCGAGTCCGCGCACGTCGATCTGTTGCACGGGACCAGCGGTGGCGGCGCCGGGCGCGGGCGCGGGCGCGCGCGTGGGAGGCGGCGGGATCGCCACCGGCGCGAGCTTCGTGATCTTGACGTGAAATTCGTCCGGCCCGTTTTCGAGGTAATCCCAGGCGAATGCGTCCGGGAACTGCCCGGCGAATTGATAGCGCAGGGGCACGGGATCGTGATCGTTGATCAGGACGAAATGACCGCCGACGGGCAGATCGTACCACCGTTGAAAAATGAGGCCGTGCTTTATCCGGCACGGGATTGCCCGCACGTCGAAGTGCGTGAGGTCGATGGAGGGGGAGGATGGATTCATTTTATGCGGTGGGAGTCGAAGTCGCGGGTTCGGTGCCCAGGGTGAGGAGCATTGCAAACGGCCCGGCGCCGGCGCGCACGGCGTGTGGATACCCCGGGGGCAGGTGGAGGAAGGAGCCGGCTTCGAGCCGCTGCCATTTGCCGGCGAAGAAAAAATCGCAGGCGCCGTCGAGGATCTGCACGAGCGCGCGCCGGCGGCTGGTGTGCGAGGTCAGTTCCTGGCCTTCGGCGAAGGTGAAAAGTATGGCGCGGAGATCGGGGCTTTGCAGGAGCGTGCGGCTGACGATGCCCGACGGCGACGTCTGCAGGGCGTCGGCGAGCTTGAGGCTCTGGGCTTCATCGGGGGCAAGCAGGGTGGGTTGACTCATCGCCGGCAGTCTAGCGGCCCGCCGCCGTGTTCGCCTTGTCTTGGATCAAGCCGGCCGGCGATTGCCGGGGCAGGTCACAGGGACATGGGTTCGGCCGGCCGGAAAAAATCCGGGGCGGGTGGAGCGTTTTTTCGCGACGCGGCGGCGCAAACCGATTTTGATTTCGGGGTGCCGTCTGATCTCACGCCGCTTCGTACCACAGCCATCGCGGCCACCTTGCGTTCGTGCCAGCTCTTTTCCGGGCTCCCCGCCAGCGACCTCGAGGCCATCGCCGGTTTCGCGACGTTGCGGAATTTGGCGAAGGACAGTTACCTGTTTCACGAAGGCGATCTGTCCGAGGGATTTTATGTGGTGCAGAATGGCGCGATCAACGTGCACCGCGTGAGTGCGGCCGGGCGGGAGCAGGTCATTTATGTTTTTCGCACGGGCGAGTCGTTTGCCGAGGCGTCCATGGCGGCCGAACGCGGTTATCCGGCGAACGCCCGGGCGATCGAGTCCTCGTCGGTGATCGTGGTGCCCAAGGCGCCGTTTCTGGCGTTGCTCACCCGCCGGCCCGATCTCGGCCTGCGGATGCTCGGCTCGATGAGCCAGCATCTGCGCGTGCTGGTCGGGTTGGTCGAGGATCTCACGCTCAAGGATGTCGAGACCCGGGTGATCAACTGGCTGTTGAAACGCTGTCCGCGCCATGCGCGGGGCGAGGTGACGATCGAGCTCGGCATGACGAAGCGGGTGCTGGCGGCGGAGCTCGGCACCAGCAGTGAATCGCTTTCCCGCACCTTCGCGCGTTTGCGCGAGGCGAAGCTGCTGACAGTGGCGGGAGGTTCCTTTTGCGTGCGGGATGCCGGCTCCCTGGACCGGCGTTTCCGGGAATTGTTGGGCGAGGCTTGAGGCCCGGTCAGCCGCTGGTGGCCGGGGCCTGGGCGGTGACGGCGCAGGGCGGCCGCGGATGAAACTGGCAGACGGCACAGAAGGCTTCGATTTCACGCCGGGCGATGTGATGCGCGGCGAGATCGAGTTCGCTCAGCGCAGTGTCGCGGGCGAGGGGGGAAAGATCCTTCATTTCCGTTTGCGCCAGTACGAGCGACTCGCGGAGCGCCTGTTCCCCGGCGGCGAAGTAGGCGAGGAGGGGATTCCGCCCGCAGCCGCATTCTTCGGGGGCGAACGGCCGCGCGGGCCGCCGGCGCGAGGACAGGCTCTGCACCGTGCGGAAAAACTCGTCGAGCGTCCAGTCGAGCAGGTGCACCAGCGAATCCGGGTTGGCCAGCGGGGTGTTGGCCCGCTCGACGCGCAGCAAATCCTCCCACCGGGCGCGGATCTGCGGCCGACGGGCGCGAAGTGCGGTCACCATGCTGTCTTGCATGAGCCCATCATAGGCGAAAGCGGAGGGAAGCGCTCCGCGTTAGTTGTCCGACTTTGCGCACCGATTGATGCGCGGATCTTGTCCGCGACGGGTGCGGTTACAAACCGGGCAGCTGGGTCTCCACCCAGCGGACGGCATGGCGGACGAGCGCGGTGACGTCCTTCAATTCCAGCTTCTCCTTGATGTGGCTCCGATGGACGTCGACCGTCTTCGTGCTGAGGTTGAGCTGCGTGGCGATGTCGCGGGTGCTCTTGCCCTGGCCGATGAGTTGGAAGACTTCGAATTCGCGGTCGGTGAGCTTTTCGATCGGCGACGAGGACCCGCGCGGTTTCGCGCCGGACATGCCGGCCAGGATCCGGGTCGACATCCGCTGGCTGACGTAGACCTCGCCCCGCAGGATCTGCCGGATCGCGGCGAGGAGGTTCTCCCCGCCGGCTTCCTTCATGATGTAGCCCCGGGCGCCGGCCCGCAGGGCGCGCTCGGCGTAGACGACC
Source organism: Opitutia bacterium (assembly GCA_947474935.1). Classification (GTDB taxonomy): domain Bacteria; phylum Verrucomicrobiota; class Verrucomicrobiia; order Opitutales; family Opitutaceae; genus ER46. The sequence continues at coordinate 174,180 of CANJKL010000001.1, forward strand.
TCATCATGCATGGAAACGACGAGCACCGCGAGGTGTTCATCGGCGGCGAGCAGGTCTTTGATGAATTCGAGTCCGCTGCGGCCCGGCATGGTAAGATCCGTCAGCACCAGATCGGGCCGGATCTTTGCCAGGGCTTGGAACGCCTCGGTCGGATTGCCCGCTTCGCAGCAGACCACCATGTCCGGCTGGCGGTTGATGAGTTGCGCCAGACCGGCCCGCATGAAGGGATGGTCGTCGACGAGCAGGAGTCGGTGTTTCACCGGTGCGGTCGGGGCGGGGGCGGGACCGGTTTTCTTGGAAAGAGGTTTCATCGTTTTCCGGGCAGCCGGCAGGTGACGATCACTCCTTCGCCGCGGCGCGAGGCGATCGTCAGGTCGGCGCCGATCACCCGGGCACGGTGTTGCATCACGCCCAGACCGAGTCCGCCCCGCGTCGGTCCGCGGGCCGGCGTTTTTGGCAAGCCCGCACCATCGTCCGCGACTTCGAGCACGAGGGCTTCCCGGGTCCTGGCGAGGCGCACCGTGATCTGGCGCGCGCGCGCGTGTTTGACGGCATTGTTCACCGCTTCCTGCGCGATGCGGTACAGATGGCCGGCGACGAAGGGATCCGTGACTGCAACCGGCGCCGGGCAGTCGAGCTGGCAGCGGATGCGGCCGAGTGTGGTGATGCGCTCGGCCAGTTCGGCGAGGCCGACCTGAAGCGCGTCGGGCTCGCTGCCGACTGGCACCAGACCGCGCGCGAGAAACCGGGTCTGGGCGATGGTTTCGCGCAGCATCCGGCCCATCTGGGTGAGGCGGGTGACGAGCGCGGGCTGGCCGGCGGCGTCCTCTTTCAGGGCGGTGCACATGAGTTCGAGGGCGGTGAGCTGCTGGCCGAGGTTGTCGTGCAGGTCGGCGCCAATGCTGTGCCGCTCGCGCTCGCTCACGACGAGAATCTCGTGCTCGAGACGGCTGTGTTCCGACTGGGCGGCGGCCAGCGCCCTGGCCTGGCCGACCGTCGCCAGCGCTCGCTTTACGACGGCGGGTAGAAGATCGATCAAGCCGGTGTCCTTCATCACGTAGTCCAGCGCGCCCTGCTTCATCACCTCGACGGCGACTTTTTCGTCGCCCTGGCCGGTCACAATCACGAACGGGACGGGCGTGAGGCCGGATTGCAGGTTCGCCACGAGCGCGGGTCCGTCACCGTCCGGCAGTTTCAGGTCGAGAATTATCAGATCGGGCCGGTAGCGGCCGAGCCATTCGCGCGCGGCCTGGGCCGACCGCGCGGTCGCGACGTTGTAGTTTTCCGCCACCAGCGCCTCAGCCATGAGGATCAGGAGGCCTTCGTCGTCGTCGACGACCAAAATGCGCGGGGCTGGGGCCGGTGGGGGCACAAATGTTGGATCAGCGGGCGCTGAGCGGGGGCAGCAGTAGCAACGGCACGAACAGGCCCAGCCGGCGGATCGCCTCGGCAAATTTGTCGTAGTCCACCGGCTTTTGAATGTAGACGCTGCAACCCAGCTGGTGACAGCGCTCCACTTCGCGCGCGTCGTCCGTCGTGGTGAGCATGATCACCGAGATCTTGCGCAACTCCGGGTCCGCCTTCAGCCGGCGCAGCACCTCGATGCCGTCGACCTTGGGCATCCGGATGTCGAGCAGGACGAGGAACGACTCGTTGGCGGCGGGCCGGCTCTGGAAGAGAAAGTCGAGAACGGCCTGGCCGTCCCGGAAATGCACGATGGGGTTCGGGAGTTCGGCCACCTGAAGGTTTTCGCGGATGAGGATGGCGTGACCTTCGTCGTCTTCGACGATGAGAATGGTGGGAAGCGGAGTCATGAGGCGCTGGTTCGGGCACCGGCGGCGGGTAGAGCGACGAAAAAAGTAGACCCCCGGCCCGCCTGGCTCTCAACCCAAATTCGCCCCTTCTGCCGCTCGAGCACCCGCTGGGCGATGGTGAGGCCCAGCCCATCGCCGTTGCTGCTTTGAGGGTCCAGGCGGTGGAAGATCTCGAAGACTTTTGCCTGGTGCTCGGGAGCGATGCCGATCCCGTTGTCGGCCACCTCGTAAATCGCCTGGCCGTCGAGGATCTGGCCGCGGAGGGTGACGCGCAACGTCCGGGCGGGATCGCGATATTTGAGGGCGTTGTCGATGAGGTTCGTGAACACCTGGCTCGTCTGCACGGCGTCGGCTTCGCACAACGGGAGCGGATCGATGCGAATCTCGGCCCGGGCGTCGTCGAGTTGGAATTTCATGGCCGCGATGATTTCGGCGAGCAGGCCGTTCATGTTGAGCGGGCGGATTTTCAGCGCAACCCGGCCGAGCCGCGAGTACCGGAGCAGGCCGGCCAGCAATAATTCCATCTTCGTGACGCCGGCGTTGATGAAGTGCAGGGCCTGCGGGATCGCGACTTCGACGGGTTGCTTCAGCTGCGCACTCGGAACCGCGCCCGTTTCGCCGGCCGCGGCCGCCGCGCTCCGAATGGCGTCACAGGCGCGTTGCAGCTGTTTGCCGAAGCCCTGGACGTTGACGAGGGGGGAACGCAAGTCGTGCGAGACGGTGTAGACGATCGCCTCGAGCTCCTTGTTTTTCTCCGCGAGCTCCGCGGCGAGGTTTTGCAGGGCCGCTTCGTCGGCCTTGCGCTGGGTGATGTCGGTGCGGATGGCGACGTATTGCACGGGTTTGCCCGCCGCGTTGAGGAAAGGATAGATGGTCGTTTCGACCCAGTAGAACGAACCGTCCTTCGCGCGGTTCTTGATCTCCCCGTGCCAGACGTGCCCGCGGGCGACGGTGCCCCAAAGATCGCCGAAAAACTCCTTGGGATGCGTGCCCGAGTTGATGATGCGGTGATCGTGGCCGATCAGTTCCTCGCGGGCATATTGCGAAATCGCGCAGAACTTGTCGTTGATATAGGTGATCTTGCCCTGCGGATCGGTGATGGCGACGATCGAGTGCTCGTCGAGCGCGGCCTTGATGTCGCGCAGCTCCTGTACGGTCGCGAGCAGGTCCTCCTCGAGTTGCTTGTGGGTGGCGAGCAGGGCGGCGTTCCGGCCCGTTGATTCGAGGGCGCGAATCCGTTCGATCAGTTCGGCCCGGGAAAGCGCGGAATAATCGGTGGACGGCACGGGGGCGAAGTCTCGTGATGGCCGCTGGCACTGCAAGGCTGGACAAGGCCGTGCCCCAACGCGAATTACGTATCCCGGGTGAATTACGTATCCCGGGGATCCGACTAGGGAAATCCTTTAGTGAGATGCCGCCTCGGCTCCAATTACGCCCGGAGCCATAAGGCGCTATTATGGGATCGCAATGAATGCGTCCCACCCGCTCCCGCCCCGCCCCGCCCTCCCGCATGATCGCAGCAAGGATGTTGTGGTCCGCCTGCAACAGTCCGAGCTTTTCCGCGACTACCAGAAGGCCTTTCAGACCGCGACGGGGCTTCCGCTGGTTTTGCGGGCCGCCGGTTCGTTCCAACCACCGCTGCACGATTCCCGGAAGATCGCCTCGTTTTGCGCGCTGATGGGCGGGACGAGCAAGACATGCGCGGCCTGCCTGCAACTGCAGGCGAGGGTGGAGGCGGAGTCGGTCGCCGCCCCCAGCACGCTGCAGTGCTTCGCCGGGCTCAACGAGTCGGTGGTACCGGTGCGGCTGGGCGGGCAGGTGGTGGCGTATCTGCAGACCGGCCAGGTTTTCTTCCGCCCACCGACCGCCCGGGACTTCCGGGCGGTGATGGGTCAGTTGGAAAAGTGGAAGGCGACGATCGATCTCGCCCAACTCCAGACGGCCTACTTCGAGACCCGCGTCCTCCCGAAGGCGCGTTACGGCGCGGTGGTCCGGCTGCTGGCCAGTTTTGCGCAGCATCTCTCGCTGTTGAGCAACGAATTGATGATCAAGCGCACTTCGGCCGAGCCGCCGGCGGTGGCGAAGGCCAGGGCGTTCACCGAGTCGCACCTCGGCGAACCGCTGGCCCTGCGCGATGTCGCCCGCGCCGCCAACATGAGCGCGTTCTATTTCTGTAAAGTCTTCAAGGCCGCGACCGGCCTCACGTTCACCGACTACCTGTCCCGGGCACGCGTTGAGCGAACGAAACAGCTCCTGCTCAATCCGCACGTGCGCGTCAGCGAGGCAGCCTACGAGGCGGGGTTTCAGTCGCTGTCCCAATTCAACCGCGTCTTCCGGCGCGTCACCGGCGAGTCGCCGTCGGCGCACCGGGCCCACCTGCACGGCGCGGAGCCCGCCCGCGCATCGCGGACGGCGCTGCCGTTCGCCGCCTGACCGATTCGAACAAAAAATGCGCAGCACGCGCCAACCCACGCGGAGCGGATATCCGCGTTGGGCTGTAGTCTCAAACGTCCAAATCGAAGTCTGCCTGTTTATGAAGAAGAAACCCGCCACCCACGCCAAGTCCGAGCCGACCGAGGCGCAGATCCAGCACGCCGCCTACCACCTCTGGATCGAGCACGACCGTCCCGCGGGGCGCGATCTGGAGCATTGGCTCGCCGCGAAGGAACTGCTCGTGCACCGCCACGGGCGGGATGCGAGCACCCGTCGTCCGGTGCCGGAGATTGCCGCGCCGACCGTCCTCCCTCCTGCCAGAAAATAACCCCCTTCCTCCCATGGCCGTAGTGCCCCTCACCCTTACGATCAGCCTCTGCCTCGTCTTTACGTTCGTCGTCTTTTTTCTCTGCGAACATGCGCGGGGCCGGCTTGGCAGCGCCGAGCGCGATTCGCTCCTGCCGCTCGCCGACGAGACGCCCCGCCCGGCCCTCACCCCGATTCGCGGTAGCGCCGAGGGTGGCCGGGCCCCGGCGCCCGGTCGCACCGAGCGGTTGACCTGAAGCGTCCATCCGAACTTTCCCGTTTCGCATCCCTGCGTCCCCGTCCCGATGCCCACGCAAAAAATCACCATTGAATTCAACGACAAAGTTGTCCGCCAGTTTTTGCTCGCGACCGTCATCTGGGGGATCGTCGGCATGCTGGTGGGCGTGCTCATCGCCTCCCAGCTCAACTTCTGGCAGATCAACTTCAAGACGGCTTGGCTGACCTTTGGGCGTCTGCGCCCGCTCCACACCAACGCGGTGATCTTCGCGTTTGTCGGCAACATGATGTTTGCCGGCGTCTACTATTCGACGCAGCGGCTGGTGAAGGCGCGGCTGGCCAGCGATTTTCTCTCGCAGCTGCACTTCTGGGGCTGGCAGGCGATCATCGTCGCGGCTGCGATCACGCTGCCCCTCGGGCTCACGCGCGGCAAGGAGTACGCCGAGCTGATCTGGCCCATCAATATCGCGGTCGCGCTCATCTGGGTGGTTTTCGGGGTGAATTTCTTCTGGACGCTGGCGCGGCGCCGCGAGCCGAGCCTCTACGTCGCGATCTGGTTCTACATCGCGACGATCGTCACCGTGGCGATGCTTTACATCGTCAATCACCTCTCGCTGCCGACGAGTTTCACCCACAGCTATCCGCTGTTCGGCGGCGTGCAGGACGGGCTGGTGCAATGGTGGTACGGGCACAACGCCGTGGCCTTCTTCCTCACCACGCCGATCCTCGGCATCATGTATTATTTCATCCCGAAGGCGGCGGAGCGCCCGGTGTACTCCTACCGTCTTTCGGTGATCCATTTCTGGTCGCTCGTCTTCGTCTACATCTGGGCCGGGCCGCATCACCTGCTTAATACGGCGCTGCCGGGCTGGCTGCAGACGCTTGGTATGACGTTCTCGCTCATGCTCTGGGCGCCGTCGTGGGGCGGCATGCTCAACGGCCTCCTCACCCTCCGCGGCGCCTGGCACAAGCTCCGGACGGATCCCGTGCTCAAGTTCATGGCCGCCGGCGTGACCTTCTACGGCATGGCGACCTTCGAGGGGCCGTTGCTCTCGATCAAATCCGTCAACGCGCTGGCCCACTACTCGGACTGGATCATCGGGCACGTGCACGCGGGCGCCCTCGGCTGGAACGGCTTCATGGCGGCCGGCATGATCTACTGGCTGCTGCCCCGGCTCTGGAACAAGCCGCTTTACTCCGTTCCGCTCGCGAACGTCCACTTCTGGATCGGGACCGTCGGCATCCTGCTCTACGTCGCCGCGATGTGGACGAGCGGCATCACGCAGGGCCTGATGCTCAACGCCACGACCGACCACGGCACGGTCCTCGCGTATCCGAATTTCCTCGATACCCTGAACTCGATCCGCCCGTTGATGCTGATGCGGGTCATCGGCGGCGGGCTCTATCTGGCGGGCTTCCTGGTCCTCGCCTACAATCTGTGGCAGACCATCCGGGGTGCGCAGCCGGTCAACGGTACGATCGAGGTGTTTGACGACGAGGCGGCGCACGCCCCGACCGAGCGCGTGGGTGTCCTCGGCACGTTCCTCAATCCCCCCGTTTTGTTCGTCTTCTTTGGCGTGGGCTTCTCCTGTGCCTGGATGTTCGGGACCGATGCGGTCAGCATCGCCGGCCTCGTCGGCCTGCTGGTGACCGTCGTGCTGGCCCTGGCGCATTGGGAATCGCGCGGCAAGGCCTGGGCCAGCTGGTATGACCGGCTGCTCGTCAACTCCGCGCCGTTCACGATCCTGACGTTCGTCGCGGTCGTCGCCGGCGGACTGATCCAGATCATCCCGACGGTCATGGTGCACAAGGCGGCGAACCTCGAGGACCGCCGGCAGATTCCCTATACGCCGCTCGAACTCGCCGGCCGCGATCTCTATGTCCGGGAAGGCTGCTACAATTGCCATTCGCAGATGATCCGCACGCTGGTGCCCGATGTGCTCCGCTACGGCGATTACTCGCGGCTCGGCGAGTCGATCTACGACCATCCGTATCAATGGGGTTCGCGGCGGACGGGCCCGGATCTCGCCCGCGTGGGCGGCAAATATCCGAACGTCTGGCATCTGCGCCACATGGAGGATCCCCGCTCGATCTCGGTCGGCTCCAACATGCCGTCCTACCCGTGGCTGCTGACGGCGGACACCGATGTGACGGCGCTGCCGTCGAAACTGGCGGCGCAGCGCCTGCTGGGCATCCCGTATCCGAATTGGACGCCGGAACAGATCGCGAGCCGGGCGGCGGCGCAGGCGAAGGAAATCGCCGCGGACCTCCGGGCCGCCGGCGCCTATGTGGTGCCGGAAAAGGAAATTGTCGCGCTCATCGCCTACCTGCAGCACCTCGGCACCTTCGAGGACCTGCGGGCGCCCAAGGCGGTGGCGAGCAGTCAGTAGCGAGCATTCAACTGCTTCATTCTCCGCCTGCCTTTCCTGCTCACTACTCGCGACCCGCTCCTCACTATTTTTTCTTCCCATGTTTCGCCGCCTTGCCTTCGAAAGCTCCGCCACGCTCTTCACGATCGTGGCGTTCGTCACCGCCGCATCGATCTACGTCACGTTCGCGTGGCGGGCGCTGCGGATGAAGCGACCGCAGGTCGCGCACTTCGAGAATCTCCCGTTCCAAACGGCCACTCCTTCCGCCCGCCATGAACCCGACTCCGACCCCACCGCCTGAAGATCCGGTTCGCCCGCACGTCTTTGACGGCATTCAGGAATACGACAAGCGCCTGCCGAACTGGTGGCTCTACACGCTCTACATCACGACCGTCTTCTGGGTCGGTTACTGGGCCTACTACGAGTGGTTTCACATCGGGCTGACCGGCCCGCAGGTCGTCGATGCGGCGATGGCCAAGATCGAGGTGGAGCGGCTCTCGTCCGCGAAGCTCGACGATCCCGGCCTGTGGAAAATGAGCCAGACGCCCGTGTTCGTGGAGGCCGGCAAGGCCACGTACGCCGCCAACTGTGCCGCCTGTCACCTCGCCAGCCTCCGCGGCAAGGCCGAAAGTCCGGTGGCCATCGGCCCCGACCTGACCGACACGACCTGGATCTATGGCGGCCGGCCGACGGAAGTGTACGACCTCATCATGAAAGGCGTCCTGACGAAGGGCATGCCGACCTGGGGACCGATCCTCGGCGCCAGGAAGATCGGGGAAGTCACGGCCTTTATCATGAGTAAACACCAGGCCGGCGAACCCATCGTGCCCGACCCGGCGGCCTCTCCCGCAAAATGAAAACCGAGCGCGTTTGCCGCTGCGCGCTTGGGACGGTGAAAATCCACCGGAGCTTCCCACCATGGCCGCACCCACCGAGCGCCCGACCCGTAATTCCGTCACGACCATCCGGTCCGACGGCTCGCGCGCCTTTCTCTTTCTCGCCGACACGCACGGTCGCTTCACGCTCGCGCGGCGCGTCGTCGCCTACGCGCTGATCGCGTTTTATCTCTCGCTGCCATGGATTAAGATCAACGGCCACCCGGCCGTCTTCCTCGATCTGGCGGAGCGGCACTTCCACCTGTTCGGCGTCACCTTTGCCGCGCAGGACATGTGGCTGCTGTTCTTCGTGATCACCGGGGTCGGGTTCTCGCTGTTTTTCATCACCGCGCTGTTGGGTCGCGTCTGGTGCGGCTGGGCATGTCCGCAGACGGTTTATCTCGAACACGTTTTCCGTCGCATCGAAGTGTGGATCGAAGGCGACGCCGTGGCCCGCCGCGCCCTCGATGCCGCGCCGTGGACCGGGGAGAAAATTCGCAAACGCCTCCTCAAACACGCCGTTTATCTGCTGGTCGCGGCCGCGCTCACCCACGGGTTCCTCGCGTATTTCGTCTCGGTCCCGGAAGTGTGGTCGATGGTGCGGTCGGCGCCCGCCGAGCACTGGAGCGCGTTCGTGTTCATGATGGCCTACACGGGGCTCACCTATTTCATCTTCTGCTGGTTTCGCGAGCAGGTGTGCATCGTCATCTGTCCCTACGGCCGGATCCAATCCGCCCTCACCGACGACAACACCGTGACTGTCGGCTACGATGCCCTGCGCGGCGAGCCGCGCGGCAAAGCCGGCACGGCGGGCGCCGGCGATTGCGTCGCGTGCAACCGTTGCGTGCAAGTCTGTCCGACCGCCATCGACATTCGCCAGGGTCTGCAGCTCGAATGCGTCGCTTGCACCGCGTGCATTGATGCGTGCGACGATGTGATGACTCGACTCGACCGCCCCCGCGGCCTCATCCGCTATGCCTCGCAAAACGCCCTCCAGCAAAAACCCACGCGCTGGATCCGGCCGCGCACGTTGCTCTATTCGCTGCTCCTTTGCATCGGCGCAGGCGTTGCCACTTGGGCGCTGTCCACCGTGCAGGCCGCCAACCTCGGCGTGACGCGCATGGTCGGCGCACCCTACATCGTGGACCGCGATTTTATCCGCAATCAGTTCCTCGTCCGCATCGTCAACAAGCACAACACGCCGGAGCGCTTCGTCCTCACTTTGCCCGACGCGCCCGACCACCTGCGCCAGTCCGGCTTAACCGGCTCCATCGAGGTGCCTGCCCTCAGCGAAACCGCCACGCCCCTCGTCTTGCAACAACCGCGCCACGACTACACCGGACCGTTTCATTTCCGGGTGCAGGTGCGCGACGAACGCGCCTCGTTTCACCTCGATCGCAGCGTCGAATTCCTCGGACCCGAGGCCCGCCTGCTCCACGAAGACGAGGAACAGGAAAGAAAACACGAACATGAGCACGGAAAGAAAAAGTAAGCTCTGGCTCTTTTTCGTCGCCGCCTTCGCGCTCCAACTCGCCGCGTGGACCGCGTGGTTCGTCATCGCCTCGCGGCATCCGGTCAAAGAAGTGCCATTGGTGAACCCGCGCTAAGCCATGGAACTCGCCGCCGTCAATTCGCCCGCCGCCGCGTTCATCGCCGGCCTCGTCACCAGTCTTCACTGCGCGGGCATGTGCGGGCCGCTGGCGTGTTCGCTCATGCCGGTGCGCGGCGACCGGGGCGACCCGCAAACCGTGAGCACCGTCTATCATGTGGCCCGCCTCACGGGTTACGCCGTCCTCGGCGCCCTGGCCGGCGGGCTGGGGCGTGCGCCGCTGAACTGGGTTTCGCAGTCGGCGCTGCGTTGGCTCCCCTGGGTGCTGGTACTTTTCTTTGTCGCCCTGGCGCTGCGCTGGGACCGCCACCTGCCCAAGCTCCCCGTGCTCGGCCGGCTCACCCTGAAGCTGCAATCGTGGCTGCGCGGTCGCTCGCGGGTTGAAGCCGCGGCGGCCCTCGGTTTCGCCACGCCGCTGCTGCCGTGCGGTCCGCTCTATTTTCTCGTCGCGCTCGCGTTGATCTCGGGGTCGGCGTTGCGCGGCGTCGAGTTCATGCTCGCGTTCGGCCTCGGCACGGTGCCGTTGCTCTGGCTCGCGCAAACGCAATTCCACTGGGTCCGGCAGCGGATTTCGCCGCTCGGGCTCGGGCGGATGCGGATGGCCCTCGCGCTGACGACCGCCGCCGTCATCGGCTGGCGGCTGCGGGCCACGCTCGGTTTCCCGGGACCCGACCCGGCTTCGTTTATTTGTTTCTGAAATGAGCACGGTCGCTCTCGAAGCCCGCGGGTCGGAGGCGCGCACGAAGCCCGTGTGCCGGCACTGCGGCGCGTCGCTGATCGACGACCGGATGCGGGCGAGCGGATTCTGCTGCGCGGGTTGCAGCTACGTTTACCGGCTCGTCCACGAACACGGCCTCGCCGGTTACTACCGGATCAAGGACAACATCACCGTGCCGGCGGACGCCGCGGTGTTTCAACCCCGCGACTACGTGTGGCTCGACACCGCGCAGCGCGCGGCCGAGCGCGAGGGGCTGGTTGACGGAGTGGCTTCGTCCAAGCCCCCCGAACTGACTCTCGACCTGCAGGGAATTTCCTGTGCCGGCTGCGTCTGGCTGATCGAGCGGCTGTTTCAGCAACAGCCCGGCGCCCGCGATATTTTCGTCAATGCCCAGTACGGCACGATGCGGCTGCGCTGGCTGCCGGGCGAATTCTCGGCCGCGGACTTTGCGCGCAAGCTCCAGGCGTTCGGCTACCTCGCCGGACCGCCCGGTGAAACGCCCGACGAGCCCGAGAGCCGGGGGCTCGTGAAACGCATCGGGCTGTGTGCGGCGTTCGCGATGAACGTCATGCTCTTTGCCCTGCCCGCTTATTTCGGGATGGAGCGCACGTTCGAGTGGGCGGGGCTTTTCGGCGTGCTCTCGTTCGCCTTCGCCACGCTCAGCCTGCTCGTCGGCGGCACTTATTTTCTCGGGCGCGCCGGGCGGGCGGTGCGGGAACGCGCCATGCACATCGATCTGCCGATCGCCATCGGCATCGTCGGCGCGTATGCCGGTTCGCTCTACGGCTGGCTCGCGGGCGAGGAGCATTTCGTCTATTTCGATTTCGTTGCGACGTTCATCCTGCTGATGCTCATCGGCCGCTGGGCCCAGGTCGCTGCGGTCGAGCGCAACCGCCGTCGCCTGCTCAGCCAGCAGCCGAAACCGCAACGTATCCGTCTCGCGGACGGAAGTGACCTCCCGCCCGAACAACTGCGCGCGGGGCAGGCAATCCAACTCGCCGTGGGGCAAACGCTGCCCGTCGAGTCGCGCCTGGAACCCGCCGAGGCGACGTTCTCGCTGGCTTCGATCAACGGCGAAGCGGAACCGCGGATCTTTCGCGCCGGCCAGCGCGTGCCGGCGGGGGCCGTGAACATCGGACGGGCCGCGCTGCCACTCGTGACCTTGCAGCGCTGGGAGGAGTCGCTGCTCGCCCAGCTGTTGCAGCCGGGCGAACGCGCCGGCGCGCGCCACGTTTTCCTGGAGCGGATCGTCCGCGGCTACCTCATCGGGATCCTGGTCGTGGCCGCGTTGTCCGGGCTGGGCTGGTGGTTCGCGACCGGCGATGCGCTGCGCACGGGGGCGGTGGTCACGGCGGTGCTCGTGGTTTCCTGTCCGTGCGCGATCGCCCTCGCGTTTCCCCTGGCCGACGAGATCGCCACCGTGGCGCTGCGCCGCCGGGGGGTGTTCGTGCGGGAAAGCGACCTTTGGGCAAAACTGGCGCGGGTGCGCAAACTCGTCTTCGACAAGACGGGCACACTTACGCTTGAGACGCCGGTGCTGCTTAATCCCGCGGCCTTGGAAAATCTCGACCCGTCGGCGCGTTCCGCCCTGCTCGCCCTCGTGCGCGACAATCCGCATCCGGTCAGCGAATGCCTCGTGCAGCAGTTGCTCGCCAACGGCCCGGACAATCCCCTCGCAGGGGAAATCAGCGAAACCGTCGGCTTTGGCGTCACGCTCGGACCCTGGTCGCTGGGCCGTGCCGGCTGGCGGGACGGCGGGACGGGCACCGGCACGGTGTTCGGGTGCGAGGGCAGGGCGGTGGCGCATTTCCAGTTTGCGGATGCGGTGCGGACGGATGCGCGCCGCGAACTCGGGGAAATGATGCGGCGCGGTTTTTCCATCTTTGTCCTCAGCGGCGATCGCTCGGAAAAGGTGGATGAACTCACGGCCGAACTGGGCCTCCCGCCGGCGCATGGCCTCGGCGGGCTGGCGCCCGAACAAAAGGCGGCGTGGCTGGATCGCTTCACGGCGGATGACGTGCTGATGCTCGGGGACGGGGCCAACGACAGCCTCGCCTTCGACCGGGCGCTCTGCCGCGGCACGCCGGTGATCCACCGCGGCGTCCTCCAACGGAAGGCGGACTTTTATTATCTTGGCCGCGGCGTCGGCGGGTTGCGCGCCCTTTTCGAAGTCGATGCCATTCGCCGGCGCACGCAGGCCGTGATCCTCGTCTTTTCGATCGTCTACAATTTGCTCGCGGTCGGCCTGGCGGTTGCCGGCCGGATGAGTCCGCTCGTGGCCGCGGCGCTGATGCCGATCAACTCCTTGCTGACGCTGGCCATCGTGGGGGTGGGAATGCGGCCGGCCGGCCGGCCGGCGACGCCGGTGCGCGATCCGGTGGCGTAAGGCATGAGGCTCGTGGTGCGGGCCGGCGGCCCACGTGGCCGGCACGATGCTGCTCGGCGGTTTTATCCTCGGTCTCGGCTGGTGGATCGTGCCCTGGCTCGCGCCCGGCTCCCGCGGCGCGGCGTGACGGGTGGGTGGGGAATGGCTTCTCCTGACCGTCGACTTCGAATTTCTCGGGGGCCATTTTCTCTCCGGCGCGCGTGGTCGAAGCTCCTGGCCGACTACGATCTGACCCGGGGTCGGATCTGGATCCTGATGCGTATCGTGACGGCGCTGACGCCGCCGGGGGTTTATCGATTGAAACGGTGAGTCGGCCCGACGCGGGCGGGCCCACGGGCCGGTCCGATTGAAAAAAGCGAAGCAAGCGCGAACCCGCCGGCCTCGCCGCACGGTTCCCGCCGGCCCCGCCGCTTACCGGGAGGCCGGGCGCGCTGCGGACTTCCGCTTCGCCGGCTGGGTGTCCTTCTCGGCCGGAACGATGACGACCGGGCACTTGGCCCGCATCAGGACTCCGTGCGTCGTGCTGCCCACGAGGAGATCGTAGAATGCCGTGTGACCATGCGAACCCATGACGATGTAGTCGGCGTCACACGCCGCCGCTTGTTCGACGATGTGCATCACCGGCGGTCCGACGACCTGGACGCTCTCCGCCGGCACCGATTCGGCCTTCAATTTGGCTTCGATCTTTCCGAGCAGGCGCGTGGCGCTCTTTTCCCCGGCCGTGGTGATTTCGGCGATCGATCCCATCAGGGCGGCGTATTCGGCCATCACGACGGGCGGTTGCACCACGGTCAGCAGGACCACCCGGCCATTCACGGCCCGGGCGAGGGCCGTGGCCTCTTTGACCACGGCGTCACTGGCCGAGGAAAAATCGATGGGGGCAAGGATCGTCTTCATGCTGGAAGGTTACGCTTCGCGGGGCTTCGCATCCACGCATCTCTTGCGGAAGCATGGGCAAATCTTGTCGGACCACGCAAGCCGTGCCGTTGGTTGCATCGGCCGGGGCGGCGGTTGGGCAAGAACCGGGCCGGAATGAGCAATTTATGCCCAGCACTCGTGCACGGCTCGGCGTAGTCTTCGGGACAAAGGTAGATGCCGGAATCCCCGGTGTCTCAGCATCCCGCAACTGGAGGACCCTGCCATGCTTAAAAAATACACCGTCGAATACAGCCTCAGTTTCCGGAAGCATTCGCCGCCCGAGCACCATCAGTTTTTCACCGACGATCCGGTCACGTGCGAGCAGTTTATCCAGGATTTGCTGGCCCGGGGGATGGGCCTGCATGCGATCAAGCACGAGGGCGCGGAGCTGCCGCGGGCGGACTTCGACCGGATGGTGAAGATCGCCGCGGCCGAGGTCGCTTCCCGGCTGATCTGCACGTCACTCAACATCAAACCGGAAGAGGAACGGCACCGGTTTGGCTTCACGGCCTGACCGCGGCAGGGTCCGGGTCGGCTCATCGGGTGCGACGGGGCGGGTGGCGGGTCGTCGTCGCGCGGTGACGAGTGCGGGGTGAAGGGAAAGCCGCAATAAATGCGCAGGATTTACCCCGATTTGCGGAGAAGCGTGGCGCGTCCTGTGGCACGCTGGCAGTGAACCCTATGTCCCCATGAATCACTACATTCGCTGGTTCTCGGAAATCGGAATCGCCGACATTCCGAGCGTGGGGGGCAAGAACGCCTCGCTGGGCGAAATGTTTCGTGAACTCACCCCCGAGGGCATCCGGGTCCCGGCCGGATTCGCCATCACGGCCGACGCCTACCGGTTCTTTCTCCGCGAGGCGGGGCTCGACGCCAAAATCGCGGAGCTGCTCGCCGGACTGGACACGCGCGATATCGAGGACTTGCGGCGGCGGGGTGCGGGCATTCGCCATGCGATGCTCGCCGCCGAGCTGCCCCCGGCCCTCGCGGTCGAGATCACGAAAGCCTACACCGACTTGAGCGGCAAACAGCCGCAGCTCTCGTCGGTCGCGGTGCGCAGCAGTGCCACCGCCGAGGATCTGCCCGACGCCAGCTTTGCCGGCCAGCAGGAATCCTACCTGAACGTGCAGGGCACCTACGCCGTGCTCGATGCCTGCAAGCGCTGCTTCGCGTCACTCTTCAAGGACCGCGCGATCTCCTACCGCGTCGATCAGGGGTTCGATCACTTCAAGGTCGCGCTGTCGATCGGCGTGCAGCACATGGTGCGCTCCGACCTCGCCTCGGCGGGGGTCATTTTCACGATCGACACCGAGACGGGCTTTCGCGACGCGGTGCTCATCAGCGGCGCCTACGGGCTGGGCGAGAACGTGGTGCAGGGCACCGTCACTCCGGACGAATACTGTGTCTTCAAGCCGACGCTGAAATCCGGCTTCAAACCGATCCTGCAGAAGCGGGTCGGCAGCAAGGAATTCAAACTCATCTTCGACATCGGTGGCGGCAAGATGGTCAAGAATGTCCCGGTGGCGCCCGGCGATCGGGCGCAGTTCGTGCTGAACGACGAGGAAATCCTGCAGCTGGCGCGCTGGGCATGCCGGATCGAGGACCATTACTCGGCGCGGCGCGGCCAGCCGACCCCGATGGACATCGAATGGGCGAAGGATGGCCTCACGGGCGATCTCTTCATCGTTCAGGCGCGGCCCGAGACCGTCCAGTCGCGCAAGGACGTCGACGTGGTCGAGACCTTCAAATTGAAGGACCGCGGCCCCATCCTCGTGACCGGCCGCAGCGTCGGCGAGAAGGTGGCGTCCGGTCCCGTGCGGGTCATCCAGAGCGCGCAGTTTCTCGGCCAGTTCCGGGCGGGCGAGATCCTCGTCACCGACAAGACCGATCCCGATTGGGAGCCGATCATGAAGATGGCGTCGGCGATCGTCACCAATCGCGGCGGGCGCACCTGTCATGCCGCGATCGTCAGCCGCGAGCTCGGCGTCCCCGCCATCGTCGGCACGGAGCACGGCACCGACAAATTGCGCGACGGCCAGGTCGTCACCGTGTCGTGCGCGGAGGGCGACACGGGATTCGTCTATGACGGCCGGGTGGCATTCGACGTCCAGCGCACGAACCTCAAAACGCTGGGCCGGCCGCGGACGAAGGTGATGATGAACGTCGGCAATCCCGAGGAAGCCTTTGCCCTTTCGTTCATCCCGAACGACGGGGTGGGGCTGGCCCGCATGGAATTCATCATCACGACGTTCATCAGGATTCACCCGCTGGCGTTGCTCAACTACGCGACGCTGCCGGACGACGGAGTGAAGCGGCAGATCGACGCGCTTACCCCCGGTTACGCCGACAAGCCGCAGTTCTTCGTCGAGAAGCTCGCGCAGGGCGTGGCCATGCTCGCCGCGGCCTTTTATCCCAAGGACGTCATTCTGCGCCTGAGCGATTTCAAGACGAACGAGTACGCGAATCTCATCGGCGGCCGCGCCTACGAGCCAGCCGAGGAAAACCCGATGATCGGTTTCCGCGGCGCCTCCCGTTACTACCATCCGCGCTACCGGGACGGGTTTGCCCTCGAATGTCGCGCCGTGAAAAAAGTGCGTGAGGAAATGGGGCTGCCCAACCTGAAGGTGATGATTCCCTTCTGCCGCACGGTCGAGGAGGGCCGCCGCGTGCTGCTTGAGCTGGCGAAACACGGCCTCACCCGCGAGGTGAACGGGCTCGAGGTCTACATGATGTGCGAGATCCCGAGCAACGTCATCCTCGCGGCGGAATTCGCCGAGCTCTTCGACGGCTTCAGCATCGGTTCGAACGATCTCACCCAGCTCATCCTCGGCGTCGATCGCGACTCGGAGGTGGTCGCGCCGATCTTCGACGAGCGGAATCCAGCGGTGAAAAAGATGATCGCGCAGGCGATCGCGGCGTGCCGGGCCCGCGGCCGCAAGATCGGCATCTGCGGGCAGGCGCCGAGCGATTATCCGGAGTTTGCGCAGTTTCTCGTCGAGGAGGGCATCGACAGCATTTCGCTCAACCCCGACACGGTGCTGAAAACCACCGCGGCGATCCTCGCCCGGGAGCAGTCGCTGCCAAGGAAATGATCACCCCATGAAAACGGCCCGGACGTTTATTCTCAGCGCGACCGATTTTTCCTCCCACGCCCGCGCCGCCACCACCGTCGCGGCCGGGCTGGCGCGGCGCCGGGCGGAAACGCTGCGATTGGTCCATGTCAGCGACACCACCGACGCCGGGGCGCGGGCTGCGGCCGGCCCGCGGCTTGAGGCCGAGGCCCAGCGCCTCCGGCAGACGGGCGCGGACGTGGAGACGAAGTTGCTCGAGGGATTTTTCCCGGCCACGGCGCTGCTCGATTGCATCCGGGACGAACCGCCCGCCCTAGTCGTGGTGGCTTCCGGGTCGAAGGGTCCGATCGACCGTTGGGCGCTCGGGAGTTTTTCGGAGCAGATCGCCGAGGCTTCGCCTGTTCCCACCCTCGTGGTCCGCAATCCCGCCGCGTTCGAGGCGTGGGATTGGACGAAGGAGCGGCTGGCCGTTCTGCTCGCCCTCGATCTTCAGGCCACGTCCGACGCGGTGCTGCGGTGGGCCCGGCAGTTCCGGATGGCGGGCCCCTGCAACCTCGTGGCGGGCTACGCCAACCACCGCCTGCTGACGCTCGACGATCCCGCCCCCGGCCCGGGCGGCCCGGTCAATCCGCCGGCCGTGCAACGGCGTCTGGAGCAGGCTCTCCGCAAGAAAGTGCGCGACGTGATCGGGGACGACGCGGCGACCGTTGTCGTTAAACCGCACTTGGTCGGGGCCGGTCCCACGCTCGTCGGGATGGCCGCCGACGCCAAGGCGCAGTTGGTCGCGGTCGGCACCCACCAGCGGCACGGCCTCAGTCGTCTCGTGCAGTTTTCGCTTTCGCGTGAACTGCTGCACCAGCCGGCGCTGAATGTGGTGTGCGTGCCCGTCACGGCGAAATTTGATCCGCGCGAGGCGCACATCCCGGAATACCGGCGCGTGTTGGTGGCCACGGATTTCTCCGAGCTCGGCAATGCCGCGATTCCGTTTGCCTGCGCCGCGTGCAGCATCGGCGGGCGGCTCAAGATTGTGCATGTGGCCCGGCCGGGGCGGCGGGCGGGAGGGGCAGGGACCGCCGAGCTGGTCCGGCAGCTGCGGGCGCTGATTCCCAACGAGGCCGGAGCGCGCTGCCAGCCACCGGAGGTCGAGGTGTTGGAAAGCCGGGACGTGGCGGACGCCCTCTGCGCCGAAGCCGGACGCTTTGGCGCCGATCTGGTGTGCCTCGCCTCGCACGGGCTCGGCGTTTCGCGGGCGTTGCACGGTTCCGTGGCAAAGGGGATGCTCAAGCAGATCCGCCGGCCGCTCCTCGTGATCCGGCGGCCGGACGAATGATGGGGCGCCTGCTGAATTTCCCATGAAGCCGCCCGGCTCAACCCCCCAGCGAGCGGCACTCCGACGGGGCGGCTCCCCGGTCCCACGGGCTTTTGCGCAGGCGGTGCGACCCGACTGGCACCAATTGCACGGCGACGAGGTGCTGCGGTTGCTCGATGTCAATCTACGCACCGGCCTCGCCGACGACGAGGTGCGGCGGCGGCAGGAGAAATTCGGGCGGAATCAAATCACCCCGCGGCCCGGCACGCCGGCCTGGCGGCGGTTCCTGCGCCAATTCCACCAGCCGCTCGTCTACCTGCTGCTCGTCGCGGTGGCGGTCACCGCCTTCCTCCGCGAATGGGTCGACGCGAGTGTCATTTTCGGCGTCGTCTTGATCAACGCGATCATCGGCTTCCTGCAGGAGGCGAAGGCGGCCAACGCCATCGAATCGCTCTCGCGCATGGTCGCGACGCAGGCGACCGTGCGGCGCGGCGGGCGAAAGGACCGCGTCGCTTCCGCGCAACTCGTCCCCGGCGATGTCGTGCTCCTCCAGCCGGGCGACCGGGTGGGCGCCGACCTGCGGTTGTTTCACGCCAAGGAACTGCACGTCGACGAATCCGCGCTCACCGGCGAGTCGGTGCCGGTGGTGAAACATCCCGATCCGCTCGCGCTCGAGACCGTGCTGGCCGACCGCAAGAATCTCGCGTTCACGGGCACGCTCGTGACCAGCGGCAACGGTGAGGGCGTGGTGTGGGCGACGGGCGACATGACGGAGACCGGCCGCATCGCGTGGCTCATCGGCGAAGCGGTGGAACTCTCGACCCCGCTCACGCGCAAGATCGCCGGGCTGAGCCGGTGGTTGCTGTGGGTGATTCTCGCGGTGGCGGCGGCGACGTTCGGCATCGGCGTGTTTCGCGGCGAACCGGTGGCGGCGGTGTTCATGGCGGCGGTGGCTCTCGCCGTGGGCGCGATCCCCGAGGGGTTGCCGGCGGCCGTGACCATCGTGCTCGCCATCGGGGTCGCGCGCATGGCGCGGCGCAATGCCATCATCCGCAAGCTGCCCGCCGTGGAAACCCTCGGCAGCACGACCGTCATCTGCTCCGACAAAACCGGCACGCTCACGCAAAACGAGATGACGGTGCGCGAGATTTTCGCCGGTGGCGAATTTTTCGAGGTGGCCGGCACGGGTTACGAGGCGAAGGGCGACGTGAAGCGCGCGGGTGCGTCGATCGAGGCGGCCCGCCAGCCGGCGCTGGCGGAGTGTCTGCGGGGCGGAGTGCTGTGCAACGATGCCCAGCTCATGCGTCGCGAGGGCCGGACCCACGTGCAGGGCGATCCGACCGAGCTGGCGCTGCTTGTCTCGGGCGAAAAGGGCGGCCTCGTTCACGCCGACACGCACCGGGCGTCGCCGCTCGTCGACGTCATTCCGTTCGAGTCCGCCCACATGTTTCGCGCCACGCTGCACGAGGCTCCCGCCGGACGCGTCATCTATAAGGTCGGCGCGGTGGAGCGGGTGCTCGAGCATTGCGCCGATGCGCTGGACCGGGAGGGCAAAAAAGTCCCCGTCGATCCCAGGGCGATCCACGACGCGCTCGCGAAGATGGCCGGGCGCGGGTTGCGGGTGCTCGCGGTGGCGCGCCGCGAGGTCGAGCGCAGTCACGCCAAGCTCGAGGCCGCCCACGTCGCGGGCGGCCTCACGTTTCTCGGGTTGCAGGGAATGATCGATCCGCCGCGCCCCGAGGCGGTCGAGGCGGTGCGCCACTGCCAGGAAGCGGGGATCGCCGTGAAGATGATCACGGGCGACCACCTCATCACGGCCCGCGCCATCGCGAAACAGATCGGGCTGCACGGTCGCGAAGCGCACGGCGAACTCGTGGCGCTCTCGGGTCACGAGCTGGAAAAAATTTCGACGGCCGATCTGCCGGAGGCCGCCGAGCAGACGGCGGTGTTCGCCCGCGTCGCGCCCGAGCAGAAACTCCGGCTCGTGCAGGCGCTGCAGGCCCGCGGGCATGTCGTCGCGATGACGGGCGATGGCGTGAACGACGCCCCGGCGCTGAAGCAGGCGGACATCGGGATCGCGATGGGCATCGCCGGCACGGATGTGGCGAAGAGCGCCGCGTCGATGGTGCTGACGGACGACAATTTCGCGACGATCGAGGCCGCGGTGGAGGAGGGCCGGGGCGTGTTCGACAATCTCACGAAGTTCATCATCTGCACGCTGCCCACCAATGCCGGCGAGGCGGCCATCCTGCTCGGTGCGATCGTTGCCGGCACGACGCTGCCCATGCTCCCCGTGCAACTGCTGTGGGTGAATCTGACGACGGCGATTCTGGTCGATCTGGTGCTGGTGTTCGAGCCGAAGGAGCCCGGCCTCATGCAGCGTCCGCCGCGCGATCCGAAAAAGCCGCTGCTCACCTTCGCGCTCGCGATGCGTACGGTCCTCGTGACGCTCGCGATGGCCGCCGGTGCGTTCTGGCTTTTTGCGTGGGAAACGGGCAGCGCCGGGGCCAGCGTCGCGGCGGCCCGCACCGCGGTCATCAACGTCATCGTCCTCGTGGAAATCGCCTATCTCTTCAACTGTCGTTCGCTGACGCATTCGTGCTTCGGCCCCGGCTTCTTTGCGAATCGCTGGGCGCTGGGGTGTTCGCTCGCGATGATCGGGCTGCAACTCCTGTTCACCTACACGCCCGTGATGAATCGCCTGTTTCACACCGCGCCGATTGAGGCGGAATCGTGGCTGCGCATCGCGGCGGTGGCCGCGGGGGTGTTTGCGGTTGTCGAATTCGAGAAATGGCTCCGCTACGGCCTGGGCCGCGGCGACCATGCGTTGCCCGAGTGAATCCGGAATTTTCGACCCTATGAAAGCCACACCCCAGACAACGGCCGCGCCCCGCCGCATTCTCGTGCCGGTGGATTTCTCGGAGCCCTCGCGCCAGGCGCTCGTCGCTGCGATCGCACTCGCCCACCGGTTCGGTGCGCGGCTGGCGGTGGCGCATATCACGCGGCGCAACCGGCCCGACAGCCATGTCGCGGCCGAATTGGTTGGAATCGACTTCGACACGCGCCGGGCCGTGCAGGCGAAACTGCAGGAGTTTATCGATCGCGAAGTGCCGGGCGACATCCAGCCCGCGCGCCTCGTGGCCGATGGGGTGCCGTTCGATGAAATCGCCAAGACGGTCGATGCCTGGGAAGCCGACCTGGTCGTCATCGCGACGCATGGCTACACCGGACTGAAGCACGCGCTGCTGGGCAGCACGGCCGAGCGGGTCGTGCGCCACGCGCCGTGTCCGGTGCTCGTCGTGCGCAACCGCAAAATTCGCGGCGTCACGCGGGTCTTCTCGGCCGACGAGATCGGGTCGATCCTCGTGCCGGTGGATTTTTCCGAGTCGTCGCTCGTGGCGCTGCAACACGCTCTCGCCCTGGCGCGGAAATTTGACGCGCGACTCTGCCTCCTCCACGTCGTCGAGCCGTTCCATCCCGATATGTTGATCGACACGACGGAGTCCCGCCGCGAAGCCCGCATGGCCGCGCACCAACGTCTGCGCAGGCTGGCCGACGCGACGAAGCGGGTCTGGCCCCGCACCGGCCGAGAACTTCGCCCTGGCAATCCGGTCGCGATCATCGCCGCCATGGCCAGGCGCACGAACGCCGACCTCATCGTGATGGGCACGCACGGGCGGACGGGCCTCAAGGGCGCGCTCGCGGGCAGTGTCGCGGAGCGCGTCGTGCGTTCCGCGCCATGCTCCGTGCTCACGGTGCGCACCGCGACGAAGCGATGACAAACCGCCGGCGTATTGCCGCATGAATCCCTACCTCGCCCTTCTCATTGGAGTCGTCTGCGCGGGGCTGGGCGGCGAACTATTCGTGCGCGGCCTGGTGGGGCTGGCGCGCTGGGCCCGGGTTTCCGCCGGCATCGTCGCCACCACGGTCGCCGCCTTCGCCACCTCGAGTCCCGAGCTTTCCGTCGCCGTGGGATCGGCGTGGTCCGGCCGGCCGGAAATTTCGCTGGGCGACGCATTGGGCAGCAACGTCGTCAATGTGGGGCTGATTCTCGCGGTAGCGCTTTGCATGTCCGCGATTTCCTGTCCGCGCGCCAGCGTGCGACGCGATTTCCCGGTGGCGCTGCTGGTGCCCGTGGCGGTGGGGGCACTGGGGTTCGACGGCCGGCTTTCGCGCGCGGATGGCGTGGCGCTGCTGGCGTTTTTCTTCGTGTGGCTGGCCATGGTGATTTCCGCCGCCCGGAACGAGCGCAGCGCGGCGCCGGCGGTGTTGAGCGGGCCGAGCCATGTGGCGGCCGTGGCCCTGTCCGCGGGCGGAATCGCGTTTCTCGTCGGTTCGGGGTATTTCATCGTCCACGGTGCGCGCGGGATTGCCGTGGCGTTTGGCGTGCCCGAATTCGTCATCGGCGCCACGGTGGTGGCGGTCGGCACCTCGATGCCGGAGCTGGCGACGACGGTGATTTCAAAACTGCGCGGGCACGACGAAATCGGGCTTGGCACCGTGCTGGGGAGCAACGTTTTCAACGGTCTCTTCATCGTCGGCGTGGCGGCGACGATTTGTCCGATTCGCGTGGATCGGGGCGAAGTCGAGTGGGCGCTGGCCTTCGGCGTGGGCACGATGATCGCGGTCGTGCCGCGGCGCGACGGCCTGATTCCGCGCTGGCGGGGCTGGGTTTTGCTGGCGCTCTACGCGGCCTTTCTGGTCGCGGTTCTGCGCCGCTGACCGAACAACCGCCCGGACCACCACGCCCTGCAATCCCCAGCGCACCCGAAGTCCAATCCGCCAAAATGGAAGTGAAGTCATCACCCCCCGCGCCCCCGCCGCCTTCGTCGACCGTACCGGTGGGCGACGCGCCGAAATTTTCCGCCGAGCTGGGAGAATTGATGGCGCGGTTCAACGACCGGCCGGTAACGTTTGGCGATTTGCTGCAGGCGACGCAGGGGCGCGGCTATCACCTGCTGCTCCTGATCATCGCGCTGCCGTTTGTCGGCCCAATCCCGCTGCCGGGTTTCTCCATTCCCTTCGGACTGGTGGTGACGCTGCTCGGCACCCGGATTTCGCTGAACAAGATGCCCTGGCTGCCGCAACGCCTGCTCCGACGCGAATTGCCCGGGCCAACCCTCGTGAAGGTGCTGGGCGCCGCGAGCCGCCTCATGCGCGGCGTCGAGTACTTCCTCCGTCCCCGGCTGGGCTTCGTGCCGGCCCATGAAATCTTCAGTCGCGTGGCCGGGTTCCTGATCGCGATCTCCGGCCTGATGCTCATGCTGCCGCTGCCGTTGCCGTTCAGCAATTCGCTCCCGGCCTGGACGATCATCCTGCTGGCGGCGGGGGCGTTGGGCCGGGACGGTCTGTTCTTCTTCGCGGGCTGCGCCTCCTTCGCGATTTCCGTGGCGTTTTTCACCCTCGTCGCGCTGGGCGGGATGAGCGTGATGGAGAAACTGCGGAGCTATTTTTTCGGGGGCTGACGGCGCTCGTTTCACCATGAATTTACCCGGTCCCACACCTTCCGAGTCGGCGGCCCTGCGGGAAGCCCGGCGGCGTCCGCTCGGGCACTTTTTCGCCCCCGAGGTGATCGCGGTCGTCGGCGCCAGCGACCAGGCTGGCAGCGTCGGGCGGGCCTTGCTGGAGAATCTATTCGAGTTCGACGGGAAGGTTTTCCCGGTGAATCTCAAGCACGCCCGCGTCCTGGGCCTGCCGGCGTTCGCGACCGTGAAGGACGTGCCCGCGAAGGTGGACCTGGCCGTGATCGCCACGCCCGCGGCGACCGTGCCGGGGATCGTGCGCGAGTGCGCGGAGGCGGGCGTCAAGGCGGCGGTGATCCTCTCCGCGGGTTTCAAGGAGTGCGGGGCGGCCGGCGCCGAGTTGGAGCGCCAGGTGCTTTTCGAGGCGCGGCGGGGCGGCATCCGCCTCATCGGCCCGAATTGTCTCGGCTTGATGGCGCCGCATCTCCGCCTCAACGCCACCTTCGCGCGGACGATGGCCCGGCCGGGCAGCGTGGCGTTCATCAGCCAGAGCGGGGCGCTCTGCACCGCCGTCCTCGACTGGAGCCTGCGGGATAACGTCGGCTTCAGCGCCTTTGTCTCGGTGGGCTCGATGCTCGATGTGGGCTGGGGCGACCTGATCACCAGCCTGGGCGACGATCCCCACACGCGGAGCATCATCATCTACATGGAGTCGATCGGCGATGCGCGTTCGTTTCTTTCCGCGGCGCGGGAGGTGGCGTTCACCAAGCCCATCATCCTCGTCAAGGCGGGGCGCACAGAGGCGGCCGCGAAGGTGGCCGCGTCGCACACCGGTGCACTCACGGGCAGCGACGTCGTGATGGAGGCCGGATTCCGCCGTGTGGGCGTGTTGCGGGTCGACACGATCGAGGATCTTTTCGACATGGCCGAGGTGCTCGGCAAACAACCCCGGCCGCCCGGCCCGCGCCTCGCGATCGTCACCAACGCCGGCGGCCCCGCGGCGCTCGCCGTGGACCGGCTCGTGGCCGGCGGCGGCGAGCTGGCGAAACTGTCGGACAAGACGATCGCGGAACTGGACCGGCTGCTGCCCGCCCAGTGGAGCCGCGCCAATCCGGTCGATATCCTGGGCGATGCGGACGCGGAGCGTTATGCGCAGGCCATCGAGGTGGTCGCGAACGATCCGTCGACGGACGGCCTGCTCGTCATCCTCACGCCGCAGGCGATGAGCGATGCGCTGGCCACGGCGGAGAAGGTCAAGGCCTTCGCCGCGCGGGCCGGGGGAAAACCGGTGCTGGCCAGCTGGATGGGTGGCGCGGCGGTGGAGGCGGGCGAGGCCGTGTTGAACGAGGCCCGGATTCCGACCTTCAAGTTTCCCGATCGCGCCGCGCAGGCCTTCGACTACATGGCGCGCTACAGCGCGAATCTGAAGGCGCTTTACGAGACGCCGGTGTTGCTCGATCACGCGAAGGGCGGTTCGGCGCTTCACCAGGGGGTCGAGGCGATCATTCATGCCGCGCAGCAACGTCACCGCGTGCTGCTGACTGAGCATGAGTCCAAGGAGATCCTCGCCGCCTACGGCATTCCCGTGAACCGGGCGTTGCCCGCGGCCAGCGAGGAGGAGGCGGCGACGGTTGCGGCCCGGGTCGGCTTTCCGGTCGTGCTCAAGCTTCTTTCCGAGACGATCACCCACAAGACGGACGTGGGTGGGGTGCGCTTGAATCTGCGCGACGCCGTCGAGGTGCGCGCGGCGTGGCGCGGCATCCGGCGCGCTGTGACGGAGAGGGTCGGCGAACACCATTTTCTGGGCGTCACCGTGGAGCGGATGATTCCGGCCGACGGTTACGAGCTGATCCTCGGGAGCAGCGTCGACCTGCAATTCGGCCCCGTGCTGCTGTTCGGCGCGGGCGGGATCGGGGTCGAGATCATGCAGGATCGCGCGATCGGCCTGCCCCCGCTCAACTCGACGCTGGCGCGCCGCCTCATGGAGCAGACGCGGATTTTTGCCGCGCTGAAGGGGATCCGGGGTCGTTCGCCGGTCGACCTGCCGGCGCTCGAAAACGTGCTCGTGCGCTTCAGCCAGCTCGTGGCCGAGCAGCGGTGGATCAAGGAAATCGACATCAATCCGCTGTTCGCCTCGGCCGACCAGATCCTGGCGCTCGATGCCCGGGTGATCCTGCACGACTCCGGCCTGCCCGCGGACCGACTGCCGAAGCTCGCGATTCGTCCGTATCCGCACCAGTACACGACCTCCGGCACACTGGCCGACGGCACGCCGGTCCTCGTGCGCTCGATCCGGCCCGAGGACGAACCGATGATGGTGGATTTTCACGGGACGCTCTCGGACCAGAGCGTTTACTATCGGTACTTCACCGCGATGTCCCTCCAGCAGCGGACGAGCCACTCGCGGCTCTCGCGCCTTTGCTTCATCGACTACGATCGGGAGATCGCCCTCGTGGCGGTCCGTGAAGATCCCCTGACGGGTCAGTCCGCGGTCCTCGGCGTGGGGAGCCTCTGCAAGAATCACGGCCGGAGCGACGCCGAGTTCGCCGTGGTCGTCTCCGACGCATGGCAGGGCCGGGGCCTGGGCGCACTGTTGCTGAAGCGGCTGGTGGAGATCGGCCGCGAGGAACGGCTGGCCCGGATCACGGGCACCGTGCTGTCGGAGAATCACGCGATGCGCCACGTCTGCGAGCACGCGGGCTTCAAGATCCATCATCGGACCGGCGAGGCGGAGTTCGAGGCGACGCTCACGCTATGAACGCCCGGCCGGTTGTCCGCTGGCTTCGCGCCACGTTCTGGATTTCCGCCTACCTGCTGCTGACGGCGTTCCCGTTGCTCGTTTTGCTGTTGGGGAAAATGCCGCGGGGCGGCGGCTTCGCGTGGGATTTTGCGATGGCGGTGGGATTCGGCGGACTCGCCATCATGGGGCTGCAATCGGCCCTGACCGCGCGCTTTCGCCGGGCGACTGCTCCCTTCGGCGTCGATATCATCTACTACTTTCATCGCTGGGTGGCGGTGGGCGGCTTCGGATTGATCCTGGCCCACTACGTCATCTTGCGCACGCGCTACGGCGCCGCCATCGGCCCGCTCGATCCGCGGGAAGCGCCATGGCCGATGACGGCGGGACGGATCGCCCTGCTGCTTTTCGCCGTGCTGATTGTGACCTCGCTCTGGCGGAAAACGCTCCGCCTCGAATACGATCGCTGGCGGGTCGGCCACGCGGTGATGGCTGTCGCGGCCGTGGTGCTCGCCGTGGTGCACATTCAGGGCGTCGGCCATTACACCCACGCCCCATGGAAGGGCATCGTGTGGGTGGGTTATGCGACTCTCTGGGTGCTCGTGGTCGCCTATGTCCGCCTCGTGCGGCCCTTGTCGCTGCTCCGGTCGCCTTACCGGGTGACGGACGTGCGGCAGGAAAGGGGGCATTCCTGGACGCTGACGCTCGCGCCCGAGCGCGGCGCCGCGGTGAAGTTCAGTCCCGGGCAATTCGCGTGGCTGACGTTACGCTCGAGTCCGTTCCGCGCGCGGGAACATCCGTTCTCATTCTCCGGCAGCGCCGCCGATGCGTCGGCGGTGCGGTTCACGATCAAGGAACTCGGCGACTTCACGGCGACGATCAAGGACGTGGCCGTCGGCGAGGTCGCCTACGTTGACGGCCCGCACGGCGTGTTCACCCCTGATCTCCATCCGCAGGCGCCGGGGTTCGTGTTCATCGCCGGCGGCGTGGGGATTGCGCCCATCATGAGCATGCTCCGCACGCTGGCCGACCGTGGCGAGCGGCGGCCGGTGCGCCTCGTCTACGGCAACTGGCGCTGGGACGACGTCACGTTCCGCGAGGAGATCGAGGCGCTCCGCCCGCGCTTGAACCTCGACGTGGTCCACGTGCTGCAGGAACCGCCGGAAGGCTGGGTGGGCCCGCAGGGCGTGTTGAGCGAACCGGTCTTGCGGGCGGCGCTGCCGGAGGCCGCGCGTGCGTTTGTCTTTTTTGTGTGCGGACCGAAACCAATGTCCGATGCGGTGCACCGCACACTGCGTGGCATGGGGGTGCCGCTGCGGCGGATCCAGAGCGAACTTTTCGACATGGCGTAGACATGAAGCGCGACGCGGCAGTCCAACGGAGGCCAAGGCCATGAGGGAGATCATCGCCCGGGTGGTCTGCGTGCTCGCCGTGATCGTCGTGGTCGCGCTCTCGCTGTGGTTCGCGTCGGTGCACAACCGGCCCGCGCCCGCCGGATCGCCGCGCCCGGTCGCGACGCCGGTGGCTGCGGCCGACCGCACGAATACGACCGCGGGCACTCAGCTGGCCGTGCCCAGCGCACCGGCGCCGGTGGCTACGGCGGCGGACGATGGGCGTGGCCCCGCGATCTTTGCGGAGCAGCACTGCGCGACGTGTCACTCGATCGCGGACGCCGGCAACCCGCGTTCCCCGCTCGACGGAGTCGGCGACCGCCACGGCTTGGAGGAGCTGCGGATGTGGATCACGGGCACGGGCGTCGCGACCGCGAAACTGCCCGCCGCGATCGCGAAGCGGAAGCAACGTTATCAAACGATGCCGGAGGACGACCTGCGTGCGCTCGTCGCCTACCTCGCGGGTCTCAAGGCGGCGGCGCGGTAAGGGGATCGGCGTCTGCGCGCCCTTACTTGACCGTGCGCAGCGCCTCGAGCTCGGCTTCCGTGTAGGGTTCGCTGCGGACGATGATGGCCTCGCGCATGTCGCCGATCGTGGCGGGACTCACGGGCGGCGCGGTGTGGCCCCAGCTGCGGCGGATGTACGTCAGCGCGGAGGCGAGCGTCTCGTTGCCCAGCATCTCCAGCGGCGGCATCGCCACGTTCGTCTTGCCGGTTTTCCCCTTGAGCACGATCCGCGCGAGAAATTTGTCCGGCCCCAGCACCCACGGCGAATCGACCAGCGGTGCCGCCACCCCGGCCAGACCGCGTCCGTCCGGTTGATGGCACGCCGCGCAGATGGTCGTGTAGGCGGTGCGGCCTTTTTCAAACAGCTGTTGCTCGGCGGGCGTAAGCGGCGCCGGCCCGGCGCCGAATTTTCCCGGCCAGACCAGGCGGGTCATCAGTTCGCCCGCGCCCTTCGCGATTTCCTGGTCCGCCGCCTTGGTGGCGGCCGCGAGCGCGGCCGGCTGCGCCGCGACGTTGCGCAGCCCCGACCCGCGGATCCCGTTCAACAACGCGAGCCGCTGCCATTTGGGCTCGGATTCGTTCGTGGCAAACTGCAGGAGGCGGTCCAGCCGGTCGGCCTGGCCTTCGTGGGCAATGGCGGCGGCGAGGGTTTGCAGCACCTCCGTCAGGCCGGGGCGTGACTCGCGCCAGTCGGGCGCGGCCAACAGGCGTTCGAGGAAGGGAAGCTCATTCCCAGCGAGGCTGCTGGCGACGGCGGCGATCAGGAAGGGCGTCTCTGCATCGGCGCGCGCGAGGCCGGCGAGCGCGGGCAAACGCACGGGCGCCGGCGCTTCGCCGAGGGAGAGCGCCAGTTGGAGGCGAACCTCCCGCGACGGATCGCGGGCAAATTTGAGCGCGCGGGCCGTGAGCCCGGCATGGTTCGCGGCGAGGAAGGGCTCACCCAGACGGAGCGCGGCCGAGCGGAGCTTCGGCGATGCGTCGTCCATCACCCGCTCTACCGTGACCGCATCGAGCGCGCCGAGGCCTTCGAGGGACCAGAGCGCCTTCAGGCGGACGGGCTCGCTGGTCGAGAGAGCCAGCGCGAGTTTCCGCAACTGCGGCGCCGCGGACGCGTCGCCGTTCTCGACCAGCAGCCGCTGGGCGGTGTCGCGCCACCAGCCGTTCGGATGGGCGAGGCTGGCGACGAGTTGCGGCGTGGTGGCCCGCGAAAGGGCGGGCGGCGGTCCCGGTTTCTTCGACTCGTGGACGATGCGGTAGATGCGGCCGTCGCCCAGCCCCTGATCGAGCCCGCGCTCGACGATCTGCCGCCGCAGGTAGCTCGTCATGTACTGGCGGTGCTGGAGGATGCCGCGGTGGAGGTCGACGACGTAGAGCGTGCCGTCCGGGGCGGTGTAGACGTTGACGGGGCGAAAGCGCTCGTCGGTGGAGCTTAGAAATTCCTTCCCCTCGTAGGCCTTGCGGCCGCCAAGGATGCCGTCGGTCTCCGTGACGATCGAGCGGCGCACGACGTTGCCCGCCGGCTCCGCGCTGAAATAGTTGCCGTAAAATTCGGCGGGGAAGTTGTCGCCGCGGTAGATAGCCGGCCCGCACGAAGCATCGGAATTCCGCATCGAGCCGTCCGGGCGCAGGCGGTTCTGCTGGTAGCCGCGGTTGATGCCGGGGGTGGGGCGGATTGGCCAGACCGACTGGTCGGCGTCGACCTGGTAGTTGACGCCGTTGGCGGCACGGGTGGAGCGAAAGGGGAGGACGAGATTCGGATTCCGGGCGGGGTAGTGATTCGAGATCAGATCGGCGCGGAAGTAGTCCTCGTTGGAATTGGTGTAGAGCCGGCCGTAGTCGTCCATGCTTTGGCCCCACTGGCCGCGCACGGCCACCGGCGCGGCGATCCACTTGCCGTCCTGCAGGCGGAAGCGGCGTCCGTAGGAGGAGCCGCTGATCCAGTTGTCGAGACCCCAGATCAACGCGTTGCCGCCCTCCTCGGGATTGCGCTCGGCGGCGGAAAAGTCGGTCGCGATCGCGGTTTTCTCGTCGGCCTTGCCGTCGCCATTCGTGTCGCGGGTGAACCACAGGTTGGGCGGGTCGCCGATGAGCACGCCGCTGCGCAGCACTTTTACGGTGCGCACGAAGCCGAGGCCATCCATGTAAACGGTGCTCTTGTCCATCCGGCCGTCCTTGTCGGTGTCCTCGAGCACCACGACGCGGTTGATGCGCTGGTTTTCGCCCTTGCCGTCGACGTCGGGCATGTAGCTGCGCATTTCGGCGACCCAGATCCGGCCGTCGGCGTCGAAGTCGAGGGCGACGGGTTCGTGGACGAGCGGTTCGGCGGCGACGATCTCGATGCGGAAACCCGGCGGCAGCCGGAAAGTCTTGAGCGATTCCTCGGGCGAAAGCCGCGGAGCGGGGAGGTTCCACTCGGGGGGCGGCGGTTTCTGGACGCTGCCGGGCGTGTCGCGGGTGTCGCCCATCTGGGCGGCCACGCGCAGGGCGGAGCAGGCGAGGGCCGACGCGACGAGGAGCAGGCGCTGGACGGCGTTCATGGTCGGAAGAAAGGGGACGGAACAATTTGCCCTAAGCAAGCCGGCAGGGTTCGCGGCGCGACGTGCAGACAGCCGTCCCCGCGATCCACCTGTCGCGATCGAACCCGCGTCAGCGCTTGGCCGGCGCGGCGACGAAGTCCGCCTCGTCGAACTGGATCCGCACGCCGCCCTGCATCGTGGTGAGCCAGAGCCGGCCGGGCGCGATCTCGAAAATATACGGGTAGGCGAGCGAGGCCCCGGGCCGGCGGGCGAGAATGGCGGGCTTGGTCCACGTGGCCCCGTCGTCGCTGGAGAGCGCGAACGCCAGTTCGCCGCGATGATTGCTCACGGGAACCTCGGACCACTCGTTGTCGCCGCCGCTCAGCCGAAAACTTTTCTGGCCCTCGGGGAAGGGCAGATTCCACGCCATCGCCAGCCGGCCGCTGGCCAGCCGCTTGACGATCGCCGGGGCGCTGCTCGCCGGGATGCCCGAGGGCTGGAGCACGCGGTAGAAGCGGCCGCTGTCGACGGAGTAGCCCGACCAGAACTCGCCCCAGTTCGTGCGAATGAGCATCCACACCCGGCCGTCGCGCAACTCGACCACGGTCGGCTCGGTCACGCCGCCGTGGTGGCCGTTGCCGCCGAGATCGATGAGGTTGCCGGCCTGCCACGTCCGGCCGTCGTCGTCCGAGACGTAGGCGAGCACCGTGTGGCGGCCGGGCCGGTTCATCAATTTCATGCTGGTGAGCACGAGGCGGCCGGAGGCGGTTTGGATGAGATCGCGCACCGCCCCGGTCCACTCGTCGTGCAGCTTCTGCACGTCGCTCCAGGTCCGGCCGCCGTCCGTGCTGCGCATGACCCACGTCGGCAACTCGGCGCCCGGGGCATCGTGCAGTTTCGCGTCCCACGTCCACTTCCGGGCGTTGAGGTTCATGCAGCCGAGCACGAGTGTGCCGTCGCGGGTGAGCAGCAGGGCGCGTTCGTTGCTCACCTGGAGGTTGAGCGTGCGCACCTGTTCGGGGGTAAACAGGTCGCGCGACTCCCACGTTTTTCCGCCGTCGGTGCTGCGGAGGAAGGTGTTGCCGTCGCAGCCGACGATCGCGCCGTCGGGCAGCGTGACGAAGGGGCCCTGATGGGCGTGCGGCAGGGGCCGCGCGCGGGCGTCGAACGCGATCGCGGGCAGGGGGCTTTTCGGCGCGGCCTTCGGCGCCGGGTCCGGTCGCGGTTGGGCGGCGTGGGCCGCGACGGCGGCGGCGAGAAACAGGGTGATCAGGAGGGGTTTCACGGGGTAAATTTTCGTTGGAGAGATCGAGCACGTTTCGTCGGGCCGGGGCCAAGCCCCGTTAGCGATAAGGTCCGCGCACGATGCTGCCGTTGATGGGCTGGGCGTCTTTCAGCATGTTGTAGATCGGGCAGATCGCTTCCACCGCCTGCTGCAGCTGCTGGATTTTTTCCTTCGATTCCGGCGAGCCGATGTACACGTGGTAGCGAATGTCCTTGAGGCGCGGCGGCGTGGCCGTGCTCCCGAGGCGCGGCACCAGGGTGCCCTCGACCTCCAGCTCCAGCGAATCCAGCACCACGTTTCGGCTGGCCGCCTGCATTTCATAGATGTGGGTCAGGCAGGTGATCATCACGCCGAGGAGGTGTTCTTCCGCGATTGGGCCTAGGTTGTGTCCCGCCAGATAACGCGGACTGTCGTGGATGATCTGAAAATTGCTGGCGTCGGTGCGCACATGGCGGATGCCGGTGCCGGCCTCCACCTTGACGTGCGCGCGCAACGACGGCTCGCCGGGGTTGCGGGGGGCGCCGGCCACGGCCAGGCGCGGGACTGCCGGCGGTTTGGCGCCCGCCGCCGCCGCCTGTTTCTCCGCCAGAAATTCGCGCAGTCCCTCGAGGGTCTTTCCCGCGCGCTTCGCCGGGGTGGACTTGTAGACCAGGGTCCCGTGCTCGATCGCCTGCGCCTGGCTCACGAGATTCAGCACCGGGGAAACGCGCTCCACCGTCTGGCGCAATTCCTCCAACTCGGCGTCGGAGGCCGGCGAAACAAGGTAGGCCGTGTACACGAGATCGCGGGGATAAACAACCCGTGCTCCGCCGCCCGACCGTGGGGCGGCGCCGGGCTGGCTGGTGAACACCACCTCCAACTCGTCGAGGGGAACACCCTTGAGCGCGGCCTGCATCAGGAAGTCCTGGGCGACGGCGCTGCCGAGGACGCCGGTCACGGTCGGCCACGAACCCGGGCCCAGATTTGATTCGGCGGTGGCGGGCGCACCGTCGCTGAGAAACTGGAAATTCCGGATGCGCAAACGCCGTACTCCGGTGCGACCTTCCGCGACGACGTGGGCCGTCAGCTTGAGCGCCTGTTGCTGCTCGGGCCGGTCTTGCACGGCGAGCAGCGCCGATTTCAGGCGCCCGAGGTAGTCCCGGAGCGAATCCTGCGGCGCGAAGTTGGCGGGAGCCTGCGACCAGTCCTCGGCGGTGTGCGTGGCTTGGGCACGGGCGAGGGGGGCGGGCGCCAGCCACAATCCAACGGACGATAGGGCGCCGGCGGCCACGCGGCGGATCGTGTTTCCGGGGTGGGACCACGTGATCATTGGCGGGTCAGGTTGCGGAGCTTCGGGCGCGAGGCAACACCGCTGGCGGACCCGGGTGGAAGATCTGCCCGCGAATCACGCGGATTCAGAGATGAATCACGAACTTTCTCGGCCGGATCCGGGTCGCACGCTCCGGTTTACAGCTTCAGGTTTTTCAGCTCGATCAGCCCGTTCAGCATCAGGACCACCGACTGTACCATCGGGCACGGCGGACAGGAAAACCGCACGCGGTCGCGGATGTAGGCAACGTCCTCTACGGGGAGTTTTCGCATCTCGTCGTTGATCTCCCGCAGCAGCGCCTCGTCGCGCATGTCCTGGGGGCCAGCCGCCAACCGGCGCAGCGCGGCGCGAACACGGGGAGTGAGGGAACGGGAATGCATGCGCAGGAAGGTGTATTCCATGGTTGGAATTGAACCACGGAGACACAAAGGCACGGGAAAAATAGCTGGCGGGAAAAAAGACCGGCCAAAGCGGCTGGGCCAGTCGTGTTTCTTCGCGGCGGCCGCGAGTTCGAGCCGTGCCTCCGCGTCGGAGACCTGGCACAGCAGCCGGCAGCGGTTCCAACCCCATTCTGCGACTCGTCGCAGAATGGGGAACGAGCAGGGAAACTGGGCGCACCCGTAGAGTTTGCGCTCGGACGAGCCCGTGTCGCGCGCGAGCCCGCGATACACCTGGGTGCCGTAGTCGGCGCGCTGGTGGAGCAGGATGTGGCTGACGATCAGGCGGCCGGTCTCGTGAAACGTGCGGACCCAGGCCTCATCGATTTCGCGCTGACCGGCGAACAACGTTTGTTTCACGCAGCGGAGCAGGTCAGCGCAGGTCTTCGCACATGGGAAGCGCTGAGGGCACGTATCGTGGGGTGGGGTCGGCTGCGCGCTTGGTGTCCGACTTTCCGTCCGACGACAAGCGCCGCGTACTCTCGGAACGGCGCTGGATTTGCGGGCTATCGGCCACTGATCAACCTGTGCTCCCGCCGGCTCGGCCGGAGTGGAGCGAGGCGATGATGGCCAGCCTAGGCTGGCCCTGATTTGACGGCCATGGGGTGGAGGCAAAGAAATGGCGCCTGATGGGGACCCCGTTGCGGAGACCGTCTACGGCAGGTTGGGAAAATCAGGATTGCCGGGTCTCGGATGCGTGTCAGAGATCCCTCCACTATCCTCATGAGTTACCCTCGTCACCCGCTCGTTTTTGTCGTGGCACTGAGTTTGCTGTTGTCGGCCGGTTTTACCGCCAGCCCCGTGCGGGCCGACAACTGGCCGGCCTGGAGAGGCCCCCGGGCTGACAGTATCGCGGATGGCCAGAATCTCCCGATCGAATGGTCGCAGACGAAGAATGTCCTCTGGTCGGTCCAATTGCCCGGATGGGGCACCAGTTCGCCGGTCGTGTATGGCAACCGGGTCTTTGTCACCTCCCAGATGGAGGAAGCCGGGGCCAAAAAACTCCTCACGATCTGCTTCGATCTCAAGGATGGCCGCGAGTTGTGGCGCCATGACTTTGGCATGGGGGTGAATCAGCGCACCCACGTGAAGTCCAACCTGGCGACCAATACTCCCTCCGTGACCGACGACGCCCTCTACGTCGCGTTCGGGAATGCGGATATTGCCCGTTACACTCATGACGGGCGCCTCGTCTGGGTGAATCGCTACATGGCGAAATTCGGCGATCCGAAGATGGCCTGGGGTTATGCGGTGAGTCCGGTGGTGCTGGATGACAGCGTGGTCTTCGCCTGGGACCATCACACAGGGCCGTGTTATCTGCTCGGACTCGACAAGCAGTCCGGCGAGATTGTCTGGCAAAAGGATCGTCCGATCGGCACCTGCCATTCCACGCCGCTGCGGATCAAGCACCACAACCAGGAGGACATCCTCGTTTCGGGCAAGAACCGCCTCACCGCCTACGATGCCGTGACGCGGCGCGAACTGTGGCAGTACGGCGAAGGCGCGGGACCCTTTAACGGCGAGATCATCTCCAGTGCGGTCCACGGCGATGGCATGGTCTTTTTGCAGTTGTGGCGCCAAACCGCGATTCACGCCATCAAGTTGAAGCCAAACGGCGAGGCGCCGGAGACTGTCTGG
This sequence comes from Opitutia bacterium, assembly GCA_947474935.1. GTDB lineage: Bacteria > Verrucomicrobiota > Verrucomicrobiia > Opitutales > Opitutaceae > ER46. The sequence goes on from CANJKL010000001.1 coordinate 209,507, forward strand.
GTCAATCGTTCGCCGGGCCCGGTGGAGCCCTCCCTGCTGTATTACCGGGGCCTGCTCTACGGACTGAAGGATAACGGCGTGCTAGTTTGCCTTGACGGCCAGACCGGCGAGGAACTCTACCGCGAACCCTTGGGCGGGGACTGCAACTCCACTCCGATCGCCAGCGACGGCCACATCTTTGCGAGCAATATTCTGGGCAAGACGTTCGTGATTCGGGCTGGAAGAAAGTTCGAGTTGCTCGCGACGAACGATCTGGGGGAAAGAATCACCGCTTCACCCGCCGTGGCCGGCAACGCGGTGATTTACCGGACCGATTCCCATTTGTATCGCATCGCCCGCGCCCGCTGAGCCGATGGCAACCGCCTGAGCCGGGGCGGGCCCCTACTTCTTAACGTCCGGACTCGCCTGCTCCGAACGTCCTGCGAGCGGTACGGGCCATGGCTTGATTTTCGACCGGGCAGGGGAGGAGCCGTTCGCAGCTCGCGGTAACGCGCTTTTCGGACCGGCTCCCACCTCCGTGCTCCCTCACCGGTGCTCCTCGTAGGTGATGTCAAGCTTGGCGAGGAAGGCCTTTTTCTTGGCCGCGCCCTGGAAGCGGATGCTGTGCGTGAGTTCGTCGTAGACCCAGCCGTTCTGCGGGTCGGGCGGCACCTCCTGGCCGTCGACCAGGACGCGCAGGCTCTTTTTGTAGAACGTCGCGGTGCCCTCGACCGGCTCGAGCGCGACGGCGACGGTGTCGGCAATGCGGTCGCCGAGCGCGGCCAGCGGGCCCGAGAAATCGCTCTCGATGTTCAACACGGTGCCGCCGGTGAGCTCGGCCGCGCGCCGGTGCGAGACGTTGTTTGGCGCCACGACCGCGTGCATCTCGACTTTTCCGCGCTTGTTGCCCTTGGCGATGATGAAGGGGCGCAGCACCCAGGTGTTGATGTAGCCGTCGAGCGTCTGGCGCTTTTGGGGATTGCGCGCGTTGTACTGGTTCAGGAGGTCGGGGAGTTTGCCGTTCTCGATCCACTCGGCCTTGGGCGGCCCGTTCCTTTGCTCCTTCCATACGGCCATGCGCGTCTCCTCTTCGTCCATGAAGAAGACCACGATCGTGGTGGCGTCGGGGCGCAGGAACGCGTGCTGCTTGTTGTAGGACCCCGCGACGAAGTTATACACGGCGGTAAACGCCGTTCGGTTGCTGTCGCCATTCGTGCCGACTTTCACGAGCTCGGCGAAAACGCTGTCGGGCGTTCGCGGTGTGACCCAAGGCTGGGCCAGCACCGGGAGCGTCACGAGGTTGCCGTTGCTCGCGACGCGCTTGGTCTCCGGCTTCGGCCGGCCGCGGGTGTCCAGGACGGGGTTGCCCGCGGCGTCGAGCTGCACGGAGCGCACCGCCTTGAAGTAGGGCTGGTCTTCGGGCCGGTGGCTGGGATCCGCGTTCACGAAATCGGTGGTCAGCACCCCGATGCGGTAATCGAGGTCGCGCGTGTGGAAGAGCTGCCGGAAGCGGCTCAGGTTGGCGGCGATGCGGCTCTGATGTGCGGCCATCGAGGGCGAATTGTTGATGACGAACACGAGGTCGACTTCGCGGCTGCGGGAACGATCGACGGTCACATGTCTTACGGTGCGGATCGGCTCGACGTTGACGGAAATGACATTTTCCACGCCGAGGTGCGCGTTGCTTTCGTCGATGGTGTAATACTTGAAGTGGTCCTCGCCGATGAAGCCCGGGTTGGGCGCGTAGGTGAGCTGGCCGGTGGTGCGGTCGAGCCGGGCCGTGCCGTTCTGCGGTTTCGCCTTGTCGTCCAGCAGGTAGGCGACCTTCGGGGTGGCGATGCCGATGCGGTCGGCCGGCGCCATGAAATCCTCGTGGCTGGGGACCTTTTGCGCGACCGGCGTGTTCGGGCGCGTCCGGAGCACGACGTCGCGGGCGGTCATGGTGCGCTCGCGAACGGCGCCGACCTCGAACCTGTCCAGCACGACCGGGGGAGGGGGATTTACCGTGATCACCACGGTATTTTTGTACACCAGACCGGACGTTTCATTGCGCACGGTGTAGCCGAAGGAGTCCTCCCCGGCGTAGCCGTCGCTCGGCCGGTAGGCGAAGTAGCCGAGGCGGGCCGTCTTGTTTTTGAAAAAGTCCGTTTCGTCGCCGCCCCCTGCCAGTCCCACGCGGCCGTAGAGCGGTTCCTTCGTGATGGTGTAGATCAGGTCGGTGCGCTGGTCGGGGCTGAGAATTTCCGGGGCGACGACGAGTTCCCCGTGCGCGCCCGTGTCCTCGGATACGATCGCCAGCGGGGTGGTCGAAACGATCGCCTCGGTGTTGCCGGGTGCGGCGCGGTTCGCAGCGGCGGGTGTGTCGGCGGCGAAGGCCGGCGCCAGCGCGAGCAGTGGGACGAGGCAAAAGACGCGCAGCCACGTGTGGGCGGTGATTTCGAGACTCATAGTGGAAAAGGCGATGTGGCGCATGACATCCTAATCCGTCATGCCAGCCGAGGCTAGGTTCCGCCAAGCTTGGCCGTGCCGGCAACCCTGCTTTCCGAGCGTTACTCGATTAGCCAACGCGGCCTGTCACTTGGTCCGCGGAGAAAAGTTGGGAAAATAGGGCACGGGCGCGTTCGCCGGCAGATCGAGGCGCTGGGCGACTGGGGCGGCGCTAGCGCCGCCCAAGTCACAAAACCCACGAATCTCTTATTCGTGGTCTTGGGGCTCCTGACCCCGAGGGCTGATTGCCAGATCAATCAGTTTCTGAACGCCCTGATCTTTGCCCAAGATCCCGGTGGCACATGCCTTGGCAAGGCCTCAGCAAATCCTTTTGAGTCGGATTCGATAATTAACAATTTCGGCAATTACGGGAGTCGATTTCATCGACCAGTATTCGCAATAATTTCTCCAACTTCGGCAGCAGTTTTGCGACTTGCAGCGCCGATAATACGTTTACGAATCTGCCCCCGATATTGTTTTCTTCTGCAAGTGTGGCGCTGGCATACCTTGCGAAAAATAGCTTCATTTCGCCACGAGTAGGCCCTGATGCACTGATCGCTTATCTGGTTTCATTAGGTGCGGCTCCGGCTTTGCCCACGCTCCTTTTGCCGCCTACTATTTCAACCCAGCCAGATAATCAGGTCGCTCCGGTGGGTAGCGCCGTCAGATTCGGGATCGCGGGTGGCGGCAGTGTACCATATAGTTTTCAATGGTATAATAATGGTTGGGCTATAGTTGGGACGACCAGTCCAGGGCTTGACCTTGCCAATTTACAGAGGGCAGACGCTGGCAACTATACGGTCGTGGTCACCAATACCGTTGGCTCCATTGTGACTTCCACGGTAACGCTAACCGTAAACCCGGATGCGACTGCGCCAAGCGTCGGACCTCCAGCGATTGTCGGCCTGAAAAATACGGCAAAGCTCGTTGGACCGGGCACCGAGTTTCCAAATATCTTCCACGCCGGGACAGGGTTCACCTACGATCAAATTTTGCTCGGTGGTGCTGCCGCGAGCGTGACCGCCGATTCCGCTCTGGGCCAGATCCTCCGTATTTCCTTCATTAGCCTCTTAGACGACATCGTGCAGGTGGAATTCTCGGGCCCGGTACACTTTCTCTTGTGCTCGACGTGCCCACCGGGCCGGCGCTGCCCATTAACTACAATCAGGCCACCACCTACATGAAAGGCCACGCAGGGATCGTCCTGAGCGGCGCTAGCGCGACCACGAACCTGTCTGTTTTCAGCGTTGGTCGTGCGAATGCCGCCAACCAGTCACTTTTCCGCAGCGATGTAACCTATTACCGCTTTGCCCACCTCGCTTTCATCGCCATAACGAGCACGGACGGGAAATTTGGAGGACTTCGGGCCGCAAATGCGGTCTTTTCTGGCGTCAGCGGTTATACCGGCATCTACGCGCCTAACGTGCAATTCACTGGACCAGTTTTTGCCGGTGCCATCGTCGCTGTTAACGATGCGACGCCTGTCCTCGTGCTCGGCTCGGGCACCGACGTGCGAATCACGGGCGGCAGCCTGCTCCGGGGCAATCGCCGCGCCGTTCAGGTTAATGGAATAAGCCAGCTGAAATTCACGGCGGGCAGCGACTCGCACGAAAACCTCCTCCACGCCCAGAGCAACCGCGCCCGCCTTGAGCAGAACGGCGTCGATGTGACCTCGCAGATCGTCGTTAATCCTAGCCCGTAGGCGATTTGGTGCCGAGACCCATCCCACCGTGACGCTGTCGCCAAGCTGGCGGGCTTGGGAGATGCCCGAGCGATCGTTGGTGAGCTGATCGGGAAAGACGCCGGCGGTGCTGGCCTCGGTCTCCAAGGAGCTTCCCGTGAAGTTTCCAGCCCACGCCAGCGATCGCATTTTTGCCGGACTGGAAAGGAGCGCGAAGCAACTCGCGGGAGGCTAGACGTGGAGTCTGCCGATGGCTGCAGTCCTGCGGTGCGCCCGAACGCGCTTTCCTGTTTCGGATCGATCGCGCGGCCGTTTCCGAAATCGCGGACGCCGCCTTGCGGCCTCCCGACACGGTGCAAACGAGGGTGGGCTGTGAATAAGTTTCTCTGGGTTTTTACGGGTCTTGGCTTGACCTAAATGCACTAAAATGGGTTGAAATGGGGCGGTTTGGGGCGCTTCTGCCCCGGCATCCCACATGGCACAGTCCGGCAAAGCGTTTTATACAGGCCTTTTCAGGCACTCGCTCGACGACAAGGCTCGGCTCACGATCCCGTCGGCGTGGCGCTATGCCCACGCGGAGGAGGACACGTTTCTCGCGACCCCACATCCCGACGGTTACATCGCAGTGCTTCCGCCTTCTGAGGTGGAAAAACTACACGCCAAGTTCTCGGACATGAAGTTGAGCGATGCGGCCGCCCAGGCTTTTGCCGCGCGTTTTTTCTCTCAAACCCAGGGCTTCTCGTTCGACAAAGCCGGCCGGATCGGTCTCGCGAGCCCGCTGCTGGCGCATGCGGGGATCGACAAGGACGCGGTCCTCGTCGGGTCGCTCACCAAGTTTAATATCTACAGCCCCGCGCGGTGGCAGCAGGAGGAAGCGCGCACGGCGGGCGAGAATTTCGGCGACCTCATGCGCCGGCTGGACATCTGAAAATGCGCCGCACCGCTCAAGTTAAACCCGCCTCGAACGGTCTGCCCCGTCGCAAATCGGCGCTGACCGCATCCGCGGCGTCGCGCCGGCCGTATCCGGCCTGGATCGATGCGGGGGATGGCGCCGCTTTTTCCACCCGAGGGGTCACGCCCCGGGTGCGCGATGCCCTTGTGCTGCGGGTCGTGCCGCGAACCAAAACCGCGAACCCGAGGAGTGCAACGGATGGCCCCGGCGCGCGATGACCTTTCAGCCGCGACCATGACGCCCGGCCACCAACCCGTTTTGCTGCACGAGGTGCTCGAACTCCTCGCGCCGCATGCGGGCGGCCGGTACCTCGATTGTACGTTTGGCGGTGGCGGTCACACCCGCGCGCTGCTTGAGGCCGCGCCCGCAGTGAACGTGATCGCCCTGGACCGCGACCCGGCCGCGGCCGAACGGGCGGCGGTGTTGCGCGAAGAGTTTCCCGGCCGATTCGCGCTGGTCGACCGAGACTTCGGGCGCCTCGCAGAATTGCCGATGGACGGCTTTGACGGCATTCTTTTCGACCTCGGGGTGTCGTCGTTTCAGCTCGACGAAACGGCGCGCGGGTTCTCGTTCCGGCACGATGCGCCGGCGGACATGCGCATGGATCCCCGCAGCGGCGTGCCGGCCGGCACGTGGCTGGAAACGGCCACCGAGGAGATGGTCGCCCGCGCGATTCGTGATTTTGGCGAGGAGCAAAACTGGCGACGGGTGGTGCGTGCGATCCTGGCGGCCCGGGGCACCGGCGGGCTCGCCCGGACGGCGACCCTTGCCCAAATCATCGCGGAGGCGATTCCCGCCCGCGACCGGTTCGCCTCGAAGATTCATCCGGCCACCCGTTCATTCCAGGGGATCCGGATCGCGGTGAACGATGAGATTGGCGCGATCGAGCGCGCTTTGCCCGCCGCGTTCGCGAAGCTCGCCCCTCCGGGGGTCCAGTTTCCCGGTGGCGTGCTGTGTGTGATCAGCTTCCATTCGCTGGAGGACCGCCCGGTCAAACAGTTCTTTCGCCGCATGTGCGGACAGCCGGAAAGCGCGGCCGACAATACGCCGCAGGATTTCCGGGTGAAGCTGGCCGAGCCGCTGACCCGCCGGCCCGTGACGCCGGGTGAGCTCGAAGTCGCCGCCAATCCCCGGAGCCGCTCCGCCAAGCTGCGCGCGCTCCGCAAACTCTGACCGTACGCCGCGCCGCCTCCCGCCCCCCGATGAGAAAAAACGACACGCACGCCTTCGTGAACCAGGTCATCCTCTGCCTGCTGGTGACGATCTGCTTTGGCGGCACCATCGGGCTCGGCACGGTTTGGATGCGCCACCAGATTTCGCTCACGGCCAACGCCCGGCGCGTCTTGGCGGCGGAGCTCGCGGAGATCAAACGGCGCACCGACGAAACGGCCGCGCTCGTGGAAAGCGAGCAGAGCCCCGCGCTGCTCCGCCAGCGCAACACCGACTGGCGGATCGGATTGGTGCCGGTCAGCGAGACGCAGGTGGTGCATGTCACGGTCGATCTCGTGCGCCGGCTCCGCGCCCGCGCCAACCTCGGTCTCTACGATCGCGGAGAAAATAACCCGGCGGCGACCGTCTCGGTTCGCCTCGCCCTCGGCCCGTGAAACCCATGTCCAGGGGCTTCGCTTCGAGCTACCGCATCATTCTGCTGGCGACCGGCATGCTCGCCTGTTTCGCCGGACTGGCGGGCCGGCTCTACTGGCTCCATGTCGTCGATCGCGAGGATTCGCTGAGCTCGATCGGCAAGGTGCGACGGCAGCTGATCGTCGAACCCGCGCGCCGCGGCAACATTGTCGATGCGCGCGGCGCCGTGCTCGCGACCAGTCATTCGTCGATCGTGCTGGGCGTCGATCCCAGCGTCCTCGTCGAGACGGATCGCGAAAAGCAGAAGTGGCCCAAGCTCGCCGCCTTGATCGGCCTGCCCGAGGCTGAGTTGCGGCGTATTTTCACCACCAAGTTTCGCGCGGCCGGTTCGCCGGCGTCCGCTCCGGCGGCGCCTGCGGCCGGTCCCGCGGGCTTGGTGTTTAATTTCGATCTCACCAAGGCCCCGGTGGCCGCCGCGCCCGGCGCCGCCGAGGATTACGAAACCGAACTGGAACCGGCGGCCGGCGAATCGGGGTCCCGGGAGATCAAGTGGGTCAAGCTCCGCGAAAATGTTTCCGAGCAGCTTTATGCCGAGATCAAGGCGCTCGGCCTGAAGGGCGTTACCGGCGACCGCGTCTACCGGCGGAAGTATCCGAACGATCAACTGGCGGCGCACCTGATCGGCTATGTCGATCGCGAGAGCCGGCCGGTTTCCGGCATCGAGTTCTACACGGACTTTTATCTGCGCGGCCAGAACGGCTGGCGGGTGGGGGAGCGCGACGGCCGCCGGCGCGAACTCGCCCAGTTCAACACGCGCGAGGTGCCCCGCGCCGATGGCTACAGCGTCATGCTCTCGATCGACGCGATGGTGCAGGACGTGATCGAGCAGGAATTGCGTCGCCTCGCCGAGCGCTTTGAGCCGCAGAAGGCGACGATCATCGTGAGCGATCCGCGCACCGGGTTTATCCTCGGGATGGCGAACTACCCGACCTTCAATCTCAACGAATACCGGAAAGTGTCGAAAGCGGAGGAGGCACGGATGAAAAACGTGGCCGTCGCCGACGTCTATGAGCCGGGTTCGGTTTTCAAGATCGTGGCCGCCGCCGGCGCGTTGGAGGAACGACTGGTGACCCGCGACACGGTCTTCGACTGTTCGCTGGAGAGCAAAGAGTACACGAATCCTAAGTCGAACAAGACCTTCGTCTTGAAGCTTCCGCGCGAGGACCACCGTTTCACCCATCCGCTGAACGTGGCCGAGATCATCGCCCATTCCAGCAACAAGGGGGCCGCACAGCTGGGCATGCTCCTCGGTGACGAACGGCTCAATCGCTACGCCCGCGCCTTCGGCTTCGGCCGCACGCTGGGTTTCCCGGTGGGCGGCGAAGTCCGGGGGCTTTTCCGGCCGGTCGAAAAATGGGACCCGATCGATATCACGCGCATCCCGATGGGCCATTCGATTTCGGCCACCGCGCTGCAGATGCATCAGGCGATGTCCGTGATCGCGAACGGCGGAGTGCTCTACCGGCCGCAGGTGATTCGCCAGATTCGCGATGCCTCGGAGGAGGTCGTTTATCGTTACGATCGCGTCGAACTCGGCCGAGTGGTGTCCGAGGCCACGGCCCGCACCCTGGCGGGCATGCTGATGAGGGTGGCTTCGAAGGAAGGCACCGCGCCGGAGGCGGCGATCGAGGGGTTCGATGTCGCGGGCAAAACCGGCACGACGCAGAAACTCGAGGAGGTCGTCCTCGCCAATGGAAAGAAGAAACTGGAGTACTCGAGCAAGCATCACGTGGCCTCGTTCGTCGGATTTTTTCCCGCGACCGCGCGCCCGGGCGAGCGGCAGATTGCGATTTCCGTGATCGTGGACGATGCTGACGCCAAGGCGCCGGGTGGCGTGGCCTACGGCAAAAGCGTGGCCGCACCGTCGTTCCGGTCCATCGGCGAAAAACTGATTCCCATTCTCGATATCAAACCGGCCGGCTCGGCGGCGCGTCCCCCGCTGATCGCGGCGAACGAAGGAGGCCGCCGGTGATCGGTTATCTTTCTGCCAACTATTCCCTCATCCACGCATTTCAATCGCCCCCGGTCCGCCGCACCCGCCGCGAGTCGCTGGCGGTGAATCGTGTTTTCAAGATGGCTCCGAAGCTCTCCGATTATTTTCACGACGACGAGATCCTCGCCGTCAAGGGTCCGCTCGACCGACCGATCTCGAGTCTCGTGATCGATTCCCGCCGGGTGGTGCCCGGGGCGCTGTTTTTCGCGCTGCCGGGCCTGCGGGCGGACGGCGCTTCGTTCATCGACGAGGCGATGAGCCGGGGCGCGGTGGCGGTGGTGACGCAAAAGATGCCCGCGCATCCGCCGGGTCGGGTCACGTTCATTCAGGTGGCCGACGCCCGCGCGACCCTGGCGTTGGTGGCGCAGCGTTTTTACAAATTTCCCGACCGCGATCTCGGAGTGGTGGGCGTGACCGGCACCAACGGCAAGACGACGGTGGCGCACCTGCTGAAGCACTTTCTCAACGGCGATCAGCGCGTCGGCCTGCTCGGCACCATCAACTATGACCTCGGTGCCCGCACGGTGCCCTCGTTCCGCACCACGCCCGAGTCGCTGGATATTTACGGGATGCTGGCGCAGATGCGCGATGCCGGCTGCCGCCAGGCCGTGATGGAGGTGAGCTCGCACGGCATCGAGCAGCAGCGGGTGCGAGGTCTGAATTTCAGCGCCGCGGTTTTCACGAATCTGACCCGCGACCACCTCGACTACCACCGGACGATCGACGCCTATTTTGCCGTGAAGGCCCGGCTCTTCACCGGGGCGACCGGCGCGCCGCCCAAGGTTGCCGTCGTCAATCTCGACGATCCCCGCGGCGAAAAACTCGCGGCGCTGGTGACGGCGCAGGCAGGGCAATCCCGGCTCGTGACCTTCGGGGAGAATCCGCGCGCCGACGTGCGGGCGGAAAACATCACGCTCAATTTCACCCACACGACGTTCCGGCTCGTCTGGCCGGGCGGCACCCTCGACCTCGATGCCCCGCTGATCGGCCGCTACAACGTCAGTAATCTGCTAGCCGCGATTGCCACGGCTTGGGGCCTGGGGCGCGATCCCGTGGTCTTTCTCGCCCGGCTGCGGGCGTTCAAGGGTGTGCCGGGCCGCATGGAGCGGATCGACGAGGGGCAGGCCTTCAACGTGCTCGTCGACTATGCCCATACCGACGACGCGCTGCGCAACGCGCTCGGCATGCTGCGGACGATCACGCCCGGCCGCCTGCTGGTGGTGTTCGGCTGCGGCGGCAATCGCGACCGTTCGAAGCGCCCGTTGATGACGTGCGCGGTGCAGGAGTTTGCGGATTTTGCGTTTGCCACCGCCGACAACCCGCGCACGGAAGCCATCGCCCAAATCTTCGACGACATGCGCGCCGGGGTCACCGCTCCGGAGAAAATCACGTGGATCGACGATCGCCGCCGGGCCATCAGCTTCGCGCTGGACGTGGCGAAACCGGGCGACTGCCTGCTGATCGCCGGCAAGGGCCACGAGAGTTATCAGGAGTTCGCCGACACGGTGTTTCCCTTCGACGACCGGCAGGTGGTGCGCGAGCTGCTCGGCAGCAAGGCGCCCAAACCCTAGTTCCCGATGCCCGCGTTTCAGCCCGACGAACTTGCGCGATGGACCGGCGGCCGATGGACGGCCCAGCCGGCCTCGCCGCTTACGGGCTTCGCCGTCGACACGCGCGAACTCCGTGCCGGGCAGGTTTTCGTCGCCATCAAGACCGACCGGCGCGACGGGCACGCTTTTCTGGCAGCCGCCCAGGCCGCGGGTGCCGGGGCGGCGCTGGTGGTCGCGCCAAACCCGGCGAGCGGGTTGCCGCAGTTGGTGGTCCCCGATCCGCTGGCCGCTTTCCAGGCGATCGCACGCCAACATCGCCGGGGGTTTCCCGGCCCGGTGATCGGGATCTCCGGGAGCGCCGGCAAGACTTCGACGAAAGAATTGCTCGCGCTGCTGCTCGGGAACGAAACCGGCGGCGTGCTCGCGACCGAGGGGAACCTGAACAACCACCTCGGCGTGCCGCTCACCCTCACGCGGCTTGACCCGGCGATCCACCGGTTCGCGGTAATCGAGGCCGGCATCAGTGCGCCGGGCGAGATGAGGCCGCTGGCGGAGATGATCGCGCCGGACGTTTCCCTGATCACCCTGGTCGGGCCGGCGCACACGCAGGATCTGGGCGGCATCGACGGCGTCGCGCGCGAAAAGGCCGTGTTGCCGGCGGCGACCCGGGCGAGCGGCGTGGCGATCTTTTCGAATGCCACGGCCGAATTCGCGGCGTTTCGCGATCTCGGCGTCCGCACGATGGTTCTGGAGCGCGCGGATGTGATCCGGCCGGCCGAGCCGCCGAACGACAAGGTTCATTTTGCCATCACCCAACGCGGCGATGGGACGGCGGTGGCGCTGGCGTATGGCCCGCCGCCGCCGCTGGCGTTCACCTTCCGCCGGGTGTCGGATGGCATGGCGCAGAACGCGGCGCTGGCGATCGGTGCGGCGCTCTGGCTGGGGATTCCGCGCGACCTGATTCAGCGGCGTTTGTCCGGATGGCAGGCCACCAAGCTCCGGGGCGAAATTCGGCGCGAGGCGGGCCGCCTGCTTTACCTCGATTGCTACAACGCCAATCCGGCCTCGATGGCCGATGCGCTGACCACCTTTGACGCGATCGCGCCGGCCGCCGAGCCGCGGCTCTACGTGATCGGCTGCATGGAGGAACTTGGGACGGAAGCGGCGGCGCATCACAGGACCTTGGGCCGTTCGATTCCGCTGCGCGCATTCGACCGGCTGTTCGCCATCGGCACGCACGCGGAGGAGATCGCGGCGGGTTTGCGCGAGCGGGGCGAAGGCGCGCTTCCGGTTCAAATCGTGTCCTCCCTCGATCCGGTGGCCGCTTGTTTCGCCGACTGGCACGGGGCCGTTTTCATCAAAGGCAGCCGGCGGTACCAGCTGGAACACGTCTTGGATTCTCCCGGCGCCTTGGCGACCTCCTCGCACTGATTCAACCCGGCCATGCAGCACGAGCATCCTCACTCCGAGTCGGATAAATATGGGCCGGGCACCGCGGCGCGGGTGGCGGGCGGGGGCCGGGCGCGGGCGAAGGTAAGGGGGCTGCGATGCTGAGCTACCTCGCCGATTACGACGCCTATTTCGGGCCGCTGCGCCTGCTGCGTTCGATCACTTTTCGGACCGGGCTTGCCGCCGCGACGGCCCTCATCATCGGATTCGTGATCGGCCCGATGCTGATCCGGCATTTCCGCGAGCTGAAATTCGGGCACGGCTACATCGACGACCGGACCGGATCGTTGGGCGACACCTATTCCGACAAGAAGCACACGCCAACGATGGGCGGGTTGATCATTTTCTTTTCCGTCTTCACCAGCGCCGTGCTCTGGGCGATCCCCAATGTCTGGGTGCTGGTCAGCCTGTTCGTCTACGCCGCACTGACGGTGCCCGGTTTCCGCGACGACTACCTCAAGGTCGTGCACAAGAACCGCGACGGTATCTCTTCGCGGGAAAAGATCCTGTGGCAATCCGTGGCGACGCTCGTCGCCCTCGGCGTGCTGTTCTGGCATCCGCTGAGCGCGACAAAGATCCGCGAATTCTGGGTGCCGTTCGTGAAGCACGCCGTGATCACGCAGATGCCGTGGTGGCTGCTGCTCGTGCTGATTTACCTCTGGATCGTCGGGTTCAGCAACGCGATCAACCTGACGGACGGGCTCGATGGCCTGGCCGTGGGCTGCACCATTCCGGTGGTGCTGGTTTTCGCGATCATGGCGTACCTGGCCGATCACATTTTTCTCTCCGAGTACCTGCTGATCAGCCACGTGCCGGGCACCGGCGAACTGGCCGTGATCTGCGGCGCGCTCATCGGCGGCTGCATGGCCTTTCTCTGGTTTAACTCGCATCCCGCCGAGGTCTTCATGGGCGACACCGGCTCACTCGCGCTGGGGGGGGTGATCGGTGTCATGGCTTTTATGATTCACCAGCCGTTCACACTGGTGATTGTCGGGGGCATCTTCGTCTGGGAGTTGCTCTCGGTCGTGCTGCAAGTCGGGTGGTTCAAGTACACCCGCCAACGTTTTGGGACGGGCCGCCGGCTCTTCCTGATGGCGCCGATCCACCATCATTTTCAGAAAAAAGGCTGGCCGGAGACGAAAGTCGTCATCCGGTTCTGGGTGCTCTCGATCGGTTGCGCGCTCGCCGGCCTCGCCACGCTCAAGCTTCGCTAATCATGAAATCATCCGCTCAAGTCATCCGCGTTTCGGGTCCGGCCTTGATGGCGCAACGGACCTCGGTCCTGCGCCTGCTGGACGTGCCGATTCGCGCCATCGTGTCGGACCACGTTCCCCGGACCCCGCGGGGCGGCTGGGCCGACGACCGCGCCGAAACCGGCGTTGAGTCCGCCAGCGCGTCCGACCAGGCCCCGGCCTCCGGCCGCCAGTTGATCCTGCTCTAGCATGCTGCCAGCGCCGCCCGATTTCCTCGCGCCCCTGCTGGCGAAGCCCGTCGCCATCCTGGGCGGCGGCGTGAGCGGGGAGGGCGTGCGCGCCCTGCTGGCGGCACTGGCCGTGCCGGCGGTCGTCTACGACGCGCGCGGCGTCGAATTGACGGCGGCGGCCGCCCGGCGGCACGCGCTCGCGATCGTCTCCCCGGGATTTCTCCCGGAGCATCCGTGGCTCGAACGCGCCCGCGCGGCCGGTGCGGCCTGTCTTAGTGAACTCGATTTCGGTTCCCTTTTCTGGCGCGGCCGGGTGATCGCCATCACCGGCACGAACGGAAAAACCACGCTGACGGAATTTTTGACCCACGCGCTCCAGGGCGTCGGTCGCAAGGCGCATGCGACGGGCAACATCGGTCATCCGCTTTCGCAACTCGCCGCGGAGCAGGCGGGCGGAAAACGGGAGGCCTTGGCGATTTGCGAGGTGAGTTCGTTCCAAGCGGAGACGCTCGGCCACTTCCGGGTGGATGCGCTGCTGTGGACGAATTTCGCCGAGGACCACCTTGAACGCCATCCGGGCCTCGAGAGCTACTTCAGCGCGAAATGGAATCTCGTTGTGCACACCGCCACGGCCAAGGGGGCCGGCGGCGCGGTCTTCGCCGGCACGTCCGTACAAGGCTATGCGCAGAAATTCGGCCGGACGCTGCCGCCGGGGGCGGCGGTACCGACCGAAGGTCAGCCAGCGGACGAGCGGCTCGCCGGCACCGTGTTTGCGAACTATCCCCAGCGCGAAAATTTTCTGCTCGCCGCCGCATGGTGGCGTTCGGCCGGTTACGACGAGGCGGCGTTGAACGCAGCAGCGCGGAGTTTTCACTTGGGCCGGCACCGGCTGGCCCGCGTCGCGGCCGTCGAAGGCGTGACGTATTGGAATGACTCGAAGGCCACGAATTTCCACGCGGTCGAGGCGGCGCTGGCGGGTTTCTCCACGCCCGTGGTGCTGATCGCCGGCGGCAAGCCGAAGGGGGGCGACCTGGCCGGATTCGTGCATCGCATCGCGCCGCGGGTGAAGCACGCCGTCCTGTTGGGCGAAGCGGCCCCCGAGCTCGCATTTCATTGCTCGGCGTTTCGCGTGGCCCACACTCGCTGCGGCTCGCTGGCCGACGCCTTGCGTCGGGCGGCCGAGCTGACCGTGCCGGGCGATCACGTTTTGCTCAGTCCCGGCTTCGCCAGTTTCGACATGTTCCGCAATTACGAGGACCGGGGGAACCAATTCGAAAGCCTGGTACGCGAGCTCGGTGCCTCGCCCGCCAGTTTGAGATAGCATTCAACTTCCCAAGTCTTCACAACCCCATCAACCATTCTTCCTATGAAAGTCCTGAAGGTTTTCGGCATCGTCATCGGCATCCATTTGTTTGCCCTCATCCTGATTTTTGCCAATCCGGGCTGCAGTTCGACGTCGAAGCCGATGCCGGCTCCGATCGATACGGTCGCCAAGACCGAGCCGCCGGCCTCGGTCCGCCTCCCCTTTAGCGCACCGGAGAACGCGTCCTCGCCGGTCAGCGCGGCCCCCGTCACGTTCAATCCGGATGCGCCGGCGACGGACTCCACGACTTCGGGCGGGGTGCGTTTCGTGCCGACCCGGCCCGGTTCTCCTGCCGCCTCCACCTTGCAGACGATCCCGGTCACCGACGTCACGCCGGCGACCACCTACACGGTGAAGGCCGGAGACACCCTCTGGGATCTCGGGAAGAAATTTCATATTCCCTATGCGCAAATCGCAGCCGCCAATAACCTGAAGACCAACGTTGCGCTGCACGCGGGCCAGAAGCTCATCATGCCCGGGAAGCCCGTTTCCGCGGCTCCGGCCGCTGCGGCAACCGGCAATCTCACCACCGGTACGACCGGTGCGGCCAAGCCGGCGGAGAGTTTCCGATCGGCGCCCGTGGCGGGCAATGGCGTCAAGCACGTGGTCAAGCCCGGCGAAACGCTCGGGACGATCGCGCGGATCTACGGGGTGAAGCAGGGCGAGATCGCCGTCGCCAACAACATTTCCGATCCGCAAAAAATCCGGGCCGGCGTGGAGCTTTCCATTCCCGGCTGGCAGCCAGCGGGGGCCGCGGCCAAGGGCGCGGGCAAATCCGGGGCGAAGGCCGCCGACCCCGCGGCCAAGGACCCCGAAAGCAAGCTGATCTTCAATATTCTCGATGCCGCCGCGTCCGCACCAGCTTCGAACCCGGGCGACGTTCCCGTCATCAAAGTCGAAGACAACCCGATGACGCCGGCGCCGAAGAGCAACTAATTCGTTGCCGCCCATGCCCAGCATCCCGCCCGCCGACACTTCCGCCCGGTCCCTGCTCAATCCGGCCACGGTCATCATCGTCTGCGCGCTCGGCCTGACGCTTTTGGGCCTGACGATTCTTTTCAGCGCGAGCGCGGCGATGAAGCAGGGGCCGTATTTCTACCTGAACAAACAGTTGGTCGGCGTGGCGGCGGCGATGGGACTGTGCTTCGTCGCGAGCCGGATCAACCTCGACTACGCCCGCCGCTATGCTTGGTGGTTCGGTGGCGCCCTCGCGGTCCTGCTGGTGCTGGTGCTCATTCCGCATGTGGGCGTCTGGCGGGGTGGGGCGCGCCGCTGGCTCGGCTTGGGTCCGGCGGTGATTCAGGTTTCGGAGTTTGCCAAGCTCGGTCTGGTCTTCTGTCTCGCGCACTATCTGGCCCTGAATCAGACGCGCATCGGAGAGTTGAAGCGCGGTTTTCTCTGGCCGCTGGCGCTGATCGGCGGCACGGCCGGGCTCGTGATCCTCGAGCCCGATTTCGGCACCGCGGCGCTGATGATTGCGGTGGGCCTCGTGCTGCTCTTCATGGCGGGCGCGAAGTGGCGCTATATCGTGCCGACGCTCGTGGTCGTCGGCACGGCCTTCGGCGGCCTCATCGCCCACAACCCCAACCGGCTGCGCCGCATGATGGAATTTTTGAGCGAGGAGAAATCCTACCAGCTTCGGCAGGGCCTGGCCGCCTTTGCCGTCGGTGGAGTCGAGGGCGCCGGGCTCGGGCAGGGCCGGCAGCAACTGAGTTATCTCCCCGAAGCGCATACCGACATGATCTTCGCCGTCGTCGGCGAGGAACTGGGCCTCTGGTTCACCGTCAGCGTGGTGGTTTTGTTTACGATCATCTTCGTGGCGGGCCTGCTCCACCTGCGGCGCGCGCCCAATCTCTTCCACTTTCTGCTCGTGACGGGCTGCCTCCTGTTGATCTGTCTGCAGGCGCTGATTAACCTCGGCGTCGTAACGGGAGTTTTTCCCACCAAGGGAATGTCCCTGCCCTTCATCAGCGCGGGACTCTCGAATCTCCTGCTGATGGGCACGCTGCTCGGCATCATCCTAAACACCCAACGCACGTGGGGCCGGGCGACGCTGCGGGAGGAAACACGGGCCATGCGCGAGGTGCTGGCATGAAACACTTTCCCCTCCATTCGACCCTGGCGGGCACCCCGATTCGGCCATGGCCCGGGCGAAACGGATAACGACGGCGAACCAGATCAACGAGAAGGAGCGTCTGACATGAGTAAATTTCTCATTTCCTGTGGCGGTACAGGCGGGCATCTCTCGCCGGGTATTTCGCTGGCCGAGGGGCTCGCCGCGCGGGGGCATGAATCGCTGCTGCTCGTCAGTCAGAAGAAGGTCGATGCCCGCCTGCTGGAAAAATATCCCCGGCTGCGTTTCGAGCGGATGCCGGGCACGGGGTTCTCTTGGCGGCCGCTCGCATTGCTGCGCTGCGCGGTTTCTCAGGCGCGGGCTTTCTGGTTTTGCTGGCGGTTGCTGCGCGATATGCGGCCCGATACGGTCGTGGGCTTCGGCGGATTCACCTCGGTCCCGTTGGTGCTGGCGGCGTGGCTCCGGGGCGTACCGGCCGCGATGCACGAATCCAATCGCGTGCCCGGCCTCGCGATCCGGACGTTCGGGCGGTTTGCGCAGCGGGTTTATTTACCGCTAGGTATCCGGATTCCGGGCATCCGCTCCGTCGCGACCCGGCATTGCGGGCTGCCGGTGCGACGCGAGATGGTTCGTCGGCCGCAGGCCACGGCCCGCGCGGCCCTGGGCTTGGACGCGAACCAGCGGCTGCTCGTCATTCTCGGGGGCAGCCAGGGATCGGGTGCGCTCAACGACTGGATCCGGAGCCAGTGGCCCGCATTCGCCGCCGAGGGTATCCAGGTTTATTGCGTGATGGGCCTGAGCAAGGGCACCGAAGGCGTGATCGAGGGCACGACGAAGACCGGTCAGCCGGTGCGGGCGATTTTTACGGCGTTCAGCGACCAGATTGCGGACCTGCTTTCGGCGGCCGATCTCGTCGTCTCCCGCGCCGGCGCCGGCACGCTGGCCGAGTTGATCCGCTGCGAGACTCCGGCGATCCTCGTGCCCTATCCCCATGCGGCCGACGATCACCAGCGTGCGAACGCGGCGTTTTTCGAGCGCCAGGGCGGGGGCTTGGTGATTGAGCAGACGGCGATCGGCCGGCTGGGCGCCGAGGTGTTCGATATCATTTTCAACGACTGGTTGCTGCGCAAATTCCGGGGCAACCTGCAACGGATGGACCGCGTGAGTTCCCTCGACTTGCTCCTGCGGGACCTCGAGGAGATCGCCGCGCGGCCGGGCGTGACAGATCACGTCCGGCCGGCTACCGCATGAACGCCGTTGCCATGGGTCGCTCCCGCCGGATGGCGGACAGGAAAGATCCGGGAGTCCGCCGGTGAGATCCGAAACCTCCCCCGCGTTGTTCGGTCGCGACGTGCGCCGCATCCACTGTGTCGGCGTGGGCGGCATGGGCGTCGGCCCGCTCGCCATCTACCTCGCGCGGCTCGGATTCGAGGTCACGGGCGAGGATGACGCGTTGACCGACGAGATGCGGACGGTCCTCACGCGCGGGGGGGTCACGCTGGGTCTGCCCGCGCCCGACTGCGATCTGGTGGCCTATTCCTCGGCGATCGCGAAAACGCATCCGGCCTATCTTACGGCCCGCGAGCGCAACCTGCCGCTGGTGCGGCGGGGCGAATTGCTGGCCGAGGCGGTGCGGGATAAAAAGCTGGTCGCGATCTGCGGATCGCACGGGAAGACGACAACGACGGCGATGCTCGTGACGGCCCTGCTCCGCGCGAATTTTCCCGCCGGCTATGTGCTCGGTGGGCTGTTTGCGGACGACACTCCGCCGGCGCGGGCCGGTTCCAACGAATGGGTCGTGGCCGAGATCGACGAGAGCGATGGCACGATCGAAAAATTTGCTCCGGAGATCACCGTGGTGGTGAATCTCGACTGGGATCACCCCGATTTTTATCCGCGGCTGGCGGACCTTGAGGCGACGTTTGGGGCCCTGCTGGGGCGGACGCGGGGCGCCGTGCTGATCTCGGATGCATGCCCGCTCAGTGCGCGGCTGGCGGGGAAGCAGCCGCGACCGTGCCTCACGTTCGGACGGGCCGGCGATTTTCGCGGGGAAATCATCGCCGAAGCAGGTGAGCGTACGACGTTGCGGCTGGGCGGAAAACTGCCGGCGACGGAAGCGGTCATTCGGGCCCGGGGTGAATTCAATGCCGCCAATGCCGTGGCCGCCTTCGCGGCGGCCCAACTGATGGGCATGGAGATTTCGTCGCGGGCGCTGGCGGATTACCCCGCCGTGCGGCGGCGGCAGACGGTGCTGCACGCGGCGAATGGGGTGACCGTACTCGAGGACTACGCCCATCACCCGGCCGAGATTCGCGCCCTGCTGGCGAGTTTGCGCCGCCGCGTTGGCGAGGCCGGCCGGCTGGTTGTGATTTTTCAGCCGCATCGGTTCAGCCGCACGGCGCAGTTCAAGACGGAGTTTGCGGCGGCGCTCGCCGCGGGCGACCGGGTGCACCTGCTCGACGTTTATGCCGCCGGAGAGGCGCCGATGGCGGGTGGCACGACGGCGGATATTTACGCCGAACTCGTGCGGAGTGCGCCCGCGCTGGGCGTGAGTTACCTGCCGGGGGGCGACGCGGGATTTTTCGGCGCGTTGTCCCGCGACGTGCGGCGCGGCGATCTCGTGGCGTTCGTCGGCGCGGGGGACATCGACCGCAAGGCGCGGGAGTGGTTGGAGGTTTTCCGGAGCGAGGTGGCCCGCGGCGCGCAGTGGGACGCCCTAGCCACCGCGTGGCGCGCGCTGGTCTCCAGCGACACAAAGGTGAAGCGCGAGGAAGCGCTCGCGACCAAAACCACGATGCGTGTCGGGGGCGCGGCGCGCCTCTATGCCGAACCGGCCAGCGAGACCGATTTGCAGGCGCTCCTGCGGGCGGCGGACGTCTGTCGCGTGGAAGTGTTTTTCCTCGGGCGCGGGTCGAATCTGATCGTGCCCGACGAGGGCGTGAACGGCCTCGTGATCTCGATCGCGCACGAAGTCTGGGCGCGTTTCGAGCCGCGGCCGGACGGCCGGGTCTGGGCCGGGGCGGGATTGCGGTTGAAAAATTTGTGTGGGCTGGCGGCGCGGGCGGGGCTGGTCGGCTTCGAGTTTCTCGAGGGGATTCCGGGCTCGGTCGGGGGCGCGCTGCGGATGAATGCCGGCGCGATGGGCGGCTGGATGTTCGATGTGGTGGAGGAGGTGCGGGTGATGTCGATCACGGGCGAGGTCACCTCGTTCGCGCGGGCCGCCATGCACGTCGACTACCGGCACTGCGCGGAATTGCACGACGCGGTGGCCCTCGGGGCGCTGCTGCGGCCGGCGGCGCAGGCGGACGCGGACGCGGTCAAACGGCAGATGGACGCCTATGCGCGCAAGCGACACGAATCGCAGCCGCGGGAGCCGAGTGCCGGTTGCATTTTTAAGAATCCCCCCGGGACGTCCGCCGGGCGGTTGATCGACGAGTGCGGGTTGAAAGGCGAGCGGGTGGGCGATGCGGAGGTCTCTCCCATCCATGCCAACTTCATCGTGAATCGCGGCCAGGCGACGGGCGCGGACGTGCTCGAACTGGTGCGCCGCGTGCGGGCCCGGGTGCGCCAGATGAAAGGCGTGGAACTCGAGCCGGAAGTCTTGCTTTACGGAAAGCGGTGGGAGGAAGTCTTGTGAACTCATGACCATGTTGGCGCCAATCGTTGCGGTGTTTGCCGGTGGGACTTCGGCGGAACGCGAAGTCTCGCTGGGCTCCGGCCGGGCCTCGGCCCAAGCGCTCGCCCGCTCGTTTCCCACTCGGCTCTTCGAGATCGACGCGGATGCGCTGCCCGCCGGGCTCGATCCCGCCCGCCACGTGGTGTTCTCGACCCTGCACGGCACCTTTGGCGAAGACGGCGGGATGCAGCGGCTGCTGGACGCGGCGGGCGTCACCTATGCCGGGTGCGATGCGGCGAGCAGCGCGCGCACGATGGACAAGACCCTCACCAAGGAGGCGGCGGCGCGCCGCGGCGTGCGTGTGGCGCCGGCGGTGGTTTTCACCGCGGAAGGCAAACCGGCGGCCGCGGCCGTGGTCGCGCAACTCGGTGAGCAACTGGTCGTCAAACCCAACAACGAGGGCAGCAGCGTGGGTCTGGGCATCATCGCGAACCAAGCCGAGCTGGCCGCCAAACTGGACAGTATCGGGCGCGGCTCGTGGCTGATCGAGCCGCGGTTGATCGGCCGCGAACTTTCGATCGGAGTGCTGAACGGCGGGGCGATGGGGGTCGTCGAGATCCGGCCGAAGTCCGGCGTTTACGATTTCACCAGCAAATACACCAAAGGCCTCACGGAATATTTCGCCCCGGCGCCGCTGGACGCGGAAATGACCGCGGCGGCGCAGGCGGCGGCCGAGACGGCGTTCGCGGCCTGCGGCTGTCGCGACTATGCGCGCGTGGATTTCATCCTCACCGCGAAGCACGAGCTTTATTTGCTGGAAATCAACACGCTGCCCGGCATGAAGGAAACCAGCCTGCTGCCGATGAGCGCGCGTTGCGTGGGGATCGATTTTGCCGGACTGGTTCGCGAGCTGGTTTCACCCGCCCTGGAGCGTTTTCGCCTGGCAGTTGCCGCCGTTCGTTCGTGAGCAAAGACCTGATCAACGCCCCCGTCACCCGCAGCTGGAGAGACATTTCCCAGCCGGTGAAACCGCGCGCCATGTCGCGCGAGGGTCGTTGGCGGCTGTTGGCGGCGACGTTTCGGACCACCGCGGCGGTCGCCGTCGCGGGAGCGCTGGCCTGGGGCGGCTGGGCGGTGGCCGGGGCGCTGGGGGAGAATTCCAAGTCGATGCCGGCGGCGGCCCGTGCGGTGCCGTTGAAGCGGGCCGAGTTGAAAACGAACCGGGAGGGCGTGCTCGATCGCGACCCGGAGTGGCTGACGCGTACCCTGGCGCTGCCGAGGAATATTTCGCTGATGGAAATCGACCTGCTCCAGCTGCGCACGCGGTTGCTCGCGGACGGCCAGGTTCTGACCGCTAACATTTCGCGCAGTTTTCCCGACCGCCTCAATGTGCAGGTGACGGAGCGGACCCCGATCGCCCGCGTGTTGGCCGGACTCGCCGGCGAGGCCCGGCCGCTGCTGGTGGCGCGGGACGGCGTGGTGTTTCCCGGCGCGGGCTACGATCCGAAGCTGATCGAAAGCCTGCCCTGGCTGGCTGGAGTCGCCCTCACGCGTCGCAACCAGCAATTTCTGCCCCTGGCCGGCATGGAGACGATCGGCGAGCTGCTGGGGGAGGCCCGGCAGAAGGCGGAGCACCTTTACCACACCTGGCATGTCGTGTCGCTCGAGCGGCTCGCGTCCGATCGGCAAATCGAGGTGCGCACCCGCGCGCCGCACGCGGTGACGATCGTCTTCAGCGCCACGGACGATTTTTTCCGGCAGCTGGCCAAGCTCGACTACATGTGGCAAAGTCTGGCGACCCGGCCGGCCGTGCAGGCGCGGATCGACCTCACGCTCGGCCGCCACGTGCCGGTCACCCTCACCGAGCCCCCGGTGGGCGGGTTGCAGGCCGGACCGACCGCCAAGCCCGCGGCCGCTGCTTTTCCCGCGTTTCCTGCCAGGTTTTTCCAGCCCAAACGTGAACTCTAGATCGACCTTCATCGGCGCCGTCGAGATCGGCACTTCGAAAATTACTGTCCTGCTGGGCGAATACACCGGCCGCGAGCTCGCGATCATCGGGCGGGGCGAATGCACGTCCCGCGGAGTGATCAAGGGTACGGTGGTGGATTACAAGGCCGCCAGCGAATGCACGCACAGCGCGTTCGAACAGGCCGAGCGCGAGGCGGGCGAGCGCATCGATCTCGTTTTCCTCGCCCAGACCGGCGGCCACCTCGAGGGTTTCTACAACGAAGCGTCGTTGAGCGTGAAGGCGTCCGACAACATGATCGACGCCGGGGATGTCCGCACAGTGTGCGATCTGGCCCGCTCCAAGGAACTGCCCGCCGGCCGCATGGTGGTGCACAACATCCGGCGTCCCTTTCGCGTCGACGGCCGCATTGTTCCGGGCAGCCCGGAGAATCTCGTCGGGCAGCGTCTCGAGGTCGGTTATTGGACGGTGCACGGTCAGGAGCAGCGGCTGGCCGATAACATCCACGTGATCCGGGGATTTAATCTCGAAGTTCGCGAGCTGGTGCTCGCGAGTCTCGCCTCGGGGCACATGGTGACTTCGGCCGAGGAACGGCAGCACGGCGTGCTGGCGATTGACATCGGGGCGGGCACGACGGATTTCGTGCTCTACCGCGACGGGGGGGCGCGTCTGACGGGCGTGGTGCCCGTGGGCGGCGCGCACCTGACCAACGATCTCAGCATCGGATTGCGGTTGACCGAAGGGCAGGCCGAGAAACTGAAGCTGCGCTTCGGCCGGGCGAGCGTGCAGACGCGCGACAAGGCGCAGAAAGTCTGGCTCGATGGAAATTTTGCGATCGGGGACCGGCAGTTTCCGCTGCTGGCGATCGAGCAGATCACCGCCGCTCGCACTTGGGAATTGCTCGAAGTGGTAAAGAAGAAACTCGGCAACGCGTTTTCCCCGGAGACCTGCGCCGCCGGCGTGGTCCTGACGGGTGGCACGGCGCGACTCGCGGGCATCGGCGAGGCCGCGGCGAAAGTGTTCGGCGTGCCCGCCCACCTGGGCGAGGCGCCCGCGTCGGTGAGCGAGAATTTGCGCGATCCCGGCTATCACACGGCGCTGGGGCTGCTGTACTACGGCTTGAGCTCCCAAGCGGAGAAGGCGGCGCCAGTGCGACCAAACCGGGGCTTCCTCAGCAATATGAAGCGGCTCTTCGCGAGCACCTGATCTCCGGGAGAAAAGCCATCATGAATCTGAACGAACTTCCCCTGGAACATCCGCTGCTCGCCGACCGCAATGTCGCGATCAAGCTCGTGGGCGTTGGCGGCGCCGGCTCGAACGCCGTCGACCGGCTGAAAATGGAAAATCTCGAGCGGCTGCAGCTGGCGGTGATCAACACTGACTACCAGGCGCTCGCGAGTTCCCCGGTGCAGGACAAGGTCCTGATTGGCATGGGCGTGACGCGCGGACTCGGGGCGGGTGCCGATCCCGATTTGGGGCGCGAGGCCGCGGAGGCGGACCGCGAAAAAATCGCCGCGGTGGTCAAGGATTGCGACCTCGTGTTTCTCGTCACGGGCATGGGCGGCGGCACGGGCAGCGGAGCTTCGCCGGTCGTCGCGGAGATCGCGGCCGAGGCGGGCGCGCTGGTCATCGCCTTTGTGACGCTGCCGTTCAGTTTCGAGGGCGGGCGGCGGTTGAAGCAGGCCGAGGAGGGGTTGCGGGCGCTGCGGCAAGTGTGCGACGCCGTCATTCCCCTGCCGAACGACGTGCTGCTGCAGGAGGCGGCGGAAAACGAGACGGTCCTGGACTCGTTTGCCCGGGCGGACGAGTGGATCGGCCGCGGGGTGAAATCGATCTGGTCGATGCTGTGCAAGACCGGCCTGATCAATCTCGACTTCGCGACGCTGCGACAGGCGTTTCAGCAGCGGGGCGGCAAGACGCTGTTCGGCCTGGGCGAGGGCGCCGGGGAAAACGCCGTGGCCGACGCGATCGCGAGCCTCAAGCTCTGTCCCTTGCTGCACACCCCGGAGTTTTCGCGGAAGGCCGACCGGCTGCTCGTGAACATCACCGGGGGCGCGGATCTCACGCTGCCCAAGGTCAATGAATTGATGACCGCGATCACCGAGCAGTTCGGGCGCGATTCGCACATCATCATGGGCGCGGTGATCGACGAGGCGATGCCGGGCCGCGTCGAGGTTTGCGTTGTCGGCACGAGCGAGATGAGCGGCCGGGGTGCGCCGGCGCGGAAGCCGGCGCCGATCACCCGGTCAAAGACCAATTTTGCCGTGCGCTCCGAGGGGAGCACGCCGCCGCAGTCGGTCGCGCCCGCGGAGCATTTCACCGCGACGGCGGGCCGGGGCGCGAGCGGGGCGGAGGAGAAAAGCGAGGCGGTCGCCAAGGTCGCGCAGGAGGAATTCGGTTTCGGCGAGGTGGAGAGTCGCGGTCATTTCGAGAAGACCGACCGCAATCTCTTCGACGGCCACGATCTCGACGTTCCGACCTACCTCCGCAAGGGGATCAAGATTTCGCTGTAGGCCTTTTGTCGTAGCTCTGGCGAAGTGTACCTGCCTCCGGCGGCGCCGAAGGCGACCAGGGATGAGCGGTTATACCAACTTCTGTTGATATTTTGACCCAAATCCACGGCCGAGACGGCTGCGCCACGCCGGATAACACGCCCAAAAAACCAACCGACGTTGGTATTACTCCAGCATCTTCGCCAGCGGGGCTTTGATCTCGTTCGCCCAGATCTCGTAGCCCTTCGGGTTGGGATGCAGGAAGTCGGGCATGATGTCTTTGCTGAGCGTGCCGTCCTCGGTCAGGAATTTCGGGCCGAGGTCGAGGTAGCGGATGAATTTCCCATCCTGGAACCGACGAATCAGCTTGTTGATTTCATCGACTTGCTTGCGGCCGGGATTGTCGGCCTTTTCGCCGCGCGGGAAGACGGCCAGCAGCAGGATCTTCGTCGTCGGCAGCTTGAGACGGATGCCTTTCACGATGGCACGGACGCCCTCGGCTGTCTCGGCGGGGGTGTTTTTCGGGGTCACACCATCGGGTTCAAAGCCGGTGTTGTTGGTGCCGATCATCAACACGACCACCTTTGGCTTGATGCCGTCGATCTCCCCGTGCTGCAACCGCCACAACACGTGCTGCGTGCGGTCGCCGCTGATGCCGAAGTTCGCCGCTTTCAGCGGAGCGAAATGCTGGTCCCAGAGCGTCTTGCCGCCGCGCTTCGTCTCATCGTTGCGCCAGCCGTCGGTGATCGAGTCGCCGAGGAACAGCACGTCGACGTTTCCCCGCTTGGCGATTTCGACGAAGCCTTCGTGACGCTTGACCCACCCGGCGTCGCGTGGCTTGGGCTCAATGGCGGTGCTGGCTTGGGCGGCGAGCGCGACGACCCCGAGCACAAAGGCCGAGGTGGTTACGCGAATGAAACGGGGAAGGGTGGTTTTCATCACTCCTTCATTTTAGCGGGGAACCCAGTGGGTGCAAAAGGAAAGCATGGGCGGCCGGTCGTCGCCATCGTCATGCCGCCGACTCGCGGAATTCACCGCCCGGCGCGGTTTCCCTCGGGTGCGGCGGCCTCCGGGCGATTTCGACCCGATCAGAAATCGAATTGATCGATATTCGATTTGTTAAAAAGAAACGGCTTCCCGAGCAGGATGTTGTCGCCCTGGATGGCAAACGGACCGAGCGGGCCCGCCTTGAAGGACGTCGCCCCGGGTTTCAGTTCGCCTTTGGCGAGCGCGACGGCGGCGTAAATCGTGAGGTAGCCGAGGTCGCCGGTGTTCCACAGGATCACGGTGTCGGTGACGCCTTCGTGGACGTAGCGTTTGTTTTCATTGGGCAACCCGAGGCCGATGACCTTCACCTTTCCTGCTTTCCCGGCCTGTTTGACGGCTTCCGCGGCGCCGGGCACCCCGGGCGAGCAGATTGCCATGATGAGTTTTAGATTGGGGTGGGCGCTCATCATGGCCGTCGCCTCGGACTGGGCTCGATCCTTGAGGTCGTCGCAGGGGCGAACCGCGACCAGTTTCATTTTTGGGTATTTTCCCTTCAGGCGGTTCTCGATGTGCTTTTGCCACTCGCGCTGGTTCGCGGCGGTGAGTGTGGCGACGATCATGGCAAACTCGCCCTCGCCGCCGGTCAGCCGCGCGGCGTCGTCCATCAGGGCCTGACCGATCCCCTCCGGCGTGGCCTGATTGACGAAGAACGAACGCGCATCGGGCATGGCGTCGGCGTCGTAGGTCACGACCTTGATGCCCTGCTTCTGCGCCTTGCGCAGCGCGGTGGAGATGCCCTCCTTGTTTTCCGCCGCCACCGCGATCACGTCCACCCCGAGTGTGATCCAATTTTCCACGATTTCATTTTGCTTGGCGGCGTTGCTGTCGGTCGGGCCGTCGAAGAGCAGCTGGATGCCCAGTTCCCGGGCCGCCTTGTCGGCGCCCACCTTGCAGGAGATGAAGTAGCCGTTCCCCTTCGATTTTGGCAGCATCGCCACCATCAACTTCGACTCAGCGGCGCGACCGAGGGCGGCGGTGAGGAGCAGGCCGAGGGCAAGGACGAGGCGAAGCAGAGGGTTCATGCGTTGTGGGCGGGGTGGAGAGGAGGGCTGGGAGCGTGGCGTGCGGAGCGCGGGCGCCAAAGCTTTTTTGACAGCACGCTGGCGGCGAGGGCGAGCAGCAGGAGGGCGCCGGTCAGCATGCCCGCCATTTCCTCCGCCGCGTTCAAGCGCATGACGGCGGGCAGCGAGGCGAGGCCGTTCTTGAGCACGGCGATCGCGGCCACGCCCAGCAGGGTGCCATGTACGCTGCCGGCGCCGCCGAAAATGCTCGTGCCGCCGAGCACGACCGCAGTGATCGCAAACAATTCGTAGCCGAGGCCGGCGTCGGCCTTGGCCTGGCCCAGCCGCGCCGTGTAGATGATCGCCGCGGTTGCCGCGATCACGCCCGCGACGATGTAGACGAGGGCCAGTCGGTGTCCCACCGGCAGACCGGCGTGGCGCGCGCCCTCGGGGGAGAAACCGATCGCGCGAAACGACCGGCCAAAAGTCGTCCGATGCACGAGCACCCAGACGAAGCTGGCGAAGAGCACGAAGACCCACGCCTGCACGGGCAGGCCGAGCCAGCGCTCCTGCCCGAGGAACAGGAAGCTCGCGGGAAAGTCCGTGTACGTCACGGCGCCGCGCGTGATCGCTTCCGCCAGGCCGCGAAACAGGGAGTAGGTGCCGAGGGTGACGATGAGGGGTGGCAACCGGGCCGCGGTGATGAGCAGGGCGTTGATCCCGCCGCCGAGCGCGCCGAAACCGAGCGTCAACGCAATCGCGATCGGAATCGAAAGCCCGCCATCGTGCCACAATTTGCCGAACACGACGGCGCAGAGTCCGAGCAGCGATCCGACGGAGAGATCGATGCCGGCGGTCAGGATCACCGGCGTCAGCGCCAGAGCGAGGAGCCCGATTTCGCAGGAGTGGCGGAGGATGTCGAACTGCCGGTCGAGGGTGCCGAAGCCCACGACGACTCCGCGGCGATTGGTGGTCGTGCCGGCGAAATAGAAAAAGAGCCACTCCGCGACGAGCACGTAGAGCAGCAGCATCTCGTGCGAGAGCAGCAGACCTTTCCAGTCGCGGGGCTTTGAAGAAAAAGACATTGGGAACGCTAATCTCCGCTAATCTTCGCTGATGGCGGGATGAACTCGGAGATGATGAGACGCTGCCATTTGGTTCCCCGCGGATAACGCGAATAAACGCGAATCGAATACCGTTAGAATTTTCCCAACGCCGGACGGTGTGAGGGGTGACGAATTCCGGATATTTTCCGTTCCATTTCGGGAATCCGTGTGAATCCGCGATATCCGCGGGAAGGCATTTCCACTGAAGGGGACCGTAGTGGTCGAAGCCGACGAGGTTTCCTCCCCCAAGCCGTAGCCTCGCTCGTTGTAGCCCTCGAACGCTGCCCCCATCAGTTTGTAACCCTCGTCTTTATAGATTTCTGGTTTCATTAGATTAGCGCCAATTAGCGAAGATTAGCGGTTCACCTTCCGGGTTCTTACCCCATCGGCCACGACCGCGCAGAGGATGATGCCGCCCTGGATCGCTTTTTCCCAATAGGCCTCGATCCGCAGGTGGATGAGGGCGGGCGACACGCACGCGAGGAGAAGCAGGCCGGCGAACGCGCCCCAGAGATTGCCGCGGCCGCCGCTGATCGCGACGCCGCCGACGACCACAGCGGCGATCACCTTGAGTTCGAGGCCGGTGCCGGTGAGCGGTTGCACCTGCGGCGACTGGACGACGTTCATCATCGCGGCGAGTCCGACCAGCGCGCCCATGACCACAAACACGAGGAACGTGCCGAGTCGCGGCCGGATGCCGGCGAGGCGCGCGGCTTCTTCATCGCTGCCGATCGCATAAACAAAACGCCCGGCGGAAAGGTGGCGCAGCGCCAGCCCGAGCGCCACCAAGAGAGCAAGCGCCGCGCCCACCAGCGCCAATTGCCCGGCGGCCTGGCTGAGGCCGAACCATTGGAACCGGTCGGGCAGGTTGACGAATTCGCCCTGGCGCACGAGGTTCAGGCCCTGCCGGAGCGTGACCATCGTGGCGAGGGTGACCACGATCGAGGGCAGGCCGAGGCCGGCGATCAGGACGCCATTGATCGCCCCGAGCGTCGCGCCGAGCGCGATCGATGCCGGGAGCACGAGCGCGACGGGCCAACCGGTGGCGGCGAGCAATCCGGCGACGACGCTGCAGATGGAAAATTGCGAGCCGACGGAAATGTCGATCTGGCGCGAGATGATCACGAGCGTCATGCCGCAGGCGACCACGAGGGCGGGGGCCTCCCGCGTCAGGAGCGACAACAGCGGTTGCGGCTGGAAAAACGCCGGGGCGAAAACGGCCAGCGCCGCCAGCACCAGAAGCAGCGCGGCGGCGACGGAAAGTTCGCGGAAGTAGCGGCTCATGCGTGCAATTCCCTGCACTCACGCGCAGGGCTACAAGACGCTGCGTCCCCCGCTCCGTGAGGAGCGGGACGGTGCGAGTCGAAAAACGCTCCGAAACTCATGCGGCGGCCCCCTTGTCCGACTGGCCGAGCGCGGCGGCCATCACGGTGTGGGCGTCGGTGTTACCGGGAAGGATCCGCGCAAGCGTGCCGCCGCGCATCACGCCGATACGGTCGCTCAGACCGATCACCTCGGGCAGATCGCTCGAGATCAGGAGGACGGCGAGTTCTTCCCCGGTCAGCCGGCGAATGAGGCGGTGAATTTCGCTCTTCGCGCCGACATCCACGCCCTGCGTGGGTTCATCGAGGATCAGCAGCCGGGGCTTGGTGGCGAGCCAGCGGGCCAGCGCGACCTTCTGCTGGTTGCCACCGGAAAGGCTGCCGGCGGCAGCCGCGGGGCCGGAGCATTTCACGGCGAGATCGCGGATGAAATCCGTGGCCAGGCGTTCCTCCCGGCCGAAGCGGAGCCAGGTGCCGGGGAAAAGGCGCCGGTGAATCGCCAGCGTGACGTTGTGTGCAATGGGCATTTCCAACACGACGCCGTGGCGGCGGCGGTCTTCCGGCACGCAGGCGATGCCGAGTTGCACGGCCACCTCGGGTGAGGACACGGCTACGCGCCGGCCATCCAGTTCGATTTCGCCCGCATCCGCCGGGTCGAGCCCGAAAAGAATCCGGGCGAGTTCCGTCCGACCGGCTCCGACGAGCCCGGCCAGCCCGAACACTTCGCCGGCGCGGACGTCGAACGAGATGTCGTGAACGCCGGTCGCGGTGCAACCGACGCGGCGCAGCGCCAGTACCACGCGGCTCGCAGCCGGCGTGAGCGGAGGAGCAACCGACGCCATGTCGCGTCCGATCATCATGCGGATCAGGTCGGTTTCGGTGACGTCGGCGACGGCGCGGGTCGCGATGCTTTGCCCGTCGCGCAAAACGGTCACCCGGTCCGCGAGGGCGAAGATCTCCTCCAGTCGGTGGGAAATATAGACAATGCCGACGCCGCTTGAGCGCAGTTCGCGGATCACGCCGAACAAAAGCTGCTGTTCCTGGTGGGTCAGCGAGGCGGTGGGCTCATCCATGATCACGATGCGAGCGCCGGCCCCGAGGGCGCAGGCAATTTCGACGAGTTGCTGCTCGGGCATCGAGAGCGAGCGCACTTCCGCATCGGGAGAAATCGCGGCGCCGATGCGGGCCAGCAAGTCGCGGGCGCGGGCGCGCCGGGCGGCCCAATCGACCCGGCGCGTGATCGACCCGGGTTCCAGGCGCAGGGCGATATTTTCGGCCACGCAGAGGTCGGGAAACAGCGCCGGCTGCTGGTAAATGCAGGCGACGCCGAGTTGGTGGGCGGCCCGCGGGGTGAGATGGGCGACGGGGTTGCCGCCGATCGCGATCGTGCCGCCGTCGGGCTGGTGCGCGCCGGTGGCGATCTTGATGAGCGTGCTTTTTCCGGCGCCGTTTTCGCCGAGCAGTGCATGCACCTCTCCGGCGCGGAGCTCGAAATCCACCCCCCGGAGCGCACGGGCGCCGCCGAACGATTTGGTGAGTTGTCGAAGTTCGAGCAGGGGGGCGGACATGCGGGCGGAAAATCGGGGCGGAGCCGCGTGGGCGGAAATTTTCTACGCCGCTTTGCCGGCCGCCCGGAGCGGCGCAAGGTCGGGATCGGTCTCGGCCACGGCGGCAAATTTTGCGTTGAGGGCGATGGCCCGGTCAACCCGCCGGCGGGCGAGGGCGAGATCACCCTGCTGACAGGCGTAACAGCCCAGGTTGAACTGGATCGTCGGTTCGGCGGGGTGCAGTTGTTCGGCTTCGAGCAGGATTTTTTCCGCGGCGGTCAGAGTATCGGCCCGGCGCGTTGCGTAAGCCCAGGTGACCCAGGCGGCCGCCTCCGCCGGAGTGCGGCGGACAAAATCTCCGGCGAGGGCGGCGAGCGCCGGCCAGTTCTTTTGTTCCTGCAGCAGGGCGAGCCGGAGCACCACGACGTCGAGCGTGTCGTGGTGGGCGGCGGGAACGCCCGCCAGTTCCGCGGCGGCCTCGGCGACCATGCCGAGTTCGAGGTAACCCTGGGCGTAGGAGAGCCGGCGCTTCAACTGCATCGGCCGAGCGAATGCGATTCCGCGGCGGCGGTCAACGGGGTGGCCCGTGGTCGGACGAATGTCGACGCAGGTGTGGCCCCGCTGCAGTCGAAACCGTCCGGTCGCGCCCTCAAGCCCCCGGCGGCTTGCCGATGTGCGCCGTGTGGGCGGCGTAGGCGGCCGTGTCGGCGAGCATCGCGTCGATGGTGGCGGCGAGCGGTTCGAGGTGGACGAGGCCGGAGAAGACGGCTCGGTCGCCGATGGAGTCTTCGATGACGAAGGCGGGCCGCTGCGTGACTTGGAGAGCGTGAAATTCCCGGGTTGTGGTCTCGACGCGGGTGCGCACGTAGGCCGATTCGGCGCGGGCGCGGAGTTTTTTGGCGTTGAGCTTTTTGCCGCCGGCCTTGGCCGCAACGGCGACGGCGACCTCCATCCGCAGGGCTTTTTTTCCCTCGCGCAGCGCCGCGTGGGACAGGGCGAGACGGATCTCGTCTCCGTTGAACCCGAAATCGCGGGCGGCCTCGGCGACCAGATTCGGGGCGGCGAAGGTGTTCGGCGCGACCGGCTCGACCCAGCCGGAGTTCAGCATGAAGGGCGAACGCATGATCAAGCCGCTCCGGCGGTGAAACCAGTCGCACTGTTCGGATGACGCGGCGTAGTCGCCCGCGTTCATCTGAGCGATCTTCCAGGAAAAATGAACGCGGCCGGCATAGCGGGCCTGCAATTCCGCCCACGTCGGCTCCGCCCAGTAACACCAGGAGGACACCACCTCGAGGAAGTAGGTGACTTTCATGCGACGAGCGGAGCGCGGCGCGGGCGTGAGGTCAACGTGCGAGCGTGCGGCGCGCCGCCACCGGAGATCCGGAGCCGCGATCGAACCGCCGGGTGGCACTCGTCGCTTGCCGCGAGGTTTGCGGGCCGGCACGGTCGGGGGATGCGATGGTCGCGACGTGCCGGCGGATCGGTCGCCCGCTGGCAGCGAGCGGGGCTTGTCGTTGGGCTTTTCGTCGCCGGTTTGGAAAATTTGCTGCACGCCGGTCCCGACTCCAGCCGCCCGTGGGATCCCGCGGCGCCGCTGCCGCAGTTCATCACGCACGTTTACGTCGATCCCAGCTATCTCACCGCGATTTCAAAATATCGCTCGGTTGCGGGCCACTCGTTTTCGGACAATTATGAAAAAGCCGGCCGGAGCCTGAAAAACTATTTCGCGCCCCGCCGCAGCTTGCTGGGGAAACCGCCCTCGATTCCCGTGTTCGCGCCGGCCACCGGCACGCTTTCCACGATCACGCCCGAGGGCAGTCTGCTCGCGAGTGGCGAGCCGCGCGGCTACCAGATCTCGCTGGCGCCCGATGGCTACCCGGCGTTCGAGATTCGGTTGTTCCACGTCGCGGTGGCGTCGTCGGTGCGGGCCGGAATGCATGTGACGGCTGGCGATGCGCTCGGCTTTGCCCATGTGCAGGAAGGGATCGATTTCGACTGGGCCGTCGGCGTTGCATGGAACGCTCCACCGCTCTTCGACATGAACGGCGGGAATCAGGTGCCGAAGGCTCCGGGCTATCGGTTGGTGTCGCCGTTCGATCTGATGGACGACGAGACCTTCGCGAAGTTTGCGCCCTATGGTGTCACGGATCGGAGTGCTTTCATCGTGCCGTCAGCCTATCGCGACGCGCATCCGACCGCGGCCACCGGCGGGGACTTGTCGCATTTTGACGACGTGGAATACGTCACGCTGCAGCCGCCGGAAGGGCCCGTGATCGATTTTCCGCCGATAAGTCTGCACACATCGTTGGGCGGCTCGGCTCTGCTGTCCACGAGTGCCTCGTTCTATTTCGGGCCACCGCTCAGCTACCAGTGGAATAAGAACGGCGTTCCGCTCGACGCCTCCATCGCGGGTTCAAGGCTGGGGTTGTTTTTCCTCGAAAACGTCACCGCGGCGGACATGGGATTCTATTCCGTCACGGTGACGGGGAGCGGCATTTCCACCGAATCGGCGGTCGCGATTCTCACGGTCGACGATTTCACGCCCAGCCGGCTGATCAACGTGTCCACGCGCGGGCTCGTGCCGGCGGGCGGAGTACTCACGACGGGCTTCGTGTTGCGGGGCACCGGGGAAAAATCGCTCCTGATTCGCGCCGTGGGCCCGACGCTCGGAAATTCCTACGCGGTGGCTGGGGCCCTGTCCGATCCAAGGCTGGAGGTGATTCCGCAAGGCAGCGCGACCGTTTTGCTGGCCAACGACAACTGGAGTGCGAGCCCGGGGTTTGAGGCGGTGAGCAGCGCGAGTGGGGCGTTTCCCCTCGGGGTGGGCAGCCGCGACGCGGCCCTGGTTGCTACCCTTGGTGCGGCGGGCAGTAGCGGCTATTCGGTGCGCGTGTCATCCGCTGGCGTCGCCACCACGGGCATCGCGCTGGCCGAGGTTTACGATTTGGAGCCCCGGACGGCGCCGGTGCGGCTCGTGAATGTTTCGACGCTTGGTTTTGCCGGAGTGGACGCCGAGATCCTGGCGCCGGGCTTCGTGATCGGCGGGACGGCGCCGAAACGAGTGCTGGTACGGGCCGTGGGCCCCGGCCTCGCGCCGTTCGGGGTGAACGACGTACTGGCGGACCCGCGGCTCACGATCATCCCCCTCGGAAAATCATTCACCGTCGCGAGCAACGACCAGTGGGGCGACGGCGGACAGACGGCGGCGTTGCAGGCGGTGTTTCTCGCGGCTGGGGCGTTCGACCTCCCGCCGGTAAGCAAGGACGCCGCGCTCGTGGTGCGCCTGCCGCCGGGCGGCTACACGGTCCAGGTGAGCGGCGCCGATCGCACCACGGGCACGGTGCTCGTCGAAGTCTACGATCTCGACCCGTAAGGGGCGGAGGCGGATTACGGAATTACTTCTTGCCGCCGAAAAGTCCCTTGATGGCCTCGCCGGTCTTCTTGAGGCCCTCGGCCGCGGCGGCTCCGCCGGTCTTGCCGATGTCCCCGGCAGCGCTGGCCGTGGCGCTGACCACGCTGCCGGTCACGTTCTTCATCACCGCAAAGACAAGTTGATCCGGGGTGATGCCACCCTCCTTGGTTCCGAGGTCCGTCAGGGTGATCGGGGGCATGGGCAGGCTCATGCCGGCCCCGCCGCCGCCGAGGCGCACGCGGCCGTTTTGCATGCTGAATTTCTTCACTTCAAACTTGATGGGCTTGCCACTCTTGGTGGTGGCCGTCGGGGCGGCGCCCTTGCCTCCGCCCATCGTGGCCTCGATGTTCTTCAGCAGGTCGTTGACGTTGCTCGCCACGACCTTCGTCTCGTAGTTAAACTCGGGCGCCTCGATGGAGATTTCGTTGACCACGATGTGGTCCCCGAGTAGGGAAAACGGCGCGACGCTGAGGTGAATCTTGCCGAGCGAGCAGAGGTTGCCATCGCTCCAGCCCTTCGGATTGCCGACGACCAGTCCGGACAGGGTGCCGCTGCCCGAGAGCGGGGAGATGCTCGCGCTTTGGAGGACGACGGTCGTTTGCGTGAGTTTGGGCGCGAAGTTGTTGATCCCGGCGGTGACGATGGACCCGAGGAAAAACTGCAGGGTGAAGAAAGCGACGAGGGCGAGGGCGAGTAGGCCGGCGGCGATGGTGGCGAATTTTTTCATGGGAATAAACAGGGTTGAGGCGAAGCGTGAGGGAACGAGGCGGTTCGCGGCAAGTGTCGCAATCGCGCTTGTCAACCTGGGCGCTCTGGCTCTGCTTTCGCACAACCCGCCATGGCCCAAGCCTACACCGAAGCCAGCATCAAGACCCTCAGTTCGCTCGAGCACATCCGCCTCCGCCCCGGCATGTACATCGGGCGGCTCGGCAACGGCACCCACGCCGAGGATGGCATCTACGTCCTGCTCAAGGAGACGATCGATAATTGCATCGACGAGTTCACCATGGGCCACGGCCGGAAGATCGAGGTCGAACTCAACGAGCGCACCCTGCGCGTGCGCGACTACGGCCGCGGCATTCCGCTGGGCAAGCTCATCGACTGCGTCTCCATCATCAACACCGGCGCGAAATACGACAGCGAGACGTTTCAAAAATCCGTCGGCCTGAACGGCGTCGGTCAGAAGGCGGTCAACGCCCTCGCCGTCGAATACCGGGCCCAGGCGTTTCGTGAAGGCCAGGCCAAGCTGGTCGAGTTCGCCCGGGGCAAGTTGAAGAAGGACCACAAGGTGGCGAAGACCGACGAGCGCAATGGCACGTTGATCGAGTTCATCCCCGATGAGGATCTCTTCGGGAAGGATTTCAAATTCCGTCCCGAGTTCATCGAGGACATGCTGTGGAATTATGCGTTCCTCAACCGGGGGCTCACGCTCACGTTGAACGGCAAGCCCTTCAAGTCGGAGCACGGCCTGCGCGACTTGCTGCAGAAAAACCTCAGCGGCGAGCCGCTTTACCCGATCGTGCATCTCGAGGGCGAGGACATCGAGGTGGCGTTCACCCACGGCGGGCATTACGGCGAGGAGTACTACTCGTTCGTCAACGGCCAGCACACGACGATGGGCGGGACGCACCTCGCGGCGTTTCGCGAGGCGCTGGTCGACACGGTGCGCAATTTCTTCAAGCGGGACTTCGATGCCGCGGACATCCGCCAGTCCATCGACGCGGCCGTGGCCGTGCGGGTGATGGAGCCGGTTTTCGAATCGCAGACCAAGACCAAGCTGGGTTCGGCGAACATCGGGCCCAACGGGCCCAGTCTGAAGGATTTCGTGGGGAAGTTCATGCAGCAATCCCTCGACGGGTATCTCCATAAAAACAAGGCGACGGCCGAGGCGCTGCGCACCCGGATCGAGGAAAGCGAGTGCGAGCGGAAGGAACTCGCCGGCATCCGCAATCTCGCGCGCGAGCGGGCAAAAAAGGCCTCCCTGCACAACCGCAAGCTGCGCGACTGCCGGGTGCACCTGGGTGATCGTTCGGACCGGTCCGAGGAGAGCACGCTCTTCATCGTCGAGGGCGACTCGGCCGCCGGCTCATTGACCGCCACGCGCGACGTGCAGACGCAGGCGGTCTTTGCGCTCAAGGGCAAGCCGCTGAACACCTACGGGCTCTCCAAGAAGGTGATCTACGAGAACGAGGAGTTTCACCTCCTCCAGTCCGCCCTGAACATCGAGGACGGCATGGATGGCCTGCGCTACAACCGGATCGTGATCGCGACGGATGCCGATGTGGACGGCATGCACATCCGGCTGCTGTTGATTTCGTTCTTCCTGCAATTTTTCCCCGATCTGATTCGGAACAGCCATCTCTTCGTCCTGGAGACGCCGCTCTTCCGGGTGCGCAACAAGAAGACGACGCGCTACTGCTACTCCGAGCAGGAAAAGCAGGCCGCCGTCGTGGAACTGGGGGCGAGCCACGAGATCACGCGGTTCAAAGGCCTCGGGGAAATTTCCGCAGGTGAATTCAAGGGTTTCATCGGCGACGATATCCGGCTGGAGCCGGTAACATTGAACCACCTGCACAACAGCGATGAGCTGCTGGGATTCTTCATGGGCAAGAACACGCCCGAGCGGCAGGACTTCATCATCGACAACCTGAAGGTGCAGAAGGACCTCGTGGAGGTTTAAGGCCGATGCCGTTAGGGCAAAGCGGAGGCCGGCCGGCGGATTATTTTGCCCCGCCGAGCGCGAGCGATAAACTGATTCGCAACCGTTCGTTTCCTGATTCGGTCGATGTTTTGTCTTCCCCTTAAATCCCTGTATGCGCTCCGCGTAACGACCCGGCGGACGGTTTTCGTTTTTGGGTGGATGGGGCTCCTGGCCTTCGCCACCGGTTGTGCGACGGCACCACGGATGCAGGTGCTGGTGGCGCAACTCCCCGTGGAGCAGCAATCGCGCGCGGCGGAGAATCTCGAAATTTTCAACAAGGCGTGGGATCTCGTGAATCGGAAGCACTACGATCCGAAACTCCGGGGGGTGGATTGGGAGGAGGCGGCCGCCCGATTCGCCCCGGCGGCGGCGGTCGCCCCCGATCAGCGGACGCTTTACCGCGCGCTTAACGGGATGATGGCACTCCTGCGCGACAGCCACACCCGGGCGCTGCCGCCGGTGCAGGTGGAGGAAAGGCGGACGCAGGTGCGGGCGCGCACGGGTTTCAACATGGTGCGGATCGAAGCGCGCTGGGTGGTCATGGAAGTTCTGCCGGAGAGTCCCGCCGAGGCGGCCGGGATCAAGCCAGGCTGGATCGTCGAAACCTTGAACGGCGAGCCGTGGGGGTTGCGCAGCGACTACCGGCCGCGGGCGGGAGAGGCGGCCAAGTGGGAGTTCCTGGACGAGCAAAACCGGAAGGTGACGCTCGATCTGGTGGCGAAGCGGCTTTCGATCGGCGTGCGGCAGGTCGTTCGCGAATTGCCGGGCGGCTATGTCTATTTGCGGTTCGACCAATTCGACACCTTCGACCGGCGCTGGCTCAGTCAGCAGCTGAAACAGCACGCGGCGGCGCCCGGCGTCGTCGTCGACCTGCGGCGGAATCCCGGCGGCGACACCTTCTCGCTCGGCACCACCATCGGCGAGTTTTTCGATCGGGCGGTCGATTGCGGAACCTTCATTACTCGCAGCGGCGCCCGCAGCGGCAAAAATTCCTGGCAGATCGGGTCGGCCAACTACCGTGGGCGGGTCACCGTGCTGGTGGATGCGGGCACCGGCAGCGCCGCGGAAATCTTTTCGGCGGTACTCCAAGATCACGGGCGCGCGACGATCATCGGGCGCAAGACGGCCGGCGCGGTGCTGGCCAGTTGGTTTTATCGCCTGCCGGACGGGGGCGAACTGCAATTAAGCCGGGAAGACTACCTCGCGCCGAAAGGCCGTCGCATCGAGGGCAACGGGATCGAGCCGGACGTGGCGGTGGCACGCACGCTCGAGGACCTGCGGCGGGGTCGTGATCCCGACCTGGACGCTGCGCTACGCCTGCTGCGCACGGGCGAGTCGCCAACTCCGTCCGTCGCTACGCTCGGGCCGTAAAGGCCACGGCTCGGTGGGGATCTACTCGGCGGCGCTCGTCGCAACGAGCGCCGGAGTGGATGCGGCGGTTCCTTTCTCACCCGCGGCGACCGACGCCCCGGGGAATTTTCCCGGGCTCAGTTCGTGATGTCGAACGTCGTGCTCTCTTCGCGAATCGGGAGATACACCTTGTACCATTCCTTCTGCGCGGGGCTGTCGGCGTAGGCTTTCAGGGCGGCCGCGTCGGCAAACTCCATCACGAAGGCATTGGCTTTGCCGCCCTGCACCTTGATGGACTTCACCCACACGCGGGTGATGCCCTGGTACTTTGAGGGGAGAGCCTTGACGCCGTCGAGGGCGGCCTGGATCTGTTCCGGAGTCGTGCCGGCCTTCCATGCCACCGTGACCACGTGAATCACGGTCTTCGGGGCGGCCTGGGCGGCAAAACTGGTCGTGGTGCCGAGCCAGAGGAGGCCGGCGGTCATCAGGGTCATTGCAAGTTTCTTCATGGCTTTCGATTTGTTGTTGGACGTTTTTTCGCGGGATGCGGATCGATCGTAACGATCGAGGGGAGGCATGGTTGTTGGGTGCCGACCCCGATTGTCAAGGCGGACTGGCGGCGGGCGGGTTTCGCCACGGGCGAGGGGTTGCCCCGCACTCTTTGGGCAGTCCAGCCGGACTGCATCACCGACTGTTGCCGGCGGGGCGAAGCCTCTTTTTGATCGCGCGATGAGCCATCCTTTCTGTCGCTGGGGTATTCTGGGAGCTGCGAATATCGCGCGCAAAAACTGGCAGGCTATCCGCGACGCCGGCAACGCCACGCTGGTGGCGGTGGCCAGTCGCGACGCGGCGCGCGCGGCCGCGTTCATCACCGAATGCCAGGCGGAGGCGCCGCATCCACAGATTCCCGTCGCGGTCGGTGGCTACGAGGCATTGCTGGCCCGGCCGGACATCGACGCCGTTTATATTCCGCTCCCGACCGGAGTCCGAACCGAGTGGGCCGTCCGCGCGGCCGAGGCCGGCAAGCACGTGCTGGCGGAGAAGCCGGCCGGGAGCACGGCGGCGGAGGTGGAGAAGATCGTCGCGGCGTGCGCCCGCCACCGCGTCCAATACATGGACGGCGTCATGTTCATGCACAGCAGGCGTCTGGAGCGGATGCGCGCCGTGCTCGATGAAGGGAAGCGCTTGGGCGCCCTCCGGCACATCGCCTCGCAGTTCAGTTATGCTGGGGACGCGGAATTTTTCGCGACCGTGGCCCGGTCGCACGGCACGCTGGAGCCGCTCGGTTGCCTGGGGGATCTGGGGTGGTATTGCCTGCGATTCACGCTCTGGGCGCTGCGCTATGAAATGCCCGCGACGGTAATCGGCCGGATTTGCGCCGAGGCGCAGCCGTCGGGCGGGGCCCCCTCCGTTCCGCTGGCATTCCAGGGCAATCTGTTTTTTTCGAACGGAGTCTCCGCTTCGTTCTACTGCTCGTTCACGGCACAGAACGCCCAATGGGCCACGATCAGCGGGGAATGCGGCCTCCTCGAAATTCGCGATTTTGTGCTGCCGTTCGCCGGGTCCGCCCTGCGCTTCGACGTCGACCGGTCGGAATTTGCCGTCAAGGGCTGCCGGTTCGACATGCACGAGCGCCGCGAGACGGAGAGCGTCGCAGAGCCCGCTAACAACGGGGTGGGGTCGCAGGAGTCCTCCCTGTTTCGGGTCTTTTCCGAGCGGGTGCTCTCCGGGCAGATCGATCCGCACTGGCCGGAAATCACCCTGAAGACCCAGCGCGTGCTGGATGCCTGTCTCCGCTCCGCGCGGCAGGGATCGGTCCCGGTGGCGTTGGCGATTTGATTTGAGCTGGCTGGTAGCCGGAGTTTGACGCGGCGGGCGGCGCGGCCAACGGCCCCCTTGACGCCGTCGCCGCGTGCGTGCCAGCGTGCACGCTCCAACCCATTTCCCTCGAGAATGTCCAAGAAGAAGAGCCCGAAAAAAGATGACGACCAACCTGAGCTGCCGCTGAACGGCGGTGCCGAGGTGACGCCCCCGGGGGGGGGCGAAACAAAGTCCGGGGCGGCCGCGATGCCACCGAAGCCCTCCGAGCCCAAGGGCCCCCAGGCCGCGGCGCCAGTGACCGCGGAAGCCACGCCGCCACCGCCGTCGAAACGTCGGGGCGGGGATAATGTCCAGACCGAGGACTCGCCGCTGGCGCACAGCTACCGCAACTGGTTTCTCGAGTATGCCAGCTACGTCATCCTCGACCGCGCGGTGCCGCATATCGATGACGGGCTCAAGCCGGTGCAACGGCGCATTCTTCACACGTTGTGGGACATGGATGACGGGCGTTTCCACAAGGTCGCCAACGTGGTCGGTCGCACGATGGCGCTGCATCCCCACGGCGACGCGTCGATCGGCGCCGCGCTCGTGGCCATCGGCCAGCGCGCGTTCCTGATCGAGCCCCAGGGTAATTTCGGCAACACGCTCACGGGCGACGAGGCGGCCGCCCCACGGTACATCGAGGCCCGGCTGACGAATTTTGCGAAAGACGTCCTCTTTAACCCGAAGACTACGACTTGGCAGCTCA
This sequence comes from Opitutia bacterium, assembly GCA_947474935.1. GTDB lineage: Bacteria > Verrucomicrobiota > Verrucomicrobiia > Opitutales > Opitutaceae > ER46. The sequence goes on from CANJKL010000001.1 coordinate 250,231, forward strand.
GTTACGACGGCCGCGCGCGCGAACCCGTCACGCTGCCCGCCAAGTTCCCGATCGTGCTGCTCGACGGCGCGGAGGGCATCGCGGTCGGGCTCGCGACCAAGATTCTTCCCCATAATTTCAACGATCTCTGCCGGGCGGCGATCAATCACCTGCAGGGAAAAACCTTTCGCATTTTCCCGGATTTTCCGTCGGGCGGCATCGCGGATTTTTCGGAATACAACGACGGCGAGCGGGGCGGGAAGGTGAAGGTCCGGGCGAAAATCGAGCAGCGCTCGAAGTATCTGCTCGCGATCACCGAACTGCCGTTCGGCGCCACGACGGAGACGCTGATCGAGTCGATCCTCGCGGCCAACGCCAAGGGCAAGATCAAGGTCCGGCATGTCGACGACAATACGGCCGACGCGGTGGAGATTCTGGTGCACCTGCCGCAGGGCAGCGATCCGGACCAGGTCACCCAGCAGCTGTACGTTTTCACGGGCTGCCAGCAGAACATTTCGCCCGCGGCGTGCGTGATCGAAAACGACAAGCCGCAGTTCATCGGTGTGCGCGAAATTCTCCGGCGCGCGGTCGACCGGACGAAGGCGCTGCTGAAGCGGGAACTCGAGATCAAGCTGGAGGAACTCGAGCAGCAATGGCACTGGGACTCGCTCGAGCGCATTTTCATCGAGGAGCGCATCTACCGGCGGATCGAGAAATCCAAGACTTGGGAAAGCGTGCTGGCGGAGATCCGCGAAGGATTGCAGCCGTTCCTGAAAGCCCTCCGGCGGCCGGTGACCGATGAGGATATCACGCGGCTGACGGAAATCCGGATCAAGCGCATCTCCGCCTACAATCGCTTCCAGGCCGACGAGGCGCTCAAGAAGATCGAGGAGGGCATCAAGGAAACGAAGGCGAATCTGCGGAACCTCACGAACTATGCGATCAGTTGGTTCGAGATGTTGCAGGAGAAATACGGCAAGGGGCGCAAGCGGCGGACGAGCTACGACGAGATCGCGCAGATCGACGCGTCGGAGGTGGTCTCCGCCAACCAGCGGCTCTACGTCAACCGGGAGGACGGTTTCATCGGGCTCAACTGGCGCCAGCATGAGTTCGTACAGGAGTGCACCATTCTCGACAGCGCGCTCACCATCATGCGCGACGGTTCGCTCAAGGTCGCGAAGGTGGCGGACAAGGTTTTCATGGGCCGCGAGATCATGCACTGCGCAGTATTCCCGAAGGATGGCGACACCGCGTTCTACACGATGGTCTACCAGGACAAGGAATCCGGGAAGGCCTTCGCGAAGCGCTTCCAAATCGGCGGGCTTTCCCGGGACAAACTCTATCCGCTGGTGAAGTCGGAAGGCTCCCGCGTCGTCTACCTCGAGGTGAGCAAGAAGGAAAAGGAGATGCCGCAAAAGCTCCAGATCCTCATCGACGGTCGCAGTGGCGCGCGCGTGCGCGAACTGGAGTTCGACCTGACAAACGTGCCGGTCAGCTCGCGCAGTGCGAAGGGCCTCACCGTTACCAAATGGCCGGTGAAGGACGTGAAACGCGTGGACCTGTCGCTCGGTTGAGCGCCGCGATCCGAAAGGGTCGCGACGTTCAGACGTAGACCAGAACGTAAACGGCGAACGCGATCGCCACGGCACCGGCGCCGGCCGCGATGGCCCACAGGAGGCTGCGTTGGTGGGCAGCCATGGCCAGCGTCGACACAATCACTCCGAGTTGGGCCGCGAGCATGCCGTAGAAAAAACGCGAACTGCGGCGATGGTGCCGCTCCGCGGAGATGTTGCTTTTCCGCACCTGTAATTCGAACAGCCCGGCGATGGCCTGATTCAGGCGCGCCTCGCTGTCGTAGCGGGTGGCGTTGTAGTTCAACCGGGCGGCCGTGAAGTCGCGGCGCAGGGCGTCGTTTCCCGCCAGGCGCGCGAGCTGTTTCTCCCAGATGTCGATGGCATGTCCGATCGGCTTGGTGAGTTCGTCCAGCGCCAGCGCGTGGGCCTGCGCCTGTCGGAGCGCGTCGTCCAGCGGGCCGCCGTCGATGTTCACGAGCAGTCGGGCCAGTTCCGCATCCGAGCGTGATTCCTCGAGGGCGGTCAGGGCGGCCTGCACGCTCGCCGCCGCGGGGGGAGCCGGGGGCAGTTTGGGCAGCGTGCCGTTGGTCAGGGCGGCCAAAGCCTGACGGCCGGCGGTCGTTTCCATCTCCGCCGCCGCCGGGGTGCCGGCGAGCGCCTGCCGCAGGGCGGCCGGATCGAGGGGATGTATTCCCGTCGTTGCACCCATCGTGTCCAAGGTGCTGCGGAGGACCACGCCGCGCAGCTTCTTGCCCTGGAAAAAATTCCATTGATCGCCGGCCTTGGACTGCCGCTGGGCCGCCAGCGAGCGGTCGTATTGCGCGCTGGTCATTTCGCTTGAGGCGAGACCGGCGAGCATGGTGGCAATCACGGTCATCACGACGGGCGTGATGCTGAGCACCTTGCCCCACGTGGTCTTCGCGACCTCGGCTTTGAGGTCGTCGGGAATTTCTGCCTTGAGGCGGATCTTGGGAAGGGCGGCCATGCAGAAGGTCAATCGCCTGCCGGCGACGCTTCCAATCCCGAAATCAGGTGTCGCCGCCCGGCGGCGACGGTCTACTGCCGGTTGAACCGGTGAACGCGACCGTAGAGATTGTATTCCGAGACCAAAATGTCGCCGTTGGCCAGAAAGACCACGCCGTGCGGCGCCGTGACGATGCCGGGCAGCCAGGTCGAGGGTTCCGCCTTGTTGCTGGTGGTCAGGGCGGGATTGGTGTTCGTTCCCACCTTGGCGACGATCTTGCCGGCCTTGTCGAGTACCGTGACCTGGCCCTTGAGTTCGCCGATGACAGCGTAGTCGCCCTGGATGGCAACCGCGGACGGCAGGAGCAGGTCGGTGGCGACCACGCCCAGCAGTTCGCCATCGAGGGAAAGGTGCACCATGCGGAGATTGGCGCGGTCACAGGCGATGATGCGCAGCGGGTTGAACCGCGTATCGATGGCGATCTTGTGCAGCGTCTTGAAATTGTAGGGTTCTTTCTTTCCGCCGAATGACTTGAGGTATTTCCCCATCCGGTCGAAGCGGTGGATGTAGTCGTTGCCGTATCCATCCGTCACGAAGATATCGCCGTTGGGCCCGACATCGATGCCCGTAAAGCGGAGTGCCCGTTTGCCGGCGTCGGGATTGGGTACGGTTTCACCCTGGGCGTTTTTCTTCGTCTTCGGTGTTTCCACTTTGAACTGGTCGGGAATCGCGGAGGCCGGGATCTCGAGGACCTTCTGGCCGTCGAGTGTCAGCTTGAGGATCGTCTGGCCGTTGAGGCGGGGACCGAAAATGAACTCCTGGCCCCGGTCTTTGCGGATCACGAACCCGTGAAAATCATCCGGCGCCCCGGGGACATTGCGGAGGTATTTGCCTTCCGCATTGAAGACCATGATGCCCGCCTTGGGGTCCATGGTGCTGACATACACCTCGCCCTTGGCGCTGACGGCCACATCGCCGTGCTGATTGCCGAGCTGGGGCCGGCCGGACGGCAGCTTCAGCCAGTTGGGGTCGGCCCGAAAATCCAGAGCGAGGGCGTGGGCGGTCAGGGCTGCGAGGATCAGGATGCCGCGGAACGATTTCGTGAATGCGATCATTGTGGTGGGGGAGTGGCGGGCCGGACAGGGGTGGGCTCGATTGAGGGGAAATTCAGATCACTGCGGAATTGGACGAAGGACGGGCAATCCCGCGGCGACGCAAGGCTCTTACAGCCGCGAATACCAGGCGGAATCAGCGCAGCACCGCGGTGTGAAACGCCTGCCAGTCATCGAGGGCGTTCAGTTCCACGGCCGCACCCAGGACCGAGCCATCTTCCGGGAAACCGGCGCCGGCCCGGATTTCCTTCTGGGTGGCGGCGTCGTGATGGTAGTTGAGGATGGATTGATTGAGTTCGTGCACCGAGGCGCGTCCCAGCTTAACGCCCGGCTGCGCCTTCACCCACGATTCGAATTGGGCATAGGTGGGCTTGTTCGCCGTGATGAAGTTGCGGACGGCATCGGCCGTGAGTCCGAGACCGCTGATCACCATCTGGTCGAAACCCTTGCCGATGCCGGGGTAGCCCGCCGCCAGCTTGCCGCGGGCTTCGAGGGAGACTTTTAACCAAAGCCGGGGAAGGTGCAGTACGCCCAGCGGGCCGGCGACGTTGCAGGGAATCATGGGAACGTGGGAGTCACTCATGGCAATCAGGGGGTGGGAACAAACGTTGGTGCCGCTGGAAGGATACGCAGGCGATCAGTGGCGAATACGCCTGCGCGAAATTTGAGTCACTGCGTAATGGGAATCACGGGTATATTGTCGGCCGCAGGCGTTGGACAAGGGAATAGTGCCAACTCCGACGGGTTTCAGCCGAGTGTCGCTGGCCACCGATCGACGCTGAAATTTTCAAGCCGCCGAATCCTGTGCGGAAGAGCCGGAGTTCGCTTGCTCCCATCGAAACGCCGCCTAGTCGTCGTGCGTGCGTCGTTCCCCCTTCTCGCACTTTACCCCTGCGCTTGCGGTGGCTTATGCCGGACTCGGTGTCGCCGGTTTGACGCTGGCGCTCTCGTCGGGCTGCCAGAAACGTGAAGTTGCCGTGCCGTCCAGGCTGGCGGCCGGTGCCTTGCCCGCGAAACTTTCGTTTAACGAGCACATCCAGCCGATCCTTTCGGAAAACTGCTACGCGTGCCACGGTCCCGATCCCGGTTCGCGCAAGGGCGAACTCCGGCTCGATCGGGCGGAGTATGCTTTTGCGCCGCGCAAGGAAGGCGGGAAGATCATTATCCTTGGCGATCCCGACCACAGCCCGCTGGTCCGCCGCATCGAATCGACCAAGGAAAAGGAAATGATGCCGCCGCCGGAGGCGCACAAGACCCTCAAGCCGGAGCAAAAAGCGCTGTTGCGCCGCTGGGTCGCCGAGGGGGCGGAGTATCAGGAGCACTGGGCCTTTATCGCGCCGAAGCGGCCGGGACTCCCGGTCGTGGCGGGGCCCTCAGCCGGCTGGCCGCGCACGGGGGTCGACCGGTTTATTCTCGCGCGGCTCGGTCGTGAAGGGCTGGCGGTATCGCCCGAGGCGGATCGTGCCGCGCTGCTGCGGCGCGTGGCTCTCGACCTCACGGGCCTGCCGCCAGCGCCGGCGGAGATCGATGCGTTTCTCGCCGATCAATCGCCCGATGCGTATGAGCGGGTCGTCGACCGGTTGCTGGCCAGCCCGCGTTTCGGCGAGCATCGGGCGCGCTACTGGCTCGACTACGTGCGTTATGCCGACACGCACGGCATCCATTTCGACAACTATCGCGCGATCTGGCCGTATCGCGACTACGTGATCCGCGCGTTCAACGGGAACAAACCGTTCGACCGCTTTGTGCGCGAGCAGCTTGCCGGGGATCTCCTGCCCGCGAAGACGCTCGATGAACTGGCGGCGACCGGGTTCATGCGGTGCAACATGACCACCAACGAAGGCGGCACGGTGACCGAGGAGGTTTACGTCAACCAGACCCGCGACCGCGTCGAGGCGTTCGGGCTGACTTTTCTGGGGCTCACGACGGGTTGCGCGGCGTGTCACGATCACAAGTTCGATCCGATTTCGCAGCGCGATTTCTACGGGCTCGCGGCCTTTCTCGGCAACACGCTCGAAAAACCCTGGGATTTGAACATCGCCGAGCCGGGGCCCGTCTTGCGGGTGCCCAAGGAGGAAAATCGGGCCGCCGCGGAGGCCGTGCTCGCCCGCCGGGCGGAGTTGCAGCAGAAGCTCGACGACCGGCGGAGCCGCGCCCGGGAACTGATCGGGGCATGGCTGGGCGCCGGCCATCGACCCAAACCGGTCGTGGCCGACGCCCTCGAGTTGCGTCTCCGGCTCGACGAGGGCGCGGGCGACACGGTGAAGAACAGCGCTCCCGCGGCGCGCATTCCGACCTTCAAGGCCGATACCAATCCGCTCATCTGGGGTGAAAGCAGCTGGTTCTGGCCGTCGATGCGCATGGATATTTTCACGCGGCTCGCGCTCGCCAAAACGGGCGACGTCGAGGCCGACGAGAAATTTTCCACGGGCGGTTGGATGATGCTGCGGGCGAAGCCCGGCGGGGGCGTGCGGACCGGCACGGGGAACGGCTCGCTCCTCGCGCGCATGCGGGACGACAACGGCAAGGGTGGCGCCGGTTGGGAGATCTATTATGACGCGCTCAAGATTTCCGTGAACCTCGTCGGCGATGCCCCGGAGTCCGGCATTTCCCTCGTGACCAAGGAGCCGTTCACCCGCGACGAGTGGCTCCACGTGTTTTTTACCTACGACGGATCGCGCCGCGCCGCCGGGGTGAAGCTTTATGTCAACGGCCGGGCGGTCGAAACCGAGGTGAAACGCGACACCCTGCGCGAGGCCTCGATCCGTACCGAGGCGGCGATGCATCTGGGCCGGCGCGACGACGCCCAGCCGATGCGCGAGACGCGTTTTCAGGACGTGCGTTTTTATCGCCGCGCGCTGGCGGCGGATGAAGTGGCGCGGCTGCCGTTCGAGGATGTCGCCGCCGAGATCGTGGCGCGGCAGCCGGATCCGGCGAAGTGGACCACGGACGAGGCCTTTGTTGCCGCCGACCGTTATTTTCTCGGCGAGGTTGAGACCGAGACCAAGGCGCTTGCCGCCGCGGTGGCGACGCATCAAGCCGCGTTCGACGTGCTGACCGCCGACGGCACGCCCACGCTGATCGCGGTCGAGAAGACGTCGCCGGGCTATGCCGACCTGCTGAAGCGGGGGGACTATTTCGCGCGCCTGGAACGCGTGGGCCCGGCCACGCCGCACTTCCTGCCGAAGCTGCCGCCGGGGGCGGCGCCGAACCGGCGCGGCCTCGGGGACTGGCTGGTGTCTCCCGAGCAGCCGCTGTTTGCGCGGGTAACCGTGAATCGGATGTGGCAGGAGGTTTTCGGCCGCGGCCTGGTCGAGACGGCGGGCGATTTCGGCGTGATGGGCACGCGTCCGTCGCATCCGGAATTACTCGACTGGCTGGCGGTGGAGTTTCGCGAGAGCGGCTGGGATGTGAAGAAACTCTACCGGTTGCTGGTCACGTCCGCGACTTATCGGCAGTCGGCCGCGGTGACTCCGGACCGGCTCGCGAAAGATCCAGGCAACCGGCTGCTTTCGCGCGGCCCGCGTTTTCGAATGGACGGCGAAGTGCTGCGCGATGCCGCGCTGGCGGCCGCGGGTTTGCTGGTGGAGAAAGTGGGCGGGCCATCGGTCAAACCCTACCAACCGCCGGGGCTGTGGGAGGAAGTGGCGATGCCCGAGTCGAACACGAAACATTACGAGCCGGACACGGGGGAGAATCTTTACCGGCGCAGCGTTTACACGTTTTGGAAGCGAGCCTCGCCGCCGCCGGGCATGGAGACGTTCGACGCGACGTCGCGCGAAGTGGTTTGCACGCGCCGGGCCCGCACCAACACGCCGCTGCAGGCTTTCGTCACCATGAACGATCCGCAGTGGGTCGAGGCGGCGCGAAAGCTGGCCGAGCATGCACTCCGCGCCGGGCCGGGCGACGCCGTGCGCCTGGCGTTCGTGGCCCGGGCAACCGTGGGCCGCACGCTCACTCCCGCCGAGGGCAAACTCGTCGACAAATCGGTGACAACCTACCGCGGCCATTTCGCCAGCCGGGAAGAGGACGCGAAGGCGTTGCTCACCGTGGGCGAATCGCCGGCCGATCCGATGCTGGACCCGCGCGAACTCGCGGCGTGGACCCTCGTGGCGAGCGAGTTTCTCAACCTCGACGAATTCCTGAACAAATGAAGCGCGTTATCCAACGATTGCGGCTTCGGTTGGCCCGCACTTTCCGCGGCGACACCGGAGTCCGTCGGAGCTGATTTTCGCCCCTTGACCATGTTTCCCCACGATCAGCACGATCCCCATGCCCACCTCTGCTCGGACCATGCCGGGGAGCATCCGACGGTGTGGGACCTGCCGGTGGCGGACTCGCTCAAGCGCGAGTGGCTCGAACTCGAAACCCGGCGGCATTTTCTCGGCCGCGGCGGCAAGGCGCTGGCGTGGGCTGGTCTCGCCACGATTCTGGGCAAATCTGCGCCGCAACTGCTGGCCGATGGGGCGCTGTTGCCGGAGATCCGCCCGCACTTTGCCCCGAAGGCCAAGCGCGCCATCTATCTGTTCATGGCCGGTGCGCCGTCCCAGCTTGAAACTTGGGACTACAAGCCGCAGCTCGCGGAGCTGTTCGACAAGGATCTGCCCGAGTCGGTGCGCGGCGGGCAGGTGCTCACGGGCATGACGGCCAGTCAGGCGCGCCTGCCGATCGCGCCGAGCATGTTCAAGTTCAAGCAGCACGGCAAAGCCGGGCACTGGGTGTCTGAGCTCTTCCCTTGGACGGCGAAAATCGCGGACGAAATCGCCGTCATCAAGTCGCTCTACACCGAGGCCATCAATCACGAGCCGGCCATCCTCCAGATCACCACGGGCAACATGTTTCCCGGCCGGCCTTCGCTCGGCTCGTGGCTGTCGTATGGTTTGGGCGCGATGAACGAGGAGTTGCCGACGTTCGTCGTCATGACGTCGAAAATGCCCGTGACGAAGAATGTGCAGGCGTTGTCCAACCGCCTGTGGTCGGCGGGATTTTTGTCGCCGGAACATGCGGCGGTCGCTTTGCGCGCCGGCAACGATCCGGTGCTCTACCTCAACAATCCGAAAGGCATCAATCCCGACGCACGCCGCGCGATGGTGGACGGAGTGAATGCGCTCAACCGCCAGCTTTACGAACGCCTCGGCGATCCCGAAACGCATGCGCGAATCGCGCAGTACGAAATGGCGTTCCGGATGCAGACCTCCGTGCCCGAGCTCACGAATTTGTCCGACGAACCGGCCTCAACGTGGGATCTTTACGGGCCGAAAGCGAAGGAGCCGGGCACGTTTGCCTACAATTGTCTCATGGCCCGCCGCATGGCGGAGCGAGGCGTGCGGTTCTCGCAGGTTTTCCTGCGCAGCTGGGACACGCATGCGGATGTGCCGGGGCGGCTGACCGCGCTCTGCGAAGATTCCGACCGCCCGACCTACGCGCTCATCGCGGATCTCAAGCGCCGCGGCATGCTGGACGACACGCTGGTGATCTGGGGCGGGGAATTCGGCCGCACGGTTTATTCCCAGGGCGGACTCAAGCGGGATCTCTACGGCCGCGATCATCATCCGCGGTGCTTCAGCATGTGGATGGCGGGCGCCGGCGTGAAACCGGGAATCTCGTTCGGCCAGACCGACGATTTTTCCTACAACATCGTGAAGGATCCCGTGCACATCCGCGATCTGCACGCGACGATCCTGCACCTCTTCGGGATCGATCACAACCGGCTCTCGTTCAAATTCCAGGGCCTCGACCAGAAACTCACGGGGGTGTTGCCCGCGAAAGTCATCGATGGAATTCTCACCTGAAGCGATGCGACCACGGGCGGGCGGAAACGGTTGGGGCATCGATCGGTTTGCCCCGCTGAACCGGCCCACCCGTGCCGGCCTTTTTCAAACACTGGTTTTTTTCGCCCTGACGCTGATCGCGCGGGGCGAGCCGTCGTTTTTTCAGGCGCGCGTGGCGCCGATTCTCGACCGGCATTGCGCCGTTTGCCACGGCGAAGAGAAACAGAAATCCGGACTGCGCCTCGACACCTTCGCCTTTTTGCAACGCGGCGGTGAGAGCGGAAAAATCGTCGCACCGGGTGACACGAAGGAGAGTGAACTTTTTCGAAGGATCACGCTGCCCGCTGACGATGAAGAGGTCATGCCGAGCGACGGCAAGCCGGGCCTGACGGTCTACGAGAAAAAGATCATCGAACTGTGGATAGCGGGCGGCGCGTCGGAATCGGCCCCGTTAAGTGCGTTTCCGAATGCGCCGGCGCCCCCGGCACCGAAACCTCCGCCAGTGCCGTTGGCGCCGGACTGGCGGCCGCGAGCCCAGGAAATCGCCGCGTTGGAGTCGGCGGCCGGAGTCCGGCTGACTCCGCGGTCTGCCGTTGCCACGGACGGGCTGGTCTTGCGCACGGTCAGTGCGCCGGGTCGCTGCGACGACGCGGTGCTGAAGCGGCTCGCGCCCGTGGCCGAACTCATCGTCGAGGCCGAACTCGCGCGCACCAAGGTGACCGATGCCGGACTCGCGGCCGTTGCGACCTGGGCGAACCTGCGCACGCTCGACTTGACGCGAACCGCCGTGACGTCCGACGGAGTGTCGGCGCTCGTGCCGCTCCAGAAACTGGAATCGCTGAATCTGACGGCGACGCCGGTCGATGACCGCGGCGTGGCGCGGTTGAAAGCGATGCCGGGCCTGCGCCGCCTCTGGCTTTTTGGCACGAAGACCGAAGCGGGTGCGGAGCAGCCGGACGTGGCGGCGAAATAGTCCGCGCATTTTGGTTTCGTGCCCGGGAAGCCCGACTCCATCGTGCAGTCCATGCGGCGATTTCCTCTGCTTCGGTTAGCGGGCACGGTGGCCGTGCTGGTCTGCGCCGGTTGTGCGACGGTCTCTCGCGAACCGCGCAATCTCTCGCTGCTCAAACGGGAGGTTAGGGCGTAGGTCGAATCGGGCGATTACGAGCGTGAGATCGCGGTCGTGGCGGCCCGGGCGGCGGCGTGGATCGAGGCAAGAGTGGCATCGTCTGGCGACGTCCAGGCGAGCGCGGCGGCGGGGAAGCTGACGGTGGTGTTCGATCTCGATGAGACGTTGTTTTCGAATTGGCCGAATATGGAATCGCTGGATTTGGGCTATTCGACGGCCACCTGGACCGCGTGGGTGAGCGAAGGCCGGGCGCCGGCGATCAAGCCGGTGTGCGAGGTTTATCGGGCGGCACGGCAGCTCGGAGTCGACGTGGTTTTGATCACCGGGCGGCGTGAGCGGGACCGGGCGGGTACGGAGAAAAACCTCCGGGCAATTGAATGCACCGACTACGTTGCCCTGATCTGCAAGCCCGACATGGACAAACGCACGGCGGCCGCGTTCAAAACTGCCGAGCGCCAGCGCCTCACCACCGCGGGGCGCACAATCATCGCCAACATCGGCGATCAGGAAAGCGATTTGGTGGGAGGCTTCGCGGAGCGGACGTTCAAGCTGCCGGCTCCGTTCTATCTCACTGAATAACCCGCCGGACGCCTAGTTCGTGCCGGCGGCCGGGGCCTCGAGGTAAACGCCTTTCAGCGGATGAAGATCGAGCAGAGTGCCATACCAGCCCTTCACCTCGGGCCGCTTGAGGTAGTTGCGCTGGTAGAAGTAGATCGGGGCGAAGGGCGCCTCGGCGACGAGGATCTCCTCGCAGCGTTGGAAGTACTCGTAGCGTTGGGTGTTGTCGGCGGTGGTGCGGGCCAGCTCGATCAGGCGGTCATACTCGGCGTTGCCCCAACCCGTCTGGTTGTTCCCGTTGCCCGTCGTCATCAAGTCGAGAAACGTGCTGGGATCGAGGTAGTCGCCCACCCACGCGTAGCGGGCGATCTGGTAATTCATCTGACGCATGGAGTCGTTCCAGACCTTGGCCTCTTGATTGTAGAGGCTGATATCGATGCCGAGATGCTTGCGCCACATCTGCTGGATCGCCTCGGCGATTTTGCGATGGCCCTCGGTGGTGTTGTAGAGGAGTTCGAGTTTCGGGAAACCCTTGCCGCCCGGGTAACCGGCCTCGGCGAGGAGTTTTTGCGCGGCAGCGGGGTCGGTGGGCAGCTGGGCGCGGGCCGTGAAACCGCCGGTGTCCGGTGGGGTGAGATGACTGGCGGGAGTCTGGTCGCCCTTGGAAACCCGCTCGACGATCTGCCGGCGGTCGATGCTCATCGCGAGCGCACGGCGCACCCGGACGTCGTTGAGCGGCGGCTTCGTGACGTTGAACTTATAATAGTAAGTGCCGAGCATGACGCCCTGCTGCAGCAGGTGCGCGGGGTCCTTTTTGTAGTCGGCGATTTTTTCGATCGGGACCTGGGCGGTGATATGCAGTTGGCCGGAGCGGAAGGCCGCGTCCTCGGTCGACTCGTTTTCGATGGGATAAAAATTTACCTCGTTGAGCCGGATGGCACCGCGATCCCAGTGCGTGGCCGATTTCACGAGGCGGATCACACGATTGGGTCTCCATTCGGCGAGGGTGAAGCCGCCGTTGCCCACTAAATTCCCCGGCCGGGTCCACGCAGAACCGCGGGTGTCGATCTTGCCGAACTTTTCGATGGTCGCGCGATGTGCCGGATACCAGGACGAGTGACACACGAGGGAGGGCAGATACGGCACCGGATGCGAGAGCGTCAGGACCAGGGTCCGGAGGTCCGGAGCCTTCGCTCCGACTCGGGAAAAATCCGTGAGTTTGCCGGTGTTGAAGGCCTCGGCATTTTTCAGGTGGTGCAGCATGTAGGCGTATTCCGCCGCGAGGCCTGGCGAGAGCATGCGCTGAAATCCGTACAGGAAGTCCGTGGCGGTGACGGGATCGCCATTGGACCACCGGGCGTCGGCGCGCAGGTGAAACGTCCACGTCAGGCCGTCGCTGCTCGACCCCCATTTTTCCGCGACGCCGGGAATCGGGTGCAGATCGCGCGGATCGTAGGTCGTGAGGCCCTCGAAAAGATTCATCACGATGTTGAAATCCTGCTGGCTCGCCGTGATGTGGGGATCGAGGTCGGTCGGCTCGCCCAGATTGCCCCAATGGAGGATCTGCCCCTTCAAGCCGGACTGCACGGCGGACTCGTGTTTCGAGCAGGCGGCAAAGCCGGCCAGGAGCAGGGCGAAGAGCAGGTGGGGGAGGAGAGTGCGGGCGGGCATGGCGGAAGGTGAAAACAACAAAGCCACGCTGATTGCTCGCGTGGCTTGGGAGTGACGGCCGTGGGGCTGGCAGGGTTTGGTCGGGCGCTTACGGCTGCGTGGCGGGACGCTGCGGGCGGGCGGTGGGCGTCGTGGAGGCGGCTTGCGGCGCCTGGGCCTGGATTTCCACGAGTCGACGGTCGATTTCGGCCATCTTGCCGACCAGTTCTTCTTCCCGCTTCTTGCGTTCGCTGCTGTTCACAATACTCATGCTGGCCGCATCTTTCACCACATTGGCCGGGAGCGTGAGTAACCGGGTGATCAGGCCCTGATCCTTGAAGGAACTAAGGTAGAGCGCGGTGATCTCGTGCGAAAGCTTGAGGGCGTCCTGAGCCACAGCCTGAGTCTGCTGCAGATTGTTGTTCAGCTGCTGATTCTTGGCGAGTTCAGCGGTGAGTACATTGCCGACTTGGTCGGAAATGCGCTGGCTGTACTTGGAGATCGAATCACGCGTCAGGTTTTGATCTTTCGCCATTTCAGAGAGAATGGGCTGAATGCGGTCCGTCATGCGGGAGGAGACCTTGTCCACCTGCTCGTTCTGCATCTTCTCCGCTTCCTCCGCCGATTTGGGGAGGGCATTGTAGGGCATCACCTTCTTGGCGATGGCCTCGGCCAAGGCGTTCATCCGCTCGGTATTGAGCTTTTGCATCTCCTCGTCCGTACGGAACATGTCGGCCTCGCGCTTGGAGATCGCGTCCCGGAGCAGCTTGTTGGTCGCCTCGATCTGCCGGCGATTTTCATCCGAAGCGGCCTTGAGCGTGTCGTTGGACTCACGCTGCCGGGCGATCTGGGCCTCCTGCGCCGCATTCATTTGGTTTACGGTCTGTTGGTGAAGCCAAAACGCTCCGCCGATGATCAGCAGAGCCGTAAGGATAACGGCGGGTAATTGTTCTTTGAATTTCTGCCACATAAAGGGAACGGGTTAGTTGGGCTGACGCGGAATCGTTAATCGCGAACGGAGGAAAATTGCAACGCCACGATGAACGGCCGTTTTGCGGTTGTTTTTCCCCAGGCCCGACGCACGTTGGCAAAATGAGCCTCAATCGCTGCGAGCAGCGGATTTTCGATTATTTGCAGCGTCATGCCGAGGAGCGACACTACTGGCAGGGCAAAGTTCAAACTGTTTGCCGGAGCTTGGGGGACGACCATGCGGCGGCGCACCAACTGGAGACCGAACTCTGGCGCTACTACGTGGAGCGCAGCGCCGTGGTGACGGCTTTTAAGGAGGCGGTTCGTGCCGAAGGGATCGGTCGCACCAGTATGAGAAATCTGGCGGAGTTGCTGATTCGACTGTGGACCGAGCCCAAGCCGACTAAAAAAGTCCCTGAAGCAGAAAGATTTAAGTAAGTCCGGCCTCTGCCGATGAACTCGCGCAAAATAGCGCTAAAGTTCTCGGCATTTTTTTCGATAATTCTACTTCAAGCAGTGGAACTATTGGGGGATCCGCATTTCTCATCTTTCAGACTTTTCTCCTCCGCTTAGCGGTGGAGAATTGGGGTAAGTAAGAAAGCTATGGGCGGGCCGCTTAGGGGTAGGCGGCCCGCCCTCTTTTTCCAATATTCGCGGGCATTTGAGCCAGCCGCCGCCCGCGCCCGGGCGAAGATCGACGATTGCTGCCGCGACCTGTTCGAACTCGTTCGGTTCGACCGGCCAAGTGCCGGTTGGTCTCCGAATGAGCGCTACGGTTCGCCGGCTTTTGAGGCCGTCCTCCGGTCTTCGCCCGGCAGGGTCTCGCTAATCCCTGCCGGACGAACCTGATCAAACCTGTTCGCTCTTGGCCGCTTTGGGCTGTTCGTGAAAGTCCTGCGGAGTGTAGGTCGGCGTGACGTAGCCGGCGCGAATCACGAAATCGCCAAAGCGTTCGCCCTTGGTGCGCTCGGTCGCGTAACGCCGGATGATCGGCCCGAGGAGCGGCACGATTTCGGACGTGGGCACCGAGGACTTGTAGAGAATATTCAGCCGCGAACCGTTGAACGCGGCCCCAAGGTAGACGTTGTATTTTCCGGGGGCCTTGCCGACAAAACCGATTTCGGCGAGGAACGGGCGGCCGCAGCCGTTCGGGCACCCGGTGATCCGCAGGGTGATCGCGTCATCCCGCAGGCCGGCGGCCTCGATTTCACCCTCCAGCAGCGTGACGAGATCCGGTAGATAGCGCTCGCTCTCTGCGAGGGCGAGGCCGCAGGTGGGAAGAGCCACGCAGGACATCGCATTCAGCTTCAATCCACTGGCGTGGTTCGCGGTGTCGAGGCGATGTTTGCGCAGCACGGCCTCGATCTGGGAGCGCCCTTCGGGGGACACGTTGGCAATGATGAGATTCTGGTTGGCGGTCAGCCGGAGATCGCCCTTGTGCACCAAGGCGATCTCGCGGAGCGCGGTCTTCAGCTGGTAGTCCGGCGTGTCTTTCACGCGTCCGCTCTGGATGAACAGCGTGAAATGGGCATGACCGTTTTCGCCGTCCACCCAGCCGTAGCGGTCGCCGGTGTGGGTGAACTCGAAGCGCCGGGGGGAGCCGAGCCGGTAACCGAGCCGCTTCTCCACTTCCTCGCGGAACCAGACGAGACCGCGATCCTCGATCGTGTACTTGAGCCGCGCATGCTTGCGGTCGGTGCGATCGCCGTAATCGCGCTGCACCATCAGGATTTTCTCCGCGACGTCGACCGCCTGCGCCACCGTGCAAAAACCCATGAGGTCCGCGATGCGCGGAAAGGTCTCCAGTTGGTTGTGCGACATGCCCAGCCCGCCGCCGACCGTCACGTTGAAGCCGGTGAGTTTGCCCTGGGCGTCGGTGATTGCGATGTAGCCCAGATCGTTGCCGTAGATGTCCACGTCGTTGCTCGGCGGGACGGCGACGACAATTTTGAATTTCCGCGGCAGGTAGGTCTGGCCGTAGATCGGTTCCGCCTCGGGCTCGCCGCCGGCGACGAGTTCATCGCCGACCCACAATTCGTGGTAGGCGCGCGAACGCGGCAGGAGATGGGCGCTGATCGCCTTCGTGACGTGGTAAACCTCGGCGTGCAGCGCCGATTGATCGGGATTCGGATTGCACATCACGTTGCGGTTCACGTCGCCGCACGCGGCGATGGTGTCGAGCAGCGACCGGTTCACACCGTTGATCGTGCGCCAGAGATCGCCCTTGAGAATGCCGTGAAACTGGAACGCCTGGCGCGTGGTGAGTTTCAACGTGCCGTTGGCGTACTGGTCGGCGAGGGTGTCGAGGGCCAGCCATTGGGCGGGCGTGCAGACGCCGCCGGGAACGCGGACCCGCGCCATGAAGCTGAAGGCCTTTTCCTTGCCCTCCTTGCGCCGCTGGTTGCGGAGATCGCGGTCGTCCTGCGCGTAGATCCCGTGAAATTTGGTGAGCTGGCTGCTGTCCTCGGTGATGCTTCCGGTGGAGGTGTCGGCCAATTCGCGCAGGATGTCGCCGCGGAGAAAATTACTCCCGGCCTTGAGGTGCTCGTTTTTATGGAGCGGCTTTTCCGGGGCGGGAATCGTGACGGGGTCAGGCGTGGAGCTCATACGGCGGCGTGGTCGGGAAGGTGGGCGAGCGTTTCGCGCAGCGCGGTGGCGAGCGCGTCGACGGCCCGCGGATGCGTGCCGACAAGTTGGGTGAAATGGCAGCGTAGCGGGCTGGCCGCCCGCTTTTCCGCGGCTTGCCCGATCCGGGCGAGATCCCCTTGAGGACCGGCGTGCCGGCCGGCGGAAAGAAACAACGGGGCAATGACGACATCGCCGCGATCGAATCCAGGTGCGGAGAGCTGGTCGGCAAGCAGGGGTCGGTTGTGGGCGTGGGCGGCGCCCTCCATCGAGGCGGCGGCGAGCGGTCCGATCGCGGCGCCGAGTTCAGCGCGGATTTTCCCGGCCAGCTCGTCGCGCAAGTGGGCGGAAACCGGCGAAGGGCCACCATGATCGACCACGATCACCGGGGGCGATTCGAGCGTGCGTGCGGTGATGGTTTCGCGGATGCGCGTGGCGACGATCGCGGCAATCACGCCGCGGGCGGCCAGACTGGCGGTAAACGTGAACTCGAAATTCAAGCCGGGACGCTGGAGGCGATCGAGATCGCTCCGCAACGCCGAACCGATCGCACCTTGGGCGCTGATGAAAAAGGGGACGAAGACGAAATGGCGTTCGCCCCGGGCGAGCTGCGTCTCCATCCAAGGCGCCAGCGTCCAGGCCGGAGCGCCGTCGAGCTCGGCGGCGTCGATGCGGCCGCTGTGTTTCCACGAAACCGCCTGAACCGCGACGTTGACGGCGACCGACAAGGCGGCTGCGACGGCGCGCAGGTTTTGGTGCGCGGCCGGCTCAAGCGAACCGTTATCGATCAGGGCGATCGTCATGACGCAGCTGCGGCGGTTTGCCGGCGGGTCGCGCCGAGGGCAAACCAGCCCAGTTTTTCGGAGAGCGCGGCGACCTCGCCGATGACCACCATCGCGGGTGCGCCGAAGCCGTCGCGTTCGGAGGTGAGGGCGATTTCCCCGAGAGAGCTCAGGAGTTGCCGGTGTTCACCGGTCGTCGCGGACTGGACGACCAGCGCGGGCGTTTCCGGAGAGAGACCGCCGGCCTGCAGGCGCCGGGTAATTGTCTCCAAATTTTTCATCCCCATGTAAATGCAGAGCGTGGCACCGAGCTTCGCGTAGTCCTCCCAATGGATGGCGGAATCCGCCTTGTTGGGATCCTCGTGTCCGGTCAGAAACACGACCGCGGAGCTGTAACCCCGGTGCGTGAGCGGCACGCCGGCGTAGGCGGCCGCCGCCAGCGCGGAAGTGACGCCCGGAACGATTTCGAACGGGATCCCGGCCGCAACCAGCGCCTCGGCCTCTTCGCCGCCGCGGCCGAACACGAAGGGGTCACCACCCTTGAGCCGGACGACATTTTTTCCCGCCCGGGCGAGGCGGATCAACGTGCCCTCGATATCGCGCTGCGGGCAGCAAAAGCCCCCGCCTTGCTTGCCGACGAAGATCCGCTCGGCCGTCGGCCGGGCAAGCGCCAGGATGGCGGGCGCCACAAGATGGTCGTGAACGATGACGTCGGCCGCCTGAATCAGCCGGTGCGCCTTGAGCGTCAGCAATTCCGGATCGCCGGGTCCCGCGCCGACCAAATGGACAAGACCCTTCATCGCGAAAAAATCCCAGTGCGGCCGGGGCGGGCGCTCACCCGGGTCCGGCCGTTTTCAATGGAAGGGCTTCGTGGCATTTTCGAATCAGATGTCAGCACCTGCCGCGCCCGCTTCGCGTTCCGGCGGACGCGCCAGACCGAGGGCGAGGGTCGTCAGTTTCTCCAGCGATTGCTCCACCGACTCAAGGTCCGTCCGGACTTCCAGCGCGGGCGCGGTGGGTGGCTCGTAGGGGGAATCGATGCCCGTGAACTTCGGGATTTCGCCGGCCCGAGCGCGCTTGTAGAGCTGTTTCGGATCGCGGCGTTCGCATTCCGCGAGCGGGGCGTTGACGAACACCTCGGCGAACGGGATGCCCCGCGCCTTGCAGCGATCGGCCACGTGCTGGCGATCCGCACGGAAGGGCGAGATGAGCGCGGTGACCACGACGGCACCGGAGTCGGCGAGCAGCAGCGCGGCCTCGGCGGCGCGCCGGATGTTTTCCTTGCGATCGGTGTCGGAGAAGCCGAGCCCGGCACACAGGCCGGCGCGAAGGACGTCGCCATCGAGGACGACGGGGAGGACACCGGCGCGGAAGAGCCGTTGTTCAAGGGCGGTGGACAGCGTCGACTTGCCCGACCCGGAGAACCCGGTGAGCCAGATCACCGCGCCGCGGTGGCCGAGCAGCGAGGCGCGGGCGCGCGTCGTGACCGGAAGATTGTCGGCTTGGGCGGCCTCGTCCTTGATGGCCGCGTCGATGACGCCGCCGCCGGCGATCCGGCGGCCGCGCATGAGCACGAAACGGCCCAGGGGGGGGATTTTTCCGCCGGCGTCGAAGGCAATCGGCTTGCGCACCCGGAGTCGGAGTTCGGCGACTTCGTGCCGTTTGACTTCGGAAGCGGGCGCGTGGCTGGCGTCAAGGGTGACGGCATCAAGCACGCGCGAAACCGCGACAATGCGGGCGTCGGCCTGCTGGGTGCCGAGCCGCAGTGGCAGCGTGTCGCCGACGCGCAGGGGCTCGGCGTGAAGCCAGAAAACCCGGGCGGTGAATTCGCGTGCCTCAGTCGGGGTCGCACCCGGAGGCGCCCCGATCTGGCCGCGTTCCACAAAGAGTTCGTCCTCCAGGGTGACGGCCACGGAGAGGCCCGCGCCGATGCGTCCCTTGAAGCCGCCCTCGATCGCCGGCCAGGTTTCGATGGTCTTCACCCGGCTGCGTTTTCCGCCGGGGTGGAATTCGATCGGGTCGCCCGCGGCGACCGAGCCGGCCTCGACCAGACCCGCGACGATGCGGCGCGCATCGAAGCGATAGATATCCTGCACCGTCAGCCGGAGCGGCGCGCCTGCGATCGGCGGCGTGGAGCGGAATTGCTCGAGCGCCTCAAGCAGGGCGGGACCGCGATACCACGGGGTTTTTTCGTCAACGTGGAGCAGGCCGTGCCCGTGCTTGGCGGCGATGGGCACGAAATGAGCGGGCTTCACGTTGAGCCGGCCCAGGAACTCCGTGAGTTCGGTCCGAATGCGGTTGAAGATCTGCTCGTCGTAGTTGACGAGGTCCATTTTGTTGACCGCGACGACGACCTGCTTGAGGCCGAGGAGCGACAACAGGTAGCCGTGGCGCCGGGTCTGTTCGCGGAGGCCCTCGTTGGCGTCGACGATGAGGATCGCGGCGTCAGCGCTGGCCGCGCCCGTGATCATGTTCTTGAGGAATTCCTTGTGGCCGGGTGCATCGATGATGGTGAACGCGCGGCGGGCGGTCCGGAAGGGCACCCGCGTGGTGTCCATCGTGATGTTCTGCGCCTGTTCCTCGAGGAGGGCGTCCATGAGGAACGCATATTCGAACTCCATGCCCTCGGCTTTGCAGGCGGCCTGGATGTGCTCGGCTTTGCCCTCGGGCACTGAATTCGTGTCGAAAAGCAGCCGGCCGATGAGGGTGGACTTGCCGTGGTCGACGTGTCCGACCACGACCAGATAAAGGTGATCGAGCGTCGAGGGGGCCGCGAGCGAGCCTTCGGTCGAGCGCCGGATGTCATTGGCGACGGCGGCGGGCGGCTGCGTCTTCGGTGGCGTGGCGACGGGTGTGGATTGGGCGGAAAGGTTGCTCATCGGCGGACGTAAAGAGAATCGGCGGTCAAAGATTGAAGGGCGGGCGCGATCACATGAAACCCTTGGCGCGCAGCTTCTGCATGGCGTTGCGCTCGTGGTGATCCTGGGCGCGGCCGGCGCGTTCCGACGTGCGCGTGACCTTCAGTTCCTCGATGATTTCGTTGATGGTGGTGGCGGTGGACGGCACGTCCTTCGTGATCGGCCAGCAGCCGAGGGAACGATAACGCCGGCCGTTGCGGCTGAAATACATGCCGGGCAGCGGCACTTTTTCGCGGTCGAGGTAGCGCCAAATGTCGATTTCCGTCCAATCGAGCAGCGGTTGCACCCGGACGTGTTCGCCCGGCCCTACATCGGTGGTGAAATGATTCCAGAACTCCGGCGGCTGGTCCTTGTAGTCCCACTCGAATTCCGCGTTGCGCGGCGAGAAATAGCGCTCCTTGGCCCGGGTCGAATCCTCGTCGCGCCGGATTCCGGTGACGAGGGCGTCGAATTTATATTCACCGAGGACCTGCTGGAGCGCCACGGTCTTGAGCTCGTGGGTGACGGTGACCGGATCGGTGGTCTCGTAGCCGATGCCGCGTTTCCGCGCGTCCTGGTTGATCCAGACGATCAAATCTAGGCCGTAGTGGTCTTTCGCCCACGCGCGAAAATCGAGCATCTCTGGAAACTCGTAGGTGGTGTCGACATGGATGATGGGAAACGGCACGTGACTGCCGAAGGCCTTTTTCGCGAGCCAGATGAGGACGTTGGAATCCTTGCCCATGGACCAGAGCATGCCGGGCTTTTCGAAGTTATGATAGGCTTCGCGGAGCAGGTAGATGCTGTGGGATTCGAGTTCGTCGAGATGCGACATGCGTAAGAAGTGAGTTTTTAGAAAAGAGACGGAGGAGAGTCGAGTGCCGGACGGCCTAAATGCCGGTGCCACCGGTTTCTTCGTGCAGACCGCACTCGCGCTTGAGGCCAAAGAAGCGCGTTTGTTCGGGCGTCATATCGGCCGTGAGCGGGCGGCTCGAATGCGTGTCGCCGATCGAGACGTAGCCCTTCTCCCACAAAGGATGATAAGGCAGTCCGTGCTTGGTGAGGTAGCGGTGGATATCGCGATCGGACCAGTCGATGATGGGATGAACCTTGACGCGTCCATCCTGCACTCCGACGACTTCGAGTTTTTCCCGGGTGCTGGACTGCGCGCGGCGCAGGCCGGCCAGCCAGGCGCGGGCCCCGAGTTCCCGGAGCGCCCGTTGCATGGGCTCGACTTTGACGAGCTGGTTATAGCGCGTGAGGCCCTCGAGACCCTGTTCCCACAGTTGACCGTGCCGGGCCTCCAGCCAGGCGGGCGACAGAGGGGCGCGGTAAACCTTGAGGTTGAGCTTCAGGCGGGTGGCCAGCTCGTCGGCAAAACGATAGGTTTCCGGAAATAGATAGCCGGTATCGATCAGGACGACCGGAATGTTCGGCAGCACGGCGGCCGCGAGGCTGAGCATGACCGCCGCTTGGGCGCCAAAACTGGAGCTGAGCACCAGCGTTTCGCCGAATTCGCGGGCGGCCCAGGCAATGCGGTCCTCGGCCGAGGCAGACGCGAGCAAGGCGTTCACCGCGGCGACGTCAACCGCGGGTGAAACTTTTTCCGCAGTGGCCATTTTCTAAATCGGGCAGCAGCAAGCGCCGACGCAACAGGGTGCGTGACAGGCTCTGGCGATGGCGGAACGAAACGTCATGAAGGACAAAAATCATGCGCGGCGACCGGGCATCCCGCAAATGCGTTTGCTGTCATATCCCGCTGGCCGGCCGGTACCGGATCCGGCGCCCCTGGCGGGGAAATCAGATATCCCAGTTGTGCTCGTGGGCGGGCGCGCCGCTGCGCTCCACGAGGGCCTCTTTGCTACGGCGGGACCGGATCACGAGGTTTTCGCCCTTAAAATACGCGACGGAATCGTCGGGAATCGATTTCATCAGCCAGACATTCGAGCCGATGATCGAATTTCGTCCGACCCGGGTATCGCCGCCCAGGATGGTGGCATGGGCGTAGATGGTCACGTGGTCGCCGATATCCGGGTGCCGCTTTACGCCCTTGATCGGGCGGCCGTCCTCGTCGACCTCGAACGATTTCGCTCCCAGGGTCACCCCTTGATAAAGCTTCACGTGGGAGCCGACGGTGGCCGTTTCACCGATGACGACGCCGGTGCAATGATCGACGAAGAAATGACTGCCCAGCTGCGCGCCGGGATGAATGTCGCAGCCGGTGCGCTCGTGGCCGAACTCGGTCAGCATCCGCGGCAGCAACGGCACGCCGAGATGGTAGAGCACGTGGGCCAGCCGCTGGAGCGAGATCACGAGCACGCACGGGTAGGCGAGGATGATCTCCTCGACACTCCGCGCCGCCGGATCGCCCTGATAGGCGGCCTCGACGTCCGTCGTGATGACTTTGCGCAATTCCGGGAGTTGCGCGAGAAAGGCCGTCGTGTGCGCCCGGGCTTTTTTCGCAGGCTCGGCGATCTGGGCGAAGCGCAGGCATTTCTCGAGCTCGGCGGCAAGCCGGCGGTCGATGCCGGCGAGGAGCTGGCCCACGTGCTCGGGCAGTTCGCTTTCGGTGAGCGTCCGCTCCTCGAAATAGCCCGGAAACAGCAGGTGCATGCAGTCGCGGGCGAGCTGGTTGACCGACTCCTGCGGCGGGAGATTGACCCCATCGAGGTGATTGATGCCGCCGTGGCTGCGGTAGGAGGCGAGGAGGGCTTGCTTGGTTTCTTCGAGGTGCATGGAGCGCGGCCAACGAGCGGTGAATAGATTCGCGCCGCGGCACGCGAGCCTGAATCGCGACCAGCATCAGATGACAAAACGATTGCCCGCCACGAAAGCGCCGCTTACCGACTTGACCATGAACCCTCTTGCTTATCCCCGTCGGTGTCTCGCCCTGCTGCTCATTTTGTCCGCCTCCTGTCTCGGGGCGCAAGCTCCCCGCGAGCCATCCAGCGGATGGGTTTCGCTCTTCAACGGGAAGGATCTGACCAACTGGGTTCCCGTCGGCAAAGAGAAGTGGACGGTGGAGGACGGCACCATCCATGGGCAGGGCGTCACGAAGGAATACGGTTACCTGCGGACCGAAAAGAAGTACAAGGATTTCCACCTTGCGCTGCGGTTCAAGTGCGTGGCCGAGGGAAACAGCGGCGTGTTTTTCCATTCCGACTTCAAGGAGGGCTCGGTGAACATCACCCAGGGCTTGCAGTTCGAGATCGACCGCGTCGTGGGGCACCACACGGGCGGGATCTACGGCGACGGCCGGCGCTGGATCGTCTGGCCCTCGCCGGAAAATGAACTCGTGCTTAAGCCGACGGATTGGAACGACTACGTCTTGATCGTGGAGGGCAATCGCTACATCGCCCGGTTGAACGGGGTGGTCCTGGTTGATTTCACCGATCCTTCCCCGAAGTCCTTCGACGGCTATATTTCCCTGCAGCTTCACTCCGGCGGACTGGGAGACATGTTGTTCAAGGATCTCTATATTCGCGATCTCTCGAAGCGCTAAGAAAGACGCCACTCCGGCCGGATCGGCCCGGAGGGTGCGAATCATCGCCCGCGCTTCCCTCGGAAGCGGCGGGCGATTTCATTTGGAATCACGCCCGCCTTCGGGCCGGACCCGCGACTACTCGATCACGGCTTCGCTCCACCGCTCGTATGCGGCGACGAGCGACTGGAGGACGTGCGGTTTGGCGGCGGCCAGATCCTTGGTTTCGCCGAGGTCGTTCACGACGTCGTAGAGTTCCCACGGCGCCTTGGTGTCGCTGCGATGCAATTTATACTGCCCGCGGCGCACGGCCGACATGTTCTTTTTAAATTGCTCGAACTCCCAGAATAGATCCCGCGCCGGCGACGTTTCCCTGCCGGCGAGCACCGCCAGAATGTTCTGCCCGTCCAGCCCGCGATCGTTCGGCCGGGGCTGCCCCGTCACCGCGAGGAGGGTGGGCAGAATATCCGTGCTGATGATCGGCTCGCCGCACACCGTGCCGGCCGGCAGCCGGCCGGGCCAGCGGACCATGGCCGGGACGCGGATGCCGCCTTCCCAGAGCGTGACGCCGCCGCTGCGCATGGGAGCGTTGGACGCGACTTCGAGGCCGCTGTGGGGAAGCATGAAGGCCCCGTTGTCGGAGTAGAAAATGACGAGGGTGTTCTCGCGCAGCCCGAGTTCGTCGAGTGACTTCAAGACCCGGCCGATCGCGTCGTCGAGCGCGGTGATCACCACGCGATAGCGTTTTTTCTCATCGGGTTCGTCAGGCGACAGTCCGTAACGCGCGAAGAATTCCGCCGGCGCTTTCCATTCCACCTTCTCGCCCTTCGGCAGGTTGCCACCGCTGGGGTAATGCGGCGCGTTGAAGGGCAGGTAGACGAAGAACGGCCCGCCGGCCTTGCGCCGGATGAAGTCGATGGCCGAGTCGGCGTAGAGATTGGTCGCGTACTTGTCGGAATGAAATTCCTCGGTGCCCCGGTACAGGTCATGCTTCCGCTGGTAGCTGTAGGAGTAGTAATCGATGTTGCCCGACGCGTTGCCGATAAACTCGTCGAAGCCGCGTTCCGTCGGGCGGCTGCCCGGGGCGAAGCCGATATTCCATTTGCCGAAACAGCCCGAGGCATAGCCTGCCGACTTCAGATAGGTCGGGATCAATCTCTCCGAATGCCGCAGGCCGATGCCGTAGTTGCCCTTGATGCCCGGCAGTTGCGCGTTGAGGCGGATGCGCTGCGGATAGCGGCCGGTCAGCAGCGTTGCCCGGGAAACCGTGCAGGTTGGCGACGCCGTGTAGAAGGATGTGCAGCGCACGCTCTCGCGGGCCAGCGCGTCGAGATTCGGCGTGAGCACGTCGCGGTTGCCGTAGCAGCCCACGTCGCCATAGCCGAGATTGTCCGCCGTGATCAGCAGGATGTTTGGCGGGCGGGCGGGCGGGGTGGCGGCGTGGAGCGTCGCCGTGAGTGCGACCAAAAGCAGACCGCGGAGCGCGAATTTCATGAGGTCGGGGTCGGCACTCAGTGGCGCGACATGCCTTCAAGGAACGTTTGCACGCCCTTGAGGTAGTCCTGCTCCACCTGTTCGGAGAACGGCGAGGTGCGCGGCTCGTAGCCTCCGTCGCGGAAGGCCTCGGCGGTGGGCAGGTAGCCGATCCAGCCGTTGGAATAACCGAAGAAAAAGGTGTTCCGGAACGGCGATTCCTGCCGGACCTTGTTTGAGATTTCGCAGAAAAGCTCCACCGGGCTGCCCCACAAAACGGTGTCGTTGATGCGCAGCACGCGCACGGGAATGCGGACGAGGTCGGCGCCCCCGCCACTCTTCGATCCGTACTTCTTGAGTTCCTCCGACCAGCCAAGGCCCGCCTTGCGGGGCGTTTCGATCCACGTCTCCGCCAGCCACAGTTTCGTGTCCGCCGTGCCGGGTCCCAGGGTGCGGTTCGCCTCGAGGATCTTGTTGCCGAGCAAGACTCGGAATTCCCCGAGGACGCGGGCGTTGCGGGCTTCCTGGACCGTGTAGATCGGCGCCAGATTGCCGGCGGCTCCGTTTACGTAGAGGGTGGTGGCGCCCAATTTCTCCTCGACGTAGGCGGAGGTGATGCCGGGCCCGTCACCGCTGATCTGCATGAAGGAACCGCCGAGCACGGTGCCGTGCATCGCGTAGTTGGTGATCAAGCCGAGCAACGAGCCGTCGGGCCGTTCCAGTCGGATCAGTCCGATCTGGCGGTCGGTCGGGCCGTCGGGGTTGAGGCCGAGCGAGATCCGTCCGTCGAGGTCGCGTGCGCGGCGGTTGATGTTGGCGCGGGCCATGCCCGTGCCGATGGCGATGCGCGCCGGTTCCAGTTTGGCCCGCGCCTCCTTGATGCCCGCCATGAGCGAGGACTTGATGAACTGGAGGTACTCCCGGTTCCACGGATGGTCCGAGCGGCCTTTGAGCAGAACATCGTACATGCCCGGTGGTCCGACCTCGGGCGTGGAATGGCTGTGGGTGACCGTCCACCAGACCTGCTTCGGCTCGATGCCCGTCTCTGCCTTCAGCTCGGCGGTGAAATCATCGTACACCGTCGGAGAAAACAGACACAGGTCCGAGGCGACGATGAACACCTGAGTGGTGCCGTCGTCCATGGCGGCGATCCGGTGGAAAATCGGATCGTGGATGCCGGTGGACTGGCGGGCGCCGTAGCCCATGAGCCACTGGGGCGTCTTGGGGCTGATGTCGACTTTGACGGTCGAGGCCCGGAATTCGGCGCGGGCGGAGCTCAGGGCGAGCGTCAGGGCGAGCAGGAGGGTGAGGGATCGCATGGGATTCAACCGACACAGGTCGGACGGGATTTTTAACAGGAAGGGTTCGGCGGGCGGACCTAAGAGAGCGCCTAGCTGAGCACAGCCCAACGGCGTCGCGAGCGAAAAGGTGGCGGGCGGCCGCCGGAGGCAACGCAGTCCCGCGGGAGGGAAATCAGACCACCTCGCACGCGCCGGAGCGTCGGCTTGATGTTTTCGCAATGCACCGCATGCGCCGGCCGAACCCATAATTCCACGTTGTCAACTATTCGCTGACATCGTGGATTTGAGCGCTCCGGCGGAAAGCGGCGCGATGCGGGCCGCTGCGGGCGACGGGAAAAAAGCGCAGACTCCGCTCGACATCGAATAACAACCCAACTCCACTGGCGCGCGTTTTTCCACCCCCGTTGAGTCAAGCCGGCCAGACCTGAAACCCGCGTGTCGCCTCCCGAAAAAGACCCCGTCGCCTCGTCCGTCCCCACCCGCGTGCGCCACAGTGTGATCGGCTTCGCCGCCACGCTCGCGGTCATCACCTACGTCGACCGCGTCTGCATTTCCCAGGCGGCGCCCTACATCCAGAAGGACCTTAATCTCACCTCGGCGCAGATGGGGCTGGCCTTTTCCATGTTCGCGCTGGCCTACGCGATCTTCGAGATTCCGGGCGGCTGGCTCGGGGATTTGATCGGGCCGCGGAAGGTGCTGATGCGGGTGGTCCTGATGTGGTCGCTTTTCACGGCCGCGACCGGCTACGCGTGGAACGCCGTGTCGCTGATCGTCTGCCGGTTCTTTTTCGGCGCGGGCGAGGCGGGTTGCTTCCCCAATCTCACCAAGGCCTTCATGAACTGGCTGCCCGGCCCCGAGCGGGCGCGGGCGCAGGCGATCATGTGGCTGTGCGCGCGGTGGGCCGGGGCGTTCACGCCGCTGTTGGTGATCTGGGTCATGGCGTTTCTTTCCTGGCGGAACACCTTCGTGCTGTTCGGCGGCATCGGCGTGGTGTGGGCCGTGATTTTCTACCGTTCGTTTCGGGACGACCCTAAGGATCATCCCAAGGTCAACTCCGCCGAACTCGCGCTGATCCGGACCAGCACCACGGGCGACACCGGTCACCCCCGCGTGCCGTGGAAACGGCTGCTGACCTCGCGGTCCGTGTGGCTGCTCTGGCTGCAATACGCGAGCCTCTCGTATGGCTGGGCTTTCTTCATCACGTGGCTGCCCACCTACCTGCGTGAAACCCGGGGGCTGGAGCTCAATCAGAACGCGTTCATGGTCTGGCTGGGCAACATCCTGAGCGCACATCTTTCCGCCGAGATGACGCGCAAGGTGCTCGTCGCGGCCCTGGCCGGGATCCCGCTCTTTTTCGGCGGATTTGGCTGCATCGTGTGTGGCCTGGCGACGCCGTGGCTTGCCCGCGTGTTCGGCAGCGTGGTGTGGATGCGTAAGACGCTCGCGCTGGTCGGCTTCACCGGGGCCGCCGTGCTCCTGGTGTATTCCTTTTACGTCAAGGACCCGCTGTTCGCCATGCTCGTCATGGGCATGGCCAGTTTCTGCAACGACCTGACGATGCCCGGCAGTTGGAGCACGTGCATGGATGTCGGGGCGAAATACACCGGCACGCTGTCGGGCAGCATGAACATGATCGGGGCCATCGGCGGTGCCGCGGCGCCGCTCGTGACGGGCATCATTCTCGATTCCAGCGGTCGCGACTGGGCGCTCACGTTCTGGATTTCCGGCGCGATCTATTTTCTCGGCGGCATCTGCTGGCTGGGAATCAAACCCACGGAGCCGATCACGGCGGACGAACCGGTGGCGGCGGCGTAGGGCGGGGGATGAGCTGCGGCAAAACTGTAGGAGCGGGTTTACCCCGCGATTCCGCGGGAGCCTAGCAATTGTAGGAGCGGATTTATTCCGCGATTCAGGTGCGAGCATCGCGGCGTGAAGCCGCTCGTGCAGCCCGGCGGAGAGCCCCCGGCCCGTCACCCCGCGCTTCGCGCCCGGGGCGAGCGCAGCACAACGCTTCGAGTTCCTGCCGCGCTGGTCATCGGCGGAAATTCTTTCCTCACGCGGGGGCCGCGATATGCCCGTTGGCAATCCGTACCTCCCAACAACCCCGCGGATGAACCCGCTGTTTTCCCCGCATTCCTTACCCCGTCGTGATTTCGCGAAGGCGCTCGCCGGTGGCGAGGGCTGGCGCAGGTCTGATCGGATCGGCCGCCGCCGGCACGGGAGTTGACGCGACGCCTCGCCCGCCGCGGAAAAACCTGCGGCACCGGGTGGGCGGCGACTACCATGGCACCTTCGGTGAATCGCACTGAGGCAACGGGCAGATGATTTATGTGGAACTCAGGAACTCGGGAAAAGGCCCCGGGCGTCGCTTCTCTGTAATCGCGGTGAGAAGCCGGGTGTGACCAACGCCTGGCCCGGTCTCACGCGTGGCTCTGCGCGTGAGTTGAGAGCGTGGGGAATGCGGGCTGCGATCTCTTGCTCCTGCCCGTGATCGATCCGGGACGTTGGCGCAGTGGAGCAGGAGCGCGATCAGGATCACGAGCATGAGCAGGATCACGCCGGGTGTGGCGACCCGGTGGATCGGCCCGTCAGCGGTGCGATTGCTGGCCCCACGGCATCGGCATCGTCGGCTTCCGGCGATGCAGGTCGAGGCGGCGGTCTTTCGGGCGGTCCTTGAACCAGGTCACGAAACGCACGAGCTGTTTCACCGCTTCCTCGTAGGCCTCCTTGCCCTTCTCGGGCGTGGCCAGTTCCGCTTCGCCGAGGACGCCGGTGGCGCTGTAGCTGCTCGTCCAGGAGATGAGGGAAGCGGGGCCGACGCCGAACAGATCGACAAAGTTGAAGGGATTTTCCTCTTCGTTGAAGCTGATCGTGCCGCTCTTGATCTTGTCGGTGCGCACGTTGTCGCCGTCGAGGTAAAGGTAGAGCGAGGTTTCGAGTTCGCAGGCATGGGCGCAGCCGCCGGGGAATTTGCTTTCGCGCCAGCGCGGCAGGAAATCCTTGTCGACCGTCAGCAGATTCCACCACGCGCCGAGGATGCACTCCGCGTCCGTCTCGAGATTGGTGCGGCGGGCGACGAGATCGAGGTTCGGCATGTTCGAACCGTGCCCGTTGAGCAGCATGATTTTTTTGAAGCCGTGGTAGGCGAGCGACTTCGTGATATCGAGGACGTGGTTGATGAAGTGCTCGTAGTGCTGGTTTATCGTGCCGGGGAAATCCATCACGTGCCCGGTGTAGCCATAGCACACGGTGGGCAGCACGAGCATCTTGCCGGGGACCAGGGCGCCGGCACCGCGGGCGATGCCGGAGGGGCAAACCATGTCGACATCGAGCGGGAGGTGGGGGCCGTGCTGCTCGACGGCGCCACAGGGGATGATGCAGACCTTGCCCAGGTCGACCGCGTCGTTGATATCGGGCCAGGTCAGTTTTTCGTAGCGATATTCCGTGGCCGCCCGCGAAGTCTTTAGCCCCTTTTTCGGTTTCATCGGCGGCGACTATCCGGCGGTGGAGAAGGGCGTGGCAATGTCGAACTCGACGAGCGTCCAACCCGGCGGAAAAGCGGGGGTTTGGGCGCGGGCCGGCGGGAAACTCCCGCGGCGCGGAGTATCACTTTCCGGTGAATTCGCTGCATCGCAGTCTTGTCTGTGGCGCGCGGCCGGCCATCGTCGCCGGAATGAAATTCGGCATCTGCAACGAAATCTTCCAAGGCTGGACCCTCGACGACACCTTCGCCTTTGCGCGCAAGGCCGGTTACGACGCGGTCGAAATCGCGCCCTTCACGGTGGCGAAACGGGTCACCGAGATTTCCGCCGAGGCGCGCCAGCGCATCCGGGAATCGGCGGCGCGCGCGGGCGTCGCCATCAGCGGCCTGCATTGGGTGCTCGTGCAGACGGAGGGAATGTACCTGACACATCCCGATGCGGCGGTGCGGGCGGGCACGGCGCGTTATTTTGTGGACCTCGTGAAGTGCTGCGCGGATCTCGGCGGCAACCGCATCGTCGTGGGTTCGCCGAAGCAGCGCGACCTGAAGGACGGCGTGACCTACGAGCAGGGGTGGGCGTGGGCCACCGAGGTGTTCCGCGATGCGGTGAAAGAGGCCGAGGATCGCGGCGTGGTGTTGTGCTTCGAGCCGCTGGCGCCGGTGGAGACCAATTTCGTCAACACGGCCGAGGAGGGCCGCCGGTTTGCGGCGCAGTTCGCGAGCCGGGCGATGAGCATCATTCTCGATGTGAAGGCGATGTCATCGGAGGCGAAACCCGTGCCGCAGATCATTCGGGAAAGCGTCGGCAAGTTCGCCTATTTTCATGCGAACGACGTCAATATGAAGGGGCCCGGTTTCGGCGACGTGGATTTTTTCCCGATCGCGGCGGCCCTGCGCGACGTGGGCTACGACGGCATGGTGAGCGTGGAGGTCTTCAAGTTCGAGGAAGGCCCCGAGGCGATCGCCACCCGCAGCCGCGAGTATCTGCGCAAGACCTTCGGCGAGTGATCGTCCGCCTTGGCGGAGAGGATTTTCCGGCCGGTTCGCGAGGGCTGCTTACGGACGGCAAATAAAAACGCCGGGCCCGCTCAGGGAGCGGGGCCGGCGCGAAGATGCGGCGGGCGAGGCCGGATCAGACCTTGTCCTTGATCTCGAAGCCCGGGCGGTAGGTGCGGGTCAGGAGGGCGTTGGCCTTCTCGTTGTTCGTGAACCGCTCCGTCTTGGGATTCATCGTGAGGGCTTCACCGAAGACGAGCTTGTCCTTGGCGAGGTCGACCTTGTTGGTCCCGAGATGCGCCACCATGCGTTCATAGGCGTCGGCCGTGTCGCGGTTGCCCATGACTTTCTCGCGGATCTCGCCCGGCGAGGCCTGCTGGCCGAGCCGGTAGGAGATGTTGCCGGTGTGGCACAGGGCGCTGGAGAGATGGCCTTCGGCGATGTCGGCCGTGAGGTCGCTCGATTTGCGGCTGCGGATGGCCTTCACGAAGTTCTCCTGGTGATTGAGGGCGGGACCCTTGAAGGTGCGGATGGCGCGTCCGCTGGCGTCATAGGCGGTGATCGGCCCGTCGCCGACGACGACGAAACCCTGTTCGCAATGGATCACGTTGCCGACCGAGGCGCCGAACATCGAGTCCATCGCTTCCGACCGGCCGCCGGACGGAAGACCGCGGACTTCGAAAACCAGCGAGGCGTTGCCGTAGTCGTGATGGGTGAACAGCGTGTTGGGCGTGTTGCCGTCGTCGACGTAGCCGAGGCGGCCGCCGACGGTGAAGATGCGCGGCGAGAGGCCTTTTTCACCGAGGAACCAGCGGGCGATGTCCATCTGGTGGATGCCTTGGTTGCCGAGGTCGCCGTTGCCGGTGTTCCACAGGTAGTGCCAGTCGTAGTGCAGTTCCTTGCGCATCAGCGGCTGCATCTCCGCCGGGCCCGTCCACACCTCGTAGTCGATGTGCGCGGGGACCGTCTGCGGGCCCGAGACCTTGCCGATCGTGGGGCGGCGCTTGTAGCAGAGCCCGCGCGAGACCTTGACCTTGCCGAGGTTGCCGGCGTGGACCCAGGCGACGGCCTCCTGGAGACCGACCATGGAGCGGCTCTGGGTGCCGGTCTGCACGATGCGGTTATACTTGCGCGCCGCCTCGATCATCTTGCGGCCCTCCCAGACATTGTGGGAAACGGGCTTCTCGACGTAGACGTCCTTCCCGGCCTGGCAGCCCCAGATCGTCATCAGCGCGTGCCAGTGGTTGGGCGTCGCGGTGGTGATGGCGTCAATCTCGCCGCTCTCGAGGAGCTTGCGCGGATCGCTGTAGCCTTTGACGGGATTGCCCTTGTCGCTGAAGCGTTTCACTTCCTGGGCGAGGACCTGGGAATCGACGTCGCAGAGCGCCACGACGCGGGCGCCTTTGACTTTCGAGAGATCGGCGAGGTGGGCCTTGCCGCGGCCCCGGAAGCCGATGACGGCAACGCGGATGTCGTCGTTGGCGCCGCGGACCTGCGACCAGGAGCGGGGCGAGAGGCCGACGGCGGCGGCGGCCACGGCGGAGGTTTTGAGGAAGGTACGGCGGTCGAGATTACTCATGGGGTGTTTTTAAATCTAAAGGTGAGGGGACGGAGCTGGGTCGGAACGGGAGGATTACTTCTTGATGTAGTCGTTGAAGCGCGCCTCGACCTTGGCGGCCTTTTCGTCGCCGGCATGAAAGAAGAAGCGATAGCGAAAGGTGACGCTCTTGCCGGACGGAACCTTCAGGTCGCCGGCCGCGGGATTTTCCAGCCGCTCGAAATCATGCACGCCGAACGGATTGATCGCAAAGAGTCCGTAGTCGCGCACGTGCCACCACGAGGGATAACGCGGATTTTTCGGATTGTCGAAAATGGCGACGCCGACGGTCTTGCCGTCGACCAGGCCGTAGTAGTCGACCCATTTGGCGCGCTTGCCCCAGGTGTCGCCGTCGCGCACGCCTTCGCTGTTCACGATATGGCCGGTGTTCACACGCGGCGCCGCGGGCGAGGCTTTCTTGTCCTTGCTGCGGGCGGCCGGGCTTTTTTGGACGAGGCCTTCCGTGAGGCGGATCGCCAGCGTGCCTTCCTTGGTGTCCTGGAAAACCATGTCGCCATGCGAGGCATGGTGGGTGATCTCAAAATCGATCATCGGGCCATGGGGCGTCTTGTGGATGCGCATCGTCCGCTCGTCCGTGCCTATGATTTTTCCGGCTTGGGTCACGAGTTTGTTGTGCGAACGAATGACCGCGGTCTCGGGTCCGCTTTTGACCTCATCGAAACCCTCGTGGACCGTGACGCCCGCCTTGCCGGCGACCTCGGACCAGAAATCGACGCCGTTGACCATGCCGTGGCCGTAGAAAAGCGCGCGGTGATGCGGGTGATCCTGCATTTCACCCGCGACGATTTTCATCGGGTAGTTGCGGGTCACGGGGGCCTCGCCGGGGCCGATGATCGGGTAAAAGAAGGGCTTCGGGACGCCCTTGAAATAGTATTCGGTGAAGAGCTTGCCATCGATCTCCACCCGAAGGCGGTCATCGAGCGGGGTGATGGTCACCCCGGTTTGGGCGGCGGCTGAGACAGCCGCTGCGAGGAATGCCATGACGGGCAACAGGAGGGAGTGGAGTTTCATACGTGGGGAAGGGAATCGGAGTAGCGAGCGGCAGGACGTGCCACAATGGAAAAAAGTGCCGCGGGAAAAAATCTGCGGAGCGGGAACCCGAGCGGCGACGCTCAACAGCCCGGCTGAAGGCTTTACTCTTCGCGTTGACGCCGGATAAAACCAGCCAAGTGGAGGCGGGTAGCCTGGGTCCGGATTTAGGTCCCGGTGAGCGCTCTATCCTCCTGTCCACGTTCTCGTCCTGTCCTCGCTCGATTCCCCAACCACCCCATGATTCAAAAAACCACCCGACGCACCTTCCTCCAACAATCGACCGGCGCCGCGGCGATGGTCGCCGCGGCCGCCACGCTCGGCTCCTGCGCCTCCGCGACCGATCGAGCGGCGGGGGGCCCGGGCGGATGGAAGGCGGGCCTGGCCAAGGCGGTCATCACCCCGGAGACCAGCGTGTGGCTGGCGGGTTACGGTTCCAAGCGGGCGCCCGACGGCAAACTGCATGACCTGTGGATGAAGGCGCTGGCATTGGAGGATGCGCAGGGTCATCGGGCGGTCCTGATCACGAGCGATTTTCAAGGCGTGCCGAAGAGCGTGAGCGACCCCGCCTTCGCGGAACTCCGCCAGCGCTTCGGGCTGGAGCGCACGCAGGTGATGATTACCTTTTCCCACAACCACTGCGGGCCGCGGCTGGGCGACGACCTCGTGGACTACTATCCGATCGAGGCGGAGCAGGTTGAATTGGTGAAGCAATATTCGGCGCTCATGGTCAAGCGGCTGGTCGCGATGGTCGGCGAGGCGCTGGCCAATCTCGCACCCGCCACGCTGCAGCAGGGGGAGGGGCAGGCGTCCTTCGCGGTGAACCGCCGCAACAACATCGAAGCCGACGTGCCGCGCCTCATGGCGGCGGGCACGCCGCTGAAGGGCCCGGTGGACCATAACGTGCCGGTGCTTACGGTGACGCGGCCGGACGGAAAGACCGCCGCCATTCTCTTCGGCTACGCGTGCCATCCGACGACGCTGAGCTTCACGAAATGGTGCGGCGACTATCCCGGTTTTGCGCAGATCGAAATCGAGGAGAAGCATCCGGGCGCGCAGGCGATGTTCGTCAACACCTGCGGTGCGGACCAGAACCCGCTGCCGCGGCGGAATGTCGAGCTCTGCAAGCGGTATGGCCACATGCTCGCGGTCGGGGTGGAGGAGGCGTTGCAAAAGCCGTTGCAGCCGGTCGGGGCGGAAATTCGCACCGCATTTGAAATCGTGGACCTGCCGTATCTCAAGGTGGCCACGCGGGAGGAATTGGTTACGGCGGCGCAGGACAAGCAGGCCGTGCTCGCGCGTTGGGCGCAACGGATGCTGCGGAAACTGGATGCCGGCGAAACGTTTGAAACCGCGTATCCCTACCCGGTGCACGCCTGGCGCCTGGGGAAGGAAATGCTGGTGGTCGGGATCGGGGCGGAAACCGTGGTCGACTACGCATTGCGCTTCAAGCGGGAGTTCGGACCGGGCACGTGGGTGTGCGGCTACGTCGACGACATGGCCGCGTATATCCCTTCCCGGCGTGTCTGGGAGGAGGGCGGCTACGAGGGCGGTTCCCGCATCTTCGAATACGGCCGCCCCGCGTTTCGCTGGTCGGGTGAAACCGAGGATCGGATCGCCGGCGCGGTGCACCGACTCGTGAAGCAGGTGCGCGGTTGAACGGAGGCGCGGCCGGATAGCGATGGTCTGTTTGCAGCGGTTGGCCCCGCGGATTGAGCCGGTCCGAACTGGCAAATAGCTTCCCGGCAAAAGAAACTTCGCCGCACCCTGCCGCACTTGTTGCATGAAAACCGACGCTGCTTCCGCCCATGGTGATTTTGCCCTGCCGCCCCCCGCGTCGGTCGGGATGCGGGTGGACGACGTCGATACTCCCGCCCTGCTGCTGGATCTGGATGCGTTCGAGCGCAATCTCGCGCGCCTGCCCCGCTCCCTCGCGGGCTCCGGTGTGCGGATGCGACCGCACGCGAAGGCCCACAAGTGTCCGGAAATCGCGCTGCGCCAGATCGCGCAGGGCGCGGTGGGCGTCTGCTGCCAGAAGGTGAGCGAAGCCGAGGCGCTGGTTCGAGGCGGCGTGAAGGACGTGCTCGTTTCCAATGAAATTGTCGGGCGGCCCAAGCTCGAGCGGCTCGCGGCGCTGGCGCGACGGGCGCACCTCGGCGTGTGTGTGGACCATGCTACGAATATCCGGGACCTCAACGAGGCGGCGCGACGCGAGGGAGTCGTGCTCGACGTGCTGGTTGAAATCAACGTCGGGGCCAACCGGTGCGGGGTGGAGCCGGGTGAACCGGCCTTGCTCCTGGCGAAGGAAATTTCGCGCTGCCCCGGTTTGCGGTTCGCCGGCCTGCAGGCCTACCAGGGCGCCGCCCAGCATGTGCGGTCTTACGCGCAACGAGCCGAGGCGATCGCGCTGGCGGTCGCAAAGGTGAAACAGACTCTCGCGGCCTTGGACGGTTATGGCCTGCGCGCGGAGCGGGTGACCGGAGCCGGCACCGGCACCTATTTGTTCGAAGCCGCCAGTCAGGTCTACACCGAGATCCAGGTGGGCTCCTATATTTTCATGGATGCCGACTATGGGCGCAATCTGGACGCCGCCGGCGTGCCCGTCAGCGACTTCGAGCAAAGCCTGTTTATCCTGACGACGGTGATGAGCCACCCGTTGCCGCAACGCGCGGTGGTGGATGCGGGCCTCAAGGCCCACAGTGTCGATTCAGGCATGCCGCTGGTGCAGGGCATTCCCGGGGCAAACTACGTCAAGGCGGCGGACGAGCACGGGCGACTGGAGCTGGCCGATGGCGTCAGGATGGAACTGGGACAAAAACTGCGGTTGATCCCGGGCCACTGCGATCCGACCGTTAACCTCTATGACTGGCTGGTCGGCTACCGCGGCGATCGGGTGGAATCGATCTGGCGCATCGCGGCGCGCGGTGCTTTCTACTGACTTTTAGCCTTACCCGGTTCGCGAGGATGGCTTTTGGTCTGGGCGAGGCTAGCGTCCGGCCCACCCCTTATCGCATGAACTCGTACCCTGAATTGCGCGCGCGACTCGTCACCCTCTATTTCATTTTCATGGGAACCATCGGCACCATGCCCGCCGCGACGGCAGAACTTCCCCGGCTGCAGATCGAGGATCTCTACCGCACCGACGCCGTGACGGATGCGATCACGCTGGTCGACGGGCGGAGCGCGATTTACTGCCGGGTGCGGGCCGACGTGGCGACCCGGACGACAAGCCGTTCGCTCTGGCGGGTCGACGATCAAGGCCCGCCCCGGCCGCTCGAAGCGGGCGAGCCAGATGCGTTCAGCCCGCAGCTTTCTCCGGACGGAAAATGGATCCTCTTTCTTTCCACGCGCGCCTTCCCCGATGGCACGCGTGCTTTCGACCCCGTGCCCCCGCAATCCGATCCCGCGGCGGACATCTGGCTGGTTCCGGTCGCCGGGGGAAAAGCCATTCCCTTGGGTGGCAAAACGAAGCCCTACGGCCGTGTGATCACGGACACTTTCTACGGCCGGATCGCATTCTCGTCCGACGGCCGGCGGCTCGTGTTCGTGGCGGATGATGGACGTGATCCGCGCACCGAGGCGGAGCGGCGGAACAACGTGACCGTCGTGCGCGAAGACCAGGGTGACGGCTACGAGGGCTACGGACCGATGCAAATCTGGGTGGCGGAGCTCGCCGGTTCGCCCGGGAACGTGGCGGCCGATCGGATCACGCGCGTCACGCACGATGACTTTTGGTACGGCGACCCGCAGTGGTCACCCGATGGCACGTTTCTCGTCGTGCACGCCAACCGCACGCCCGACCAGGAGGCGGTGCGCTCCAGCATCAACCACAACTACGCCCTCTGGAAAATTCCGCTGTCCGATCACCGACTGGAGCAGCTGACGACGGGGGACGGTCCGGAATTCTCGCCGCGCATCTCACCCGACGGCCGGCGTATCCTCTGTCTGAGTTCGCCGCGCCGGGGTCCGCACAGCGATGTCTTCAACCTCATGCTGGTGGACCTCGCGGTGGGCGGGCCAAAGTCGACCGTGGTTTTCGATCACCATGGGCCGGGAGGCGATGCTCCGCCTCATCTGGCGGCGACCTCGCCGCTGCCGCGGGAGTGCTGGCGCGACAACCGTCGCGTCGTGTTCAACGTTTTTCGCGGCTTGAACTCGGAAGTCCAGAGCGTCGACCTCGACGCCGGGCCCGCAGCCATCGCCGACACCGCCACGGTGGCGCGGCGGAGTCCGCTGCTGCCGAAAGGCGTTTCGGAGGGGAGCGACCGCCTCCGGGCCCAGGACGAGACCGTGCATTGGAAGAGTTTCGATGGGCTTGAGATCGAAGGCGTGTTGACGCTGCCGCCGCCGTCGGTCGCCCGGCCTCCGTTCAAGATGATCCTGCTGCCGCACGGCGGTCCGCATTCCCGCGCCGGCAGTGGCGGCGGGTTTCAAACCCAGATCTTCGCCATGAACGGGTATGCGGTCTTTCAGCCCAATTTTCGCGGGTCGACCGGCTATGGTTTGAAATTCCTCGACGCGGATCGCCGCGATCTTGGCGGGGGCGACATGCGCGACATTCTCACCGGCATCGAGTATCTCATCGGCCGGGGCACGGTCGACCGCGAACGACAGTTTGTCTATGGCGTGAGCTACGGCGGCTTCATGGCGACCTGGCTCGTGGGCCAGACGCGGCAGTTTCGCGCGGTCGTGGCGCAGAACGCGGTCACGGACATGAACGTGATGTGGCATCTCAGCGACCTGCAGAGCTGGTCGGAATGGGATCTCGGCGGACTGCCGTGGGAGATTCCGGAACGCATGCGCGAACGCAGCCCGCTGACTCATGCGCCGCAGGTGCGCACGCCCACGCTGCTCCTCAATTCGCTCAACGACCGGCGGTGTCCGATCGCCATGGCCAAGATGTTTTATCGTGCCCTGAAGAAGACCGGCGTCGATACAGAGATGGTCATCTACCCGGACGAAAGCCACGGCATGCGCCAGCTGCCGCATCGCGAGGACGTGATCCGCCGCACCCTGGACTGGTTCGAGCGCCACGATTTGCCGAAGCGGAAATAGCCGGGGACGGGAAAGCCCGGGGATTTTTTCGTTCGCCCCTACCTTAGACGCACGGTGTGGCGCTGGTCCGGGGCGATCCCGAGATCGAGGTGGAGGGTGTCGGGCGGCAGCCACCCGGCGATGTTCTCGGGCCACTCCACCGCGAGGCACCACGGTGAAATCAGGAAGTCCGCCAGCAGGAGATCCTCGATCTCGCGCGCACTCTTGAGACGGTAGGCATCGAGATGAACGAGACTGGCGCGGGCACCGTCGCCGGGACGGGCGCGGTGCAGGGTGAAGATGTTGAACGTCGGACTCGTCACGGCGTCCGTGATGCCGAGCCCAAGCGCCAGTCCCTGCACGAACGTGGTCTTGCCCACGCCGAGGTCGCCGTGGAGCGCGAGGGTGGAATCGGGCGGAAGGGCGCGGGCGAACGCTTCGGCCAGAGCCCGGGTTTCCTCCGCGCTTGCCGTGGTCACTCCGGCACGAAGCTGGTCGAGAATCGTCATCGTGTTCCCGGCCGACGGGTCGGCCGGCTTTCCGCCGTTCGTCGTTCAGCGCAGATGCTCATAACCGCGAAAGTCCGCGAGGTTCAACGCGCCGGCGGGCAACGCCCCGCTGCGCACGAAACGACCGATCGACGTGAGTCGTGTGCGGGGAAACGTCCGACGCCACGTTTGTTGGAAAGCTTCGACGTCGGCCCGCGCGGCCAGCGCGAATACCAGCTCGTAGTCTTCGCCGTCGGTCAGCGCCGAGCGCACGTCGGCCCCTTGCCGGAGCGGGAGACTCGCGGCATCGAGGGCGGGCATCGTGCCCTTGGGTGTGAGCGCGTGGAGGTCCTTGGCCAATCCATCGCTGATATCCATCATCGCGCGCACCTCGGGCCGGCGCGCGAGCCAGGCGCCTTCCGCCAGTCGGGGAATGAACCGATGGTGATGCCCGCTGGGCAAACTGCGGCCCAGCACGCCCGTGACGAACAACCGGTCACCGATCCGCGCGCCGGTGCGGGTGACAACCCGCGTGACGATCTTTCCGCTGGGGCGAGTGCGCCAGGTGGCCGCTTCGCCGAGGAGAGTGAGGCTCGCCGCGACCACGCCGTTCGCCTGCGCGACATCGCCGCCGACCACGGGCACCCGATAGCGGCGGGCGCACGCGGCCAGGCCGCGGTAAAACTGTTCGAGCCACGCGACACTGACCCGGGCATCGAGCGTCAGGGCGAGCACGGCGGCGGTGGGATGGCCGCCCATCGCCGCGAGGTCGCTCAGGTTGCGTTTGAGGAGTTTCGCGCCGACCGCGCGCGGTGGCACGCGGTCGTCGAAGTGCCGGCCGTGAATCACCGGATCGACCGTGATCAGCTGTCGTCCCCGGGAGGCCGGCAGCACGGCGCAATCGTCTCCGATGCCAAAGGGCGCGCGGGGCGACGCGGTGCCCAGCCAGCGCCGGATCGCGGCGATGAGTTTTTCCTCTCCGAGGGCGGCGACCGAGGCGGACGCGTCTGTGGTGAAGGGAGGCACGCGGTTTTATGGGTTGGCGGGAAACCACCGGCAAATCACAAAAGCCGGCGGCCGGCGGCCGGGCATCGGCCGTTCATTCGCTCACCCCGGCGAAGATGAGCACCACCGTATTCAGGTTGAACAGCGCGTGCGCGACCATCGTGGTGGCGATGAGACCGGTGCGCTCGTAGGCCGCGGAGAAAATCAACGCGAGGACGGTCAGCGGGGCGAAGCTCGCGAGGTTGCCGAGGGTCGGCCACTGCACGTGCAGCGCGGCGAAGATCAACGCCGGTAGCAAAAATCCCAGCGGGCGGGGCAGGCGCGTCCGGAGATAGCGGAAGATGCCCGTGCGAAAAATGAGTTCCTCCGTGACCGGGGCCACCACCACCGCCAGCAGGATCATGGCGGTCAGCAATCCGGGGGACGTCGTGCGCATGAAGAGATCGATGAGATCCTGCTTTTCCGCCGGCAGTCCGGCGGCTTCCAGGGTGAGCGCCCAAACCTTGGCGGAGGCGAGGACGAGCGGCAGGGCCATGAGAAACGTGGCCCCGCCGGCGAGGAGGAAGTTGGGCGGGGCGGTGGTCGCGGGCTCCGCCCGGCGGGAAGCGGAGCGATACAGGGCGATGCCGGCGAGCATGCCGAGCTGCGCCGCCGCCCCGTTAAACACCATGGCCGTATCGCCGGAGAGCCCGAGCGGTTTCGCGACCATCGAGCCGACGAGCGAAATCAAGAATCCACCGCTGATCACAAAAAAGAGAAAGGTGAGAAACTCGACGGGGCGTGCCTCCCACGGCGCGAGGGCGGGAAGTTGCGGCCGGGTCCGGGCGGCCGGGCTGAGGACGTGGCGCCAGAGCAGCACGCAGCCCGCGCCGGCCATGGCCAGCTCGATGCATTCGGCGACAAAGGTCACGTAGTCGGACATGGGCGGGTTAACTGCGATAGACGTCTTGGCGGTCACCGATCGCCGAGATGTCGATAACCCGACCCGCGTCGTCGATCGCGTAGAGAACCCGATAGTCGCCAATCCGGATGCGCCAGAGTGAATTGTTTCCTCGCAATTTCTGGCAACCCGCCGGCCGGGGCTGCCGGATGAGAGCTGCGATCTTGGTAAGAATACGGCCCGCGAGTACGGGCGTGAGCTTTTCCAGTTCTTTCCGGGCCGATTTGGCGAAAACTACGGTATACGCGGACGTGCTCATGGCGCGATGCCGGGCACAACGCCCGGCCGCTTCGATGGTCTACACCGCTCCTCAGGCACTGATCTTTTGCCGGCGGAGCAAAATGCTTCTCACCGCCTCAAGCGACTCACGCGGCTCATTCTTGCGCTTCTGAGCGAGCATCGCGTCGTGAAAATCCTCCCAGAGCCGACGGTGTCGCTTCAGATCGATCACGACCGCGGTTTTTCGCCCGCGTTTGTCCACGACGTAGTCGATGCCGCTCATGATGCCGTAATGGTGATTGGCCGGGACATCACGTCAACGGCTGACAATCTTTCCCAATTCGAAAACCACCCGGCCGTCGACGATCGTGGTCTTTACGCGGCCGGTGAGGGTCTGGCCGGACCACGGCGAGTTGCTCGACTTGCTGAAGCCGGCCTTGGCCTCGTAATGCCACTTCTCGGTGGGATCGAAAAGGCAGACGTCGGCGGCGGCACCCGCCGCGAGCGTGCCGCCCGGGAGTTTCATGAGCTGCGCCGGGCGGCGGGTCATAAGGTCGATCAGGTAGGGCAGCTTGAACTTGTTCTGGCGCACGAGCACGTCGAGCACGATGGGCAGCGCGGTTTCGAGGCCGAGAATGCCATTGGGCGCGAAGTCGAATTCGCGGTCCTTTTCGTAGTCGGTGTGCGGGGCGTGGTCCGTCGCGATGATGTCGAGCGTGCCGTCGCGCAGCCCGGCGATGAGGGCGCGGCGGTCCTCCTCCGTGCGCAGCGGCGGATTCATTTTGAAATGCGTGTCGTAGCCCGCGAGGGCCTCGTCGGTGAGCGCGAGGTGGTGTGGGGTGGCTTCCGCGCTGATGCGGACCCCCCGGGTCTTCGCGCGGCGGATGATGTCGACGGAGAACTTCGAGGAGATGTGCTGGAGGTGGATGTGCGCGCCGGTCACCTCGGAGAGAATGACGTTGCGGGCGACGATCAGATCCTCGGCGGCATTCGGCCAGCCGCGCAGGCCAAGCCGCGTGGACATGATGCCTTCGTTCATCACCGCGCCCTGGGTCATCGAATAATCCTGGCAGTGATCCATGACCGGGAGGTCGAACATCTTGGCGTATTCGACCGCACGCCGCATGAGATCGTTGGACTGCACGCACTCGCCGTCGTCGGTGATGGCGACGACGCCGGCCCGTTTGAGCGAGCCGATCGGGGCGAGGGCCTGGCCCTTCATGCCGACGGTGATGCAGCCGGTCGGATAAACGTGGACGACCGCGTCGCGCGCGATCACGTCCTTCATGTATTGGATCGTGCCGGCATTGTCGGCCACCGGCGAGGTGTTGGGCATGCACACCACGGTGGTGAAGCCGCCGGCCGCCGCCGCGCGTGACCCGGTGCCGATGGTTTCCTTGTGGGTCTGGCCGGGCTCGCGGAAATGGACGTGGATGTCGATCAGCCCGGGGCAGGCGACGAGCCCTCGGGCATCAATTTTCTTGGCGCGCTTTTTCGCGGCCGCGGGCAGGGACGCGACGAACTTGCCGTCGACGATGAACAGGTCGCCGGGCGCATCGCGCTTGGCGGCGGGGTCGATGACGCGGGCGTTTTTGATCCAGAGGGAGGGCATGGGAGGCTGGGAATCGTT
Organism: Opitutia bacterium; assembly: GCA_947474935.1. GTDB lineage: Bacteria > Verrucomicrobiota > Verrucomicrobiia > Opitutales > Opitutaceae > ER46. Next base: position 292,936 of record CANJKL010000001.1, read on the forward strand.
CTTCGTTCTCGTTCTCGTTCGCTCAGTCGTCCGGGCTCTCGGTTGAGAGAACGATCACGAGAACGAGAACGATTTTCACGTCGTCGGCATCACGTTCTCCGGCTGGCCGCCGGCGCAGAGGTAGAGCACGGCCATGCGCACGGCGATGCCGTTGCTGACCTGCTCCAGGATCACGCTGCGCTCGCCATCGGCGAGTTCGCTGTCGATCTCGACGCCGCGGTTGATCGGGCCGGGGTGCATGATGATCGCCTTCGGGTTGAGCCACGAGGCCCGCGCGGAGTTGAGGCCGAACATGCTGGTGTATTCGCCGAGGGACGGGAAGTGACCGGCCGCCTGGCGTTCGTGCTGGATGCGCAGGAGCATCACGACCTCGGCATCCGCCAGCGCCCCGCGCAGGTCGTGCGAGACGCTGACGCCCATCGCGGTGAACCAGTGCGGCACGAGCGTGGACGGGCCGACGAGGGTCACGGCGGCGCCCATCTTGGTGAGGGCGTGGATATTCGAGCGCGCCACCCGGCTGAAAAGAATGTCGCCGAGGATCACCACCTTGCGGCCGCGCAGCGAGCCGAGGTGTTCCTTCATCGTGAAGGTGTCGAGCAGGCCCTGGGTCGGGTGCTCGTGGGCGCCGTCCCCCGCGTTGATCACTGGAATGTCGAGAATCCGAGAAAGGTAGAGCGGCGAGCCGGCGGCGGCGTGGCGGATCACGATCATGTCGGCTTGCAGCGCCTGGATGTTCTCGGCCGTGTCGCGCAGGGTTTCGCCCTTCGTGGTGCTGCTGCTGGCGGCGTCGAAGGAGATGACGTCGGCGCTCAGCCGCTTGGCGGCCATGTCGAAGGCCATCCGCGTCCGCGTGCTGGGCTCGAGGAAGAGATTGACGATCGTCTTGCCGCGCAGGGCGGGTACTTTTTTCACGCTGCGCGTCAGCGTGCGCTTGAACGCGGCCGCGGTGGCGTGGATCTGCTCGATCTCGGCGAGCGAGAGTTCCTCGAGGGTGATCAGGTGTCGGCGGTTCCAGGACATCGGGAGGGGAGAGAGTGGCGGTGAAGCAAAAAGAGGAAAGGTCTACTTGATGACCTGCACGGTAATGGCGTCGCGGCCGGGATCGGCGTTGTCGAGTACGACCCGGACTTTTTCGCGCCCGTCGGCGGCCAGCGAGACGCCCACGTAGTCGGCGGCGACGGGCAGCAGGCGGCCGCCGCGGTCGACCAGCACCGCGAGTTCGACTTTCGCGGGCCGGCCGTGGTCGAATAATTCGTCGAGCGCGGCCTTGACCGTGCGGCCGGAAAAAAGGACGTCGTCGACCAATATCACGGTCGCGCCGTCGACGTCGGCCGGGATGTGCGTCGGCGCGAATTCCTTGGGAATGGGGTGGCGGCCGATGTCGTCGCGGTGGAACGAAATGTCCAGCGTGCCGCAGTCGGCGTGCAAACGGCCGGAACGGGCCGATAAAAGCGTGGCCAGGCGCCGCGCAAGCTCGATGCCGCCATTGGCAATCCCCAGCAAGAGCACCTTTTTTTCGCCGTGGTGGCGTTGGGCAATGGCGTCGGCCAGCCGCTCAATCGCGGCCTGAATCTCACCGGAGCCTAGAGTCTTAGATGTGGCCACCGCGGTGTGTTGTGACGGCTGCGAGGAGAGGTGGGAAGGTTTTTCTGGCGGATACCGAAACTCCACGGCAACTCGATGCGCCCTTTGATCCTCCTTCGTCTTGTTTTGGAAAAAGGAACGAAGGCAGAATCGGCCGAGCCGGTTGATCGCGGAGGCGCGGAAGGGCGGAAATACCGGGAAGCGATCGCCCGAGTTCAGGCACGGCGCGAGAGATTCATCCTTTCGCGTTTCCGCCCCTTCGCGCTTTCGCGATCGTGTATTTTTACGCTTGACCGTCCTAACTGTCCTAGTGCAAGTAGAACAGCATGCTGCCGTTCTCCGTTGAACTCAGACCGGGCCTCCCGGTGGCGGAGCAGATTCTCTTCGCGGTGAAGAAGGCGGTGGTCATGGGGCAACTGCGGCCGGGGGACAAGTTCCCCTCCGTGCGGGTGCTCAGCCAGGAGTTGCGGGTGAATCCCAACACGGCGCACAAGGTCGTGGCGGCCCTTGTGGCGGAGGGGGTGCTGGTCACGACGCCGGCGGTGGGCAGCGTCGTCGCGGCGCGCGAGCTGGGCGGGCGCAAGGAGCGGGCTGAACTGCTCGGCGCCGAGCTGGAGTGGCTCGTCGTCGAGGCGAAGAAACTCGGGCTGGAACTCGAGGACGTGCAGGCCGCGGTCGCGGCCCATTGGAAAAAACTCGGCGGCAAGTGAGATGGGAAAGGCCGAAATCTCTCAATCAAATGTGGAAATCAGGAAAACAGGAAACGATCGGGCAACCGCACTGGAAGGCGGGGGAACGATCTTGCTCATGAAGAGAGAGCGGAAAAATCGCGTGCCGCGGACGGACGGCCTGGTTCGGTTTCCAGTCCTTCCTGATTTCCATATGTGAAAATTAGAACTCCAAAAAATGAACATGAGAGCGCGAACGAGAGGAAATACCCCGATCAAATGTGGAAGTCAGGAAAGCAGGAAAAAGGCCGGGCAGGCAGGTTCGAAGGCGGAGGACCGGCATTAACTATGAAAAGGGAAATCGGAGGATCGCATACCGAGGGCGGACGGCCTGGTTCGGTTTTCAGCCCTTCCTGATTTCCACATTCAAAAATTAGAAACTCCAAAAATGAACATGGGAGCGCGAACGAGAGGAAATACCCCGATCAAATGTGGAAATCAGGAAAACAGGAAACGATCGGGCAACCGCACTGGAAGGCGGGGGAACGATCTTGCTCATGAAGAGAGAGCGGAAAAATCGCGTACCGCGGACGGACGGCCTGGTTCGGCTTCCAGTCCTTCCTGATTTCCACATTCAAAAATTAGAAACTCCAAAAATGAACATGAGAGCGCGAACGAGAGGAACTACCCCAATCAAATGTGGAAATCAGGAAAACAGGAAAAAGGCCGGGCAGGCAGGTTCGAAGGCGGAGGACCGGCATTAACTATGAAAAGGGAAATCGGAGGATCGCATACCGAGGGCGGACGGCCTGATTCGGTTTCCAGCCCTTCCTGATTTCCACATTCGAAAATTAAGAATCCCCAAAATGAAATGTGGAAATCAGGAAAGCAGGAAAAGGCCGGTGCAGGCGGCTTCAAAAGCGCGCATCGCGGACGGACGGACGGGTTCGGCTTCCTGACCTTCCTGATTTCCACATTGAAAATTAAAAATTCCCCAAAATGAACATCATCGAAACCCACAATCTGACGCGGCGGTTCGGCCGGATGGAAGCGGTGCACGATCTGAATCTCGTGGTGCCGACAGGCAGCGTGTTCGCGCTGCTCGGCGCCAACGGGGCGGGCAAGACCACGACGCTCAAGGTGCTGATGAATCTGCTGCCGCCCACCGGGGGCTCCGCGCGGGTGCTCGGCGTCGATTCGCGGAGGCTGGGCGAGCGCGAGTTCGCGCAGATCGGCTACGTGTCGGAGAACCAGCAGCAGCCGCTCTGGATGACGGTGCGGCAATTGCTGGACTACTGCCGGCCGTTTTATCCCACGTGGGATCGGGAATTGGAAAAGCGCCTGCTCGCGCAGTTCGCGCTGCCGGAGGACCGCAAGCTGTCGCAGCTCTCGCGCGGCATGCTGATGAAGGCGGCCCTGCTCTCGTCGCTGGCCTACCGGCCGAAGCTGCTGGTGCTCGACGAGCCGTTCAGCGGGCTCGATGCGCTCGTCCGCGATGAATTCATCAAGGGCGTGCTCGAAGTGTCGTCCACGGGGGACTGGACCGTGGTGGTGTCGTCACACGACATCGACGAGGTCGAGCGGCTGGCGGATCACGTGGCGTTGCTCGACGGCGGCCGGCTGCGGTTGAGTGAGTCGGCGGAGTCCCTGCAGGGCCGGTTCCGGCGCGTGGAGGTGACGAATGCCGCGGCCGGCGTGGTGGCCGAGCCGGGCTGGCTGGAGTGGGAGCGGGCCGGCGGGCTGACGCGGTTTATCGAGACCCGCTATGCTGGCGAGGCGACGGAGCGGGCATGGCGCGAGCGCTTTGCCGGAGCGACGGTGGTGGGGCAGCCGATGACGCTGCGGGAGATTTTCATGGCGCTGGCCCGGTCCGCGCGAGCGGGGGCGCAGGAGGCAAGCGCGTGAACCTCGTCTGGCACATCGCGAAGAAGGACATCCGGCAGATGGCGCTGCCGGTTCTGCCGTGGATCGCGTTTATCGTGGCGGCTGCGATCTGGTTTCGGTCGGCCTCGCCGTCGGTGGGCATTGAGCCGGGGCCCGACGTCGTGGGGTGGCTGGCGTTCATGGGGATATGGCCCCGTCTGCTGGTCGTCGGACAGTTCGTGATCGGCTACCTGCTCGTTGGCGCGCTTGTGATCGAAGATCCCCTGGTCGGCGCGAACAGTTTCTGGATGACGCGGCCGATTGCCAATGCGCGCCTGTTGGCGGGAAAACTGGTTGCGGTGGCGTCTTTGTTTATTTTGGTGCCAACGGGCGCGCTCAGTTTGGTTTGGCTGGCCTGCGGGTTCACCTTGAACGAAGTCTGGCTGTCGTCGGGCGAGTTTGCGCTTGGGCAAAGTCTTTTCGCGCTCCCTGCGCTGGCGGTTGCTTCACTGGCGCGAAATCTTGCGCATTTCCTGTTCTGCTCCGTCACATTGCTTCTCGGAGTTTTTGCCTCCGGGCTTCTGGTGGGCTTCACGGTGGGACTGAATTTTGAGATCCCGCTGTCGGTTCCGCTGACGGTGGCGGGTCTGGCGCTCGTGCACCAGTTTCTTACGCGCCGCACGATGCGCACCTGGCTTTGGATCAGCATCGCACTTCCGGTCGGCATCGCGATCTGGCGGCAGGGACGTCCGGATGGAGTGGCCGCGCCCAACCTCAAAGCTTTGAGCGAACCTCCAGCCTATCCAGAGGTAAAGATGACGGTGGAGCGAATCTCCCTGCGGATACATCCCGCTGGCGGAGGACTGAGCATGCCAGTTCAATCGGGTCTTACACTGGCGATGTCGCCGCCGACGAGGAGCGATGGTTTGTTTTACACACCGGCCGGAGGAATGAGCGAGCTAAGCTGGCCGAAGGGTCCATCGATTCGGCTTCCGTATCAGCGCGTGAGCGGGTGGGGCAACGCCGCCGCGCTGCATTTGGTGCGTGGCACATCCGAGCAGACGATGGGTTGGTATCTTTATGGCATCGCGGATCGGACGGTGAATCCCCTGCCTGACGATGCGCAGGTCACAGGATGGATGGAGGTCTGGCTGACGAAGCCGCGGGTGCTCGGTGAATTACCACTGGAGTTGGGTGCGGGATTTTCGAATGGAGCAAGCCGCACGCAGGTCATCGCACTTGAGTCGTCACCTGGTTGGGACCGCACGCTCGTGATTGAAGAGCACGATGTGCAACTCGCCGGGGTCCTGGGAATGCAATTTTACAATGCGAAACTATTCACAAAGAGCGAAAGTTGGCCCGACGTATTTGTGCTGGTGAATCGGGCCGCGAATCGTTCGGAGATTGTTGCCTACATCGAGCTCGGAGCGGTCGTAATGCAGTGTCAAGCTACCGGGTTCCGGCGACTGTTGGTTCAGGCCTCATCCAGCGGCAACGAGTGGCGGCGGGAGGCCGTCATTGTAAAGGTGCGGCTTGAGCCTGAGGGACGATTCTGGCGGACGTTCGAAACCCATGCGCCCGTCGTACTGACATCAGGCAGGTAGCGATGAAGCTCGTCCTCCACATCGTCCGAAAAGATTTTCTCCGGCTGCGGTGGTGGCTCGGTTTGTGGGGCTTGGTGCTCGCGGCGAAGTTTGGGCTCGGATTCTACCTTGCGCTGGGCACACCATTTCCGGCGATCGAGGACGTGAGTCTGCGCGCGTTCGGAAACTGGAGCCCCTTCGCGATGATCCTGGCGGCGGTGGACGCGATCATGACGTTCCTCATCGCGGCGCTGCTGGTGCAGGAGGACGGGCTGGTTGAGTCCAATGCGTTCTGGCTGACGCGACCCGTTTCGGGCAGACGTTTGCTTGCGGCCAAGGTGACTGGCGCCGGGGCGATGCTGGGTTTGCCCTTGCTGGTGCTCGGCCTGCCGTGGTGGCTGACCTGTGGATTTGGCGGCGGACAAATCGTCGTGGCCGCGACGGAGGCGCTCGCGGTGCAGACGGTCATCGTGGTGGTGGGGATGACGGCGGGAGCTCTGATGGATGTGATGTCCCGGGTCGTGATCTGGCCGCCCATGATGGCGATCGGGATCGCGTCGGCTCTCGCGATGGCGTCATCCGCTGGCAGCCAGTGGCTTCCGGTGTCCCGCGGGATGACCGCGACGCGCGTGATGGTAGAGATCGGTGTGATCGTGGCGACGATGGTCGCGGTGCTTGCCACGCAGTTTCTCGGCCGGCGAGTGTGGCGGTCGCATGCGGTTTTGGGCGGCGGATTATTCGCAGCGATGGCGGTGGCGGCTCTCTGGCCTTGGGATTGGGTCGCCGATTGGTCGGGTCGCGGCGAGTGGGCGCCGCAGAACGAGACACGCGCGGCCGGCGTCAGACTGACCTTGGCGGGCGCCGCGGTGACGACAGAGCGGCGGCCCGATGATGACCGGGGTGATGCACTCTTGATGCGGATTGCCGCACAGGGCGTGCCGACTGAACTCAAGGTCGATAGCACGGAAGCGGCGTATCTCGGCGACGCCGCCTTTACGTGGCGCTGGCCCGGTGGATCGAAGATTTCGGGCACAGGCTATGTCTACGGGTTCTGGCCGGAGATATCACCGGCGGTGCGGTTGGCTTTGGGGTTGGGTCCGCTGAAGCCGCAAGTGGAAGCCTCCCGCGGGAACTCGCTCCAGAAGCGGGCGGACAACGTAACCCGGTTGGAGTCGATGCCGATGCAAGATTTCCGCATCACGACCCACGCGCGGCACTCGGTGGTCGCCCGCCTGAGAACGGCGCCGGCGGTCTTGGCGATGCAGGTAAAGCTGCGGCTGATGCGGCCGGAACTGGGCCTTGAACTGCCGCTGCGGCCGGGTGGCTGGCAGGCGCGCGGAGGTGTGGGCAAGCGGATCGTCAGCCAGGCGGTGCGAGGGCCGCGGGTCATGACATGGGTTTACATCGAGTCGGAGCCGGTGGGGCTGACCGATTGGTACCGGTTGGCGTTGCTGGGATTTCCTCCGTTGAACGTCTGGGGAGACACTCTGGTTGTTCACCGCGATCGGGGAGACCTTGGACGGGTTTCCGGACGAGGTACGGCGACGGTGTATGTCGCCGGCGTGAGCCTACGGGCGCAGATGGGGCAGGTGAACGTTCCGCAGGACGTCCGCAACGACGAGGGGTCGTCGGCCGTGGCGAAATGGTGGGAGGGCATGTCGCTCGCGGTCGTCCGCTATCGCGAGGAAGCGCGTTTCACCCGTGAGGTGACGGCGGATCCCTTTGTGCTCAGTGCGGGGCGCAAGCCGTGATGCGGGCGAACCGGTGGTGGGTCTGGTTGCGATTCCTGTGGTTGCTACTTTCCGGCGCGAGATCGACGCGGCTGGATTCCAGCCGGCGAAGTGAGGCGTGACGGTGTTCGGAAAATCTGCGCAGGATCCTCGTATGAGCAAAGGCACGATCGGGATCGGCGTGGTGGTGTTGGCCTTGGGAGCGGCGGCGTTTTATGCGCAGCATCGCGACACGGCCGGGCTCCGGCGGGAAATCGAGCTCCTGCGGACGGAAATGCAGGGGGCGATGACGGCGGCCCGGGCGGCCGCGGCGGCACCGGTTTCAACCCGGACGGGAGGAGGAACGGATTCGGACGTCGCGGATCGTGCCGTGACGGCCGGTGAACGCGACGACATCGCGCGGTTGCGCGAGGAAATCGTCGCGCTGCGCAAGAGCACGGTGGCGTTGACGCAATTTGCCCAGAACGCCCAGGCGGCGCAGGCGCTGGCGAAAACGTCGAGCTCGGTGGCGACGAAGCTGGTGCCGGTCAGCGAATGGAAGAACGCCGGCAAGGGCACGCCCGAGGCCAGCACGGAGACGGTCCTGTGGGCGGCGGTGGGCGGCGATGTCGAGACGCTGGCGAGCGCGCTGACGTTTACCGATTCGGCGCGGGCCAAGGCCGACGCGTGGTTCGCCGGGCTGTCGGAGGGCACGCGCCAGCAGTACGGATCGCCGGAGAAGGTGCTGGCGCTGATGATCGCGCGCGATGCCGAGGGCGTGTCGGGGATGCAGGTGATCGGGCAGAAACAAGTCGCGTCGGGCGACGTGGGCCTGCGGCTGCGGTTCGCGAATGCGGACGGCAAGACGAAGGACGAAACCTTTCTGATGCGGCAGTCGGGCGACGGGTGGCGGATGGTGCTGCCCGACGGGGCGGTGGAGAAATACGCCGGCCAGCTTTCGGGAGTAAAGCGCGGCGGGAAATAGTTCCCGGGGCCGGGGTCGTCCTCCCCCGTTCGTCGCCGCCACTGCCGCGCGGGCCCGTGGCGGCGAAAGTGAACTAGCGCCCGGGATTCACGACAATCGTGGCGGTGAGGTCGGTGCCGCTGCTTTCCAGGCGGGCCTTGTTGGTTTGGGCGGGCTGGCGCACACCGTGCGAGGTGCTGCCGTCGACGAATTGCAGCTGGGCGATGCCGCCGACCTGCAGCGCGCGGCTGTTGTCCTGTTTGAGATCGCCGCCGGTGACGCGTACATCGCCGGCGGAGCCGAGCAGTAGCATCGGGGTGGCCGTTTCCTTCGCGTTGATGTCTCCGACGTAAACGGGACCGGTGAACTGCACGCCGGGCGCCACGATGCCGGTGACGCCCCGGGTGTTCCAGTAACTCGCGTTGCCGGTGCGCAGGCTGCCAAATTTGCCGTTGCTGCTGAGAATCGCGACATACGCGAGATCAGCCACGCCATCGTAGGTGATGTCGCTGCGGAAGAGCTGGCCGTTGACCGCGGTGATGCGACCGACGCTGAAGATCGAAACGTGGGTCGTTTCGTTGGCGCCGCTGACCACGATGCCCGCGTGGCCGGTCATGTAGGTCACGTCGGGTTGGTTGTATTTGATCGCGACGGCGGGCCCCGACGAGCCTTCCAATACAACGGAAAGTGATCCGGCGCCGCTGAACTCGACCTGCACGATGTCGCCGGTGAGATCGATGTACGAAAGACGCGTGATTTCACCGTTATCGGCGGTGATGGTCGCCGCGTCGCCCTGGAGCAGGACCTGGTCGTAGAGGTTGCGGTTGGGATGCTCGATGTTGGCGGCCAGCTCGATGCCGGTGCCGATCACCTTGTTCATCGTGGCGAGGCCCAGCACCGCGGGCGTGGTGGCCACGTAGCCGCCGCTCGCCACGACGGCAGTGTAGATTCCGGCATGGGCGGGTTGGACATTGGCCAGCGTGAAGGTGGCACTGGTCGCGCCCGCGAGGTCGCGGCCGTCGCGCTGCCACTGGTAGGTGGGCGTCGGCGTGCCGCTGGCGGCGGTGGTGAAGGAGATGCCGGCTCCCGGGGTTGCCGACTGGCTCGCGGGTTGGGCGGTGATGCTGGCGGCAGTGAGGACGCGGCCGAGCCGGCGGGAGTTTTGCCGATACTGCGGCCACGGACCGGAGCCCGCGGCGGCGCCGATGTCGAAGGCATAGAGTTTGTGATCGTTGCTGCCGACGTAGAGCGTGCTCCCGAAAATCACGGGGCTGGAACGAATCCAGTTTCCGGTGTCGTAGGTGCGCTTGAGCGTGCCGTTCGGGTTGATGGCGTAGAGGTTGAAATCGTAGCAGCCGATGTAGATCACGCCGTTGGCATCGACCGCCGGCGAGCTGGCGCGAACTTCACCGCCCAGCGCGTAGACCCAGCGCACCGCCCCCGTGGCGGTGTCGACGGCGTGCAGCTTGCCATCGTAGCCGCCGAAATAAACCACCCGGCCATCGGGGCTGAACGCGGTTGAGGAACTCGAGCCGAGGGTCGCGCCGGAGTAGGTCCACCGCAGGGCTCCGGCCGGTGAGACACAGAAGAGCTTGCCGGTGTTTAACACGGTGAAATAGATGTTTCCCGCGGCGTCGATGGCGGGAACGGTGTAGATGTCGTTGTCCGCGGCGAAGGTCCACTTCAGCGTGCCGTTGGGGTTGATGGCGTAGAGATTCTTGTTCTCGGAACCCTGGTAGATGGTGCCGTCGGGCGCGATGGACGGACTGCCGTAGGAAAGCGTTGAGCCGACGTTGTAGCGCCACTTGGTCGTCCCGTCGGCCGGGTTGAGCGCGTAGAGGTAGCCGTCGTCGGCTTTGATGTGGACCGTGCCGTCGGGGGCGAGCGCGGGACTGTTGGACATCGGCGAACTCGCGCCGAAGTCGTGCGTCCATTTCAACGCTCCGGCCGGGGTGAAGGCGTAGACGCGTCCGTCGTTGGAGCCAACGTAGACCGTACCGTCGTCCGCGATCGCGGGGGAGCACGTGTCGATCAGGCCGTTGGTGGGGTACGTCCACTTGCGGGTGCCGTCCGATCCGACGGCGTAAAGCGAGCGGTCGCAGCTCCCGATATAGAGAGTGCCGTCGCCGGCGACGGCGGGTGAACTGGTAATCGCGCCGTTGGACCCGCTCTGCCAGAGCGAGTCGGTGAGGCTGAGGGTGAACTGGCCGATGGTCGCAGCGGCCCGGGCATCGACGTAAAAATAGTAGGTGCCGCCCGCGAGGGCGTTGAACGTGCAGAGCGCACCAGTCTCCGTCGTGCCGGCATTTTGCGCCTCGTAGTTGAGCGTCGCGAGAGTCGCACCGGTGAAAACGCCGAGGAGCGGATCGAAGTCCGCGCTGACGGCGGAAACTTGAAACCGGCCGGTGCGCGGGGCGACCCAGCGATACCAGAGCGAGCGCCCGCCGAGCCAGCCCGAGATGTATGGTTCGCCGGATTCGCGACTGCAATTGGCGTTGGTGGCGGTGAGGTGGGTGCTGACCCCCGTGATTGTGGCGGGCGAGGCGAACGCATCGTTGGCGGGCGTCGTGCCGAGGTTGAGCAGGGTGAGGCCGGTCTGGGCAAATTTCCCGTCGACGGCGAACTGGTAGGTCGTGCCCGCCTGGGCGGTAAACGTCAGCCGGCTGTTTATCGTACCGACGTTGTTGTCGCCGGTGGTGTTGTCGTTGGCGGCGACGGGCGTGAGCGCGCCGACGGCGGACCCGGTGTAGATGGCGAGCACGGTGTCGTAGGTGCTGCCGATGGTATCGACACTGACGGTGCCGCTGGTCGGCGCCGTCCACTCCCACCAGAGCGAGGAAGCCGCCGCTGCTCCGGCGTGGGCGGGTTCACCGGTTTCGGCGGTGGCCCCGGCATTGCTGGCGCGCAGCGCGAGGTTGTCGCCACTGAGGCGGGGGCGCCGGGAGAAATCATCGTTGAACGGTCGGTTGCCATTGGGCTCGTCCGCGGTTTGGAGCGCCCGGAGGAGATTCAGCCGCCCGCCGGTTTGTGATTTGCCGACGAACGTGATCTGCGGGTTGGGGTTCGTACTGGCCTCGACGCCGCGCAGCAGGCGATTGATGAGCTGGCGGTAGTTGTCGGTGGGAAAACGCGCCTTGAGCAGGGCCAGCGCACCCGCCACGTGTGGCGCAGCCATCGATGTGCCGCTGAGGGTGCCGGTGCCGGTGTTGTTGGCGTAGTTGAGTGAAACGATCTCCGCGCCCGGTGCGAAAAGGTCCACGATGCCCCCGAAATTGGAAAAGAGCGCGAGTTCGTCGCGCCGGGTGGAGGCGCCCACCGTCACGATATTGTCGAGCGCGTGGCTGCCCGGGTAGAAACGCGTCGTGTCCATGTTGGTGGCGGAGTTGCCGGCGGCGGCGACAAAGAGGATGCCGGCATCGCGGGCCGCGGTGACGGCACTCAGTTCAGCGGCCGAAAAACCAATGCTGCCCGATTCTCCGTAGCTGGCGTTGATGATATGCGCCCCGTGCTCGACCGCGTAGTTGATGCCTTTAACGATATCCGACACCGAGCCGGTGCCGCTCGCGGGGAACACCTTCACTGCCATGATCTGCACGCGCCAGGCGACGCCCGTCACGCCGAGCGCATTGTTCCCGATCGCCCCGATTGTCCCGGCGACGTGCGTGCCGTGGCCGTTGTCGTCGCTCGGAATGTTGGTCGTGATGCCGTTGGTGTAACGCGCGCCGTGCAGGTCGCCAAAGGTGGGCGCGGGGTTGGTCCAGAGATTGGCCGCGATGTCCGCGTGGTTGAGGTTCACGCCGGTATCGACCACCGCGACGATGACGTTGGGCGCCTCGCGAATGATATCCCAAGCGGCCGTCGCCTTGATGTCGGCGCCAACGATGCCGTTGGAGGCGCCGTTGTTTTTCAATCCCCAGAGCGCGCCATTGAGAAACGCCGGGTCGGTCGGCTCGACCGCGATGTGACGGAGGTAATCCGGTTCGACAAACTCGTAGCGCCCCGTCGCCTGAAGCCGCGCGATCGCGGCGGACACGTCATCGCTGTCGTCCAGCTCGATGATCCGCAGATCGCCCAAGTGGCGGAATTTTTCGCGCACCCGGATGCCATCGCGCGCCTCCTCGGCGTCGGCCCGCGCCCGGCGGGCCGCGGGTGGGCGGGCGATGATCACATGCTCCCGGCGGCCGAGGGCGAGTTCCCGGGCGGTGAACGGTGCCGGTTCGCCCGCGGCGTTGATCGCGGCATGGGCGAAGGCGGTGGCAAAGAAGAGCCAGGCGGTGACGAACAAACGCATTGAATAGAGAGGCGAGACGGTAGGGACGAAAAAGGGGAAGACAAGTTGTCCGCCGGAAAGAACCATCGCCCCGGTGCGATCAAATGGTTCCAGGCCCGGTAGCACGGCGATCCTGATCGCCCTGCGGCATCTGGCCGGCCAACCTGCGTCACGATGAAACCGGTGCGGAATTCCGCGGGGCTCGGCGTGGTGATGGTTGCGGGGCTGCTGCTCACTTCGTGCAGCGAGGTGGGGACGCCGCTGGCACCCAGCGCCAGTGTTCCGGCCGCGACGAAAATGATCCGCGTGACGGTGCCGGATGGCGGCTGGCGGTTGCGCGTCGAACGGGTGGTTGAAGTCGGTGCCGAAGTGTGGGTGCTCGCCCAACTCCGGCGTGAACCCGTCCCGGCGATACAGGGGATCAGCGAAATCGAGGCGGCAGTTCCGGTCGCCGTGCCGCCGACGAAGCTGCGGGTCTTCGTCGCCGGCAAGACTTGGGCCTGGCCGAACAACGAACCCTACGAATTTGTGCCGTCGCTCGAGGCAGTACTGAGCCAAGCCACCGGTGGTCGAGTGCTCCAGCCCGCTGGCGTGAAGTGACCGCTTGCGGATAAGGCGCCCCGCCCGGCGGGGCGCCCGCAGGATTGCGGCGTCAAATCGGAGCCAGCCATTCGGCGAGTCCAGGGTCGTCGGTGATGCTGGTTCCCTGACGATACTCCGGGGCGAGGAGATTCGTATAGCTGGGATCGAGGAAGCGCCGGCAGTGCAACAGCACGCGCGCCTGCTGGCCGGGGGCGCGCACTAGGCGGCCGAGCGCCTGATTCACCTTCATCATGCCGGGGACCTGGTAGACGCGGCGGAAAGCCGCCTCCCGCGTGGGGCCGGCGCGCGTTACTTCGGCCATTCGGGCACGCTGCACCGCGTTGACCTCGGGGAGCGCGGGCCCGACGACCATGGCATGGGTGACGCGACCGCCGAGGGCATCGATGCTTTCGGCGAAACTCGAGCCCAGGACGAGGAAGAGCGCGTGGGCCGAGCGCAGCGACTCTTCGACCCAGGCGGTTTGCGCCGCGAGCTCGCGGAGCTTCGGTTGCAACGCGACGCGCAGGTCCGGCGCGTTCGTGGCGAGTTCCCGCGCAATGGTGTCGGCGTAGGCGTAGGAGGGGAAAAACACGGCCACGACGCTGCGCGCGGCGGCGTGAAGCGCCGAGATCGTGGCGGCGGTCGTCGTGTAGTGCAGCGAGCGGTGTTGGAACGTCGTGTCGACGCGCGCATCGAACGCGATGGCGTAGCTGCCATCGCGCCACGGCGTATGGGCGCGCAGCAGCGCGGGGCCGGCGGCGGCACGCGCTTCCTCGACGCGGAGGAGGTCGGCGGCGCTGGACAGTTGCCGGTAGAGTTTTTTGGTGTCGCGCTTGGTCAGCGTCCCGAGGCGATCGGGTGCGGGCGCAACGGATTCCGCAGAAACCTCGGGCACCGCGTCCAGCCCGCAGGCGGTCGCGAAGCTGTCGACCGGGGTCAGCGTGGCACTGGCCAGCACGACGCCGCCGAACTCGCGCAGCGTGCCACCGATCGCGGTGGCGGCATCGAGGCAGGTGAGGGCGAGCTCGCCTTCCCGGGGACACCACCACAGTCGCGGCAGCTCCGCCGTGGCGAGTTCCTCGACCAGCGCGGGCAACCGCCAGATCGCGTCCGCGGTGGTGGCGCCGAGGGCGGCAAAGTCGAGCGCCGCGGCGGGGAGGGCGTCGGCGATCGCCTGCAACAGATGGCGGATGTCGTCCTCATCGGCGGCGGACAGCATGTCCGCGGCCCGCAGGTGATGCAGGCAGTGGCTCCAGTGATCCCACGCCGTGACGAGCGCCGTGGTCGCGTGGGTGCGGTGAAGCTCATCGCGCACCGCGAACGCCTCGGCGGCGGTGAACGCATGCGAGTAGGCGTCGGCGACGCGCGACGGCAGGTTGTGCGCCTCGTCGAGGAGGAGGAGCGTGCGGGCGGGGTCGAAGCCGGGTTGGGCGAAGAAGAGGCTGCGGTTGCGCGGGGCGAAGACGTAGTTGTAGTCGCCGATCCAGACGTCGTTGAACGCGAGCGCCGCCCGGGTGATTTCGTAGGGGCAGATGCGCGCATCGCGGCCGGCGGCGCGCAGGGTGTCGAGATCGCGGGCGTGGTGTTCGTCGAGGTAGAAACGGGCGAGACCGCTCTCGGACCAGCGCGAGGCGGCGTCGGCGAGGTAGGCGCAGTTTTCGCGGACGCAGTGGAAGGTGTGGTTGATGCAGTGCTCGCTCTTGTTGCGGACATGCCAGGCGGCGACGGGCGTCGTCGCTCCGGTGGAAGCCGCGGCGGCTTCGTCCCGCCCGGGGGAGGAGACCGTCATCGAGGCCAGGGTGCGGACAACCTGCAGCTGGCCCGTGGATTTGCTGGTCAGATACAGCGCGCGATCGAAATGGCCGGAGCGCAGCTGCCCGAGGGCAAATTCGAGCAGGACGCCGGTTTTGCCGAAGCCGGTGGGAGCCTCGAAAAGCGTCAGGGGCTGGCGCTCGAACAGCGCGGTGAGTTCGGCCTGCGTAGTTTCCTGGCCGGGCCGGGCCGTGGCGAACGGCGGGCGAAAGCGGAGGTGGCGCAGCCGTTCGCGCGCGCGCAGGCGCAGGTGGAGAAATTGCGTGACCTCCTCCAGCCGCGCGCGAAAAAGTCCGTCGTCCGCGACGGTCAGCGAAACGGTCTGGGCCAGACCGCTGTCGACCTCCACGAAAACGAGTTCCGCGCGCACCGCCCGACTCCTTGGCGGCGCGGGGAAATCTTCGTTGTCAACCAATAGTTGACTGAGGGAATTGTCCGGCTCGGGAGAGGAAAGGTGAGGGGGAGAGCCGGGCGCGGCGGCGAGGCGGGTGAGGGCGGCGTAGGTGGCGAGTTGTACGAAATAGCCGGGGTGAAGGGCGCGGAGCTCGGACTCATCGGCGGGCAGGGCGCGGGTGACGGTCTTGATCTCGCGCAGCGTGACCGCCGGCCCGGATTGAAGGATCTGATCGATGCGGCCCGTGAGGGTCAGCGTCCAGCCGTGGTGAAAGATCCGGCCGGCGATCGGGATCTCGAAGGTGACGGCGGCGGCATGCTCGGCCGTGGCGCGGGCGCGCAGCTCGTTATGCCAATGCGTGCCGAGTTGCGCGCGCCAGACGCCCTGCGGGCCGCCCGTGGCCTCGCGCGGGCCGAGAGCAAAGTCGGCGAATTCGCCGACGCTCAGCGCCGCGGTGCGCTTAGCGAGATCGAAATTCATGCGGCAAGCCACGCGACCCGGGAATCGCCCAAAAGCAAAGGCGATCGTGTCGCCGGGTTGGAAGCGGGCATTTCACTCAGTCGATGAGGATCTCGGTGTGGCCACGCAGGTAGTCCTCAAGGCGGCTTTGCAAACGGGCGACGACCGGCGGGCTCGCGGTTTGATCCGTCAGCGGCAGGTTGAGCAGCGCGGCCACCTCCGTGCGGTCGGCCGGCGGCAGGGTGGGAAACCACTGTTGTTTCACGGGGTAACCTTCATCGCGGGCGAAGCGGTAAAGGCTCTTGAGGTAAACGATTTCGGGCCGCGGTCCGGCGCCGAATGCCGTGAATGCGGCCCGCAGCAGATCGACCACCGCCGCGCGGCTGTCCTCATGGACGGGGTTGCGGGCCACTAGCGAGGCGAGCGCCGACGCCAGCCGCAGCGCTTCGTAGCTCCGTCCGATTTCGCCGTGTCGGGCGAGAATCCGCGCCTCTTTGACGAACCACGTGCGGCCCTGGTTGGAGGATTCAAGCAGCAGGCAGGCTTCATCGAAGAGATCGAGCGCCGGGCCGGCGTTGGCCGACTTGTGGCCGAAGCGCTGGAGCACGAAGAGCGGACCGTGGTCCGCCGCGAAGACATTGAACGCTTGAAAAGCGTCGGCCGGCGGCTGCTTCAGGAGGACGAAAGCATCGACTTGGAGGGCTTGGGCGGGCACGGGATTTCAGCGAAGCCGACTCGTTCGTCCGGACCGGCGGGCGATCAGCTCAAGGTCGAGCGGATGGATTCCGGCGACGGTGACGGCCAGGGTGGGACGACGGCGCCCCCGGAAATGATCATCTTCATGCCATCGGCCACGCTCATCTCGAGTTCGACGATGGATGCCGCCGGCAACATCACGAGGAATCCACTCGTGGGATTGGGCGTCGTGGGTACGAATACCGTCCACACATCGGCGGTTGTCCGCAGCTGGGCCTCGCCCTGCGTCTTGCTGGTGAGGAATCCGATCACCCACATGCCCGGCCGGGGAAATTCCACCAGCACGACCTTGCTAAAGAGATTGCGGTTTTGGGTGCCGAAGGTGGCGACGATCTGCTTGACGGAATTGTAGACGGCACCGATCGCGGGGATGCGCTGGATCGTGCGCTCGATCATGCTCAGGAAAAATTTTCCGAAGACGTATTGCGACAGGTAGCCGAGCAGGGTGACGAACAGGAGAACCGCGAGGGTGGCCGCCACATCCCAGAGCAGGGGGATGCCCTGAAGGGACTCCGGCAGGTGGCTTTCATAGAGTGGCCGAAACGTGCCGCCGACCACATCGATGAACTTGCTGAACGCCCAGACGGTGAAGATTAGCGGGGCGAGCAGGAAAGCCCCCGCAAAAAACGCGTTGCGAAACGAAATGAGGCGCGAGGGCGCCGGGGAAACGTCGGTCAACATGGCGGGCAAGGGGGGAAGACTCGCCCCGGGTGGGGGAGCAGGCAAAGTTTTTTGTGCCGCCGCGCGCGCGGCGAGAATATGCCGCGAGCGTGGCCATCAGGGCAACCGGCCGCGCCGGTCAGCGGGCCCTCGCCGGCGGGCGGAGAACAAAACCTGGGATGGCCGCGTGGGCGCGCAGCAGGGCCAGCGCGCGGGCCTCGGCCCGGCGCATGGCCCGCTTCTTGGCCGGGACAAGGTCGTCGTAGCCGGCCAGATGCAGCCAGCCGTGGACGAGGTAGAGCGTCAGCTCGGTGGAAAAAGCGGCGCTTTCGGCACGGCTGGCCTTGGGCGGGCGATGGGAGGAAGTCGGGCGAGAAACCGATTGGGTCCGCCGCCACGCGGCGTCCACCGAGACGCAGATCTCGCCGGCGGCGCCGAGGGCGGGCTCGCCTTCGAACGTAATGACATCCGTCGGGGAGGGATCGTTGAGGAAGTCGGCGTGAAGCCGGGCCAGCGCGGCGTCGGAAAGAAAGACCAGGGAGAGCTCGCCGGGAAAAGTCCGTGCGGGTGGAACCCGCAGGGCCGGGCGGTGGGCGTCCAGGAGGCGGACGGCTCGAACGACGGCGCGCCGGTCGAACTTCAGGCGGGCATACCGGTTGGCGATGGAAATTTCACGGACGGGCATGGGACGGGGCGGGACTCGATCTTTTTTTCCTCATCTTTCTCTTTCGTCCGGCTTCCAGGATCGAGATGCCGCAAACTGCGGATCGAAACGAGAGCGATCAAGAGAAAGAGGAAAGAGAACGATGTTCGGCACTCACGCTTTCGCCTCGTTCACCGGCTGGTCGCGCGGGGGATACGCGACGCGGGCGTGGAGCATGTTGAGGAGCGTGAATTGGAAGCTGTTCTTGATGCGGGTGATTTCCTCAAGGGTGAGCGGGGCCTCGTCGAGTTGACCCTCGGTGATCCGCTCCTCCACGAGCCGGTTGATGAGGAGGTGGAGCTGATCCGAGCCCGCCTCCCGCAACGAGCGCACGGCGGCTTCGACCCCGTCGGCGAGGGAAATGATGGCGCTCTCCTTGAACTGGGGCCGGGGGCCGTCGTAGCGGAATTGATCCTCTGGCACGATGGGGTGAGCGGAGGCGATTGCGCTCGCGGACCGGTCCGGATTACCGCCGGTGACCGGAAACGGCGGGCGTGAACGATCGACGGCCTGCTGATAAAAATAGCGGACGAGGGTCGTGCCGTGATGTTGTTGAATGACGTCGACCACGGCGCGCGGCAGCTGGTGTTTCAGGGCGAGTTCGACCCCGTCCGCCACGTGTTGCTTGATGATCCGGGCGGACTCGACGGGATCATGGCCGGCGTGCGGATCGACCCGGTCGCGCTGGTTTTCCCCGAAATATTGCGGATTCAGGGTCTTGCCGACGTCGTGGAAGAGCGAGCAGACGCGGGCGACGAGGGGATTGGCGCCGATCGCGTTGGCCGCATTTTCCGCGAGTTGGGCGACCACGAGCGAATGATGGTAGGTGCCCGGAGCCTCGAGCTGCATCTGGCGCAGGAGGGGATGATTAAAGTCGGTCAGTTCGAGCAGCGTGATGTCGGTCGTGCGCTTGAAGAGCGACTCGAGGACGGGGAGCAGGCCGACGACGCCAATCCCGGTGAGAATCCCGGTGCCGAGTCCGGCCGTCATCTGGCGCCACAGGGTGTCGGCCGGCGTCTGGTCGGCGATCCCGATGAGGGCGGCGAACGCGGCGACGGTGAGGCCGCCCATGCCGGCGGCCCGGACCAACCGCCCGCGGCGGCGGGCATCGCGGCCGAAGAAGATGGTGACGAGCGAGGCGAGGAAAGTCAGCACGAGCAGGTCGAGGCGGTTACCGTAGATCACGCCGGTGAAGATCGAGATCAGCAGGGCCATGAAGATGCCCGAGCCCGCGTCGATCAGGATGGCGACGATGAGCGGGGCGAAGGCGGTCGGCGCGACATAGGGCAGCGTCGAGGCCCACGAGCCGTCGCGCACGAAAAATTCCGCGCCGCCAAGCGAGTAGTTGGCGCGCACGAGCGCGAGGTTGACGATGACGACCAGCGCGAGGAGGCCGCAGCGGACGTTGCTCCGCAGCGTCTCCGGATCCTCGATGCGAATGTAGATCAGCGAGGCGAGCACCATCGCGAGCACGAGCAGGACGCGGCCGAACAGGGTGAGGCCCTCCTGCCGTTCGGTGTCGCTGTGTTCCCGCCAATACTGGCGGTGCGCCATGAGCATTTCATATTGCTCGGGGGTGACGCGTTCCCCGGCGTCAACGATGGTCTGGCCGCGCACCACATCGAGCGTGACCGGCTTGATCGCATTGCGCGCGATGGTCTGGCGGGTGTGGGTTGCGGCGCGATCGAAAACGACGTTCGGCGTGACGCCGAAACGGAAGAGCCGGAAAACGGCCTGCGTCGCGGGCCGCGGGACATTGTCCGTCGCGAGGCTGACGCGCAGGAGCGTCAGCGCGTCCTCCAATGTTTGCACCGGCCGCTGCGACACGCCGCCGTTCGGCCGGGCGATTTGGAAGACCACCGCGCTATCGGGGCTGAGATTGCCGAGGGAGGAATCGGTGATGCCCTCGGCATAGAGGTCGCGCAGGGTGGCGAGGCCGTTCTGGAACAGCACGCTCCGGGTGCGGGCGTCGCCGACCGTCAGGACGGCGTCGATGTCGTCGGCGGTCGCGTGATAGGGCCCGTGCGAATTGAAGGTTTCCGCAATGCTGGCAAGTTCGGCGCGGCGGTTGACGAAGCCGGGGGCGTTGGCGGGGTGGACCTGTTCGAATTCGACGAGTTGGCTGAGCAGCTTGGCGGCGGCGGTTTCGAAGCGGCGGAGCGGTTCGGTCTCAAGCCGGTAGACCGGCGGCACCCGATTGAGATACTGTTCGCGCGCGGCCCGGGTTTTTTCGGCGCTCTCGTAGTTGAACGACGCCAGCGCCGTGATGCGGGCGGTGGCCACCTGATTGGGCAGCACGGGGACGTTGAGGGTGCTGATCCCCGCGGAGCTGATGAGCACGATGGCGGCGACCGTGACGACAAAGATGGCCGCGGCGACAAACCGGTTTCGATCCAGAAACTCGCCCATCGTCGACCGCTCCCCCGGCGTGCGGCCGGGCCGGCGCGCCCCGAGGCCGCCGACGAGGAGTTTTAGCTGGTTGCGGACGGACATGAGGGATGGGTCGAGGGATCCTACCGCGGCTCCGCGGCGCCGTTTTCGCTGGTGATGGGGTTGCGGTAGTCGTCGTAGGCCTCGATGATCTTCTGGACGAGCGGGTGGCGGACGACGTCGGCCCCGCTGAAGGTGTGGAAATCGATGCCGGGCACGTCGGACAGGATGTGGCGTACTTCGAGAAGTCCGCTCTGCTTCGACCGCGGCAGATCGATCTGCGTGATGTCGCCGGTCACCACCATGCGCGATTCCTCGCCGAGACGGGTGAGGAACATCATCATTTGCTCCGGCGTGGTGTTCTGGGCCTCGTCGAGCACGACGAAGGCGTGCGACAGCGTGCGGCCGCGCATGTAGGCCAGCGGCGCGATTTCGATCACGCCCTTTTCGGTGAACCGCGCCACGTCCTCGGGGTCGAGCATGTCGTGCAACGCGTCGTAGAGCGGACGAAGATACGGCAGGATTTTTTCGCGCAGGTCGCCCGGAAGAAAACCGAGGGCTTCGCCGGCCTCGACGGCCGGCCGGGTGAGGATGATGCGTTCCACTTCGTTGCGCAGCAGCGCGGAAACGGCGGCGGCCATGGCGAGGTAGGTCTTGCCGGTGCCGGCGGGGCCGATGCCAAACACGATCGGGTGGGCCAGCATCGATTGCAGGTAGAGTTTTTGCCCGAGTGTCTTCGGGATGATCGTCCGCCGGTTGGTTGCAATGACCAGCGGTTCCTCCAGCAGGGTGCGAAGCTGGGCGCCCTCGCCGCGGGCGAAGGCATCGGTGATCCGGTGGAAGTCCGGCGTGCGAATCGTCATCCCTTGGGAGCGCGCGTCGTTGAGAAACTCGAAGAGCCGCCCGGCCTGCGTGACCGGGTCGGCCGGGCCGTCGATTTTCAGCCAGTCCTCCCGCGTGGTCAGTTTCACCCCGAGGGCGCCCTCGGCGTGGACCAGATTCTCCTCCCGACCGCCGTAAAGCGAAGCCAGGTGGCGGGGGCTGGGAAAATGGATGGTCTTGGAAGTCACGGAAGCGGCGGAGGGCGAAAGTCGGGCGGTCAGCGCCGGCGGGTGGCGGCGCGCGCTTTTTTGAGTTTCGGGGTTTCCTGGCTCCGGGCGATGGCTGCCGCATGGAGTTTTTCCCAAGTGGCATCGAGCGACTGGGGGAGGATGCGGGTCTGGCCCAGCACCGGCATGAAATTATTGTCGCCGTTCCAACGCGGGACGATGTGCCCGTGGAGGTGCGGGATGCTGCCCCCGGCGACGGCGGCCCCCAGATTGAATCCGATATTGAAGCCCTCCGGCTTCAGCGCGACGGCCAGCAGGCGCTGCCCGACGACGATTTCCTCGAAAAGATCGGCCCGCTCGGCCGGGGTAAGTTGATCCAGCTCCGTGACCTCGCGAAAGGGCACGGCCAGCAGGTGTCCCGGGTTGTAGGGGAAGCGATTGAGCAGGAGATAAGAAAGCGCCGAGCGGTGGACGATCAATGCGCTCCGGTCGTCGTCCAAAGCCGGTAACTCGGTGAACGGCCGTTTCATCGCCGCCGGATAGCGTGGAGCCTCGATGTATTCCATGCGCCAATGGGCGTGTAGCTGCTGCATGTGATTCAAGGTCGTCGATGGACTGAAAAGGGGAGGAAGAAAATCTGGCTGGGGAGGGAAAGTCAAAATCCGCGTTGGTTGCGACCGATGATCCGGCCATGAGCTTCGACGGGGCGGCAGGTGCGGTATCACGATCGAATCATCGATGAAATCGGTCGGCCGATCCGCATGAACGTGTAAGAGGATGGAAAACAGCGCTTTTAGCGCTTGCACAGTAGTATGACGAACGTCATCTAAAACCGATTGTGCGTTATCCTCCGGCCCATAAGGATGCCACCCGGCGCCGAATCCTCGACGCGGCGGGTCGCACGTTTCGGGAGCGGGGAGTTTCGGAATCGGGGGTCGACGAAGTGATGCGTCGGGCGGGGCTGACACACGGGGGGTTTTATGCGCATTTCGAGGGCAAGGAGGACTTGATCGCGAGTGCGTGCTCGGCGGCCTTTGAAGCGGCGATTCCGAATCTCGACCGGATTGCCGCGGTGTCCACGCGCACGGCACGGGTCCGGTTGCTGGTGGAGAGCTACCTTGCGGTGCGGCATCGCGACAACCGGGGCACAGGCTGCTTTGTCGTCGCGGTGGGGGCCGACATGGTGCGGTTGCAGGGGGCGGCGCGGGCCGGTTACACGCGGGCCTTTGCCGGGCATCTCGACCGGTTGGGCACCGCACTGCGTCTCAGCTGCGATCCGCAGAAAAACCGGGAGCAGGTGACCCTGTTGATGAGCTCGCTCGTCGGAGCGCTCTTGTTGGCGCGGGCCATCGAGGATCCGGAGCGCAGCGCGGCGGTTTTGTGCGCGATGCGGCGGCAGGTGCGGGCGCAGTTTTGCCCATCGGAGCCGGACCGCGCCCGGTCGCTGGAGCCGGCCCACGACTTCATTCGTGCTTTTTGAAATGAAGCTGCGGGCCGTTCTCTCGGCCGGTGATTCCGGGTGCCGGGCCGGCGGGCTTGAAAATGAATTCGCAAGTCCACCGGCGGTTGCTGCTATAAGACCTCTTTCTCATGTCTCATTCCACTTCCTCTCCGCGTCGTCGTGTGGTCATCACCGGGCTGGGTGCCGTGACACCCTGCGGCAACTCCGCCCCCGATACCTGGGCCTCGCTCGTGGCCGGCCGCAGCGGCATCCGGCGGATCACCCGGTTCGATGCCACCGGTTGCACGGCCCAGATTGCGGGCGAGGTGCGCGACTTCGATCCGGCGCGGGCCTTGCCGGCGCCCCTGTTTCCGCGGGGTCCGGCCGGCGCTCCGTTGACGCAGGCGCTCAGCCAGAAGGACCTCAAAAAATTCGGACGCTTCTCCCACCTCGGTGTCTCCGCCGCAGTCGAGGCCTACGCCAATTCGGGGCTCGATGCGCATCGGGCAAGTCTGCCGCCGGAGCGCATGGGGGTGAATCTGGGCGTCGGCCTCGGGGGGCTGCCCGAGATGGAGGCGATGCACGATACCTGGAAAGCGGGCGGCTTTAGGAAGATCTCGCCGTTCTTCATTATTCAGATCGCCCCCAATCTGCTGGCCGGGCAGGTGAGCCTCGTCCTCGACTTTCGCGGTGCCAACATGAGCGTCGCGTCGGCGTGCGCCACCAGCGGGCACGCGCTCGGGGAGGCGGCGGCGGCGATCGCGCGGGACGACGCGGATGTGATGATCGCGGGCGGCGCCGAGTCCACCGTCACGCCGCTGGCGGTCGGCGCGTTCGCGCAGATGCGGGCGCTGTCGACCCGCAACGATGCGCCGGAAAAAGCCTCGCGGCCCTACGATCGCGATCGCGACGGCTTTGTGCTGTCGGAAGGCTCCGTGGTATTCGTGCTCGAGGAACTGGAGCACGCCCAAAGGCGCGGCGCGCGGATTTATGCCGAATTGCGCGGCTATGGTGCGACGTCGGACGCCTATCATCTCTCGTCGCTTTCGCCCGGCGGTGAAGGCTCCGCGCGGGCTATGCGCGCTGCCCTCGCCCGGGCGGGCATGTCGCCCGGGGAGATCGACTACATCTCGGCCCATGCGACCTCCACCCCCGGCGGCGACGGCGAGGAGGGGGCCGCGATCGCCAGCGTGTTTGCGGACACCAAATCGTCCTTGCATGTCAGCGGCGTGAAATCGATGACGGGCCACCTGCTCGGCGGCGCGGGTGCGATGGGCGCCTTCTCCGCGGTGATGGCCATTCACGACGGCGTGGTGCCGCCGACGATCAATCTCGAGAACGTCGACCCGGCCTGTGAGGCCCTCGGCCTCAACTTCACGCCGAACGTGGCGGTGCGGAAACCGGTGCGGGCTGCGCTGGCCAACAGCTTCGGCTTCGGCGGCACCAACGCTTCGATTGTCGTGGCCCGGCTGGCGTGACCGGGTCCGGCCCCGGCCCCGGTCAGCGTCGCCGGCCGCGGCGGTCGTTCGCGGATTTTGTGGGAGGGCAATCAGGCTCGCATTCCAGCGCCCCGCGCGGTGGCATCCGCCCGTGCTGGCCCAGTTGAAAAAAATCCGAGCGACCCTGCCCGGACCTTTTCTGGCCGCGCTGGCGCTCGGTGCCGGATTCCTCGGATTCGTTGGCTGGGATCAATCGCACTGGTGGCGGACCAAGGAGGATTACAGCTTCGGCTGGCTGGTGCCGGTGTTCGTCGGCTTTGTCATTTACGACCGCTGGCCGCGAATCACGGCGGCCCTCGCGTCGTGTGCCGCCGGGGGCAGTCCACGGGTGGCGGGCTGGCGCCAAGGGGTGCTGTGGCTGCTGGTCGGCGGGACGATGATCGCGGGCGTTCTGCTCTTTTTGCTGGGCGCGCTTTATCGGGCCGGCGCGGGTTCGTCCAATCCGGGCACGCTGGCGATCACGCTTGGGGTGGCCGGAATTCTCCTGCCGCTCCTCTTCATCAATGCGCCGGAAACGGTAAGGGCGGCCGCCGGCACCTTGCGCACGGATCCCCGGGTGCGGCTCACCGGCCTTTTTATTTTTCCCGCGCTCGTATGGATTGTTTCGGCTCCGATGGTTTCGGTGGTCGAAAGCCAGCTGAGCCTCGCGCTGCTGCGCAAGGTGGTGACGGTGGTGGCCTTTGTCTTCGACCTGGTCGGCGTGCCGATCGAGCAGCAGGGCAATGTGCTGGCCCTGCCCAACGGCAACGTCGGCGTGGAGGATGCCTGCTCCGGGATCCGGTCGCTGACGGGTTGCCTGTTTGCCGGCTCGTTTCTCGCCGCGGTTTTCCTCGATCGCGGCTGGAAAAAAATCGCCCTGGTGCTGGCGGCCCTGGTGCTGGCGTTTGCGACCAATCTCGGCCGCAGCCTTTTTTTGACGGCTTGGGCGTATCGCCACGGGCCGCACGCGATCGACGGCACCGTGCATGACGTCGCCGGTTATGCCGTCCTCGGGCTCACCGTGGCCGGTCTGCTCTGCCTGCTGCCGCTGCTGAACCTCCGGCTGGCGTCCGACGGCGAATCGCCGCCGGACGCGCCCGGCGCCGCGCCCTAGGTAGTCCGAGGCTCGCCGGTCACGAGTTTTATAGCCGATACGTGGGCTCGAAGGAGAGGCGAGCGAGTTCGGGACAAAAAAAGCGCCAGCCCGAAGGCTGGCGCTCGGCGCTTCCGAAAATTGGCGCGGAAACTAGAACTGGCCTTTTACGCCGAAGACCCAGTTGTCGCCGTATTCCTCCATTTGGCGCAGGTAGCGCTGCTTGCCTTCCTGTACGCCCAAGGGCGACTCATAATACAGATCCTTCTGGTTGGTGATGTTGCGGGCCTGCACGAAAAGCGAGGCGTAGCGGGTGAGCCTATAGTTGAGCGTGAGGTCGAATTTCGTCATCGCTCCCCAGATCCGGCCATACGTGCTCTCACTCGGCCGATCGGCGATCCAGACCGCGCTGAGCGAACCATTGAACCGTTTGTAGGCATAACCGAGTCGGGCGGTCGCGCGTTCCGGGGCGAGCATGACGCGTCGCACGTTTGCGTAAGAGCGAGAGTAGGTGAGCGCAACGTTGATGCCCCGCAGGTATTCGGTCGGGAGGAAGCCGAGCATCTGGTTGTAGGCGAGGTCCATGTTCCGGAACTTTTGAAACTCCAGGCTGTTGGTGGTCGACCGGAAGATGTAAGTGGCGAAGTCGGGATCACTCACGCCAAACTGGGACGCCGTATAATCGTTCGACTGGATGAAGTTCCTCGCTTCATCCTGCGAGAGGCCGATCGAGAGCTGGCCGGGCGAAGCCCCCCCGAAATAATAACCCAGACGCGACTGGAAAACCTGGTGATATTCCGGCTGCAGGTTGGGATTGGGCGCCGATACAATTCGTGTGTTTTCGTTGATGTTCCATATGCCGGTGAGGCTGTCGATCGGCGGACGGGAGATGCCTTTGTTCACTCCGGCCTGGAACTCGAGGTTCGGGAGGATCTGATATTTTAGCAGGGCTGATGGGAACCAATTGTGGTATGTCGAAGTGCGGGTCACCCGCGGCTGGTTCATATACATGTATTGGATTCCGGCGACCGTGAGCGGGCGCCCGTTGAGCGTGCCGGGCGCGTTCAGAGAGTCGGCATACGGCGACAGCAGCATCTGCGCGCGGGTCAGGGGATCGAATTCGTTGAGGGCGTTAATGGTCTCTTCGCCGCGTCCGCCGAACCGCACCTGAATCTTCGAGGTCAGACGCACATCGGCCTGGGCATAGCCAGCCCTGATGGTCTGGCGAAAATTGCGCGCGTTGCCGATGTAGGAAGTGAAGTAGTTCTCTGCCGTGCTTGTGTTCACGAACTGTTCCCGGTGGTCGCGGAAAAGGTTGTACATCTCCGTGCGGTTCACCCGCGGCAGCACGCCCTGCTGGCCGTTGACGTTGATGGTGGTGAGCGCGTTGGTGGTCCCCATGGTGTACGGGTACGTCGAAGTAAATTGAGGGCCGACATTCGTCCAGTTGCCGAAGGTTCGGATGACGTTGTTGCCAGTGATGGGATCAAGCGAAGTCGTGTTTCCACCCGGCCCGTTATACGACCACACGCTCGTGATGTCGTGGTTGTTGTTCTTGCGGGACTCTTCATCCCACTTGCCGCCAAATTTGATGACGGTGGGAAACTTCTCGAGGAAAGGAACGTTCCAGCGCGCGTTGAGGACGCCGGTCCATTTCTCCGTCGCCCAGGTGCGATCGACATTGGTCACCCGGGTGCCGCCGGCGCGGCCGTCGGTGGCGGCGCTACCGGTAATGTTGTTCCAATTGCGCAGGTCCATCCAGTCCGGGCCGGAGTTCTGGCGAATGGTCCACTCCCACGATTGGGCATTCGGGCGCGTGGCCGTCCAGCCGCCGAATATGGTGCCAGCCTCAACCCCGGAGTAACCGCGCTCGTTCGCCTCGTAATTATTCACGGAACGGGAGAAGGCTCCCGCCCCGTCGATTACCCAAGAGCCGAGTTTGTATTCGAACTTCGGCGAGATTTGCCGGGTGTAGGAGAGCTTCGTGGCAGCACCGCCACCATTAACGACGGAGGCCGACGTGAAGGCGGCGGTTCGAGCCGGGGCAATGACGTTGAGCATGCCATCACCGCCGACCGTGGAGCGGCCGGTGGTGGCGTTGCCGTTGTCGGTGCCGGCGACGAAAGCGAAGTTACGGCTCCAGAATTCACCTTCAAAATAACTGTAGATCATGTTGAGCGATAGGGTGAGGCTGGGTGTCGCCTTCCAATCGGCGGTGAGCAGAAGACCGTCCTTGATGATAAACTTTCCGCCGTCCTGGGAGTCGATCTGGCGAATGACCGCTGGCCGCGGGTCCGTGGCCGACGCATCGGCGCGGTTGTAAGACATAATAAGGGGATTCTCCTCCGTATAAGACGCGGCGTGGCTGTAGCTCATCAGGATCCCAAGGCGCTGGTCGAAAAACGACTCGGAATAGCCGATCTGCCAGTTTGGTTTCCACCGATATTCCGGCTTATCGCGCGCCTGGGGCACCTTATTGAGGGTGAACTCCTCGCCGTTGAAGTTTACGCCAAAGTTGTAATCGAAAATCCGTCCTTTCCGGTCGAACGCCCGCTTCGTTTTCATATTGATCGTTCCCGCCGGGGAGTCGGCGTCGTTCTCGGGGCTCGCCGTGCGGTTGACTTCGATGGAATCGATGGCGGTGATCGTGAAGCCCTCGAAGCTGGTGGCGCGCGACGTCGAACCACCGCCACGGTTGGCGTCCGCACTTGCGCTGCGCATGCCATCGAAGGAGACCCCGACATATTGGCCGTCCATGCCGCCGAGCCGCGGACCGCGCGCCTCGGATTCAACGTAGTCGAGATCCACTCCGGGAAGGAATTTCAAGAACTCGCCGACATTGCCGTCGGCCACATCGCCGAAAATATCGGAAGACACCGTTGTCGTGATGTTCATGTTGCGCCGCTGCGCCATGATGGCCTTTGAGTTTCCTTCCCGCTCCGAGGAAACGGTGAAGGCCTCCAGTTTCACGACACTGCCCTTGGCCGGCGTCTGCGATGACTCCATCGTGCTCGTGAGGTTGATTTCGCGCACCGCCGGCTGGCCGGCGGCGACGATGAAGGTTTCGTTCGCCGTGATGTACCCCGTGAACGCCACCGCGATGGACGCCGGGCCGGCGGGGACATTGTTGAACCGGAAGGTGCCGTCGCTCTCCGTATAGGCAATTTGATTGGTGCCTTCGAGCCGGACCTCGGCGTTTCGGACATATTGCTTCAACGTCGGATTGTATACCCGACCCTGGATGGAGCCACTGTTCGCGGACTGTGCTTGAAGGGCCATGGCCGGGAGCAGCCAGCCGACTGCGAATGCGAGGAAAAACGACGACCAGAGTCGCCGGAGTAGATAGATCGAATTCATGGTGAAGTAGCTATTGCTGGCGGGGTGCTGGGATCGATTACTGCGGAAGTGGGCGGCTCCCGACGGGTAGCCCGAAGTCGCCGCAATTTAAGGAACTCACTAGTCCACCTTATTTGCAAAGTTAATTTGGCTAGCGAGTTAAAGGATTCGCCAAATGCGCCCCGCGTCGATTCGATGGGCCTTGTCGGTGCTATAAGTACCAACCACTTCGCTTATGACCCCTGAAACGCCCGCTCCGCCTACCCGTCTCGTGTCCATCGATGCTCTGCGGGGGTTCGACATGCTGATGATTGCTGGCGCGGGACAGGTTATCCACCAACTCTACGGGAAGACCGGTTGGCCCTGGGCCGATGCGCTGGCGAAACAATTTGGCCATCCGGCTTGGTTTGGCTTCTCGTTTTACGATTTCATTTTTCCGCTGTTCTTGTTTCTGGCCGGAGTCTCCATTCCGTTCTCGTTGAGCAGAGCGATTGCCCAGGGCGTTCCCAAAGCGGCGTTATACAAAAAAGCGTTTGTTCGCATGGTGATCCTCATTGCGCTGGGTATGCTCGACAAGAACGCGCGGTTTCCCGTCTTCGAGCCGGAGCACATTCGATTGGGGAGCGTACTTGGCCGCATTGGCCTCGCGGGGTTCGTCAGCGTCGTGCTTTATGTGAATCTGAGTTCGGTAAAAAGACTCTATGTCGTCGCGGGTGTCCTCCTCGCCTATTACGCGGCCCTGATGTTGATTCCCGTGCCGGGATTCGGAGCGGGCAACCTTTCGTTCCAAGGAAACTTGGTGGGATGGTTTGATCGCACCTTTCTCCCGGGTCGCCTCCTGCAGGTAACCTACGACGAATTGGGTCTCCTTACGCAATTTCCCGCTCTTTGCCTGAGCATTCTCGGAGTGTATGCCGGCGAGATCCTCAAAGACAGCCGGGTGGCGGAACGCAGGAAGTTTCGCCAACTCCTCATCGCCGGGGCGATCTGCCTGACGCTGGGTCTTATCTGGAGCCTGCACTTTCCCATCGCGAAACGTATGTGGACAAGTTCCTTCATTCTTCTGACCGGCGGAATGGCCTTCATTTCCCTGGCCTTGTTTTATGGTGTCATCGACATCCTCAACTATAAACGCTGGGCGTTTCCCCTGGTTGTCGTCGGGATGAACAGCCTCACGATCTACCTGGTGTATCGGTTTGTGAACTTTGGCTATACCTCGAATCAGCTCTTCGCTGGTCTCTACAAACCGCTCGATCCCAAATGGTATTCATTCTTTGAAAGCGTGGGCGCCTTGGGTTTGGTCTGGGTGTTTCTCTACGTCCTCTACCGGAGGAAGATCTTCTTTAAAGTCTAGGCGCGGAACCGGGTGTGCCGGTGGCGTCGGGTTTCGTGGCGCTGCCGGCCGCGGGCACGACGATCACGCGGCTCGCGCGCGCCGAGCCCAGGTAGGTTTTTGCGAGCGCATCGAGATCGGCCTTGGTGATCGCCTCGTTGTCGGCGTAGCGGGAGCGGCACCAGTCCAGCATCTCCGGGCGCTCCTGGGCGCGGGCCAGCACATTACCGAGCCAGTAACCGTTGGTGCGGGCGGATTCCTTGAGCGCGGTGAGAATGGGTTTTTTGGCGCGCTCAAGCTCGTCCTCCGTCACGCCTTTCGCGGACAGGTCGTTCGCAATCTGGACGATGAGGTCCGCGACGGTTTTTGCCCGCGGCGGATCGATCGTCACGCTGGCCGAAAGGTAACCGTAGCCGGGATAGATATCGCTGGGCGTGATGCCGGCGCCGGGGCTGTAGGCATCGCCCAGTTCCTCGCGTACCTTCACGCGCAGCCGGTCGGAGAACACCTCGGCGAGCAGGTTGAGCCGGCGCGTGCGCCGGATATCGCGTCCGTCCGTCGTCGGCCAATAGAGGACGATGTTGCCCTTGGGGATCTCGGTCTGGATCGCAAATTCGCGGGCGAAGGGCGTGGCGGGGAAACTGACCTTGCGCAGTTCGTCCAAGGCGGGCTTGGGGTCGCGCGGCGGCAGCGCGCCGAGGGTCTTCGCCACCGCGGCGATGGTTTCCTCCACGTCCAGGTCGCCGACCAGCGCGACTTCGATCGCGCCGCGTTGCAGTTCCGGCGTCACCCAGGCTTTCACCTCGTCGAGGGTGCGCTGCGTCATTTCCTCCCGGGCGGGCAGGCCGAAGCGATGGTCGCCGCTGGCGAGGATTTTCGGCACCTCGAGCGTGAACGGGCCGCCCGCAGTGTGCTCGAAACTGAGATACGCCTGCTCGAACGTCTTGCGGGCCTGCCGGGCGGCCTCGGGCCGGTAGCCGGGGTCGGTGAGATGCGCGGTCATGAGTTGCAACTGGAGCAGGAGGTCTTCGCGATTCGTGCTGCCGTTGGCGAGAAACGCGTCCCCGCCGACGCTGAAGCCCGAGCCGACGGTCTTGCCGGCGAGAATCCGGCGGAGATCGTCCGCGCTATGCTGGCCCAGGCCGCCCGCGGTGAACGTCTGATTGGTATAGGCGGAGAGGCCGGGCTTGGTCCGGGGTTCGGTCAACTGCCCGGTGCCCACCCGCAGGCTGACGCGGATGTGATTCGCCTCGAAATCGGTTTTCTTCAGATTGAGCCGGACGCCGTTGGCAAAGGTGACGAGCGCGATGCCGAGGTCGTCGATGCGGTCCCGTTTCGCCACTTTGCCGGGGGCGCCGAAATCGGTGTAGGCCCATTTCGTGTCCGCGATTGCCTCCGGCGGAGCGACGGCGATCGCCCGGGATTTTTCGTAGGTCGCGGCGATGGTTTGCTCCGGCATCGCGGCGCCGGCCTCCGGGCCGACCTTCGCGTTGCCGGTGACGAGCACGAGCCGGTGCGCGGGACTCCACACCGCACGCAACGCCGCCAGGCAGTCGGCCACGGTGATGCGGGTGAGCGCCGGCCCGAAGAGCGCCAGATCGTCGGCGGGCGTAGTGAACACGTCGCGTTCCAGCAGGCTCTCGGCGATCTCCTCGGCGAGTGACTCGGAGCGGCGGGTGGACGCGGTCTTGAGCGCCTCTTCGAGACTGTTGCGGAAATTCGCGACGACCTCGGTCAATTCGGCGGGCTGGAAACCGTGCTCGAGGGCGCGGCGCAGTTCCTGGTCCGCCACCCCGAGGGCGCCGGCCCACTGGTCGCCCCGGCAGGTGAGCGCCATCGAGCTTTGGCGGTAGAAATTATAGGCTTCGCCCACGCCGGCACTGCCGTTGGTAAAGGGCGCATTCTCCTTTTTCGCGAGGATGGAAAGGCGGCGGTTGATCATGCTGTGCGCGAGGCTGCGCGGCAGATCCGCCAGTCGTTTCTCGGCCGTGTCGGGTTCGCGCGTGTAGGGCGTGATCGTGGCGATCGTGACGCTGGTGTTGGGCGCCTCGGTCTCGGCGTGATAAAAAATGCGAGTGCCATCGCGGGGGCTGAGCTGACCAAGGTCGGGCTTGGGCCGGGCGGGCGCCCGGGCCTTCAGCGGGGTGAAGGCGCTGACGATTTGTTTTTCCACGGCCACCGGGTCGATGTCGCCGACCACGACCACGGACATCAGCTCGGGGCGGTACCACGTGTTGTAGTAATCGAGGAACCGATCGCGCTGCGCCTGCTGGATGATCCCGGTTTCGCCGATCGGAAAGCGTTTGGGGAAAAGCGTGCCGTCGAGCAGGAAGCCGTATTGCGCCAGCATCGTGCGGTAGCCGACCGAGTCGCGGGTGCGTTTTTCGCTGAGGATGATACCGCGTTCCTTGTCGATCTCCGGAGGCTGCAGCAACAGTCCCCCGGCGTAGTCGGTGAAGACGCGCAGGCCTTCCGCGATCGCGGACTCCTTGGTGTCGGGTAGTTCGAGCAGGTAGAGGGTGCGTTCGAAGCCGGTGCTCGCGTTCGTGTCGCCGCCGAAATTCATGCCCATGCGCTGGAAGAACTCGATGAGCGTGCCCGGCGCGTAGTGTTCGCTGCCGTTGAAGGCGAGATGCTCGAGGAAGTGCGCGAGGCCGCGCTGGTCCTCGGTCTCGTGCAGGGCGCCCGCTTCAATCAGCAGCCGCAACGAGGCCCGTGCCTTCGGTTCCTTGTTCGGGCGCACGACGTAGCGCAGGCCGTTGGGGAGCGTGCCGAAGCGCGCCTCCGGGTCGGGCTTGAGGTCGCTGCCGGCCTGGGGAAAGGGAATGGCCGCGGCCGCGGTGAGAGCCAGCAGGCCGAGGACGAGGAGGGGGAGGGCGCGTCGCATGCGATAGTGCCGCAAAAAGACCCAAAACGCGCAAAAGGAAAAATGCGGGATGATTTTCTTTGCGCCATCGCCTGCTTTTTGCGGCCAATAGCGGCTTGGCTTCACTCCGCTGGCATAATGAGGACGACGATGGGACGCCGGGCCGCGCCCGGTGCCGGGCCGTGGCCGGACCGAAGTGGGTTCGCCCTCCGGCGGCCGGCGGGTGATAAGATATGAGGTGATGGCGATGCTCTGGCTCTACCGTTTGTTTTTCATTCCCGCCCTCGTGGTGCTGACGCCCCTTTATTTGTGGCGGATGCGCCGGCGCGGCGGCTACCAGGCCAATTTTCTCCACCGCTTTGGGGCCCATCCAGTCCTGCCCGCTCCCGCGCCGGGGGCAAAGCGCGTCTGGCTGCAGGCGGTGAGCGTCGGCGAAATGCTGGCCATCGGGCCCCTGCTCGAGGCGTTGCACCGCGACGGTGTCGAAGTCTATCTCACCACGACGACCAGCACCGGCTACCGGCTGGCGAACGATCGCTACCTGGGGCTGACCGTTGGCATCGGTTACTTTCCCCTCGATGCCTGGCTGTTTTCGGCGCGCGCCTGGCGGCGGATTGCGCCCGATCTCGCGATTCTGACGGAAGGGGAGCGGTGGCCCGAGCATCTGGCCCAGGCGCGAAAACGCGGCGTCCCGGTGCTCTGCATCAATGCCCGCCTGTCGGACCGCAGTTTCTCCCGGCTGAAAATGTTCGGCGCCGCCGCGCGCTTGACGCTGCGCGGAGTCACCCGGCTGCTGCCCTGTTCGGCCCAGGACGAGGCGCGGTTTCGGGCCCTCGGGGTTCCCGCCGAAAAAATGGTCGTGACCGGCAACATCAAACTCGACGTGCAAATCCTGCCGCTGGCGCCGGACCAGCGGGCGCAGTTGCGGCGGGCGCTCGGGCTGCCGGACCACCTGCTGTTGCTCGGCTCGTCGACCTGGCCGGGCGAGGAGGACGCGTTGCTGGGGGCCTTGAAGTTTGCCCGGGCGCGCGGTTTGCCGTGCTCCCTGCTCCTGGTGCCGAGGCACGCGGAGCGTCGCAACGAAATCGAGCGGCTGTTGCGCACGAGTGGACTGCGGTATCACCTGCGCTCCCGCGGGCCGGCAACGAGCGAGGTCGACGTGGCGGTCGGCGATACGACCGGCGAATTGCGCGCCTTCACGCAGCTGGCCGATGTGGTGTTTGTCGGCAAGAGCCTCCCACCGCATACCGAGGGCCAGACCCCGGTCGAGGCGGCGGCGCTGGGCAAGCCAATTTTGCTCGGGCCCGGCATGGGGAATTTCCTGCTCATCGCCCGCGATCTCGTGGCCCGCGGCGCGGCGCGCGAAGTCGTCGGCGTCGCCGCGCTCGCGGGCGAGGCGGAAGCGCTGCTGCGCGATGCCGCGAGCCGGCAGCTGCTGGCAACGGCGGCCGCGGCCTGGTGGCGCGACAACGCGGGCGCGGCGGCGCGGACGCTGGCAGTGATCCGGGAGGAACTGGCGAAAAGCGCGCGGCATTCGATTTAGGGGCAAGTGGATCCACGTCGGGCCTAGAACCTGATTGTCGCGAACTTAGGGATTGCGCCTGCTGCCGCGATTTCTAGGTTGCCCATTTTTACGTTGATGCAGTCGCACGGTCCGAAACGCGTCTATACCCCGCATTCCCTCGAGTTTTGGTTCAGTAAGTTGGAAAACGACTGGGCGGAGGCGTTTTCCGCCAGTCAGTTGGAAAACGGGCGGCAAATTTACCGGGATGGGCAGGTGCGGGAGCTGGAGTTGACCGATCGCGATGCCATCGTCCGCCGCCGGATCGACAAGAAGGACGAGTATGCGGTCATCGAATGGACGGAAACGGGCCTGAGCGTTCGGTCTTCGTCCACGGATCGTGAGATGGCCCATGCATTGGCGGTCGCCGGTTTGCACGAGATCGAGGAGCTGGTGGCGGACGAGATTTCTCCCCTGTCGGGCGAGCCGCCCCGCCCCAACG
Source organism: Opitutia bacterium (assembly GCA_947474935.1). Lineage (GTDB taxonomy): Bacteria > Verrucomicrobiota > Verrucomicrobiia > Opitutales > Opitutaceae > ER46. The sequence continues at coordinate 327,972 of CANJKL010000001.1, forward strand.
GCAACGGATCCATTTCGCATGAAGCGGTCCGGCCCGTTTTTGGCCACGCGGTGGCCGGGGAGGGAAATGGCAACGGTCACGCGCGGCCCGCTGCCCCGGTCGCCGGCAACGGCTCCGGCACCGTGGTGGCCAGCGGGCCGTCCCGCGTGCTGCTGCTCGTTTTCAAAACCAAGACGGCCGGACTCACCTTCCAGGCGGTGTGGCTCGATGCGGACCGGAAGAATCGGCATCCCGCCCTGGGACCGGACTCCCACGGGGACGGCAGCGTGCATATCTCGTCGGGCGAGCGCGCCAAGCTCATCGGCCTCGCGGCTTACGCCCGGAAGGCGCATTTCCACTACAAGCAGGAAACGGGCGCCTACCTCATGGAATCGCTCGTGGAGATTCCGGGTTTTCTGAAGACGGTGCTCCCGGCCTGGCGACGTCTGTTTATGATCGAGCTCGACGAACAGGCCGGCAACCTGCTGAAGGGCACGCGAACGGTCGAAATCGAGGCGGTGGCGGAACGTGCGCCCGAGGGCGCGGGCGGGCGGGCGGGCGAAACCGCGGTGCTGAACCTCCGGTGGATTTTCCGCGCGGGCGAGCGGATGCTCACCGCCAGCGAGGTCAACGCGTTGCTCAAGCGCGGCGGCCAGCCGGTCATCCTGCCGAATTTCGGCATTGTCGCGCTGCCGCCCGACAAGTGGGACAGTTACAGTGCGTGGCAGAAAAACGTCGAAGAAACGCAGGGCGCGAACAGTTCGGCCGGCACGTTGTCGCCGTATATGATTTTTTCCCTGTTCAGCGATGCGCGGTTGAAGCTCACGTTGTCGCCCGAGATCGATGCGTGGCGGCAGAGCGTGCTCGCGCCGCCGCCGGCGCCGCCGGCGCTGCCGGAACTTTTGCGGCCGTACCAACGCCGCGGGGTGGAGTGGATGCACCACCTGGGCGATGTGGGGTGCCACGGGCTGCTCGCCGACGAAATGGGCCTCGGCAAGACGATGCAGGTGCTGGCGCTGCTGGCGGCGCGACCGGTGTCCGGGCTGCCGCACCTGATCGTTTGTCCGGCGAGCGTCGTGCCCGTCTGGCGCGAGGAGATCGCGCGGTTTTTCCCGGCGCTGGCCGTGGACGTGCTCAAGACCGGGCACGATTTCGCGCAGAGCAAGCCGGAGGTGCTCTGGCTCGCCAGCTACACCCAGCTGCGCAAACACCGCGCGCTGCTCAATGGCGTGGAATTTGGCTACGCCGTGCTCGACGAGGGGCAGTTCATCAAGAATCCCGATGCGAAGATCACGCAGACGTGCTTCGCGGTGCGCGCCCGGCACCGGCTCGTGCTCACCGGCACGCCGCTTGAGAACCGGCAACTCGATCTGTGGAGCATCTTCCGGTTCCTGCTGCCCGGGCTGCTCGGTTCCCGCACCTCGTTCGAGGCGGCGCTGGTGGCGGATCGCGAGGGCACGCTGACGCGCCTGCGGGCGCAGCTCGCGCCGTTCATCCTGCGGCGCACCAAGAACGAGGTGGCGACCGAGCTGCCGCCGAAGGTCGAGATGGACCTGATCTGTCCGCTCACCGACGTCCAGCGGGCCGAATACGCGCGGATCTGCAGCGAGGGCCTCGAACGGCTGGGCGACGACGTGGGCACGGCGATGCGCGAGAAATCCTTCGGCTTCCTCGCGCTGCTCACGCGGCTGCGGCAGACCTGCTGCGATCCGGACATGCTGCCCTGGCTCAAGGCCCCCCTGCACGATTCGGGCAAGATCAACCTGCTGCTGGAGAAACTCGCTGAAATCGTGAGCAGCGGACACAAGGTGGTCATCTTTTCGCAATTTGTGATGCTGCTCGACCGGGTGCGGGAGGCGCTGACGAAGAATTTCCCTGAGCTGCCGCGTTTCGAGCTCACGGGCATGACCCTCGACCGGCTGAAGCCGGTGCAGTCCTTTCAAAACGCCCAGGGTGCCGCGGCGATGCTCGTCTCGCTCAAGGCGGCGGGCACCGGCATCACCTTGCATGCGGCGGACTACGTTTTTCTGCTCGATCCGTGGTGGAATCCGGCCGTCGAGGCGCAGGCGGTCGACCGCGTGCACCGGATCGGCCAGACGAACACGGTCTTCGTTTATCGGATGGTCACGGCCGGCACGATCGAGGAACGCATCCAGGCCCTGAAGGCGTCGAAGAAGGATTTGTTCGACAAATTGATCGGCGGGCTCGGGGGCGATTTCGATTTGAGCCAGCACTTCACGTCATTGAAGAGCCTCGTGATCCTGACCGCCAAGGCGGAGCAGGAGTCCGAACAGGAGCTGGAGCCGTACACGATCGATTGAGTTCGCCCGGGCGGATTTTGCTCCGCGCCGGGGCGGCGACCGGAACAAGAATTCATGCGAGCGAGCTTGTTTCCGGGGGCAGCGGCTTTAGGGTTGCGACCACGGTGATATCGCCGACGGAATTTAACGCGAAACCTGACCAGGTGCCGCCCGACCTGCCCGCCGGATCCGGCGCGGAGTCGGTTTGCCGGTTGCCCGCCCGCGGGTTGGCCGGGCAGCGATGAAGGTCGAGGCGATCGCCAATCCCACCGGCGTGCTGATGCGCCGGCTCCTGCGGTTGCTGCGCTGGCGCGTCTGGGTGCAGGAGAAGCTGCAGCCGACGGAGTGGCAGGTGACCCTGCTGTGGGCGGCACTGGCCGGATTCCTCGGGGCCCTCGCTTCGATCCTTTTTTCCACGCTGACCGAGCGGATTTACGACTGGTTTGGCGACCGCAGCCTGGGCGTGGTCGGTTCCATGGAACAGCTGCCGTGGTGGGGCTGCATCCTCGTGCCCACGCTGGGCGCGGCCGCAGCCGGGCTGGTGCTGCATTTCGGACAACGGCTGAACCGGGCGCAGAGCTCGACCGACTACATGGAAGCGATTGCGATCGGCACCGGCGCGATTCCCGTGCGGGCGAGTCTCATCAAATCGGCGGCGGCGCTTTTCTCGATCGGTTCCGGTGGATCCATCGGGCGCGAAGGTCCAATGGTGCAAATGGCGGCGGTGCTTGCGTCGCTCGTCGGCCGGTGGCGGAAATTTTCCCCGCCGCAGCTCCGCCTGCTCGTCGCCTGCGGTGCCGCCGCCGGGATCGCGTCGGCCTATAACGCGCCGATCGCGGGCTCCTTCTTCGTGGCCGAGATCATTCTCGGCACCATCGCGATGGAGAGCCTCGGTCCTCTCGTCGTTTCCGCGGTCGTGGCCACCATGACGGTCAACGTGCTGACCGCGGCGCATGTGATGTACAAGGTGCCGGCGTTTCAGCAGGTTTCGCCGTGGGAGATGCCGTCCTACATTGCACTCGGTTTTATCGTCGGGGTGCTCGCGCCGGTGTTCCTGCTTTCGCTGCGGCACGCGGAGCGCTTTTTCGTTTCGTTGCAATTGCCGCTGGTGCTGCGCCTCGCCTTGGGCGGGCTGGCCGTGGGAGTGATCGCGATCAATGTGCCGCAGGTCTGCGGCAACGGCTATTCTGTGGTCGTCGAGATCGTGAATGGCCGGGTGCTGTGGACGGCGATCGCCGGTATCTTTGCCTGCAAGTGGCTCGCGACGATGGCCTCCTTCGGCTCGGGCGCGCCCGGTGGGGTGTTCACACCGTCGTTGTTCATGGGGGCGGGGGCGGGTCTGCTCTTTGGCACGGGGGTGCACAACTTCTGGCCCGCGGCGGCGCAGGATCCGCGGGCGTTCGCGCTCGTCGGCATGGGCGCGTTTCTTTCGGCCGCGAGCCACGCGCCGGTGATGGCCGTCATCATGCTGTTCGAGATCACCCTGAGCTACGACATCATCCTGCCGCTGCTGCTGAGCAGTGTCATCGCCTACTACACCGCGAAGAGTCTCGAAGGGGCTTCGCTCTACAGCGAGGTGCTGCAACGCAAGGCCGCCGCGGTGCCCGATCCCACCCTCGGTGAGGGGCGGGTGGCGGACATGATGCGTCCGAATCCGCCGGTGGTCGCGCCCGATGCCCACTTTGCGGACATCGCCCGGATGTTTCTCAACGTGCGCGTGAACAACCTCTACGTGGTCGATGCGAAGGGCACCTTCCTCGGCATTGTCTCGCTCCATGACATCAAGCCTTACCTCGGCGAACCCGACCTCGCGGAGCTGGTCATCGCGCGCGACATCCTGCGCGACGACTTTCCCCGGCTGGCGCCCGACCAGCCGCTCACCGAGGCACTGGCCGGTTTCCTCGGCATCGTGGCCGAGCGTTTGCCGGTGGTGGAGCGCAACGGAATCTTGCGCGGCAGTCTCGCCAAGAACGACCTGTTGCTTGCTTTGATCGAGAAACGAAAAAAGCCCGCCGAGGCCCGCGCCTGACCGGGCGGTTCGCGGTCCGGCGCCGGCCCCCGCCATCGTGTTCGCTAGGCGGTCGGCGTGGCCTTCACGATTCCGTCGGTCGAAACATTCAACCGGTTCCGGTAGATTTCGTAGTCGGGGACCAGCCGGTCGTAGGCGCTGTCCATGAGGGGGGAGGAAATCATGAAATCGGCGGTGGCCCGGTTGCAGGCGATCGGGATGTTCCAAACGACCGCCATGCGCAGGAGCGCCTTGACGTCGGGATCGTGCGGCTGGGGTTCGAGGGGATCCCAGAAGAAGATCAGGAAATCGATCAGATCGTCGACGATCTTGGCGCCGATCTGCTGGTCGCCGCCGAGCGGCCCGCTCTGCAGCTTGGTGATCTTGAATTTCAGTTCCTTCTCGAGGATCACGCCGGTGGTGCCGGTGGCGAAAACCTTGTGATGCGCCAGCAGGTCGCGGTTGAACTTGGCCCACTGCACGAGGTCCCACTTCTTGTTGTCGTGGGCGACCAGCGCGATCTTCTTGTCCGGCTGCATGACAATCTTATTGTGTCTCATAGGATGGCTTTCGCTTTCCGACGCAGAACGACCGGGGCCAGTTCCGGCGAGATTGCCCGGGAGATGGCGATTTACTGCGAGAGAAGCCCGGGGTGGTACCGCCCCGGGCGCGTAACTCAAGCGCCGATTTTCTTCGCCAGCCGGATTTCCCGGAGTGATACGCCACCGACGACGATCTGCTTGTCGGTCCCGTCCGGCGTGAATCCCACCGCCCGATAGAAGCCCCGGGCCCGCTGGTTCTGCTCGAGCACCCAGAGCGTGAGATCTGCGCCGGGCGGCAATGCGGCTTCCGTTCCCGCGATGAGATGCCGGCCCAATCCACCCGTCCAGCGTTCCGGCGCGACGTGCAGCGCGTAGACTTCCGATTTCCCCGCGCCGTCGGCATCCCGGCTCGGGCCGAATGAAATAAATCCGGCGACGACCTCCGCCAAGGTGGCAACGAGGAGGCCGGCGGGATTGCCGGCAAGATAGCGCCCCCACCACGCGGTCTTTTCGTCGACGGACAACCGGGCGAGGAAATCCGCCGGCATGATCCCGGCATAGGCGGTCTGCCAGGAAAGTACGTGGATGCGGGCGATCGCGGCGTCATCGTCCATAGTGGCGGTCCGGATCACGGGCATGCCCCAACCAACCGTCTCCCGCTGTCCGCCGCAAGCCGGCAGGATCGGTCCATGTCTTCTCTGGCACCGTGGCGCCCGGGGGCGGACCACGTTGTCAACGAAGAGCTGACAACAATACCCCGGGCGCGCGCCGCCACGGCCGCGGAATTTCCCCAACTGTAACCTGGGCGTCACACGATCGGCACAAACCGGTGCTTTACTCGGCGCGCCGCCTTGATCGTCGCACCCATCTTGTGAAAATCTCCCTCGTCACCGAAACCTTTCCGCCGGAAATCAACGGCGTGGCGATGACGTTTGGGGTGATCGCGCGGCAGTTGGGGCGGCGCGGGCATGACGTCACGGTTTACCGCCCGCGGCGCAGCGATCTGCCGGCGGGTGACGCGCACCCGGATTTTGTGGAGGTGACGGTGCCGGGAGTTCCGATCCCGCGCTACCCCATGCTCCGGCTCGGTCTGCCGGCGGGCCGGATCTTGCGCCGGGAGTGGACCCGACATCGGCCGGATCTGGTGCACGTCGCGACCGAGGGTCCGCTGGGTGCCTCGGCCGTGAGTGTGGCACGCGAGCTGGGCGTGCCGGTGACGTCGAGCTTTCATACCAACTTTCACGCTTATGTCCGGCACTATGGCCTGGCGCTGCTTCGCGGCGTGGTGCTGGCCTGGTTGCGCCGGGTGCACAACCGCACCCGGTGCACCTTCGCGCCGACGGTCGAACTTTGCGCTGAGCTCACCGCCCTGGGCTTTCGCAACGTGGCGTTGCTCTCGCGTGGCGTCGACACGTGGCAGTTTCATCCCGCGCGGCGCGACGAAGGGCTGCGCTTGCATTGGGGCGCGGCGGGGGCCGATCCCGTGGTCATCCACGTCGGGCGGATGGCGGCGGAGAAAAACTACGGAATGCTCTTGCAGGCGTATGCGGCGATGCGGGAGGCCAACCCGCGCTGTCGCTTCGTGCTCGTCGGCGACGGTCCGCTGCGTGGCCGGCTGCAGCGGGAGAATCCCGATTGCATTTTCACCGGCTTCATTTCCCGCACCGAGCTGGCGCGGCACTACGCCTCGGCGGACCTCTATCTTCACGCCAGTCTCACCGAGACCTTTGGCAATGTGCTCACGGAGGCCATGGCCAGCGGCCTGGCGGTTGCGGGTTTCGACTACGCCGCGGCGCGACAATTCGTACACCATGGCCGGAACGGGCTCGCCGTCCCGTGCGATCGGCCGGAGGCGCTGGTCAACGCCGGAGTCATGCTCGCCACCGACGATCTCCTGCGCGCGCAACTCCGGTTGGCGGCGCGGGCCGCGGTGGAACTGCAGTCCTGGGACCACGTGATTGCGCGGTTCGAAGCCGACCTCGCCGCCGCGGCGGGTTCCCGGGGTGTCGGGGTGGAGGCGGCCATCGCATGAGCACGCGCCTCCTGATTCTGACGGCGGGTTTCGGCGAGGGCCACAACGCCGCGGCCCGGGCGCTGTCCGCCGCCTGCCAGGATCTGCACGGGCGCGGGTCGGCGCGGGTTGCCGATGTCTTTGCGCTGGCCGGACCGCGGCTGAACGAGGTCGTGCGCCGCAGTTACATCGGCCTGATCAATCGGGCCCCGGGCGTATGGAGCGCTGCTTACCGCTGGCTCGACCGTTCGAAGACCTTTCCGCATGCGGTCGGGCTGCTGGGGGGCGAGCGCCGCGTGCTCGCGCGGCTGCTCGCCGACGAGCAGCCGGAGGCGGTGTGCAGCACGTTTCCGGCCTACGCTTTCATGCTGGCGCGGCTCGCCCGCGCGGGACGCAGCCCGGTGCCGCATTTTAACGTGGTGACCGATTCGATCAGCATCAATTCGCTTTGGTGGCGCGCAGGGGCCACCGGTTGGTTCGTGCCCAACGAAGACTCGGCGGCCGTGCTGCGCCACGCGGGGATCGATCCGGCGGCCCTGCACGTACTCGGGTTTCCCGTGCCGCCGTTTTTCCGGACTCACGCCGGGAGATTCACGCCGCCCGATCTGGCTGCGGGCGCGGCGCCCCGCGTCCTTTATATCATCAATTCCGGCACCCGCGGTGCCGCGGAAACCGCCCGCCGGCTGCTGGCCGAAACCAATTGGGAACTGACGTGCACGGTCGGGCGTGACGCGGCCCTGCGTGCGGAACTCGAGCGCCTGGCGGCCGGCAGGCGGCACCCGACTACGATCCTGGGCTGGACCGATGAGATTCCGCGGTTGCTGATGACGCACCATGTGGTGATCAGCAAAGCCGGCGGAGCCACGACCCAGGAAGCCCTGGCGGCGCGGTGTCCGATGATCGTCAACCAGATCGTGCCCGGACAGGAGGAGGGCAATTACGAGTTGCTGCGCCGGCACGGCGTCGGCGCCCTCGCCGAAACCCCGGCGGCCGTGATGGCGGAATTGAGCCGGGCATTTGCGGACCGCGGGCGCATTTGGTCGGAGTGGCGCCGGGCGCTCGAACCCCTGGCGCGGCCCGATGCGGCTCGCGATATTGTCCGTTTCATCCTGGACGAATCCAGGTCCCATCGCGCGGCAACTCCGTTGACGATGCGGCCGGAGGTGGCTCCGGCATGAAGACGCGCTTTATCTTCAATCCGTGTTCCGGTCTGAATCGGCGGCGTCCGCAACTGGCCCGGGACATTCGGACGTTCATCGCCACGCAGGCCCTCGATGCAGACTTGGTCGTCACGGAAGGCCCGGGCCACGCCACCGTGCTGGCTCGCGCGGCGGTGCAGGCGGGCTGCGCGGTCGTCGTCGCCGTCGGCGGCGATGGCACGATGAACGAAGTCGCCCAAGCGGTGCTCGACACCCCCGTGGCCCTGGCCCTCGTTCCGTGTGGTTCCGGCAACGGCCTCGCGCGGCACGTCGGCCTGCCGCGCTCCTCGCTCGGCGCGCTTCGCCTCGCCACCGGCGGGGATGGGCGGGTGGTCGCGGTCGACACCGGCATCGTCAACGGCCACCCCTTTTTCAACGCGATGGGACTCGGCCTCGATGCGGACATCAGCCGCCGCTTCAACTCCCTCTCGCGCCGCGGGCTGCCGGCCTATGTCCGGACGGCGGTCCGGGCCCTGCGCGATCTGCGGCCGGAGCGCTGCGTGATTCGCAGCGGCGAACGCTCCGAGGTGCTGGATGCGCTGCTGATCGCGGTGGCCAATTCGGACCAGTATGGCAACAACGCCCGGATCGCCCCCGGCGCCCGCGTCGACGATGGCGCGCTGGACCTCGTGGTCGTGAAGCCGGTCGGCATCGTTGGTGCGGCCTTTCTCGCCGCACGGTTGTTTTTGGGCAATCTCGACGGCAGCCCCGACGTGCGGCTTTGGCGCGGCACCCGTTTCGTGATCGAGCGCACCGCCCCGGGGTTGATCCATACGGATGGAGAAACTCATGCCACGGATGCGACGATCGAAGTCGCCGTCCAGCCGCGCAGTCTCCGGCTGCTGGTCCCCGCCGGTTCGCCGGTCACCGTCGGGGCCGGTCAGGGTGCGGGCTCCGGCTTTGGCCTTCAACTCCCATGAAAAAACACGTGCGAACGGTGATCATCTCGGACGTGCACCTCGGCACGCCGGATTCCAAGGTTGACGAGGTGAATCATTTTCTCCGGCACGTGCGCTGCGCCAAGTTGATCCTCAACGGCGACATCATCGACGGCTGGCAGCTCCGGCGCCGCGGCCAGTGGACGAAGGCCCACACGCGTTTCGTCCGGATCATCCTGAAGAAAATGGAAAAGCGCGGTACCCAGGTCGTCTACCTGCGAGGCAATCATGACGACATCCTCGCCTCGTTTCTGCCGCTCGATTTCGAAAATCTGCAGATCGCCGAGGAGTATATCCACGAAGGCGTGACGGGAAGGTATCTGGTGCTCCATGGCGACGTGTTCGACACGGTGACGAAAAACTTCGTGTTCCTCGCGCACTTGGGGGACTGGGGCTACGGCGTGCTGCTCAAACTGAACCGGATCTACAACGCTTGGCGGGCCTTTCGGGGCAAGGAGTACTGGTCGCTCAGCCAGGCGATCAAGGCCCGGGTGAAGGAGGCGGTGAACCATGTCTCGAATTTTGAGAGTCACATCGCGCAACTGGCCCGGCAGCGGGGCTGCGTGGGCGTGATGTGCGGGCACATCCACACCCCGGCGGACAAGCAGATCGACGGCATCCACTATCTCAATTCGGGCGACTGGGTCGAATCGATGACGGCCGTGGTCGAGCACTGGGATGGCCGGTACGAGCTCGTCGATTTCGCTCGTTTCATACGGGAGTATCCGGTGTTCGCCGGCGCCATGGCCGAAGACGCGGCGGAGCCGGCCGGAGTGTAAGGCCCGCGCCGGAGGGCCGGGAAGTGCCGGCGCCACGCCATCGACACGCGTTCGTTGCCGGAACTTCACCGGGCCCCCATTGCCCCGGCGCGACGAGCGGTCATAAATGGCAGCTCACCCGGCGCCCGCCGGATATGATCTTTCGACCCGACCTCCTTCCGATGTCCACGGCGGACTTACTCCTCGCAGCGTCAATTCCGTCCTGGAACGACGAACTCTTCCAGCTGGAATTGCGCGTTGCCCGGCGGGCGGACGAATTGGCGGTCGGCGGGCAGCGCAACCGGGATGGCGATCGCGACGTTTGGAGTCGGGCTGAGCGCGAACTCCTGGGCACGATGGCAACGGCCGGAGGTTCTGCGAGCGGTTTGGCCGTATTGTCCGGGGTAAATCCACGCGGAGAATTGGCGCCCCCGGCGCGGGAAGACGCGGCGTGTTTGGTCGAAGGGTGAGTCCGGCGGGCGGAGGGGGCCGGGTTGCCCGCGGACGGCGTTTTCGATCCGGAGGTCACGGGGCGGTCGCGAAGCGCCAGCCGTGGATACGGCCCAGTGTGGCGGCTTCGGCGATGGCGTTACTTCCGACGAGCGCCGGCCTGGCCGTGATCTCCACCGCGCGATCCCTTGGGGAAAGGGGCCTCGCTCTCACGGCGGGCCTTCGCCGCGAACCAGCACGCCTGAATCCACGTGCCCGTGAGCGCGCCGTTGCGATCGAGTTCATCGATCAGCGATTCCAACGCGGCGTGCTCCCGCTCGGAGCGGGTGTCGTCGTATCGCCCGGCACCGCGCGATGATGTCGGAACTGCGCAAGTGGCCCTCGTCCTCTGCGGCGTCCAGCAGAGTGTAGAGCCGCCTGGCTAGCGCGGCGCGGTTCATCGCGGTTCCCGGCGTTCGGCGATGGACGGCGCCGCGGGCGGTCAGGGGACTTCGTAGACTTCGAGGAGACTGACACCCGTGGCGCCCGCGACCCCGTTGACTTGTGCGCTGTAGGCGCCGGGATCGAGGGTGACGAGCAACGCCGAGTCCTTGCTGGCGTCGGAGAGCACGAAGGCCCCGACGGCGGTGGTCGCGGCGCGGAGCTCGGCGAGATTCGCCGCGGAACCCCAGTCGTCGTTGGCATACACGTGCTGGCCCGCGCCGTTGAAGATCGCGAGCGTGGGATCGGCAAGCGAGCCGGTGACGCTAAAACCTGCGAGCGTCGGACCGACGCCGCGGATCAGGAGCTGCTTCGGTTTCGCGCCGCTGACGACAAAGCCGGCGATGTGAGTACTGGCGCCGGTTCCCGTGAGCGCACGACTGGAGACGTTGGTAATCCGGCTGGGAAGACTGAGCCGGTACACCAACACCATGGTATCGTTGTCGAACGCCGCGGCATAGCTGGTTCCGTCCTGAAGACCGTTGGTCGTGATGAAATCGTTGTCGTTGCCGACGAACAGAAACCAGTCGTTGGGCGTGGCGGGATCGAGGGCGGGCACCAGGGCGAGAGCCTCCCATTTTTCGGAGAGCGTGTTGGCGTTGTCCTGTGGCCCATTGTTCAAACCAAACTTCGCGAGTTGGGCAGCATCGTTCATGTCGACCAGCACGGTGGAGGTGGCGGGGGTGATACCGTTCACGAGCACACCGCCGGGCGCGATCGGGGTGGCCGGATTGTCGTAGGCGGTGCCGGCGATGTTGGTCGCATTGCTGATATCGTAGACCAGGATCGAGCGGTAGAGCGAGGTGGCCGAGGCGATGCCGCGGCCGTTGCCGTCGCGGGCGAGGATGAGAAACTGGGTGTTGTTCAGGGCGTGCATTTCACTCTGCGCCGGCACCCGCGTGGCGCTGCCGAGCGAGTAGGTGGGCAGTGCCACCACATACTCGGCCTTGAGGGCCGGCGAGCCGCCGCCGGTCAGATCGTAGGCGAGCAGCCGGGTGTGACGGCGCGGGCCCGAGCCGCCGGTGCCGCCGTCCTGGCGCGCCGCCGACTGGAGGAGGGCGAAAAGGGTTTTCCCGTCGGGTGATACCGACAGGCCTTCGAGCCCCTGGTTGTTTTGTCGCCCCGTCGCGGGATCGACGGGAGCGGGCACGGGCTGGTTGGGCCCGGGGTTGTTGGACGCGAACGAATCCGAACCGTTGCGCTTCGGGATCAGTGCCTCGGGCGGACGAATGGCGGAAAGCAATTTCCCGTCGGCGGAGAATTTATAGATGTAGGGCCCATATTCATCGCTGATCCAGAGCGAGCCGTCTGCATTGACGACGATGCCCTCGGGGTCCACCGCGAGCCGGCCGTTGAAGGCCTGCGGCAGGGCGGGGAATCCCGGACGCATGCCGGTGCCGGATGAGGTTGGATCGAGCGAAGTGAACGGCGTGCCGTTGGCCTCAGTGAGCTGGATCGTGTCAAGGAGGGTGAGCCCGACCTGGGTCTGGAATCCGGCGCCGGCGGGGGCGGGCGTGAAGTCGACGGCGAGCTTGTTGACGCGCGAAATGTAGTTCGTCGTTCCGACGACATTGTAGCCGCGGTCGGGCTGGGCGAAGAGGGTGCCGCTGTAGGACCCGTTTGCGTGGCGCCGCCACGAGCCGGGCTGGAAGGCAAAGGCGGAAAAGGAACCGAAGGTCTCGCCGTATTTGTCCTTGAGACTGGCGGAAAGGCGGCCGACGCCGACCAAGCCGTGGTTGACGAAAATCTGGCCGTTGAGGGCGGTGGTGACGGGTGACTGTCCGAACGCCGGAACCAGGGCGGCAACGGCGAAGGCGAGGGAGAACCTCGCAAAGGGGGGCGTAAAGGATAGGGAGAGCATGCGCCGGCCATGATGCCGGCCTTGAGTGACAATTCCGCGCCAGCCAAGTGACAGGCAGGTGACAAATGTAACACTAGAACGGTTGCCGGAAGACATCCGGCGGGCCTAACTTGGCGTCGATCTTGCCGGGTCGCGCAAAGCACCGGCGAAACGCAAAAAAACGATGAACGGCCTTCCTCCAAAAAGTGCGCGGATCGATCTCGATGCCGCGGTCAGAAACCTAGCCCGCCAAATCGCGGAGGCCCGGAAGCGCACGGACGAAAACCGGCGCGCCGCGCGTGAGGCCAAGCTGGAATTCAAGACGGCGCGCAAGAAATTCAAACAGGCAAAGAAAGTGGCAAAGGATGCGCGCAAGGCCATCAAGGCGCTCAACCGTGAACTGAAAAAGGCGACTCTCGCCGCGCAGGCTGCCGCCGTGCGGAAAGTGGCGGCGCGAATCCGCCCGAAGGCCGTGCGGGCGAAATCCTCCCCGGGTCGCGTCCGGTCACCTGCTTCCGCGCGCACCTCGGTTCCGGCGGCTCCATCTGCCGCTGGCGGTGCCACGGCGACGGGCGTTCCGTCTTCGCCGCCGGCGGAATAGAAGTCTTCCTTCGGCCGGGACGGCACCGGAACGCGATCCGACGGTGCGGGTGTGGGGATTTTATCTCTTCATCCTTCCCGGCGACGGTACCGGTTACGAACCGGTGGCGGTTCGGGCCGGCAGTGCCAAGGTTATGTGACAATTGCGTGACGGGCGTGCAATGCGCTCGTCTGGGCATGGCGCTTGTCCACGTTCATTCCCTCGTGTCGAAGCTCTTCTCGTGACCGCGTGAAACGAAAAACCCGCCTGCCTTCCGTTCCTTCCGCCGGCGCTTCCGCTGCGGCGAAATCCGCCGCCCGGACCACCGCGGCGTCCCCCACCGGCCGGACGATCTACGGCAACCGCGAGCAAAGCTGGCTGGCGTTTAACCGGCGCGTGCTGGAGCAGGCGCGCAGTGCGGACAACCCGCTGCTCGAGCGCGTGAAGTTCCTCGCGATCGTGAGTTCCAACCTCGACGAGTTTTTCGAGATCCGGGTGGCCGGGATCATGCAGCAGGCCGATTCCGAGGGCGCCGGACTGAGCATCGACGGCCTCACGCCCCGCGAACAGCTCCGCCGCATCTATCGCGAGGTCAACGCGCTGGTCGAAGATCAGTACACTTGCTGGCACGCGGAGTTGGTGCCGCTGCTGGCGGAGCAGGGGATCGCCTTCCGGGCCGCCACCCAGCTTGAGCCGGCGGAAAAGGCGTGGGTGCAGGCTTATTTCGAGGCGCAAGTCATGCCGGTGCTCACTCCGCTGGCGATCGACCAGGCGCATCCGTTTCCCCAACTCGCCAACAAGACCCTGAACATCCTCGTCGCGCTCGATCACCCCGAGACGCCGAACGTCGAGAAACTCATGGTCATCGTGCCGGTGCCGCGCAGCCTGCCCCGGATTGTCCGGATCACGCCGGAGGGGAGCGGCCCGCTGCGATACATCTTTCTCAGCGAAATCATCAAACTCTGCGCCGGCGCCCTTTCCCCCGGCTACCACGTGGTCGGGGCGCATGCCTTTCGCGTCACGCGCAACAGCGACCTCTACATCGACGAGGAAGAGTCGGAGAATCTGCTGAAGAAGATCGAGGATGAACTGCGCAACCTCCGGCGCGGCGACGCCGTGCGCCTGGAGATCGACGACGGTGTGGATGGCAAATTGAGTGCGACGCTGTGCGGGCACCTCGGTCTGGATCCGGCGCACGCCTTCCGCCTCCGGGGGCCGCTCAACCTGCTGCGCCTGATGAGCCTCTACGAGACGCTCGACCGGCCGGACCTGAAGTTTTCCGCCTTCGTGCCGGCCGACTGCGCCCCGTTGCGGATGCACAAGTCGGTGTTCGAGGCGATCCGCGAACGCGATCTCCTCCTGCACCATCCCTACGATTCGTTCACGCCCGTGGTCGAGTTCATCGAACAGGCGGCGCGGGACCCCAATGTGCTGGCGATCAAACAGACGTTGTACCGGACGAGCGGGGATTCGCCGATCGTGCGCGCCCTGATCGAGGCCTCGGTGGCGGGCAAGCAGGTGACGGCGCTCGTCGAATTGATGGCGCGCTTCGACGAGGCCAATAACATCAAGTGGGCGCGCGAACTCGAGGAGGCCGGGGTGCACGTCGTCTACGGGCTGGTCGGCCAGAAGACGCACTGCAAGTGCTGTCTCGTGGTCCGGCGCGAAGGCACCGAATTGCGGCGGTATGCGCACCTCGGCACCGGCAACTACAATCCGAAGACCGCCCGCCTCTACACCGACTTCAGCCTGCTCACCTGCCGCGACCACCTGACGGCTGAAATCGCCCAGCTGTTCAACGCCCTCACCGGACTCGGCCGGACGCCGGAATTCCGCCACCTGCTCGTGGCGCCCTTCAATCTTCACGCCCGCATCCAGGAGTTGATTGCGGCCGAGACGGAACATGCCCGCGCCGGCCGGCCCGCGCGCATCGTGGCGAAGATGAACAAGCTCGTGGACCCCGCCACGATCGAAAATCTCTATGCCGCGTCGCAGGCGGGGGTGCAGATCGATCTGATCGTGCGGGCGACCTGCTGCCTGCTGCCGGGGGTGAAGGGGCTCAGCGAGAACATCCGGTTGCGCAACATCGTGGGCCGCTTTCTCGAGCACGCGCGCGTCTTCCATTTCGAGAATGGCGGCAACCCGCTGGTCTTTTGCGGCAGCGCCGACTGGATGCCGCGGAATTTTTTCCGGCGGGTGGAAATGGTTTTTCCGGTCGAGGATCCGGAATTACGGCAGCGCATCCTCACCGACGTGCTGGCGATCGAGCTGCGCGACACCCATGACGCGCGCATCGTGCTGGCCGACGCCACCTACGCGGTCCCGGCCCGGCCCGACGGTGGGGAGACATTTTCCGCGCAGAAATATTTCATGGCCATTGCCGCGCTGCGCACCGCGGCAACGGCGGCGGCGCTCGCCGCCAAGCCGCCGGCATGAGCGGGCGATTCATCGCGATTGGCGACGTCCACGGTTGTGCCCGGGAATTGGCGGCGCTGCTGGAAAAGCTCGCCCTGACGCGGCAGGATCGGGTGATTCTCCTTGGAGACTTGGTCAACCGAGGTCCGGACAGCGCCGGCGTGATCGCGCTGGCGCGCCAGCACGCGCATCGTTCGCTGTTGGGTAACCACGAACTGCGGTTGCTCAATTACCGGCGCACGGGTGACCCCACCCATCTCAAAAAGAGCGACTACGATACCCTGAAGCAACTCAGCTCCCGGGACTGGGAGTACCTCGCCGCCATGCCGCTCACGTATCACGTGCCGGACGTGGAGCCGAGCACAGTGTTGGTGCACGGCGGGTTCCTCCCGGGTAAACGGTGGCGTTCCCAACCGGCGCGGGTCGTGACGCGCATCCAGGTGATCGGTCCCGATGGCGAGCCGCACAAGCGATCGGATTATCCCGGTGCGCCGCATTGGTCGGAGGTGTGGAGCGGTCCGCCGTTCGTGATCTACGGGCATACTCCGCGGCCCGACCCGGCGCCGGAGAAGTGGTCGCTCGGCATCGACACCGCCTGTGCGATGGGCGGCCGGCTCACCGCGTGCATCCTGCCCGGCCGCGAATTGGTGGATGTCCCGGCGCGGGAGAGGTACTTCGGCGGCTGAGCGGCCGGCGTGACCGCGGAAAATAAAAGTGCCGCGCGAGGTTCCGCGCGGCACCGGTTGCCAGCTGCCCGCTGGAGCCAGGTTTAGGGCAGTTCCCAGACTTCGAGCAGGGCCGTCCCGCTCGAGGCGCTCGCACCGGTGACATGCACGGTATAGCCGCCGGGTGGCAGCGTGACCAGGGTCGCCGCATCGGCGCTGCCGGCGGAGAGAGTGAATGCGCCCACCAGACCGGTGCTGCTGCGAACGGCGTTGGCGTTCGCGTCCGCTTCCCAGTTGTCGTTGGACGCGATCGTCGCGCGTGCCGCGTTGAACACGGTCAACGTCGGGTCCGCCAGAGGCGCGGTCACGCCATAGGTGGCCAGCCCCGGCCCCACGGCGCGGATGAGCAGTTGGCGCGACTGTGATCCGCTGATGACGAAGCCGGAAACCATCGGATTGCCGGGACTGACCAGCGCCCGGTTCGAGAGGTTGACGAGCCGGTCGGTGGCGGTGCGCTGGCCGACCGGGGGCTGCTGCACGGTCGAGGGCGCACCGACGAGCGCGGCTTGCATCGCCCGAAAGAAGACATCGGTGTTGTCCATCGTACCGGTGAACAGCCCGGCGCCGGCGCCCATGGCCGAGAGCGGAATGTCCGAAGCAGTGTGGACCGCACTGCTGCCCGGCACCTGACCCGTGATGACATAACCGCCGGCGACGTCGCGTTTGGTTGGATCGGCCGGATAGGTGTTGAGCGGCGCCTGGCCGTTGAACGGCTGCTGCGAGTCCTGCAGCGGACGCGAGTTGGTCAGCCAGTCTTCATTGCGGTCCGAGTTGCCGGCATAGCCAATGAGCATCTTCCGGTCGACATCGGTGGTCGCCGGATAGCCATCGGCGAGGATTTCGTAATAGGGAAACCCGGCGGCATCGTACACGCCGACGACCGGATCGCGGAGTTGGGCCGCGGCGCCGTTGGCCGTCGCCCGCTGCGTCAGGCTGGCGTTGGTCACGGTCGAAGCGCCGATGATATTGACGCCAGCGCATTCGTGGTCGGCGGTGACGATCGCGAGGGTGTCCGGGTTCGCGAGAACGAACTGCCGCACGCGCTCGATCGCCCGGTCGAACTC
Organism: Opitutia bacterium; assembly: GCA_947474935.1. Classification (GTDB taxonomy): domain Bacteria; phylum Verrucomicrobiota; class Verrucomicrobiia; order Opitutales; family Opitutaceae; genus ER46. The sequence continues at coordinate 345,261 of CANJKL010000001.1, forward strand.
GAGCGTTTCGAGGATCCAGCGGTCGGTATCCATCGCGTGAGCCTGTTTGTCGATCGAGGCGGCTTCGATCATGAGCACAAATCCGTTCGGATTGGCGTTCAGCACGGTGAGCGCGGCGCCCGTCATCTCGTCGAGCATCGGCTGGTCGGGGAAGCCGAAATCGTCCACGACCGTGCTGGTGCCGCGGCGCTTGCCGATCTTGTCGAGCGCGACGTTCATGTTGGAGAGCGCGAAGAGGCCGAGAAGTTTCTGGGTGTTCGCGGGAATGGCACTGAGTTGGGTGGAGTTCGCCGCGTACGCGAAGCCGGCGGACTGGAAATCCGAGAGCAAATCGCGGGCGGGATCGGAGGCGCCGCGCGTCACTCCCCAACCGGTGGCGAGTTCCTGCGGCAGGACGTAGTCGTTGGCGGCGGAACGGGACGAGCCGGCCGTCGTGCTCGGCAGAAACCACTTGCGACCGCCGCCCAGCAGGACGCGGAGATTCGCTTTGGCGGCCGCCTCATCGAGATACTGGTCGCAGATGCCGGTGCCGGCGCCGCGGTTCGCGGTATGGGTGCCGAAGGCGCCGGGCGTGGCGTCGAACACGTCCGAAGTGGTCACGATCCCGAGCGACTTGCCCTGGGTGCGGGCAAAGTACTCGCCGCTGGTCTCGACGCGGGGATTGTCGAACGCATCGGTGGTATCGTCCGGAAAGACGCCCTGTTGATTGTTGTTCGACTTGTTGCCCGTGGCGTAGATCGCGGCGCCCGGCGAGGAATCCGTGACGATCGAGTTGAGCGAGGCGGTGCTGACGATCCCGGTGACGGGAAAGCGATCCATCGCGAGCGGGGCGAGCGCTTTGCCCTGAGAGACACCGTTGACCATGATGCGTGCGGCCGTGCGGTGGGCGATGCCCATGCCGTCTCCGATCATGACAATGAGGTTGCGGGCCTTGGTCGCGTTGCCCGTTGCGGTGCCGAGTGAGACAATCTCGAAATTGCCCTGCGCAGTGACCATCGCGCCGTCGCTCTGCGTCGCTCGCGCGCTGAGCAGGTGGACCCCGGGGGCACTGACACTATGCGCGCGCAAGGTGCCCAGAGTCGTGCCGGCGGGAAGGCTCGCGACCGTCGCAACAGTGAGGGCGACGGAGGCGTTGACGACGGTGCCGTCGACGAGGAACTCGACCTTGGTGATGGTTTGGCCGGCATCGGGACGCACCGTGGCCTGCAGATCGAAACGCTGGCCGGGCAGAAAGCGCGCGATGTATGGCGGATTGGGGTCACCGAAGGAGAATAGTTCGCTCGGCGGTGTCAGCCGGGAGATCGTCGGCGCCGCGAGGCCCGCGGCGAGCGGAAGCAGAAACGCACCGACGGCAAGGCCGGCGCGGAGGACAGGTCGGATCGGATGGGATATGGACATGGGAAAAATTTCTAGCGGAGGGCGGTGGCCGTGGTCGCGAGCGCCGGGTCGCCAGGCGTCGTCCCGGGCGAACGGGCGGGCACGGCGTGAGGCGCGGCCGCCGCGACCGCCGGTGGATCGAGGCGGAGTCGGGCAATCGAGTTCCGGCCTTGGGTGGCAGACAGCGGACCGACTTCAAGGGTCCCCGTGAGCAACAGCAGGCCCGGCACGTAGGGGGCGGTCTCGCCCTCCCGGCCGGCGGGGAGCAGAACATGCAGCACCGCGGGCGGCAGGTCGTCGGAGAAACAGAAACCGTCGCTCTCGATCTTGGTGGGCCACGCCGTGAGCAGAAACAGACCGGGCTGGCGCACCATCTCGCGGGTCATGTGGCCCGCAATCCGCACCCGTTGCCCATGCAGCGCCCGAAATTTGGTCGAAAGGTCCAAGCCCCGATCGCCGACCACCGGCGAGAAGAATTCATTGAACGAAAGTTCGGCCACCCCGGCGGGCGGCGGCGGAATCGTCGCCGGCGCCCGCTGCGCTTCGAGAAGCGTACGGGCCGCTTGGGCGGAAAATCTGCGCCAGGCGAAGCTGGTGACGGTTTCGCCGGCGAAAACCGGCGCGACCGTGAGGAGAATGAACGCGATTGGAACGATCGGGGAGCGCATCGACACGGCCTCCATATTGCGCCCCTTCTGTTTCAAATCCGTGGCGATCGGGTGACGATGCGGTTAACTCGTCGTTTCGCTGGCGATGAGGATGTTTCGGTTTATTTTTGTCGGACACCGATCAGTTCAAAGGGGCGGGGAGTTTTTCCGAAACGTAACGCCCGCGGGTTGTGTTGCCGGAGTCGGGCTGTGTGATCGTGTCGGCGTGAATACCTTTCGAGAGCACTACTGCGTCGCGTGCGATTGCCGGCCGGATAACTTTCGGCGGCACATTTTCTGGCGCTGCCTGCATCCGCACGTGTGGGTGCTGGCGCCGTTCATCTCGCTCTTTCATCCCGAGTATTTCGCGGCGGATCGCGGGCTCATTGCCCGGGCGGCGTGTGCGCGCACCCTGCGCGAATTGAACGAGGAGATCCGCGACTACGCCGACGACAGCCGGAACCATGGCTGGTGGCGCGGCCGGGCCCAGGTCCGGCTCTCGACGCACCGCTTGCGGGCGCTGGCCCGCGTCCATCTGCCGACGATGGCGCACGGTGCGTCGCGCTCCGAACTGGAAGCGTGAAATCCGCGGCAGCCCGGTTCCGCGCGGGGTGGCCGCTAGTCCTGTTCGCCTGGGCCGGCGGGCTGGGCTGGGCCCGGGCCGCCGCGTCGCCCGACTTTGCCGGGGCGCTCGGCCTTTACCAGGGGCGACATTATTCGGCGGCCCGGGCCGCCTTTCAAAATCTGGCGGCAGCCGGTCCGGATAATCCCGAGATCGATTTTTACCTCGGCCGGCTTGCCCTGTGGTTCGACGACGGTGCCGCCGCCCTGCGCCATCTCGAACGGGCCGCACGGCAGTCGCCCCGGGAGGCGCGCATTCAAAATGCGCTGGGCGACGCTTACGGGCTGGCCGCGCAAGGGGCCGGGCTGCTGGCGAAATTCGGCTGGGCAAAAAAATGCCGCGCGGCCTACGAACGTGCCGTGGAACTGGAGCCGGGAAATCCTGCGTTTCACTGGAGCCTGCTCGGTTATGATTGCATGGCCCCGGCGATTGCCGGTGGAGGAAGGGACAAGGCATTGGCCCGGGCCGCGGAGATTCGCCGGCTCGATCCGATGTCCGGTCGAGTCGCCTTTGCGACCCTTTACCTCGCCGAGAAAAAAGTCGGCGCGGCCTTTGCGCAATTCGACGAGATTTTGCGCGAGCATCCCGACGATTTTCTCGCACTGTATCACCTCGGCCGTTGCGCGGCATTGTCCGGAGAACAGCTCGAGCGCGGTCTCGCGGCCCTCCGCCGCTGTCTGGTCCTCACGCCCCCGGAAGGCGATGGTCTCCCGACGCGGGCGTGCGTCTACCACCGGATCGGCAATATTCTTGAATGGCAATGCGACCGGGTGGCGGCGAAGGAGGCTTATGCCGCGGCCGTCCGCATCGATCCCGATTTTCGTCCCGCGAAAATTGCCTTGAAGAACTGAGGAGTGCTGTCGGGAGCGCGGCGGAAGCAATTTCGGCGGTGGTGCAAGGGGGCGTCCAAAAGGGTGGGCGTTGGCCCAGCGTTCACGGGCCAGCGCAGGGCGACAATGAATGTGGCATGCTCCCTGAGGAGCGGGAGGCTGGCCGGCCTTTTTAGACGCCCGCTCGGACAAAAAGACGACGGTGTGACAAAAGTTACGGTTGTGTGGCGGGACGGTAACGTTCCTGCGGCAACCGACCAAGAGAGTTGCCGGGGTTGATGGCCGGACGGTGTGCTCAGGGGATGACGCAACGTTCGACGCCAACCACGGCGTTTTTCATCCTCCTTTCGGTCTGTTTTACGCTCGCTTCCCTCCGGGGCGGGGAAGCGTCCTTGACGGGGGCGGTCTCCGGTCGGGCCATCAACGCGGCCAGCGGCCTCGCGGTGCCCGGCGCCATTGTCATCGTCGCGGGCACCACGCTCGCCGCCAAGACCGATCTCGAGGGGGCCTTTCGCATCGCCGGTGTGCCGGTGGGCGCACGTGATGTGACGGCGACGAAGGAGGGACTGCAGTCGCGGACCCTCACGGCGATCAACGTCGTCGCGGGCGAAACGGCCGCCGCGGACTTTGCGCTCACGACGGGCGGCGACGGCGTGGTGAAGATGGAAAAGTTCAGCGTGAAGGCCGACGTGGCGGCCGGGTCCGATGTCGGTTTGCTGATTGCCCGGCAGAAGTCCGCCGCGGTTAGCGATGCCATCGGCGGCAATCAATTCGGCCGCTTGGGGGTCGGCAGCGCAGCCGAGGCGATGACGAAGGTGACGGGGGCGAGTCTCGTCGACGGCAATTACGTCCTGATCCGCGGTCTCGGCGACCGCTACTCCAACACCCTGCTCAACGGCGTGGCCGTGCCGACCGCCGATCCGGACAAACGCGCCGTGCAGATGGACCAGTTTCCCAGCAGCCTCATCGAGAGCATCACGACGACAAAGTCGTTCACGCCGGACCAGCCCGGGGCGTTTGCGGGCGGCAGCGTGAACGTGAAGACCAAGTCGTTCCCGGAGCAGTTCTTTTTCTCGGTCGGCACGTCGGTCGCGGCCGCATATAATAGCAACACCACCAGCGCCGATATTCTGACGGTGCCGGGCTTTTCCGGCGACAACCTGGCGCGCAGTGCGAAATCCCGCGCGGCGCCGGCGGTCGGCGCCATCCCGGACCGGACGACGGCGCGCATCGCCGCGCAGCAGGGCAACTTTGCCCCGGCGGAGCAACTCGACGCGGCCAGCAAGGCGTTCGACAATCGCGGCTACTATCCGGCGACCGAGAAGGCCGGCCCCAACCTCGGCGTCAGCGTCGCGGTGGGCGACCGGCGCACGTGGGGCGACGGGCAGAAGGTCTTCGGCTACACGGCGAGCCTCTCCTACGAGCGCAATTTCGAAAACTACGAAGGCGGGGAGAAGAACCGCTACTCCGGCGTGGTGAATGCCGTGCAGCCAAAATTGTTGCTGACGCCGGACCGCAGCCAGCTCGGCTACGGCGCCGCGGGAGCCCTGCCGGCGAACATGCCGCCGTTGGGCGTCACCTCCAGCACCAAGTCCGTGGCGTGGGGTGCGTTCACCAAACTGGCGTTGCGGCCCTCGCTCGATCACGAGGTGACGCTCGACCTCTTTCATACCCAGTCCGCCGACGATCGCGTGCAGCGGGGAGTGGGCGAGCAGTCGTTCGACTACCCCGGCAACATCGACGAGGTTTACTCCCTGCTTTACACCGAGCGCGCAATCAGTTCCGCGCAGCTCGCCGGCAAGAGTCTTTTTCCAGGCGCGCGCGACCTTCGGGTGGAGTGGCATCTTGCGAATGCGCGGAGCACCCAACTCCAGCCCGACTATCGCACCCTTTCGTCCTACTACGATCTCCGGGGCGAATTCATCAACGCCACGGGCGTCCAGCCCAACCGGTTCTTCCGCGAGCTAGGTGAAGACAGCCTGGAGGGCGGGCTCGATCTGGCGCTGCCCTTCGATTTCTGGACCCGGGAGGGGCGGTTCAAGCTGGGGGGGGTCGTGGCGCGCGGAGAGCGCACCTATACCGAACAACGCTTCCAATGGACGAGCGTGCCGCAGACGCACGCGCAGTTGGAGGCTTTTCCCGGAGCGGTCGGAATCGTGGCGCGCCCGGCGAATTCCGTGACGTTCGGCAACACGATTTCGCGCCTGCAGGAGCCCAACAACTACACGGCCGCGCAGCGCCTCGGCGGCGCTTACGCGATGTTCGACGTGCCGGTGACGAACCGCCTGCGGGCGATCGCCGGGTTGCGCTTCGAGCAAACGCGGATGACGACAACCCCGGTCAAACTAGCCGGGGTGAATCCCCGCGACGGTCTGATCGACCAGACGGACGCCTTGCCCGCCGTGAGTCTGGTTTATGCGTCCTCGCCCAACGTCAACTGGCGGGCCGCCTACGGCCGCACGATCGCCCGACCGACGTTCAAGGAGCTCTCCGACATCCGCTCCGAGGACGTCTTCACGCTCGACACCTATCTCGGCAATCCCGAGCTGAAGCTCACGGTCGTCGACAACTTCGATGCGCGTTGGGAAATTTTTCCGCGCAACGGCGAGACGATTGCGGTCAGCGCCTTCTACAAACGGATGAACGCCCCGATCGAGGTCGTGTTCCGGCCGCAAGTGGGATCGCTGCAGCCGCAGAACGTGGATCGCGGCACGGTCGCCGGCGTGGAATTGGAATTCCGGCGCAATCTCGGCTTTCTGGGCGCGGCGTTCGCGCCGTTCACGCTTGGTTCGAATCTCGCGCTGATCGAATCGCAGGTGACGATCCCGGAGGCGGAGATGTCGAGCATCCGGCTGCAGGAGCCCGCGGCCCGCGCGCGCCGCGAACTGCTCGGGCAGTCGCCGTATGTCTTCAATGCCGACGCCACGTGGGAGGGCCGGTCCTTCGGCACCACCGCCACCGTATCGTTCAATGTCGTGGGCCCGCGCCTGAGCCTCGTGCAGTTCGGCTCGATGCCGGACGTCTACGAGCAGCCGGCGCCTGCGCTCAACCTGGTCGTCTCTCAGCGCCTCTGGCGGGGACTGCGCCTGAAGTTCTCCGCGAAGAACCTGCTGGATCCCGACCGGAAGAAGACGATCGGGCTCTCCGACCGCGACCTCATCTACGAGCGCTACCGCAACGGGCGTACGTTCAGCCTCTCGCTCTCCTATCTGTTCGAATGAAAACCCGTTTTTCCTCCTGAAAATACATATGAAACTGAAATCCCTGTTCCTTCCGGCGTTGCTGGCGTTCGCCGGCAATACCTTTGCCGCCGACGTGATCGTCTCCGGCAAAATCACGTCCAACACCACGTGGACGGCTTCCAACCGCTACCAACTCAACGGCTACATCTTCGTCACGAACGGCGCCACCCTCACGATCGAGGCGGGCACGGTCATCCAGGGCCGCGTCAGCACCGGCACCGGCGCCGCCGCCCTCGTGATTTCGCAGGGCGCGAAGATCAATGCCGTTGGCACGGCGAGCAACCCGATCATCTTCACCTCTGAACTCGACCAGTTGAACGGCAACCTCAAGGAGACCGACACCGGTCTCTGGGGCGGCCTCGTCATCCTGGGCAAGGCTGGCATCAACTCCCGGTCCGACAGTGCGATCGTGGCGGCGCCGATCACCGACCAGATCGAGGGCTTCTCGGTGGCGACCGCGGACGTCCCGCTGATCACCTACGGGGGCACCGACGATGACGACAATTCGGGGACACTGCGCTACGTGTCCGTCCGTCACGGCGGCGCCGTCATCGGCACGGGCAACGAGATCAACGGCATTTCGATGGGTGGCGTCGGCCGTGGCACCACGATCGAGTACTGCGAGGTGTTCGCCAACAAGGACGACAGTTTCGAGTTCTTCGGCGGCACCGTGAACGCCCGTTACCTCGTCTCGGCCTTCGGCAATGACGACAACTTCGACTACGACCAGGGCTACCGGGGCAACCTGCAATTTCTCTTCGCCGTCCAGACCGACATCGGCGCGGACCGCGGCGACCGCGGCTTCGAGTTTGACGGGGCCACGGCCCCCGAGGCCACGGCCACGCCTCTCGGTGGCGGCATCGTTTTCAACGCCACCCTCATCGGCATCGGCAACGCCGTGCAGCCCAACGGCCAGGCCGGGCGTGCCAGCACGGCGATGCACCTGCGCGACAACGGTGCGACCAAGATCTACAATTCCGTCTTCGTCGATTTTTCCACGATCTTCCGTATCGATGCCGACGAGCAGCCGCGCATCGACGCCGGCGACCTGAAGTTTGCCAACAATACATTCTGGTCGCACGTCGCGGCGAACAACACGCCCACCGGAGTCTTCGATACGGACAGTGCCCTCAAGCCGGCGCTCTTCACCGACGCCACGCTGGGCAATCAGAACCTGAATCCGCAGCTCCGGAGCATCAGCCGCAATGCCGACCGCAAGCTCGATCCGCGGCCCTCGATCGGCAGCCCGGTCTTGAATGCCACGGTGACGGCACCGGCTAATGCGTTCTTTACCGCCACGACCTACCGTGGGGCGTTCAACGATACCAACTGGGCGGCCGGCTGGACGAAGCTCTGGACCGAGGGCTGGTTCGACCTCGCGAGCGGCGCCACCGGCAGCGATGTCGCGATCGTCTCGGGCTCGGCGAACAAGTTCGTCAACGTCTCGACCCGCGGTTTCGCCGGCACCGGCGATCAGGTGCTGACGGCCGGCTTCGTCGTTCCCGCCGGCCAGGCCCAAACCGTCCTCATCCGCGGGGTCGGTCCCACGCTCATCCAGTTCGGCCTCGCCGCGAACACGGTTCTGACCGATCCGGTGATCGAAATCTATCGGGCGGGTGAAACCGCCTTGTTTGCGACCAACGATGACTGGAGCGGCTCGCAGGTCTCCACGTTGGCTGCGAAGGTGGGCGCGTTCGCGCTCGCCACGGCGAGCCGCGACGCGGCTTTCCTGATCAATCTCCTGCCCGGTGGCTACACCGTGCAGGTGAAGGGCAAGGGGAACACGACGGGGATCGCGATGGTCGAGGTCTACGAAGTGGACTGAGTTCGCACGTCGTAGAAAACACTTGGTTTGGTGCAACGGCGGGGCGGGGCCGAATGGCTCTGCCCCGCTTTTTTTGTGACGTTGGCGGGGAGCTTGGGGAGCCGCTTGGGGGCGATCGATGCCCGGGGTCGACTTGCTCATGAAGCGTCCGGCCTCAACATCAGAACCGGCTGCGCCAGCCGATCCAGGAGGCCCGTTCGCTTTCAGCGCCATGTGTCCCGCGCAACAGTTCCCCCCGGTCGAGTCCGGGCGCCCCGATGTCGCCCGGGTCGTGCTTGGTTTGTCCCGCTGCGTCGAGATCGTCGGGGGAATCGGGCCCGCGAACGTCTATTTCTTGTCCGCTTTGGAGCGGAGATTTTCCGGCGAAGGCTTTGTCGCCCGGATCCACTCCGCGTGGGCGGGAAAAGCTTTCTCAAGGACCGTGGCATCGGCCGGCGTGGGGTCCTCCTCGCCGGCGGCGGTGCTGCCCAGCAGCGCCCAGCCCGCCTTGCCGCCGGCGGCCAGGCGCACGGAAATCGTCTCACCGGACCGCACGACCAACTGGGGCTGCTGCCCGGCTTCAACGTTGCCACCCAGTTGATGGACCGCGGAGGTCTGGTCCGGTTTGAGGACGAGCGCCTCGACCCGATCGCCGGCGAGGAATGAAAGCACGGTGTCGGATTTCAAGGTGCCGAGGGGGCCGGGGCGGGTGGGCCAGTCGAAGAGCCAGCGCCGCGTCACGGTCGACCCCGAGCGATGCACCTCGGCTTGGAAGCCCCCCGCGGCCGCCGGAGTGGAAAGGGCGAATTTTGTTTTCACCTCGGTCGCCGTCATGGCCACCTCGGGATTGCCTTTCTGGCGGGCCCGCTCGGCGGACTTCAATTCGCCCCGGCGGAGGGGCATGGAATCGATCTCTTTGAGGAGAGTGGCGGTGCTCAGGACTTCGCGGCGGGCGAGCTTGACGCCGCCGTCGAGTCCGACGAGCGCCACGAGAAAGTCGTCCTTGGCCAGTGGGAAGCGGTCCCGGCGTACATCGCCCGGTGGGGCCACCAGCACCTCGACGTCGCGGGCGGCGATGGCGGGTAAATCGCCCAGGAGAGCCGCCGCCTGCTTTTCGTAGCGCGGGTCCGTCAGCGACGGGGTGGCGATGAGCAGAACGCGCTTCTTCCAGAGATATTCGTCCAGCGGATTGGCGGCATGGAGTAATGCGGTACCCACCAGAAATGGCAGCAGAAGCGAGGTGCGTTTCATGCCACGTATCGGGTCGCCGACGGTGCGAACGCGTCAAGAGGGGAACCGCCCGGGCCGGGCGAATTCACCTGGCCGTAACAAAGGTTGTATTTCGGTGGCGCGAAGAACGGCGGGTCGAGGGAGCGGATTTCCGCGGCGCCGTGACCTCTCACCAGGCGATTTTCGGCCGGCGTCACGCAGTCGTTCCCATTTTGTCACACGAGCGACACCGGTTCGTAACAATCGTGGGCTAAGTTGGGGCGTGGCCGGATTGCACCCCGGCCGCAAAAAGCACCAAACCATCCATGATCACCTGTATTCGTTTCAAATGCCTCGCCCTTGCGGCCGGCCTGTTTGTCTCCGCCGGCTCCCTGTTTGCGCAGGACAGCGGGGCCTTGCTCGATTTGCTCGTACGCAAAGGCATCCTTAACGCCCAGGAGGCGGAGGACGTCCGCGCCGACCTGATCCGCGACAGCAACACGATTCCCGCCCACGCGTTTGCGGGCAACAAATCCACGGACCGCCTCAGTGTCGGCATGCGGATCCAGACTCAGGCGGTGGCCTTGAACACCGACGTCAAAAATACGTCGGTCGATCCGGTCGGAGTCGATCACGCCTTCCTGCGCCGGGCTTACCTGACGTTGAAAGCGGGCCTCGGCGGCAACTGGAGCGCAGTTTTTACCTACGATTTCACGGGCTCGAGTTACGATGACGCCATCGTCGCATGGAAACCGACTCCCGACCTGACCTTCGATTTCGGACTCCGCAAAGTGAATGTCTCCTATGAGGAGCGGGCGTCGAGCGGCAGTATCAAGGCGATCGAACGCTCGGCGGCGACGCGCTATTTCGTCGAGGCCAACAATGGCCGCCGGCTGGGCGCCGCCAGCTACCGCATCGGTGCGTTTCTCGATGGCAAGAAGGACAACATCGGCAACAACGTCGGCCTGGTCTACAGTGCCGCGATTACCAATCCGGAGCGGGCGGATAATTTCACGATCTCCTCGGCGACGGGCGACAGCACCAGCAACAAGCCGGCCCTTTGGGGCAACGTGGGGCTGACGGGCAAGTTGTCCAACGGCACCTACATCGCCGGGGTTGGGGCGGGGTTTCTGCCCGATCAGGGTGGCGCGGGTAACACGAATCTCGGCAAGGGCTTCGACCTGTCGCTCTACTCGATCTACACCGACATCACGGCGGGTCCGTTCGGGCTGATGGCGGAATACCTGACGGCCAATGTGCAAGGCGGCGTATCTGCCGCCGTCAACTCGCATCCTTCCGGGTACTACATCCAACCGAGCTATTCGCTCTCGGACTCGCTCGAAGCGGTGTTCCGCTACACCTACGTCGACAGCGACGGCCGCGGGATCAATCTTTCCGACGGCGTGCGGTCGGCGCCCGGAGGCGGCAATATGAAGAAGCTCACCGAGTACTATGGTGGCGGAAATTGGTATCTCAAAGGCAACGACCTCAAGCTTCAGCTCGGCTTCCTCTACGCCACGACCAAGGACGCGCTCAATGGAACTCCCGCGGAAGCCAACACCTACGGCCTGCGTTCGCAATTGCAGATCAACTTCTGAGCCGACCCGCACTTCGCACGGTCGCTCCCTTTCGTTTAACTCTTCCTCAAACCTGTCATGAAAAAACTTATCGTTCTCCTCGTCGCGGCTCTGGCCGCCACCGGCGCCCGCGCCGACAACAAGCTCGTCATCAAGGGCTCCGACACCCTCGGAGCCAAATTCGTCCCGACGCTCAAGGAAGCCTACAGCGCCAAGAATCCGGGCGTCTCGTTTGAGATCGCCGCCGAAGGTTCGACGACGGGCATCGCCGCCGTCATCGACGGCACGGCCCAGATCGGCATGAGTTCGCGCCGCGCCACCGCGGTCGAGGCTTCCGCCGCCTCTGCCAAGGGGGTCACCCTTAAGCCGATGATCGTCGCCTACGACGGCATCGGGATCGTCGTAAACGCCGGCAATCCCATCCAGCAGCTCACCAAGCGGCAGGTGGAACAGATTTTTGCCGGCGATATCACCGACTGGTCTGCGGTCGGAGGCAATCCGGGGAAAATCTCGATCTACACCCGCAACACGTCTTCGGGAACCTACAAGGATTTCAAGGATCTCGCGATGAGCAAACGTGACTACGCCATGTCCTCGCAAAAGATGGCGGGCAACGAGCAGATCGCGGCCGAGGTGGCCAAGAATCCCAGTGGCATCGGTTATGTCGGGATGGCTTACATCGACGTCCCCGGCGTGAAGGTCCTCGCGGTGAACAAGATTCTTCCGACGAAGGAAACCGTGAAGAACACGACCTATCCCTATTCCCGGCCGACGTTCTACTACACCAATGGGGCGCCCGCGGGCGAGGCGGCGAAGTTCCTCGAGTTTACGCTGGGTGACGAGGGGCAGAAGATCGCCGAAAAAGTGGGTTTCGTCTCGATTCGGTAAATGTCCGTCACCTGTTTGTAACAGAGGCCCGCTTGACGCCCCGTCAGCGGGCCTTCGTTTTCTTCCCCGAGGTATGACTGAGCTAAAACCAGCCGAAGCGCCGCCGCGATTCGCCGTAAAAAAACGGCGGCTGAAATTGCTCGGCCTCACGACGGATGACGCGATCAAGGCGTTCTTTGGCGGCAATGCGGTGGTTTCCGTGGTGGTGCTGGCGCTCATCACCGTTTTTCTGCTGCGCGAGGGCGCCGGGTTTTTTGGCCAGAATCGGGACAACCTGCGCGTTTACCGGCAGGCGGGGCTGGAGTACGTCGACTTTATCCGGGCGCAGCAGGACGATCACACGGCGCTCACCCGTTACCTGTCGGATCTGCGGCTGCGGCAATTGAACCTGCTGTTGCACGGGCAAAAATTGCCGCTGGCCGCGGCCAATGCCGCGCTGGCGGGTTTCGACGATTTCGCCAACGAATTCGGCGAAGCGGTCGATCCCGTTCGCGCGCTCGTTTCCGAGCTCACGGAGCTGGCGACGGCGACGAAAACGAAGTTCATCCTTACGCAGGATCGACGGGAGGAGCGGCGGCAGTTGCTGGCCGAGGGCAAGCGCGAGGCGGCGGCCCTGGTCAAGATTGAGGAGGTCAACTTCGGCGAAGAACTGAAGCCGTTGCGGGCGACGCTGCCGGCCTTCCGCGAGGCAAGCCGGCTGCTGGGCCGCAAGCTGGTGGCTGCGCTGGACCGGGCGCCCCGCTTGCCCGCACCCGACCTCCAGGTGCGGATGGATCGTTTCAAGCAACTGGCGCTCGACCACGTGGCGACCTTCCCCGAGACGGAGCGAAAGCTCGAGACGTGGGACTACACGCAGCCGGTGCCCGGGTGGCAGGCATTGACCGCGTTTGTTTTCGGGCGGGAGTGGCTCACGGCCAGTTTCTGGCAGGACTGGTATGGGGTGATCCCGCTGCTCGTCGGTTCGCTGATGGTTTCCGCCGTGGCGTTGTGTCTTGCCGTGCCTCTCGGGGTGGGGGCCGCGATCTACGTGAACCAGATCGCCTCGGCGGCGGAGCAGCGTTTCATCAAGCCGTGCATCGAGTTCATCTCGGCGATTCCGTCCGTGGTGCTGGGTTTCTTTGGCATCGCCGTGCTCGGGCAGGCGCTCCGCGCCCTTTCCCAGCAATCCTGGCTGTCGTGGGTTCCCGGGTTTCCCTACAGCGAACGGCTCAATATTCTCACCGCGGGCTGCCTGCTCGCCCTGATCGCGGTGCCGACGATTTTTACGCTGGCCGAGGACGCCTTGAACAACGTCCCGCGGGCCTTTCGTGAAGCTTCCTTTGCGCTGGGGGCGTCGCGGTTGCAGACCATCATCCGGATCGTGGTGCCCGCGTCGCTTTCGGGCATCGTGTCCGCGGTGTTGCTCGGGCTCGGGCGGGTTTTCGGCGAGACCATGGTGGTGCTGTTGTGCGCCGGCAACCGGATCGCGATTCCTGATTTCACCGCCGGCCTGGCCGTCATCGTACAACCCGTGCATACGATGACGGGCATCATCGCCCAGGAGATGGGCGAGGTGGTGCGGGGCAGCATCCATTACCGCGCCTTGTTCGTGGTCGGCCTCGTGCTTTTCATCCTCTCCCTGGTCATCAACTATGCCGCGCAGAAAATCGTGCGGCGCTATCGTATTTCGATCGGATGAGTTCTGCCGCGCACGTCTTCTCCCGTCATTCCGGTACGGCCCGCCGCCGGGGGGAACGCTGGGTCCTCGGCGTGTTCGGTGCGGCCACCTATTTCGTGCTGGCCTGCGGGTTCGGCGTCTTCGGCATGATCGTGGTCAAGGGCGCGGGCGCGGTGTTCTCCACCGAGGCACCCTACGTCAACGTCCCCTTCCTGACCGAAGCGCCCGAGTCGCTGCACGTCTTCGACTTCGAGGGCCGGCACTACGAACAGGGCGACCGGGAGCACCGCCGGTTTGTCGCCGCGCATCCGGCGGCCGCGAAGGTGAAGGCCGAGAGTTACGTTTATTCGTCGGGCGGCATTTTCCCCTGCATCGTCGGCACGGTGCTGCTCGTGGTGGGGGCCATGACCATTGCGCTTTCGCTCGGCGTCGCGGCGGCGATCTATCTCAACGAATATGCGCGCGACGGGCGCTTTATCCGCATGGTGCGGCTCGCGATCCTCAATCTCGCGGGGGTGCCCTCGATTGTCTTCGGGCTTTTTGGCTTCGGCATGTTTGTCATTTTCTTCGGCTGGAACGTCTCCCTGCTGGCGGGCTGGTTCACCCTCGCGTTCATGGTCCTGCCGGTGGTGATCACCGCGAGCGAGGAATCGCTCAAGGCGGTGCCGAAGGGGTTTCGCGAGGGTTCCCTCGCGCTCGGGGCGACCAAGTGGCAGACGATCCACAAGAATGTACTCCCTTATGCGCTGCCGGGCATTCTGACCTCCTCGATCCTGGGCATCGCCCGGGTCGCGGGGGAGACCGCGCCGATCATGTTCACCGCGGCCTACGTGGTGCGCGACAAGCTGCCTTGGGAGATCGAGCGGGTCGGGGACTTTTTTTTCCAGGGCGTGATGGCGCTGCCGTATCACATCTACGTGGTCAGCTCGAAGATCCCGCAGAATGCCTTCACCGAGCGGGTGCAATACGGCACGGCCTTCGTGTTTCTGGTGATTGTGGCGATGATCGCCGCGCTCTCGATTGTGCTCCGCAGCCATCTCCGCAACCGCTACAAATGGTGACCGCCGTCCCCGCCCTCATGGACTCCACGACCTCGCCCTCCGCCGGTCCGGCCCCGATGCCGCCGCCGGCCACTTTTTCCGCCCCCGTGGCGAATCCGGGACCGGCCAACCGCACCCTGGTCGACATCGAGCACGTGGATTTTTTCTATGGCGCCACGCAGGCGCTGCACGACGTCAACCTGCAGATCGAGGACAAGAAGGTGACCGCCTTCATCGGCCCCTCCGGCTGCGGCAAGTCGACCTTGTTGCGCTGTCTCAATCGCATGAACGACCTGATCGACGGCACGCGGATCGCGCGGGGCACGATCAAGATTCACGGGATCGACATTTATCAGCCCGACGTCGACGTCATCGAGCTGCGCAAGCGCGTCGGCATGGTGTTTCAGAAGTCCAATCCGTTTCCGAAGTCGATTTATGAGAACATCACCTACGGCTTGCGGCTGCAGGGTCTGCGCGACCGGGCGAAACTCGACGAGATCGTGGAACGGTCGCTGCGCGGCGCGGCGCTGTGGGACGAGGTGAAGGACCGGTTGCAGACCAGCGGTCTTAGTCTCTCCGGCGGCCAGCAGCAGCGGCTCTGCATCGCGCGGGCCATCGCCGTCCAGCCGGAGGTCATCCTGATGGACGAGCCCTGTTCCGCGCTCGATCCCGTGGCGACAGCCAAGATCGAGGAACTCATCCAGGAATTGCGGCGCCAGTTCTCCATCGTGATCGTGACCCACAACATGCAGCAGGCGGCGCGCGTCTCCGACCAAACCGCGTTTTTCTACATGGGCCGGCTGATCGAATACGCCAACACCCGCAATATCTTCACCAATCCCGCCAACCCCCAGACCGAGGCCTACGTTTCGGGCCGGTTCGGTTAACCGCCTCCGGCCATGACCCACTACCACGAAGAAATTTCCCGCCTGAAGGAAAGCCTGTTGACCATGGCCAGCCATGCGGAGTCGGCGGTGGCGCGCTCGATGCGGGCGCTGGTTGAACGCGATGAAGCGCTGGCGCGCCAAGTGCAGGAGGACGACAACATCCTCGACCGGCTCGAGGTGGAGATCGACGACCTTGCGATCCACCTGTTGACGAAAGCGCCCCTCGCCACCGACCTCCGGCTGATCACGGTCGCGATGAAAATCTCCCAGAACCTCGAGCGGGTGGGCGACGAGGCGGTGACGATCGCCCGCCGGGTGATCGACCTCAACACCGAGCCCCAGCTCAAGCCCTACGTGGACCTGCCGCGCATGGCGGCGATGTCGCTCGAGATGCTGCGCGATGCCCTCACCGCATTCGTGAACCGCGAGCCGGACCGGGCCCGCGCCGTGGTGCCCCGCGATCACGACGTCGACGACCTCAACCGCCAGCTCCACCGCGAGCTATCCAGCTACATGGTGGAACGCCCGACGACAATTTCCCGCTGTCTGCACCTCATGGTGATCTCCAAGAGCCTCGAGCGCATCGCCGACCATGCGACGAATATCGCCGAGGAGGTCGTGTATCTCTACGAGGCGAAGGACATCCGCCACTCCAGCCAGAAAAATGAAACCTAAAATCCTGGTGGTCGACGACGAGCCGGACGCGCTCGAAATCCTCGCTTTCAAACTGAAGGAGGCGGGCTATGTCCCGCTGTTTGCCAAGGACGGGGCGCGGGCCCTGACCGCAGCGCGGGAGGAGCGCCCGGCACTGATCGTGCTCGACCTGATGTTGCCGGAAGTCGACGGTCTCGAGGTCTGCAAGATCCTCCGCCGCGATCCGATGACGGCGACCATCCCTATCCTCATGCTCACCGCGAAGGCCTCCGAGATGGACCGCGTGCTCGGGCTCGAACTCGGCGCCGACGACTACGTCACCAAGCCGTTCAGTCCGCGCGAGCTCGTGCTGCGCATCCGGAAGCTGCTGGCGCGGGTGAGGGCCGCCGACGAGCCGCAGGCACAACTGCGCTTCGGCGATCTGGAAATCGACGCGGCCCGCCACGAAGTGCGCATGGCGGGCGAACGGCTCACGCTGACCGCGACCGAATTCAAGCTGCTGGAGATCCTGGCCCGCCGGCGGGGACGCGTGCAAACCCGCGAACGGCTGCTGCAGGATGTCTGGGGTTATGAAAACCCGATCGACAGCCGCACCGTCGACACGCACATGCGCCGCCTGCGCGAAAAGATCGGCGCCGCCGCCGATTATCTCGAAACCATCCGTGGCGTCGGCTACCGGTTCAAGGCCGAGCGATGAGTTTACCCGATCCGTGCCGCCCCGCCTTTCCCCGCGGTCCCGCCGTCGCGGCCTAGCATGAGCCCGCTCGAAATCCTGCTCGCGCTGTTGCTGGTGGCCACGGGACTTTTCGCGTGGTGGCTGCGCGTCCAGTTGCGGGCCGCCCGCGAGCGGCATGCGCGCGAACTGGCCGAGCAACGCCTGCAGCGCGAAGCCGGGCTGAGGGCCCAATCCGAGCGGACCATCGCGCTGTTCGACCGGATGGTCGAGGGGCTGATCGTGGTCGGGGCGAACGGTCGCATCCGCCTCGCGAATCGCGCGGCGGGCGAACTCTTTGGTTTCTCCGTGCCTGCCACCGAACGCACGGTGCTGGAGGCGACGCGGCACCACGAGGTCGCGGCGCTCGTCGCCCGGCTCGACCAGGATCCGGAGGTGCTCAATCACGAGCTGCGCCTCGAGGGGGTCTCGACCACGCGCTACCTGCAGGTCAACGCCCTGGCCCTCCGCGCGCCCGAGGGCACGCGGGATGGTGCCATCCTCGTGTTCCACGATCTGACGCGGGTCCGGCAGTTGGAGGCCGTGCGGCAGGAGTTCGTCGCCAATGTCAGCCACGAACTGCGGACGCCGCTCTCGTTGATCAAGAGCGCGGCCGAGACGCTGAACGACGGCGGCAAGAATGATCCGGTCGTGGCGACCCGCTTTCTCGAGATCATCGACAAGCATGCCAACCGGCTGACGCTGTTGATCGACGATCTCCTGCTCCTGGCGCAACTCGATTCGGGCCGGATCGAACTCAAGCTGCAGCCCGTGGACCTGCCGGCCCTCGCGCAGGATGCGCTCGACGACGCGGCGCTGATCGCCCGCTCTCGTAATGTCACCCTGGTCAACGAGGTCGCCGCCGGTCTTCGGGCACAGGGCGATTCCGACCGTTTGCGGCAGGTGCTCGCCAATCTCATCGACAACGCGGTCAAATACGGTCGCGCCGACGGGCACGTGGCCGTGCGCGGACGGGAACTGGCCGGTCAGCGGGTGGAACTGAGCGTGCGCGACGATGGCCCGGGCATCCCGCCGGAGGCGAAGGCGCGGGTTTTCGAACGGTTCTACCGGGCCGACAAGGCGCGCAGCCGCAACCAGGGCGGAACGGGGCTCGGCCTCGCGATCGTCAAGAATGTCGTCCAGGCCCACGGGGGCGACATCCGGGTCGAGAGCACGCCCGGGAGCGGCACCGAGTTCTTCATCACCTTGCCGGCCGCCGGAAAATAATCGGGGAGACCGCCCCGCGGCTTTGCCGTCGAACCCGGCGAGGCCTCCGCAATCACCACGAGGTGGCGCGGCGCGTGGGCTGGAGTTCGCCGCGGGGCAGGGGGAGTTCGAGTTTTTCGACGGCGGACCCGAAGAGCAGACGCCGCTGCTCGGGCGAGAGTCCGGGCGTAAATACGGCGGTGCGGTAGTCGCGATAGGCGTCCTCGTTTTCCCGCTGGGCCGCGGCCCGGCGGGCGGCGACCAGCGCCTTGTCCACCACATCCTGCGCCTTGGTGCCGACCACGTCGGCGGCTTCGCGATAAATGGCGTCACCTTCGTTGATCTGCTGCGCGACCTGCCGGCCGAAGTTGTCGGCGATGGTGGCGAGGTCCTTGCGCAGCTGGTCGGTCAGTGCGGCGATTTGCGCGGCAGCCGCGGCGTCCTGGCGGGCGCGGCGGGGAACGACCACGTAGCGCAGGCCGTCGGCCTCGAAGCTGTAGCTGACCTGCACCGGCAGTTCGCGCACCCGGGCGATGAGCGCCTCGATTTGATTCGTCGTCTCCCGCTGCAGGTTTTCCCGCTCCCGCAACAGCATGTTCAGGCGCGTCGTCAGCGACGCCGGGAGGGGCGAGCGTTCCACGGGCTGGACCGCCACCGCTTGCGCGGCGAGGCCGCGGCGGAGCTCCTCGGCGAGCGTGTCGAGTTCGCTGAGGCGTGCGGCCTGCTTCGCGGCCAGCGGTTTCAATCCGCCGCGCAGGAATCCGAGGGTGGCCCCATCATCGGCGCTCACGGCGTCGTAGAGTTCCTTTTTCAGCGTGGACTTCTTCGTCTGGTAGGCCGCCACCTTGGCGGCAAGATCGGCCGGCAGTTCCTCGGGCAGAAGGATGCGGGCGGGTTCGGGCGGAAAAAAGACGTGCGGCTGGGCGGCGGTCGCGGTCGCCATGTCGTCCGCAGCCATCATCAGCTCGATGGAAATTTCCCGCAGCAGCCGGCGTTGCGCGGGCAGGAGGCCGTCTTCGTAGAACGCATAGCCCCGCATCACCTGGGCGATTTCGATGGGAGAAAATCCCCGGTCCGCGCGGTTGGTGAGGTGCCAGTCGCGGTGGGCGCCCCAACTCCCCTGGCTGACGATCAAGTCGTGGCGCAGTTGCTCGGCGGTTTTCCCGAGTTCGGCCAGCCGGGAAGCCTGCTGGCGGGCAAGCGTTTCAAGGGCCGGCCGCCGGGCCTCGTCCTCCGCATCGCGCAGGCGGTCGAGCTCGGCGTGCAGTTCCTGCAGCAGCGTGCGCCTGGTCGCGGCGTAACCGTCGAGTTGCTGGCGCAACTTCTCGGTGAGCGTGCTGGTGAAGAGGCGGGTGCCCAGCGCGGCGTAGAAGGGCTCGTTGACGTAGCGGGCGAGCTCGGCGGGCGGCGTGAGGCGGCCGCGGGCCGGAGTGACGGCGCGGGTGACGGGCCGGTCGAGCGGCGGCGGACTGGGGGGAAAGAAGATCGGGAGGCGGGTCACCGGGCGCGGCCCTTCCCCAAAACCGTCTCCCGCCTGCCGCGACGAGCCATCGTCCGCGTTTCGGCTGCCGCGCTGGCCGAAGGCGGACGGACCCCACAACGCGGCGAAGATCACGAAACCGCCGATCAGGGCGATCTGGCCTGGGCGACAAGAAAAGGGTTCAGGCGCGCTCATGGGAGGGGGCGCAACGTTATCGGCTGGAATCGGGCCTCACGGCAAGCCGCGTGTGAGGCCCGGCGCCAAGGCAGTCGTGGCGACCAGCCACCTGGCACCGGATGTCGCCACTCTCCCGGCAGCCGGTTTGAACCTAGCGGTCAAAAAAGGCCGCGAGTTCCTTGGGGTCTCTGGTCCGCGTCAACGCCAGCATCAACAGGACGCGCGCTTTCTGGGGAGAAAGATTGTCCGCCTCAACGCAGCCGATTTTGACCAGCGAGACTCCGCTGCCCTTGGTCGCATACAGCGGAAGCACGCGCCCGGTGTAGACGCGTGTGCTGATGACCACGGGAATGTTTTTCGCCCGCACTTCCTCGATCGCCGCGAACATCGCGCCACTGACGTGGCCCAACCCGAGCCCGGCGATCACGAGGCCGTCGAGTTTGCCCTGGCTGAGCAAAGCCCGGATCAAAGTGCCATCGGCTCCGGCGTAGTGCATGACAATCTCGACGCGGCCGAGACGGGCATCGGCGCCTAGCGTGATCGTCTGGCGGCGAAGCGGCGCGCGGTAAAACCGGACCCCGTCTTCGCTGGCGTAACCCAGTTTGCCGAACTCCAGGGTGCGAAACGTGCCGACATCGAGGGTGCTGGTCTTGGTGACTTCGCGCGCGGCATTGATTTCCTCGTTCATGACGATCATCGCACCCTTGCCGACGGCCTCGGGCGAGATGGCGACGCGGATCGCGTTCATGAGATTGCGCGGCCCATCGGTGTCCTTGATTGAGGCCGCTCTTTGCGCGCCAACGACGATGACGGGTTTGGGGCTGGTGACGGTGAGATCAAGGAAGTACGCCGTCTCCTCCATGGTGTCCGTGCCGTGCGTGACCACGACGCCCGCGACCGCCGGATCGGCTAGCACGGCGTTAACCCGCTGCGCGAGCTTCAGCCAGATTTCCGGCGTGATGTCGGAGCTGCTGATAATTGCGATCGTCTCGACGTCGACGCGGGCCACCGTCCTGATTTCGGGAATTCCCTCCAGCAACTGCTCGCCGGAGGCCACGGGCACGAATCCCTTCTGCACCGGGTCGTAGCGACTGGCAATCGTGCCACCGGTCGATAAAACCTTCACCAGCGGCAATTCGGCCGCCGAGCCCAAGCGGGTTCCGATCAGGAGGAGCAGACAGGCAACGAAAGGGTTCATGAGTTTCGCCTTGAGGCCGGCGATTTCATCGCAATTGCACCAGCCGTGACCAGAGGAAAAGGTTCGTCGTCATTCCGCCTGACCGGGCGGCGCCGATCCCGGACCCACGCTCGCCCAGGACAACGCCGAGCTCGCGGTCGCGCTGGCCGAGGAGGAAGCGGAGCTTGCGGAGGAGGCCGAGTGAGTCCATTCATGCCTACCATGGTTTTTGCCGAAATCAGACCGCAGATGGAACAGCTCCCGCATGACGAGATGGTGAAGGCGCTGGCCTTCCTCCGCAGCCGGCTGCGCGCTGGCACCGCCGCCAACCGTGAAGAGCTGGCACAGCGCCACGCCGAGATGGACGCTGGAAAGAAAGTCCGCTGGGAAGAGCTGAAACGGCAGTTGGGATTGTCCTGACGTGGACGCTTACGAGCTGGTGTTGAGCGAGGCCGCGGCGATGACGCTGGCCACGGCTTCACGTCCTGCACAGCAAAAGCTCGCCGTCATCCTCGATGAGATGAAAGCTGCGCCGTTTCGTCCGGGAGACTTGCAGGAACGCGACGCCCAGGGCCGCGTCAACGAGGTGTTTGTGGTCGGCGACTGGATCGTCACTTACTGGCCGGATCACGCCGTCCGCGAGTTGCGCGTCGTGCGCTTGGAGCAAGTCGAGGACTGACGGAAAACGCGCTCACCGCTTCTTTCCCAGCCGCTCAGGCTCGGCGCTCGATGTTGGCAACGGCGCAGCGCACGCCCGGGGCTAGATTCCCGCGGCGTGGGCGAGCCAGGTGAGGCCGTAGCCGAGCAATCCCGTCACGGGCAGCGTGAGGACCCAGGCCCAGAGAATGCGCTCAACCACGCCCCATTTGACGGCGCTGAATCGCTTCATTGCGCCGACACCCATGATCGACGTGGAGATGACATGCGTGGTGGAGACCGGGATGCCGAGCACCGCCGTGCCGTGCAGGATCAGCGCCGCGGTCGTCTCGGCGGCGAAACCGTGCACCGGCTGCATCTTCACCATCTTGTGCCCCATGGTGCGGATGATCCGCCAGCCGCCTGCCGCGGTGCCTGCCGCCATGGTCAACGCACACGTGATGATGACCCAATACGGGATTTCCTTGAATTCGCTGATGCGCAAAAATTCCGCCCATGGGGGCAGGTCGTTGAATGCGCCGGAAGCGGTCCCGGTGACGAGCGCGAGGGTGATGATGCCCATGGTTTTTTGCGCGTCGTTGGAGCCGTGGCTGAAACCCATGAAGCCCGCACTGACCAACTGGGCCTTGCCGAAGACGAGGTTTACGACGCGCGGGGTGAACCGCCGCAATACGATGGTGAGGAGGCCCATCAAGATGGCTCCACCGATAAACCCGGCCAGGGGCGAACTGAACATCGGCAGCACGACCTTGGGCCAGAGGCCGATGGCGGCGCCCTTTTTGTCGTGAGCCGCCCAGATCAAGACACTCCATTTGCCGCTGGCGGTCGCGAGGGCGGCGCCGCAGAGCCCGCCAATCAGGGCGTGGCTGGAACTCGAGGGCAGGCCCAGCCACCACGTGAAGAGATTCCAGACGATCGCGGAGAGCAGGGCGCAGAGTACGGTGGTCATCGTCGCCGCGGCTGGATCGATCAGGCCGCCGCTGATGGTTTTCGCCACGGCGGTGCCGGCGAGGGCGCCGATCAGATTCCAAAAGGCGGCCCAGGCCACCGCGCTGCGGGGCGTGAGCACCTTCGTCGAAACCACCGTGGCGATCGCGTTGGCGGTGTCGTGAAAGCCGTTGATGTATTCGAAGACGAGCGCGGCCAGCAGAACGAGCAGGAAGAGGGTCATGTGGTCGGGAGGGAGCGGAAGCCGGACGGCCGGGGCGAAAGGTTCACGCGCGGCGCGGCGCCCGGCATCAGGAGTGCTTCAGCACGATCTGGACGACAATGTTGCCGGCATTGCGACAGCGATCGACCGCCTGTTCGACCATTTCATAAAGCTCCTGCAGAATGACCAGCTCCTTGGCGTCGTAGGGGCCGTGGTAGAGTTCCTTGAGCAACGACAGCATGACCTTGTCCGCCTCGCCCTCGGCGTATTGCAGGCGGTCGTTGGCCTCGCGGATTTTCTCGATGTGTGTGCCGCCGCGCAGTTGTTTCACCATGAAGGCGACCGCCTCGGCGGCCTGCAACATGAGCTCCGCCTGGCGTTGGAAGGCGGCGTGGGGGACGCGGCCGGGATAGATCGAGAGCCGCTCGACGATCTTTTCGAGCTGCTTCGGAATCCGATAGAGCGCGAACGACAGCGCCTCGATGTCCTCGCGTTCCAGCGGGGTGATGAACGTCTTGCTCAATTCCTCGGTCATCCGGTGCCGGATGCGCTTCTCCTTGCGCCGCGTCTGGACGAAATCGTCGAGGGCGACGGGGATGCCCTGGCTCTCCGCCACTTTTTTGAGGTAGCGCGCAAAGAGCTCGACACTGGTTTTGGCCTCCTCGGCGCCGGCCTCGAGCAAGTCGAAGAACTTGTCGTCGTGGCCAAGAAGTTTTTTGAGCGAAAACATGGTGCTGTTTGAGTAGTGCGGGAGGAAGTGATGGCGAAACAAATCTGCTAATTACGTTTTGCCGCGCAGCCAGATCCACAGGTAGCCGATGCGCTCGCGGACGGCGAGGGTCGTGTCGTCGAGCGATTTCGCGTCCCAAAAGAAATGGGACCACCGGACCGGGTCGTCCGCGTGGGTTGCGAAGTCGGCGGGGGCGGTTACGGGCGCGAGACCGGCGTGGCGAAACAGCGCCACGGACCGGGGCATGTGCCAGGCGGAGGTGACCAGCGCGATCGGGGCGTCACCGACCTTCTCGCGGACGAGGCGGGCCTCGTCCTCCGTGTCGAGGGCCTGGTCGATCATGAGAATGCGGCCTTCCTCGATGCCGAGCGACATCGCCGCCCGGGCGAGCACGACCGCATGCGGCCGGCGTTGGCCGTCGCCGGGGCCGCTGACCAGCAGTCTGGCCTGCGGCAGAACCCGCAGGAGCCGCACGCCCTCGGTGATCCGCGCGAGGGCGGCAGAGGAGAGTTCCCCGGTGGCGGGGAGGTCCGGAGTGTGGCCGTTGCCGCCACCGAGCACCACCACGTAGCGGCACGCCGCCAGCGCCGGGGCCGGCGATGTCCCGAGCAGCTCCGGGATCGCGGCGTGGCGCGTCTCAAGGGGACGCAGCAGCGCCCGGGACACGAAATGATTGCTGGCCAGCATCAGCAGCAGCACGCCCGCAAGGAGGAGCCGCCGGCCAAGCGCGGGCCGGCGCGAAAAACGCAGCAGGCACGCGCCGACGACGATCAACGTCAGGCAGAACGGCAGCGGCATCAGCCAGAACGAGATGAACTTTTTCAAACCGAAGAGCATCGGGGCGAGGAAAACGGCGGGACGGGCGCGGGGCGAGTCCGGCTTTTGCCAGCTGAAAATTCCGTCGGCGCCGGGAATGGACATGCCTCCGACAATAATATCCATTCTCCGCGTCTCCCCGGCCGGTGGCAGCGAAAACAGTCCACGGGCCGACTTAACCCCCCATGAAAAAAATTCTGTTTGCCGTCTCCTTTGCCCTGGTCGCCTCGCTTGCGACCGCGGCCGAAGCCTACAAGATCGCCGTCATCCCGAAGGGCGCGACCCACGAGTTCTGGAAGTCCATCAACGCGGGCGCCATCAAGGCCCAGCGTGAACTCGCCGCCCAGGGCATCGTCGTAAACGTGATCTGGAAGGGGCCGCTCCGGGAGGACGACCGCGAGCAGCAGATCCAGGTGGTGGAGAACTTCATCGCGCAGCGGGTCAACGGCATCGTCCTCGCCCCGCTCGATCGCAAGGCGCTGGTCGGCCCGGTGGAGACCGCGGTGCGGGGCAGGATTCCCGTGGTGATCATCGACTCGGGGCTCGAAACCAAGGTGCACTCCAGTTACGTCGCAACCGACAACCGCGAGGGGGGGCGGATCGCCGCCCGCGAGCTCGGAAAATTGCTGGGCGGCAAGGGCAACGCCGCCATGCTCCGGCTGGCCGTCGGCCAGGCCAGCACCGAGCAGCGCGAGGAGGGCTTCCTCGAGGTCATGCGCAAGGATTTCCCCCACATCAAACTCGTCTCGACCGACCAGCATGCCGGGGCCACGCGCGACACCGCGAAGCGTGCGGCGGAGAACCTGTTGAACCGCCACGGCCGCACCCTCAACGGCGTGTTCGCGTGCAACGAGTCCTCGGCGGCGGGCATGCTCCTCGCGCTGCGCGATGCCGGGCTCGCCGGCGGAAAGGTGAAATTCGTCGCCTTCGATTCGGGCGAGACGCTCAACGCCGGACTCAAGGCGGGCGACATCCAGGGCATGGTCGTGCAGAATCCCATGCGCATGGGTTACCTGGGCGTGAAGACCCTCGTGGCCGTGTTGCGCGGCGAAAAGGTCGAGCCCGTGATCGATACCGGCGTCGGTTTCGTCACGCGGGAAAACTTCAATTCGCCGGAGATGGCGGACATCGTTAACCCGCCGCTCGACAAATATCTAAAGTGAGCGGGCGGGAGGGTTTCATCCGGATGCGGTCATTTTTCCATGCAGACGCGAATCCCCCGGCGCGGGATTTCATGGCGGGCCTGCCGTCGGCCCGCTCCGGCCCGGCGTCGCTTTGAGCATGACGAACGCGAGTGTCCCCAGCACCCTGGCGCTGCGGCTGACCGGCATCCGCAAGAGTTTCGGGGCCACCCGCGCGTTAACCGGCGTGTCGCTCGAAATTGCGCCGGGGGAGGTCCATGCCGTGATCGGGGAGAACGGGGCGGGCAAGAGCACTCTGATGAAGATCCTGAGCGGCGCTCATCGGGCCGATGAAGGCACCATGGAACTCGCGGGACAGCCGTATGCTCCGATCGATCCCCACGATGCGCGGCGCAAGGGCGTGGCGATGATTTATCAGGAGTTGAATCTCGCACGGCACCTCACGGCCCAGGAAAACATCCTGCTCGGGGCGGAATCCTCGGCCTTGGGCTGGATCGACCGCAAGACGTCGCGCGACCGCGCCCGCGAGGTCCTCTCCCAACTGGGCCACGCCACGCTCGACCTCGACCGGCCGGCGGGCGCGTTCACCATCGCGCAGCAGCAAGTCATCGAGATCGCGCGGGCGCTGCTGACCCGGCCCCGTGTGCTCA
Source organism: Opitutia bacterium (assembly GCA_947474935.1). GTDB lineage: Bacteria > Verrucomicrobiota > Verrucomicrobiia > Opitutales > Opitutaceae > ER46. The sequence continues at coordinate 371,592 of CANJKL010000001.1, forward strand.
TCATGGATGAACCGACGAGCAGCCTGACGTCGGCGGACACGGAGCGCTTGTTCGAAGCCATCGCGCGGCTGCGGGCGCAAGGGGTCAGTATCATCTACATCAGTCATTTTCTCGAGGAGTGCCGCCGAATCGCCGACCGCTACACTGTACTCAAGGATGGCGAGACCGCCGGATCCGGTGAAATGAAGGACGTGAGCCTCGATCAGATCGTGACGCTCATGACCGGCCGTGAGGTGAAGGACCTCTATCCCCGGCACGTGCAATCACCGGGGGAAGTCCTGCTGGAAGTCACGAATGTCGCATCGGCTCCGCGGCTCAAGCAAGCGACCCTGCAGGTGCGGGCCGGCGAAATCTTCGGGGTTGCCGGGCTCATCGGCGCCGGGCGCACGGATCTGCTGCGCACGATCTTTGCCCTCGACCGCCTGCAGCAGGGCGAGGTCTGCGTGGTGGGGGCGCCGGCGGGCCGGTCGACGCCCCGTGAACGGTGGGCGCAGGGGGTGGGGTTTTTGAGCGAGGATCGCAAGGAGGAGGGCCTGATGCTCACGCGCTCGATCGCGGACAACGTGACGCTGACCAAGCAGGAGACGTTCGGGCGTTTCGGCTGGATCGATGGCCGGCGCCAGCGGGCGGCGGCGGAGCGGTGGATTCGCGGGTTGGGGCTGAAGTGCCGTGACGCGAACCAGACCGCGGGCGAACTTTCGGGCGGCAACCAGCAGAAGGTGGCGATGGCGCGTCTGCTGGAACACCCGGCGCGCATCCTCCTGCTCGACGAGCCCACCCGGGGCATCGATGTCGGGAGCAAGGCCCAGATTTACCAGCTCATCGGCGAACTCGCGGCCACGGGGAAGGCCGTGATCGTGGTCAGTAGTTATCTGCCGGAGTTGCTCGGGTTGTGCGACACCATCGGCGTGATGTGCCGCGGGGAAATGGCCGCCATCCGGCCCCGCGCGGAATGGAACGAAGCGGAGATGATGCGGGTGGCGACCGGCAGTGCCTGAACCCATGCGAATGAAAGCCACGGTCAAAGCCATCCTCACGCGGGCGGGCCCCTTTCTGGGACTGCTCGTGGTTATCGCGCTGTTCTCGATTCCGACCGAAACGCGCGAAGTCTTCCTGACCTACGCGAACCTGAAGATCGTGCTCACGCAAACCGTGATCGTGGCCGTCGGCGCGCTGGGCATGACGATCATCATCGTCAGCGGCGGCATCGACCTTTCGGTCGGATCCAACATCGCGCTCACGAGCGTCGTTGGCGCGCTGTTGATCCGGCAGGGTTGGGGCCCGGCGCCGGCGTTGGTGGCGATGGTTCTTTCCGGCGCCGTCATCGGCCTGCTCAACGGAGTGGCGACGGCGGGTTTGCGGGTCACCCCCTTCATCATCACGCTGGGGACGCTCGGGGTCGCGCGCGGCGGGGCCAAGTGGCTCGCGGACAACCAGACGGTGAACTACGAGACCTCGCCCCTGAATGGGTGGATGACGACCGTCGATCCCTACAGCTACGCGATGCCGGCGGGCGTGTGGATCGTGCTCGTGCTGGCGGTGATCACCTCGCTCCTTTTGCGCAACACGGTACTGGGCCGGCATGTCTTTGCGTTGGGATCGAACGAGGCGACGGCCCGGCTGTGTGGCATCCCCACGCGCCGCCTGAAGATTGTCATCTACACGCTGGCAGGCTGCTTCTTCGGGCTGGCGGGGGTTTTTCAGCTCTCGCGCCTGCGGCAGGGGGATCCGACGGTCGCCGTCGGCCTGGAATTGGACATCATCGCCGCGGTGATCATCGGCGGGGCGAGCCTGAGCGGCGGGGTGGGCACGATCCTCGGATCGATGATCGGCGCCTTGATCATGGCCGTGCTGCGCAATGGCACCCAACTGATGGAATGGCCGACTTATTTTCAGGAGATTATCATCGGCCTGGTCATTGTCGTGGCCGTGTTTCTCGACCGGCTGCGGCAGGGAAAATCGTCCTAAGCGGTTTTTTCGTGGCGCGGTGAAACGCCGGATGCCGGCCTGTTCCGGGCGTCGGGCGCACAACGCGGCCGAGTTCGGAATTGAGCGAGGCCGATCCCCGGCGAACGCTCGGGCGGAGTTTTTGTCCGACATTTTTTAACTTTTTTTGAGCGTTTTCGATAAGGCCTCGTCTTTCCCCGCGTAGTTTGGGCGTCGGCTGGTAACCGGCGTCTCTGGGTTCAATGGTGTTAGTTCAGGTTTAATGGTGTTAGGTCACATCGAGCCGCCCTGTAAAGGGCGGCTCCTGTGTTTTACGGGAGCCAGCTGAAGGCCGGAGAGAATCCCGCCCGGGCGGCCCGGACCGGCGGGCCGGCGTCGGGGTTAAGACGGGCGAAGCCGAAAAACCGGCTACGACGCCTCCGCTATAATTTTCGGATGCAGAAAGCGGCTGGACTCGGACGGAGACGGCTCCGATGCCTTCATGCTCTGAGAGTCTACCGAAATGCGAGCATACTCCGGTGCCTGCATCGAGCCTGTCGAGATGGTTTGTCGAATAGGTGCAGCCGCGCGAGAGGTTGCTGCGTTCCTATCCGTTTCGGTGTGGCTTTGAGTATGAACAGGACGTGCCCCGGGTTCAGGTGGAGCTGACCACGCGATCCACGCTTTCCTGCGCACGGCAATCGAGGTTGCCCGGTTCCGGATTTCTGCCGCTACCGTCCTTCACCGGCGATTTCCAAGTTTCGGAATTCGCCGAGGTCGTCGAAGGATCCGATGCCAATCCAGCCATGACTCAAGGTTCTATCCACCGCGGTCAGGATGGGCTTGTTCATATCGTCGAAGTACACCTTGATGTTGCCGCTGGCCGCATCGTAGGTGAGCTTGAGGCGGTGCCAAGTGCCCGGTTTCCAAGGCGTGCCTTCCGTGCGAGTCGCCGTGATCGGCCGCCGGTCTGCGTTATCGACGAGATGAATCTGGTGGTGAACTCCATCGGCCTTTTCTCCCAGATGCGTATAGTAAAAGCGGTTTTTGTCCTGGCGGGCGAAGGCGATGCAAAGGTCGTTGTTACTGGCATCAAACTTGGTGAGTTGGGCTTCGACGGTCAGGGTGAACGATTTCCAATCCACCGTCGTGAGCCACGCCAGGTTGAAGGGGCTGCGAACGGCCGGCTTGAAGTTTTGTTGCTGCTTGAGCGTGAGCACCGGACCGGCGTCAGTCTTACTCCAGGTCCAGGCTGCCGGATCGCCAAATGCCCACGCGCCCGGCGTCTCCAGTGGACGGAGTCTTTCCGCGGCGAAGCACGGGAGAACGAGAGCAAAGACGAGCAGTGGGAATTTCATGGGGAACCAACGGGGCGGAAATTAAAAAGCTTTCTTTTGCTGCCCTCACAATCCAAATGACGGAACCTTTCGAGCACCTCACATGACCGCCCCACATTCCGGCATCCGCTACGCCCACACCAACCTCGTCGCCAACGACTGGAAGCACCTGCAGGACTTTTATGTCCAGGTATTGGGCTGCGAGCCGGCGGGCTCCGAGCGGCACAACCAGGGACCGGCGTTCGATGCGCTGACCGGATTTACCGGAGGGTCGGTCGCGGGGCGCCACTTGCGTCTGCCGGGACACGGTGAACGGGGACCAACGATCGAAATTTTTCAGTTCAGCCAAAACGATCCGACGCTGCCCACCTCGCTGTTGCGGCCCGGGTTCGCGCACCTGGCTTTTGAGGTTCCGGACGTGGAGCAGAAGCGCGAGGAAATCCTGAAGTGGGGCGGGCGCGACTATGGCAAGCTTGCCACGATCGATATTCCCGGCGCGGGACGATTGACGCTGATTTATATGACGGATCCGGAAGGCAACATCGTGGAACTGCAGCGGTGGCACTGATCGCGGTCCGTTCAAATCTCCCCTTCGAAAAATTCCCCCTATGAACCTGACCGGCGGACCTGCCCGGACATTATTACTGACCCTTCAATTTGCCGCCGGCGTCTTCGGTTTCACGCGGGTGGGTCGGGGCGAGGTCCAGGTCGAGCGCATCTTCATGCCGAGCAATGCCTATCCGAGCAGCTTCGCGATCGGCCTGCCGGGCGGGATAAACTTTTGCTTCGACCCGGTGCGCGGTGGGGTGAGTTACGCCTGGATCGGCGGGTTCATCGATCCTGCGTCGGCGCGCAATGGCATCGGAAAGTTTGTCGATGCGGTGAAATTGCTGGGCCCGGTGGTTTATCAGGAGAGCGGCCGGGCGCCCCTGCGGCGCGGTGACACCACCCGCGTGCCCGTGATCGGATTCACGGGTTACACGTTGCACGCCGCCGCGGTCGAATTTCGTTACACGGTGGACGGCGTGGCCGTGCGGGAGGAAATTCGTGCGCGCGCCAATGGGGCCGCGCTGGAGCGGCGGCTGCACATTGAAGGCAGTTCGGATGCGAAGTGGTGGTATGTCGTCGAGGGCAAGTCGCCGGTCGAACTGCGGCCCGAGGCCGGCGGGATTTTTCTGGTGGAAATTCCCCTCGCAAAGGCGGCGCCGTGAAGAGACCGAGCGCTTTTTCGTCCACGCTCTTTATTCGCTCCATGAGATTGCCGTTTCCGTTCCGAAGCCAAAACCCGCGGCAACGCCGCGGAGTGTTCACTTTCCTGGTCGCGTCGAGCCTCGCCCTCTTCGGGACTCAGGCCCGCGCCGGCTACAAGATCGAAAACGTCAGCTACCCGGCCGAGATTCAGCGCAGCGTCGCCGCCGGAATCGCGGCAGTGGCCTTCACGCCCGGCGGTTCGCTTGTCATTGCGACGCGACTGGGGGAAGTCTGGATGCGGAGCGCCGGCGGGGAATGGCGGCTCTTCGCCCGCGGGTTTGACGATCCGCTGGGCATCGTCGCCGAGTCGGAGACCTCGGTCTACATCGCGCACCGGCCGGAATTGTTGCGGGCCCGGGATATGGACGGCGACGGGCGGGCGGAGACGTTCGACGTGGTGGGCGGCGACTGGGGCCAGACGTTCAATTACCACGAATTTGTTTTTGGTCTGAAACGCGATCGCGCGGGCAATTTTTATGTCGCGCCTTCCTTGGAGTCCCTCGGATCGCGCAACGCCGAGCAAAAGGCGCTTTATCTCAGTCTGCCGTACCGGGGGACGCGCAACTTTGATAATGTGTTGGGACCGCCGTCGCATCGCTCGGAGGTGCCTTTGCGCGGGTGGGTCGTGCGCATCACGCCGGACGGCAAGACCGAGCCGCTCGCCTCCGGCTTCCGGCAGCCGAACGGGATCGCACTGAGTCCGGACGACGATCTTTTTGTCACCGACAACCAGGGGGACTACAAACCCTCGACCGGGCTCATCCATGTCGAGAAGGGCGACTTCCACGGCCATGCCGAAAGCGTCAAGTGGGAGCCCGGCTTCAATCCCGCGGAGGTGACGACGGAAAAACTCTGGCGGCGCTTGAAAACCCCCGCGGTGGTTTTTCCGCACGGGGCGCTGGGCGTTTCTCCCGGTGAACCGGTCTGGGATCTCAGCGGAGGCAAGTTTGGTCCGTATCAGGGGCAGGTGTTCGCCGGTGACTACAGCCGCATGGTAATTCGAGCCTCGCTGGAGAAAGTGGCCGGCGCGTGGCAGGGGGCGGCGTTTCCCTTCCTCGGCCGGAATGAAACGGCGGGCTACGTTACTGGCGACCGGCTCAAGTCCGGAACGATGCGGGCGGTTTTTGCGGCGGATGGCAGCCTTTACCTGGCCGCCACCAGCGGGCAGGGGGCGGGCGAGGACGGACTTCAGCGCATCAGTTGGGACGGCCGGACGGCGCCCGACATCCTCGACATCAAACTGACCGATCGTGGTTTCAAAATCACGTTCACGCGCCCGATGAGCGCCGAAAGCATTGCCAATCCGGCCAACTTCGAGATCAACCGGTTTCGCTATTATTATCAGGTGACGTATGGATCGCCGCGGGTCGACGAGTCGCGCCTGGTTCCATTGCAGGTGCAGGGCGCCGCCGACGGCTTGAGTGCCGACATCTTCATCGCGGACCTGAAGCCGGGTTTTATTTACGAGTTTTCGGTGCCGCGCCTGCGGACGGGCGACGGGGAATTCCTGGCCAATCCCCTCGGCTACTACACCGTCAATCGCCTCCGCAACGGCGAGACGACCGTGGGGGGCACGACCCGTTTGCCGTTGCCGGGTGAAACCGCGGTGGGTTCGCGGGAGGCGCCCGGGCGGTCCCCGGCCGCGACGGTGGCGGCGGGCGAACTGGTCTATCGTCTCTATTGCGTCGCGTGCCATCAGCCCGACGGCCGGGGCGTTCCCGGTGGGGCCGCCAACTTTGTCGACGACAGGACGCGGCTCGCGAAAACCGACGCGGAACTGCAGGCGATAATCGCCAGCGGCAGCGAGGCCAAGGGCATGCCGGCCTTCGGGGCGACGCTGAGTGTGAGCCAGCGCAGTGCCGTCCTCGCCTACATCCGGGCGAAATTCGGGAGCGCGCCGGCCGGCGGCTCAAAATGAAGCCGGGCGCTTGGAAGCGGTGAAGGGTGGAGTGCGTTTTACATGCGTTCGCGCGCAGGGTCCGATGCGCGATTTTTTTGGCCGGTAGTCGACGCCAACGAACGGAGCCTTTGGCCTTCGCACGACGCTCTCGTAGTTTGCGGCTGGGGAACGGCGGTGCGAGTAGTCGCGTAAATCGAGCCGGCGTATTCGATCGAGACGCGACCGGCTTGAGCGGGCAGGGGCTTCTTTGCGATTGCGTTCCTCCTCGCGCTAACGTTTCCAACAAATCGTCACCCCCGTCGGTGGCATTTCCCCGACGGTTTGTAACCCCATCCCTGCCCGGCCACAACACCGGCGATCCAACGGCGCCTTCCGCGGCTTGCAGCCAACATCCCCAATCCCGATGAAACGATTTATTCCCATGACTCCGGCCAGCGGTGCGATCTCGAAAGGCGGACGGGTTCTTTCGCTGGTATTCGTCGCGCTGGCCGCGACCGTTGGCTCCACGCTGTCGGCGGCCGAACCCCGCCCGCTCCCGATCGCGGATTGGCAGCGGCAGATCCGCGCCAATTTTTTCATCCCCGATCCGCTGCCGGCCCTCGCCGCGGAAACCCACCGGCGCTTTCAGCCGGCGTCCGGCGTGCGGGCCGAGGCGGTGACGTATGGCAGCCAGTTCGGGCTGCGCGTTCCGGCCATCCTGTATATGCCGGATCCGCTCCCCAAGACCGGCAACGGGAAAATTCCGGGCTTGGTCATCGTCAACGGCCATGGTGGCGACAAATACAGCTGGTATGCCTTTTACGCGGGCATCCTTTATGCCCGGGCGGGGATGGCGGTGCTGACCTTCGATCCACTGGGTGAGGGCGAACGCAACGCGAAGCACGAGTCGGGCACCCGGGCGCACGACAAGGTCATGGGCGACGAGCAAATCGCCCGGCGGGAGGGCGGAGTGCTGATGACCGATGTGATGCAGGCGGTGTCGTATCTCTCCGCGCGGCCCGAAGTCGATCCGCGCCGGCTGGCGGCCGCCGGTTATTCGCTCGGGTCGTTCATCCTGTCGGTGGTGGGCGCGATCGAAACCCGGTTGAAGGCCTGCGTGCTCGTCGGTGGCGGCAATCTCGACGGGACCGAAGGCTATTGGGACAAGGCGATGCCGATGTGCCAGGGCCTGCCTTACCGTTCGCTGGCCTTCTTGGGCGATCGACCGGCGGTGCTTTACGCGATGCATGCGGCGCGCGGGCCGACGCTGGTGTTCAACGGCGCCGGCGACACGGTGGTGGCGATACCGCGGCATGGTCAGCCCTTTTTCGATGCTTTGCGCGCGCGGGTGGTGGCGCTGAGGGGGAGCGAGGCGGGCGTGTTTACCTCAATTATAGTTCCGGTCGTGAGCCACCGCCCTCACTTCCTGACGCGCCCGGTCGTGCAGTGGCTGGAGCAACAGATCGATCTGCCGAATTGGAGCATGTCCGACATCGATGCGCTGCCGGAAACCCGGATCGGCGACTGGGCGGCCCGCTATGCCGTGCCGATGGACAAACTCTATTCGCGTGACGAACGGGAGGGCGGCACGCCGGCGCTGCTCGACAACGTGCCGGGATATCAGCGCGACGACCTCAATGTGTTGCCGCTGGCCGAATGGGAGCGGCAGAAGCCGCGGTTTCTCCTCGAAAGCTGGGTGGCGCGGGCCGAGGAGGCGGCGCGAATCACACGGGTTCCCTGATCGCCGGGATCGTGCCGTTTCGCTGCCCCGCGATTCCGGTGGGGGCGGCGAAGCGTCCGGTTTCGTCGCAGATCCCGGTCTGGCCAAGCGGAGCTACGCGGTGAGCTTCGGATGTTGCAGATGGAATCCGGCGGCGTCCTGGCAGGCCTTGCCGAGCGCGAGCACGTTTTCCTCGGCAAAGGGGCGGCCGTAGACGGTGACGCTCGTGGGCGTGCCGGTTTCGTTCAGGCCGTTGGGCACGGCGAGGGCGGGGTAGCACGCCAAGTTTGCCATCTCGCTGTGCCATTGGGTCGGGCTGTCCGTCGGCTCGATGACACCGCCCTTGGAATGCGTCCCGATCGACAGCCACACGTCGACGCCCACGGTGGCCTCGGCCAGCTTCATCATCATCATCGTCCGTGCCCGCTGCGAAATGAGATAGTCCACGGCGCTGACCAGGCGCGGTGCCCGGAATCCCGCGGCCAGTTCCGGCCGCGCCATCTGCCGGGGGCGGTCCGACAGGAAAAATTCACTGTGGAAAACCGCTTTTTCGACCGCGAGGGCGGCGGTGTAGTACGGAAAATGCGGCACGGTGACCGGCGTGAGTTTCACGCCCAGTGAGCGGACGTGGTCGAGCGTCTTCTGGCAGTTCTCCTTGATGCGGCCGGTGGCATTTTCGAAACCGTCCGCGAGATAGCCGATCCGCAGTTTGCGCACGTCGAGCCGGGCGTCCCAATTGAACGGGATCTCCGCGACGCTCAGATCGCGGCCGTCGGGCCGCGCCACGGCGTGCATTACCAGGGCGCAATCCTCCGCCTGGCGGCACATCGGCCCGACGCGGTCCTGCGTCCAGGAAAGCACCATGACGCCATGCCGGCTGATCCGGCCAAAGGTCGGTCGCAGCGTGGTGACCCCGCAGACCCACGACGGGCTGAGCAGCGAACCGGCGGTTTCGGTGCCGATGCCGAAGCCGACGCAGCCCGCCGCGGTGGCGGAAGCGGGCCCGGCCGAAGATCCACTGGAACCCTGTGCGGGGTTCCACGGGTTTTTCGTCTGACCGAGAAGATGCCGGTCGCCGTGGGCGAATTCCCCGGTGGTCAGCTTGGCGATCAGCACGGCGCCCGCCTCGCGGAGCAATTCGACGACCGTGGCGTCCGTGTCGATGATCCGGTCCTTGTAGGCACCGGAACCCCAGGTGGTCGGGTAGCCCTTGACCGCGATGATGTCCTTTGCGCCCCAAGGAATGCCGTGCAGCGGGCCGCGGTAGCTGCCCGCGGCGATTTCCCGGTCGGCCTGGGTTGCCTGTGCCAGCGCCAGATCGTCGAGGAACGTCACGACGCAATTGAGCTGGCCGTTGTGGCGGTGCAGCCGGCCGAGGTACATCTTGGTGAGTTCGACGGCGGTGACCTGCCTGGTGCGGATCAACTCCGCCAAGTCCCGCACCGACCAGAAGGCGGCGTCCTCGAGATTCGCGGGCCGTTTGACCGATCGCGCGGTGCTGATCCGGAAGGGCCGCCGGGCCCGGTCGACCTCCATGCCCGGCACCAGGGAACTGAAGTGAAACGGCGGCGAAACGTCGTTCGGTATCTGCAGCTCCCTAAGTTTCTCGTAGCGATCCAGGCTGCGGTTGACTTCCCGGACCATGGCGGTCCGGGCTTCCTCGTCGAATTCGAGGCCGGAGACGGCCAGGGCCGTCTTCAACATTTCTGCGGTGATCTGATTTTGTCCGGGTTGGTTCATCTGGGCCCAGAGGACACCGGGGAGCAGGGTCGAACCGAGTCCGAGTCCGGCAAAGTGAGCGATGAAGCGGCGGCGAGTCTCGTTGAGCGTGCGCATGAGCGGGGTAATTTTTAGGGGCAGGGGACACTCAACTTGGCGGAATCGCCATTTCGCGGCCAGCGTTTGTTTGGCCGGGCGCGCCCGTCGACTTCACTTTCAACCCAACCGAACGGCCGGGACCGGACGTGGAGTGTCGAATTCGGGTGCTCGAAAGCGTATTGCCAAAAAGGGTGATGGCTTTGGATTTGACACGGGTGGCGCAAGGATCTTCTAACTAAGTGTTCCTACTCTCATCCGCATCCCAACCCCAAGCCACACCCCTCGACTGGGCGCGAGCTTTTCACCCTAAATTCACCCAAACCTCAAGCTGCGCCTGATATCGAGCGCAGCTTTTACCACTAAACCCACCCTAACAAAGACCATGAAATCATTGCGCCTCATAATCGGACTCACCACGTGGGCTGCCCTCCAGATGGCACCCGCTTCGATCGCCCAATCCACCGCCTCGGCCACATCCACGGCCAGGGGCACCGGCAGTGTCATCGGCCTTGCGAGAAACGCCGTGACTAGAAAAGCCTTGGAAGGAGCCAACGTTGCGATCCCCCAACTCGGACTTTCGACCGTATCCGACAATTCCGGCCGCTTCGTTTTTGAGAATTTGCCGGCGGGAACATACGAGTTAACTATCAGTTACATCGGCCTGGATGTGCTCAAATCCTCGATGGTGCTCGCGGCGGGCGAGCGTGTCGCCCGCGAGTTCGAAATGACCTCCGGCATCTACCAACTGGATGCCTTCAAGGTCACCGGCGAACGCGAGGGCAACGCCTTGGCGCTCACGATGCAGCGCAACGCGGAAAACGTGAAGAACGTCGTCGCGATGGATTCCTACGGCGTCCTGCCGAATGCTAGTGTGGGAGAAGTTTTTATACGACTGCCTGGCGTAGCCCCCGTTTCCCACCCGGAGGGTCTTAATTATGCGGTTATTATTCGCGGCATGCCCCCTGGGCTCAACACCGTGACAATGGATGGGCAGCGCATGCCCAGCATCGGCACCAATCGGGCATTGGAACTACACAGTCTCTCGAGTTCTTTGTATGAGCAGGTGGAACTGATCAAGGGCCTGACCCCCGACGCCAGCGCCGATTCGATCGGTGGCGCGCTTAACTTGAAAAGCCGATCGACTTTGGATTTAAAGGAAAAGCGATCGTTTTCATTCAGTTCGAACCTGCGCGCCGCCCTCCCTGGCACCGAACAGATTCCGCTCCGCGAGGCTCATCGTTATCATGGCCTGTTTACGGCCTCCTACAAAGAACACTTTGATATTCTCGGTGGTCAGAAAAATTTTGGAGTGCAGGCAAATATTTTTTATAGCGAAAACGTTATCGGCGGCGTCCAGGTAACAAATGATTACCAAGCGACGCCGTCAGGTACCCCCTATGTCTGGAATTATCAGTATAATAATAATTTCAATAATCGCAAACAGCATAGCGCGAACATAAAGACCGAATATCGCTATTCTGATAGTTCAAGGTTCGTGGTCACAGCTCTTTATAACTGGAACGTCGAGCGGATGCGGCGAGGCTACACGATGCGCGCTTATACGGGCAGCGCCACCTCCGTTCCAAGCGATACTTCCATCGCGACGGGCATCAATCCCGGCTGGACCGATACCATGACCTCCGTGCGACCCCTGACCACGGCCAACTACCTGTCGAGCGCGACCAACACGACGGCGATCGACGTTAGCAACACCGGGCCGAACGCCTACATCGTCCGGCAGTGGCTCGGTTCGTTTGCCGGCGATCACACGTGGGGCCCGGTCAAGCTTGATTACAATACCGGCTACAGTCGGAATAATCTAAAAACCGGCCAGACTAACGGTGGCGGGATGGCCGGTGGCCAATATGGCCTCACCCAGCGGATATCGAATATCGGATGGACTATCAAACATTCTGATTCATCGAACCCTTACCCCATTTTCACGCAAACCGCCGGTCCGGACATCGCGAATCCTGCTAATTACCGGCCCATCACCGGCGGCCTCACCGCGGGTCCGCAAAATCAAGATCAGTACAACAAGCATTTAACCGCCGACCTGATCTATAAACTGCCCACCACAACACCGATCACGTTCAAGACCGGCTTTACGTGGCGCGAACTGAAAATCGATGTCCAGAATTTCAGCCGCCGTTGGGACTACCTTGGCACCTCGGCCCTTGCAACGGATCCAACGGTCCAACTTTATCGAGGGGGTGGTAATACCTTTGCGGCGGGCAAGGATATGCCGATCTGGCAGGTTTCAAATTTCATGACCGGCCGCGCTCCGACCAATCCTGCGCTCTGGCAGGAGGACATGTACTACTTTCACCAAAACAGTTACACGGGTAATCGTGGTGTGACCGAGGATGTCACCGCCGCTTACGGCATGTTTAAAGGTAAACTGGGTTCCGAAGGCTGGCTCAACCGAACCGGCTTCCTCGCCGGCGTACGCCAGGAAAAGACCGAGACCAAGAGCTACGGTTGGGTGAAAACGAGGGGGTCCCTCGCTTCCACCGTGGCCCAGCAGGTCGCTGATCCGCTCGGATCGGCCAAGCGCGATTACGACGCCTTCAGACGTGATTTGACCGGGAGCTACACCAAGAGCTTCCCGAGCGTCCACTTGAACCACGATATCACGCCGAATCTTAAGGCTCGTTTGAGCTATTCGACAGGCTTTGGCCGGGCGGCACCGGGCAACCTGATGCCCGGCGAGTCAGCCAGCGAGACCAATCAGACGGTGACGGTCAACAATCCCGCCCTGCTGCCGCAGATGGCCACCAACTGGGACACGACGTTGGAGTATTATTTCGAACCGATGGGGACCCTTAGCGCCGGTTGGTTCTCGAAAAAAATCACGGACTACATCGTAAGCGGATTGGACAACGGCATTGTCGCGGGCGGTAACGCCAACGGCTTTAATGGTGATTACGCCGGGTACAGACTGCTGACTTCCAAAAATGCCGGCACGGCGTCGGTTTCAGGATGGGAAGCCAGTTACCAGCAACAATTCGTCTTTTTGCCTGGATTGTTGAAAGGGCTGGGCGCGATGCTAAATTATACCCAAATCGAAACCGAAGGTGATTTTGGTCTCGGGACCGGTGTTTCGCGCAAGTCCAACGAAGTTCCTAGCTTTATCCCGAAGGTGGCGAATGCGATGCTAACATGGAATCACCGCGGTTTTAGGGCCCGTGTACTCTGGAATTATCACAGCAATTATATCACCACCTTCAGTGCCACTAACGCCGGCGCCAACATTTATCGATTCTCCCGCTCAACGGTGGACTTTGGTATCTCGCAGCAAATCAACAAAACCTTAAGTTTCACTTTCGATATTGGTAATATATTCAAATCACCTCAGGAATATTATACTAACAGCACGAACCTTTATCAGAGTTACGTGCAAAATTTCATAACGGTCACGACCGGGATCAGCGGACGGTTCTGAGGATGGGATGGACAGTTTCTCGGAAGGCGTAGGTCGATCCCTCGCCTCCCGATAACAACGAAGGCCCGCAAATTTATTTGCGGGCCTTCTGCTTTGAATGAAGCCGCGTGCCCGTGCCGAAGCTTATCGCCACGGGCACGGGCCCCGAGGGAACTGAGCTGGATTTTCCAACGTCGGTGTCCAAGTCTTGCCACCGCCTGCCCCCGGTTTGCGCCCCGCCCCTCCGTTGGCCGCGCCCTGCCCCGTTTTTTTACCCCGTGAAACATCCCCTTTTCTCGATCGTGCTCGCGAGTGTCCTCGCCGCGTCCTCCGTTCTCGCCGCTGAAGATCTCAGCGTGCTCAAGGTCGGCGCCGATGGCACGCCCGCCGCCAAACAGCTGGAACTCTGGCTGAAGAGCGAACTCTACCGGGAGACCGACCGGCGCGCCTCGGCGTTCGAGAAAATGATCAAGACCGAGTCGGGGGTCCGCGCCTGGCAGGCCGAGCGGCGCGCCTACCTGCTCGACAAGCTCGGCGGCCTGCCGGAACGCACGCCGCTGAATCCGCAGATCGTCGGCACCCTGCAGGGCAGGGGCTACCGCGTCGAAAAAATCATTTTCGAGAGCCAACCCGGGTTGCATGTCACCGCGAATCTCTACCTGCCCGAGGCGGGGGGGCCGTGGCCGGCCGTGATCATTCCCTGCGGGCACAGCCACGACGGCAAGGCGTTCTACATGTATCAGCGCCTTTGCGCGCTCCTCGCGCGCAACGGCATGGCCGCGATGTGCTACGATCCCATCAGTCAGGGCGAACGCTACCAGATCCTCGACCTCACGAAGCAACGCACCCACTTCGAGGACGCCAAGTCCCACGCCCAGCCGCATCCCAACATCCGCTACCTGTGCACCACCGAGCACACCTTCATCGGCCTCGGCAGCACGTTGCTCGGGGGGAACGTCGCGCAATTCCGGGTCTGGGATGGCATGCGCGCGATCGACTACCTGCAAAGCCGGCCGGACATCCGCGGCGACAAGATCGGCTGCGCGGGCAGTTCCGGCGGGGGCACGCTCACCTCGTACCTGATGGCGTTGGACGACCGGATCGTCGCGGCCGCGCCCGGCTGTTTCCTCACGACCTACCGCCGGTTGATCGATCTGCGCGGCGCGCAGGACGGCGAACAAAACATCTTCGGGCAGCTCGCGGTCGGGTTCGACGAGGCCGACTACGTCACGATGCGGGCCCCGAAACCGACGCTGATCTTCGCCGGCACCCGCGACGCCACCTTCGACATTCGCGGCACGTGGGAGGTCTTCGTCGACGCGAAGCGCGTCTACTCGCGCCTCGGTCGCTCCGAGAGCGTTGAGATCAGCACGCCCGATGCACCCCACGGCTACAGTGTCCAGATGCGGGAGGCGACCGCCCGCTGGATGCATCGCTGGTTGATCGGGGGCGACAAGCTGATCCGCGAGTTCGACTCCCTGCCCGACGCGATCACCGACGTGCAGCTGCGCGACCTCGACAAGCCCGACTGGACGCAGGACCAGCTCACCTGCACGCCCAAGGGCCAGGTGCTGCTGAACCCCGGCGAGCGTACCGTGTTTCAAATCAACGCCGACACCGCTGCGGCAATGAAAACAAAACGCGCCGCCGCGTGGCGCAACGCCTCGCCCGACGAGCAGCGCCGGCTGGTGCGCACCGCCATCGGGGCGGGCACCCCGGCGGCCGGCGCGTCGCCGGTGCAGGAAGTGGGCCGCGTCGAGCGCGGCGGCGTGTCCATTCGCAAACTCGTTCTCACCTCGGCGATCGGCGTTCGCGTGCCGGCGCTCGCCTTCGTGCCCGCGAAACCCACCGGCGTCGCCACGCTTTATCTCCACGGCGTGAGCATGGCGAAGGATGCGGCCCCCGGCGGTCCCATCGATGCGCTGGTGCGGCAGGGGCAGATCGTGCTCGCCGCCGAATTGCGCGGCATCGGCGAGACCGAGACCGGCCACGACAAGGTCAACTACGGCCGCGGCTATTTCGGGTGGGGCGACCAGGAGATCTTCCTAGCCTTCCTCCTCGGCCGTAATTACGTCGCCATGCGGGTGGAGGATGTCGCCGCGTGGACCCGATTCCTCAAGGACTTCAGCCCCGCTGGGGGCAAGCCCACCGAGTTGCACGTGGTGGCTACCGGCGAAGCGGCGATCCCGGCCCTGCACGCGGCCGCGCTCCAGCCCGGCGATTTCCGCACCGTCGCGCTGCGCGGGATGATCGGCTCGTGGGAAGAGGTGGTCCGGGGCACCGCGCTACAAAACCAGTGGGTCAACACGGTGCACGGCGTGCTGCGGCATTACGATCTGCCCGACCTGATCCAACTCGCCAGCGCCGCGAAAACCAAGGTGACCGTCGGCCCCGAGCTGGCGCTCGATGCCTCGCCAACCACCGCCGCCGGCGTTGCCGCCCTCGACCGGAAAAACTGATCTTCCCCGCATGCCCGCCGAAAAATCCCCCGCCTCGTTCCCCGTCACCTCCCGTGTCCGGGCGCGTCTCCTGCGCCACGCGATCGCCCTGGCCGCGTTCGCGGTGTCGCTCGGGCTGCCCGCCACCGCCGAGGTGCCGGAGAAACTCGACTATGCCGCCATCGCGCAGATCCGCGACGAGGGACTGAACCGCTCCCAAGTCATGGATCACATCGGCTGGCTGGCCGACGTGTACGGGCCCCGCCTGACGGGCACGCCCGGCCTGCTGCAGGCGAGCGACTGGGCGATCCGGAAGTTCAAGGAATGGGGGGTCGCGAACCCCCACCGCGAGTCGTTTCCCTTTGGCAAGGGCTGGGCGCTCGTGCGCTTCAGCGCACACATGGTCGAGCCGCAGGTCCAGCCGCTCATCGGCTATCCCAACTCGTGGACGCCCGGCACCAACGGCCCCGTCACGGCCGAGGTCATCCGCGTCCAGATCGGGAGCGAGGCGGATTTCCAGAAGTTCCGGGGCAAGCTGGCGGGGAAGATCGTGCTGACGCAGCCGGAGCGCGCGGTGCCGATGCTCGAGGGCGTGGTGGTCGCGCGCATGGGCCCGGCGGAGCTGGAGGAGGCGGAAAAGACGCCGGTCCCGCCGCAGGCGCGGCCGGCTGTCGCCCCGGCCTCGCCCGGCGGTGGCGCGAGCCCGGTGATTTCCCCGGCCCTGCGCAGCCGGATGCTCACCTTTTTCAAGAGCGAGGGCGTGGTGGCCCTGTTCGACCGCGGCACGGACAACATCTACACCTCGGTGGGCAGCGACCTCGCGACCCGCCACCAGCGCACGGACGGCGGCACGGTGTTCCCCGGCGCCGGCGGCACTCGCACCGACGAGGCCGGCAGCGGCCTGCCGAGCGTGACGCTCGCCGTCGAGCACTACAACCGGATGGTGCGCGTGCTGGAGAAAGGCGTGCCGGTGAAGGTCGAGCTCGCCATCGAGACCCGGTTTTACGACGAGACGACGCCCAACGGTTTCAACACCGTCGCGGAGATCCCCGGCACCGACCCGGCGCTGAAGGACCAGGTGGTCATCCTCGGGGCGCACCTCGACTCGCTGCCCGCGGCCACCGGCGCGACCGACAACGCGACAGGCTGCGCGGCGATGATGGAGGCGCTGCGCATCATCAAGGTGCTCGGCCTGCAGCCGCGCCGCACGCTGCGTGTCGTGCTGTGGGGCGGGGAGGAGCAGGGGATGGTGGGCTCGCGCGCCTACGTGCAGGAGCACTACGGCGATCCGGCGACGATGGCGCTGAAGCCCGGGCACGCCAAAGTGGCGGCGTATTTCAATTCGGACAACGGCACGGGCCGGGTGCGGGGCATCTGGCTGCAGGGCAACCTCGCGGTGCGGTCGATCTTCCGGCAGTGGATGGAGCCGCTCGCCGACCTCGGGGTGGTGGGGCTTGGGCCGCGCTCGGTGGGGTCGACGGACCACGCGTCGTTCGACAACGTCGGGCTGCCGGGCTTCCAGTTCATGGTGGACCGGCTGGAGTATAATTCGCGCACGCACCACTCGAACATGGACGTGGTCGACCGGGTGCAGCGCGACGAGATGGTGCAGCACGCGACGGTGGCGGCGGTGTTTGCGTACAACGCCGCGATGCGCGACGAGATGCTCCCCCGCAAAGCCCTGCCGAAAGTCCCGGAGAAAAAGAAGAAATGATGTCCGAAAAAAAGCGGGTGCGCGCAGCCGGATGATTTACGGTTCGTCGACTCGCGCGCCCGGAAACGAAGCCGGGAAGAGATTTCGTTTCGGATCGAACTCCAAGTTGCGGTCATTTGGCACGGGATTGAAGTAATAGGTGAACATGAGCATGCCTTGGGGGACTAGATAAATGTCACCCACAGTTTTTGCATAGTTTGCCGAGATAATGTTGCCGGATTTATCAACTTTTACTCGCGTGCGCAAAAAAAAGCCCACGTTCTGTCGAGCCGTGCGTGGTGAATAATTGTTGGCCGTGTAACGCCAGGTTGGAACATATCCTTCGGCCGGGGCGTTGTGCGGCAGCTTCAACCGACTGTATTCTAGGAAACGTATTTCCTCGAAGAGACCTTCTCTCTCTCCTGCGAAGGAAATCTCAAGTTCCGCATCCCATTTGCCAGCACTGAGCTTGAACTTCTCTTCGGTCCATTCCTCTTTGCGGGCAGCATGCGCTCGTTTGCTGAAAGCAATATCTTCGGGAAGGTTTTTCACATGGTCTTGATAGCCTTTAAATTCGTTTCTGAATTTAAATCGTATGTCAGATTCTGCTCCTCTGCCAAAGGGTGAAACCCAATCTCCAATTTCAAAATCGTATCCGAGCCATTCGTTTTGTTTTGGAATCTTTAATCCACGACCGGTTCCAGGGCTGAACCGGTTTGCATATAGTGGAATTGGGTTCGACACCCGTGGAAGTACCGCCGTAAGATCGAGATCTTTATCGTTTGGCAGATTATCTAGGCGCGCTTCGTAGTGGCTCGTTTTCCTCACTGAAACAAAAACGCTATGATTTCCTCGTCCATTTGCACTAAACTCTCCGTTCTTGTCAGTCATTCCGACATGTTCGATATCCGTTCCTCGTTGGATCATCACGAATGAAATCACCGCTCTCGCGTCAGGAACGGGAACGCCTTTGTCGTCGACTACGCGAATTTTTACTTCGTAACCGAAAAGGGAAGGCCAAAGAAAAAGGGACCAAAGCGCGAATGCAGTTTTCATTTGAGTGAACCCTTCGTGATCATGGCTTCGTATAGTGGGAAAACGTAGGGCAAGGCGACGTTCTTAAAGTCGCTGTGTAGCCAACGGTCTCGGGTCTTATCCTCGTTGTGATTTTCACTAGGCCACTGACCCGGTGTGCGCCCGCTTTCCTCCATGTTGAAATTTCTGAAAGTGGTCTCCAAGGCGGAAATTTGATTCGCGGCAACCGCGTAAGATAGCGCAGGCAGTCCGCGTGCGAGAAGGTCGTAGGATACTTTGGGGTCGCTTGCCTTGACTGAGGCGATGGCCGGTTCGGACCGGAATAAGTCGTTTTCGATAAAACGTTCGAATACGGGCTGGGTCCTCAATTGTTCGAGGATGCTGGGATCATTCGGATCCGGCAGCGTGGGATAAGCGATGAAGTTTCGATTCCAGCCCGCTTGGGATCGCTCAAGAGCCAGGGAGGCGCCGCCTGACGAGAAGACATGGGTGCCCTTGACGAATTCCTGGTAACCCCACGCGCCTCGGGTGGTGTTCCAATTGGCCAGCATCGGCCATGTAACGTTGGACGACGATGATCGTGGATTTTCGGCAACGTCATCGCCTGCTGAGTAGAAATTGTGCGTATCGATATCCTGCCGCACGCGAACTAATCGATTTTTCCAACTGAGTTCATTGCGTCGGTCATCAGGCGTGGCGCTGAACAATTGGTGCCAGTTGGCCGCGTAGAAGCGGGCGTCGCGGTTTTTCCAGCTATCCTCGGTCATGACCGAGCGTTGTGCCGCGTCGACACTGCCAGACTCGTAGGCCTCGAGGGGCACCGCCGAGTTGATCATATAGTAACGTGCCGGGGTGAAGCCGCCGAATTGGATCGCGTGGCTCACGAGCATGTTGCCGAGGCTGTGGGCCGCCACCGTGACATCCGCACTCGCGGGTAGGTCAAGGTAGTCGCGCAGGAGATCGCCCATCTGAAACGCATGGAAAACAGCCTTATGGTAGTCGAGTCCGGTGGAGCCATACCATGAAACACCCACAAAGCGCGCCCGGCTGCCCGCCACCCACAGACGCTTGAATAGTTCACTGTGCCAGCCGCGCGCGCTGTCAGCGTCTACGTTGTAGCCGTGCACAAAAACGAAATACTTTCCGTTGGTGGTGGCGTCGGGATTCGGTTCGCCGGGATCATCCAGGGTGGTGGACGGGCCGGGATCGCGGGGGAAAAGCGGAGAGCCGTCATATTTGTTCGCCATCGAGCGTAGATTCAAATGGCGGAACATCGTTTCCACCTCGCTCAGGCGGAGATGCAGGGTCAGTTCCGCAACGGTGATACCCTCTCTCTCGATCGCGAGGACCAATGGAGCGGCGGTGGCTGCGCGTCCCTCGACCAAGATGACGCCGCCATCCCCTTGACTGGCTCGAGCCAGGAACTCACCCGATAACTCGAATCCCTCCGCCGAGATCTGATGCGTGCCGGCAATCCCCGGCTTTTGGTTAAACGCATCGCCAAAGCCCGTCGAGAGGAGCTCCTTGTGATAGGTGGCGGCTTGGGTGCGAGTGAGATTCGTATACAAGCAGTTCAACGCTCCGTCGGCGTGCTTGAGCTTGTATCTTACGGCTCCGCCTGCGGGTAGTGCTGAGAGCACTTGCTTGATATCCAGGAAGACCGGAAAGAAATCGTTCAAATCGCGGGTGCCGTTGACCATCGCGTCCCGGAAATTGGCTTCCGATTTTGAAGCGTCGGAAAAGTCCGTGCCACCGGTTTCTCCGGCGTCGGCGTCGTCGTTGATCCAGAATCGAAACGGCGCCGTTGAGCTCGTGGCGTCCGGATTGTCCGCGTTACCGACGGTGATTTCGCCATCGCGGTTGGCGTCCACCGCAAGACCGGCTGACGGATAGACGGTCAACGTCCGGGTTACGGCGGCCTCAGGCGAGCTGAGAAACTGGATGCCGATGACCGCCGATCCAGGGGATTTTCCGACGGCAAGCAATTTGAACGGACTCTGCGGAAGGCCGGGATTCCCGGGCAGTGACGCAAGGTCGGTTCCGCTGGGGACTTCCTGGCCGTGGGCAATGGCGGCCGCCAGTCCGGTCGAGCCTTCGACGTCTCGATCGATCAATACCAGTTTGATCACGGTTTCCGGGCCGCTCACGGTAACGATCATCGATCCGGCGATTGTCGAATTGGGGTCGTCGGACAGTTTGATTTCGGCCGCTTGTCCGACGGACATGGCATCGGGGATATAGAACTTCATCCCATTTGCGGGCACAGGTGCTGGAACAATCTCCGCGATGGGAGGCAGCAGGATAGGCACGATCGTGCCAAAGTCCTCGGGGGTGGCCACGGCAACGACCGAGGTGTAGGCCGGCTGAAGTGTGGCCCTGACCAGTTCCTGCCTTGTGGAAAGAAGGAGAGGACTCGCGCCCCGTCCTCCGCGCGGCGGGACGAACACTTCCGCCCAACGCAAGGCAAGCGGGCCCGCTCCCGCTTCCAGCTTGTAGCGATACTGACCTGCTCCCGCTCTTTCCTCAGGTATCGCGAGCCGGCCTTCCGGATCGAAGGCCGCCGAGGTAAATCGCCCGAAGTTGCCGACCAAGAGACTCCATGGCTCGACGGGCTTTCGATAGGAAACCGTAAATTCCTCGTTCCAATTCAACGAGTCCAGATGAGGCAGGGCTATCGCAAGGTCGGCGTTGACGCCGGCATGTAGATCCGAATCGGTGTATTCACGTGAAAGCGTAATCTGCTCTAATTCGCTTTTTCGATCAGGCGGGGTGATTGACTCAAAGCTGCGGCGGGCCTCGGTATTGGTTTTCTCTTCGATTTGGGCAAACTCTTGCGCGTAGTAATCCAGTTGCGGGAAGGACCGGTTTAGGGCGCCCCCCAAAAAAATTGTATCGGTGGTCGAATCGTAGACGTAAGGAGTGGCCGGTATGATGATCCCCGGGTTGTAGTTGGATTCGGAATGCTGTCCGGAGACAGAAGCGCTCCAAGATCCGGTAACAGGGTCCAACGACCTCCGATAAAAGAGATTGTCGTCGTAGGTGGTGTTTACCATGCCTGACCTGAAGATGGACTCGGAGTACACGTACTCAGCGGTCGTGAAAAATGTCGTCGAGTCCAACAAACCGACAAACCCTCGTTTGGCTCGAACTGCGCCGGCAATCTTTGTCTCCAGAACCACCTGCGAGGCGGGGCGGGGGGCCAGAATTTCCGCGCTGAGGGTGGAGATCCTACCCCGACTATCGATCGCCCGTACCGAAAAGAATTCCAACCGGGCTCCGGTTGCCTCGTAGGGAAGCGTGGCATGAGGTTCCGCGGCCGTCGCGAAACTCGTGCCATTCCGAAATATTTCGTAGAGAAGAATGCTGCTTTTGCTCGCTGGCTCGGCCGGTGACCAACTCAGACTAAATTGCGCCGGATCGAAGGCGCTGACGGTCAAATGGGCTGGTGCGCTTGGTCGTTTGCCGGGTGCATCGTGATCGATGGCGATCGTGATGACCTGTCCATTTACAACATAGCGGGCCGTGGTGGTATTCCAGCCAGCGAGCGACGAGGCGAGCAGCGGAACGCAGACCAATACCGTGATCGACCGCAACTTCTCCGGCACGAGCGCTGCGTTCATCTAGTTTTCCTCCGCCCTGGCGAATACGGTGGCTACGCCGTTGGCATTTGTCCGGACCGTCACCTCGCGGCGGGGATATCCCTCGGCAGTGGCGGCGAGAAGGTGGCCGCCGACCGTCGCAGTAAAGGTCACCGGTGCATTTACCAGTGGTTGACCTGCCGCGTTCGTGAACCGCAGCGACAGCGTGTCGCCGGGCCCGAGTACTCCCTCCGGCCCGTTGAGCGACGTGACGTGCGGAGCGATGCCGTTGAAGTAGTCTCTGGGATCGGTTCGATTTTGATATTCCTGAAGATTGGTCGCTCCGTCGAGGTCATCGTCGGCGTTCGGGTCAACGCCGACGATTCCGAAGTTCTCCAATTCCCACCGATCAGAGAGGCCGTTTTCGTTTGTGTCCCGCGGAGCGATGGCAAGTTGCACCGAAGTGCCCGGTGCCGAGAGGTTGCCCGAATAGTCGACGGCGCGAACAGCATACCGGTAGTCGGCGCCGTCGATCGGTACCACGTCACTGAACCCGGTGATCGGAACGGGGTTCGCGTTCAGCAGCTGATCGCCGCGATAGACCAGATATCCCTTCACGCCGATGTTATCGGTCGCAGCCGTCCAGGTCAGAGAAACGTCCAGCCCTGCGGCGCTGGCTGTCAGATTCGTCGGCGGGGTGGGGGCGATTGTGTCCGCCGTTGGACCTGTCAGGTTCAGGTTCAGCGCCACTCGGGTGCCATCTGGAATGCCATCGGCGTAGGTAGATTTCAGGTCCGGGCGCAGTCCCAAAGCGAACTCCCGGATGTTGCTTAGTCCGTCACCGTCGGGGTCGGCTTCGCGGTCGTTCACCGTGGGATTCAAGCCATGGGCCGATTCCCATGCGTCGTCCATGCCGTCCTTTTCCGCGTCGATGAAGATCGGGTTTTCAAAGCCGATGAACAGGTTATCGAGGGACGTCGCCGCACTGGAGGTGCCGGTGACCGTGAACCGGGAAAATACGGTCGCGGCGTGATCGATCATTCCCAAGTTGCATGCGATCGGCCGGCCACTCGCATACAAGTCCCACTTTTTTGCCGCAAAATCTTCCCGGACAGTAAGTCTCAGCCAGCTGGCCGATTGTCCGTCAGCGACGAGGCTCACTTTGCGCCCGGTCGCGCGCCACTCTCCGCCGCCCCCACCGTTGCCATCAAAAACGTACAGCTCGCCCTCCGTCCCGGCTCGAACCAACGCGAAGCGGGCGCCCTCCAGTTGGACTTCGCTCGACAAGCCGGGACCGACTCCGGCCGAAAGTTTGGCGAACACGTCTACGTAAACGACCGACTGCCCGGCGTAACTGGGAAAGAGATGCGATATCCGTGTTGCCGGTGAGGTCGCGGCCAGCAGCACGGCGTGCGTTCCGGCGTAGGGTTCGGTTTCGATGTTCGCCGCGGAGCCGCTGACAGTCCAACCACCCTGTCCGTGGAGCGGTCCCAAGGTATAACCTTCTCGGCTTTCAAAGTCCGCGACGTAAGGCAGGGTCGCCTGGATCGTGACCACCGCGATCCCCGTCTTTGCGGTCGCGGCCTCGTTGTCGTAGGCCTTGGCGCTCAGCGCGTAACTGCCCGGCGGCATGCCCGTCCAGATGAAGTTAAAGGGGGCCTGCGTGGATTCGCCGAGCCTCTGTTCACCGTGATAAAATTCTACCTTGGCGATGCTACCGTCCGGATCCTCGGCGACCGCGGTTAGTGTGATCGTAGCAGGAAAATCGAAAATCACTCCGGACACAGGGGATGTCAGCATGACGGTGGGTGGCCGGTTTACTCCGATCACATTCACGGTGACTGACGGGGATTCGGCGGAGGCGCCGACATTGTCCAGCGCCCGGGCGCGGAAGGAATGGCTTCCGACCGACAGGTTGCTGACGGAGAACTGATGCGGCGGAAAGCTGGTGGCACCGAGGCTGGTCGTGCCCTCGATGAACTCGACGCGTGCAATCGTGCCGTCCGGATCGCTGGCAGTCGCGGCGAGCAAGACCGTTGCCGGCGCTACATAGGTCGTGCCTGCGATCGGAGCGGTCAGCGCAATGACTGGCGGCCGATTTTCCACGGGAGCGATCAGCCGCACCAGTCCGTTGCCGTTGACGACGAGGCGGTCACAGGCGAGACCGCCGATGAGTTGACCATTTCCGCTGATCGTGACGGTGCCGTTCGGGGCCCGAACGTGGGCATGGATGGAGCCGTTGCCGTTGAGCGTAAGTCCTCCGCTCGAAAAATTGAGCGCAAGCCATTCCGCGCGGCCCGGGGTCCCGATCGAGCCGTTGGCCACTACTGAATTCGCAATCGTAACGACAACCGGCCCGCGAACCTGCAGGGTGGTATTCCCATTCAGGGTCATCCGCTGGAAAGTATAAACGGACGGAGTCGTTGCACCGGCGGTGCCCAGGGTGAAACCGCCGTTGCCGTTGGCGACGAAGTCCCCGTACACCCCGGCCGGCACCGTGACCTGACCGACGTTTCCGTTCAGCGTCAGATGACGGAGGGTGGCGAAGTCTCCCGCGGACTGGCCTGAATTGTTGAGAGCGACGCTCCGCGTCCCCGCAGGCGTCGGTGGTGTAACCACGCTTGGCAGGGTCGGTGCGTCACTGCGTATCTGCAGATAGCGCAACCGCGCATTTCCGTTCAACGTGACAGTATATCCGGCAGGCAATGCGAGTCCGGATCCGGTCAGCGTTCCGCTGTAGTGGGCGCCGCCGTTGAGGTTCAACGTCGGCATGCCGGGAACCAACAGATCCTCGGTAATCGTGGCCGAGCCATTGAGTGTGACACTTTCGCCGAGAATTTGTTGGACCGAGCCTTCGACGGTGCCATTGAGCGTCGGAGCGTGGCGGACGAGGGCTGTGGGCTGACTGCCTCGTATCGTCGTCGTCGTGGTGCAAAGGGCGGCGCTCATCCCGACCCAAAGCACAGACCTAAGCCCTCGCCCGTCCCATAGAGCGCGCCGCAGATGACGGCTGTCGGTCGCGCGCGCTTTCATGAAAGCCAGAGTTGAGGCCTCCCGCTTTCATGCAACGGCTCCGACTACCGGAATTCCGGTAAAACAGAAGCTCGACAACCGGGGGCTGGCGAATGGCCCGCGGGCTTTGGCGAGATCGGCCGAGGGCTCGTGGTGAGCGTCAACCCGCGGGATTTGTCCAGCGATCTTCGTCGATCGTTACGAAGGCAACCTGATCGATCTTACCCTTCCAGTTCCCAGTCGCCGAACTCCCAGGCCTTTTTCGTTACGGCATGACAGGCTTCCAGTAGGGCGTTGTTGAGGAAGATCGCGTCGCCGGTCGACGTCCGGATGAAAACATCCGCCAGGTAGCGGTCGTATTTGTCGGGCTTGGTGGTGCTGATCGTGACCGACCGTGCTGAGTTCACGAGCGACTCGGTGAAGCGCTTCGCCGCCTTGCCCGCGGGCGTGTCGATCTCCGGGCAGTCGAGGTCGCGGAGCCGCAGCTTCTGTTTCACCCACTGATCGGGGCGGAGAAAAATCCGCACCCACAGCGTGTCGCCGTCCACGACCTTGAGGATTTCGGCGCGGTAGGTGAACAGGTCGGCTTTCGTGGCATCCGCCAGTCGCGTCACCCCGGCCTTCGTCACTTTCGCGAAATCGTTCGCCTTCAGCCCGGATGCCGCCGGCGGGCGCAGATAGCAGGCGAAGCCAAGGTCCACCGCGAGGTCCTCTCCATCCGCGATGACGCGGCAGACGCCCGGGGTGCCATGCTCGGGCGTGTGGAGCTTCGCCCGGGTGGAGGCGCCGCCGGTGAGTGGCGCGGCCGGAGTGACATCGATGGCATTCAAGGCGCGGACGCGGCGCTCCAGTTCGGGGGCCGTCCAATCGTTCTTCCGGGCGCTCAACTCGAGCGTTTTGCGCTGAGTCTTGTCGGGGACGTCGAGCAGCACGCGATAGTGGCTCCAGCCCAATTCTGACCCGCGGGTCAGAATTGGGTATTCCCGGAAAAACCGCAGACAGCGGTAAAGGACGCGGTCGTTGGCGTTGATGGCGCGGGCGAGTTGGGGAATGACCTTTTCGCCATAACCCGCGCGCGCTTTGAAGAACAGGATGTGCGCATCGATCAAAAACCCGGTGGTGTGGTAGGACTCGAGATAGGCGCGATCGGCGCGCGCCTGCCCAGCGATGAGGGCTTCACGAACCGCCGAGACGCAGGCTCACGGCGCGTGCGCACGCCTATTGGAAAAGTTGATTGCCGAGACCCGCCTTGATGGCGCTGACAACCGCCGGCGAAACTTGAGCTCCCCGCGTCGCTGCTGGTGACTGGTTGGGCGCTGGTTTCATTTCGCGACAGACCTAATTTCCGGCGAGCCCATCATCCCGGATATATCGATATCTGAGCAGACTGAGGAGATCAGGCCGGCGCACGAACTCCTTGCTTCCGCTCTTTCGCGCTTTCGCGATCGATCGACCCGGCCGAACGCCGTCGCGACCTCACGGTCGCACGGCGCGGTAATACTTCACCATCTCCTGCACGCTTTCCGGCTGCTTCTGCAGGCGGTGCCAGGCGAAGATCATGACACCCGTCGCCGGCAGGCGCGTGCCGTGGTCCAGCACCTCGGCCACCTGCCGGGGCGGCACCGGCTCGCCCCAGTCCGCGAGCTGCACGATGGGCCAGATGCGCAGGCGTTCCCCCGGGCGGCCTTCGATGCCGAGGTGCTGGCCGAGCCACTGCGTCTGGCGCGAGATCCAGGCGGGATCCTGCACGTGGCCGAATCGGGCGTGGTAGGGCATCGGACTGAACACATCCAGGTAGCGCGCCTGGGCTTTCAAATCGATCGCCAGTTTTTCGCGGAGCGCGCCGCCGTTGTCCGTGTCGCTCCACGGACAGTGAAACGTGCCGAGCAGGGCTTGCGGCCGCGTGGCGTTCACGATGGCGCGAAATTCGCGGACCCAGTCGGTGAGCAGGTCGCAGCGCCACTGCACCCAGCGCGGCCGATCCTCGCCCAGGAGCTGTTGCGCGAGTTCGGCGACGGGCCGCGCGGGCAGCTTGATGCCGGTGTCGGCTTGGAATTTCGCGAGGCAGTTGGGGCAGAAACAGGTGTCGGGCATCTTGGGCACGGCCTGTTCCCAACTCGCGTGGCTGTGGTGATAGTCGAGCCAGATGCCGTCGATCTCGTAGGTGGCGAGCACGTGCCGAAAGGCATCCATGCGGTTCTTCCGATAACCGGGGTGGGTGGGGCACACGCCCTGCCAGCCGTCTGGCGCGGGCGAGACGATGCCGTCGGGGCCGACGGGCGCGGCGTCCGGGTGTTCCTTGAGGAAGCCGGCGTCGTGCAGGGTGTTGAACTCGGCGAAGACCTTCGATCCCTGGGCGTGCAGCAGGTCGACGCTCTCCTTCGTCACGCTGCCGGAGCCCATCCAGATCGCGTTCACCGCGCTGTCGGAAAGCGTGGCGCCCTTTTCGAGGAGTGCCGTCGGCACGCCGCCGTAGATGCCGCGCACGGCGAGATGCGGGCGGACTTTCGGCTCGGCGGCGTCGGCGGAGAAGACGCTCAACGCGACGGCACTCGTTTTTACCAGACGATGGAGGGTGGTCATAGGGGAAGGGGGGCGGGGGAGGTCAACCCAGCAGCGAAGCCAGCAGCCAGGCCGTGCCGGCGCTGGCGGTCAGTCCGAGGACGAGCGCGACCCGGCTGCGCAGGCCCGGCGAACCGAGGGTGACGGCGAGGCCCGCCTTGAGCAGGGTGTTGCTGATCGCGGCGAGCACGACGGCGCGCGTCGCGAGCATGCTGGCGAGCGGCTCGTCGCCCTGACCGCGGGCAATCGAGAGCGAGATTGCATCCATGTCGGTGAGGCCGGAAACGAAACTCAGCGGCAGCAAGCCGCCGTGCCAGTCGAGGTGGGTGGCCGCCTTCACGAGGAAGGTGATGGCGGAGTAGAGGATCGCGAACTTGATCGCGGTCCACAGGTTGAGGGGGTTGGTGAGTTGCGGGAGGTCGCCCTCGCGGTGGCTCGGCCGGTGGCGCAGCCAGACCCAAGCGGTGTAGAGAAGACCCGGCAGCGTCAGGAGCGCGAACGGCACGATCAACGTGGAGCCGAAATCGGGATTGATGACGCTCGTGGCGATGACCACGCGTGGCAGCATCACCGTGCAGGCGACGACGACGGCGAGCGCGTAGTGTTCGGACAGCCGCGGGTCCTCGCGGCTGCGACGGCTGAATGCGAGGGTGCTGGCGGTGCTGGAGGCGAGCCCGCCCAGGAAACTGGTGAGCAAGATGCCGCCACGGGTGCCGAGCAACCGGATCGCGATATACCCCATGAAGCCGAGGCCGGAGATGAGCACCACCATCAGCCAGGTCGAATAGGGGTTGAAGCCGCCGAACGGTCCGAGGTCGCGGTCGGGGACGAGGGGCAGGATGACACCGGTGATGGCGGCGAATTGCAGCGTGGCGCCGACATCGCCGGGGGTGAACGCGCGCGTCCACGCGTGCAGCCGTTGCTTGCTGCCGAGCAACACCATCGTGGTGGCGGCGACGAGCGCGGCGGCAGAGCGTTGCTCCCAATAGACGAGGCAGCCGACCAGCAGCGTGAGCAGCGCGGAGGCAAAGGTGGTGCCGCCGCGGCGGGCGGAGGCGGGCGCCTGTACTTTGGCGAGGATCTGTTGCACGCCCACGAGGGCGACGATGGCGGCGAGGAGGAGAGGGGAAACGCGGTCCGTGGCGTAGGCCCCCAGGCACCCGAGCATGGCCAAGAACGTGTACGTGCGAACGCCCCCGAAGTCCGTGGCGCGCTTGTCGTCCGTCTGGTCGCTCCACTGTCGGATCAAGCCGACGAGCGCACCCAGGCCGGCGCTGGCGACGATGGCGGTGAGCAGGGGCGACATGAATAAAAGCTAGGGCCGGTCGTCCCGATTGCGCAAGTGGCCTCGGTGTCGGTCGCGGTGGAATATTGGTCGGCCGGCGGCGTGAACTCGAGGGGGCCCGGCGGGCGGCGCGAGTCCGGTTTTTCCCGGGAACGCGCGCACTCCGGGGTTTTCCTATTCGTGCCCCATGAACCCCAACAGGAACGCCCGGTGCTGCGCAGTGGCCGAGGTCTTTGACGTTTTGGCGTTCGCGGCGCCTTCACTCGTGGCCTCGGAGGATCCGACCGCGGTGTTGCCATCGCTCTTCGCCACACCTCCGGCGGGCATCCCGGCCGCGATCGGCAAGGCGTCGACGGAGACGAACGCGTGGTCCCACGGTGCCGGGTCGGAGCGGATGCGAAAGCAGATCACGGCGAAAATTCTGGAAAGCGTGCGTGCGCTGCCGGCGAAACCAGCCGCCGTGGCGGCTCCCGAAGAGCTGAACGGATCCCAACCAGTGATGATGGAACGCTACGTGATCAATGCCCCGCCGATCCGTCAGGTGGAAATTCCGGTTCCACCCAACCGTTTCCTCGAGGCGGTGAAGACAGGAAAGCTGCTGAGCTATCCCCGGGGCTCCGGCGCGACCGAAGTCCTGATGATGGGGGAAGCCGATTGGGGCGGCCACGCCCGCATCAAGCTGGGCATCGGACTTTCGTGGTGAGCGGCCCGGCGACGTGCCCGGCCGCTCCCGCTGAAGGCCCCGACGTTACTTCGCCTTGTCGGCCAGCGCCCAGCGGATGCCGTTCGTCAGCAGCGTGTGGAACTGCGGAAAATCGAAATCCTTCGGGTGCCCGAGCGAAGTGTAGAAAATGCGGCTCTTGCCGGCCATGCGCGTCCACGCGAGGGGCTCGACGATTTTGTTGGGCACCGCGCCGGCCAGCAGCACGGTCGCCGATTTGTCGAGCAACGGGGCCACGAGGTAAATGTTGGTCGGGCTGAACCATTTTTCCGGCACGCCCTTGAGGATGGGATGGCCGGCCGCGGCGGGCACGGCGGAGATCTGGATGCCGTCCTTGATCGAACCGTAGCCGCGATTTTCGCAGCCGAGGATGTCCGCGACATATTCCGGCCAGCCGGCGTGACCCTCGGCGATCTTGCCGCGCGGGGCGAAGCCGTGGTTGGCGGTCCGGAGCGCCACCATGGGCCGGCCGGCCTTCAGGTAATCCTTGATCGCATTGAGTTGCTCGTGCGACAGCGCGATGCGCCGCGCGTAAAACACCACCAAGTCCGTCTCCGCCAGGGCCGGCAGCAGGCCCGGATAGCTGAAGGCGGTCAGCGGACCCTCGCCCTTGATGACCTTGGTTTGGAAGCCCTGAGTCCGTTGCAGCTCCTCGGCATAGGGCGGGATGGTCTTGTGGGCCTCGTAGTTGTCCGGGTCCTCGCTGATCAGGAAAAGAACGCTGGGCTTCTTCCCGGCGCCGGCGGCGGTGGCCGAAGCGGGCATCACCAGGAAGGCGAGGAGGAGAGTGGCGACGGCGGCTACGGCCGTTTTCCACGCGCTGAATTTTCCGGATCCGATTTCTGTTTTACGTTCCATTTGGGTGAGGGGGTTGTGCTGCCAGAGAGCTAAAGGCGGCGGGCGACGGGTCAAGCGGGGATGCGCCGCCGGATGGCCTGAAGACGAATTGCTGGCGGGTGGGGCCAGCGAGTGGGGTGAGTTCGGCGGGACCATGCCGGGCAGTAGGCCGCCGAAAAAATATTGCCTAACGCACGGCGAACGGAGTCCTTAGGGCACCCCTATGGAGCGACGCGAATTTATCGAGCGGACTCTCGTTGCCAGCGCGGCCTTTGGCGCGGCGGCGGGCGCCCAGGCAGCAAGCAGCGGCCGCGCCGTGGCGGCGGTTGGCACGCCCCCCCCGTCACCCCCGCCGCCGACGATGGAAAAAACCGGTGGCGGCGGCGGCGGCACGTCCTACCAGGTGCCGGTCACCGTCGAGCGGCGCCAGACCGGCAAGCCGCATCGCGGCAAGGTATTCGCGGCGATCCAGCCGCACTGCGACGACATCCCGATCTATGCCGGCGGCACGGTGCTCAAGATGATCGACGAGGGGTATCAGGGAATCCTGATCACGATGTCGGACGATTCCATGGCGGGAACCGGCGCGAAAAACTACGGGGCGATCGCGCATAAGAATGAAGACGACACCCTCGAGCTGACCCGCCGCCTGGGACTCAAGGAGTCGATCTTTCTGAACTACCCCAATCACAACATGGACGCCTGGCCGCTCGTCGAGATGCGCGCGCGGTTGGTCTTCCTCTTCCGGGCCTTCAAGGTCGACACGGTGCTGGTTTACGACCCTTCCGCGCTCTACGAGCGGAATCCCGACCACACGGTGGCGGCGAAGGCGGTGGAATCGGCGTGCTGGATGGCGCGCTCGAAGTGGGATTATCCCGAGCATATGGCCGCGGGCGTGGCACTGCACGGGCCGGTGGAGAAATATTATTTCGCGCGCGGCCCCCAGCTTGTGAACCGGGTCGTGGATGTCGGCGATTTCATCGACCAGAAGGTGTGGGCCAACATGGCCAATGTGACCCAGGGACCGGCCGGCAACGATGGCGTCGTCCTGCGCGAACGGCTGGCGGCCCAAGGCAAGCGCCTGCCGATTCTCGACGGGACCGACGAGCAGGCCAACAAGGCTTACGCGAAAGAGTTCGCCCTCGGGCGTGATCGCGAGCGGGGGAAGGCTTACGGCCTGGCCTACGCCGAATACTTTCATTACATCGGCCCCGATGAGTCGGAGGTCGATGATTACATCGCGCGCCACGCGGTGGCGAAGTGAGGGGCGTCGTTTTGCGCGCCTGGGCGCGGCGCTCGATTTTTTGTCCGGCCCGACGAGACGGTAATTGCCTGCGTCGACGGAGACTGCCTGTGTCCTGAGCGCGTGATGGATTTCCCACCCCCAAAGTCCAGCGAGTTTTTAATCCGTTTAGCACGATGAGCACCCCACCTGTTGACCCAGCGCCGCGTGGCCACGCGGGGCTCCTGCCTTCGCTCGGCCTGTTCACCACCGTGATGCTGGTGGTGGGCGGCGTCATCGGCTCGGGCATCTTTCGCAAACCCGGGGTGATGGCGGAGCAACTCGGCTCGCCCTCGCTGCTGCTCGGCGTGTGGGTGCTGGCCGGGGTGATCACGCTTTTCGGCGCGCTGACCAACGCGGAGATCTCCAGTTTGATCCCCGAGACGGGCGGCCAGTATGTTTTCTACGAGCGAATGTACGGTTCGTTCTTCGCGTTCATGTTCGGCTGGGCGGGATTCGCCGTGATCCAGACCGGCGCCGTGGCGGCGCTGGCGTATGTCTTCGCGGAGTATTTCACCAAGCTCGTGCCGCTGCCGGAACTTCCCGCGGCGCTGGCGGGTTTTTCGATTCACCTGCCCTTCATCGGCGACATTGCCCCGTTGAAGGAGTTTGGGATCAAGGTGCTCGCGGCCGCGGTGATCATCGTGCTCACGACGGTGAACTACCTCGGGCTGCGCTTCGGCGCGATGGTGCAGATCATCTTCACCGTCGCCAAGCTGGCGGGCATGGCGGCGCTGGTGCTGGCGGCGATCTTCGTGCCGGCGGGCGGCTCCCTCGGCAATCTGTCGACCTCCAGCCCGGTGATCCACAAGGAGGGCCTCGCGCTGGTCGCCGCGATTGCCGCGGCCTTGCAGGGGGCTTTCTGGGCCTTCGACGGCTGGAACAAGATCACCTACATCGCCGGCGAGGTGAAGGAGCCGCAGCGGATCATCCCGCGCGCCACCGTGCTGGGCATGTTCATCGTGACGGCGATTTATCTGCTGATGAATCTCGCCTACGCCTACGTGCTGCCCGTCGACCAGATGGCGCAGTCCCGGCTGGTGGCGGCGGACGTGGCGGAGCGGTTCTTCCAAGGCGGGGGCGCGTGGATCGCCGTGGTGGTGATGGCGTCGACCTTCAGTGCGAACAACGCGACGATCCTGGCGAGTGCGCGCGTCTATTTTGCCATGGGGCGCAGGAATGTGTTTCCGGCGGTGCTCGGCCGGGCCCACCCGCGGTTTCACACGCCGGCGGCGTCGCTGGCGGCGCAGGCCGTGTGGAGCATTGCGCTCCTGTTCAGCGGCACCTTCGACACGCTGACCGACACGTTGATCTTCGTGAGCTGGATCTTCTATGCGGCGGGGGCCTTCGGCATTTTTGTGCTGCGCCGCAAGGAGCCGGACGCGCCCCGTTTCTACCGGGTGCCCGGCTACCCGGTCGTGCCGGCGATCTTCGTCCTCTTTGCCACCGCCTTCCTTGTGATGTCGGTCTACAATGACCTGAACGCCTACCAGGCCGCGGTGGCCGCGGGCCGGCCGGGGCTCATCAACTGTGCACTCGGCACCGTCCTCGTGCTCATCGGCACGCCGATTTATTTCTTCTACCGGCGGCGCATGCCGGAAAAATCCGGCGGCGAGCCGGAAGCGCCGGCAACGCGCTGAACGCCGCGGTGGAGCGCGCACGGCAGAGCCGTGAAATTCCGATGGTGGCTTAAGGACGCAAGGAAGAGACGGAGGCTTGGCCGTAAGCGGCCGCCTCCGGGGCAGACAACCCGGGCGGCGCGTTACCGATAACGTGCTCTACCCGGGTCGGAGGCCTACTCACAGGATCCGCAGCAGTTTCTTGGCGTTGCCGAAAAGCAGCTTCCGCTCGATGGCCTTGGTCTTCGAGAGCCGGCGAACGAAGTCGATCGTGCGCGAGCCCTGGCAGCCGATGTCGCGGCCGATCGAGTCCGCGCAATCGCTGCCGTAGATCAACTTGTCCTGGTGCCGGTCAAAAAACTCCCGCGTGTGGTCTTGATCGCGGGTGAGCGCATTCAGGCCGGAGCCGGCCGAAAGGTCGCCATACATGTTCGGGTAGTCGCTCAGGTAGCGGTCGGTGAGGCCGCCCGGCGTGACCGGTCCCTTGGGGCCGAGGTTGGTCCAGTCCTTGTAATTCTTGTCGATGTTCGCCCACCACGTCTGGGCGTGGCCGATGAAGTTCACCTTTGGATACTTCGCCAGTATCTTGTGGAAGCGGTCGAAGCCGAAGTTGTACCGGTTGTGCTGCCAGTGCATCAGCACGGGCACGTTGTACGCCTGGGCGAGCCCGTAGATCTTCTGCATCTCGGGCGAATCGCACTCCACGCCGAATTTCTGCTCGCCGATCATCACCGCCCCGCGCTTCAGCCATTTCTCGATTTCCGGCACGGCGTCGTCGAGGTCGGGCACCTCGTTGGCCGCCCAGAAATACCTCTGCTTGGGCGAATGCTCCTGCGCGAATTTGTAGCAGGCCTCGTTGCCCGAGGCCTTGACCGCGAGTCCGTTGGACGCGCCGTTGTGGGTCGAGGGGCGGTTCACGCTGCGACCCGCCGGGAGCAGGATGGTGGTCGTGATGCCCATCTCGACTTGATGGGAGGCGAGGTGGGCGTCGGTCCGGCCGTGATAATCGGTGTGTTGGTGAATATCGATGATCGGCTCGGGGGCGGGGTCGGCGGCGCGGACCGTGAGCGCGGTGCCGGCGACCAGCAGGGCGGAGGAGCTAAGGAACTCGCGGCGGGAGGATTTGGCTTCGTTCATCGGGGTGGTTGGAGGGTGTGAGGTCGGGTAAAGAATGAGGTGGAAAAGAAATTCACCGTTTGGCGCGACGGGCAAGCCACGTTACGCGCCCCGCAAAAGATCCCGGATCCGCCCGACCAGCTCCGTCGTGCGGGCGATACGGGCGGCGTCGAGTGGGGCGGCTTGCGAGGAAAATTTTGCGATCACGATTTCGCCGGCGCAATCGACGAAGAGATTCTGGCCGTGAATCCCGAAGCCGAACAGCAGCGGGCGGTCGCCGCGCACGACATACCATTTGCTGCGATAGTGGATCGGCAGGCCTGGAAAGAACGGAGCGAAGGGCCCGGCGTCCCACGCCCGCGGGTCGCCCTCGTGGAGGACATCGTCGATCCACTCGCGCGGGATCACCTGGGCCGCCCCGCGCCTTCCGCCCTGCACGATCAACTGGCCGACGCGGGCCAGATCGCGGGTCGTGACGCAGATGCCGCCGGCGCAGCGCGGCGCGCCGAGGCGATCGACCGTGATATATGAGCTGTGCTCCGCCCCCATGGGCTGCCAGAGCAGTTCACTCATGAGATCGGCGTAGCGCCTGCCCGTCGCCCGCTCGATCACCCAACCGAGGAGATCGGTGTTGGGCGACACGTAGTGAAAACGTTCGCCGTGCGGTCCGTCGGGTTGGGTCAATTCGTGGAAAAACGACCGCAGGTCCGAGGGCGATTCGCCCGGTCCGAGCGGATTCCAACCGGTCGCCTTCCGATAGGCGACGATGGGCCCGATCGTGGCGAGATAGTCCTCGTTGAACGCAATGCCGGCGCGCATGTCGAGGAGCTGCCGGAGGGTCGCACCCCGATACGCCGTTGACTCGAGTTCCGGGAGCACGGCGGTCACCGGTTGTTCCAGATCGAGCTGGCCGCGGGCGGTCAGGATCCCGGCGAGCAGGCCGAGGAGCGACTTCGATACCGACATCAGGATATGCGGTGTCGTGGCGGTCATCCCGTGCGCGTAGTGTTCGAAGACGATGCGCCCGCGATGCAGGATCACGAGGCCGTCGGTGTCGGTCGCCCCGAGGTCGTCCAACTCCAGTCCGGCCGATTCGCGGGGCAACTCCCACACGGCCTGCCGGTCGTGGCGAATTTCGGCCGACGGCACGATTTCCCGCACGTGATGGAACGCCCAGCGGTTGAACGGTGGCGTCCGCCAGTTGGCGAGCGTCACCTGTCCCTCCGGTGCGGGCGGAAAACTAGCCATCAACGGAATGTCCATGGAGTCGGGGCGCGCCGATCGCGCACGCTTCCCTTTAGTCGAGTGCGGCCGGATTTCGGCCGCCGGGCCTCAGTAGCCCGCCACCTTGTCGACGGTGTTGAGCAGGGGTTCGCCGACGCCGAAGCGCCGGAGGTTTTCGCGGAGGAGGATCGCGCTGCGCCGTTCGGTCACCTCGGACTGGGCGGCGACATGCGGGGTGATGATGACGTTCGGGAAATTCCAGAGGGAATGGCCGGCCGGCAGCGGCTCGGGGTCGGTCACGTCGAGACACGCTCCGGCCAGCTTGCCGCTCTTGAGGGCGGCCATCATGGCGTCGGTGTTGACGACTTTGCCGCGCGCAATGTTGATCAGATACGCCCCGGGCTTCATGGCGGCGAAGGCCTCGGCATTGAACAGATTTTCGGTTTCCGCCGTGAGGGGGACGGCGATGGCGACGACATCGGCCTCGGGCAACATGGAGAGCAGATCCTTCGATTGGCCCACGCGCTCGATAAAGGCCGGGGCCGGCGTCGTGCTGCGCCGGGTGCCCCACACGCGCATGCCGAAGCCATGGCCGCGTTGTGCGATCTCCGTGCCGATGCCGCCGATGCCTACCACCAGCATCGTGCGGCCATCCAGCGCGATCAGCGGGACCGGAGTGATGACGCGCTGCCAGCGCTGCTCGGCCTGGTTGGCCGCATAGTGGCGCAAATCGCGGGTCAGCGAAAGCAGCATGGCCATGGCGTGGTCGGCGATCGCGGGTCCGTGGACGCCGCGGAAATTCGTCAACACCAAGGCGTCGTTTTTCGCGATCGGTTCGAGCGTGAGCTGGCGGTCGACCCCCGCCGCCATGACCTGCACCCACACGAGCTTTTTCGCGCGCTGGAGGAATTCGAGGCTCGCATAGCGGGAGTCGACGCCATGGGCCTCGCCGGCGCGGGCGAGCGCCTCGGCGTTGGATAGGCCGGTGACGATGCGTACGTTGGGGGCGACGCGGGCGACTTCGGCCTTTTCGGCGTCGGACATGGCGCCGGCAAAAAACGTGAGCTCGGTCTTTTTGTCGGGCATCGCGATCGCCACTTTGGCGTTGCGCGTGGAGCCGATTTCCTCGGCGGCGGCCTGGGCGGAGGACTTGGCGGAGATTGAGTCACGTTTGCCCGCCTTGGCCGAATCGGCGGCGGCGAGGGGCGGGATCACGCAGGTGGCGCCAAGCAGCAGACTGGCGAGGGCGATATGTCGGAGGGTAGTTTTCATGTGAGAGATGGGGCGGAGTGAGGAGTAAGGAAAGGGCGGAAAGTGGCCGGGGGAGGCGCGGCCGAATGAGACTCAATCGGACGAGACAACCTTGGCCTGCTCCCCAGCCGGCGTCGACCCGGGCTTCGCGGCGTGTTCGCCGCGGCGACCGAGCCACCAGCCCATGCCGGCCCAGGCGGCGGCGAACGCCGCACCGAGGAGCGCGGGCGACCAGCCGGCGGCGTTGACGGCGGTGGTGATCTTGGCGACGAGGGCATCGCCGCCGCGGTAAACCGGCACGTCGATCAGGTTCTTCGCCTTGTATTTGGTTTCGTTGTCGACCTCGCTGAAGAGCATTTCGCGGCCTGGCCGGACGAACGCATATTCGCCGACCCGGCGTGCGACGATCACCACGGCCAGCACGGCGAAGGTGTGAAAACTGGCGAGGGCCAGCATGCCGGCGACCATCGCGATCGGCACCGCGGTGAGCAGGGCGCCCACGCCCCATTTCGAGGCGAACCGTCCGGTGATAAAGATCTGGCAGAGGATCGTCAGGCCCTGGACGGTGGCATCGAGCTGGCTGAAGACGCGGGTGCGTTGCGCGGTGTCCTTGAAGGTCTCCTTCACGAGCTGCAGTTGTTCAAAATAGAGGAAGGTGTTGACGGCGGCCAGCAGCACCACGAAGAGCGAAATCCCGAGGAGGTAGGGGGATTTCAATACGAGCCAGAAGCCGGCGAAGGGATTGCCGCCGATCGGCCGGTCCCGCTTCGTGGCGGCGCCCACGGCGCCCGCCACCGGGCCGCCGCCCACCCAGATCCGCAGCAGGATGCGCTGGCAGACGATGGCGATGATGAACATGCCGGCGCCGAACATCAGCACGCCGGAGTTGCCGATCTTGCCCACCAGCAGTCCGGTGATGACGGGACCGGTCAGCGCGCCGGCCGTGCCGCCCGCGGCGATGATCCCGAAGAGGCGTTTCGCCTGACCGGAGTTGAACATTTCGAGCAGGAAGCTCCAGAAAACCGAGACGATGAAAAGATTCAGGACGCTGATCAGCACGTAGAAGAACGCGCCCACACCGGTGTGATTCTCACCCTGAGTGAACACGAGGCCGCATAGGCCGAGGGAAAGGGCGACGAATCCGTAGATCCAGGGCAGGAACGTCTGCCGGCGGAAGCGACTGCACAGCGCGCCGTAGGCCGGGACGAGCGCGATGGAAGCGATCCACGTGATCACAAAGAGATCGCTGACGCGCGCGGCGCCGAGGATCGTGCCGACGGTCTCGCGCACCGGCCGGACGGCAAAATACCCGGCGAAAACGCAGAAGTAGAGGAGGAACGCGGTGACGACTCCCGGTCCTTCACCTGCCTCGACCTTGGCCCATTTGCCCAGCAGGCGGGCGAGAGTCGGTTTGTGTTCTGAAGTCAAATGGATGTCCTTTTCTGAAGTTGGAGTGCAGAGAGACGAAGGCAGCGGATTAATGTTTCGCCATTAATTGTTCCATCCGGGTGCGCATGGCGGCGTCGGGCAACCGCCCGTGGCTGGCCTGCATGTTGTCCTGGACGTATTTCACGCGGGCGGTGCCGGGAATCGCACAGGTCACTGCCGGATGAGAGACGATGTATTTGAGGAAGAACTGCGCCCAGCTCATGCAATCGAACTCGGCCGCCCAGGCCGGGAGCGGCTTGCCCTGCACGGCGTTCCAGAGGCGCTCGCGCCCGAACGGCAGATTCGCCATCACCGCCATGCCGCGATCCTGCGCGAGGGGCAGGATGCGCTCGGCGGCGTTGCCCAAACCAAGCTGCAACAGACGGCGGCGGTTCATTTTTTTTGGCGGTTGGGGGTTTAGGTTTCGACGCGAGGAGGGCCTGACCGAGAGCGCACATTTCAATTCGGTGTGGGGCGAACCAGGGTGGGGCAGCCGGCGAGTAATTTTGAAAATCGCTGAAACAGTGCGAACTCGGCAAGCGAAATGGGCGTTCGGAGATCGAGTGCCGGTCACTTGCGGACCATCGGCAAAAACGTGGCGCGAGATTTTGTTATGGCCCTTCGAAGTGCCACTCCCAGCATCCCGCGCATGACGCGCAGACCCCTGCTTGCCTTGCTGCTGTCGTGGCTGGTTTCCGTGGCGGCCGCGGCCGATTACCCGGTTCGGCCGATCACCTTCATCGTGCCCTGGGGGGCCGGTGGCGGAACCGATGCCGTCGGCCGGATCCTCGCCTCTTTGCTGGAGCGCGATCTGGGGCGGCCCGTGAATGTCGTGAACCGCACGGGGGGAAGTGGCGTGGTCGGCCATGCGGCAATCGCCCGCGCGCGACCGGATGGTTACACGATTGGAATCCTGACGGTGGAGATTGGAATGATGCACCACCAGGGGCTGACCGACCTGACGGGGGCATCTTTTACCCCGCTGGGGTTGATTAATTTTGATCCGGCGGCGATTCAGGTTCGGGCCAATTCTCCCTTCGCAAGCTTGAGGGATCTACTGGATGCGATCCGGGCCCGCCCCGGCACGCTCAAGGCTTCGGGTACCGCGCAGGGTGGCATCTGGCACGTCGCGCTGTGCGGGTTGCTGGACGAGCAGAAGATTTCACCCATGGCCGTGGGATGGGTGCCCAGCAACGGCAGCGCCCCGGGGTTGATCGATCTCGTGGCGGGGGGCGTGGACATGGTGCCGGGTTCGCACCCCGAAGGCCGGTCGTTGATCGATGCCGGCAAGGTGAAGACCCTCGCCGTGCTGGATGACAAACCGTCCGCGCTGTATCCGCAGGTGCCGACGGCGCAACAAGCCATCGGGAGCAATTGGTCATTGGGCGCGTGGCGGGGCATTGGTGCGCCGAAAAATTTGCCCAAGGCGATTGAGGCGCGGCTCCAGGCCGCGGTGAAGAAAGCCTACGACAGTAAAGAGTATCGGGATTTCATGCAGCAGCGCGGCTTTGGCCTGCGCTGGGCGGGACCCGACGAATTTGCGAATTATATGGCGAAGATGGACGTCCAGCTCGGCCGGGTGATGAAGTCCGTGGGCCTCGCGAAATGACCTCCGCGGTGAATCTACCCGGGATGGCGAAGTTCGCCTTCGGTTCGAGCCGGTCGTTGGATCGTTCCGGCTGACCATGCGGCCGCACGACGCTCTGTCCGGTTGGCTGTTGTTCTGCTTTGGCATCGCCGTCGTGGTTTGCGCGCAAACGTTTCCGCCGATGCCGGGCCAGAACGTCGGCCCGGCTTTTTTCCCCAAGTTGATCGGCGGCGGGCTGGCCGTGAGCGGCCTCGTACAGGCCTGGACGGGGCGACGCACGGGCGGAGGCTGGTTCGAAGTGGAAGAATGGGTCCGCCGGCCGCGGATGGTGGTCAATTTCTGCGTCGTGGTCGGCAGCCTCGTTTTCTACGCACTGGCGGTGGATGTCCTCGGATTTTTCGTGGCCGCGTTTGTTTTCCTCGCGGGCCTGTTCTTCGCGTTCGGGGTCGGGGTGCGATGGATCGCGCCGCTCGCGGCGGTGGCATCGTTCGCGATCCACTTTAGTTTCTACACGCTGTTGCGGGTGCCGCTGCCGTGGGGCTGGCTGGAAGGGATCGCCTGGTGATGCAGCCGGTGATCGAGGCGTTTCGATTGGTCTGCGACCCGTTGGTCCTGGGGGTGGTGCTCGCCTCCGGCTTGTTCGGCCTCTTCGTGGGCGCCGTGCCCGGGCTGACGGCGACCATGGCGGTGGCGTTGCTGATTCCCGTGACGTTTGTCCTGCCGCCGCTGCCGGCGATCGCCTGCATGGTGACGGCGACGGCCATGGCGATCTTCGCGGGGGACATCCCCGGGGCGTTGCTCCGCATCCCGGGCACGCCAGCCTCGGCGGCCTACTGCGACGAGGCCCACGCCATGACGCGGAAGGGCGAGGTCGAAATCGTGCTCGGTGCCGGCCTCGTGTTTTCGGTGATCGGTGGACTGTTCGGGACGGTGGTGCTGGCCACGCTGGCGCCGCTGCTCGCGGGCGTCGCGCTGCAGTTCAGCTCGTTCGAGTATTTCTGGCTGATGCTGCTCGGGCTCACCTGCGCGGTGTTCATCTCCCCGGGCCGGCCGCTGAAGGGATTGATCTCGCTGCTGCTGGGCCTGCTGCTCGCGACGATCGGGTTCGAGAACCCGGCGGCGTATCCGCGGTTCACGTTCGGCGCGGAGGAATTGATGAGCGGATTTCAGCTGACGCCGGTGATGATCGGGATGTTTGCGGTGTCGGAAGTCATCCGCTACGCCGTGACGCGGGACGTGCCGGTGGTTGAGCTGCCACAGGGGATCGGCCGGATTTTTCGGGGGCAGGGGGCGCTGCTGGCGAAATACCCGCTGGCGACGCTGCGGGGCAGCGTCCTGGGCACGGTGATCGGGGCGCTGCCCGGGGCGGGGGCGGACATCGCGGCATGGCTCGCCTATGGCATCTCGAAACGATTTTCGAAGACTCCGGAAAAATTCGGCACCGGGCATGTCGAGGGGGTGATCGAGGCGGGCGCGGCAAATAACAGCGCGCTGTCCGCGGCGTGGATTCCCGCGCTGGTCTTCGGCGTCCCCGGCGACTCCATCACGGCGATCGTCATCGGGGTGCTTTATCTCAAGGGCATGAACCCCGGGCCGACGATCTTCATCGAGAACCCGCAGAACATCTACGCGGTTTTCATCATCTTCTTCCTCGCGAACCTCCTCATGCTCCCGCTCGGCTGGATGGCGATCAAGCTGGCCAAGCACGTGCTGCGGGTGCCGCGTGGCGTGCTCATGCCGGTGATCCTGTTGTTCTGCGTCGTGGGGGCGTTCGCCATCAACAACTCGCTGTTCGACGTCGGGGTCATGCTGGGCTTTGGCCTGCTGGCTTATCTGATGGAGGCGAACCGGTTTCCGATCGCCCCGACGATTCTCGGCCTGGTTCTGGGTGGGATGCTGGAGCAGAATTTCGTCACCTCCATGATCAAGGCCGATGGCGACCTCGGGGCGTTCTTCGCCCGACCCATCGCCGGTGTGCTGGGGGTCGCCACGCTGCTCGTCTGGTTGTCGCCGTTCGTCATCCAGCGCTGGCGGCGGTCGCGGTCCGCCGGGGTGACTGCCGGCCCTTAGCGCCGGCCGGGCCGGCGCATGGTGGCGTTCGCCCAAGAACCCACCGCCGCCTTTCACAACGCCGCGCGGAAGCGGGTCCGGAGGGCGGGGCAGGGGAAATCGCTGGCGAGCGCCGGGAATTTCCGGGTGCGCGGGGATCCACCCAGAATCCGTTTGCGCCGGGAAGCCCGGGCCGCCACGGTGCCAGGTTCCGTTTCCATGAGCGACCTTCTTCCAGACATCTCCCACGACCAACATGCGGTGCGCCGGCAAAAGCTCGCCGAGATGCGGGCCGGTGGCACTGATCCGTTTCGGGCCAATTTCTCGCCCACCCACTTTTCCGCGGAAGCGCTCGCGGCCTATGTCGACGGCCAGGAAAACACGGTGAACGTGGCCGTCGCCGGACGGCTGGTGGTGATCCGCGACATGGGCAAGAGCCAGTTCGTGAAGATTCTCGATCAGCAGGGGCAGATCCAACTCTACCTCAAGAAGGACGTGGTGGGCGACGAGGCCTATGCCGCGTTCAAGAAGCTCGATCTGGGCGACATCCTCGGCGCGAAAGGCGCGCTCTTCAAAACCAAGACGGGCGAAGTGACGGTGCGCGTGGAAAGCACCACGCTCGTGGCCAAGGCATTGCGGCCGCTGCCGGAAAAGTGGCACGGGCTGAGCGATCCGGAGCAGGTCTACCGGCAACGCTATCTCGATTTGATCGTGAATCCCGAATCGCGCGCGCGGCTGATGCTGCGGTCGGGGGTCGTTTCGCACATCCGGCGGTTCCTCGAGGAGCGGAAGTTCATCGAGGTCGAGACGCCGGTGCTGGAGGCAACGGCGGGCGGCGCGGCGGCGCGGCCGTTTGTCACTCATCACAACGCCCTCGACGTGGATTTTTTCCTGCGCATCGCAACGGAGCTCCGGCTGAAGCGGATGCTCGTGGGCGGATTCGATCGCGTGTTCGAAATCGGCCGGATCTTCCGCAACGAAGGCGTCTCCCGGCGGCACAATCCCGAGTTCACGATGCTCGAAGTCTACCAGGCCTACAGCGACTACCGCGGCATGATGACGCTCATCCAAGACCTGCTGACGTCGCTGGTGCGCGACGTGATCAAGCCGGCCGACGGCTCGCTCAAGATCAAGCACGCGGCGAGCGGGCAGGACATCGATTTTGGCGGCGGGTGGCGTGAGGTGCGCTACAAGGATCTGATCAAGGAAGCCACCGGCGACGCGGACTGGTTTTCCCGGCCGAAGGCGGAGAAGATCGCCAAAGCGGAAGCGCTGGGCCTCTCGATTCACCCCGGCTGGGAGGAGTTCGAGATCACCAACGAAATCTTTTCCAAGAAGATCGAGCCGACGCTGATCCAGCCGACGTTCGTCACGCATCTGCCGCGGGAACTGTGCCCGCTGGCAAAGCTCACGCCGGACGACCCGACGACGATCGACGTGTTCGAGCTCACGATCGGCGGCATGGAAGTGGCGCCGGCCTATTCGGAGCAGAACGATCCCGACGTGCAGCGCCAGATGTTCGAGGCCCAGGCGGGCGAGGAGAAGCAGAACATCGACCAGGATTTCCTCCTCGCGCTCGAGCACGGCATGCCGCCGGCGGGTGGCATGGGCGTGGGCATCGACCGGCTCTGCATCCTGCTCACGGGCGCGGAGAGCATTCGCGACGTGATCCTGTTCCCGCAACTGCG
This sequence comes from Opitutia bacterium, assembly GCA_947474935.1. Taxonomy (GTDB): domain Bacteria; phylum Verrucomicrobiota; class Verrucomicrobiia; order Opitutales; family Opitutaceae; genus ER46. The sequence goes on from CANJKL010000001.1 coordinate 415,353, forward strand.
GCCGGGGCCGGCTTGAATTGAACCACCGGCGCAAAGGGCACGGAGCGAAGCCAATCTGGGTTGAGTTCCTCGTGTGCTCCGTGCCTTTGTGGTGAATCTAGTTCGATGCCTTGGTATCTCTATCTCGCCTTCAAGCAGCTCTTCCCGACCGGGCGGAAGTTTCCGTTTTTCACATTCATGTCGGCGCTGGGCGTGGGCGTGGGCGTGCTGCTGCTCGTGGTCTCGACCAGCATCATGGGCGGATTCGGCCAGGGCATCCGCCGCATGATCGTCGATACGCAGGGCGAGATCCAGATCATGTCGTCCGGTGCGATCGGAGACGTGGACCAGCTCCTCGGGCAGATCGCGCAGCAACCGGGCGTCCTCGCGGCGACGCCCTACGCGCAGGCCAATGTGCTGCTGGAATACCAGAAGAAACCGGCCTACTCGCTCATTCAGGGGGTCGATCTGCAACGCATCGGCGGAGTCGTGCCCTTCAACCGCTACATGGTCGCCGGGAGGTTCGACGATCTCGACGACGATGCGATCGTGCTCAGCCTGCAGCTCGCGCAAGCGCTGGGTGTGCGGGTGGGGGACAACCTCGATGTCTTTTCGCCGCTGCTGATCGAGACGCTGCGGAGCGATGAAATCACCCTGCCGCGCACGGTGCGGGTGGTCGGCATTTTTCAAATCGGACACCAGGCCCTCGATAAGAGCATGGCCATCGCGTCGCTGCGGTTCGTACAGGAACTCTACGGCCTCGGCCAGTCCGTGCACGGCATCAGCGTGCGGCTGCGGCCGGGGGTCGATGAATTCAGGACGGCGACCGCGCTCAACGGCGTGCTGCCCCGGAATTTTCGCGCGCTCACCTGGTTCGAATCGAATGCCGATTTTCAGAACATCATCCGCTTCGAGAAATACATGATCTTCTTCCTGCTCACGTTCATCGTGATCGTGGCGGCGCTCTCGATCATGAGTTCGCTGACGATCTCGGTCGTGCGCAAGACCCGCGAAATCGGACTGCTCGGCGCCTTGGGCGGACGGGCGCGCGATGTGGCGATCTGTTTCTGCGCGCAGGGTTTTTTCCTCGGCGTGATGGGCACGACCGCCGGGCTGGGCATGGCGTGGGTCGTGCTCACGTTTCGCAACGACATCGTCCGCATCCTCGCGCGTGCCACGGTGAGCCAGGAGGTATTTCAGCAATTTTACGGCTTCGTGGACCTGCCCTCGCACACGTCGGGGGCCGAGTTGGCGGTCATCATCGTGGGTGCGGTCGTCAGCGCGACCGCCGCGGGCCTGCTCCCCGCGTGGCGTGCGGCGCGGTTGAAACCGGTGGAGGCGCTGCGCAGTGAATAACCGACCGTCAGTCACCGCGGCGGGACGAGCGGGGAGGATCCGCCATGTCTGAATTCGTGCTCAGTGGGCGCAACCTCGCGAAGAGTTACCTGAGCGGCGACCGCCGGATCGAGGTGCTGCGCGACGTGAACCTCGACGTCGCGGCAGGCGAAAGCGTTTCGATCCGGGGCGAATCCGGCTCGGGCAAGTCGACGCTGCTGAATCTCCTCTCGGGCCTCGATCAACCGGAGACGGGCAACCTTTCGTGGGCGGGCGGGCCGGCGACGGCCGACCGGCGGGCCTTGTTTCTCGGGATGGTATTCCAGGCTTTTTATCTCATCCCGGAGCTCGAGGCACTGCAGAATGTGCTGATGGCGGCGCGGATGATCGGCCCGCCGGGCGCGGTGGAGCGGGCGCGCGCGAAAGATCTGCTGGCGCGGGTCGGCCTGGCGGAGCGGGCCATGCACGTGCCGGCGCAGCTTTCCGGCGGCGAGCGTCAGCGGGTCGCCGTGGCCCGCGCCTTGATGAACGGACCCAAGCTGCTCCTGGCCGACGAGCCGACGGGCAACCTCGATGAACACACCGGCGACGCCGTCGTCGAGCTGCTGCTCGAGCTCTGCCGGGAGACCGGCACCGCGCTCGTGCTGGTGACCCACAATGTCGCGCACGCGAAGAAAACCAATCGCGGCCTGTTTTTGCACGAAGGAGTGCTGCGGTAGGTCGACGCGCGGAGCGCCGGTTGCGACTGCGCGGTTGGCGGGTTTGCGCAACGGTATTGCCGCGGCGGTGGCAGGACCCACACTCCCGCCATGGCTTTGACGAAAATCCGTTGTGGCGTGGCCGGAGTCGGCTCATTGGGGCAGCATCATGCCCGCATTTATGCGTCTTTGCCGGGTGCGGAGCTGGTCGGATTTTATGAGACGAACGATGTCCGCGCGGCGGAAATCGCGGCGCGGCATGCCTGCCGTCGGTTTGCCAGCATCGAGGAGCTCGGTGAAGCCTGCGATGCCGTGTCGATCGTCGTGCCAACGGACCGGCATGCCGCGGTGGCGCTGCCGTTGCTCGCGAGCGGCTGCCACCTCCTGATCGAGAAACCGATCTGTGCCTCGCTGGCCGAGGCGGAGCAGGTGCTGGCGGCGGCGCGGGCGCACGGGGCCATCGTGCAGGTCGGGCACATCGAGCATTTCAACCCGGTGATGGGCTTTCTCGAAAAGGAGGTGAGCGCGCCGCAGTTCATCACGGCGGAACGCCTCGCGCCCTTCACCCCGCGCGGCACCGAGGTGGGCGTCGTGCTCGACCTGATGATCCACGACATCGGCATCGTGCTCGAACTGGTGAAATCGCCGGTCGAGAAAATCGACAGCGTGGGGGTGAGCGTCCTGTCGAAGACCGAGGACATCGCCAACGCGCGAATCCAGTTTGCGAACGGTTGCGTCGCCAACCTCAGCACCAGCCGGATGAGTTTGAAGAAGGTGCGCGAGATCCGCGTGTTTCAGCCGACGGGCTATTTCTCCTTCGATTTCATGAATCAGAGCGGGCACCTCGTCCGCAAGACCGGCATGCTGGAGTATGCCGCGAAGCTGATGAGCGGCGCGGCCAAGCCGGGGGACTTGAACGCGGTGCCGGTCGAGCCCGTGCCGCTGGAGAAGGGTGAGCCGCTCGCACTGGAACTGGCGCACTTCGTGGACAGCGTGGCGAAGGCGAAGCAGCCGAAGGTCGGCGGCCAGCTCGGCAAGAGTGCGCTCGAGGTGGCGATCGCGATCACGGAGCAGATCCGGGCGCAGGCGACGAAGTAAGGAATCCCCGGAGCATGCCTGAGGAAAAGCAGCCTTTTCGCCTGCCGCCCCCGGCGGGCCCGCACGTCGACGTGTTGATCGTGGCGGGCGAACACTCGGGCGACGAACACGCCGCCCGTGTGGTCCGGGAACTGCGGGCGAAGCATCCCGAAATTTCAATTGCGGCGCTGGGAGGGCCGCAACTGGCCGCCGCCGGCGCACAACTGCTGCACGACCTCACCGCTTCGTCGGTCGTCGGTGTCGTGGAGGTGTTGAAGCACTACGGATATTTTCGCGCACTGTTCGTGGAAACCTTGCGCTGGATTGCGGAGCACCGGCCGCGCGCGGTGTGTTTCGTCGACTACCCCGGCTTGAATCTCCGGCTTGCCGCGGCGCTGCGGGAACGCGGCCTGTCGGTCAAGGGCGGCGGGACGATCAAGGCGCTCTACTACATTTCGCCGCAGATCTGGGCGTGGAAGGCGGGCCGGCGGTTCACGATGGCGCGGGATCTGGACGCGATGGCGGTGCTTTTCCCGTTCGAAACGAAATGCTACGCCGATACGGCTCTGCCGGTCGATTTCGTCGGGCACCCGTTCGTCATGGCCGACTATGGGGCGCCGGTGGCATACGATGCCGCCGCTCCGGTGTTGCTGCTGCCCGGTAGCCGGGCCCAGGCCGTCGGCCGGATTTTCCCCGTGTTACTCGCTGGGTTTCAGGAATTCGGCGGTCGGGACGGCGTCGTGCTCTACCCGAGCGAGGAAATTCACCGGGTGCTGCGCGCGGCGAATCCGCCGCCGAACGTGCGGCTGCTGCCGGTGCCGGACCATGACGCGGCGCGCGCGCAACCCATCGCCGCCGCGGCTGTGCTCACGTCCAGCGGAACGATGTCGATGCATTGTGCGCTGGCCGCGATTCCGGGGGCGATCGCCTACCGGGCGAACCCGCTGACCTATCTGCTCGGGCGGATGCTGGTGCAGGTGGACTATCTCGGGATTGCGAACCTGCTGCTCGGTGAGCCGATGTATCCGGAGTTTATCCAACGGGCGGCGACCCCCGACGCGCTGGCGGCGGAGCTGCAGACCTGCCTGCACGACCCGGCGCGTCTGAAACGCACCCGGGACCAGGCGCAGCGGTTGCGTGAGCTGCTCAGCGTGCCGGCGAGCGGGACTGCCGCCGACTGGCTTTTCCGCCGGCTGTAAGGCGATCGCAAAGGGTTCGCCAACTCGAGGGCGGGCCGTTTTCGTTGTCCGCGATGCCCGGGTTCCCTTCGCACCTTGACGCCCCGCCGCTTGCGCAGTGCGGCGCGGCCGTGGCTGGTATTGATCGCGGGGCTCGTGCTTTCGGGGGCCATCAGGTAGCTTGCGGTTTCAACCGATGAAAGAAGCTTTCGCTCGCATCAAAATTAACAAGCTGCTGGAGGGTGCTGGTTGGCGTTTCTTTGCGGACGCGAAAGGCCCCGCGAACATCCAGCTCGAGCCGAGTGTCGTTCTGAAACCTCAAGACCTTAGCGAACTCGGTGAAGATTTTGAGAAAGCGAGCAAGGGCTTCATCGACTTCCTGCTGCTCAACGAAAAATCTTTCCCCTTCATCGTCCTTGAAGCCAAAGCCGAGGACAAAAGCCCGCTCGTCGGAAAAGAGCAGGCACGCAAATACGCCAAGTCCCAAAACTGCCGCTTCGTCATCCTCTCCAACGGCAACCTCCATTATTTCTGGGACCTCGAACGCGGGAATCCGTATGTCATCACCGCGTTCCCGACGCCGACCTCGGTCGCCGGCTACCAGAAGACCACGCCCGACCCGAAACGCCTTATCGAGGAAGCCGTCGAGGATGACTATGTCGTCCTCACCCAGCGCCCGAACTACGCCACGGAAGCCGCATGGAAGAACGAAGCCGAGCGCGCGCGCTTTATCGAGGTCAACGGGCTTCGCTTCCTGCGTCCTTACCAGAAGAAAGCCATCGTCGCCATCCAGCAGTCCATCAAGAAAGGCAGTGACCGCTTCCTCCTCGAAATGGCCACCGGCACCGGCAAGACGCTCACCGCCGCCGCCATCATCAAGCTCTTCCTCCGCACCGGCAACGCCCGCCGCGTCCTCTTTCTCGTGGACCGGCTGGAACTCGAAGACCAAGCGCTCAAGGCTTTCAAGAAGGTCCTCGCGAACGATTACAATTCAGTCATCTACAAAGAAAATCGCGACGACTGGCGTCATGCCGAGGTCGTCGTCACCACCGTCCAGTCGCTGCTCTTCAATAACAAATACCAGCAGCTCTTTTCACCCACCGACTTCGACCTCGTCATCTCCGACGAAGCGCACCGCTCCATCGGCGGCAATGCGCGTGCCGTCTTTGACTACTTCATCGGTTACAAGCTCGGCCTTACCGCCACGCCGTTCGACTACCTCAAGAAATTCGACAAGGAGAAGCCAACCACCAAAGACCCGCGTGAGTTCGAGCGCCGCCTGATGCTCGACACCTACCGCACGTTTGGCTGCGACGATGGGCAGCCCACCTTCCGCTACTCCCTGCTCGATGGCGTGAAGGACGGCTTTCTCATCAATCCGACCGTCGTCGATGCCCGCAGCACGATCACCACGCAGCTCCTCTCGGACGTAGGTTTCGTCGTCTCGTTCAAGGACGAGCAGGGCGAGGACCACGACGAGGCGTTCAAGCAGCGCCAGTTTGAAAAGCGCTTTTTCTCGAAGACCACGAATCAGCTTTTCTGCAAAACGTTTCTCGAAAATGCGCTCCGCGACCCCGTTAGCGGCGAGATCGGCAAGTCCATCGTCTTCGCCGTGAGCCAGCACCATGCGGGCAAGCTCGCGCAGATTTTCAACGAGATGGCCGACCGCATGTTCCCCGGCAAATATCAGTCCGACTTCGCCGTGCAGGTCACCTCGCAAGTGGAGGGCGCGCAGCAGCACACGATCAATTTCACCAACAATAAACTGCTCGGCGACGCCAACTTCATCCCCACCTACAAGACCAGCAAGGCCCGCGTCTGCGTCACCGTCGGCATGATGACCACCGGCTACGATTGCCCGGATCTCCTGAACCTCGGTCTCTTCCGCCCGATTTTTTCGCCCACCGACTTCATCCAGATCAAAGGCCGCGGCACCCGGAAGCACGACTTCCGCGAGCAACTCTTCGACGAGAGCCTCCGCGAGAGCGTCAAGGAGCCGCGGAAGACTTCGTTCAAGCTCTTCGACTTCTTCGCCAACTGCGAATTTTTCGAGGAGGAGTTCAACTACGACGAGGTCCGCCGGCTCCCCAAACCGAAGTCCGGCGGGGAGGAAGGGGGCGGCGGGGTCGAGGGCCCGGTGGTTAAGGGCGGCACCTACGATCACCCCGGCGACGACCTGCTTTCCACGATCAAGGTCGAGGAGGTCGGCGAGCAGGGCATGAAGATCGACCGCATGTTCTACGAGCAGTTCGAGGGACGGGTGCGCGAGAACGACTTCATCGCGTCCAGTGTCGAAGCCGGTCAGTGGGACCGCGTCATCGATTACGTGAACAAGGAGCTCTTCGACAAGCCCGCCGAGTTCTACAATCTGGAGAAACTCCGCAAAGCCGCCGCCGTGGATCGCCGTCTGGGGCTGCGTGAAATCCTCGAAAAGATCTTCGGCCTTATCCCGCGCTTCAAATCCAAGGACGAACTGCTCGAGGAGGAATTCTCGAAGTTCGTCGCCGACTACAAGCCCGACGAAGCCGAGGCGATCTCCGCGCTGAAGACCTACTTCAAGGCCTACGCCACCAGTGACCAGATCCGCCACATTATCGAGTCCGGCCACCTGACCGACCTCGCCACGAATCCCGTTTTCTCCACCAAGGACTTCAAAGCCGTGCCCGCGAAATACCGCACGCTCATTCCCGATTACATCAAAGACTACGTGTCATTGAACCAGTTCGTCGCCTGAGCGCCTGCGTTACGCCCGCCATGTCGCCCTCCGAAAACGAAGAAACCCGGGAGCCTATCTGCCGCAAGCGGCAGAGGAAGGGATTCCAGGGTGCACGAGGTGAAATTCGGCACATTATCGACCCATCGCAAGCATGAATCCGGTTTTTTTTGAGCAGGTAGCCCAAGCGTTGGCCAGGGAAAGGCTTGATGCCTATCGTCAGGATGGCGTCGGGCCTGCGGTCACCTTGGCCCGCTATCTCTGGAACATGGCGCTCTGCGAAGCGCTCTATTCTCCGCTGCAGCTGGCGGAGGTGGCTTTGCGCAATGCCCAGCACCGCGCTCTCACCCAGCGCTACGGCACGGAGGCCTGGTATGATGCCGCCACGGCCCAGCTCGCAGGGCGATGCCGGCCAGTTCCGCACCCCGCGCCACATCATTGATTTCATGGTCGAGGTCCTCGCCCCGCAGAAGCACGAGACCATCCTCGACCCCGCCTGCGGCACCGCTGGCTTCCTCATTTCCGCCTACAAACACATCCTCAGAAAAAATGATCCGTCAGATCCGTCCAATCGGTCGGACCGCTCGGTGAAGCCCCTCACCCCCGACGAACGCGGCCGCCTCGCCAAAAACTTCAAGGGCTACGACATCTCGCCCGACATGGTGCGCCTCTCCTTGGTGAACCTCTACCTCCACGGCTTCACCGATCCCCACATCTACGAATACGACACCCTCACCTCCGAGGAGCGCTGGAACGAATTCGCCGACGTCATCCTCGCCAACCCGCCCTTCATGTCCCCGAAAGGCGGCATCAAGCCCCACAAGCGTTTCTC
>CANJKL010000002.1:0-405488 GCA_947474935.1 Opitutia bacterium
AGGATGCAGCGCTCGTCGTCGAGCATCACGCGCGGCCCGAGCTGAGTGCGCTTCGGCTTCACGTTCTTCTGCTCGATGTAGCGGGAATAGCCGCGGCCGTAGCCGGTCGACTGCTCCTGCAGCTTGCACTCGCCGGCCTGATCGCAAATCGGGCAATCCAGCGGATGGTTGACGAGCAGGAATTCCATCACGCCCTCGCGGCAATCCTTGATCTGCGGCGTGTTGGTGCGGACGTGCAGGCCGGGCGAGGCGTTGGTCGCGCAGCCGATCTGTGGGCGCGGGATCCAGTTGATCTTCTGCTTGCCCGTCGCCGGATCCATGATCGGCGCCTTGGTCGCGGGATCGACCGCCGGCATGCCCATTTCGATCAGGCACATGCGGCAGTTGCCGACCACCGAGAGCTTGGGGTGGTAGCAATAATAGGGAACGTCCACCCCGACCAGCCGCGCGGCTTCGATCACATTGGTGCCCTTCGGCACGGCGATCTCCCTGCCGTCGATGTTGACGGTGACGAGGTCGGGTTTCGGTGAGGCGATCATTTCAGGAAAGTCGGATTAACCACAAAGGCGCGGAGCCACGGAGAAAATGTTCTGCTCGAACCCGCTGCCGCTGTGTCTTGGTGGTTCATTTTCAGACGAGTTCGAGGGCGCCATCGCTCTTCGCCGCCTTCTTCGTCTCCGGGTAGGCTTTGAACTCGTCGCCGAACTTTGCGATGAAGCTCTGCGTCGGCCAGGAACACGCCTCGCCAAAGGCGCAGATGGTGCGGCCGGCGATCTGGTCGGCCACGCTCTTCAGCAGCGAACCGTCCTCGGCGCGCGCGTGGTCGTGCACCATGCGCGTGGTGATCTTCTTCATCCAGAGCGAGCCCTCGCGGCATGGCGTGCACTGGCCGCAGCTCTCGTGGGCGTAGAACGCGTTGATGTTGGCCAGCGCCTCAACCATGTTCACGGAGTCGTCCATCACGATCACACCGCCCGAGCCGCCCATCGTGCCACAGGCCGCGAGCGTATCGAAATCCATCGGGATCTCCTCGACCGTCAGCGTGCGCGAGGTGCCATCCTTGTTCTTCAGCGTAAACGTCTCGCCGAATTTCAGAATCTTCGCGGACGAGCCGCCGGGAATGACCGCCTTGAATTTCCGGCCGGGCAGCGGGCCGCCACAGACTTCGTTGAGCAGTTCGCCAAGCGTGATCTTGCCGACCTCGTACTCGTAGTAACCGGGCTTTTGCACGTGGCCGCTGACGCAGAGGATGCGCGTGCCGGTGTTGTTCGGCGTGCCGATCTTGGCGTAGGCATCGCCGCCCATCTCGACGATATGCTTCACGTGGCAGAGCGTCTCCACATTGTTCACGATCGTCGGGCACTGGTAGAGGCCGAGCACCGCGGGAAAATAGGGCGGCTTGATGCGCGGGTAGGCCCGCTTGCCCTCGAGCGACTCGATCAGCCCGGTTTCCTCGCCGCAGATGTAGGCGCCGGCGCCGCGATGGACGTAGATTTCGCAGCTGTAATTCGTGCCGAGGATGTTCGGCCCGCAGAGGTTCGCCGCGCGGGCCTCGGCGATCGCTTTTTCGAGAATCCGCGCACCGTGCGGCATTTCCCCGCGGATGTAGATGTAGGCCTGCTTCACGTTGTTCGCGAAGCTGCTGATCATGATGCCCTCGATCAGTTGATGCGGGTCCTGGTGGATGATGTAGCGATCCTTGAAAGTGCCGGGCTCAGACTCGTCGGCGTTGACGATGAGATAGATCGGCTTGCCGCTTTTGCGGTCGACCAGGCCCCATTTCACGCCGCAGGGAAAGCCCGCGCCCCCACGGCCGCGGAGGCCGGACTTCTTGACCTCGTCGATGATCGCCGCGGGCGGCATCGCCACGGCCTTCTTCAACATCTCGTAGCCCCCATTCCGCTGGTAACACGCCAGGTCGTTGGTGTAGCCGGGCGCGCCGATGTGCTTGAAAATGATCCGATGTTGAGCGGGTGCAGGCATGGGCGTGGTGGCGGGGTCGGTCAGCGCCGCTGCGCGGCTTCGCGTTTGATCTGGTTGCTGAGTTCCTTCGCCTTCGCGACGTCGACCTTCTCGTGCAGATCGTCGTCAATCAACACGACCGGCGCCGTGCCGCAGCTCGCGAGGCACTCGACGAACTCAATCGTGACCTCGCCATCCGGGGAAATCTCCCCGCGGTGCGTGTTGAATTCCTGCTCGAACGTCTCACACGTCTTGTAGCCGCCCAGCAGCGCGCATGACAGGGTGCGACAAACCTTCACGTGCCGGCGCCCGATCGGCTTCTGCCGGAACATCGGATAAAACGTCACGAGCTCGTAGATGTTGATCGGCTCGAGCTCGAGCTTCGCCGCGATCCATGCGACGGCCTCCTGCGAGATGTAACCCGCGTCCTCCTGCACCAGGTGCAGCAGCGGCAGCGCCGCGCTCCGCTTGACCGGATAGTGCGGGATCACCTCGTCGATCTTCCGCAGCGTTTCGGGTTTGAGATTCATCGAAAAAGTACGCGCGGTTGCTCAGCGATCGCATTCGCCCATCACGAAATCGAGCGAGCCGAGAATGGAGACGACGTCGGAAACCAGGCAGCCGACGCAGATCTTCGGCAGGATGGAAAGGTTGCAGAACGAGGGCGACCGGATCTTCAGGCGCCACGGGACGCCGCCGCCCTTGCTCACGACGTAGAATCCGAGCGCGCCCTTCGGGTTTTCCGCCTCGAAGTACACCTCGCCCGGCGGCATCTGCGGCCCCTCCGTCACGAGCATGAAATTCTGGATCAGCTCCTCCATCGAGCTCAGCACCTTGTCCTTCGGCGGCCCGAAAATCTTCTTCGCCTCCGTCGCATACCACGGCCCGCCGGGGAATTTCGCGATCACCTGCTTGATGATCCGCACCGACTGCCGCATCTCCTCGCCGCGGACGAGATAACGGTCGTAGCAGTCGCCCTTCGTGCCCACCGGCACATCGAACTCATAATGCTCGTAGCCCGAATACGGCTTGTCCTTGCGCAGATCGACCGCGACGCCGCTGCCGCGTGCATTGGGCCCGGTCAGGCCGTAGGCGAGTACATCCTCCCTGGAGATCACGCCGACGCCGACGGTGCGATCCATGAAGATTTTGTTCCGCGTCAGGAGCTTCAGGATCTCCTCGAGAATGGGCAGGAACTGGTCGCAGAACGCGTTGACGCGCTCCAACCAGCCGTCCGGCACATCGCGCGCCAGGCCGCCGATGCGCGAATAACTGGTCGTAAACCGCGCGCCCGTCAGCTCCTCGAACAGCTTGTAGAGTTTTTCGCGCTCGGTGAACGAGTACATGAACACCGTCCACGCCCCCGTATCGATCCCGAACGCACCGAGCCCGAGCAGGTGCGAGGAAACGCGGGCCATCTCCGCGGTGAGCACGCGGATGGCCTGGCAGCGGGCCGGCACCTCGAGCTTCGCCAGCCGCTCCACCGCGATCGCATACGCCATGTTGTTCGCGAGCGGTGCGATGTAGTCCAACCGGTCCGTGTACGGCACGAACTGGTTGTAGGTCATGTTCTCGGCGATCTTCTCGTCGCCGCGGTGCAAATAACCGATCACCGGGTCGCACTTGGTCAGGATCTCGCCGTCGAGTTCCATTTGCAGACGCAGCACGCCGTGGGTCGACGGATGCGACGGCCCCATGGAGAGCGACATCTTCTCGGTCTGGAACTCTGCTGGCGCGGCCTGGGCGGCGCCTGCCGCCTTCGCGGCCGAATCGGGAAAGGTAAAATCGGTGGCCATCGCTCGGTTTAGTTGCCCGCGAAACCCGTGAAAGGAGCGGAGGCTCCCGGCCGTTGGGTATTCATTTTCGGTGTCGTGCGGGTCACGGGATCAATCTTTCTTCTGGCGCAGTTCGGTCTGCCCCGGTTGGACGCGGCGGTCGCTCCAGCTTTCGTCCTTCGCGCGCGGCTCGGCCTCCGTCAGGTTGATCTCGCCCGGCGCCGCCACAAACGGGCCACCCGCCATCGGCGCCGCGATGGCCGCCGTGCCGGTTTCCTCGGTGATCTCCGCGTCGGGCAGCGGGGTTTCGATGCCGGCCAGCGGGAATTCCTTCCGCAGCGGAAAATGGGGATAGCCGTCCCACATCAAGATGCGCCGGAGATCGGGGTGGCCATCGAACTTGATCCCGAACATGTCGTAACACTCGCGCTCGTGCCAGTTGGCCCCGGGCCACAGGCCGACCACGCTGGGCGCCACCGGCTCGGCGTCGCTCGTGCAGTTGGCCGCGACCCGCAGGTAAGTGTGCTGCGTGCTTGAAAAGAGGTGGTACACCATCGTGAAGCGCGGCGAAACGTCCCCGGCCCAGTCGATCGCGGTCAGATCCGTCAGGAGATCGTACCCGAACTCGTCGCGCAGGCAGCGGAGCACGGCCGGCAGTTCGGCCATGGGCAGGTTGACCGCGGGATGATCCGAGCTGGCACGGTCGGTTGCCTGGGGAAACTTTTCCTTGAGCGCGGTAAGGGCGTCGGCGGGCATGAGGGAATCCGGAAGCAGTGGGCGGGCCGGGTTCAGGCCGAGAGCAGCCGCTTGGCCGACGGTTCGCGTTTCACCTTGGCCTGAAGCTTCATGAGGGCGTCGAGCAAGGCCTCCGGCCGTGGCGGACAACCGCTGACATACACATCGACGGGAATGATGCGGTCGACGCCCTGCAACGTCGCGTAGCTGCGATACATGCCGCCCGAACTGGCGCACGCCCCCATGGCGATCACCCACTTCGGCGCCGCCATCTGGTCGTAGATCCGGCGGATATGCGGCGCCATCTTGTAAGTCACGGTCCCGGCCACGATCATGCAGTCGGATTGCCGCGGAGAAAACCGCATGACCTCGGCGCCGAAGCGGGCGATGTCGAACCGGCTGGCGCCCACGGCCATCAACTCGATGGCGCAGCAGGCCAGACCCATGGGCATCGGCCACATGGAATTGCTCCGGATCCAGTTGATCATCGCATCGGCCCGCGAGACGACCACATCACCCTCAATCTTGGTGTTGTAGCCGAGTTCGGTGTTCGAGGTGACCATGGTAAACAGGTGTGGTTGAAGAGAAAAGCCCCCGCAGGGTTGGGTGCCCTCCCCCGCCGCGCAAGTCGGTTTTCCAATTACGCTCCGGAGCCTTCACCTTAGAAGGGCCGACGGCGAGCCCGGACAGCGGAACTGAAACCATGCGGCGACGAAGAGTAAAAATCGCTCCGATTAAGGTACAGCTGATTTACCGTTGACCGGCCGGGGCGCATGACGCTTCTTTGTTCGCTTCGCACTACGCTCGGCCGCCTTTCAAGCGGTCGATCCAGCACCCGGAGAGGTGGCAGAGTGGTCGAATGCGCGCGCTTGGAAAGCGCGTGAATCCGAAAGGGTTCCGGGGGTTCGAATCCCTCCCTCTCCGCCATTTTTCTCCTCTGAGGAGAGAAAACCCGAAGCTAGGTTGCCCAGTTGACGTGGCAACCTAAGCATGATTCAGGAAAATACGTTTGGCGTTAGTCGTTTTGAAAACCGCAACGGGGTGTTCTCGTGGCGGGTGGATGGCCGGCTCCACGGCATCCGCATCCGCCGCAACTTCAAGACCCAGGAGGAGGCTGCCGCCGAAAAGGCCGCCCTCGAATTGAAAGCCCTGCAGACCACCTCCGGGCTGCAATCCGTAATCACATTTCTCGCCGCCGACCAGTTCCGGGAGGCCGAGTCGGTGTTTCGCCGCTTGGCGGGTCGGCCGCGTCCGCTCTCGTTTTACGTCGAGTTCGCGCTGGCGAACTACCGCGAGCCGGAGACGCACAAGCTCCTGACCGAAGCGGTCACGGAATACGTCGCCACCAAGCAGCACGAACACGAGCAGGACTTGCTTTCCGAGCCGCACCTGACGCGCATGAAGCGCGATCTAAAACGGCCGGAAAAGCACTTCCCCGGCGCAACGGTCGCGGAGCTGACCGGGGAGCGGCTCGTGGGATATTTCGAGGCGCGCAACGCGGCGCTCAAGACCTACAATAACCGCCGGGGCATCGTCTCGACCTTCCTCAAGTTCGCGCAGCAACGCGATTGGGTCACCGACAACCCGCTCGATAAAATCCCGCAACGGCGCATTCGCCGTCGGCGCGGTGGCGCGGTGACCTTCACCGCACAGCAGGCCAAGGACCTCATGGCCTTTGTTGAGGAGCATTACGCCTCTGCGGTGCCATTCTTCGCCCTCTGCCTGTTCGCTGGAATCCGGCCCGGCCGCCGCCAGGTCGGGACGGACCACGCGGGCGACATTCCGCCAGGAGACTACATCTGGTGGAAGGTGGCCGACAGCGGAAAAAGCATCGGACCCCTCGGACGCCAAGCGGATCTTCGAACCTTACTTTATCACCAAGGACCGGCGCGAGGCCTTGGGCCTGGGACTCGCGGAAGTGTGGGGCATCATCCGCGGGCATGATGGATTTATCAGTTTCGAGTCCGTCGTCGGGCAAGGTTCCAGCTTTGAGATCCATTTTCCCTTGGCGCGTGCCACGCCGACCGCAGCGCCGGCCGGATCCGGGGTGATTCTGGTGCTCGACCACGAGGATGAAATTCGGCAGGTGATCGCGGAACAGCTTAGCGCTCGCGGCAAGACCGTGCTTCTAGCCACCAATTCCGCGGAAGGCCTGGCCTTGCTCGCCGAGCACCAGAACAAAATCGCAGTCGTGATCGTCAACCTAGATTTGCCAACCGATGCCGGGATCAATCTCACTCAGGTGCTTCCGCGGCTTGCCCCGGCGGCAAAGATCATCCTCACCTACAAGCAGCCGGCGGCCGAGTCTTTCGAAAGCTATAAATCACGGCAGGTGGTGGCTGTGATTTCCCGGGAAAACGCACCGAAAGACCTTGCCGCGTCCATCGCAAAAATCATTTGAGATCGATCGGGTCCGGAGTTTAGCGCCCCCCTGGGTTCGGCCGGTGGGGTCCAGAGGGTCGAAACCAAAGGCTGGGCCAACGAGGACCTGCCGAGCTCAAAACCGGAAAGCCCCCAGAAGCGACTGCCACAAACGGGCCGGCCAAACCGACCGTTTCCGAAAGGAACGTCATGGGAACAGCGGCGCCCCTTGCTTGACTCGGTGAGTCACATTGAACACTTTTGAGTCATGGCAACTATTCAAATCCGAACCCGCATAGATCGGAACCTGAAGAAAAAGAGCGACGATTTACTGAAGGAACTCGGGCTAGACGCCGGGTCATTTGTCTCCATGGCGCTGACCCAACTCGTCAATCGTCGCGGGCTCCCCTTTGCGGTCACCGAGTCAGATGCGGGCTACTTTGCGTCAGAATACGGGGTTACTGCCGCCCAAAGCATCAAGGCGGGCGCTGCCATGCGCCGGGAGACCGACCGGGCTCGTCGCACGGGTAAATTGCGCGAGATTACCGAGCTAGCCGACCTCGCACCATGAAGTTGCTGGCGACGCCACGCTTCTTGGCAAGCATTCCGGTTCAGCGACGCGAGGAGGTTTTAGCCGCCATGCGGGCTGCAGATGCCGCTTATGGCCAACCCCACCTGCACGCCGGGGTGGGGCTCAGACGCATCCAACCGTTCATGGAATGTCGCTGCGGGCTGGATCTACGGCTGGTTTTTCAGCGGGAGGGACAAGCTCTCGTATTTCACCTCTGCGGAACGCATGATGAGATCGAATCCTTCCTAAAGAACCGACGGTAAACCGCATCACCCCACGCTCTCTAGCGTCGCGAGAAAGTCGCGGCCCAGAAGGTTCGAAACGCCGAAAGGCCCGTAAACAGTGGGTCGACGAACTTGCGAACAGGATCTTCAAAGATTCAGGGCGGAGCGATCCTTGCCGTACTACGGCCATCCTTCGGGGATCGCCGATTGCCCGCTCGCACGCTGATGGTACGAGGCGAAGGATGCCCTGCGAAGCAGTGGTAGTGGTGACTGAGGATAGGCCAAGTTATTACCGCTTTGACAGTAAAATAGTTCTTTTTCGCAGAGGCATCGCACAAATTATTTGATAATCATCTAAATTTACCTCTTTAGCGGTATAAAATACCAGTATATTTCGCATTCTGGCTTGAAAAACGCGCTTCACGATCTTATCTACTGCCAAAGCAGTAATGATCCCTTTATCTCAACTGATTCGAAGCCACCGGCGAAAAGCGGGAGTGACCCAAGCCGACTTGGCGAAGCTCGCTGGCGTGGGCAAGACGGTCGTCTGGGATTTGGAGCACGGCAAGGAGTCAGTCCAATGGGACACGCTCCAGAAGATCTTCCGTGTGCTGAATATCACCGTCCAGTGGCACAGCCCGCTGCTCCAACGTACCGCGATCCCGCCAGAAGCATCCGCATCGCCGCCATCCTCCTCCTCTCCACCATCCGCATCGCCGCCGCGTTCGGCTGGAGGAACGCGTTCGTCATGAAACTCGCCCACGTCTATCAACAAAAGGAACTCGCCGGCCTGCTGGAGGCCCGGGATGACGGCTCATATCGTTTCACGTATGACGCCGCGTTTCATGGTGAGCCGGTCTCGCTCACCATGCCCACCAGCCAGCGGGTGTGGGAATTCTCGCGCTTCCCGGCGCCATTCGAGGGGCTGCTGCCCGAAGGCGTCCAACTCGAGGCGCTGCTCCGACTCCGCAAACTGGATCGCCAGGACCTGTTCGGCCAATTGCTGGCCGTGGGGCACGACGTGGTTGGATCGCTGCGCATCAAGGCCACCCCGTGAGATGCCTCATCACGAATGAGCCGTGGGAAGGGCCGGAGCCGTACTCACCGGCGGGCCTGCGTCTGCTCGACCGGCGTCTGAAGTCCCTCGCGCCACTGCCCTACACGCGGGAGCAGCTGCTGGAGGAAGCCGCCGCGCGCGCCGGGAAGATGTCAATCCAAGGCATGCAGCCGAAAGTCAGCGCGGTCTTGCGCGCGACCGAAGGCCGCATGGAGATCGTCGACCATGACGGGCGGTATATCGTAAAACCGCCTCATCTTATTTATGCGGAGCTGCCGGAGAACGAGGCGATAACCATGTCGCTCGCCGCCACGTTGGGCATCGAGGTGCCCGTGCACGGGCTGCTGCAGAACGGGGACCAAACCCGCTCCTACTTTGTCCGCCGTTTCGACCGCGTCGGCTGGAACAAGCAACCCGTGGAAGATTTTGCGCAGTTGAGCGGCGCGAGCCGCGATACGAAATATGATTCAAGCACGGAGCAGCTGATCGAAATCATCGATCGGTTTTGCACGTTCCCCGCGTTGGAGCGGATGAAATTTCTCGACCGGCTGCTCTGCGCCTACTTGACCGGCAATGAAGACATGCACCTCAAGAATTGGTCGCTCATCACGCGCGACGACAAGGTAGAGCTGTCGCCGGCTTACGACCTGCTGAATTCCACCATCCCCAACCCGAAAAGCCGCGAGGAGATGGCACTGCCGCTGCGGGGCAAGAAATCCAATCTCCGCGCGAATGATTTTTGGCGCTACCTGGCCGGCGAGCGGCTCGGCCTTTCCGCCACATTGATCGAGCAGACCCGGGCTCGCTTCGCGGCCGCGTGCGCCGGCTGGCCGGCCCGAATCGAAGCCAGTTTTCTCTCGGCCGAGATGAAGACCCGCTATCTCACCTTACTGGCGGAACGACGGGAACGACTTGGCGGCGTGTGAGCCGCCGCTAAGCGAAACATCATCGGGCGCTCCAGCTTACGCGCAGTGACGCTGCCCGTCAGAAAGAGACCCTCTGCACGCTGCCCTACACGTCGATTCTAGCTTCACGTAGCCGCGCTTGTGCGCACCTTGCCACACGTCCGAAAACACTAACCCTCAACCAAGCCCGGTCCGATCTGGCGGCTTAGCTTCGAGGCGGGGCAAGGGTTCGAATCCCTCCCCACCCCTCAAGCCTTCGGATATTCCCCTCCCTTGCGATAGGTGCGGCGCAGCAGTTTGTTTGCGGCCTCGTCGCCGATGATGCGCTCTTTCTCACCGTCCCACTCCAGGCTGCGACCGTGCTTCAATGACAGCATGCCGAGAAGGGCGAGATTGGTCGCGAGGTGGATTTCGCCGATGTCGGCCACGGGTTTCCTCCCGGTGGCAATCGCGCCCAGAAAATCGGCCCAGAGCTCCTTGATGTTCTGCCCGTCGGGCTGGTTGAGCTTCGCGGGCTCATTGATCACCGGATCGGCGGCATTGACCGGGTAGAACGTCCAGCCCTTCTGCCAGCCGATGTGCAGGATGCCCTTGGTCCCGTAAAAATAGCAGCCGACATTCTCGCCCTTGTCGGTGGCGTTGCCCGCAAAACGGCGGTGCTCCCACTGCACGTCGAACTTCTCGAAGCTGAACGTCGCGAGCTGGTGGTCGGGCGCATCGGGCGTCTGCTCGCCCGCGGTCAGCACCGGCGGCCCCGCGATCGGCCGGCCCCCGCTCGAAAAGATCCTTTTCGCGTACTTCTCGCCGGTGATCCACAGGATCTGGTCGAGCCAGTGAATGCCCCAGTCGCCGAGCGTGCCGTTGGCGAAGTCGAGATAGTTGCGGAAGCCGCGGGGGTGCAGTCCGCCGCGCCGCGCCGCATTGGGATCGCGCGGATCGATGCCGTTGTAGGGCCGCAGCGGCGCGGGGCCGCACCACATGTCCCAATCAAGTTCCTTCGGCACCGGTACGGTCGGAATCGGCTTTTCCGGACCACCGCCACCGTGAACAAAACAGCGCACCATGCCGAGTTCGCCGAGCCGGCCCGACCGGATGAAGTCGCGGCCGCTGATGTTGTGCGGCGAAACGCGGCGATGCGTGCCAACCTGCACGACCCGGCCGGTCGCCCGCGCGGCGTTCACCATCGCACGGCCTTCCATCACGGTGTGCCCGATCGGCTTTTCCACGTAAACGTGCGCACCCGCCTTCACCGCGGCGATCATGGGCAGCGCGTGCCAGTGGTCGGGCGTACCGATGATGGCGATGTCGGGCTTCGCCGCGGCCAGGAGTTCGCGGTAGTCCTTGAAAAGCTTCGGCGTATCGCCGGTGCCGTTGCGGACATTGGCCAGCGTGGACTCGAACTGGCGGGAATCCACGTCGCACAGCGCCACAATCTCGCATGCCCCGCTGGCCATCGCCTCGCGGAGGATGTTGTTGCCCCACCAGCCGCAGCCGATGAGGGCGGTGCGGTATTTTTTCGCGCCCGCCTTGTCGGCGGCGCGGATGCCAAACGGGAGCGCGGCGAAGGCCGTGGCCGCTGCGGTGTGATGAAGAAAATTACGGCGGTTCATGAGGGAGATTTTACGAAATTGGCCCACGAAACCCACAAATTCGTGGGCGTTTTTCGAGAGGAACTAACTCCGCACACCCAGGCCCACCTCGCGGCGGAGATACGCGATCGATCTTTCGATTTCAGCCTTTTGGAAATCCTGCGTCACCTGTTTGCCCTCGGGGCCCGCCGGCGCCTTGAACGGCTGAAGCGGGCGGCCGCGTTTGGCGAGGGCTTCGAACCGGGCGAGCGCGGCGGGCCGCCGGTCGTAATACTTCCAAAATTCGGGCTGCTTGTACGGAAAGGTGCGCTGCGAGCCGGAAATCGTCTCGATCATGATCGGCACCGACGGGCACAGCTGGGCCCAGCGCGCCGCGTATTTCTTCCAGTCGATCAGGCCGTCACCCGCGGCGGTCCACTGCACGGCCGCTCCCTCCGGCGTCTCCCAAATCATGTCATCGCGCAGGCTGGAGCAGATCGTCACGGGCCCAAGCGTTTCGAGCACGTCCATCGGATCCTCCAGCGTCCAGGCCGCGTTCCCCGAGTCGATGTTGGCGCCGACGAAGTCGCGTCCGGCGGCCTCGATCAGGTCGCGGAGTTCCCAGGAGTGCATGTCGCCCGCATGGTTTTCGACCGCCACCTTGATGCCGGACTCGAGGGCATCGCGCCGGCAGGCCTTGAGCACCGCGACCGTGTCGGCGATACGCGCGCGGATGCCGCCCTCGGTTTTGCGATCCTCCATGGTGCCGAGGATGACGCGAAAAACCGGCGAGCCGAGGGTGCGCGCGGCGCGCAGGCCGAGCCGAAGATGTTCCTCGGCGGTGCCGCGGTTGGCCTTAAACGACCGTGACGTGGGGCAAATGCTCCAGCTGCCCAGATAGAGCGCGATGCCGGCCGCCTCGGCCTGGCTCCGGATCTCGCGCAGGGCGCCATCCTCGAGGCTCGTGAACGCGTCGAGATCGGAAATCAGGAGCGAGTCGCACTTGATCGCGGCCGCGTAGGCGATGAGTTCGGGCGCCTTCCAGCCCATGGCGCGGACGGCGTAGTTGTCGATGCCGAGTTTGATCTTCGGCGCGCTGGACTTCGACGCGGCGAGGAGCGGGCGGGCGGCAAGGGCGGCCGATGCCGCGGCGAGACGGGAAAGAAAGGAGCGACGGTGCATGGGGCGAACGCCCGCCAGCGAAACGGCGTCGCCCGGCGATGTCGATGCTGCGTCCACCCGCCCGACACGCCGCCCCCCGGACAACGCCGGCGCACACGGGGACCGTCAGGCGGGCCTCCCGCCCTCGGCATCCGCGGGCTTGGCCACCGGTGCCAGCGGCCAGCGTTCGAGGAAGGCCAGTTGCGCGGCGCGGTCCGGCACGTCGAGGTAGTCGGGCCGGGCGAGGAACTTCATCGGGAAGGCGGGCTCGATCGCCAGCACGCACACCCGTTCGCCGTCGATCGCAAACACCGCGCGCCATGCGCCGCAGCCGATCTCCGACTGGCTCGCGTTGCGCCGCCGAATCCGGCGCGTGCGGTGCGGCGCGGGATCGCGCGAGAGCAACTCGATCAACCGGCGGGTGAAATCGATATCCCACGTTTCGCGCAGCCAGCGCACCTGGATGTCCGCCGCGTCCGAGATGCTCACCGCAAAGCGCGGTGGCTCGCGCAATCCCGCTTCCATCGCATCGATCCACCCCGCGCGGGCCGCGGGGAACGCGTCGTAGGCGGCGACGTAGGGCTTCACGTCGAAAACGGGCGTGCCGTCGAGGAGATCGCAGGGCCCGAGCAGGAGTCGCCGGCCCTCGACGCCCAGCAAGGGCACGGCGGTGAGACCGAGTGGATTCGGCCGGTGCGGCGAGCGCGTGGCGAAGACTCCGCGGCGGCGTGACGGCCCGCGCGGTGGCAGCACCAGCGGGCGCCAGCCCTCGTTGCCGTGGAACCACCACAGGAGCCACACGCGTTCGATGCCGGCGAGGTCTTGCAGCGCCTGTTCATAGCCGCAGTCCGGCAGCAGCTCCAATTCGTTGCGCTCCTCCTCGGCGGCGACGGGCTGGTGGCCAGCCTGAAACCTCACCTGCTGGCGGGTGCGAAGATAGCCAATCGGCTGAAGCGTGAGCGAGGGAAGCAAGCCGCCAACAAGCCCGCTCCCCGCTCCGGGGTCGACCCGGAAGTGGTCACGTTCGCGCCCGGCCCGACTCGGACACGCGCCGTTACAGGTCGGCGCTCATGAACGACGGGCACCAGTACTTTTCAATGTGACCGACGAGAAGGGCCGTGCCGTTGTCGTGAGTCGTGTAGGGGGCCTTGGCGGGATCGTAGAGGCAGTCCGTGAGATCGCGGGCGAGCGCCACGTTTTTGCCGAGAAGCACCATCTGCCGGATGCCAAACGACCGGCCCAGCACGCACATGTTGGTGTGCACACCGCAGAGGACGACGTTCTTGATGCCGCGCTGCTGGAAGAGATTGAAGATCTCCTGTCCCTTGTCGCTGATCGCATCCTCGGGAAAGATCCGGATCGTCGCGATCTGCCGGGTCCACGGCCAGCCCTTGGCGCTCCTCGCGGCGATGTCGCATTTCGGCCGGCAGTCGCACCAGTCCTTGTCGTCGATCGGCAGCGCACTCTCCCGCTCGGGCATGAGTTGACGCGAACGGATCGGAACCGGGGCCGCGGCCATGGGTGCCTCCTGCGCACGTTTGCGCTGCGGGGTGCCTTCGTAAAACTTCATGACGTCGCTCGGGGCGTGCACGATCAGCACGCCGCGCGCCCGTGCCTTCGCCACGAAAGCGTCGACCTGGGGTGCCATCGCGGCGACCCGCCGCGCCGCGCCCTTGCAGGTGTGGTCGTCCCACATGTCGCAAACGATCACCGCGGTTTCGGCGGGCAGCCATGAACTGGTTTGCACCGTCGTGTCGCGGCGGAGCTTGGGCGCCAGCACGACATCGCCGGCCGCAGCCGGGGCGAAGGAAGGAATGGCCAGTGAAAGCAGAACGCCGATCAGAACGATGCGATGATTCATGGAGGTGAAACGCTGGGGCTGCGACGCGCCTTCAGAGAATGACGCGGGCGAAAAATGGCAATGCTGCACCGCCCGCCCCTCCGGCCATGGGCGCATCTCACTTTCTTGCACGCGTGGGAGGGGCGGCGGTTTCCAACCGCCGAACGGCCAGACGGGCGCTTGGGAAAGCGCCCCTCCGGCCCGGGGCCGGACCGCTCAAAGCGTCCAACCCTTGCGGTAGGCCGGGCGCACCCAACGGTTCGCCTCGGGCAGATTTGTGACCGTGAGATTGGCCGCATCCCACTCGATCCGGGTGTCCATGCGCTTCGCGACGTTGCCGAGCAGGCAGATTTCGGTGAGCGGCCCGGAATACTCGAAGCACGCGCCGGCCTTGCGCCCGGCTTTCGCGGAGTCGACCCACTCCTGCTCGTGCGAGGTGTTGACCCGGGGCAGCGTCTTTTCCGGCCGGCGGTAGGCCTGCATCCGGGTTTCCGGAATCAGGCGCGGGCCGTCGCCCGTATGCCCCGCCATGAGCGTGCCCTTGCTGCCCTTGAGAATGATACCGCCCTCCTCCGGCATGCGGCGTCCTTCCTCGAGTTCCGGCGGCCGCGGCGCGCGCGTGCCCTCATACCACGTCAGCTTCACCGGCGGCAGGTGGCCGCGGGCCGGGAAACGAAACGTGACGACGGAGGAGATCGGATGAGTGTCGGGATTCAGATCGCTCGACGTCGCCTCGACACTCGTGGGGGCACCGAGCTGGAGCGCCGTGACCACCGGGTCCAGCGTGTGGGCGCCGCGATCGCCCATCATGCCGTTGCCGAAATCCCACCAGCAACGCCATACGCGGGGATGATACGCCGGGTGATAGGGCCGCTCCGGCGCCGGGCCGAGCCACAGGTCCCAGTTCAGCTTGTCGGGCAGGGGCGGCGTCTCGGCGGGCCGCCGACCCCATTTCGAGCTCCAGCTGGCGTGACCCCACGGGTAGTAGGCGAGGCTGCACCAGGCATCGACCTCGCGCACCTCGCCGATCGCGCCATCGGCGATCCATTCCGTGATCAACCGCGGGCCCTCGGTGCTGTGTCCCTGGATCCCCATCTGCGTACACACTTTCGATTCGCGCGCGGCCTGCGTCAGCGTCCGTGCCTCGTAAAGATCGTGGCACAACGGCTTCTGACAATAGACGTGCTTGCCCGCCTGCATCGCAGCGAGGGCAATCACCGCATGCGTGTGGTCGGGCGTGGCGATCACCACGGCATCGATGTCCTTTTGTTTCTCCAGCATCTCACGGTAATCGACGTAGAGCTTCGCGTCGGGATATTTCGCGATGGTCCGGGCCGCATAGGCGTGGTCGACATCGCAGAGTGCCACGATGTTTTCTCCGGGAAGGTTGGCGAGGTTGGACGCCCCTTGCGCACCGACGCCGATGCCCGCGATATTAAGCTTTTCGTTCGCCGACAACTGCCGCACTCCGCCCCGCATGCGACCGGGCAGGATGGTGAAGGCGGCCGCGGCGCCCGTGGCGGTGCGCAGGAAAGTCCGGCGATCGAGGGCGGGACCGGTCGGGGAAGTTTTCATCGGTTTCAACGGGGAGCGCGCGGCCGGGCTTGAGGAGGGTTGCGTCAGTCTGACCTGTCCGAAACCGTGAAGCGCGGCGCCGAGGAGTCGAATTTGAAAGCAAGAACCGGAGTTCTTAACCTCCGCCGCGCGGCCAGGATCTCCGCTCGCCCATGAAAGCCCTGCCCACCGCTCCCGCCTCGCGTCGCCCCCAGGCGCACGCCTATGCGACGGATGAGCAGCGCTGGCGGGCGGCCCTGCGGAAGGACCGGGAGGCCGATGGAAAATTTCCCTACTCGGCCCGGACAACGGGATTCTATTGCCGGCCCTCGTATCCATCGCGCACCGCCTTGCGCAAAAACGTCGCCTTTCACGCCTCGGCAGCCGAGGCGGAGGCGGCGGGTTATCGGCCATGCCAACGCTGCCAGCCGGCCGGCACCTGCGCCGCGAACACGATCGCCGTCGCCATTCCCTGCCACCGGGTCGTCCGCACCGATGGCACGCTGTCGGGCTATCGCTGAGGCGTGGAGCGGAAACGGACGCTACTCGAACGCGAGCGCGCCGCACCGGCCCGGCAGGTCCGGCCACGATTCGTGGCATATTCAAAAGCCGCTTTGCGCTTCGCCGGCTTTCCGCTAGCTTCGCCGTTCCATGTCCGCCGACCTTTCCGATCTCTATCAGCAGGTCATCCTCGACCACAACAAACGGCCCCGGAATCGCGGGAAGCTGCCCACCGCCAATCGCGTCGCGCATGGCGACAACCCGTCGTGCGGCGACCAGTGCAACGTCTACCTGCGGCTTGACGGCGATCGCATCGCGGAAATCTCCTTCGACGGCTCCGGCTGCGCGATTTCGCAGGCCAGCGCGTCGCTGATGACGACCCAGCTCAAGGGTAAGACGGCGCCCGAGGCCGAGGCGCTGTTCCAGCAATTCCACGACATCGTCACGACCGGCAAGGCGCCGGACGAGATCAGCGACCTCGCGGCTTTCGCCGGCGTCCATGCCTTTCCGGCGCGGATCAAGTGCGCCACCCTCGGCTGGCACGCCGCCCTCAACGCCCTCCACGGCGATCCCGCCGACACCACCACGGAGAGTCACGTCGACTAATCCACCTCCCGCTCGTCTTCGGGTATTCACCTGCGCCCGGCAGCACGCTGCGGCGAACGAGGAACGAGAAAAAAATTCCACGCCATGCCCGACTGGTCCACCGTCCGCGACGACTTTCCCATCCTGCACCAGCAGGTGAATGGCAAACCGCTCGTCTATCTCGACAACGCCGCCACCGCCCAGAAACCCCGGGCCGTGATCGACGCTCTGTCCCGCTTCTACGAACACGACAACGCGAACGTGCACCGGGGACTGCACGCGCTTTCGAATCGCGCGACCGATGCCTACGAAGGCGCGCGGGCGCGCGTCGCCCGGTTCATCAACGCCGCCGATCCCGCCGAAATCATTTTCACCCGGGGCACCACCGAGTCGATCAACCTCGTCGCGGCGAGCTGGGGCGGCGCGAACCTCAAGCCCGGCGACGTCATCCTGCTGACCGAGATGGAGCACCACTCTAATCTCGTGCCCTGGCAGCTTGTCGCCCAGCGCACCGGCGCCCGGCTGCGTTACCTGCCGGTCCTCGGCGCCAACGTCGAGGGTGGGCTCGACCTCGCCCAACTCGCGTCCCTGCTGACGCCCGAGGTGAAGCTCTTCGCCTTCACCCACGTTTCCAACACCACCGGCACGATCAATCCCGCGGCCGAACTCTGCGCGGCGGCGCGGGCCCGTGGCATCATCACCGTTGTCGACGGCGCCCAATCGATCGGCCACATGCCGGTCGACGTTCGCGCGCTCGGTTGCGATTTCTACGCGTTCTCCGGCCACAAGATGGCGGGCGTCACCGGAATCGGCGCGCTCTACGGCCGGCGCGCGCTGCTCGACGCGATGCCACCCTACCAGGGCGGCGGCGGCATGATTTCGGTCGTGGAATACCACGCCAGCAAGTGGAAGCCCGCGCCCGAGCGTTTCGAGGCGGGCACGCCCAACTACGCCGACGCCGTCGCCCTCGGCGCCGCCTGCGACTATCTCGACGCACTGGGCCGCGACGCGATTGCCCGCCACGATGGCGAACTCGCGCAGCTCGCCTACGAGAAACTCGCCGGGCTGCCCGGCATCCGGCTGCTCGGCCCGACCGGGGCGCGCAGCGGCCTCGTGAGCTTCGCGTTCGCCGAGGTGCACGCCCACGACATCGTCACGTTTGCCGACGAGGACGGGATCGCGTTGCGCGGCGGGCACCATTGCAACCAGCCCCTGATGCGGAAGCTCGGCCTGACGAGCACGACCCGCGCGAGCTTCTATGTTTACAACACGCCGGCGGAAATCGACGTCCTCGTCATCAGCCTGCGCCGCATCCTGAAATTCTTCGGCGCCTCGTAAACGACGAGTCCCCGCCAACCGGTATCGCTTATCAGGACAACCGGCGTCCGACAAAAAAGCCGGGGAAGCAAGACCGGGATTGCACCCGGACCGCCCATGAATTTGCTGGGCAGTCCCATGTACCCCCTCCTCCACTCACTTCCGCCCAGGCTCGTCGGCGCCATGCTGCTCGCCGGCCTCGTCAACCTCCAGGCGCAGACCCCGCGCCCCAATGCGGTCGTCCAGCGCTACGCCGAACTCTGCGCCTCCTGCCACGGCGCCAATCTCGAAGGCGCGCAGGCGCCGTCGATGCTCGACGATGTCTGGACGGCCGGCGGCGATGACGAGAGCCTCGCGAAGAGCATTCGAAACGGATTTCCCGAGAAGGGGATGCCCACCTGGTCGGCGGCGCTGCCGGAAAAGGAAATTCGCGCGTTCGTCATCTACATCCGGGAACAACGCGCCAAGTTCGAGCGGGAAAAGGCCACGTTCTCGAAGCCGGCCGAGTCGATCACGGTCAACAGCGAACTGCATCCGTACCAGCTCAACACCTGGGTCGGCGGAGTCGTCGAACCCTGGTCGCTCGCGTTTCTCCCCGGCAATCGTGCGCTCGTCACCGAGAAGCGCGGCCGCCTGCTGCTCGTGGAAAACGGCCGGCTCGCGGCGACGCCCATCACCGGCGTACCCGAAGTCGATGCCACCAGCCAGGGCGGGCTCTACGATGTCGTGCCGCACCCCAATTACGCCCGCAACGGCTGGCTCTATCTCGCCTATGCCGATCCGCAGAAGGACGCCACGGGCAAGGTGCTGAGCCTCACCCGCATCATCCGCGGCAAGTTGAAGGACGGCGCGCTGGTCGGGCAGGAAACGATTTACCAGGGTGCGATGGAGCACTATCGGGCGGCGGGCGGCCCCCACTTCGGCGGGCGCATCGCGTTCGACCAGTCCGGCCATCTCTACTTCTCGATCGGCGACCGTGGCACGGGCCCGAACGCGCAAAGCCTGGAATGGCCCACGGGCAAGATTCACCGCATCCGGGATGACGGCCGCATTCCGGCAGACAATCCCTTCGCCAACGACCCCAAGGCCCTGCGCACGATCTGGAGCTACGGTCACCGCAATCCGCAGGGACTTGCGGTCCATGCGCGCACCGGCGAAATTTTCGACGCCGAACACGGTCCGCGCGGGGGCGATGAACTCAACCTCGTCAAACGCGGCCGCAATTACGGCTGGCCGGTCATCACGTACGGGATGAACTACGACGGCACCGCGATGACCGACATCACCGCCAAGGAAGGGATGGAACAACCCGTCACCTACTGGGTGCCCTCGATCGCGGTGTGCGGGATCAATTTCTACACAGGCAATCTCTTCCCGAAGTGGAAGGACAACCTGTTCGTGGCGTCGCTCGCCGCCCAGGAACTGCGCCGGGTGGAGATCAAGGACGGCAAGGTGCTCCACCAGGAGATTCTCTTCAAGAACCTCGGGCGGGTCCGCCATGTGATCGGCGGCCCCGACGGCGCGCTCTATGTGCTGCTGCCGGAGCGCATCGCCCGGATTGCGCCGGCCCAGTAACGCCGGGGACCTTGGACTCATCCTGGCGCCGGCGGCCGGTTTGAATCGCGCGGGCCGCCGGAACCCCGGTGTGTCCGCCGCATTGCCATCGCGGAATACGGCCGTTTTTCTCGTTCCATGAACGTGCTGCTGCTGGCCGCCCCGCTCTTCCTGATTTTCGAACTGTGGCAACTGGTGCTCAGTGAGAGCTATCTCGGAATCAAGCAAATCGCCCGCGGCGCTGACCCGCGGGCGCTCAACCTCAGCGAAATCACGGCGTTTTTCTGGAGCACTGCCATCGTGCTCTACTGGTTCTGGATGCTGGCACTGCTCATCCTGCCCTATGCCCGGATGCACGGCCTCGGCCTGCTGTTCGTCAGCGCCATCGGGTTTTCCCTGCGCCGGGGCGCCGGCCTGAAATGGATCCTCGTCTTCCTCACCTTCGAGGGCGCGCTCCGCATCGGCGTGCTCATTTCCCTGTGCGCGATGGTGTGGCGGAGGTTGTAAGCGCCGCCCACGGGAGTTTCGGCTTCAACCGGACTCGCCGCCACGAGCGTGTGATCGCAGTGAGAATGGCTCCGTCCGACCCACCTTTTGTCGTCCCTCTTTATCCCCGCCCCGAACAACGAACCGCGATTGCGGAATCGCGCATGTCCGCCGAAATCGGCGCGCCGTTCGTTTCAGCAGCAACCGATCGCCCCCTCCTTAGTCACGCCTGAAAACGTCGCGTCTCGCGCTTTGGCACCGGCTCGGCAAACGATTTCGCGAAAAACTCCTGCGCCGCCGTCATAAACTTGGCATATTTAGTGTAGTCGCCGGCCCACGAATTGGGCACATGCACCCGCTTGATCACCCCGGCCCCGATCTTGTCGGGTGCCGCGCCATCGGGCGTGAGTTCCAGGGCAAATTTCGGGTCATGCGCATGGATCACGTAATGCCGCGCGCCTCCCTTGGCCTCTCGCTCGACTCGCATGAATTGGGAAGTATTCATCGCGCGCCCGCAAATTGCGCGACGTTCCGCGGCGGCTCAACTCCGATTTCACGCCTTTGTCCTTGAGCCGTGCGGCGATGGCCCGCAGAAACGACCCGCCGCCAGCTTGCCGCGCCGGCTTTTCCGCCGCCCTCCCGCGAACGCGGGACGACGGTGGATCCCCGCCGAAGCCGGCGTCGCCCCATGACGTCTTCCGACCCGACTCCGAAACTGCCGCTGTGGATCTTCTTCGTGGCGAACGCCGCGCTGCTCGGTGCGGCGGTCTTCATCGCCCGCGAAGCCGCGCGCCCGCTGTCGAATGCTGCGATTATCTCGATCGTCGCCTGCGTCCTCGCCGGCGCGCTCGTCGTCCTGGTGCCGCTGGTGATGTATTTTGAGCGGCAGAAAAACGAAATGCTCGACGATCGCCAGCGCGCCCTCGAGGCCCTGGCCCGCACGATCACGTCGTCGGCCGAGCAGATCAGCATCGCGACCGGCGGCCTGCACGGCATCGCCGAACTGGCGCAGAAAAATCTTCGGCAGGCGGAGCATCTGCCGCACAAGCTCCAGGAAAAAATCGCGGAATTTCAGGCGCAACTGAACAACGCGACGGACGCCGAGAAGGAGGAGCTTGAGAACGAACTCGTGGCCCTGCGCACCACGGAGAGCGAGCGCCTCCAGGCCATCTCCGACAAAATCGCCCGGACCGTGGCCGAATTCGCGAAACTCGAGGCCGCAACCCACCAGCACCTGGCCGCCGGTGCCGCCGCGCTCGGGGAAATCGAGGCCCGGTTCGCCGGCGCCGGCGCCGCCGTCGTTGAACGCATCGCGCAGGAACTGGCGAAATTCTCCGTGGTCGCCCCCGCCTTCCCGACCGCAGCCGCTGCCCACCTCGAGGAAAAGTCTGCCGCGCCCCAGGACTCCACGGTCTCGTCCGAATCCGCAGCCGACCCCACCTCATCGCCCAAATCGGAGCGCACCGCCCACCCACCCAAACGACCGCGCAAGCCGCGGCGCGACGATCTGGCGGCCGTTTCGCCCGAGGAAGAAGAGTCCCCCGTCGGGGCGGCAGCAGGCGTCCCGCCGGCCGACGCGCCGGTGGCCTCGGTCAGCGAACCGCCGCCGATTCCCGCCGAAAAAAATCCGGAGATCGCCCCGGTGGCGCCGTCCACGGACACGCCGGTTCCCGCTGGCCATGTCGCCACTCCGTCCGATGACGCCACGCCCGCCGAGGTGCCGCCGTCATCGGACGCCCCGCCAATACCCCGCAAGCGCTCCACGAAAAAATCCGAACCCGAGGCGACCGCCGATCTCGACCTGGGCATCGACGACTCGTCGCACCCGGCCTCCAGCAGCGCCGAACGAGTCCTCACGTCGGATGGCGCCACGCGGCTGATCGTCACGGCCTACATTGGCATCGGCAACCGGCTCTTCATCCGCGGAGAAGGCACGGGCCTGAGCTGGGAAAAAGGCGTGCCCCTGCAGTTCGTCTCGATCGGCAAGTGGCGCTGGGAAACAAATGATGCCAGCGCACCCGTCCAATTCAAGTTGTACAAAAACGACGAGGTCGAGTGCACCGCGCTCGGCCAGCTCTCCGTCGATCCCGGTTACCAGCAGGAAGTCACCGCGGCGTTTTAGCCCGGGGCGAATCCGCCCGCCCCGCCCCCGGCTCAATAGTGCGGCGGCCGTTCGTCCGGCTCCACCTCGCCACCGCCGGTATTGCTCCCGCCCCCGGAGCGCTCCCGCAGCGCCTTGAGTTCGCGGCGCAGCCGCGCGAGGTCATCGGCCATTTCCAGCATCGCCTTGTCCTGCTCCGTCACGTGCCGTTCGAGAAAGGCGATCTTCTCCTCGATGCGCTTAAGTGCTTCGTTCAACGGTCGGCGTGGTTTTCGGGGCGGTGATCTTGAGCTGCTCCAGCTGCGGCAGGATGACGCGGGTGTGGCAGTCGGGGCAGATGGAGTGACTGAAATCGCTGCCGGTGCGTTCGCTGATGTAGCCTTCGAGTTGCTGCCAGTAATTCTGGTCGTCGCGGATTTTCTTACAGTAGGAACAGATTGGCAACATCTCCTCGAGTTGCCGGACTTGCGTCGTGTAACGCAGGATGCGCTCCGCCACCCGCAGGCGGGTCCACAGCTCCGGCAAGTCGAGCGGCTTGGTCAGGAAATCGTCCACCCCCGCGTCGGCCGCCGCCGTCTGGTTCTCGGCCGTCGCATCGCGGCTCGTGAGCAGAATAAAATAGATGTACTCCGCCCCCGCCCGCTTGCGGATGCGCTGGCAGAGATCGAGCCCGTCCGCGCGGGGCATCATCCAGTCGCTCACGACCACGCGCACGGGTTCAGTCTGAAATACCTCCCACGCCGCCTCGCCATCCCCCGCCTCCACCACCTCGTGTCCGAGACGACGCAGTGCCTGGCGCAACACCGCGCGGGCCACAGCATCATCTTCGACTGCGAGAATCTTCACGACGGGCACTAGGTCAATTCGTGCCTAGCGCGGCGCAACCAAGAAATTGCACGGCAGACCAAGTAATATCCCGCCGGCAGTTTCCACCCTCTCAGGGACAGCATCCACCACCCGGCGATCGGCGAGCCCAATTTACGCCCCACCCAGCATCCGGCGAAGGTCCGCGGGATCGGTCACGGGCGCATTGCAGGCGAATTCCTCGCAGACGTAGGCGGTCGCGCGGCCAGCCAACGGCTTCATTTCAACCAGCCACGGGGCGCGTTGCGCCAGCCACGCCTGTCCCGCACCGCCGTCCGCCGCCAGCAACAGGCGGCGCGGACCGAGCGTTTCGTGCAACACGGCGGCCAGCGCCCGAAAATCCGTCGCTTGGGGATCGCCCGCCAGCACCACGTGCCGCGGCGGCTCGAAGGCCAGCGCCAGCGCGCAAAGCATCTGCGGCATCGCCTGCGGTGCCCGGCTCCACTGGGCGCGAAACGCCTCCACGCCGTGCAGGCCGCGCGCCCGCAGCGACTCGACATTCAACATTCCCGCCAGGCGGAAAAGATTCATCGCGGCCACCGAACTCGCCGCCGGTTCCGCGCCGTCGTAATCCTCCCTCAGGCGCAGCACGATCCCGGGATCGCCGGCTGCCGAGTTAAAATAGCCACCCCGTTCCGCGTCCCAAAACAATCCATCCATGGTGGCCTGGAGCCTCTCCGCCCATTGCAGCCAGCGGATTTCGAACGACGCCTCATAGAGATCCAGCAAGCCTTGGATGAAAAAGGCGTAATCCTCCGCGAAACCGGCCGTCGTCCCGCGGCCCTCTCGCCACGTTCGAAACAGCAGGCCACGTTCGGCATCGAACAGCTCGCGCTCGACAAACTCCGCCGCGCGGATCGCGGCCGGGAGCAACCGGCCCGCCTGCGGATCGCCGGCCTCCAGAATCTGCGCTCCGCGGGCCAGCGCCGAGATCATCAATCCGTTGTTCGCCGTGAGCACCTTGTCGTCGAGATGGGGCCGCGGCCGCCGGTCGCGCCGCGCGCGCAAAACCGCGAGCCCGGCCAGCAGTCGCTCGCTGGCCTGTTCCGGCGTGAGCGCGCCTTGCCTCGCCGATTCGGCCAGCGTCCGGCGCTGCACGAGGATGTTTTTCCCGCCGAATTCCCGGTGCGGATCGAGCTGCGCCGGAACATTACCCTCTTCCGTGATCCCGAAATGCCCGGCGAAAAAAGCATAGTCCGACCCGAGCGCATCCCGCAGTTCGTCCGCCGTCCACACATAGAACGCACCCTCGGCATGTTCCGGCTGCCCCGCGGCGATCACGCTGTCGGCATCTTCCGCCGTGAAAAATCCCCCCGCCGGACTCGCGAGGTCGCGCAGCGTGTAATCGAAAATATCGCGCGCCAGCCATGCGAACCGCTCGTCGCCTGTCGCCTGCCGGGCCTCGAGGGCGTTGAGCGCGATCTGCGCCTGATCGTAGAGCATCTTTTCGAAGTGCGGCACGAACCAGCCTTCATCGACCGAGTAGCGGTGAAACCCGCCGCCGACGTGATCGTGGATGCCACCCTGCGCCATGCCCCGTAACGTCGCGGTCGCCAGCTTGACCGCCTCCGCCCCGGGGTCGCTGGCCGGACCCTGCAGCGCCGCGATGCGAAACAAAAAACCCAGGTTCGACGCCCGCGGAAATTTCGGGGCGCCGCCGAACCCGCCATGGGCCGCATCGAAAGCCTCGTGAAAATACTGAAAGCCCCGGTCGAACGCCGATCCGGCCGCCACTGCCAGCGGTTGCGGTCCAGCCGTCGGATCCCCCGTCTCGTCCTGAGCCCGGCTCCCGGCGTGATAGTCACGCAACGCCGCGACCGCACGCTCGCCCTCGGCCATCAGTTTGTCGCGCTCGTTGCGCCAACCACGGGCGATGGCCTGCAGGATCGTCGGAAAACCCGCGCGCCCGTGGCGATCCTCCGGCGGAAAATACGTGCCGCCGTAAAAGGGCAGCAGCTCCGGCGTCAGCCATGCGCTGAGCGGCCAGCCGCCGTGGCCGGTCATCGCCTGCACGTAGGCCATGTAGACCTTGTCCACATCGGGCCGCTCCTCGCGGTCCACTTTGATCGAGACGAAATGCTCGTTGAGGATCGCGGCGACGGCGTCGTTCTCGAACGACTCGTGCGCCATCACGTGGCACCAGTGGCAGGTGGAGTAGCCGATGCTGAGGAAAATCGGCTTCTGCTCCGCCCGCGCCTGCGCAAACGCCGCCTCGCCCCACGGCAGCCAGTGCACGGGGTTGCCGGCATGTTGAAGCAGATAAGGCGATTTCTCGCCCGCGAGCGCGTTCATGAAAGGGAGCGGAGAAAGTGTAAGCGGGGCAGGTGGCAAGATGGCTTACGCCTCCTACTCCTCTTACACCGCTGACCTGCCTACTGCCCGAGCACCCAGCTGAAGATCAGCGGGGCCACGATGGTCGCGTCGCTCTCGACGATGAATTTCGGCGTCGTGCCGGCCAGCTTGCCCCAGGTGATCTTCTCGTTCGGCACCGCGCCCGAATAACTGCCGTAGCTCGTGGTGGAATCGCTGATCTGCGCGAAGTAACCCCACAGCGGCACGCCCGTGCGCTGCAAATCCTGGTGGAGCATCGGCACGACGCAGATGGGAAAATCGCCCGCGATGCCGCCGCCGATCTGGAAGAAGCCGATCGAGCCCTCGCCGTTGCGCAGTTTCTTCGCCGTCTTCGTGTAGTACTCGGCGAGCCACGTCATGTATTCGATGCCGGTGCGCACGGTGTGGACGTTCTTCACGTCGCCGCTGATCACGTGGCCCGCATACATGTTGCCCAGCGTCGCATCCTCCCAGCCCGGGACGACGATCGGCAGGTTTTTTTCGCACGCCGCCACCATCCACGAGTTCTTGGGATCGATCTGGTAGCTCTTCTTCAGTTTTCCGCCGCGCAAAATCTTATACATGAACTCGTGCGGGAAATAACGCTCCCCCGCCCGGTCCGCCTTCACCCATTCCTCCAGCACGACCGTCTCGATCCGCCGCATCGCCTCCATCTCGGGAATGCACGTGTCCGTCACGCGGTTCATGTGCCGGCTGAGCAACTCTTCTTCATCCCGGTCCGTGAGGTGACGGTAATGCGGCACGCGCTCATAGTAATCGTGCGCCACGAGATTGAAGATGTCCTCCTCGAGGTTGGCGCCCGTGCACACGATGGCGTGGACCTTGTCCCGCCGGATCATCTCCGCGAGGGAGATCCCCAGTTCCGCCGTCGACATCGCGCCAGCCAGCGTCACCAGCATTTTCCCGCCGGCCGCCAGGTGAGTCTCGTAACCTTTGGCCGCATCGAGCAACGCCGCGGAATTGAAGTGCCGGTAGTGGCGCGCGATGAACTGCGACACCGGCCCCTTCCGGGCGGCGAGCCGCGCGTTGATATCCTCGGGGCGTTTCGTCTGGCGTTTGGCTTTCATGAGTGATCCCGAGCAAGAGCGCGGAAAAAAATCTTGGCCACAAAAATTTCCGGTCCCGCCCGGCGAACCGCGCTCAATGCCCGGCCTGCACCCGGCGCGGATCCGTCGCCGCGATGACGGCACTGACCGACTTCTGGTTGAACCCCTTGAAGCCGCCCTTGCGTTGCAGATTTTCCAAATGGCTGCCGATCGCGCCGTCGCGCCGAAAGCCGTCCGCCTGCGCGTCGCTGATCCAGCCCGGCCGGCGCAGGGCCTCGATGCGCGCCGGCCGCACCGCCCAGCGTTCGCCCTCGGTGAAGGCCTGCCGCAGGAACTCAAAGTCCGAGAACGGCTTCATCGTCGCCACGCCCTCGGCCGCCAGCTGGTCGCGCAGCCGCGGGAAATCGAACCGCGCCTCGAGGTGGTGCATGCCCGCCTGCAGGAAGCTGTCGCCGTGCAGGCCGCACCACAGCCCTACGGTGCGCAGCTGCGGGGCCGCCGGTAGGCGTTGCCGCGAGAAATCGACCGTCGTTTCCTCCGGCATCAGGTCGACGTCTGCAAAGACCACGATGCCGGCCACCGGCTGCTCGAGAATCTGCGCGCCCCAGCCCGCCTCCGCGCCCGCGTAGAATCGCTCGCGCTTCTCGAAACCGAGCCGGCCGAGGAAGGCCATCAGGTCGGCGAACCGCGCCCGCGAGCAGCGGAACGTGTGGTGGTCGTGATTACCCCAGCCGAGCCCGAGTTGGTCCTGCCGGCGCTTCTGGATCCGCGCCGCGCGGTTGCGCGACTCCCAAAATCTTCGCTCCTCCGCAAAAAACAATTCGCAGGCCGCGTCGCGATCCACGAGCGCCAGCACGGCCTCGAGCCGGGCGAAGGCTTCCCGCACGCCGTCCGCATCGTCCGCGAAGTCCCGCTTTCGCGTCCGCCACAATTCCCGCGCCTGCAATGCGCCGCGGACGAATTCCGGCGTGGGCTCACGCACCTGAAAGCCGCGATGGCCGAGCCGTTCGACCGCCTCGAGCCGCGCACCGCCTTCCTCTGCGAGGAGCGCCCGCCGCAGCCGCGCGCCCCAGGCGCCCTCGATCGGGGCCGCCAAGTCGTGAGCGGCGAGAAAATCCGCCACCACTTCCGGACGGATGGCCACCACCGGCGGCACATCATCAACCGCCAGATCCGCCCGCAGAAGCACCCGGGGCATCATGGCCTGCGGATGCCACAGCACGGTGGTGCCCGCCGGGGCGTCGACCCGCTCCTCCACAAAACCCGCCGCGCGCCAGGCCGCCGCGTGGTCGGCCGCGAGGACGAGGTGATCGACCCATTCGAAAAAATCGGTGCCCGTTTCGTCGCGCAGCCGCCCAGCCAGCCGGCGGGCGAATGAATTCCGCGCCAGAAAGGCCTCGATCTGTCCGGCAACCAGCCGCTCCGCTTCATAACAGAGCGGCCAGTCGAAGGGTTTGTGGTCGGTCGGCAAGACGGCAGGCGAAGTCGGGGAAGACATGGGAATGCGGATCCAGCATGCCGCGCCTCGGCTCACGGAAAAGTGAAATCATCCACCGAAGTGAGCCGCTTGCAGGCTGAACTGCGGACGAGGGGATGCCTTCGCGGACTCGCCTATCCTTTCCGCCTCCCGGTTTGCCTTGTGGCAGCGCCACAGCGGCGCGTGACTTGTCGACGCATGGTCGCCGCCTTCCTCGCCGCATTTTTCTTTGCGCTCAACGCCACCTGCGCCAGCCATAGCGTGCGGGAGAACGGGTCTGTCCAGGCGAACCTTGGGCGGCTCATCGTGGCCGTGGTCGTGCTCGGGCTCTTCGCCCACCTCGCCGGCGGGGGCCTGACCAGCGCGAGCCTCGGCTGGTTTTTCCTCAGTGGTGTGGTCGGCCTGGGGCTCGGCGATCTCGGCGTCTTCGCCGCACTGCCGCTCCTGGGGTCACGGATCACCGTGCTGATCACGCAATGCCTCGCCGCGCCGATCGCGGCGCTCGGCGAGTGGTTCTGGCTCGGCACGCGGCTGACCCCCGCCCAGATGGCTTGGGGCGCCTTAATCCTGACCGGCGTGGCGATCGCCATCACTCCCAGCCGATCGAGCCCACCGCGGGTGCGCGTGCGACCGATCGGCCTCCTCTTCGGCCTCGTGGCGGCCGCCGGCCAGGGCCTCGGCGCACTCATCAGCCGCAAAGGTGTGCTCGTGGCCGATGCGGCGGGCGAGGCGACGCACCACGCCGGGTTTGGCATCACGACGGCCTACCATCGCATCCTCGCCGGACTCGCGTTCACCCTCGTCTGGTTTCTGGTGCTGCGTCGGCTCCGCCGCCTACCCACCGCGGCGCCGAGGGGCGGCACGCGCGGTCGCCGATGGCTCCTCGCCAACGGACTCGCCGGCCCGGTCCTCGCCGTGGCCTGTTATCAATGGGCGCTGGCCACGACGCCGGGCGGCATTGTGCTGCCCATCGCGGCCACCGCGCCGCTCCTTTCGATTCCCATCGCGTACTGGCTGGAAGGCGACCGCCCGACCCAGCGCGCCCTGCTTGGCGGGGTTCTCGCCGTCGCCGGCTGCGTTGCCCTCACCACCACCCGCTGAAACCAGTCCGTCCCGGCGTGATCGCAGGGATCCTTAACGACGCGAAAAAGAGGAAGATGCGTCATTGCCTCGGAGGTTCCCAATTGGCGGAACAGGCCGACCGCAGCGTTCGGTTCAAACTGACCCACCACCCCGGTTTTCCCAAGGTTGACGTGGGGCGCCGGATTCGGTGTGTTGTCCGGTTTCGATGCTCACCATCGCCGACATTTCGAAGTCCTACGGCACCCGCGAACTCTTTCACGACGTTTCGCTGTTCATTGCGCGCACGGACCGGCTCGGGCTCGTCGGCCCCAACGGTGCGGGCAAATCGACGCTGTTCAACCTGATCCTCGGCGAGGAAAAACCCGACTCCGGGACGATCGAATGGGAACGCGGCGCCGACTTCGGGTTTCTGCCGCAGGAAAGCGCTCCCGCCGGCGACGAAACGATTCTGCACATCGCCACCAGCGGCAAGAAGCTCGAACCCGACGAGGACGACTACGACATCGACTACACCCTCGAGCCCCGCGCCAAGAAAATCTTGGCCGGCCTCGGCTT
Source organism: Opitutia bacterium (assembly GCA_947474935.1). Lineage (GTDB taxonomy): Bacteria > Verrucomicrobiota > Verrucomicrobiia > Opitutales > Opitutaceae > ER46. Next base: position 29,635 of record CANJKL010000002.1, read on the forward strand.
CAAGGCCGGCGACGCCGACAAGCTCGCGAAAACCTTTTCCGGCGGCTGGGTCATGCGCGCCCATCTCGCGCGCCTGCTCGTCGCCGAACCCGCGCTGCTGCTCCTCGACGAGCCGACCAACCATCTCGATCTCGAGGCGTTGCTGTGGTTTCAGGAGTATCTGACGCGCTACCCCGGCGGGCTGGTCGTGATTTCGCACGACCGGGCCTTCCTCAACGCGCTGTGCACCGGCATGCTCGAATTGCGCGCCTGCACGCTCCATTACTACCACGGCAACTACGATAATTTCCTCCAGGAAAAGGAAGCCCGCAAGGGGCAGCAGGCCGCCGCGTACAAGAATCAGCAGCGCGAGATCGCCCACCTGCAAAAGTTCGTCGACCGCTTTGGCGCCAAGGCCTCGATGGCCTCGCGCGCCAAGTCGAAGGAGAAGCAGATCGAGCGGCTCGAGGCCGTCGCAGTCGAGGAGCCCACCGAGGAACTGAAGCGCATCCACTTCAAATTTCCCCAGCCGCCGCGCTCCGGCCTCAAGGTCATCGAACTCGAGCACGTGCAACAGGCCTACGGCGACCACGTGGTGTACCGCGACCTCAACTTCACCGCCGAACGCGGCCAGAAGATGGTCCTGGTCGGCCCCAACGGCTCGGGCAAATCCACCCTCCTGAAGATCCTCGCCGACGTGATCCCGATCCAAGGCGGCACGCGCGAACTCGGCAGCAATGTCTTTCCGGGCTACTTCGCTCAAAACCGGCTCGATAATCTCAAGCCGGAGCTGACCGTTTTCGAAAACGTGATGGAGCTGCGCACGAACGAAAACCAGCTCACCGAACAGCAGGCACGCGCCATCCTCGGCGCATTTCTCTTTCGCAAGGACGACGTGCACAAGCCCATTGGCGTGCTCTCCGGCGGCGAAAAATCGCGCCTCGCGCTCGCCCGGCTGCTGGTCAACCCGCCCAATCTCCTGTTGATGGACGAGCCGACGACCCATCTCGACATCGCGTCGATCGACGCGCTGATCGGCGCGCTGAAGAATTACGAGGGCACCTTCATTTTCATCAGCCACGACGTGCATTTCATCAAGGCGCTCGCCGAGAATGTGCTGCACGTGCACAGCGGCCGCCTCACGCCGTACGCCGGCAACTACGATTATTATCTGGAGAAGTCCAAGGCCAGCGACGCGCGCGCCGCCCTGACGGCGGGCTTCACCGATGCCCGGCCGGTGCAGCAGAAGGCCACCGCCGCACCAACAACCAAGTCCGCTGCCATGCCGGCCGCGAAAAAATCGAGCCCCAACGAGGTCCGAAAATTCCGCGAGCACGTCGGCCAGCTGGAAAAGAAGGTCGTCGAACTCGAAGCGAAGCAGGCCGGGATCACGAACGAACTGGAGGCGCCCGAAACGTACGCCGACAAGGGCAAGTTCCACCACCTCAACCGCGAGCTCAGCACCGTCGTCGACCAAATCGCCGCGGCGACCGCGGAATGGGAAAAAGCCGCAACAAAACTGACGGAGATGGAATCGGCCTGATCGCGATCAGGCGAAGATCTTTCGCGGCGCGACCCTCCCCGGCGGTGGGCGGCCTTAGCCGATGATCTCCTCGATCAGCCGTGGCGCGGCCACGGGGTGATCGCCGACCCGGATCGCTCGCGCCAGCATACCCTGAGCCTCCGCGAGGGAAAATTCGTCGTTGGCGTGAATGACACCGAGGGGAGAGCCGGACTCGACCCGCTCACCGATCTTGACGAGCGCGCTCACGCCGACCGCATGATCGATCTTATCTTCGGTCTTCGCGCGTCCGGCGCCCAAGCGGAGCGCGGCGAGCGCCACCCCCATCGCATCGACGTCCTGCACGTAACCGGCCCGCGGCGCAGCCAACGGAATCTTGAGCGTCGCTTGGGGTAGTCGCCCGGGCTCGTCGAGCACGCGGGCATCGCCACCTTGCGCAACGATCATCGCTCGAAACTTTTCCCGCGCCGCGCCGCTCGCAATGCCCGCTTCGAGTTGCCGGCGGGCGGCTTCCTTCGTCGCAGCGACCTTCGCGAGCAGGAGCATCTGTTCGCCGAGCACATAGGTCACTTCCATCGTGTCGGCGGGGCCGTCGCCTTTGAGGCAGGCGATCGACTCGGCGACTTCGAGGGCATTGCCGACCGTACGACCGAGCGGTTCGTGCATGGCGGTCAACACCGTGCGTATGGGTGTGCCCATCGCCGTCGCCACGGCGACGAGCGTACGGGCGAGTTCCCGGGCGGCCGCCTTGTCCTTCATGAACGCGCCCCGCCCGAATTTGACGTCGCCCACCAGCACGTCCGTGCCCTCGGCCAGCTTCTTCGAGAGAATGCTCGCGCAAATCAACGGTACGCACTCGACCGTACCGGTCACGTCGCGGAGCGCATAGAGCTTCTTATCCGCCGGCGCGAGTTCGGCCGTCTGGCCGATCAGGCAGAGCCCGATCCGCTCCACCTGGGCACGGTACTCGGCGAACGAGAGGTCGACGCGAAACCCCGGGATCGATTCGAGCTTGTCGAGCGTGCCGCCCGTGTGGCCGAGCCCGCGCCCGGAAATCATCGGCACTGCGACACCACAGGCCGCGATCATGGGCGCCAGGTGCAGCGAAACCTTGTCGCCCACCCCACCGGTCGAGTGCTTGTCGGCCTTGGGTTGCCTCACATTCGACAGGTCCGCCACGACGCCGGAATTCCGCATCGCCTCGGTGCAGTGCGCGGTCTCCTCGGGAGTCATGCCGCGAAAGAAAATCGCCATCAACATCGCGCTGAGTTGGTAGTCGGCCCACGAGCCATCGGTCGCGCCACGGACAAACGACTGCAGCTCGGCGCGCGTGAGGACATGCCCGTCGCGCTTGCGGGCGATGACGTGCTGGGGAAACATGCCGCACCGTTTCAGTTCGCGGTCGCGCGCGCAAATCCGTAAGCGCGCCCCGCGACGAGGCCACAACCGTGGTCGCCCGCCGTTCGTTGCGACGTAAAAATCGCCGCGTGGTCGAGTGGCGCCGGCGGGCGTACCCGTCCGGGCGGGGGCTCATGGCCGCTCCGTTAAAACCAGCATCGAATGGCCGCCGGCAAAAAATTCGAAGTCGACCGGAACGACGTCGCTCGCGAGGCCCGTGCGCCGCAGCTCCCGTCGCAACCGCGCCAGCGACGGCGATCCGACCCAAAAAAGCTGCGGCCAATGCCGGATTTGCGCGAACATCCGGGCGTAATCGATCTGCACGTGGGCCGCGAGGGCGCCGGGCGTGCAGCCATCGAGCGGATCGACGGCCACGGCGTTGATCCGCCGCGCGCATGCCTCGGCGGTGAACGACGCGGGGCCGGCGGCAACGTCCAGTACGCCGTGGTCGCGCAACGCGGCAAGAGCGAGGGCGAAGAATCGGGAATATTCCGCGAGCGAACGGCCGAAGAAGGAGACCGATGGCAGATCGAGAGCGGTGGAAACGGGCCAGGGGCGGACGGGCGCGAGCGTGGGCATGGGAGGAACGGAGGTGAGAAATGGGGGGAATAAAAAACCCGACTCGGTTGGGAGTCGGGCTCGGCGGTGGCAACTACGGCTGATTTCAGCCGTGGCGCATGATTTCAGCGCGTGCCCATTGTCGCCGGGCCCATCCACGCCAGCGCACGCAATTGCCCGCCCTCGTTGGGACGGAAGCGGCGGCGCCACCAAGCGAGGACGGCTATTTTTTCCCGCCGAAAACCGAACGGGCCAGATCAAAGGGCGCGCGCGTCAGCCGGGTGACGGCGGACACCGTGGATTCGCTGTTGGCAGGCGGCGGTGCCGCGGCGGCGACAAGTTGTTCGCGGGCCGCGACGCGCGCCTCCCGGGCGTCGAGCGCCTCCTCGCGTTTCTTCATCGCGGCCTCCTGGCCGCGCAACACGATCCGGTCGTCGCGCAGGTGCGTCTGCTCGGTTTCGAGCAGTTCGCGGGCGCGGTGCAATTTCTCCCAAGCCATTTGCAGTGCCGGATCTTCGTTGCACGGCTGGCGGCTGGCAGACCGCTGCCCCACCGTTACCACGGGAGTCGACCCCACCCCGCCAGCAACCTCGCGGCCCGCGTCGATTTCCGCCTGCCACGCGCGCAGGCGCGCCTCGTAGTCGCGCAGATTGGCTTCGCGCTCGCGGAGTGCGTCCTGATCTTCCTGCAGACGGCGGCGTTCTTCAACCAGCGTGGCGGCCCATTTCTCGGCGGAGGCGCGGGGCGGGAGTTTGAGCTCGGGCGCCGCGGGAGGGAAGGTGACGAGCGTATTCATATGATGGGTTCCTTGCGATGTCCCCACCCTACGCGCTTTCGTTCCGCAATACCATGGGAGCACGGGGCTTTTACCCCAGCTTTACCTGCTACCCCCCGGTTTTGAAAAAAATTTACGTTCGAAACAACACTTCCTCGCGGTTGAACATGCGGACCGCCAGCGCCAGCGCGGCGGCGGCATAGACGCACGATGACGCGAAGATGAGGCCGATGTAAGGCCAGTGCCACACGCCGGACAGCATCTCCCGGCACACGAGCGAAAGATTGAGGAGCGGAATCAGCGCGAGCCGGGCGTTGAGCTCGATGCCCGGCAACATCCCGATGACGGCCGGCACCAACACGACGAGGACCATCGGGCCGAGGTAACTTTGCGCTTCCTTCGAGGTGCGGGCGAACAGCGCCACCGTGAGTTCCACCGCGGAGAAAAACACCGCCACCGGCAACACCATCGCGAGCACGCCCAGCAGCCCCACCGGATCGATCAACGGCATCGGGCCACCCCGCGCGGCCGCCTGCGCCACGGCCGTCGAAGCGCCACCGGCGAACATCAACCCCATCGCGATTGCCGTCGCGCCCATGGACAGCAGCGCAAGCACCATCGCGCTGAGCGATCCCGTGAGCACCATCAGAAACTTGCCGAGCACGATTTCCACCCGGGAGGCGGGGCTGCACAGCAACGTTTCCATCGTGCCCCGCTCCTTCTCGCCCGCGGCGAGATCGATCGCCGGATACATCGCGCCCGCAAAGCAAAGGATGATGATGAGATAAGGGACGATGCCGCCAAAGAGGTTGCCCCCGACCTTTTCGGGCGGCGCCACATTCTCGCGCTTCACCTCAAACGGCCGCACCAGGGTCGCCGGCAGATCGCGCGCCGCCAGGGTCGCCGCCACGTGCCGGTCGCGATACTCCCGCAAAAAACGCTCCAGCTCGGCCGCCGCGAAACCGGACTTTATCTCGCCTTCGTAATGCAGGATGACGACGGGGGAGGCCGAGTTCCGGGCGAGGTCGCGTTCGAATCCGGGTGGGATTCGCACCACCGCTCGCAGTTTTTTGTCGATAATCTGCTGCTGATAGTCATCGCGCGGAGGCATGGCACGGAATCTCGAGGACTGGGCCAGCGCCGCCACGAGGCCGGGCGCGTCCTGCGCGCCGATCACCATGATCGCGGATTTCTCATCCCGCGCGCTGGCCACGACCTGGGTGGCAATGCGGCCCACGACGAACGCGAGCGCGGGCATCACCAGCGTCGGGACGATGATCATCGAGAGCAGCGTCCGCCGGTCGCGCAGCGAGTCCTTGAGCTCCTTGAGATAGATGACGACGACGTTCTTCCAGTTCATGGGAGTCGCAGGACCGGTCTCACGGCAGCGGCGGTTCGCCGCCGACGATCTGCACGAAAACGTCTTCCATATTGCGCTCACCCGCGCGGACACCCAGCTCGGCCAACGTTCCTGCCGCGAGCAACCGGCCGTCGTGGATGATGCCGACCCGGTCGCACAGCTTCTCCACCTCGCTCATCACGTGCGTCGAATAAATGACGGTCTTCCCTCGATCGCGACACTCCCGCACAAACCGCACGATGGCCCGGGCGGTCATGACATCGAGACCGACGGTGGGCTCGTCGAAGATCATCACCGCGGGATCGTGGATCAACGTGCGGGCAATCGACGTCTTTTGCTTCATGCCGGTGGAAAACGTATCGCAGCGGCGGTCGAGAAACTCGTGCATGTCGAGTTCGTCCGCGAGCTGCCGGGTGCGAGTCGCGATGGCGGCATCGGTCAGGCCGTTGAGCCGGCCGAAATAGGCGATCATTTCGCGCGCCGTCAGCCGGGCGTACAGCGCCGTGCTGGCGGCGAGAAATCCGACGCGGGCGCGCACCCGGCCCGGCTCCCGGGTGATTTCGAAGCCCGCCACCGTCGCTCCTCCACTGGTGGGCTGCAACAACGTGGCCAGCATCCGCAAGGTGGTGGTCTTCCCCGCCCCGTTCGCACCCAGCAACCCGTAGATCTGCCCGGGCTCGACGCGGAAGGATATCCCGGCCGCGGCATGCACCTCGCCGCGCTTTTTGTCGCGAAAGGTTTTCGTAAGGTTGCGGGCTTCGATCATCGCAGAGGAGGGACGGTCACGAGACAGAGGAAGTCTTCGGGCACAGGCGAGCCAAGGAATCGCCCGGCAACCGATGCCGCCGGGGAACAACGGAAGCGGCGCTACCGCCCGCCCGCCTCAATCGCCCCCGATTTTCTTCTCCGTCGGCGTGCGGTCGACTTCGATTTCCAACGTGAACACCGAGCCGGTTCCGGGCGTGCTCTGCCGCCGGATGTTGCCGCCCAGGAGCTGGGCGAGTCGTTTCGAAAGCGAAAGTCCGAGGCCCGTGCCACCGCACTCTCGCGCCACGGATGCCTCCGTCTGCACATAGGGCTCGAACAAATAAGCCACCCGCTCGGGCGCGATGCCGATTCCCGTGTCGCTCACGTGAAAACGGATCCGACACCATCCCGGAGTGGCCGCGGCAAACGGCGCGCGCCCGACCATGATTTCGACCTGACCGGCCGCCGTGAACTTGATCGCGTTCGCCAGCAGATTTGAAAGCACCTGCCGCAGCCGCATCGGATCGGTCCACACCGTCGGGCGGCACCTCGGGCCGGACCTCGGCCCACAGCCGGACCCCCTTCGCCTCCGCCGGCGGCCGGAACAGCGTGCACAATTCACGCACGAAGACCGCCGGCTCGACGGGCAACTGCTCCAGTTCCACGCGCCCCGAATCGAACCGGGCAAAATCGAGCAGATCGTTGATCAGTTTCAGCAGCGTCCGGCCGGAGTGATCCAGCAGCTCGAGGTGCTCGCGGCCCTCCACGGAAAAAGTTTCCGCCCGCAGCAGGTTGATCATCCCGAGCATGCCGTTGAGCGGCGTGCGGATCTCGTGGCTCAACATGCCGCGGTAGCGCCCCTTCGCGGCATCCGCCGACTCGGACGGCAGCATCATCAACTCCCGGTCATGCAACCCCTGCAAATCGGTGACCCGACTCGCGGTGCGCACCAGCAGCACCAGTGGCGAGTGTTGGAAAATCGCCGCCAGTACCACGACCGGCTCACCGCGATTCCGCAGCAGCCGCCTATCGGAGGTGCCCACGCCAAATTCAGCCTCGCCCTTCAGCACTGTATCCACCGGATCCCGCCCGGGCATGGCCTCCTTCAGCACGACCTCCAGTCCCGCCTCGCGATAATGACCCTGTGCGATCGCCGCATAGTAGCCCGCGAACTGAAATTGATGCGTCCATTTCAATTGCCGCGTGACGCGATCCGGCGTCGCGGCAGTCACCAGAGTGCTGCCCAAAAGGGTAAACCGCGTCCCGACGAAAACCTGGCGGAAAGGGCCCACGACCTACCATTGGCAATCGCCGACCACTTGCCGCAAGACAAAGTGCGGCGCCCCACTCCGGCGGGAGGAGCCGATCCAGCCCGCTACGGCAACTCCGCCACCGTGAGCAGAATCGCCAGCGCGAGGGAAAAATCCTTCACCGCCGTGGTTTTTTCCACATCGGTCCATTCGTCCAGCGAATGGGAGCGTGCCCCCCGGTTCGCGGATTGGGCCGCCATCGCGAAGGCGGGAATGCCAAGGCTGATCGGGATGTTCGCATCCGTGCTGCTCGCACTCCACACCGGCGTCTTGTCGTAGGCCCGCATCGTCGCCGCCACCTGCCGCAACTCCGGCGAGTCGATCGCAAGCGCACCGGACGGCCGGTCGCCGATGAGTTTCACCTCGACCGTGATCCGGCCGAAGGTCGTGGCCCGCGCGGCATTCTCCTCCGCCACCGCCTGCTCCACGATGCGCTTGAACTGCGCATCGACCTTCTTGAGCTCCTCCGGCGCGGTCGAACGCAGGTCGACCTCCATCGCGACCTCGAAGGGAATCGAGTTCACCGACGTGCCGCCCGTCACCACGCCGACATTGTAGGAGACCTTGGGCGACCGGGGGACGACGAGTTTCCCCAGCTGGGCGATGGCATTGCCCATAGCGAAGGCCGGGCTGACCTGCCCGAACGCGCCCCAACTATGGCCGCCGGGGCCCTTGAAGGTGACGCGATAGCGCAGGCTACCCAACGCCCCGTTCGTCACCACGTCGTTGGACGTCCCGTCGACTGTGATGAAGCGCTTGATCTTCCCTTTCCACGGACCCTCGCCGAACAAATGGCGCATGCCGCGCAGATCGCCCGCGCCTTCCTCACCCACGTCGCCGATGAACAGAATATCCCCGGCCGTCTCGATCTTCGCCTCCCGCATCGCGCGCAACGCCGCCAGTAGAAATGCGAGCGAACGGGTGTCATCGCCCACGCCAGGAGCCCGCAACGTGGTCCCCACGCGCTTTACCTTCACGTCGGTTCCGGCCGGAAAAACCGTGTCGAGATGAGCCGCCACCGCCAGCAATGGGGCGCGACCCCGGCCGCGACGCAGGCCCATGACGTTGCCAGCGGCATCCGTCTCGCACTGCTCAAGCCCGGTCGCGCGCAACATTTTGAGGTAAGCCTCGCCGCGGGCCTTCTCGCCGAAAGGCGGCGCCGGGATCTCGGTCAGCAGCACGATTTCGTCGACGAACCGGTCGAAGTCCCGCTCGAACACCGCCACCGCCGCCTTGAACGCCGGGGAGGAAATGATGCGTTGCGCACGCGCGTCATCGGTGGCGGACGGAGGCTGGGCCCCAACCGCCACACCAAGCACGAGAATCGCGGCGAAGAACCGGGCGCCCATACGAAAAATTCCCAGCTTCATCAATTGGCTCACGCTCCGATTGGGTGCCACGTGGTTTTGAATTCGAGAAAGTCGCGGATCGCGTAGAGGCTCTGCGCGCCGTCGCCGAACCAATCGGCCTCGGTCTTAACCTCGGCGAAATGCACCCGCTTGATGCTCTCGGCGGCACCCAGTTGGAGCGCCTTGCGCTCGTCGGCGCTGGCGGTGGCACTGATCCCCCGCAGATGCGTGTGCGTGGCAAACGTCGGCACCAGCTCCCGGCGATGGCCGGTGAGGATATTGACCACACCGCCGGGCAGATCGCTCGTCGCCAGCATCTCGCCGAACAGGATGGCCGGATACGGCGATTTCTCCGCCGCGAGCGCCACCACGGTATTGCCGCTCACGATGACCGGCGCGACCAGCGAAACGAGGCCCAGCAGCGGTGGCGCGTCCGGCGCGATCACGCCGATCACCCCCATCGGCTCGGTGACGGTGAAGTTGAAATGCGGCGAGGCGACCGGGTTCACGTTGCCGAGCACCTGCTCGTATTTGTCCGCCCAGCCGGCGTAGTAGACCAACCGGTCTGTCGCGGCATCGACTTCCCTCGCGGCGGTGGATTTCGCCGCCCCGAAACGTGCGAGCGTGTCGATCATCTCCTGCCGCCGCGCCTCCAGCATCTCGGCGAGCCGGTAAAGGATCTGGCCGCGGTTGTAGGCGGTGCGCTTCGCCCAGCCCGGGCCGGCCTTCGCGGCGGCCTCGACCGCGTTGCGCAAATCCTTGCGCGTGCACTGCGGGACGTTGGCGAAGAACGCCCCGGTTGCCGTCTGCAAGGGAAAGGTCCGTCCACTCTCCGAGCGAATGAACGCCCCGCCGACGTAGGGCTTGGGGGTCTTGGTGATGGGGAGACGGGGCATGGAATGATTTTGAATGGGGAAATCAGAAAACGGAGGGGAAGAAGACGTCGCTGGCATGAGTCAGGGGTTCGTTTCCCGTTTTTCAGCTTTCCACATTAAATTTCGTCAAGCTTTCAACACCGCGTAATCCAGCAGCCCCTGCCGGCCGCCTTCGCGGCCGAAGCCGCTTTCCTTGTAGCCGCCGAAGGGCGACGTCGGATCGAATTTGTTGTACGTGTTGGCCCAGACCACCCCGGCTTTCAGCTCGACGCTCATCTTCAGGATGCGCGAGCCCTTGTCGGTCCACACGCCGGCGCTCAACCCGTAGGCGGTGTTGTTGGCCTTCTCGATCGCCTCTTCCACGGTGCGGAACGTCAGGATGCTCAGCACCGGCCCGAAAATCTCCTCGCGCGCGATGCGGTGGCTCATGGTCACGCCGTTGAAGAGCGTCGGCGGAAAATAAAATCCCTTCGCCGGCAGCCGGCACGGGGGCTGGAACATCTCCACGCCGGCTTTCACCCCGCTCGCGACAAGTGCCCGGATCTTCCTCAGCTGGGCCTGCGAATTGATCGCGCCGATGTCGGTGTTCTTGTCCATCGGATCGCCCACGCGCAGCACCTTGATCCGCTGCTTGAGCTTCGCCACGACGCGTTCCGCCACCGGCTCGTGCACCAGCAGACGGGAACCGGCGCAGCACACGTGCCCCTGGTTGAAAAAGATGCCGTTCACGATGCCCTCGACCGCCTGGTCGAGCGGGGCGTCGTCGAACACGATGTTCGCGGCCTTGCCCCCGAGCTCCATCGTCAGCTTCTTCTCCGTGCCGGCGAGCGCGCGCAGGATCGTCTTGCCCACTTCCGTCGAGCCGGTGAACGCGACCTTGGCCGGCGTGGGGTGGCTCACCACCGCCGCACCGGTTTCACCCGCGCCCGTGACAAAGTTCACGACGCCCGGTGGCAATCCCGCGTCCTGCAGGATCTCCGCGAACTTGAGGCACGTGATGCTCGTCGTTTCCGCGGGTTTGAGGACGACGCAATTGCCCATGGCCAGCGCCGGCGCGAGTTTCCACGCGAGCATCAGCAGGGGAAAATTCCACGGGATCACCTGCCCCACTACGCCGAGCGGCGCCACCCGGCGGCCCGGCGCCACGTAGTCGAGCTTGTCGGCCCAACCCGCGTGGTAGAAAAAATGCGCGGCCGCCATCGGCACATCGAAGTCGCGCGACTCCTTGATCGGTTTGCCGCCGTCGAGCGTTTCCGCGACGGCGAACTCGCGCGCGCGGTCCTGCAGCAGCCGTGCGATGCGGTAAAGATATTTCGCCCGCTCCCGGCCCGGCATCCGGCGCCAGACGGTGTCGAACGCCCGCTGCGCGGCGGCATAGGCGGCATCGACATCCGCGCGCCCGGCCAGCGCGATTTCCGCGAGCTTCTGTTCGTTCGCCGGATTGATGGAGTCGAAATACTTGCCGCTGCGTGGCGCCACGAACCGACCGTCGATGAACAGGTCGTAGCGCGGCTTGAGCTTCGGGTCCGCGGTCTCCGGCGCCGGATCGAATTCCCACAGATCGCCAAAGATCAATTCAGGCGCGGGCCGGCCCCGGCGGGCGGCGGCGCGAACGGTTTTTTTCTTAACTACAGTTGCCATGGTTTGATCCACCGGGAGAAGGCAGGCGGTTAGTAGGATTCGGCCGCATCGCTGAAATAGTACGGGGCCTGATACGCGCCCGTCTTTTCCTTTTCGAGCTGGCGGAGCAGGTCGTTGAGCAGGGAGCTCGCGCCGAACCGGTAGCGCGTGTTGGTCAGCCAGGCGTCGCCGAGCGTTTCCTTCACCGCCACGAGAAACTGCAGCGCCTGCTTGGCCGTGCGGATGCCGCCGGCCGGCTTCATCCCGATCGCGATCCCAGTATCGAGGTAGAAATCGCGGATCGCCTCGAGCATCACCTGGTTGTTGCCCAGCGTGGCATTGAGCGAGGTCTTGCCCGTGCTCGTCTTGATGAAATCGCCCGGGCGGATCGCGCGCATGGCCAGAAACGACGCAGCGCGGATGTTGTCGAAGGTTTCGAGTTCGCTGACCTCAAGGATCACCTTGAGCGCCGCGCCGCCGCACGCCTCCACGACGGCCGCGATCTCGTCCTGAACCTCGGCCAACTCGCCGGCGAGAAAAGCCCCACGATTGATCACCATGTCGATCTCGTCCGCGCCGGCCGCCACCGCGCCGCGCACCTCGGCGAGCCGGGTCCGGAGCGGCGTCTGGCCGCTGGGAAACGCCGTCGCCACCGAGGCGATCTTGATGCCAGTGCCGGCCACATGCGGTTTCGCGTGCCGCACCATCGAGGGATAAACGCACACCGCCGCCACGGCGGGAATGTCCGGGTCATCGTGCGGCTCGATCGCCTTCTGGCAAAGGGAGGCGATCTTCCCGGGGGTGTCCTTGCCCTCGAGGGTGGTGAGATCGACCATCGAGACGGCTTTTTTCAGGCCCCAGAGCTTCGCCGCCTTCTTGATCGAGCGCGTGGCATACTTGGCGACGCGTTCCTCGACTCCCACGCCATCCACGGTGCCCACGTCGTCGCACAACCGCCGAAGCGCGACGGGGGAGGACGGGGCAGGCATGGCGCGGACTATCGGATTCGCCTCCAGCGATAACAAATGAAAATTTATTTCTCCGGCCGGGCGGCTCACCACCGCACCGTCAACCGGCCAAGCTTGCCCCGGGTTATTTCGCGCCCTTGGCTGACGCCACGTCCCGTCCCTGCCAAAGTCCCCGCCCCAACATGAAACGCCTGCTTCCCCTGCTCGCCCTTGCCCTGGTCTCGCTCCGCGCGGCCGCCCCCGATGCCCAATTGGTCGCCGCGCTGCGCGCCGCGGATGATGAGCGGGTCGCCGCCTTCATCGCCGCCGACCGGGCCCGGCTGAACGCGATTTTTTCCGATGACTTGCGTTACGGCCATGCCACGGGAGCGGTGGACAACAAAGCCGGCTACATCAACCTGCTCACCAGCGGCCAAACCCAATACTTCTCCCTGCACTACACGGAGCGGAACTTCACGTTTCCGTCGCCGCAGATCGCGCTGATGACGGGGCGGGTTGAGGCGAAGGCGCGCAGCGCCGGCAAGCCCATCCAAAGCGTCCTCGGAATTCTGGCGGTCTGGCGCGAGGAAAAGGGGAAGTGGCGCCTGCTCGCCTGGCAGGGATGCTTCGTGACTCCGCCGGCCGCCCCGGCAAAATAGGCGCCCGGCATCCTCTCCATCACCATGAAAATCCTGCTCCGTTTTTCCCTGTGGTTCGCCCTCGCGCTCGGTTCGCTGCACGCCGCGGACGACCCGCTCATTGCCGCCGTCCGCGCCGCCGACGACGAACGCGCCGCCGCCATGCTCACCGGCGACCGTGCGCGGCTGACCGCCATCTTCTCCGACGACCTGCGCTATGCGCACTCGAGCGGTGCCGTCGACACCAAGGCCTCCTTCACCGACGGGCTTTCGAGCGGCCGGCAGAAATACGTCAGCTTCGACTACGAGGAACGTGCCTTTCAGCCCATCGCACCCGGCATCGTGCTGATGACGGGTCGCGGGCATTTCAAGGTGGCCAGCAAGGGGGCGACCAATGACCTCCACCTGAGTTTCCTGTCCGTCTGGCGCCAGGAGAATGGTCGCTGGCGCTTTCTCGCCTGGCAGTCCTGCCGGATTCCGCCCGCAACCCCGGCCGCAAAATAAGGTCGACCCCTTCCGTCGCCGGTCCGAGTCACGATCCGTAGCGCCACCGCCGGCGGCATCTCTTTCTTTACGAAGTAATCCGGCTGGATTGTGGTCGTGTCATGCCCGCACCCAACGAGCCACGGTTCACCGGTCTCCTCGGGGAAGAATTGCGGCAGCTGGGCAACACCGGCCGTGTGCGGAAGTTTTCCGCCGGCGAGGTGATTTTCTCCGCCGGCGATCCCGGCGACGGTTTTTATGTGGTCGAGTCCGGCCGCGTGCGGATCTCCGCCGTGGTCGGAAACGACCAGACGCGCGTGCTCGCCACGATCGGCGCGGGCGACTTCTTCGGCGAAATGGCCGTGCTCGACGACGCGCCGCGCTCCGCGACCGCCCACGCCGAGGAGGAGACGGAGGCATTTTTCATGAGCCGCGCGGAGCTGCTCGCCTTGATCGAGCGGAAGCCGGGCCTGGCACTGAACCTTATCCGCGAATTCAGCGGCCGCATGCGGACCTTGAATCAGAAATATGCGGATGAAATCCTGCAGGCCGAGCGGCTGGCCGTGATCGGGCGTTTCGCCGGCACCATCGTCCACGATTTCAAGAATCCGCTCACCGTCATCGGGCTCGCCGCCGAGCTGGCGTGCAGCGACGCCACGACCCCGCCGATGCGCCAACGCGCGCAAAACAAGATCGCCCATCAGGTCGAGCGCATGACCAACATGCTGCAGGAGCTGATCGAGTTCACCAAGCCGACCGGCCAGCAGCCCCGGCTGACCACCGTGAATTTTTCCCGCTATATGGATCCGCTGGCTGATGAGATCCGCCAGGAGATCGCCGAGCGGGGCGTGAAGCTCGAGCTCACGCATCCCGCCCCCGAGGTGAATGTCCGGATCGATCCGCAGCGCCTGTCGCGCCTCTTCTACAACCTCCTCAACAACGCCGTCGACGAGATGCCCGACGGCGGAAAGATCATGCTGCGCTTTGCCGTCGAAGGCGGCGAGTTGCGCGTCGAGGTGGAGGACACCGGCCGGGGCATCGCGACGGAAGTCGCGCAGTCGCTTTTCCGGCCGTTCACGACCCATGGCAAGGCCCACGGCACCGGCCTGGGGCTCACGATCTGCAAAAAGATCGCCGAAGACCACGGCGGCCGGATCTGGGCGGTAAGCAGCGCCCCGGGCAAAGGCGCGACGTTTTGCTTCACGCTCCCGCTGGCGCCGGGCTGAACCGGCACGAGCCCGCGCCCGTGGGTCGTCAGGCCGTCGTTTCTGCCGCAACGCCACCGACGGGGGTCGCCGCACCCTTGCGGGCGGCGCGACGCTGCTGCAGCCAGGCCCGGAAACGGTCAAAATAAACATAGACCACGGGCGTCGTGTAGAGCGTCAGCGCCTGGCTGAACAGCAGTCCGCCGACCACCGCGATACCGAGCGGCCGCCGCAATTCCGAGCCCTCGCCGAAACCGATCGCGAGCGGGAGCGCACCCAGCAGCGCGGACGACGTTGTCATCATGATCGGGCGGAAGCGCAGCATGCCCGCCTGAAAGATCGCCTCGCGCGCCGTCAGCCGCTGCGTGCGTTCCAACGTCAGCGCGACGTCGATCATCATGATGGCGTTCTTCTGCACGAGGCCGATCAACAGCAGCACGCCAATCAGGGCGATCACGCTGAAATCGGCCCCGAACACCTGCAGCGCCAGCAGCGCGCCCACGCCGGCCGAAGGCAGCGAGGAGAGGATCGTGATCGGATGAATATAGCTCTCGTAGAGCACGCCGAGGACAATGTAGACCGCGATCAGCGCGGTGAGAATGAGGATGGGCTGGTTGTCCAACGCCTGCTGGAACATGCGCGCACTGCCCTGAAAACCGCCATGCACGGAGGTCGGCACGCCCAGATTGGCCATCG
This sequence comes from Opitutia bacterium, assembly GCA_947474935.1. GTDB lineage: Bacteria > Verrucomicrobiota > Verrucomicrobiia > Opitutales > Opitutaceae > ER46. Next base: position 45,097 of record CANJKL010000002.1, read on the forward strand.
CAAATTCGATTGCCTGCGAGGCCTGGGAAAGCGTCGCCCCCTCGGCGAGGTTGAACGAAATGGTCGACGCGACAAACTGCCCCTGGTGGTTGACGGAAAGGGGCGCGTTGGTCGGCTCATAGCGCGCGAAGGTGGAAAGCGGGATCCTGGCGCCGTTGCGACCGACCACGAAAACGCTCTCCAATGACTGCGGGCCCTGGGAGAACCGGGGATCCACCTCCATGACCACGTGATACTGGTTGAGGGACTTGAACAGCGTGGAAACCTGGCGCTGCCCAAAGGAATTGTAGAGGGCCGCATTGATCTGCGCCATGGTCAGGCCGAGACGGGAAATCTTGTCGCGATCGAAGATCAGCGTCGTCTGGAGTCCCCGGGTGCGAGAGTCCGTGCTCACATCCGTGATAAACGGAATCTGCATCAAGGCATTCCTGATCTTCGGTTCCCAGACGGTGAGTTCGCCCAGGTCATCGGATTGGAGCGTGTATTGGTTGGCGGAATCGCTTTGGCGGCCGCCGGACCGGAGATCCTGGTTCGCGAAGAGAAAGAGCTGGGCGCCGGTCACGCTGGTGCTTTGCGCCCGCAGCCGGGCGATCACCACATCGGCCGAAACCCTGCGCTCCCGGAGGGGCTTGAGGGAAACCGAAACCTGCGCCGTCGGCCCCCGGCCACCGCCACCACCGGCACTGCCGATCGAGGCGGTCACCGTGGCGACCGCCGGATCGTCGCGAATCATTTTGGCGAAGGCTTCGAGTTTCGGCGTCATCGCGGCGAACGACATGCTTTGATCGGCTCCGACACCGCCCTGGATCATCCCCGTGTCCTGCTGCGGGAAGAAAGTCTTGGGGATCGCAAGGTAGAGGTAACCGTTGAGCCCGATGATGACGAGCAGCACCATGATCATCGCGAAGCTGTGCTCCAGGGCCCAGCGCAACGACCGCTCGTAAATCCGGGTGCCCCACGCCACCACGCCGCCGCGACGGCCGGAGCCCGCCGGCTTGGACGGATGGGGCCGCATCAGACGCGCGCACATCATCGGCGTCGTCGTCAGCGAAATGATCAGGGAAACGACGATCGCCACGGACAGCGTGATGGCGAACTCGCGGAAAAGCCGGCCGACGATGCCGCCCATGAGCAGGATCGGGATGAAGACCGCGATGAGCGAGAGGCTCATCGAGATGACCGTGAAGCCGACCTCCCGTGCGCCGACGATCGCCGCCTGGAAGCGGGGCATCCCCGCCTCCACGTGCCGCGAGATGTTCTCGAGCACCACGATGGCGTCATCCACGACGAAACACGTCGCCACCGTCAGAGCCATCAGCGACAGGTTGTTGAGGCTGAAGCCGGCCAGATGCATGATGGCGAACGTGCCGATGAGCGAGACCGGCACGGCGACGGCGGGCACCGCGGTGGCCCGGAGATCGCGGAGAAAAAGATAAACGACTCCCGTCACGAGCAGGACGGCGGCGATCAGGCTCAGCTCGACGTCGAGCAGGGCCGCGCGAATGGACACGGAGCGATCGGCCGTAACGATCAATTTGATACTGCTCGGAATGGAGGCCTGCAGCGCGGGCATCATCGCCCGGATACGGTCCACCGTCTCGATGATGTTGGCCTCCGGTTGCCGGGTGATCTGGATGAGGACGGCGGGCACGCCGTTGGAGACAGCGTAGGTGCGGAGGTTTTCCACCGAGTCGACGACCTCGGCCACGTCCCCGAGCCGCACCGGGGCGCCCTTGCGGTAGGTGATGATGAGTGGGATGTAATCGCTGGCCCGGAGCGCCTGGTCGTTGGCCGCGATCTGCCAGCGCCGGTCGCCTTCCTCGACAAAACCCTTGGCCTGATTGGCGTTGGTCGCCGCAATCGCCGCCCGCACCGTCTCCGTCGAAATACCGTAGTTGCTGAGCTGGGTGGGGTTGAGTTCGACCCGCACCGCCGGCAACGCGCCACCGCCGACGGAGACGTCGCCGACCCCAGGGATCTGCGCGATTTTCTGGGCGAGAATGGTCGCCGCCGCATCGTACATTTCGCCGCGGGACAACACGTCCGACGTGAGCGAAAGGATGATCACCGGAAACTCCGTCGGATTGACTTTCCGGTAAGTCGGATTGCTTGAGAGACTGGTCGGAAGCAGGCTGCGCGCGGCGTTGAGCGCCGCCTGAACGTCGCGGGCGGCACCGTTGATATCGCGCGAAAGGTCGAATTGCAGGGTCACCCGGGTCGAACCCTGGGAACTCGAGGAAGTGAGTTCCGTAACGCCGGCGATGCGCCCGAGCGCGCGTTCGAGGGGCGTGGCCACGGTCGCGGCCATGACCTCGGGGCTCGCTCCGGCCACGCTCGCGCTGACGGAAATCGTCGGAAAATCGACCTGGGGCAGCGGCGAGACCGGCAGCAAGTTGAAGGCGATGCCGCCGGCGAGGGCGATGCCGATGGTCAGCAACGCCGTGGCCACCGGCCGGCGAATGAATGTCTCGGAGAACGTCACGGCTGCTGGGGATCGGCGACCGCCACGGTTTCATCCGAACTGGATGGGGCGCGCCTATCCCGCACGCGGCGGGCGAGGCGATCAAAGGCGAGATAAACCACCGGGGTGGTAAAGAGGGTCAGCACCTGGCTGACCATCAGCCCGCCCACCATGGTGATGCCGAGGGGTGCGCGCAGTTCCGCACCCATGCCCCGGCCCAGCATGAGTGGCAGCGCGCCCAGCAGGGCCGCCGCCGTCGTCATCAGAATGGGTCGGAACCGCAGGAGGCAGGCCTGATAAATCGCTTCGCGAGGCGCCAGCCCCTGGGTGCGCTCCGCATCGAGCGCAAAATCGATCATCATGATGGCATTCTTCTGCACGATACCGATCAGGAGAATGATGCCGATGATGCCGATCACATTCAGATCGGTGCGGGCCGCCATCAGTGCCAGGAGCGCGCCCACCCCGGCGGAAGGTAAGGTCGACAGGATGGTGATGGGGTGAACGTAACTTTCATAGAGCACCCCGAGGACGATGTACATCGTGGCGATCGCCGCGAGAATGAGCCAGAGTTCGTTCTTGAGGGCGGATTCGAAGGCCTTGGCCGCACCCTGAAACGACGTGCTGACCGACAGCGGCAGGCCGATTTCCCGCTCGACGCGTTTGATTTCGTCCACCGCCTCGCCGAGCGACGTGTTGCGGGATAGGTTGAACGAGATCGTCGCCGCCGGCAGCTGGCTGGACCGGCTGATCGCGAGCATGGCCGGCTGCTCGACCATCTGCGCAATGCTGGACAACCGGACCGGCGTGCCATCGGAAGAATTGAGATAGAGATGCTCGAGGGCCTGCGGGCCCTGCTTCAGCTCGGGTTTGATCTCGAGCACGACCCGATACTGGTTGGACTGGGTGAAAATCGTCGAAATCAGCCGCTGGCCAAACGCGCTGTAGAGGAGGTTGCTGATGGCCGCCGTGGTGATGCCGTAACGGCTCGCCGTGTTGCGATCGATGTTCACATAGACCTGCCGGCCCCGGTCCTGCAGATCGCTCGTGACATCCTGCAACTGCGGGACGCTCGCGAGTTTTTCGAGCAGCCGCGGCACCCAGGTGGAGAGCTCCTCCTGCGACGTGCTCTGGAGCACGAATTGATACTGCGTCCGGCTGACCGAGGTGCCGACGGTGATATCCTGCACGGGCTGCATGTAGAGCGTAATGCCCGGGATAGGACTCACCCGCTGCTGCAGATCCTGGATGATGTCCGGCGCCCGCTTGTCGCGATCGCCCAGCGGCTTCAAATTGATCGCGATGCGCCCGCTGTTGAGCGTGGTGTTGATCCCGTCGATCCCGATGAAAGAGGAAACGCTGGCTACGTTCGGATCTTCCAGAATGGCCTCCGCGACGGCCTGCTGGCGCGTGCTCATGGTCGCGAAAGAAATGTCCTGCGAAGCCTCCGTGATGCCCTGGATCACCCCCGTGTCCTGCGTGGGGAAAAATCCCTTGGGGCTGAAAATGTAGAGGACGACCGTGAGCAGGAGAGTGCCGACGGCGACGTACATCGTGAGCTTCTGGCGGTCGAGCACCCACCGGAGGCAACGGCCGTACTCGGCGATGACCCGGTCGAAAAACTGGCCCGAGGCATGATAGAACCAGCCCTGCTTCTCCTCGGGCACGTGATGCAGGAGCCTGCTGCACATCATGGGAGTGAGGGTGAGCGAGATCACCGCCGAGATCAGGATGGCCACCGCCAGGGTGATCGCAAATTCGCGGAAGAGCCGGCCCACGACATCGGCCATGAACAGCAATGGGATCAACACGGCGATCAGGGAAAACGTCAGCGAAATGATGGTGAACCCGATCTGGGCGGAACCCTTGAGGGCGGCGGCCATCGGTTCCTCGCCCTCCTCGATGTAGCGCGAGATATTCTCGATCATCACGATCGCATCATCGACCACGAAGCCCGTGGCGATGGTGAGCGCCATCAGCGTGAGGTTGTTGATCGAGAAGCCGGCCAGATACATCACGCCGAACGTGCCCACGAGCGAGAGCGGCACCGCGATGCCCGGGATGACCGTGGCGGGCAGGTTGCGCAGGAAAATGAAAATCACCAGCACGACGAGGCCGATGGCAAGCAACAGCTCCAGCTGCACGTCCTCCACGGAGGCGCGAATCGTCGTGGTGCGGTCGCTCAGGATGGACAGGTTGACGGCAGCGGGCAGGGAAGCCTGCAACTGGGGCAGCAGCGTCTTGATCTGGTCCACGACCTGGATGACGTTGGCCCCCGGCTGCCGCTGGATGTTAAGGATGACGCCCGGCGTCTTGTTGGCCCACGCGGCGAGGTACATGTTTTCCGCCCCGTCCACGGTGTCGGCGAGGTCGGAGAGCCGGATCGGCGAGCCCTTCTTGTAAGCGACAATGATCTGCCGGTATTCGTCGGCCGACTTCAACTGGTCGTTCGCGTCGATGTTCGAGGACTGGCTCGGGCCGTCGAAGCTGCCCTTGGCGCTATTGGAGTTCGCGTTCGCGATGGCCTGCCGCAGCTGCTCCATATCGATGCCATAGGCCGCGAGCGCTCCGGGATTCACCTGAATGCGCACGGCGGGCCGCTGACCGCCCGAAATGCTCACGAGCCCGACGCCGGTCACTTGCGAAATTTTTTGCGCGAGCCGGGTGTCGACGAGGTCCTCGATTTTCGGCAACGCCATCGTTTCCGACGTGATGCCGAGCGTCATGATCGGAGTGTCGGCCGGGTTCACCTTGCTGTAGGTGGGCGGATTCGGGAGCCCGGGCGGCAGGAAGCTGTTGCCGGCATTGATCGCGGCCTGGACCTCCTGCTCCGCGACATCCAGCGGAATCTCGAGGCTGAATTGCAGGGTGATAACCGACGCGCCGCCCGAGCTCACCGAGGTCATCTCGGTCAGGCCGGACATTTGTCCGAACTGGCGCTCCAGTGGCGCGGTCACCGCCGAGGTCATGACCTCGGGACTGGCGCCGGGGTAAAGCGTCGAAACCTGAATGGTGGGATAATCCACCTGCGGCAGGGCGGCGATCGACAACCCACGATAGCCGACAATGCCGGCCAGCGTCAGCGCCACCATGATCAGCGAGGTGGCGATCGGTCGTTCGATGAAGGGACGGGAAACGTTCATGGGGCCTTTTGACCACCGCGTTTACCCTTCTCACCCCGCTTGCCTCCCTTTTCGCCCCGGCCGCCTCCCCCCGCGGGCGCCTCCGGGACCGGCACCTTGGCCATGACCTTGGAACCGCTTTGCAGCCGGTCGAGTCCCTCGGTCACCACCACTTCACCGGGCTGAAGCCCGCTCGTGACGACCGTGCGTTCGCCCTCGGTTTTGCCGACGGTGATCGCGCGCCGTTCGACGGTCTCGTCGGATTTGACGACGAAAAGAAACCGGGCCGGGCCGTTGAGCTGGATGGCCGAGTTCGGCACCAGCGTGACGTTTTCCTGCACCTCGGTCAGCATCCGCACATTGACGAACTGGTTGGGAAACAGGCCGTGGTCCTCGTTGGGAAACAGCGCCTTGAGCCGCACGGTACCGGTCGTGGGATCGATTTGGTTATCCAGGGCGACCAAGGCCCCCGTCGCCAACCGGGTCTTCATACCCCGATCAAAGGCTTCCGCTTCGAGCTTCCGACCCTCGGCCAAAGCCTTTCTCACCTGGGGAAGATTGTCCTCGGGAATGCTGAAAACGACCGAAATGGGCTGTTCCTGCGTGATGGTCACGATCCCCGGGTCCGCGGGTCGGATGAGGTTGCCCTGATCCACCATGCGGAGTCCGACCCGGCCGGGAATGGGCGCGGTGACGCGACAATAGCTCAACTGCAGTTTGAAATTCTCGACCGTCGCCTGGTCCGCGCGCACGGTGCCCTCGAGCTGATCGACCGTGGCCTTCGCGGTGTCGACCTGTTGCTGGGTCAATACCGACTTTGCGTTCTCATAACGCTGCAAATCGAGACGGGCGTTCCGCAGCGAGGCCGAGTCGCGGGCAAGCTGGCCCTCAGCCTGATCCAGCGATATCCGGTACTGGCGGGAGTCGAGCTCCACGAGCAAGTCACCGGCTTTGACCAGTTGACCTTCCGTAAAGTGGATCTTGATCAGTTCGCCGGTGGCGTTGCTTTTGACCGTGGCCGTATTCGTAGCGGTGACGGTGCCGATGGATGTAAGGAAAACCTTTAATTCGCCCTTCGCCGCCGCGGCAGTCGAAACGGGCGTCACCCCTCCTCGGCCAAAGAAGCCGCCCTTGCCCCCCTTGCCCGAAAAGGGGTTGGCCGCCGTCGAAGGCCGCTCCTTCGGGGGGATAAAAATGTAGATCCCGGCCATCACCAGCACGAGGACAACAGGAACCACCCACTTCCAAGCGGCGCGTTTCGAAGGCACGCTGGCGTGCGAGGCGTGCGGGTGCTGGGGTTTTTCAAGTTTGTTCATGCGAAAGGTGGGCTCGACCGGGCGTAAAAGAAGGATTCCCCAGCATGACGCACTGCCAGCCAATACGTTCTAGCGAGTTTCAAGCGGGGAACCGAAAGATTGGATCGGGGTAAATACCAGCCACCGGCCGGTTGCCGGAGGCGAATCAGGGCGCGCCCCGGGAAGCGGCATCGAACCGCCAATATTCGTTATCCACGTGCGCCGAGCCCATGATGCCGGCGATTCGCGCCACGACCTCGGGGTTAGCGGCGGCGACATCGGTCTTTTCCGCCAAGTCGTTGTTTAGATCGAAGAGCTGGATGGGGGCGGCCAACTTCGGGCGGATCGCCTTCCAGCGTTTGCCGAGCAACACCGCCTGACTCACCCCACCCTCGTAGAACTCCCAGTAGAGAAATTCGTGTTTCGCGGGCGCCCCCTGGCCCACGAGCTCCGGCACGAGGCTCAAGCTGTCGTTTTTTTCCGGCGGCTTGGTTCCGCCGAGCTCGGCGAACGTCGCCATCATGTCGCCAAAGTAACTCACGTGGGCGGAAACCGCCCCCGCCTTGATCCGCCCCGGCCAGCGCGCGATGAAGGGGACCCGGATCCCGCCCTCCTTGAGGCTGCGCTTGATGCCGCTCAGCGGTCCGCTGGCATTAAAGAAGGCCGGATCGTAGTCCGGCCCGCCTTCACGATGCGGGCCATTGTCGCTTGTGAAAATCACCAGGGTGCGTTCGTCCAATCCCAGTTTTTTCAAATGCGCCAGCAGGTCGCCGACCTGACCGTCCATCCGCGTGATCATGGCCGCGTGCCCCTTTTGCCGATCGTTCCAAGGCTTGCCGGCGTAAGGCCCATAGTCTGGCACCTCGTTGCCGTCGCCCAGCGAACGCATGCGTTCGTTGTTCGCATGCGGCACCACGAGCGAGAGGAAGAGAAAAAACGGCCGGGCCCGGTTGCGCTCCACGAACGTCCGCGCCTCGTCGGCGAAAAGATCGCCCGCGTAGGCCACGCGTTTCGTCGCATAGCCGGTTCCCTCCACCACCCCCACGGGAGTCACGACATTCGGCAATCGCACCTTCTCGCCATTGCGCCAGAGAAAATCCGGGAAGTGATTATGCGCATGGCTCTGGCTCAAGAAACCAAAGTAATAGTCGAAGCCCTGCCGCCGCGGTTCGCCCTCCTCGTCGATCAACCCGAGCCCCCACTTGCCCACCAACCCGGTCGCATAGCCCGCCCGTTGCAGGACGTGCGCCACCGTCACGTCGCCGGTACGCAAGGTCTGCGCGGCCTGGTTGTTCGCCCCGGCGTTGCCGCGCACCCGCGTGTGCCCCATATGCTGGCCGGTCATCAACACGCTGCGCGACGGGGCGCACACGGTATTGCCGGCGTAGAATTGCGTGAACCGCATGCCTTCCGCCGCCATCCGGTCGAGCGCCGGCGTCTGGATCGCTTTCTGGCCGTAGGAACCGAGTTCACCGTAGCCGAGATCGTCGGCCAGGATGAAAATGATGTTGGGCTTCGTGGTCTGGGCGGCCTGGGCGCGGACCGGCGCAATCCACGCGATCGTCCCGGCAACAAACACAAGGAAGGGGGTAAGCTTCATGGGGTCGGGCGGCAGTTAGACGGGAGCTCGTGCCCGAGGCCATTCTTTCCCTTCCCTTCTTCCGCCGCACCCGGCCAAGCCACGACCACCGTGCAAAATGAATCGCGCTGTCCGCGGCGGGCCCTTCGAATGAGCCGATGAAAGGCGACCGGTTTCCCTCGGAGCACACTTCCAGCCGCGAGTCGGCAACGGGCGCCGTGGTGCACCAGATGACGTCGCATCCGTCGATCAACCACGCCACGTATTTCCTCCAAAGTTCCTTCACGCCCGACGGCCGCACCCTGCTGGTGGTGTCGTATCGCACCGGATCCGCGCAATTGTTCGCGATCGCGCCCTTCCCCGCTGGCCCGCTCCGCCAGCTGACGGACGGGGTGCCGATTCATCCCTTCTCGCCCGCCATTCATCCGGACGGCGAGCGCGTGTTTTTTGTGCGCAAGGGCGGGATCTGGATCCTGCGCCTCTCGACGCTGGAAGAAACCTGTGTGATCGATGATCCCGCCGCGCAATTGGGCGAATGCTCGCTGGCGCCCGATGGCGAATGGCTGACGGCCGCCGCCAAGAAGGGAACCCAGTCCGGCATCATGACGGGGAAGGCCGACGGCACTGAGTGGCGGTTCATTCCATTCCCGCGCACCGTGATTCATCCGCAGTTTCACCCGCTCGATCCCGAATGGATCGAGTTCGCCGGCGATCCGGCGCCGCGCATGCACCGGGTGCGGCGCGATGGCACGGGCCTGGAGTGCCTCTACGAAAACACCAACGACGAATTCGTCGTGCACGAAACGTTTCTCGGGCGGACCGGCGATCTCGTCTACACCGTCTGGCCCCACGCGCTGATGCGGATGAACTGGGCCACGCGGGAGCGCCGCGTGATCGCCGAATTCAACGCCTGGCATATCACCCCGAACCGCGACGGCACGCTCGTGCTGTGCGACACGAATCATCCCGACGAAGGCCTGCATCTGGTCGAAGTGGCCACGGGCAAGCGCACGCGGCTCTGCCTTTCGCAGGCATCGAGCGGCGGCTCGCAATGGAAGACGTCACGCTACGCGCTGGCCGAGGATTTCGCCCGCGCGCGCAGCGAGGCCAAGACCGGCGCGCTGAGCTGGATGGAGGTCGCCGTGGACACGGTCTACGGCCCGCAGTGGACGCACCCCCACCCCTCCTTCAGCCACGACGAAACCAAAGTGGTCTTTGCCAGCGACAAGTCGGGGCACACGCAGGTGTACGTCGTCGAGCGGAGTTGAGCGCGGCTGCCAACCCGCTCTCAACCCGCCTCACTTTGGCAAAGTGGCCAGTTCCTTGTCCGTCCAGGATTTTTGGCGACCCGCGGTGGCGCCGCGGATTTCGGCCACCTTTTCCGGCGTGATCATGCCGGACTGATTGCCAAATTCGCGCCGGACATAGGTGAGAATGGAGGAGATCTGACCGTCGTCCAGATGCCGCAGAGAAGGCATCACCATGCGGTGGGCCGGGTTTTCCTTTCCGTGCAGCACGATTCTTACCATCGGCACCTCGCCTTGCTGTACCCACGGCGAAGCGACGAGCGACGGAGCCAACAGCGAAAGACCCTGCCCGTTGTCCTGATGGCAGGGGGCGCAGTTCAGCGCGTAGGCCGTCTTGCCCCGCTCGAAGAGCTGCTGGCCCGCGCGCTCCGACGGATCTTCGGTACGACTTTTCTGATAGCTCGCGAGCAACCCGGTGTGCTGCGGATTGTTGTAAGCCCGGATCGCCGCCATGTTGCTTTCACTGAGAATCCGGGGGTTGAAGGTTCCCGCGTTCATCCGCTGCAGCATCACCAGTGCCCAACCCGACCGCTCGCTGAGCATGCGCTGGGCCAGCACCTGGTGGCGCAGGCTGAGCTGCGAATAGACCTGCATCAAAACGTCCGCCGCGGCGACGTCGCTGAAACCATCCAGAGCGGAGAGGATCTTCGTGCGCTGCGCCTCGTTCTTTTCCGCGGCAAATAAACCGGCGAGGACCGGCAACGCCTCCGGAGTGGCCGTCGATCCCAGCACGTCAATCAACCGTTCACGGTCCGCTAGGGAAAGCTTTCCGGCCTGCACCATGGCGACCGCTTCCGCCACGGCGCCCGGGTGATTAAGCCGGCCCGCGAGCGCCACGAGGGCGGCCGAGTGCGGCGCCCGCGTCGACCAAAGTTTTTCGATGATCTCACGGAGATTGTCCGGCACGAGGCCCACCGGTTTCGGCGGCAACCGTTCGGCCAGGCTCTTCTCGGTCCACCGTTCCGGCGAACTGACCGCCTGGTTTTTTCCCGCCAGCCCTTCCGCCATGCCTTCGATGAGGCGATCAATGCCGGCATCGTCGGGCGCGGCCGCGATGAGCCGGCCGCACGTTTCCAAATTCCGGCGCAAATGCTCGGGCGAATATTCGATGATCCACGGCGAATAGTTGCCCTGCTTGAGCGTGTAGGTTTTCCGAGGGCCTTGATCGAGCGTGTAGCGCAGGCCGAGTCGTTGCGCGACGTGACCCGCGAATAATTTTGTCCGCCAGATCGCGGGATCCCGGAGCATCGCGAGCAACTCGGCGCGACCGGTGTCCGCTTTGCTCTCGATGGCCCACCACACCAAAAGCGGGATGTGCTTGTCCGTCATCACTTCATCGCGCTGGAGCAGCTCGCGGATGATCGGGAACGCCTGCCCGGCCGGCAGCCGCTTGGCCGAACTCGCCAGCTGGCTGAGCACCTCCGGATTGGTTTCGGTCCGCGCCAGACTGGCCAGCGCCGCCGGCAGCTCGGGCGCTAAATTTCCCTGGTCACCGAGCAGGCGGACCGTCCACCGGCGGATATGTTCGTTCGTGTGCCGCAGCCCCTTCGTCACCAGCTCGCGATCCAGTTTTCCGCGCAAATTCAAAACCCAGAAGGCCTCCAGCGCGGCCGGATCCCCCCGGTCCACCATTTCCTTAAGGAAGGAATCGATCGGTTCGGGCCGGTCCACGAGCAGCCGGCGGGCCACCTCGCGGTACCAGCGGTTCGGATGGGAAAGAAACTTGATCAACTCCGCCGTCGACGACTTTCGCACGTCGGTCATGGCCGGCCGCACAAAGTTCTTCGGCGTGATGCGATAAATCCGCCCGCTCGCCTTGTCCCACGTGTCCTTTGGATTGAGATGGCTGAGCCGGGATTCGTACCAATCCGCGACGTAGATACAGCCGTCGGGTCCGGCTTCGATATCCGTCGGGCGAAACGCCTTGTCGTCCGAAAGCACCAGCGAGAGCCCGTCCACCGTACGAAAGGTCGACGTGTCCGGAAAGACCCGGCTGGCCTGCACCCGGTTGGTCATCGACATTCCCACGACGATCTGGCCCTGGAGATCGGCCAGCAGCCCGCCTTCATAAAGGAGAAAGGTCTGCGGAAACCGCTGGTTGTAGCCCTCGTGTTCCATGTCGCGGAAAAAACCGAAAATGAAGGGATTCATCGGCGGGCCGGCCTTCTCCCATCCCTTGCTGTAGCTGGCCCCCTGCGCGTAGTGGAACCCGCGAGTGTAACCGTTGGTGCCCGAGTACGCGCGGCCGAACTGGTCGATTTCAAAACTTACTGTGTTGCCCCCGCCTTCGGCGAAGACTTCGAATGCTTTTGTCACCGGATGGTAGCGCCAGATGCCCTGCCCGAGCAGACGCACACCCTTGATGTCGAGGTTGGTCGTGCTGCCTTTCGCGCCGTACAGCCAGCCATCGGGCCCCCAATGCAGACTGCTGGCGAGCGAGTGGGTGTCCTCGAGGCCGAAGCCGGTCAGATGAACCTCCGGATCGCCGTCCGGGATGTCGTTGTGATTCCGGTCGGGATAAAAAAGCAGATAGGGCGATTGCAACACCCACACGCCGTCGTTTCCAAACTCGATGCTTGTCGCCATGTTCAAGCCGTCGACGAAATCCTTTTGCCGGTCATAGATCCCGTCGCCGTTCGTGTCCTCAAGAATCGTGATCTTGTCGGCACCGCGAAAGTGATGCGGCGGCGGGGGCGAGATGCGGTCAAACTCGGTGCGCAAATACTGATCGTAGGAGGTGACCGTCATCCCCGCGGGAAAGGGATACTGCCGGTATTGCACCACCCAGAGCCGGCCGCGTTCATCGAAGCGCAAATCGATCGGCTGCTGGATGACCGGCTCATGCGCAGCGAGCTCGATCGCATAGCCCTCAGGGGCGTGCAGCTGCTTCAGACTTTCCTGGGGCGGGAGCAGCGTGATCTGACCGGTCAAATCGTGGCCGCCCGGCTTGAAGTTTTCCACGAAGCGAGCGACCTCCGGCGTGAAGCGTGGATGCGCCCGCACTTCTTCGGCGGAAGCGGGGCCGCTCTTCGCAGGCGCCGGATCGGCCGGCAGGCTGGCGGCCGGACGGGCGCCCCGCGCGGGAGATTGAAACGTGGCGTCCGCCGCCCCGCGGCATGGCAACAGCGCCGCGGCGCCGGTCAGCACGACGGCCACGGCACGAACCCGAGCAAGGAAAAGCAGAATCGTCATGGGGATGGGTTGAAGCGCTGGCGAACCGCGCGCCGTTCTTTACGGACGCTGCGGCCAGCGCAACTTTTCATGCAGAAAATCGAAGGTCTCGCGTCGCGTATAGGGAACCCCCGCCCGGAATGTCCCAAAATAGGTCCAACGGGTGCGTTCGCTGATCCCGAGGTTGTGATACAGGAGCTGTACGCGGCCGTATTCCGCGGCACTGCGCTCTTCATGGATTCCACTGTGCAGAAAATCCTCCACCATGAAGGGCCGGGGACAGATCAGCGCCGCCAGTTCCGCATAGTTGAACGTGCCACCCAGATTGAACTCGAAGATCTCGTATTCCTGATGGGCCAGATACCCGCTCTCAAACCGGTTGGAAACCGTGCGCCAGATCCAGTCGCTGAAATCCGAGCCACAGATCGACAGGCAATAGCCGTCAAGCAAAGCGGGGATGCGCACCGCGGATTTGCCGCCATAGGAAATTCCGTAAAAGGCGATCCGCGTTTTATCCACGAAATCGAGGTCGCCCAGCCAGGCCAGCAGTTGCTGATGTTGTGCAGTCATCACCGAAAAGAGCGTTCGTTTCAGGGGATTGGCCTTGCGCTGCAACGTGCGGAAATTGTCGCCCCGGTAGAGATGCTGCGGGGCGAAGACGACGAATCCGCGGCGAGCGAGGTGGGCGGCAAAATCGCGATACGATGTCTTGTCACCCGTGACGGTGTCCTCGGTCCGCCCACCCAATCCGTGCTGGGTGACCACCACGGGGCGCCTCTCTCCCGGCGCAACGTCCTTCGGCACCAGCAGCGTGCCGTAAAAAATCACATCGGGAAACACCTCGAGGACCACCTCGTAGCCGCGGAATGCCGGGTCGTCGTAGAGCAACCGGGTGCGCGGCGCGGCCGGTTCAAGCGGCCGATCGAAAACGCCGATGATTTCGTCGCGCAAATACGCGCGGTACGGCTTCACGCTCTCCGTAAATTTCTCGAGACCGGAGCTCCGGTCGATCTTCGCGGCGAATTGAGCGCGGACGTGGATGCCGTCGTCCACGAGCCGCTGCGAGAAGTTGGAAAGCTCCCGAAACTGGCGCGCCAGTCGCTGGCTCGCGTCCGGCCCGGGTCCGAGCACCTGCACCGGCGCACCGGTCGGCGCGAGTTTCTCTCCGGCGCTCAAGCGTTGCACCACCCGTTGCAAAAAGGCGGCACTGCCAAACGGTCCGCTGACCCCGCCGCTTTCGACGAGTTCCAGCTGCTGACGCAGATCGAGACCCGCGACCAGTTCCCGTGCTCGCTGGATTTCGCGCCGTACGGACGCAATTTCAGGCGTGACCAGCCGGCCCGGTCCGGCATCGCCACCCGGCGGGATCACCCGTTCCGGTGCAGCCGCCGCCTCCACCACCAATGCGCGCGGCAGGATCAGGGAAGCCATCTCGGCGTCGCCGAATTCGCGCAGAAGCCCGAAGACATTGCGGTCGATCGGCTCGCGCCAGAGGTTTTGCCGGGAATCGAAATAGCCGCTGACCCCCGCCGTGCCGATGCGCGGATCGAGGGCGGCGGCATACAGGGCGAGCAAGCCGCCTTCACCGTATCCGACCACGCCGATCGGTTTCGTCCCGGCGGACGAACTGAACCAGTCGACCACGGCGAGAATTTTTTGCACCTCATAGCCGATGAGGTGGCGGCCCATCTGAAACGCCGAACGGTAGAGGATCTCGCGATGCGTTGCGGTCGACCGGCGCTTCCCGCCGGCGATGACCGATAGTTCCCGGCCCCGATTGATGAGCGTGGGCACGATCACCCGGCAGCCGCTCTCCGCAAGCCGGCGCGCGATCTGGCTTTCGACCGGGACACCCGGAGACAAACCGGCCAACGCCTCCGGAGTCTGTTCGCAATCGGGCACGACGACTACGCTCGCCCATGGCTGCCGACCCGTGGGCTCAAGCCACAGGCCTTCGCCATTCACGCCCTCGAGGACCGGCCACCGCACCGCGAAAACGTCGAAGCCGTTGCCCCTGCCGACCAGCGCCGGCTGACTCGGCGTCGCCACCAGTTCGATGTCGGCAAACTTAAGCCGTTCATCTCTCAGCCCAAGCATCTGCGCCAGCCGGGCGCGGTTGGGTTCAACCGACGCCACATAGGCCGCAGGAGAGGAAACGTCCCGCCGCCAGTAGCCTGTGCGCGCCACCACCGACGCCTCGGTCTCACGCAGGAGAAACCGATCCACCCCCGCAATCATTGTCTCCGAAATGTCACCCGACAGCGTGAGCGGCCGGGTGCCCGGGAGTTCACGGGCGTCCGCGGCGGCGGTGACGGTGACGGAGGCCAGGCAGTGCCCAGCCGCGATCGCCACGGCGGCCACCAACGAACGATTGCATCGGTTCATACCCGGGATGGCTCAGTTCGGCCGGGTCGCCGCCGCCGGAGCATTTTTCAAATGCCGGTCGAGGAACTCGAACGTGCCCTTGGCATTGATCTCATGGATACCGTCGAAGAACTCGATGGCCGTGCGGTCCGGAATTTTCAAGCGGCTATAGAAACGCCGCACCTTGGCGTATTCGTAGGCGACCCATTCATCGAGGCCCACGCCGTCGTCGTGCCCCCGCTCGACCATGAAGGGTTTGGGCGCCATCAGATTGGCCATTTCGCTGTAATCGAACGTGCCGGCGAGGTTGAATTCGTAGGTCTCGTACTCGATCGTATACATGAACGACATCGGCATTTCGAGGCCTGCCATCTTCCGGGCGTATTCGTTGAAGTCCCCCGAGCAGATCGAGAGCGCGTAACGGTTGAGCAGCGGCGGAACGCGCACCGCCGTTTTCCCCCCGTAGGAAAGCCCGTAGAAGCCGATGCGCGAGGCGTCCACGAACGGGAGCGTGGCGAGCCAGTCGAGTGTCCGCTCGTGCTGGGCGAGAATGAAGGAAAAGAGCGTCAGCTTCAGCGGATTGGCCCGCCGCTGCACGATGCGATAACGCTCCTCGAAAATATACGGGTTCTGGGGCGCGTAGACGATGTAGCGGCGGTCGGCCAACTGGGCGGCGAATTCCTTGTAGGCCCGCTTGGTGCGCGCGTCCGATGTCCTGATCAAGTCCATCGGCCGGCCGGCGCGCCCATGCTGGGCCACCACCACGGGGAGCTTCTCGCCCGGCTTCAGGTCGTTCGGCACCAACAATACTCCGTAGGCAAAGACATCGGGCAAGACCGGCAATTGGACTTCGTAGGCCCGCCACTTGGGCTCGTCCATGATCTGGCGGGTGCGCGCCTGCAGCGGCGCGGTGGCCGCCGGCAATTTTCCGAAGACTTCCTCCCACATATACCGACGGTATTCCTCCTTGGTTTCATTCCAACGCGCGATCGAGCTGGCATCGGCGTTCCGCCAAAACTCTTTCCGCACGCTGGCGCTGTCCCGCACCGCCGCCTGGATGTGGTCGACCAGTTGGTCCATTTGGCGCTGGTGCCGCTCTGCCGACCGCGAAGAGGTCACGTCGAGCCGCGCGGCCGTGAGAGACAACGGCCGGAGGCCCGCTCGCGTCAGGCTGCGCCACAGGTGCTCGCTGGCGTTCCCCACGGCGAAAGCCGCCGGCGCGCCCAGCCGCTGGTAGATCCGCCCGGCGCGGTCCGTCTCCGAGCGCACCGCCGCCTCCGAGGGTTTCTCCAAGCGCCCCGGCGCGGCGCCACGGCCGTTCTCCGAGTTCGACGGCGGGGGCCCTGAAATTTCCAGGGCCGGGTTGACCTGGATGCCGAGCGAACGCGGGGCAACCAGCCCCGCCAGCTCGGCATCGCCAAACTCACGGACGAATCCCCACACGTTGCGATAGATTGGACCGCTCCAGATGGACTCGCGCGGCGCAAAGGAACCGATCACCCCGGTCGACTGGATGCGGCGGTCACACGCCGCGCTGCTGAGGGCGATCACCGCGCCCTCGCCGTAGCCGATCACCCCGACCGGGCTGGACGGTGCGCTCCGCTCAAACCAGTCAACCGCCGCGAGGACCTTCTGCACCTCGTAGCCAATGATGTGGCGGCCCACCTGATAGGCCATGCGGTAGATAAATTCCCGGTTGGGCTGGCTCGTCGCGTATTTTGCCTTGCCCCACTGCCCCTTCGCCGGGCTGCGATTGATGAGCAGCGGCACCAAAACCCGCGCCCCATTCTCGGCGAGCTGCCGGGCGAACTGGCGCTCCGGCGGCACGCCGGGTTCGAGGCCCACGAGCGCCTCGGGGGATTCGTCCGCGTCGGGCAAGGCGATGATCCGGGCGGTTGGCGTTCCGTCGGGCTCCAGCAGGAGGCCCTCGGCATCCAAGCCGTTCAGGACGGGCCATCGCACCGCGTACACTTTGAAACCCGCGCCACTCCCCACTGTGGGCGATTCGCCCACGACCGACAACCGGGACGGCGCATCGAACGGCAGCCGGCGGTCAACGACGCCGATGACCTGACGAAACCGGGCGCGATTCGCCTCGACCGACTTTTCGTAGGCCGCGGCCGAGGAAAAATCGGTCTGCCAGAATTGCGCCCGCTGCGCGGGGGCGAGGTCGGTGGCGCGGATGAGATAGCGGTCGAATCCATCCAGCATTTTTTCCGCGAAGTCCCCCGTTTCGACCAAGGCCTCCGTGCCGGGCAGTGCCTGCGCCAATGCCTTGGAAACGGGACTGGCAAACCAGCAAAGCAACCCGGCCACCAGTGCCCGGCGGAAGGGCACAACCCGGCCTCGGCTCGTCACGGTTTTCAAGGACGCAGGACCGGGCAAAGAGGAGAGATGCATGGGGAATGGAGTCTTGGGGATAGAAAGCGGGGCAGTAAATCCGGCGGCCACTGACAACATTAGCCCAACCGCACCACACCGGGTTTTGCGGTGTGGCGGGGCCCACGCCGAGCGAGTCCCTGGCGCGGAAGCCCAAGGGCGGCGGCATGGCCGCTCAAAACAAAAGAGCAGGCGCAAAGTGAATTGCGCCTGCTCTGCTCAAAAAACGAAACGGTAAATGTCAGGCCTAGAGGCGCGCGTTAACCCCGAAGAAGAACATCGGCTGCATCTTGTGGACGTTGCGCGGCGCGCCATCGAAGGACTCCGACGCGCGATCCGCCTCGGCGAAGATGTTAACCACGTCGAAGTAGGCGCTGTAGGTCTTCGAGATTTGGTAGGTCGTCTTGATGTCGACGACGTCCCGCGCCCGGTTATAATTTAACGCCGACTGGATGAGGCTGAAGCCGCCCAGATATCGTCCATTGTGGTTCCACGCCAACCGGACCGTCGCGCCATTCTTGATGTAAGAAATACCCGCGTTGGCGGTCTCCGGATTGAAGCCCGCAACCTCGGACGTGGGCGCAAGCGGGTTGCCTCCCACAATGCCGGTGTTGATGGCGCTGCCTGTGCCGTAATTGCCCACGACCGACATCCGGGTGAAGTTAGCGAAGGCGCCGAAACCGCTCAACCAGCCCGGCAGGAAGGTAAATTGCTGACTGTAATTCACCTCGATACCCTTGATCTTGGCGAAGCCGCCATTTTCCTGGGTCGTGATCAGATAACCGACATATTGGCCACCGTAGCCGTTATCGGCACCGCTGTTCACGGTGGCACCAGACCGCGTATAGATGAAGTCCTTAATTTCCTTCACGAAGAGACCAATCGAAAACACGCCCGCCGGCTCGAAGTAGTACTCGGTGGCGAGGTCGAAATTGTTCGCGAACTGCGGCTTGAGGCTGGGATTGCTGGTCGAGATGGACCCCTGGCCAGTGTCGGCGCTTGGGATATTGATCGTCGTCGTGGGAATGAGCTGCCCGATCGCCGGCCGGCCAATGTTGGTGGCCCAACTGAGGCGGGAGACGATATTGGACGTCGGCTGGTATTTGAAATGTACCCCGGGGAAAACCTTCCGATATTCACCCACGGCCGTTTGCCGGGTCGCCCACTCCGCGCGGACGCGGCGTTGGCTCTCCGTGATGCTGCCGGCGGTCGCCGGAACACCTTGGGCGGTGGTCACGGGACCGACATACGCCGCGCGCAGGGCGCGTTCCGCGTTGGTCAGCGCCTGCAACGGGCCTTCGCCCCACACCGTGGTGGTCTCGACGCGAACTCCGCCCATGATGTTCAGTTTACCGACCTCGGCACTGCCCATAATATAAGGCGCGGCAATTCTTTCATCGAAACGCGTGTAGCCCTGGATGGGTTGCAGCGTATTGTAGACGATATCCGGGACGAACTGGTTGGGGGTCGCTTTCAGGGCGGTTTCAACATTGAAGCCCGTGCTGCCGAAAGCGGAGCCCGGGGTGTCGCGGCCGGGCATCATCGGAATCGGGACCGTCGGATAACGTGATAGGCGGGTGCCCGGAGGCTTGTAGGAAGGGTCTATAAATTGCGCGAGGTTGTCGTCATTGAGGCCCGTGGCCGAATTGACGCCTACGACACCATCTGGTCCCACGTAAAACTGCCGAAAGGTCTCTCTCATCGTATCGCGCATCTTGGAGCGCCAACGGTAGCCGGCCTTGATATAAGTCGGGACCGGCGTGGTGAACAATTTCTTAAAGTCGACCGAGGCGCCACGCGAGTTGTCCCAACCGGACTGAATCAATACATCGTATTGATTATTCGTGTAACTGCTGAGCTTTGTAATGTCGGCTCCGCCGGTCTGAGTGATGCGGGGGAAATAGGGCTCGGACTGCCGCTCAATTTTGAGCCCTAAACCTTTCGTATAGATGTTCATCGTTTTGTTGCCCGGATAGTGAGCCTTGGCCTTGGACTGGCTGAGCGACCAATCGATTTCGAGCCCTTCGTAGCGATGGATACCGGCGAGTTGCGTGTTGAACGATTGGTCGCGCCGGTATTCCGTACGCGCCGTTGAGGTAAAGACGGTGGGCGTTATTCGATTTCCCGCGGAATTGATGAAGTCCACCGGTGCCCACTCGGTCATGGCCTGGGTCCAGCCTGGCATAATGGCAGCGTTGGTGCTCGGCCGGCCATCCGCGCCATACACCACCGTGCCGGCCACAGTAGAAACAGACCAGCCCCGGTGATTCGCGTATTCGCGATACTTGTCCATGGTATTGTTGAGGTAAAACCGGGAGTTGGCACTCAGTTTATAGTCGATGCGCAGACCGCCACCCCAGCCCGTCCGGTAATTCTCAAAGTCTTCCGTGTTAAAGAGAGTATTGTAGCGCGGATCCGTGGTGCCATTCACGCTGTTGCCCCAGTTCGTGTTGGCGATATCGATAATAGTACCGTGCTGGCGTTGGGCGTAGTTGAAGGAGACACCAATCTTTTCATCGAAAACCTCCGAATAGGAAATCGAGTAGCTGCGATGCAGTGGATCGCGGGGATCGGTCGCCCGCCAGATACCACCAATCGATCCACTGATGCGGCGGCCCACACCGTGGTTAAAAGCATTCTTACTCACAAAATTCATCGCCCCGCCGATGGAGTCCGCCGACATGTCGGGCGTGGGCGATTTGACGACTTCGATGCGCTCGATGGTATCCGAGCCGACGGGATTGAACGTGTATTCGCGACCGCCGCCCGAGGTGCCGGAGCCCGAACTGACGGCGCTGCCGTCCATCGTGACCGTGCTCAACGTCTGGTTAAGACCGCGGATTCTCACGTAACGCCGGTCGCCACCGACCGACTCCGCTTCCACCCCCGGCAGACGCATGAGGAGGTCGGCGGGATTTCCGGCCAAGCTGCCAAACGAATCGGTCGAGACGATGTTCTTCACGCCGTCCGATTTCCGCTGCAGCTGAATCGCCATTGCATTGCCTTCGCGTTCGCCCGAGACGACAAACTTGCTGAGGCGATAGATGTCAGCCGTCAGGCCTACGTCACGGCGGGTCGGCGCCCCGGAGGCAACGGTCACCGTTTCCTCCGCTGTGTTCAACCCGGTGTAGGACGCGCTCACGGTCACCGTTCCCGGCGCCACGTCGGTGAAGCGGTATTCACCGGTTGAATCGACGTCGGTGAAGCGGGTCGTGCCTTTCAATTCAACCCGGGCGCCCTCCAAGGGCTTGCCTGTGGCGGAATTGGTCACACGGCCGACAAGGGTTCCCTGCGCGATGGCGGACTGAGCGGCAAGGCCAATGAACAAAACAACGGCCAGCGCCGCGGTACGGAAGCCGGCCGTCCAATGACGTCCGGCAGGGTTGGTGGATATTATCATGGTAGTAGGAAACACTAAAATAAACAGGATCTGTGGGGCTCGAAACGGACAAGAAACGTCGCCAAGTGGGGCGCGACGGTAAACGTTAAACACTATTAAGGCTCGGGCGGGGGAGAATCGTGCAGAAACGGGGCCGATAGATCGAGATCTTTTTTCATTCCATTCAACGGCTTATGGCGGGGCACCCCAAACCAACGACCGCCGGGGCAAACGCGGCACCCCCGCTCGACGAGGATCCGTCAGGGCCGGACTCGCACCAACAACCGGCCCCCTCGGACTCCGGTAAGCCGGTCCGCTGCTATTGCAGCCACGCCATTGACGAAAACGTAGCGCATCCCCTCGGCCAGCTGGTGCGGCTGCTCGTAGGTGGCGCGGTCTCGCACCGCGGCCAGATCGAGGACCACCACATCGGCGAAGGTGCCGGGCCGGAGTGCACCCCGGTCGCGCACTCGAAACACCGCCGCCGGCAGACCGGTCATCGAATGAATCGCCTGCTCCAGCGTCAGCACCTTGCCGTCGAGGACATAGCGCCGGAGCTTTCGCGGATAAGGACCGTAGGAGCGCGGATGCGTCACTCCCTCGCCGGGTGCGACGAGTTCACCATCCGAGCATGTCATTGTCCAAGGCTGCGCCATGAACGCCCGAATATCCGCCTCCTGCATGTTGAACGATACGATCGAAGCCCCGCCCTTGAGCACGAGATCGATCGCCGCATCCACGGGCTCGACGAGGCGGGCCCGGGCGATCGCATCGAGCCGTTTACCCTCGATCGAGGGATCGGCCGCATGGCTGCGAATCAGGATATTGGCCGCACCGGCACGGCGTTCGAGGTTCTCGCTCATCTCGCGGCGAATGCGAACCCGCTGCTCGGGATCGGCCAGCCGGGCTTTAAGCGCCGCCGGGCCGCCCTCCTGAACCCAGGCCGGCACCAGCGCCGCCGTCAGCCCGGTCGATGAGGCCTCGTAAGGATACTGGTCGGCAAAAATCTGCACGCCGGCCGCGCGGGCGGCATCGATGCGCTGGATGATCTCGCCGGAGAGCCCCCAGACCCGGGGGCCGAGGACCTTGATGTGGGTGACGATCCCGGGGATTCCGGTCTCGCGTGCCACCCGGATCACCTCGTCGACCGCGGCGCGGACGCCGACGTTATAATCCGCCTCGTCGCGAATATGGCTCGTGTAAAAACCATCGAACTCGGCCGCGACGCGGGCGAGCGCGATGTGTTCCTCCGTCTTGGAAAACGTGCCGGGCGTGTAAAACGGACCGGCCGAAAGGCCGAAGGCACCGGCCTCGAAACCCCGCCGCACCAATGCACCCATTTTCGCCAACTCGGCATCGGTCGGCGCCCGATCGGCGCCACCGATGACTTCGGAACGGATCGAATTGTGCCCGATCAATTGCGCAATGTTCACGCCCGGCCGATGCCCCGCCAGCGTCCGCCGTTGCGCCGTGAGATCCGTCGGGCCACCGCCATCGGGATTGGCAAACACGGTCGTGATGCCTTGCCGCAAGAGCGCCTCAGCCCCCGCCGTTTCTTCCCGGGCCAGGCCCGCCGTCGCGTGCGAATGACCGTCGATGAAACCGGGTGCGACATAGAGCCCGCTCGCATCGATGACCTGCTTCGCCGAGGCACCGGGTAAACGCCCAACCGCGGCAATCCGGTCGCCCATGATGGCCACGTCGGCCCGCAACCAAGGCGTGCCACTGCCGTCGAGCACCCGGCCACCCCGGATCAACACATCGTAAGTCTGGGATCTCGCCAACAGCCCCAGGCCAAGGGCCGCAACGATCCACACGGCAGTACGGAAACCGATACGGAGGGAAAACATGGGCGGGGGTCTCTCCCGCTATGGCACAGCCGACGCATCGACGTCGACAGCAGAAAACGCCTGCCGAACACATTAAGCCGAACGCCCAACGTCAGCGGGGCGAAAAAACGCCCGCCACCCGGCTGCCGCGTTCTCGTCCCGGATCACCGGGATCTGCGATCAGCTTTTACCGGTGCGCCGCAATCTCCTCGGGCGTGGCCAGCTCATAGCTGATCTTGCCTTCGGCGACTTCGCGCAACGCGGTGTCTTCCGCGGAAAGTTTTTCCAGCGATTCGATCAACGGCCGATTGCCGCGTTTGAGCTGCTTGACGCGTCGCGAGACGACGTTGACCAGAATGTTCGGATCGTCGACGACCTTCAGGGCGTCTCTCAGATAATCGTCTCTCATGATTGGATGGGCGTAAGCGCGAGCAGCGGGACTGTCATGATCCGGCGGCACGGAAATCCGCCTGCTTCTCGGTCTACCCAGGCATTTTAGAATGCGAGTGCCGACGAACACGATGTATATCGTCGAACCGGGAGTCCACGGCGAGCAACGAGTTGCGCGGCCATGGGCTTAGCCGGGTTATAGGCAGCTTGGTTTCCACCGGTAACGCGCCCTTTGCCATCCGGATTGCGGCCTCCTCCTGAAAGAAGCGAGGCCACACCACGACACTTTCGTGCACCCGGGCGAATTCTGATTGTATCTGCCAACGACACCCTCCGAGCTTCACCCCCCTTTCGCCCGAGGCTTCCCCGCTCCAAGGATCGAATTTCAATGTCCACCACCGCACTCCGCACCGGCATGGTGCTGGCGCTGGGTGTAACGTTCTCCGCCGTGTTGCCGCAGGCCTGGTCGCGTGACGAAGCCGCGCCGTTGGCGGTCTGTTTGTTGAGCGACGCCGGGACCGGCTCAACGGAAACCGCCGCGGCCGTTGGCCGGCTGGAAAGTTATCTAGCAAAAGATCTGCCGGGAAAATACCGCCGCGTCTGCCGGGTTCCGCTACCGAACGTGACCGGGCCGCCATTCGCACGGCCCTCGGATCCCCCGACGTCGCGGCGCTTTTCGACCAGCAAGAGACGCTAACGGCCGAGGGCCTCGATTTGGCGCGGGGATTTGTCGCCCGGGGCACGGGGCTCGTGGTGCTCCGGTCACGGACCGGGGCTTCGGAGGCGTGGAAAAATTCAGGGCGAGGTGCTCGGCGTCCGTTACGCCGGGCCTTTGCCCAGAGATGCCCGCCTGACTTCGCTCAGCCTGTATCCGCATTCCATCTTCACCGCCGAAACGGATCGTTTCGAAACCCGGGAGGAACTGCTGCGGGCCACGGTCAAGGACGACGCCGTGATCATCATCGAGGGCGAAGTCGGCGAATTCTCCGTGCCCGATGGCCTGGCTTCGTTCGTATCGGAGAGGGCGGGGCTTTGGCCTGATGCCGGGCGAAGCGGCCCTTTTTCACGATCCGGCCTATTTGAAAATCGTGGCGAATGCCATTCGGGCGGGCGGTGGCCGGGCCATTCCCGGCGCCCGCACGGGCGTGCAGCGCACCTATATGGCGGACGCCCACCCCGATCACGTTTCCGGGCGGGCCGGGCGTGTGCTACGATCCCGATCACCGCGGAGTCGCCTACGTTTGGACGGGAGACGACGTGGACGCCCGCCGCTGGTACACGGCGCGGCCATGAAGGAGTTTGTCGCCCGTTTGTCCGGGGAAATTTTTTACCGCGAGGATCTCACCCCTGCCCTGCGCGTCGGCACGTCGGCCGATGCCACCCTCCCGCTCAATCGATTTCCAAGATCGTTCCGGCAATGTGCCGTGGCCCACCCTTGATGTTGTAGTAATACGTGACGAGCACGCGATGGCCGGCCAGTTGCACGGACCAGGGATAGCCGAGATCGGTCGTGCCACCATCAGCGCGCAACACCATCTCGGGCGCGGTCGCAAAATCGGTGCACTCAGCGTTGAGAATGCGGGCGCGAATGCCAAAGGGCGCGTGGCGATAGCCGTAGACCAGCAGCACGCGATTGTCAGCGAGCCGCAGCGCATGGAGCGGATGGCCCTGAAATCCCATCCCCTGCCACGGCTGAAACGTTTCCCCTCCGTCCGTCGAACGCGCAATGCAGGCCTGGTCGCCATACTTCCCCGTGCGCAAAAACGCCACCAAGTCGCCCTTCGGCGTTTCGTGGATCGACGTTTCGTTGAAGATCACTTTTTCGTCGACCGCCACGGGGGCCGAGTAACGCCACGTCAAACCCTTGTCCGCGGAGACGAGCAGGTGCGTCGAAACCTTGCGCGCGGCCGCATCGTCGGTCGCCGCCACCACCCAGAAGATCCGGCCGTCGCGCCCCTCGACCGGCGCCCCGCGATTATAGGCCGGCACCGGCTGGCCATAGGGATCGTGGCTTGTTTCCGGCGGAATGTGCGGCGGATAAACCGGCCCTTGCCACGTCTTGCCGCCGTCCGTCGAGCGCACGATATAACCACCGAGAAAAACCCAGCCGGCCCCGTTCGGCATCACGGGCTTCCTGAGGGCCGCCCGCGCCTCCGGCTTCATGAGGGCCCAGCCATAGCTCGTGCAGAGCAGCGTGCCATCGCGCAGTTGCAGCAAACACGGGTCCTGCGAGCCGCCAAACGCATGCGCGTAGATGAGTTCCGGCTCCTTCGTCCAAGTCGCCGCGCCATCGCGCGAGCGCACCATCACCAGGTAGCTGTTGGGATCGACATGCGACTCGCTCTTCTCCTGCAACGCCACCCGGGCGGGCGCCCGCCGGAAGGCGAGCAGCAGCTCGCCGTCGGGCCGCCGGATCACCGACGGAAACGCCGCATAGAATTTCGGGTCTTCGTAAACGACCAGGTCGCGAACCTTGCGAACGCCGGGGCTGAGATCGGCCGCGTGGCTTGGGGCCAGGGCGCCGAACACCAAAGCGGAAACGAATACCAAAGCGGGGCGGAACGCGGGGCATGAATTCATCGCAATCCGGTCATCACGCGATGCCGGGGGGCCTAGCTACGCGCAGCGACGGCCGTGAGTCGAGACGCGATGCTCAGACCGTAAGGCTGGCCCGGTCGCGAATCCCGTCCGGAGGAAGCTCACGCCGCGAGCGCGTGGCAGAAGCGGGCCAGATGCCGGTCGGTGATCGCGGGCAACTTTTGCAGCACAAAAATCGAGCGGGGCTCCCACAACATCGTGCGCAGCGGCTCCAGGAAACGCTTGGGAACATCGGGATCAGCGAGGTTGCGCAGGATCGCGACCGTCTGCCGGGAAGCCGGCAAGCCCAGCCACTCCAGCACGCCAAAGACACCGCCGCGTTCATGTATGGCATTGATTTCCTCCCACCGCACCCCCGGGGTGCCGCGCAGACTCGGGTGCGCGGCCACGAAGGCCGTCAGGCCGGACGTGTCGGCGAGCGCCGGCAACAAAGCGGGACACCGCGCGACCACCTGCAGCGCCTCCATCCGGGCAAAGGAAAACCGGCTGAGAAACTCCCTCGCCTCGCGCGGCACGAACTCGAGATAGGGCCGCCATTCGAGCGGGCCGCAGGCCTGTGCCGCCGAGGCCAGGGCTTCCTCGCCCGGAGTTCTGGGGATCCACTCCTCGCCATACCGGCATTCGAAACGGACTTCCGGCCAGGGCGTGACGCGATAGGACACCCCGCAGTGCGACCAGGAAAGCGCGAGGGGAACGGGGCATTTATTCAACCGACGGGAGGAGTTCATGGCGCGCATCCTATCCCACCGGGTGGGACATTGCTTGGCCCACCCTAAAATATCTGCTGGATATTTCGCATGCCACCCCGCGCCCAGCTTTCCCGCCCGCCCCTCCAGCGCATGCTCAAGATCCACGACGAGCTGCGCCGCGACGCCTTGGTCAATTGCACGAAGCTGATGAAATCGCTCGAGGTCTCGCGCAAGACCGTGGTGCGGGACATCGCGTTCATGCGCGACCAGCTGAACCTGCCGATCGAATTCGACGCGCAGATCCAGGCCTACCGCTACACGCATCCCGTCAACGCGTTTCCGACCGTGCACGTGACGGAGGGCGAGCTGCTGGCGCTGCTGGTGGCGCAGCGGGCGCTACAGCAATACCGCGGCACGCCGTTTCACCGGCAGCTCGAAATCGCCTTCGAAAAACTGGCGGGCGGCCTGCGCGACCGGATTTCGTTTTCGCCGGCCGACGAGCTGCGCGCGGTTTCGTTCAAGAACATCGGGCTCGGAAAAACCGACCTCGCCGTCTTCAACGCGTTGAGCGCCGCCGTGCTGCGGCAGGAGGAAGTGACGTTTGACTATCGCAAGCCGGGGTCGCCGGGAAAAATCCCGCGCCGGGTACGACCCTATCATTTGGCGAACCGGGAGAACCTCTGGTATCTCGTCGGCTTCGACCTGGAACGGCAGGCGCTGCGCACCTACGCCCTGCCGCGCATTGCCGACGTGGCCGTTACGAAGGAGCGCTTCACCCGGCCGGAGGATTTTTCGCCGGAAAAATTTTTCGCGAGCGCCCTGGGCGTACTCGGCGGCAGCGGCAATTATCAGTTGGTGATTCGATTTGCCGCCACGGTGGCCGAACGCGTGCGCGAACGCGAATGGCATGAATCGCAGGAAATGCGCGAGCTGCCGGACGGCGGCCTGGAAGTGCGGATGCGCCTGGGCGCGCTGCTGGAAGTCGAGCAGTGGGTGCTCGGCTGGGGCGCCGCGGCGGAGGTCGTGGCGCCCGCGGAACTGCGCGCGAGCATCCGAAAAACGGTCGCGAAATTGGCGGCGAACTACGGGGCGTGACACGGGCACCGCCCACCCCACCCGGTCCGATCGCCTTTCCCACCGCCGCCGGCCTTACGCCGCCGGCACTTCCCAGCCCGGCCGATAGACTTTCGTCAGCAGGAGATTCGCGGCCGGATGGTTGGTGATGCGCAGGTTGTCCGCGTCCCACTGGAGCACGTTCGTTTCCTCGGGATCGACGCTTTGCACGCCCCGGGTGTTGGTCGGCCGGCGGACCACGCGCGTGGCCACGTTGCCGAGCTGGGCCGCCTCGCTCAGGAAGCCGGCATAGTCGAAGCCATCGCTGGTCTTGGTGCCGGTGAGGATGGCGTCGACCCAGCGATGCCAGTGATTGAGGCCCTTGAGGTCCTTCGGGTAGGCAAACCCCTGGAAGTTTTCCACCGGGTAGAGCCGCGGGCCGCCCACATGCGGGAGCACCATGTTCCCCCGCTCGCCGATGAAGAGGGAGCCGCTATTCGGCAGCTCAAGCCCGGCCGGCATTTGCGCCAGCTTCCGGTCCGGACGCTTGCCGCCGTCCGTCCAAGTCACCGTGAGCGTCGGTCCGGCGGTGAGCGCGTTGCCCGGGAAGACGTAGCGCACGATCTCGCTCGTGGGCCAGATCTGGCGGTTGATGCCGCTGTTGTCCGCCGCGACGGAAAGGGGCGACTTCAGGCCGAGGGCGGTGAAGACCGGATCAAAAATATGGCAGCCAAAATCACCCAGCGCCCCGCCGCCGAAATCCTGCCAGTCGCGCCAGACGAACGGGTGATAGGCCGCCGGCGCGTAGTCGCGCATCGGCGCACAACCGATCCACAAATCCCAGTCCAGATTGGCCGGCACCGGGCCGGCCAGGGGCGGCTCCAGCAGGCGCGTCCGGTCGTTACCCCCGACGCCGACCCACGAATGCACCTCCTTCACCTTGCCGATGGCACTCTCTTGGATCAATCGGGTGGCGAGGCGGTATTCCAACGCGGAATGGATCTGGTTGCCCATCTGCGTGACGAGATTCTTTTTCGCCGCCCAGAGCCGCATCTGGCGCGATTCCCACACCGTGTGGGCGAGGGGCTTCTGGCAGTACACATGCTTCCCGCGCTTCATCGCCTCGATCGCGACCCGGGCGTGCATGTGATCGGGAGTGGCCACATTGACCGCATCGACCGTGTCGCCGAGTTGGTCCAACATGACGCGAAAATCCTGGAAATGCGGCACGCCCGGCAGCGCAGCGTCGGCCTTGTCGAAGCGCGACGTATCCACGTCGCAGAAGCCGACGTACTTCACCGCCGGATGGGACGAAATGCTGTGCAGATCGCTGTAACCCATCCCGTTCACGCCGACGCCGGCGACCTGCACCTTGCTGTTAAGATTCGCGGCGCGGAGGAACGCGGGGAAGCCGAACGCGGCGGCGGCAACGGACGTTTGCTTGAGGAAGAGCCGGCGAGTGGTGGACATGAGCAGGGGGGGGGGGATTTGGGCGGTTCCTAATCGCGGGAATTCGCGGACAGGAGCGACGAAGCGGACGAGGGTGCACGCGCCTGGACCGGACGCTCAATCGAAAAATTGCCGCCGCGTCGCGGAATCACAAGTCCAGGTCGCATCATTGGGACAATCGGTTCCGGCATTCCCAACCGACGAATCAGGCGCAATCTGGGTTGAACACCCGCACCGACATGTCCGACTAGGCGGGAAGTGCCCATGCATTTCCCCTGGCCGATCGCCCTTCTGGTTTTCGCAGTGTGTTTCAACCTGGGGTTGATCGTCCTCATCCGTTCGCGAACCGCCGTCGCGACCACCAATCCATTCTCGCTCGCGCTGCTGCTCGGGGCGCTCTGGGCGGGCAATTATGCCGTGGACTTGAGCACCAGCGACCTCGCGACCAAGGTGTGGCTGCTGCGGACCCGCTTTTTGGTCGTCTCCTTTTACAGCCTCGTCTGGTTCGAAATGATCTACCGTTTCGCCTTGGGAAAGACGTTCCTCACCCGGCGGAAGCTGGCGCTCGCCCTGATCGTTCCCGTGTTCACGGTCATCTTCGCGTGGCTGCCGACAACGGCCGGCTATCAGCCGCTGATCCACTCCGATTTCCGGGTCGAGGCCAGCGGTGCGATCTTTCTCCTGCGGTTTACTTTCGGCCCTTGGGCGCTCGTCGTCGTCGCCTACGCGGTTGCCTTCCTGGGCAGCGCGATGGCCGTGCTGTGGCGCACCCGCCTTGACACCCCGTGGGAGCAAGAGGCGCGGCTCATCATCATCGTCGCCTGTCTGCTGCCGCTCCTGTTCAACGCGCTGCACGTCCTCGGGCTCCTGCCCACGCCGGGGCTCAACTACGGGCCGATTTTCATGCCGTTTACCAGCGGGCTCATCGCCTTCGCGCTGCTGCGGGCGCGGTTCTTCAACCTGGCCCCGGTGGCCCGGGCCATGCTGATCGAAAATCTGGAGGAACAACTGGTCGTCCTCGACGCCATGGACCGGGTGATCGATCTCAACCGCGCGGCCAGCACGGCGCTGGGAGTGTCCGCGCAACGTGCGCTCGGACAAAGCGCCGCAGCCGTACTCGCCCCGTGGCCGGAGGTCGTCGGCCTCCTTCGCCAGCGTGAAGTGCACAAGACCGACGTGCCGGTCGGCCAGCTGACCTGCGAAGTCACCTTGCTGCCGGTCGCCGACCGCCGGCACCACCTGCAGGCCCGGATACTCATCCTGCGGGACGTCACCCGGCGCCGGCGCGACGAGGAGGAACTGCGTCGCGCCAAAATCGCGGCCGAGACGGCGGACCGGGCCAAAAGCGAATTTCTGGCGAACATGAGCCACGAGATTCGCACCCCGATGAACGCGATCATCGGCATGAGCAGCCTCCTGGTCGACCACCCGCTCCCACCCGAGCAACACCACTACGCGGCGACCATCCGCAGCAGCGCGATCGCCCTCCTCCGCGTCATCAACGATGTGCTCGATTTCTCGAAAATCGAAAGCGGCCGGCTCGAACTGGAATCGCTCCCTTTCGATCTGCGCGAGTGCGTGGAACAGGTGATCGACCTTTTCACCGCCGATTGCACGGAGCGAGGCATCGAACTGGGTCTCTTCTGGGACCCGGGCGCCCCCGTCTGGATTGTCGGCGACCGGACCCGGCTGCGCCAGGTGCTCGTCAACCTCGTCAGCAACGCCACCAAATTCACCGAACGCGGCGGGATCACCGTCGCGGTCTCGGCGGAACCGGCCGGAACCGGCCGGCGCCTCACCTTCGTGGTGGAGGACAGCGGCATCGGCATCCCCGCCGATCGGATGGACCGGTTGTTCAAATCGTTTTCGCAGGTGGATGCTTCCACCACGCGGCGCTACGGCGGCACGGGATTGGGTCTGGTCATCAGCCGGCGACTGGTGGAGCTGATGGGCGGACAAATTGGCGTGACCAGTGAGGCCGGTCGCGGCTCGCACTTCGCTTTCTCCATTCCGACGGAAGTGGCGGGCGTCGACCGGAACCGGGCGGCGTCCGCGATCTCGGCCGGCTTGCATTCGCGCCGCGTGCTGGTGGTCGATAACAATCCCATCAGCCGCCGGATTCTCGAACGCCAGCTCGGCAGCTGGGGCCTGACCGTGACATCGGCCGAAAGCGGACCGGAAGCGATCCGACGGTTTGAGCGAGGAGAAGTTTTCGATCTGATCCTGCTCGATCACGATATGCCCGACATGCCAGGCCTGCTGGTGATCGACGCGCTGGCCGCCCGGCTTACGACGAAAGCCCCCCCCGTGATTCTGCTCATCCCGCGAAGCAGTTCCGGCGAATTCTCCCGAGCATCCATCGTCGCTCACCTGCCCAAGCCGGTCCGGCCGCGCGATCTCTACCCCGCAGTCGTCGCAGCGCTCGACCGACAGGCCGCAAAGGCGACGGCCGCAGAACCGCCCGCATCCCCGTTTGATCGCGATTTCGCCCGCCGGCATCCGCTCCGCGTCCTCGTGGCCGAAGACAACCTCGTAAACCGCAAAGTCATTCTCACGATGCTGGAGCGGCTCGGTTACGCGGCCGAAGCGGTCACCAACGGGCGGGAGGTGCTGCGCCGCCTCGCACGCCAGCCTTGGGATTTGGTTCTGATGGACATCCAGATGCCGGAGATGGACGGTCTGGAGGCCACCCGGAGGATCCGGGCGGTCGCGCCCGATGATTCGCCACCCTACATCCTCGCCCTCACCGCCAATGTGCAGAAGGAGGCCCAGTTGGCGTGCCTCGCTGCGGGCATGCAGGACTACCTGAGCAAGCCGGTGCAAACCGAGCACTTGATTGCCGCCATGGCCCGCGCCTATGCGTGGATGAGCGCCAACGGCCGCGTCGATCGCGTTGCGGCCCGGCCGGAATTCGAGTCCTGACCGGACAAAAATGACCATTCTCGGCATCGATATCGGCGGAACGAAATGTGCGCTCAGCGTGCCACGGCCCGGAGAACGCGTGGAGGAAGTGGCGCGCTTCGCGACCACGGATGTGCACGACACGCTCGAACGCATCTTCCAGGAGGTCGCCAAAGTGGGACCCGGGACGGATCCGGTTTTTGGCGTGTCCTGCGGCGGCCCGCTCGACAGCAAGCAGGGGCTGATCCTATCGCCCCCCAACCTGCCAGGATGGGATCGGATCGCGATCTGTACGGAACTCACCCGGCGCTTTGGTGGAAAAGCCCATCTGATGAACGATGCCAACGCCTGTGCGCTCGCCGAATGGCAGTTCGGCGCCGGCCGCGGCGGCCAAAGCATGCTGTTTCTCACCATGGGAACAGGGATGGGGGCCGGGCTCATCCTCGATGGCCGGCTCTACGAGGGAATCACCGGCAACGCCGGCGAGGTGGGCCATGTGCGCCTTGCCGCGGATGGTCCGATCGGCTTCGGCAAACGCGGCTCGTTCGAAGGCTTTTGCTCGGGCGGTGGCATCGCGCAGCTGGCCCGGCAACGGGTCGCCGAATTTCCGGGGGAAAGTTTGCTCAAGGAAATTTCCGGCTCGAAGCTCACGGCAAGGGACGTTGGCTCGGCCGCCGAGGCGGGCGATACGCTGGCCCTGGCGATCTGGCGCGAAGTCGGCGGGCGGTTGGGCGAAGCGCTCGCCGTCTTCATCGACCTGCTCAATCCGGAACGCATCGTGATCGGGAGCATCTTTGCGCGTTGCGAGCGCTTTATCGCCCCGGCGATGCGGGACGTCATCGCCCGCGAAGCCTTGCCCGAAAGTGCGCGCGACTGTGCGATCGTGCCGGCTCACTTGGGCGACGAAATCGGCAGCTACGCCGCCGTGGCAATCGCCCGCTACCACACGGCCAACCGCGCTTGATCGCCGGGGCACGTTTGGCCAAGCCTCGGCGAAGGTGGTCGCAGGCCAAAGTGTCAGTCGCTGGCTGCGGAAGACCGCAAAAAAAGACCCGGCTTTGCAGCCGGGTCTTTTGCTAGGACGAAAACGAGTTCGTCTTGAATTCAGTATTAGAAGCGACCCGTCATACCGCCAACGATCTTGGCGTGATAGGTGCGCCAGCTGATGTTACGGTCACGAAAAGCGGCGAAACGATTATCGAGCGGAACCGAAGTCAGATTATCGACATCGAAGAACACGCCCAGATTTCTCGTGAAGTTATACCGCGACTTCCAACCCCACGAGGTTTTGGCGAGTTGATAGGCCACCAGCGCGGCATTGGTCGAATTGGACACGAGGTACTCACCCCGGTGGACTGCCTGCAATTGCACGTCGAAACCGCGTCCGCGCCATCCCAAGCCAAGGTTACCCGTGACATCGAGGAAGCCCGCGATCGTTCCGCCCGCACTGGAGACCGGACCGGAGGTGAAGCTGGAGTTTTGCCCCTCCGTCTTCAGCTTGGTCACGTTGGCGTAGACGCTAAAGCCCTTCATCCAGCCGGGAAGAAACGCCAACTGCTGCTGATAGCTGGCCTCGAGGCCCTTGATGATCGCCCAACCGTTGTTCGTCTGGGTCGAGATCCGATATCCAACGTACTCGCCGCTGTAACCGTTGCTTTGTCCGGCGCCGACAAACTGGCTGCTGTCGGTGGCGATGTAATCCTGGATCTTCTTGTGGAAGGCGCCGAACGAGATCATCCCCTGCGGTTTGAAATAATATTCCGCGGTGAAATCCCAGTTATTGGAATACTGCGGCTTCAGCAGGGGGTTGCTGATGGTCACGGTCTGCGCCGTATCGTTGATCGTCGTGTTCGGGATGATGCTGCCGAAGGGAGCGCGGCCGACGCCGGTCGACCAGCTCAAGCGCGAGACCAAGCCAGGGATGGGCTCATACTTCAGATGCACGCCCGGCAGGAAGAAACGATACTGCCCCTTGTTGAAATCACGCCCGCCATACTGCGCCAGCAGGCGCCGGCGGTTTTCCGCGTCGGTGACCGGTCCAACCCATGACGACCGGATGGCCGCCTCGGCCGGGGTGATGACGTTCTTCGGGCCTTCGCCGTCATCCTTGGTGTCTTCCATGCGCACGCCGGCCAAAACCGACAGCGGGCCAAACTTCATGTTACCCATGATGTAGGCGGCCGTGACAATTTCCTGAAGGCGGAAGTGCTGGTTCAGCTTGCCGACGGTGAAGGGAATGTCCTCTTTCCAGAGCTCCGGTTGATTCGCCTGATGGCGGGCCACACCGTAGGCATTCATCCACGGCGGCAATTTGCCGGTCCGGGGATCCTTGTACCACTTTTCTTCGTCGGTGGTCATCTTGTGCTCGGGATAGGCGAACTGCTCCAAGCCCACGTTGTCGTCGGCCGTGTTCAAGACGCCGTCCGGACCGGTGTAGTTATACCGGCGGGGATTCTGCCAGAGGTGGCGGTTCTGCTTTTGAACGGTAAAGCCCGTCTTGATGTAGGTCGGGAATGTCTGGACCATGAAATCCCTTTTCAGGTCGAATTTTCCGCCCAGCACCACATCGAAGCCACGCCGGTCCGTTTGGGAGAGGAGCAACTGGCCATAGTTTTTGAGGTCCAGCATTTCAGGTCCCTCGGTCTGGTTGATCTTGGGCCAGATGCCGTTCGAGCGGTCCATCGTCCAACCGATGTTCGGCAGCGTGTAGGTGATGTCTCCCTTGGGGTGCGACGAGTGTTTGTCGTTCTTGTGGGAGATATCGTAGTAGGTCGCCGAATTGGACCAAGTTCCGCTGTAAGTAATGAGCAGGTTGTCGAACTTGTGGCGCACGCTCGGAGAGAACAGGTAGGTGCGGCCCGACTTGTCGTTCGTCGACATCAGCATCGAGTTGCCGCCGTTGGCGATATTGGGACCGCCCGCGTAAACCCGGGTGACGCCGTTCGCGTAATTGGGGTTGATGAAGCCGCCGCCCGTGCGGTTGCCGGCAGCGTCGACCGTCGCCAGCGTGTTCGGCACGGCCGCGGTGGCCACGCCGATCGTCGCCAGAGTCGTCGTCAGATTGTCATTATTCTCGTGGAAGAAATTGGCCGAGGTGTTTACCGAGACCGTCGTCGTATCGCTCCAACGATAATCGATCTTCATTCCGGAAGCCATGCGGCTGCGCGTCGCGCCGTTAACCATCAAGCGCTGGGTCGAGTAAATATACGCCGGCACGGGGTTCACGTTGCGCTCATAGGAATTCGAGATGAGGGCGCCGCCGACCGGGGCGCTGTGGAACGTGCCGGTCAGGGTGATGCCGATGTTGCGCTTCTCACCCACGATATCCTGATAGGTGAAATTGGCCGAGGGGCCGTAACCGTTAACCGGTTGCTTCCACTTGGCCGCAGGGCCCATGTAGCCGGGCTGGGTGGTAACCCCGAAGCCAAAGGTCAAGAGCCGGCCGCCCGAGCGATCGAATGCGCTCTTCGATACCAAATTCACGCTGCCGCCGATCGAGGCGCCGTCCATGTCCGGCGTCGGCGCCTTGGTCACTTCGATGGTCTCGATGTTACCCAAGGACACTTGTTCAAACTCGAACTGACGTCCCGTACCCGCCGACTGCGAGGCGGCGATCTGCTGGCCGTCCATCGTGACGGAATTCAACGCGGAACCGACCCCGCGCACGCTCACCGAGCGCACGTCCGGGCCGTTATATTCCGCCGCCATGCCGGCCATGTGCTGGAGCATGTCGCCGACGTTGCCGTCGGCCACGTTGCCGAAGGTGTCGGAAGACACGATCGCCTTAACGTTGGGCGCAATCCGCTGGAGGGTTTCCGCCTTGGCGGTACCTTCGCGCTCACCGGCGACGGTGAACTTCTCCAACTTGTAGATTTCCGACGTCAGTTCGAAGTCCGCGACCGCCCGCTGGCCGGCTGCGACCGAAACGGTCGTGCGCTTCACATCCAAGCCGGCAAAACTGGCGGCGATGGTCGCCGAACCGGCTGGAACGTTGTTGAGCTGAAAACGGCCTTCTCGGTCGGTCAGCGCGGTCTGGCTCGTGCCGACCAACTCAACCACGGCACCTTGAAGGTAGCTCTTGGTGGCCGAATTGCTGACCTGGCCGGTAACTGTGCCGGTGCTTCCGGCCTGACCAAAGGCCGCCAAAGGCAGCAGCCACGTAGCAAGGAGGGCAAGTCGCCCTCGTTTAATTAGGGACACAATCATGTTCATATATGTTCGGGTTTGGTGCTCTGCGCAGACAAAAAGACAGGGCAAGATAAGTTGAAGGGCGAACTACCTGTGGTGGGTACCACGACCATGGGCAAGAATATTTATCTTACGTCATTAGCCATTAAAATCGGCCATAACGGCAGGCACGCCTTCGAAAACAAAGCGGCCTGTGCGATCGGTCGTCGTCGATCGGCCCGTGCCGACCAATTCGACCGTCGCACCTTCGAGATAGGCTTTGGTCGCGGAGTTGCTGACCTGACCGGTGCCAATTCCTGCACTTCCGGCCTGGCCGAGTGCCGCCAAGGGAAGCAAGCAGGCAACGAGGGCGGAAAGCCATCCTCGGCTGAGCCGAGACATAATGGTAGCCATGGGTGTCGTGGTGTTCGAGGCGCTAAACGAATTTGGCAGCGAACGGTTCTCGCACCTGGAGTCGAAAACTAAGGATTTTCATCGATTCTTTTATCCGAGGGTAACCATCTTGCGAAAAGCCCCTGGAAATTTGGTTCCCTCCGTTTTTGAAAATTGAGTCCTGCTGGAGCTATCGGCATCACCCGAGACACCCCTCTGCCATTCAGCCGCCGCCCCAACGCCATGCTTCCCGTTACCGCGAGCCATAGCTCCCGACTTAAACCCAAATTAATCATGACATTCCGATTCTGCCTCCTGCATTTTTGCGTGTTCGCCTGGGTCATGGCCAGCGCTCAGCCATTGGCCGCCGCCGACCGCCTCTACGACGTCGGGATCGGCCGTATCGACATCACGCCTGACTACCCGATCCGGCTCACCGGCTACCTCATTCGCAAGACCGAATCGGAAGGCGTCGCCCAACACCTTTGGGCCAAGGCTCTCGCGATCGCCGCCACCCCGGCGGAGCCCTTCGTGCTCATCACCGTCGACAATTGCGGGATCCCGGCCGCGATGCGCGAGGAGGTCCTGCGGCGCCTGAGTAATCGCGGCGTGGTCAGCGAACGTTTTGCCATCGCCTTCAGCCACACGCACAGTGGCCCCTGCGTCACCGGAGTACTCGAAAACATCTTCGCCCAGGACATTCCGCCCAACCAGAAAGCCACAATCGACCGTTATACCCGGGAGTTGACCGACAAGCTGGAGCAGGTCGGCCGCACTGCGCTTGGTTCCTTGCAACCGGCCCGGCTCGAATGGGGCATTGGCCAGGCAGGTTTCGCCGCCAATCGTCGGACGCCCGGCGGGCTGGTGGATCACGATCTCCCGATTCTGGCCGTCAAATCGCCGACGGGCGTACTCCGCGCCATTCTGGCCAACTATGCCTGCCATTGCACGACTCTGGCTGGTGAGACCAATCAATTGCACGGTGACTGGGCCGGCTGTGTCCAGCAATCCATCGAAGCGAATCATCCGGGCGCGACCGCCCTGATCGCCATCGGCTGCGGCGCGGAGTGCAACCCTGAGCCGCGCACGGGAATCAACTACGCCGAACAGCACGGAAAGACCATCGCCATCGAGGTCGACCGACTCCTCCGCGCAGGGCTGAAATCGATCACGGGCATCCCCGCCGGCCATGCCCGCCGGATCGAACTTCCCTTCGACCGGCTGCCGACTCGCGCCGAATGGGAGGAAAAAACGAAGAACGCCCAAGTGGGCATCGCCTATCATGCCCGCAAGAATCTCGCCCGGCTCGACCGCGGCGAGAAACTGCCCACCCACCTCCCCTATCTGGTCCAGTCTTGGAATTTCGGCGAGGATCTTGCGATGGTCTTCCTGCCCGGCGAAGTCGTGGGAGACTACTCGCTCCGCCTCAAACGCGAATTCGACGCCAAACGGATGTGGGTCAATGGCTACTCGAACGACGCGCCCGCCTACATTCCGTCGCGCCGCGTGCTGGCCCTCGGAGGTTACGAAGGCGGCGGGGCCATGGTCTACTATGATCAACCCACCCGCTTCGCGACGGAGGTCGAGGAACTGATCGTCAGCGCCGTTCGCGACGTGGTCCCCGCCACTTTTCTGGCCACCCAGCAATAACCGGCAGGTTTTCTCCGCGTTTCCCTAATCGGCGGGCGTCGAACGAAGAGCCTGACCCGGGCGCGAACGAGGCTCACGGCTTTCTCGATCTGCCCGCCCGCCGTCCAAAGATCCACCACAGGGCGACCGAGAGCACCAGCGTGGCAAGAAAAGTCAGAATGGCCGTCTTGGCGGAATCGTCGGCAGCCATCGAATAGATCACAGAAACGACAAAATTCGGCAGCAACGTCGCCCAGAATATCCGCCGCACCGGGACTCCGGCGGCGGCGGCGATGATGACGGTGGTCTCGGCCATGACCGGCACGCTGCGCCAGCATGCCAGCGTCAGCGAGAGCCGCTGCTGGAGGCTTTCGCGCAACCGCGCCAGTTCAGCCTCGGGAAAAAATTTGGGCGCCACCCGGCCCACCGCGACCCGGCCGATCCAGCCGGCCGCCAGCACCCCGATGCTCAGCCCCACCGTGCCGCCGATGATGCCGGCCACCGGACCGGATTTCGCCGCGAGAAACATCACGACGAGCGTGGACGGAACCGGCGCCACCGAATCGGCCGCGAGCAGCATCACGGCAATCACGATCAACCCGCCCGCCTGATTTTCCCGCGACTTCAGCAGCGGCAGGACCAAATCCTCTCCGAAAAGGACGAACGGCGCGGACACCAGCGCCATGATAAACATGACGAAGAGCACAACTTTGAGCACGGTCGGACTCGGAATTTTCACGGCTGGAGCGGGCGGCGCTTAACTCGTCGGATCCCGTCGTGCCGGGCGGAAATCGCCCGGCCAAGGTTTCGCCCGGCAAACCCCACGGACCGCATCGGATCCAAAAGACGGAGTGCCATTCGGATCTTCCACGTTCACCGGGGTGCCTTGCCGGTCAGGCGCGCAACAAACTTGATCGCGTAAAGGTAGGCGCGTTCGCGCACCTGCATCGGATCGCCCGCGGCCCCCTCAATCCCAAGTTCGGAGATATCATCAAGCACCCCGCCCTCCAACGGGTGCATTGCGATCCACGTGAGAAGTTTGACCAGTTTGTCCG
The DNA here is from genome assembly GCA_947474935.1 of Opitutia bacterium. Lineage (GTDB taxonomy): Bacteria > Verrucomicrobiota > Verrucomicrobiia > Opitutales > Opitutaceae > ER46. The sequence continues at coordinate 84,307 of CANJKL010000002.1, forward strand.
TCGGGTAGATGTCGGTCAGCCGTTCAAGTACGACCAAGGGCGTATAACTCTCGACCGGCAGCTGGATCGTGTCGGGGACGGCGGCAACATAGAGGATGTTACGCACGCGCTGCACGTCATCTGGCTCTAGGCCGGGACCCCAGCCGGGAAATTTGTCGCGGACCCCATCGAGCTGCTTTTTGACGTACTCGTCCGGCTCCTCCTCCGCGGGGGCGATGGGCGACACCACGCCATTGTCGGGCGGCACGCGATAATTCAAACCCGCGACATCGGGAGCCGTGATCGCCGTCCACGAAGTCGGCGCCGGTCGGGCCACGGGCGCAGACGGGGCTGGCGACTCGGCGGGCGCGGCGGCAACCGGCACCGGAGTGGACGAAGGCGCGGGGCTTGGCGTAGTCGCCGGCGCGGCCACTGGCGCGGGAACGACTGGGGGCGTGACCGCTACCGGGGACGGTGCGGGAGGGGGTGCTGCCGCCGGGGCCGGCGGGACGACAGCCGGCGCCGGAGTCGGTGCGGCCGGCTTGGGCGTGACCTTTTCCTTCTTGGGCGCGGCGTCCACTCCCACCGCAATCCGACCGCGGTATTCCGCCAGCAAACCGACGGCCAGCCAGGCGGCCAGCACCGGGAAGAGCCAAAGTTTACCCGCGCGGGCGGCGAACCGCTGTTGCGCGTCCCAACGAAAAAGCTTAGCGCCGGCCAGACAACCCGCGACGCCGATCAACCCGAGCGCGAGCAGGCTGAAGCGCGCGCCCATGATGCCGTTTCCGGTCACCGCGGCCTGCATGGCCTCGACGGCATAACGCCCGGGAAAAAACGCCGACACGTGCTGCGCCCATTCAGGCAGACTGGCGAGCTGCACCGCCACGCCCCCGATGATCAGCATGGGCAAAAAGATGCACTGCCCCAAGGCCTGCACCGCGGGCACGTTGTCCGCCATCATCGCGATCACCAGCCCAAGGCCGATCAACGCAAACGACACCATCGTGAAGGCCACCCACAAGTCGAAGGGATGCGCCGGCAGCGTCATCCCGATCGCGAGGGCCAGTCCGATCTGCAGCAAGCCCGCGGTCAGCACGATGAGGTACCGCGCCACCACCGTGCTCGTCACGACGGCCCACGTCGGGACCGGGGCAAGGCGGTAGCGCCGCCACACGCCGCGTTCCCGTTCGCTCACCAAGGTCGTCGGCAGTCCAAAACACGCGCCGCCGAGTACGCTCACCGTCAGCAGTTCGCCCATATGCCGCAGCAACGGCACGTTCTCGTGGCGATAAAGCACCCAGAAGGCCACGAGGAAGATCAGGGGAAAGAGATACCCGTAGAGCAGCCCCATCTTGTTCCGGAAATGGAGCCGCAAAGAAATAGCGAGATGTTCAATCAGGCCGTTCACGTCGAGAGGGGTCGAAAATTCATCGGGGAAGTCACGATTTGGTTGCGGACGGCTTAGACGCCGGCTGTTTCCCGCGGAGTGTCCTTGGCGGCAGTGGAGGCAAACCCAGCGGCCCCATGCGTCAGCCGGAGAAAGACGTCCTCGAGCGAGGCCTTGCGCACCTGCAGATCCATGATCTCGACCTTCCGCTCGGCCAGCCATTGGGTAAGGGCCGCGAGCGTCGGGGTTGCGTTCCGCACCCGGAACCGCGCCACCACCCCGTCGCAGGCGAGCTCCTCCACGCCGGGAATCCGCCCCAACTGCCCGGCATCGAGTGGCTGCGCGGTTACCAGTGTGACGGACTGGGTCGCGCTCGACTGGGCAATCAGTTCCCGCGGCGTCCCCTCGGCCACCACGCGACCGTGATCGATGATCGCGATGCGATCGCACAGCTGCTCCGCCTCATCCAGGTAATGGGTGGTGAGCAGCACCGTGTAACCCTCGTGCTTCATCCGCGCGATCTCACCGTGCAGTTCGCGGCGCGACTGCGGATCGAGGCCCGTGGTCGGCTCGTCGAGCAACACGAGTTCCGGGCGGTTCACAAACGCCAGCGCCAGCGCGAGCCGCTGCCGCTGTCCGCCCGAGAGCGTGTCGAAATGCGCATCCGCCTTCTCGATCAGTCCGAACCTTTCCAGCAACGTCGCCGGCGCCGTACGATTCTCATAAAAGGAGCCGAAAAGCCGCAGGGCCTCCCTCGGCGTGATCTTGTCCTGCAAAGACGTGCTTTGCAGCGCCACCCCGATCTTCTGCTTCACCTCGTTGGTCTGGCGCCGGGCATCGAGCCCGCACACCACGAGCTCCCCGGCGTCCGGCTCGCGCAAGCCGATCAGGCACTCGAGCGTGGTGGTCTTCCCCGCTCCGTTCGGACCCAGCAGGCCGAAGATTTCGCCGGCTTGGATCTCGAAGCTCGCTCCGCGCACCGCCTCGACGGCGCCGTAACGTTTCTTCAGATCGCGGACAACAACTTTGGCGGGCATGGTTTGAGCGGAAAGACGCGTGGATAGGTGTTACGTATCGCGGGAACAAGCCGTTTCGGGGGGATTTGACTCCAAACATCCACGCCGACCACCCAGCAACCTCGCGCGCGAGGCGCGGTCTCTCTCAGGAAATAAACCTGGCCGGGCGGTATCATGCCGCGGATTCTTCCGGTCAGACCGACGCGAACCGGAGGCAAAAGAAGATGGATTTTCGTACGGCGGCGCGGCAGGTTCTTCGCGCTTCACCCCATGAAACTTCGCCTCCTTGTCCTGGTCGGCGCCCTGGCCTCCTCCGTTTTCGCCGGAGCAGCCGCCGAGAATCAACTCACCGCCGCGGAGAAATCCGCCGGCTGGGAACTGCTGTTCGACGGCCGGACGTTCCACGGCTGGCGGGGCTATCGCCAAAAGGGGCCGCCAGCGGCCGGCTGGGCCATCGCGGAAGGCACCTTGAAAACGGTGCCGAAGGTCAAGGGCGTTGAACTCATCACGGACCGGACGTTCACCGATTTTGAACTCACCTGGGACTGGCGCATCGCCCTCGCCGGCAACAACGGCGTGAAATATTTCGTCAACGAGGACCGGCCGAAGGCGCCCGGCCATGAGTATCAGATGATCGACGACGCCCGGCACCCCGACGGAAAAATCGGCCCGCTCCGCCAGACCGGTTCTTTTTACGACGTGTTGCCGCCCGCCGCTGACAAGCCGCTGCGGGAGCCCGGCGAGTGGAACACCTCCCGCATTCTCGTTCGCGGCAAACACGTCGAGCACTGGCTTAACGGCAAAAAAATCCTGGCCTACGAACTCGGCAATTCCGCGGTAAAAGCCGGCCTGGCGAAAAGCAAATTCAACGACCAGCCGGGCTTCGGCGACAAGATCACCGGTCCCATCATGCTGACCTACCATCAGGACGAGTGCTGGTTTCGCAATCTGAAGATCCGCTCGCTCAAGTAAGCGGCCGTTTTCCCGGCCGCAGCCCAGGCGCGTCGCCGTGGAACATTCGGCGTCAAGCGCGCCAAGCCGGTTAGGATCTGCCTCGGATTCCCCGCGCCGACCCCCCCCTCCCTCCCTCCACCGGCCAAGCCCCGTCCACCATGACCCCTGCATCTCCTTGCCTGCGCACTTCCGGCAATCTCCCCCACTACCGACGGGCGGCCGTGCGCTCCGTGACCGGCGCCATCCTCGGTCTGCTCGCGTTGCCTCTGCTGGCCGCCCCAGCGCCGAATTGGACCAGGGAGGTGGAACATGCGGCTTGGAAGGCCCGCGATTCGTCCGGCGAAACCGTTTTCAAGGACCAGCTCTGGCTGATGGGAGGTTGGTTCGATTCCTTCCACGAACCGCCCCGCGATGTCTGGAGTTCCGCCGACGGCAAGTCGTGGAAGCTGGTGACCGCGGACGCGCCGTGGCGCCACGCCGACCTGCCCATGACCACCGCGGCCGCCGACCGCATGTGGATGATGGGCGGCTGGCATAACGGGCGACTGCCAGACGCCTCGGCCAGCAATCAGGTGTGGTCCACGCGCGACGGCGCCAAATGGGAACTCGTGACCGAGCACGCCGGCTGGAGTCCCCGCATCGCGGCCGGAAGTGAGTATTTCAACGGCAGGCTCTGGATCGTCGGCGGCGTGGAAAAATATTACTTCGGCGATGATAAGAGCCTGAAGAACGACGTCTGGTCTTCTAGCGATGGCAAAACATGGGAGAGCGCCACGGATGCCGCGCCGTGGGCGCCCCGCGCCTACCATCAGGTCGTCGCCTTTCGCGGCAAGCTCTGGGTGTTGGGCGGCGGGAACTACCTTCCGGGTTACAAGGCGTTCAACGACGTCTGGTCCTCGCCCGACGGCAAGAACTGGACCCAGGCCACCGAGCACGCACCGTGGAACCCGCGGATGTGGTTTTCCGCCGTCGTCTATCGGGACCGCCTTTGGGTGCTCGGCGGATGGTCGAACAATCCCTCGCTGAACTGGAACGATGTCTGGTACACCGAGAACGGCCGCGACTGGCATCAGCTGGAGACGAAGGACATCTGGTCCAAGCGTCACGAGCAGTCGGCTTACGTGTTCCAAGACAAGATCTGGATCGCGGCCGGTAACGCCCGGCCACTTCAGAACGATGTCTGGTCCCTCACCCTGCCCACCGACTGGGGCAAGCAGGGAAAGTAATCCCTCCCCGAGACGGCGCCGGCCGCGCATACGGCCGGGCCGGGGCAAAAAAAACGCCGCCGGAATTCGGCGGCGTTCGATGCGAACAAAAAGGCTCAGCCCTTCTTCTTCTTCTCTTTCTTGAAGTCGGTGTGACCTTCCTTCTGGTCCTGTTTAACCGTCGCCAGCAGCGTTTCCGCCTCGGCGTTGTTACCGGCCTTGATCGCGGCCTCGAGTTTGCCGAGATCGGCCAGGAAGCTCTTCATCTTGGCGCGATAGTCGGTCACAAACTTTTCCTGCTTGTCGGCCGGAACCAGTTTCTTCCGCTCCGGCTCGAGCTTCGTCGAAGCCTCGGCATGTTCGCGGATGATCGCGATTTGCTTCAGAGAATCCTCATTCTTGGCAGCGTCCTTGACTTGGCGGCCAAGGCGGCGGAAGGCGCCGCTCATTTTTTCCATATGCTTGCCCAGCTCGGTCTCGGGCTCCTTGCCCGAGTCCTGCGCCTGAACGCCGAGCACAGCGGCCACGGCACAAATAATCGTGATGGTGAGAAGACGGATTTTCATGAATTTGGTTGATGGGGGATCGAACGAACGGGGTGGAAAAAATCCGGCCGCTGCGCCGAGGGCAATCGGATTCGCGCCATCTAGGTTTTGCGTCCGTCCCCAAAAGCCCCCACGGTGCGCTTCGCCAGGCTTCCCCCACCAGGCCATTCCGGCTCGCTTTCCGGCCATGCCACCCATGAAACCCCCTGCACTTCTCGCCGTCCGGTCGGCTTGCGACGGCCTTATCCGCCCCTGCCCAGGATTGGGCCCGCAGCGTGACCGACCAGCTTGCGGAAGCCGGTTATATTGCCATCGCCCCGGATCTGCTCTCGGGCATGGCGCCGAACGGCGGCAGCACCCCGGACTTCGCCAGCCGCGACGCCATCGGGAAGGCATTTTCGTCGCTGCCGCCCGATCAGGTCACGGCCGACCTGAAAGCCGTGCTCGGCTATGTGAGCCGGCTTCCCGCGTGCAACGGCAACGTCGTGGTGGGGGGTTTCTGCTGGGGCGGCGGCCAGACCTTCCGGTTCGCCACCAACGAACCGTCCATCAAGGCCGCGCTCGTCTTTTATGGTCCGGCACCCAAGGACGGGCGATCTCGCCCGCATCGCCTGTCCGGTGTTCGGCTTCTACCGCGGCAACGACGCGCGCATCAATGCCTCGATTCCAAAAGTCACCGACCTCATGAAAGCCGCCGCCAAATCCTACGAGCCAGTCATCTATGACGGGGCCGGTCACGGCTTCATGCGCGCCGGCGAAACGCCGCCACCCGCCATCGATGCCGGCCAGAAAGCGCTGGACGACTTTGCCGCCAACAAGAAGGCGCGCGACGAGGGCTGGAAACGGGTGAAGGCGATTCTCGGCCGGATCCAAACCAGGAACCCGGCCAACCTGATCACCCGGGTATTTCGTTCGCTCCTCCTTCCCGCCTCTCCATGAAAATATTTCACCGCCTTGGCGCGCTCTCGAGTTTCGTCCTTTTGACGGCAGCGTTGCTGACGCCCTCCGCCTCCGCCCAACCGCCGCCCGCTTCGCGCCTTCCCCCCGCCGGGATCGCCGTTCCCGAAGCCGACCGCACCGAACTTGCCGCCGGCGCCGCGGCGCTCCGGACGGAAATCGACGCGCTCGCCGGTCAGCTCGCCTCGAACCCGCGGCTGTCGGCGCTGCTCCCGGACATCGAAGTCTTCCACAAGGCGGTCGACTGGGCGCTGCGTTACGACGAATTCTTCGCGCCCAATCAGATTCCGTACGCGCGGCACCTGCTGGATCTGGGTCGCGAACGCGCGGCGCAGCTCCGTGCCGGATCCGCGCCGTGGACCGAGGCCGCCGGCCTCGTCATCCGCGGCCACCGCTCGAAGCTCGACGGCTCGGTGCAGCCCTACGCGCTGGTGATTCCGCCCGACTGGAAACGCGGCGCCGGCCCCGCGCGCCGGCTCGACGTTGTGCTTTCCGGCCGCAACGAAAAGCGCACGGAACTCGCGTTCATCGCGGAGCACGAAAAAAATCCCGGTCAGCTCGTACCCCCGGGGGCGATCCTGCTCTATCCCTACGGCCGGTTTTGCAACGCCACGAAATTTGCCGGCGAAGTCGATGTGTTCGAGGCGCTGCAGGCCGTCCGCCGCTACTACAAGATCGACGGCAACCGCATCGTCGTCCGCGGCTTTTCCATGGGCGGCGGCAGCACGTGGCACCTGACCACGCATTTTCCGGGTCTGTGGGCCGCTTCTGCTCCGGGAGCCGGCTTCGCCGAAACCGCCATCTACACCAAGGCCCTCGAACCCGGCAAACCCGAGCGCACCTGGTGGGAGCAAAAACTCTGGCGCTGGTATGACGCCACCGGTTACGCCGCCAACCTGCGCGGCGTACCCACCGTCGCCTACGTCGGCGAATTCGATCCGGCGATCGACGCCATGCGGACGATGGAAAAGGCCGTGGCCGGCGAGGGCCTCAAACTTGAGATGTTGATCGGGCCGCAAACCGCGCACAAATATCATCCCGAGACGCTTGCCACCATGGCCGCCCGCCTCGACGAAATCATCGCCCGCGGACGAGCGGAATGGCCGCTCGAGGATCACTTCACCACCTACACGTTGCGCTATTCCAGCTCGAGCCGCGTCAAGATCATGGAGTTGGAAAAACAATGGGAACGCGCCGACGTCGACGTGCGTTTCCCCACGCCCAACCATCTGGTCGTGCAGACGAAGAACGTCGTTGTGTTCAGCGTCATTCTGCAAACCGCCGAGGGCCTCAAGGTCACGGTCGACGGCCAGGACGTGCCCTTCGGCGAGATCACGCCTTACTACTGGCTCGTGAAGGAGGGCGGCCGCTGGCTCTTCAAGGACAAAACCTTCACCGGTCCGCGCTGGCGCGAACAGACCCGCAAGATGCCCGGTCTCAGCGGCCCGATCGACGACGCTTTCATGGAGCCCTTCGTCTTCGTCCGGCCCACGGGCAAGCCGCTCAACGCGGCCGTCGGCCGGTGGAGCGCGCAGGAATTGGCGCACGCAATCAAAATGTGGCGCGACATCTTTCGCGCGGAAGTGCCGGTCAAGGACGACACCGCGATCACCGCGGACGACCTCGCCAACAAGCACCTGATCCTGTGGGGCGATCCCTCCTCGAACGCCGTGCTGGCAAAAATGGCCGCCCAGCTGCCCGTGAAATGGAATGCGCAGCAGCTCGTTTTTCGCGGCCAGACCTACGACGCGGCCCACCACGCCCCGGTCCTGATCTTTCCGAATCCGCTCAGCACGCAGCAACGCTACGTGGTGCTCAACAGCGGCATCGATTTCCGCGACGACGCCTACGGCTCCAACGCGCTGCAAACACCCAAGCTGCCCGACTACGCGATCGTCGATCTGCGCACGCCGCCCGACAAACGCTGGCCGGGCAAGATCGTCGACGCCGGATTTTTCGACGAGGCCTGGAAATAACCCGGCGGCTTGGCCGGGGCCGCCCGGCATCCTGCACTACCCTTTGCCTTTCGCCGCCGGCGCTTTCGGTGGCGGCGTCACGGTGCCGTTGCGGAGCAGGTTGCCGAGCGTCTGTTGGGCCTGCTGTTCCTGCTGCAACCGCTGCAGCACGGCGATCTGTTGCGGCGAAAGAAAGGTCTGCGCCTGCGCGAGCGCAGCGTTGGAAATCACCACGGTGTTGGTCGAACCGATCCCGAGGCCGGAGACGCTGCCCGGCAGCGCAGCGACGGGTTCCGCCGGCCGCGCTTCCTGGACCGCGTTCTTCCGGCCGGAGGCCGGGTTCTTCGCCGCCGGCGGCGGGCCGCTGGTGGCCAGGAGCTGCACGAGTTGGTCGGACTGGTGTGTGCTGAGCGGAGTCGTGGTATAGCTGAGCCGCTGGGCGATCTGATCCACGGTTTCGCGCTGCGGCGCCGTGCGCTCGAAGTTCTGGAGCTGATTGAAACGCTGCGGACCCAGCAGATCCTTGAGACTGTTCGTGATTTCCTTCTGCGTCGATCGCGCCACGTCATTGGCCACCCGGCGGGTGTCGGGGCCGGTGAGTCCCTGATCGCGCGCCGCGAGCATCGCATCCGCAAACGCGTTCTGGCGGTCCGCCAGCAGCCCCTGCAACCGCGTGAGCTCCTCCGGCGAAAGCTTCATTTTTTTGAAGAGACCGGCGAATTTCGCATCGATCTTGCCGCGCTGCTGCAATGCCAGCATGCGCTGGAACTCCGGCAGGTCGGCCAATGCCGCGAGCAGTTCGAGGTCTTCCTCGCGCTTGGAGTCGGGCGGGGCTTCACCCGCCGCCAGGCTGGCCAGCAAACGCACTTCGTCCACTTTTCGGACCTCCGCTTCTTTTTTCGCGACGCTGGCCACTTCCATCCCGCCCGACCCGGAACCCACCGCGGCCAGCGCGGACTGCAGCTGACGATTGCGGCGGCGAAGCTCCGCGAGCCGCGCTTCGAACGCCGCCCGCTCGTCGCTGTTCAGCGCCATCGTGCGCCCGGCGACGAGTTCGCGCGATTGCCGCCAGGCCAGCAGGGTCACACCGGCAAGGGCCACGGCCAGCCCGACGAAAAGAGAGGTTCGAACGCGCACGACGGACAGCTAGACGTGAACCCCCGGAGTGGGGTTTCAAGCGTTTCCCGTCGCGGGGACCGGATACAAAAAAACCGCCGCGAGCGAACTCGCGGCGGTTTCGAAATAAAGCGACGCTGCCTTTAGGAAACGTGACCCGAGACGAGCTTGGTCATCTCGAACATCGAGACGGACTTCTTCTTGTTGAAGATCGGGAGGAGCTTGTCATCCGCGTTGATCTGCGTGCGGACCTTCTTGTCCTGCAGACCATTCTTCTTGATGTAGACCCAGAGCTTCTTGGTGAGCTCCGTGCGGGGCAACGGGGCCGCGCCGACGATCGCCGCGAGCGCGGCGTCAGGCGTGACCGGTTTCATGAATGCTGCATTGGGCTTACGAGCTGATTTTTTAGCCATAATTATTTTTGGTTTTGGAATACTTCCCTCGGGGACAAGGCACTTTTAGAGGGAAATTCCCCGGTTTGCATAGGAAAATCGGCAATCTTCTAGAGGTAAAATAGCGATCCCTCCCTCGTGAAAATACCCCGCCGCGACCTCCGTTCACGAAAATCAACTCCGGCCCGGCACATTTTTCGCCCGAGCGCCGGTGGCACGGATCAACCGGCCGCCCGGTCGTCGACCTGCACGAATTGCCGGTAGAGTGCGGCGTAGTGCCCGCCTTGGGCGAGCAATTCGACATGCGTGCCCCGTTCGATCACCCGGCCCTGATCCAGCACGAGCACGAGATCCGCATGACGGATGGTGCTCAGCCGGTGGGCCACGACAAAACTCGTACGGCCCCGCAACAACTCCAACAGCGCCCGCTGCAATCGCGCCTCCGTCATGGCGTCGATCGAGCTCGTCGCCTCGTCGAGAATCATCAGCCGCGGATCGGCGAGCAACGCCCGCGTGAAACACACCAGCTGGCGCTGGCCCACCGACAAACTCGCCCCGCGCTCACCCACCTCGGTGTGCAAACCGCGCGGCAGATCGTCCAGGATGTCGAGACAGTCGAGCCGCGCGGCGGTGGCCCGCACTTCCGCCTCACCGGCGTCCGGGCGTGCCAGCCGGATGTTGTCGAGCACGGTGCCGCTGAAGAGAAAGTTCTGCTGCTGCACCATGCCCATCTGATGGTGCAGCGAACGGCTCGTGAGCGTGCGAACCTCGCGCCCGTCGAGAAAAAGTTCACCGCGCGTCGGCAGATAAAACTTGGCCGCGAGATTGATGATCGAACTTTTTCCGCTGCCCGTGTGGCCGACGAGCGCCACCGTCTGGCCGGGTTCGGCCGTGAACGACACGTCGTGCAGTACCAGCCGCTCGGCGGTGTATCCAAAGGAAATGGCTTTGAACTCCACGCGCATGCCGGTGTGTGGGACGACCGGCAGCGGCACCGCCTTCGGATCGTCCTCCCAGTCCGGCGGACTATCGATCAGCCGGAACACCCGCTCGGCTCCCGCCATGGCCACGAGCGCCTGGTTGTACTGGTTGCCGATGATCGCGATCGGCGAGAAGAACTGGTTCGCCAGCAGGAAGAACGTGATGAGATCGCCCACGCCCATGTCGTGGTGAAACACCCGCCAGCCGCCGAATAGCAGCAGGATGGCCACGAAGAACTGACTGTTGAGTTCGAGGAGCGGCGTCAAAATCGCGGAGGTCCGCGCCAGCGCGATGCTGAAACGCGAATGGTCCGCGAGCAGGGTGCGAAATAAACCCGCGTTGGTCTCCTGCCGCACGAAGCCCTGGGTCACCCGGATGCCGTTGACCGATTCCGCCAGCGTCGCCGTCACCCGGCTGAAGCTGTCGCTCGCCGCCCGCGAGTAGTGGCTGAGCTTCACGCGAAAATGCCGGTTGATCACCCACAAAATCGGCGCCAACCCCATCACGACGAGAAACAGCACCCAGTCCGACCACGCCATGACCATCGCCGCGAACACCATCTGCCCGCCCTGGATCGCGCTCACGAACATGACGTCCTGGATGCCGACCCGCAGGGCTTCCACGTCGCTCGTCACCCGGCCGATGATCCGCCCCAGTTTGACGCGGTGAAAGAAGCTCATCGGCTGGCGCTGCGTCTTCGCAAAAATCTCCGCGCGCAGACCGTTCACCACCGTCTCGCCGATTTCGAGAGCGTAGCGCTGGCGGAAGTGAAACATGCCGTCCGTCCACAACGCCAGGACGGCATACCCGACGAGGCCCCGCGTCAGGCCGGCCACGTCGCCCCGGGTGATCGGGCCGTTGATGATGAGCGCGGTGATCCAGGCAAATGCCGGCAGTTGGGCCGAGCGGATGACGGTCATGACGCTGAGAACCGTGAGCTTTTTCCGCACGGGCGCCGCGTAGGTGAACAACCGCCGGATCAGCGACCATTCGAGCGGTTGCTGGATTTCCTCGTCCTCGTCGTCGTCGCGGATCCGGCGGATCAGGCCGAGATCGCGCACCTCGATTTTTCCGGGAGCCGGCGGTTTCATCGGCCGCCCTCCCGCAATTTCAACTGCGACAACTCGCGATCGTCGACCAACTGCAGGCTGGCGACATGAAGGTAGGGTCCCTGCTCGCGCATCAACTGCGCGTGCGTGCCACGCTGCACGATGCGGCCATCCTCCAGCACGATGATGAAATCCGCGCGCCGCAGCGTGCTGAGCCGGTGGGCGACAATGAACGTCGTGCGGCCTGCGATCGCGCGGTCGAGCGCCTCGAAGATCTCGTGCTCGGTCTCGCTGTCGATCGCCGCCGTCGGATCGTCGAGCAACAGGATCGCCGGCTCGAGCAACACCGCCCGGGCAATGGCGAGGCGCTGGCGCTGCCCGCCGGAGAGGCTGTTGCCGCTCTCGCCCAGCACCGTGTCGTAGCCCTGCGGCAGGGCCATGATGAAGTCGTGGGCCGCCGCCACCCGGGCCGCCTTCTCGATCTGGGCCCGGGTCGCCTCGGGATGCCCGAAGGCGATGTTGGCCGCGATCGTGTTCGAGAAGAGAAAGCTTTCCTGAAAGACGAGGCCGATGTTGCGGCGTAAGTCGTCCAGATCGAGCTGCCGCGCATCGATGCCGTCGACGAGCACGCGGCCGGCGGTCGGATCGAAGAAGCGCGGCACGAGACTCATCAGCACGCTCTTGCCGGCGCCGGTGGCCCCCAGGATTGCGACACACTGCCCCGGCGGCACCGTGAGGTTGATTTCCCGCAGGACCGCCTCGGCGCCATCGTAGGCGAACGATACGTTTTCAAACTCCACCGTGCCGTTCAGCCGTGGCCGGCGGATCGCCTGGGGCACGTTCTTCACTTCGATCGGCGCATCGAGAATCTCGAATACCCGCCGGGCGCCGATCAGCGACTGCTGCACGGAATTCACGATCGTCGCGATGTTGTTCACCTGTCCGGAAAATTGCTCCAGCAGCCCGGCGAACACGACCAGACCGGTGCCCAGCGGCAGCTCGCCGCGCATCACCAGCCAGCCACCGTAGCCCAGGAGCACCATCATGTTGATCCGCGTCAGGAAACCGATCGCCGGCGAGAACAGGCTGACCCGCCAGAAAATCACGTGCTGCTGGCGGAGCACCGCATCGTTCGCCGCCTCAAACCGGGCGCGGTTTTCCGGTTCCCGGCCAAACGCCTTGGTCACCGCGATACCCTGCAGACTCTCGACGAAAATCTGGATCATCCGCTCCACGAGCGTGCGATTCTCGGCGTATTCGGGCTGTGTGCGGCGCGTGTGCCAGGCCGCAATCGCCCAGAGCAGCGGCGTGGTGGCGAGGCAGGCCAGGGTCAGCGGCAGGCTGAGGTTCACCATGTAGATGACATACACCGTGAGCGAGATCGCCATGATCACACTCTGGATCAGCACCTGGTCGACAAACATCCGTACGCTCTGCGCGTCGCTCGTCACCCGCGTGATGATCGAACTCGTGTTGTTGGCGTCGAAAAAACGGAAACTCAGCCGCTGCAGCTTTTCGTAGACCTCCGCGCGCAGATCGACCACCAGCCGTTGCTGGACGAGCCGGTTGACCGAAACCGCATACACATAATTCAAACACGCCCGGCCGACGGCAAAGAGCAGGATCAAACCCGCCAGCAGCGCCAGCACCTCCCACGCGGGCCAGTCGGCGGGCAGCACAAGGTGCGCCTGAATTCCCCGGGCCGGCCCGGCCGAAGTCGCGCCCGCCGCCACCGGGACTGCGCCAGCCGTTTCGCCCACCACAATCTTGTGCCGGATATAGTCGATCCCGAGCCCCGTGACACTCAAGCCGCCAATGCCCAGCGTCAGCAGCACGAGCTGGATCGCGAGCACCTGCAGGCAGTGTAAACGATAGCGCCACGCCAGCGCGAACAGGCGCCGCACCAGCCGGGCATTCGACTGGAGGGAATCAGTCGGAGCTGGGAGCGCGGCGTGCATTTGGGGCGTTACGCTACGGGGTCACCCGACCGGCGCACGAAATATATTTCTCTCCCCAGTCCCTGGCCGCCCAACTCGCTGCCTCGACGCTTTGCCCGGCACCCGGCCGCGCGGGCCACACGCGAATCTCCGACCGCAGGACCAGGTCTGTTAGCGCTGCTGACTGCCGCGCATCCCGCCGCGCCGCTGGACGTTTTGCTGCTGCCCGGTTTGCGGGGAAGCCGATCCCTGCTGGATCATGCGCTGCTGGTTTTGGACCGGCATCTGGGCCGGAACCGGCTGGACGCCCTGGTTGAATTGTTGACCGGCCTGTTCGCGCAAAGCGCGACGGCGGGCGACTTCCGCCGCGACCGCCTCAAGGCGCCGCTGCTCGTCGGCCGGCGTGGGATTGACCACCACCGACTGCGTCACTGCGGAGGCCACGTTCGGCGCCGCCTGCGGCGGCATGACCATCGCGGGCGGGCCGGCGGAAACGATCTTCGCCTTGCGCCGTTCGAGCGTCACCATCTTGCCGTCGTGCTCAACCGTGAGCGTGTTGCGGTCGTCATCGGACTGCTTCACCAGCACGCCGAGTCCGTCGTGCCGTTCGCCCAGTTTGAGAAAGGCCCCCAGCTTGCGCGCCGGGTCGTTGATCCGATAGAGCCGCTCGCCCGCCGGCGTATCGAGGTAACCGCCGTACTCCAACGGGCCATTCGTGGTCGCCGCCGCAGCCGCGCCGCCCTGGGGCAAAAAGGGTGAACCCGCCGCGAGCTGCGCATGCGCCAAGCCCCCGGAAACCACCAGGGCTCCGACAACCGCTAGGCGGCAGAAAAAGGGGAGGCGCGACAACATGACGCAGGGTCACTAATAGGACGCATCTCCGGAGCGTCAAGTGACGGAGAAATTCCGGTCGCTTCCGCGCCGCGAGGTTTCCGGCGACAGGCCGGCAAAAACGTTGACCAAGGAAACCCTAAATACCATATAAGTTTCCCTGGTTTAATGTCCTCGCTCCGCCTCCCATCTCCAACCGTCGCGGTCGACGGACGCGCCGTGCGCCAGCGCATTCTCCGCCAGGCGCGCACTCATTTCTTCGTACACGGCTACAGCACGCTCACCATGGCCGACCTCGCCACCGAACTGGGGATGAGCAAGAAGACGCTCTATGTGCACTTTGCCGGCAAGGATGCCATCGTCGGGGCGCTCATCGAGGATCTCGGCGCCGAGGTGCGGGCCGCGGCGGAGAAAATTCTCGGCAACCCGGCCCTGGGTTTTGCGGAAAAGCTGCACGGCTTTGTGACCGGTATGGTCGAGCGCCTCTCCGCTCTCGATCCCCGCAGCGTGCGGGATCTCCAGCGTTACGCCCCCGCGCTGCATGGCAAAATGGACGACGTCCGCCGGAAAAACATTCCTTACATTTTCGGCCGGCTCGTCGGGGAGGGCCAGCGCGCGGGATTCGTCCGCGCCGATCTGCCCGTGGAGTTTGCCATCGAATTTTTTCTGCAGGCCACCCAGGGCCTGCTCCTCCCCGCGACACTGGAGCGGCTCCGGCTCGCCCCCCGCGATGTGATTGCACAGTCGATCGATCTGTTCTTTGGCGGACTGCTCACCGCGGCCGGACACAAGCACTATGAAAAGCTCTTTCCCCGTTAAACTCGCACTGGGTGTCGTGGCGGTACTCGCGGCCGCGGGTTGCGCCCGCCAGACGCCCGCCGGCTACCAGGGTTACCTCGAAGGCGAATTCGTCTACGTGGCGGCGCCGCTCGCCGGCCGGCTTGAGACGCTCGCCACCGTCAAGGGCGCCCGCGTCGCCGCCGGAACACCGCTCTTCACCCTGGAGCGCGCCGCCGAACTGGCGGGCCAGCGCGAGGCGGCCGACCGGTTGCGCTCCGCCCAGGCCCGACTCGAGGATTTGAAAAAGGGCGCCCGGCCCAGCGAACTGGCGGCCCTCGAAGCCCGCCTCGAACAGGCACGCTCGGCCGCCGAGCTGTCGCAACGCGAGCTCGCCCGCCAGGAGACGCTGTTCAAATCGGGCGCCAGTCCGGCCAACGATCTCGATCGCGCGCGCCTGACCCACGAACGCAACACCCGGGCGATCGACGAAGTCGCCGCCCAACTCGGCACGGCGCGGCTGGGTGGCCGCACCGATGCCATCGCCGCCGCCGCGGCCGAGGTCGCCGCCGCCACCGCGGCGAAGGAACGCACCGACTGGAACGTCGAACAAAAGAGCCAGTCCGCCGCGCAGCCGGCCCTCGTTTACGACACGCTTTTCCGCGCGGGGGAATTCGTCGCGGCGGGAAGCCCCGTCGTGGCCCTCCTGCCGCCCGAGAATCTCAAGGTCCGCTTCTTCGTGCCCGAGGCGGACTTCGCCGCGCTCCAGCCCGGCGACGCGGTGCGGGTGATCCGCACCGGCGCGCCCAACCTTGACGCTCGCATCAACTATCTTTCACCGCGGCCGGAGTACACCCCGCCCGTGCTCTACAACCGGGAAAACCGCGCCAAGCTCGTGTTCATGGTCGAGGCGGTTTTCGACCCGGCCGCCGCGCGCGACCTGCACCCCGGCCAGCCCGTGGAAGTCGTGCGCCTTGCCCGGTGACTCTCCGTCCGATTCGCCCCACTCCGCACTCCGCGATCCGATGATCGTTCCGCCTGCCGCTCCCTCCTTGCCGCCCGATTTCGCCATCGACGTCGCGGGCATCACGAAGCGCTTCGACGGCAAGACCGTCGTCAACGCCATCGATCTCCAGGTGCGCCGCGGGCAGATCTACGGCTTCCTCGGCCCCAATGGCAGTGGCAAGACCACGTTCATCCGCATGCTGTGCGGCCTGCTCACGCCGGACGGAGGACGCGGCACCTGCCTCGGCTACGACGTGCTCACGCAGCAGGCCGAGATCAAACGCCACGTCGGCTACATGACGCAGCGCTTCAGCTACTATGAGGATCTGAGCATTCGCGAAAACCTGGACTTCATCGCGCGCATCTACGACGTGCCCGACCGCCGCGCCGCGGTCCAGCGCAGCCTCGAGCGGCTGGGCTTGGAAAAGCGCGACACCCAGCTGGCCGGCCAGCTTTCCGGCGGCTGGAAGCAGCGCCTCGCACTCGCCGCCTGCCTCATCCATTCCCCCCAGCTGTTGTTGCTCGACGAGCCCACCGCCGGAGTCGACCCCAAGGCCCGGCGCGATTTTTGGGACGAGATTCACCAGCTCGCGGCGGAGGGGCTGACCGTGCTGATCACCACGCACTACATGGACGAGGCCGAGCGCTGCCACCAACTCGCCTATCTCGCCTATGGCGATCTGCTCACGCGCGGCACGGTGGACGACGTGATCGCCCGCGCGCAACTGACGACGTGGACCGTGACCGGCCCAAACCTGCCGGCAATCGCCGCCGCCCTGCGCGCCCACCCGGCGGCGGAACAAGTCGTCGCGTTCGGCACCACGCTGCATGTCAGCGGCCGCGACGGCCCCGGCCTGGACGCGGCGATCGCCGCCATCCGCGACCCGAACCACGAATGGAAAAAAATCCGGTCAGGACTGGAGGACGTTTTCATCAGCCTGATGAAAGCCGCGCGGGACAATTTCTCATGAACGCTCCGCGCCTCCTACCCGCGGCCGGCGGCGGCCTTCCCTCGGGTCGTCCGGGACACGGCAAAGGAAGCCGGAACTCCGCGCCCAATCCTCGTTGTCGACTATTGGATGACGGCAAAGAAATGGCCTTCCCGGCCGGCCCGGGCGCCGCCGCCGGCCGCTGCGGTGGAGGTGCGCGATGAAACCGCGGCATTTCACCTTCCACCGCTTCTGGGCGATTGTCCTGAAGGAATTCATCCAGATGCGGCGCGACCGGCTCACCTTCGGGATGATGGTCGGCATTCCGCTGATGCAGCTGATGCTGTTCGGCTTCGCGATCAATTCCGACCCGCGCCATCTGCCCACTGCGATCCGAATGGCCGACCAGGGGCCGTTCGCCCGGACCCTGCTGGCGGCGCTGCGCCAGAGCGACTATTTCACCCTGACGCACGAGGCCGCCACGGAGGCCGAGACCGCCCGCCTGCTCCAGCACGGTACGGTACAGTTCGTCATCAACATTCCGGAGGATTTTTCGCGCCGGCTGCTGCGGGGTGAGCGGCCGACCGTGCTCATCGAGGCCGATGCCACCGACCCGGCCGCCACCGGTCCCGCGATCGCCGCGGCCCGCACCCTCGCCAGCTCGATTTTCGACCGTGACCTCATCGGCCCCCTGGCGCGCCTGCGCGGCAAGCCGGGCCCGGTGGATTTCCAGATCCACGCTCACTACAATCCCGAAAATATCACGCAGTACAACGTGGTCCCCGGCCTGATGGGCGTGGTACTCACGATGACCATGGTCGTCATCACCGCCCTCGCCATCACGCGCGAACGCGAGCGCGGCACGATGGAAAACCTGCTCGCGACGCCGGTCCGGCCCATCGAGGTCATGGTGGGAAAAATCGTGCCCTACATCGCAGTCGGCTACATCCAGCTGACCCTGATCCTGATCGCCGCGCGCCTTCTTTTCCACGTGCCGATGGTGGGCAGCCTCCCGTTGGTCTACGCCGTGTCGCTGCTTTTCATCGCCGCCAACCTCGCGGTCGGCATCACGTTCTCGACGCTGGCGAAAAACCAGCTGCAGGCCGTGCAGATGGCGTTCTTCTTTTTTCTCCCGTCGATCCTGCTCTCCGGCTTCATGTTTCCGTTTCGCGGCATGCCGGAATGGGCGCAATGGATCGGCAGCGCCCTGCCCAACACGCACTTTCTGCGCATCGTCCGGGGCATTCTACTGAAGGGCAACGGCCCCGCGGAGATCGCACCGGAAATCTGGCCGCTGCTGATCTTCGTCACCGTCGCGATGGCGGTCGGCGTCAAACGCTACCGGCAGACGCTGGATTAAGCCGGGGCAGACGACGCCCGCTTGCCCGCCGCGTCCGCGGCGAGATAAACCGTCTGCGACGGAAAGGCGAACGCCAGGCCCCGCGCTTCGACGGCCCGCAGAATCGCGAGGTTGATCCGCTGCTTCAGGCGCATCGATTTCTGAAAATCGGCGTCGGCACATTCATACACGATCCAGATGTCGAGCGACGACGCGCTGAAATCCCGGAAGAAGACCATGACACTCGCCGCATCGACCTCCGGCTCCGCCAGGATCAGGCCGCGTATCTCATCGGCGATCGCCTGCATCTGTGCGGGCTTCGTCTCGTAGGTCAGGCCGATCACCTGTTCGAACCGGCGCCGCGTGAACCGCGACAGGTTGGTGACTGTCTCCGCTGCGACGGTCTTGTTCGGGATCGTCATCAGCGATTTGTCCACCAGCCGGATCCGCGTGGACCGCAGCCCGATGTCCTCCACGGTGCCGACGTTGGCGCCGATCTGGACATTCTCGCCGATGCGAAACGGCTGGTCGATCGCCACCACGATGGCGCCAAACACATTCGCCAGCGTGTCCTGCGCCGCGAGGGCGAAGGCGAGTCCGCCGATCCCAAGGCCGGCCAGGATTGCCTTCACGTCATAGCCCAGGCTTTGGACGATCAACAGCACGCCCAGCACGACGAACAGCGTCATGAGGGTCTTCTTGATCCACGGCATGAACGCGCCGACGCCGAGCTGCCTTTCCCGGGCCACCTCATTGCTGTGGTCCAGCACCGCGGAAAGGGTGCGCCAGAGGGCCCAGAAGATGACGAGGGAAAAGGCGACGCGTGAACCGGCCCCGATGTAATCGTCCGTCTCCACCGAAAGTTTCAGCACCTTCAGGGAGGCGAAAATACCGACGACCATGACAAACGCCGATGCCGGTCCCTCCAGGGCCGGGAACAGCTTGTCGTCGAGCGTCGTCTCGGTCTTCGCCGCCAGTTTGCGCAGCCCGCCAAACACCAACCCCGTGATCAGGCGTCGGGCGAGCAGGGCCAGCGCGAGCAGGAACCCGCTGATCGCGTAGTGCGTGACGGTGTTGCCGCTGCTCCGGACATTGAAGAGGTCCAGCACGAGGTCGACCAGGTGCTCAAGAAAATCCGGCGGGCGCGCATGTGCGCGGCCCGCCACGGTCACCACGGCCGCCGCCGCGGTCATTTTTTTTTGTTCCGCCACCGTGGTATCGGTGGCAACAGAAACCTCCGTCCCAGCGGGATTGCCTCCGGCCGAAGCCGCATCGACGGCGAACGCGGCCGGGCCGGCCGTGAAAAACAGCAGGAGAATCGCGAGGAAAAAGGACGGGCGTTTCATGACGGGCGTGGAATCAAAGTCGGGCGTGGGCGTTGTCAAAAGCTTAACCGCCCGCCGCACACCACCCTCAGGCCTCCGCCTGGGCGCCGCGTTTTTTCCGGGACCGCCGCCGCAGCAGCAGTCCGATCAGCACCACCAGCCCGGCCCCGAGCACGCCCATGCTGTGCACCAGCCAGGAACTGGGCTGCGTGGGTGCGGGAAAGAAGAAGTGATCGGTGACAATCATTTCGCCCGCCACCTTGCCGAGAATCGCCGCCCCCACCCAGACGATGATGGGATAGCGGTCCATGAGCTTCGATAGCACGTTGCTCGTGAAAACCACCAGCGGAATGCTCAACCCGAGCCCGAACAACAGCAGCGCAAAACTGCCCTTCGACGCCGCGGCCACGGCGAGGACGTTGTCGACACTCATGGTGATGTCCGCCACGAGGATCAGCCAAACCGCCGACCACAGGCCGCGGGCGGATTTGCCGTCCTCCGCCTCGTCCGCCCCGCTGTTGTCCCCCAGCAGTTTTACGGCGATCCAAAAGACGAGCACACCACCGATGACCTTGATGTAGTCCATCGCCAGCAGCTGCGCCGCGAAAAAAGTCAGCACGACACGCAAGCCCACCGCGACGGCCGAGCCCGCCGCAATACCGATCAACCGTTGGCGGGGTTCCAGCTGGCGCACGGCCAGCGCGATGACCACCGCGTTGTCACCGGCCAGGACAATATCGATCAGGACGATACTGAGGATGGCCGCGCTCCACTCCCACATTGAATGCGGTTGGGCGGCGAGGACGGCGGCGAAAAGCATAGCGCCGCACTGGATTTAGGCCGCGCCCGAGCGTCAACGGCATAATCGCGGCCAATCGCCGGAGGTCCCTTCCTCCAACGCGCCGGCCCGCTAAATCCCGGTTAAGGCAAAAAACGTTCCGCCCCGTCCGGAGAGGCCGCGGGGCGCTCCGGCCACGGCCGGAAGACCCGATGGCGCCACCGACTCACGAGTCCGTAAGCCGCATCGCGCCAGCCGGCGGGAAACATCGCCAGCACCGCCGCCAAACCCTTCCCCGTCCCGCCGACCGCGCGCAACGCGGCAACTACTCCGGCCGTGCGCAGCAGGTGATGCCCTTGTTCGCGCCGGGACCAATCCGGCACCAGCACCAGCGTTGCGAAATCCGTGGCCGGCAGGCTGTGCCGCCGAAGATAAGCCTGCGCCGACGGACCTTGCAGCGGGGCAAAGCGGAGAACCCCGCGCCGATCCAGCCGGAGTAGCAACCGCACGACGCGGTGGCACAGCCCGCACTCGCCGTCGAAGAGCAGCACCGGGCTGGCACGGTCGGGGGGCAAGGGCGCGATCACGCCCGCACGTTTCCCCACCAGAGCCGCGCGCGCAAAAGTAAAACGCCGGGCCGCGTGGGCGGCACGGGCGGTTGCAGAAACCATCGCGTTCGCAAGGATGCTCAGTTGACCGCGATCTTTCGCGGCTTCAGCGCCTCGTGCCTGGGCAGCGAGACGCGCAGCACTCCATTGCGCAACTCGGCGGCAACCTTGTCCGCGTCGACGGCGTTGTCGTGCGTGAGCACCAATTCGTAGGGCGCCGCCACCGTCTCGCGGTAGAGCGTAGCCCAAGCTTCCGGCTGCTGCCAGGCGCGGCGACCCACGACCCGGACCTGGCCTTCCTCGGCGGTGATTTCGAGCCCGTCCTTCGCGACGCCGGGCAGATAGACCGTCAGGCCGAACGTATCGGACGTCTCCTTGACTTCATAGGCAGGCTTCACGGGGCCAACCAAATCGTTGGCCGGCGCAGCGGCGTCGGCCGCGGGCTGGCGCCTAAACGTCGGGATGAGAGGATCGAGCAGAGACATGGTGATGCGTTGAGTTGAGATTTCGGATTAGGGCTGCGCGGCGACTATTTGACCGCGACGGTGATCTTCTTGGGCTTGGCCTCTTCACGCTTCGGCAGCGTGACGGTCAGGACACCGTTTTCATAAGCCGCGCCGACCTTGTCCGTCTGGACTTCATCCGCGAGGTTGACAGAACGGGAAACCGCGAGGGACTGCTCCGGCTTGCCGTCGATCGCCGGCGTCTTGCGCGTGGCGGAAATCTTCAGAAAGCCGTCGACCACTTCGACGTTAATGTCCTCGCGATTCATGCCCGGCAGCTCGGCGCGGACGTAGGTGTTCTGCTTGTCCTCGTAGAGGTCGACCGGGAAGTGCGTGGCGGCCGGCGGCGCATTGAAATCACCGAGCGCGGTTTCAAACAGCCGGTTGATTTCACTGTCGAGGCCCGGCCACGGCGAACGCTGAAAACGCCCCACGGAGAACCCCGGGGTGCGGAAGGAAGGATAGGTGTATTGAATGAGTCTCATGGCGTTTGTTGAACGATTGGCTTTTCGCCACACCCATTGCAGGCGGCGCACCAAGCGGGGCCCGCGGGCAAATTCTTGCAGCGCCGAACCTTGCTGCCGCCGCACGTCACGAGGTGAGTAAACTCGACGCGGAGTGCGCCGTCACACTCGGGAAAAAACGGCGCGTGGAGACCGAGAGAGAGACCATGGCGCCACGCTGGAAACGCTCCGTCCGAATACGTGTGAGAGCGAACACTTCGGCCAGCATGGAGGTAGCCGCGGAAGCGGACCCTGTCAGATGACCCGGAAAAAACGTGCCCGCGCTCCCGAAGCGTGGTTGCCTGCTTCTCTCGGCTCATGAATTTCGACTTCGACACACCGCTCAATCGCCACGGTACGGATTCCCAGAAGTGGCAGAAATACGCCGGTCGCGACGTACTCCCGCTCTGGGTGGCGGACATGGATTTCAAGTCCCCGCCCGCCATCATCGAGGCGCTGCACCGGCGCGTGGACCACGGGATCTTCGGCTACGCGCGCCCGGTGAAATCGACCGTGGACGCCGTCGTGGATGCGCTCGCCCAGCGCTACGGCTGGAAGATCGATCCGGCGTGGATCGTGTGGCTGCCAGGGCTCGTCGTCGGGCTCAACGTCATCGCCCAGGCCTTCGCCGAACCAGGCGACGAGGTGCTGACGCTCGCGCCGGTTTATCCGCCGTTCATGAGCGCGCCGAAAAACAGCGCGCGGGCGTCCGTTTCCACCCCGTGGGTGCTGCAAGCCGGTGCTTGGTCGATCGACTGGGAGGCCCTGGCCCGGGCCGTCACACCGCGCACCAGGTTATTTTATCTCTGCAATCCCCACAATCCGCTCGCCCGCGTCTGGCGCCGCGACGAGCTCGTGCGGCTCGCGGAATTTTGCGTGCAGCACAACCTGCTCCTGTGCTCCGACGAGATCCATTGCGACCTGATCCTCGATCCGGCGCTGCCGCACGTGCCGACCGCGCTGCTCTCGCCAGAGATCGCCGCCCGCACGATCACGCTCATGGCCCCGAGCAAGACCTACAACGTCCCGGGGCTCGGCACGTCGATCGCGATCATCCCCGATCTCGCGCATCGGGCCCGGTTCATCCGTGCGACGGCGGGCATCGTGGCCGAGGTCACCTGCCTCGGCTTCACCGCCTGCGAAGCCGCCTACCGCGACAGCGAGCCATGGCGCCAGGCGCTGCTCGCTTATTTGCGCGGCAACCGCGACTACCTGCTCGAGGCGATCTCGAGCGAACTCCCGGGTGTACGCGTCGAGGCCCCGGTCGAGGCCACCTATCTGCTCTGGTTGGACGTGGCCGCGTTGGGCCTGCGGACACCCGTGACCCATTTCGAACAGCACGGCGTCGGGCTTAGCGATGGCGCGATGTTCGGGGTCGCCCCCGGCAGCCACGTACGCCTGAATTTCGGCTGCCCGCGCAGCGTCCTCGTCGAGGCAGTAGGCCGGATGAAACGCGCCCTCGCCGGCCGTTGAAGCGCACGGCGCTTGAAGCCGTGGCGGGGTCGGGTATCACTTGACGTGACGTGCGTCTCGGACCCTACGAACTTTCCTCGAACCTTTTCCTGTCTCCCCTGGCCGGCTACACCAATCTGCCCATGCGGCTCACGCTGCGCGAGCTGGGCGGGCTCGGGTGGGTGACGACCGACCTCGTCAACGCCCGCTCGCTGCTCGAGCGCAATCCCACCGCCCTCAAGCTGGTCGCGAGCGCGCCCGGCGATCGGCCGATGGCCATCCAGCTCTTCGGCAGCGTGCCGGAGGAAATGCGCGATGCGGCCTTGGTGTGCGAGTCCCTCGGCGCGCAGGGCGTCGACATCAACATGGGCTGCCCGGTGAAGAAGGTGACGAAGATCGGCGGCGGCTCGGCGATGATGACTGAACTCGCCAAGACCGCCGCGCTCGTCCGCGGCATGATCGATGCCGTGAAGATTCCCGTCACCGCCAAGATGCGCCTCGGCTGGGACGACGACAACCTCACCGCTCCCGACCTCGCCCGCGTGCTGGAGGACGTCGGGGTCGCGGCGATCTTCGTCCACGGCCGCACCCGCGAGCAGGGATTTTCCGGCGGCGTCAATCTCGCCGGCATCCGCGCCGTGGTGCAGGCGGTGAAACGAATTCCCGTCATCGGCAACGGCGACGTGACCACGCCGGAGGCCGCCCGGCACATGCGTGATGAAACCGGCTGCGCCGGGGTGAGCATCGGCCGCGGGGCCTTCTACGATCCGTGGATTTTTCGCCGCACCGAACACTACTTCCGCACCGGCGAACTGCTCGCCGAGCCTGGCTTTGCGGAACGGGTAGCGGTGATGCGGCGGCATTTCGAGCGCTACTGCGAATTCTACGGGGAGAACCACGGCGCCCGGCTTTTCCGCAAGGTTGCGCCGTGGTATGCCAAGCGCTTCGGCCCCGCCAAGGTGTTCAAGCAACGGATCATCACGATCACGTCCCGCGCCGACTTTGAGGCCGCCCTGGCCGAGTACCTCGCGTGGCGCACGCAATTTTGCGATGACCACGGCGCGTTGTTGGAAAAATTCGCGCCGGCGCCCATGGTCGCCTCGTTCATGCGCGAGCCGGGCGAGGCCGACGTTCACCAGCGCGCATCGATCCCGGTGCCCAAGGGACCGGTCGATGTCTGGTAATTTCTCTCCGCTGATTCAGCCGGCCCGGCGGCGCTTCAGTACCGGCGGGTAACGGTCGCCCCGGTCTTGTCCTTGAAGACCACGTTTCTTTTTTCGGGATCGACGCCGTCGAAAACAATTCCCAGCCCCACGTCGACGGTCTCGCCGGCGCGCACCATCCGGCCGTTCATGAAAACCCGGGCCACCGAACCGGAGGCGGACTGAAACACGCCCCCGATCTTGGCATTGGCCACGAAGGAGCGGAACGCCGGGCTTGCCTCGGAGGCACCCTCGATCTCCGTGGTCGCCGAAACGCCCGGGCTCAGCGTGGTCACGCCGGTCATCGCCTTGGTCGCGGGCGAAGCCTTCGCCGCCGGCTTGTTCGCCAGGTCTGCGGATCCATCGGCGAGATCGACGCGATTCTGTTCGCCCGCGCGGCGGGCCGCGATGGCATCCTGCGCCTTGTTGACCGCATTGACGGGCGCCTTCGCGAGCGCATTGAGCGTATCGGAAGGCGTGGGACCGGCCGCTGACTTTGCCGCTCCCGTCGCGGGCGGAGCGCCGGCGGGGGCGGCAACCTTGGCGGGTGCCTTGGCTTTGGGTGGCGGAGGCGGGGGGGGAGGCGGCGGGGCAAACTGCTGCCAGGCAAAAAATCCGCCGCCGAGTACCACGACGGCCGCCGCAGCGATGAGTGCGACCTTCGGAATACCGCGTTTCTTGCGCGGAGGCGCTTCGGCCGGCTTTTCCGGATCGGGCGGAATAGCCGTTACCGCAATATGGGGGATCGGCGGATTTGTCTTCCCCAATTTCGGCAGCGCAACGACCGGGAACGGCGGCGGCACTTTCGGTGGGCCTCCCGCTGAAGGCGGCGGAGCGGGCGGGGGGGCCGAAGCGGCTGCCACCGCCGGCGGGGGCGCAATCGGAGGAATCGTCGCGGACGGCGGCGGCGGGGCCGTCACTTTGGGCTTGAGCTTAAATTTACCCGGTTGAGCCGCTGCCGATGCCTCGGCTGCGGGGGCCACCGGCGCCGGAACCGGCGACGAAGCGGCCGGGGGCGGCGCGGACTCAGGCGCAGCGGGGGCCGCGGCAGGAGCAGGCGCCTTGAAACGAATTTTTGGCGGAGCCGATCCAGCCTCGGTTGCGGGTGGAACGACCACGGGGGCCGGAGCAGGGGTGGTGGCGGTTTCCGGCGGGGCCGGCGACGCTGCCGGGGCAACTGCGCCCGGCTCGGCGGCGAGACGCGGCTTAAAGCGCATTTTAGGTGCCGCCGACGCGTCTCCCGCCGGTGTCTCGGTGACGGGACTGGCCGCCGGGGGCGGCGGGATCGCGGTTGCAGGCGTGGCGGGCGGACTCTCCGATTCGGCTGGCCGCAGCCGGGGCTTCAGCCGCAAGGGGGCAGACGGCGGAGTTTGCTCGTCACTCATGTCGGCCGAGCAAAGCGATTTTTTTCGTCGCGCGAAACCAAAAAGAGCGGGCGTTCAGCGCATTTTCAACCGGAGCTGGCCGCCGACTCCCGCTCGGATCGGCCCACGCAAAAGCCGTCCCTCCACCACGCAAGGGGAGCCGGAAAGATTCGCTCGCGGTCAACCGGGGGCCCTACCACGTTGACCCGGAGTCGCCATGATCAAACGCCTGCTACCGTCCTGCCTCATCCTCACGCTCTTTTTTTCGAGCGGCTGCCTGTTCTCGAAAAAAACCGGCACGCCCCGGGAGAGTTCCCAAATCGCGGGCGAAATGGAGGATAGTTTCAAGCGCCGTTGGATTGAAAAGCGGACCGCCGAACTCGTCGCCCAGCGTACCCCGGCCGACTCCGCGCAGACGCAAGCCACCCGGGAATTCGGCGAGAAGTTCGAGTTCCGGCGCGCGCCGAACCAATAGCTCCGCGCCGGGCCCGGCCCCGCGGATCGGACGCGAGACCGCGGCCCGCGCCGGCAATTCCCATGGCTGTTTCAAATTCTTCCGCCGTTTCCGCCGCGCAGGCGAAAACCGGCGCGTTCGCCGCCCTGGTCTGCTACCTTTTGTGGGGCATCGTCCCGCTGTATTGGACGCAGCTGGCGGCCGTGCATCCGCTCGAGTTGATCGCGCATCGCAACCTCTGGTCGCTCTTGTTCGTGCTCCTGCTCGTGGCCTTGCAGGGCGGGATGGGCGAAATCCGGGCGGCGTTGAGCCGCCGCGGCAGCATCGCCATCAATTTCGCCAGCGGGGCGTTGCTCACGACGAACTGGCTGATCTACGTCTGGGGCGTCAACACCGGGCACGTCATCGAAT
This sequence comes from Opitutia bacterium, assembly GCA_947474935.1. Lineage (GTDB taxonomy): Bacteria > Verrucomicrobiota > Verrucomicrobiia > Opitutales > Opitutaceae > ER46. The sequence continues at coordinate 111,261 of CANJKL010000002.1, forward strand.
GCGGCCTAGGCTATTTTTTCGTGCCCCTGGTGAATGTCGCCGTGGGCCGGTTTCTTCTCCACGAACAGCTGCGCCGGCTGCAATGGATCGCCATCGCCTTCGCGGCCGGCGGCGTAGCCTGGCTGATCATTCAACTCGGACACGCCCCATGGATCGCGCTCGGGCTGGCGGCGTCTTGGAGCGCGTACAGCCTGCTGCGCAAGCGATCCCCGCTCGGTTCGCTGGTCGGGCTGACGGTGGAGACGGTGCTGATTTCCCCCCTGGCCCTGACGTTTCTCGTCGGGCTGTACGTCACCGGCAGCGGCTCCTTCGGACGCGCGGACCTGCGGACGAACCTGCTGATCATGAGCTCTGGCGTGATCACCGCGATTCCCCTGCTGCTGTTTGCCTTTGGCGCCCGGCGCATCCGCATGTCCACCCTCGGCCTGCTCCAATACGTCGCCCCCACCGTACAAATCGTGCTCGGACTGCTGGTATACCACGAACCCTTCTCCCGCGAGCGCGCCGAGAGTTTCGGCCTCATCTGGTTTGGCCTCGTGCTCTACACCGTCGACAGCCTGCTCCTGCAACGCCGCGCGGGACTCATCCCGCGCGAATCCCCGTCCTGAGGCGCCGGCCAGACCGGGCTCAGTCTTTCCTGAAATCGATGAGCTCGATTTCGAACACCAGCGTGGCGTTGCGCGGAATCTTCGGCGGCTGGCCGCGGGTGCCGTAGGCGAGTTCGGGGGGGATGATCGCGAGCCGCTTCTCGCCTCGCTTCATCAGCTGCAAGACCTGGTCCCAGCCCTGAATGACCATATCCCGGCGGAGGCGAAACTCGAAGGGATGCGCGCGGTCCTCGTTCTGGTCGAAAATCTTTCCGTCCAGCAGGCGGCCCACATAGAGCACGAAAACCCGGTCGCCCGTCTTCGGGGAATCGTCCTTGCCCTCCCGCACGATGATGTAGCGGATGCCGTTCGTCGTCTTTTTTGCCTCGGGCCAGTTTTTCTCGACGAACTCGAGATCGGCCGGGGGCAACTTCTCCCGCTGCGCGCGCAACGCCACCGGCAGCGCCAGCAGGCCAACGGTCAAAAAAAGAAGGCAAGTCTTCACGGCAGGATTCATCGAAGGGACACGATATGTCTTTTCGGGATCCGTGTCATTCGTGTAATCCGTGGTCAAAGCGTTTTTCATGAAAAAACCTGCCGTTGTCATCCTTTGCCCCAAGGAATTCCGATTTACCGACCTCGAAGCAAGTATCGAGCGCCCGTTTCTCGCCGACGTGGCCGACCTGAACACCGTCTGGCTCGATTTCAACGCCCCGTTTCCGGATGAAGTGCTGGCGGCCGACGCGCTGATTCTCTGGCACGGCCCCCTCATCACCGCCGGGGTCATCGCCCGCTTGAAGCACTGCCGCGTGATCGTTCGCAACGGCGTGGGCTTCGACAGCGTCGACATCGAGGCCGCCGCGGCCGCGGGCATTCCCGTGTGCAACGTGCCCGACTACGGCACCGAGGAGGTCGCCGATCACGCCCTCGCACTGACCCTGGCGCTCTATCGTCAGCTTTTCCCCCTCGATGCGGAGGCGAAACAGCTCGGCTGGAAGATCAAGGTTGCCCCGAAGATGCGCCGGCTGCGGACGCAGACGTTCGGCATCGTCGGCCTCGGACGGATCGGTACGGCGGCGGCGTTGCGGGCAAAGGCATTCGGTTTCCGCGTCGTGTTCTACGACCCCCACGTGCCGGCCGGCACCCACAAGGCGGTGGGGGTGGAGCGCGCGAACTCGCTTGCGGAGCTGTTCAAGCAGTCCGACACGGTGTCCGTCCATTGCCCGCTCTCGGCGAAAACGCGCGGGATGATCGGCGCCGGCGAAATCGCCCTGATGAAGCCGGGCTCGTTCCTCGTGAACACCGCGCGGGGCGACATCGTGCAAAAGGCGGCCGTGTTTGCGGCGTTGCGCAGCGGACACCTCGCGGGCGCGGGCCTCGATGTGGTAGAGAACGAGCCGCTCCGCACCGCCGAAGAGGCCGCGACGCCGAATCTCATCTGCACGTGTCACGCGGCCTTCTGCAGTCCGGAAGGCATGGTCGAAATGCGCAGCACCTCGGCCAGGATCGCCCGCGCGGCGGTCAGCGGAGAACCCGTTTGGAATCGGGTGAATTGAGCCCCGGTTGGCGAATCCCAGCCGCGGGTAAAGGGAAGCACCGGACTACCCTCGCACCGCCTCGTGTTTCGCCACGAGCGCCAGCGCACGATTGAGCAGCGTCCGGCCCGGCTCCATCCGATGCCACGGCGAAGCCCCGGACGGGTGGGGCAACGGAATGCACTCGGTCGCATGACCGCGGTACGTGATCGGAAATTTTTTCCCGATCGTCTCGATCAGCGGCCGCTCGCCAAGAAACTGCGAGATCGCGAGCTTGCCGACCGGCAGCACGAGGGTCGGCTGCAGCAGGGCAAACTCGCGTTCAAGCCACGCCGAGCAGTTCGCGATTTCGTCCGGCGCGGGCACCCGATCGCCGCCCTCGGGACGCTTGCCCGGGAAGCAGCGGCAGACGGCCGCGAAGTAAATCCGGTTGCGCACCTCGTCCTCGGTCCAGCCGAGCGACGCGTCGAACCACTTGAAGAGCGTTTTACCCGCGGTCCACGCGAAGGGCCGGCCGAGCTTGGGCTCCTTGTCGCCGGGAGCCTGGCCGACGAGAATGACTTTGCTCGCAACCGCGCGGCCCACGACGACCGGCTGGTGCATGCGCGGGCAGCGCTCGCACGCGCCCAACGCGGCGAGGTGTTTTTCGACAGCGGCAATGGCAGCATTCATGCCAGCCATGGTGCCGGTCCTCCCCGCCGGCAGGCAAGGACGCGTGCACTGGTCGTGTCTCGAACGGCCAGCGATTCCACCTCCACCCGGACAAGCCCTCTCGCCGCTTCGCCACGGAGATCCCGTCGTCGTCAACTAATCGTTGACAACGACGGCGGCCCGTCCCGCCGCGCGGCGCCCGGCAGAGGGCTGGTTAGCGCCGGCCGCGGTAGCGATTGAAGCTGCCCTTGTGCCGGATCTGGCCCGGCAGGCTGCCCCGCGGGCGTTGCTGCGCCGGCTGCGCCGGACGGAGCGTGATCGGCTTGTAGTCGAAACCTTCGAGGCGCAGTTCGGGAATCTTCGCGCCGATAAAACGCTGGATGTCGCGAATGTCATTCGCGTTCTCCGGCGTCACCAGCGTGAAAGCATCGCCGACCGCCTGGGCCCGGCCGGTGCGCCCGATGCGGTGCACATAATCCTCGGGTTTTTCGGGCACGTCGTAGTTGATGACATGCGAGACGCCGGCCACATCGATGCCGCGGGCGGCGATGTCGGTCGCGACCATGACCTCGTATTTGCCACTCTTGAAGCCGGCGAGCGCCTCGATGCGCTGGTTCTGCGAGCGGTTGGCGTGCAGCACGGCGACGGAGTGATTGGCCGACTTGAGGCGGCGCGCGATCTTGTCGGCGCCGTGCTTGGTGCGGGAAAACACGAGCACGCTGTCGAAGTCAGTCTTCGCGAGCAGCGCCTCGAGCAGTTCGAATTTCTGCTCGGCCGCGACGGGATAAAGCGCGTGTTTGACGGACTCGTTGACGGAGCGGGCGATGCCGCACTCCACGCGCGCAGGATTCCGCAGGGCAAACGAGGCCACGGCGGCGATTTCCGGCGGCACGGTAGCGGAGAAGAACAGCGTCTGCCGCTCGCGCGGGCAACGGGCGATGATGTCCTTCACCACGGGCAGGAAGCCCATGTCGAGCATCCGGTCGACCTCGTCGAGCACGAGGATGGTGATGTCGCGAAGATTGATTTCGCCGGTCTTGAGGTAGTCCACTAGGCGGCCGGGGGTGGCCACGATGATATCGACGCCGCGCTTGAGCTCGGTGCGCTGCAGGCCGTAACCCACACCGCCGAAGATCGCGACGGTGCGCAAATCGGTGAAGCGCGCGAAATCGCGGAAGGCGGTTTCGACCTGGGCCGCCAGCTCACGCGTGGGCTCCAGCACGAGGACGCGAGCCCGGCCGTGCTGGCCGAGGCGGGTGAGAATGGGCAGGGCAAACGCGGCGGTTTTCCCCGTGCCCGTTTGGGCGGAACCAATGAGATCGCCGCCCCCGAGCACCACCGGGATGGCGCGCAGCTGGATGGGAGTCGGGTCGGTGTAGCCGGCGGCTTGAACACCCCGGAGAATCGAGTCGGAAAGATTGAGAGCTTTAAAAGGCATGATGAAACTTGCGGGTGGTCACGAGGGCCGGCGGAGGCCGGCAAAGGATCGACTCACTGGCGCTCGTGACGACGCGCAAAAGAGCAAAAAAGAAAAGGGACGAAGCCCCAAAGGAGCTCCGTCCCTCGAAAATCGTTTCGTTACTAGAAACGTGGATTAGTAGCGGCGCTCGCCGCGATCGCGGCCACCGCCGAAACCGCCACGGCCGCCACCGCCGCCGCCGCCGCCGCCGAAGCCGCGACCGCCGCCGCCGCCGCCGCCGAAACCGCCGCCGCCGGAACGCTCTTCCTTCGGACGGGCTTCATTGACGGTCAATTGACGGCCGCCGAGATCGACGCCGTTCATCTTTTCCGCCGCGACCTTGGCCTCATCGGCCGTGCCCATGGTGACGAACGCGAAGCCGCGGGGGCGGCCGGTCATCTTGTCCATGGCGACGTAAACGTCGGTGACGGAACCGAACTGCCCGAAAGCCGAGCGGAGTTCGTCTTCGGAAGTCTTGAATGACAGATTGCCGACGTATAGTTTGGAGTTACTCATGTGATGTCTCGTAGATCCACCGTCCGCTGCCAGTCCGTTCCCAACTTGGGTTTCGAAATCATCACTTAAGCCAAACGCTCAGCCAACGACTCACCAGAAACTGTCACCTAACGCTTTCTCTAACGAAGTGGCGACACGGTGCATGGAGTGTCTCGCAACGCAAGGGAAAATTTCAAAGCCCTTCGTCCTTCCCCTTCCGGAGGAAGTTTTCGGTCAAGCCCGCGGTTGACCCGCCGCTCCACCCAACTGCCTCCACGGCAGACACTCCCCCGGCGTGATGCCGGCCCGCACGGCCCGGCACCGAGCCCGAGGAATGCACTCAGCAGCATCAGATTCGCGTAAAAAGCGATGAGCTTCACCACGGACGGGACCCAGCGGATCACCATCATTTCCAAAAACAATGCGGTGAACGACAGCGCAAACCTCTGTCATTTCAACCGGCGCGGGGAAGGGCCAGTCACAAGGTGGGGGACGTCGGGCGGCTATGCGGGGGGGGCTGCCAAGCCAACGGTTTGAATTCGCGCTGTGCGTGGGGGCGAGGCCGGCCGGCAACAAGACGACGAATGCAGTCCGGGCCGGCGGAGCATTCCCGCGGCAACCCCCTCAATCGAACAATTGGTCGAGCAGACGGCGGTCCCGCTTGGTCGGGCGACCGCTGCCTTTCTCACGGGCGAGCGCCTGTCCGATACGATCGATCCGCGCCTTTTCAAACTCTTCCGGCGGGGTAAGGTCGGTGCAAAACTGCGCCACCAAGGGGGCGCCGATCCGCGAGCGCGGCACGTCCAAAACGCGCAAGGTCCGCTGCACCACACCTTGTTGCACCGTGACAGTCTCCCCGGCGTGAACGTCCCGCCCCGGCTTCGCCGGCAGTTGGTTGACGGAAACGCTCCCGGCGCGGCAGGCATCGGTCGCAAGGCTGCGCGTTTTGAAGATGCGCACCGCCCACAGCCATTTGTCGATGCGGGCGGCGGTGGCAGCAGTCGCGGAGCTCAAGACCCCTAACCAAAAACGCCGCCGCGCGTTGTCAACCGCCCGGAAATCTCCACCCGCGACGCCCACCGAACCATTCAGGGCGATCGCGGCCGCGCAAACTCGCTCCGCAGCCAGTCGTCGAGCACCGCCTTCTCGTGGCGCAACGTGTCGTCCGCAAATCCCCTGGTCATGAGGCTAAGCCCGCGCAGATCGCGCCCGCCTTCCTTCACGATCTCGCCCGACGCATCCGTCAGCCAAAACGCCAGCTGAAGGCGCGGCGGGTATATTTCCTTCACCACCCGGATCTCATCCCAACGAAACCCCCGCCATGGCTCGAAATCACCGGCCATGTCCACATCGGTGAAGGTCACCGCCAACATGCCGCCGACCGGCACAATCGGACGCGCCTGCGCGACGAGAGGGTCCCGCAATTGGTCGAGGCAGGACGTGTCCTCACAGTTTCCGATCGCGCGGTCGCGCACGTCCGTAAATTTCTTGGGTTCGAAAAACACCACGTCCACATTGCCACCCGCCCCCGGCCACTCCGCCGCAACCCACCCGCGGAGTTCGGGACCGCCCGCTACGCCGCCGCCGGCAGGATGCTCACGATGACAAACTTGCTCGTCGGGGTGTTGCTCTTCGCCGCCACGCTGCCGATCGGCACGAGCACATTCGCCTCGGGAAAATAAGTCGCGACACACCCCCGCGGAATGCGATACGGCGCGACCATGAAAGCCCGGGCCACGCGTTCCACGCCGCCATGGCGATTGAAGAGATCCACAAGTTGCCCCTGCTGCAGACCCGCCGCCGCGATGTCAGCTTCGTGCATGAACACGACGCGCCGGCCGCCAAACACTCCGCGATACCGGTCGTCGAGACCGTAAACCGTCGTATTGAACTGATCGTGCGTGCGAATCGTCATCATGACGAATTCTCCCGGAGGAATCACGGGCTGCGGAATGGGGGCCGGGATGAAATTCGCCCGGCCGGTGGGCGTCCGCCACTCGCGCCGGTCCCGGGGGGCGTTGGCGAGATAGAAAGCCCCGGCGCGCACCCGCTGGTTGTAATCCTCGAAACCAGGCACGACCCGCGCGATGCGGTCCCGGATCAGATCGTAGTTTCCCACCAAAGCCGCCCAGTCGGGTCCCTTCCCGGCCGGTCCCGCTCCGAAGACAGCCTGGGCCAGGCTACAGACGATCGCGACCTCGCTGCGCAACTGCGCGGACGCCGGCGCGAGTTTGCCCCGCGACGAATTCACGATCCCCATCGAATCCTCGGTGGTCACGAACTGCTCCCCGTCCGCCTGCACGTCGCGCTCGCTGCGGCCAAGACACGGCAGGATGAGCGCGACGCGCCCCGTCACGAGGTGCGCGCGATTCAGCTTGGTGGAAACCTGCACGGTCAGCGCGCACCGTCGCAACGCGTCCGCGGTGAACTCGGTGTCGGGCGTGGCTGAGAGAAAATTTCCTCCCATGCCGATGAAAACGCTCACCCGCCCATCGTGCATCGCTCGGATGGTGTCGACGGTGTCGAGCCCATGCGCCCGCGGTGACTTCAGGCCGAACTCCGCATCGAGCCGGTCGAGCCAAGCATCGGGCATTTTTTCGAAAATGCCCATGGTCCGATCGCCCTGCACGTTGGAATGCCCGCGGACCGGACAAACGCCCGCACCGGGCCGGCCCAGGTTGCCACGGAGGAGGAGAAAATTCACCACCTGCTGGATGGTCTCGACCGCGTTCGGTTGCTGGGTGAGGCCCATCGCCCAGCAGCAGATCGTGGCCCGGGAGCGGCTCGCGATCTGCGCCGCCGCGCGGATCTGCTCCCGCGCCACGCCGCTGGCCGCGACGATTTCGCCCCAAGATGCCGCGCGCACATCGGCGGCGAGCGCCTCGAAGCCGTGCGTGTGCCCCTCGATAAACGCCCGGTCGAGCACCGTGCCGGGCGCGCGATCCTCGGCCTCGAGCATCTCCTTCATCAACCCCTTGAAGAGCGCGAGGTCGCCACCGATGCGCGGCTGCAGCCAGAGATCGGAGAGCCGCGCGCCCTCGCCGAGCAGCGTCTTGAACGCTTTCAGCGGGTGCATGAAATCCTGCGGGTTCTTGAACCGCTCGCTGCCGATCTCCGGCAGCGGATTGATGGAAACGATCGTCGCCCCGCGCGCCTTGGCGGCCTCGAGAGTGGAGAGCATGCGCGGATGATTCGTGCCGGGATTCTGGCCCACGACGAAGATCGCGTCGGCCAGCTCGAAATCCGCAACCTTCACCGTGCCCTTGCCGATGCCGATCGCCTCCGTCAGCGCGACGCCGCTCGATTCGTGGCACATGTTCGAGCAGTCGGGCAGGTTGTTGGTGCCGAATTTCCGCGCGAACAACTGCCAGAGAAACGCCGCCTCGTTGCTTGTGCGCCCCGAGGTGTAGAACGCCGCCGCATCCGGCGAGGGCAACGTGCGCAGCTCACGGGCCGCCAGCGCGAACGCCTCGTCCCACGCGATGGGTTCGTAATGGCTCGCTCCCGCCCGCAACACCAGGGGCTCGACTAACCGGCCCTGCGCATTGAGCCAGTGATCGCTCTGGGCCGCGAGTTCCGCGACGGAGTGCGCCGCGAAAAATTCCCGGCCCGCCCGGAGCGGCGTCGCCTCGTCGGCGACCGCCTTGGCCCCGTTTTCGCAGAACTCGAAAACATGCCGCGCGCCATCCGGACTCGGCCACGCGCAGGACTGGCAGTCGAAGCCGTCCTCTTGGTTGACCTGTAACAATGCCCGGATGCCACGGCCGACTCCCATCGCCCTCACGAGCTGCGCCGCCTTTGCGACCGCCTTCAACCCGGCCGCCGCCGCGCTGGGCGCATCCAGCCGTGGCGGAACGCTCTCCAAGGGCGGTTGCGCGGAAGGGATGGGCGGCGTCACGCGACCCAACGTGCCGCAGCCATCCGGCGATTCAACTCAACTGTTGAACCCGCTTCCTCTCCCGCCGCGGGCCCGCATGGCGGCGCAAATCCCCGCATCGTTTTGCGTTCGCCCCTTTGCTTTTCCAAACGGCGCGCTATCTTCCGGCCAGATGTTTCCCAATCTGCTTGCCCTCATCACCAGCCGGCCACCGCCGGAGCTGGAGCGGCAGGCCTTTGTCGAAGCCGTTCACGTGGAGGAAAGCGAACGGCGCAATCCCCGGGTGGAGCGGATGATCTTCATCTGCTGGATCCTGATCGCCGTGAAACACGTCGCGATCATCTGGGCGGTGCATCGCTACGCCGTGCCGTTTCACCAGCTCTGGGTGAATTTTCCCACCTGGGTGCTCGGCGTCCTGGCGACGGGCATTTATTTCTGGCAGGTGCGAAAATCCCGGCCGGCGGCCAATCCGCCCGAACCCGGCCCGAAAGACTGAGGCTTGACGATTGTTTTCCGGCGGCCTGCCGTGCTTGCAAAGCGCCCGCCGGCACCCGCCGGCCCGCCACCATCCTCGCACCCGTATTTCCATGCCCACCCTTATTCCCGGTTTGCGCAGTCCCTACGCCACCGTTGGCCGTCTCGTTTACTTCGGCCGGATGCTCGACAAGATCCGCCTGCACGCCGCCGGCAAACTGCCCGCCGCCGACTACACGCCGAATCTCGGCAAAGCCTTCGACAGCCGTTGCTGCAATTTTCTGCGGATCAACTACGACGAGCTCAAAGCCCAAGTCCTCACGGCCGAGGCCACCGACGCAGACCTGCTCGCCTGGGCCGAGGCCCGCGGCGGGGCGCGCACGGATGAGGAGTGCGAAGTCTGGAACGGTTTCATGATGAAGCGCTGCATTCGCGACGCGGGGGCCGAGATCCTCGCGCGGCGCATCCGGGAAAGCGGCCTCCAGTCGAAGCCGATCCTGACGATGTTCGACTATCTCGATTTCGACGAGGGCCGCGATCCGGTCAGCGCCCGCGCGTGGGAACTCCGTCCGCCCGAGGTGGTCATTTTGATGGGCGTGGCCGGCTGCGGCAAAACGACCGTGGGCGAAAAGCTGGCGGCGGCGCTGGGCTGGAGTTTCCGCGACGCGGATGATTTCCACCCGCCGGAAAACGTCGCGAAAATGAGTGCCCGGGTTCCGTTGACCGACGCCGACCGGCAGCCGTGGCTCGCCGCCATCCGCACCTACATCGAGGCCTGCCTCGCCCGGGGCGAGCGCGCCGTAGTGACCTGTTCCGCGCTGAAAGAGAGCTACCGTCAGACCATCGTGGCCGACCCGGCCCGGGTGCGCCTGGCCCATCCCATCGGCGATGAGGCCTTGATCGCCGCGCGCATCAGCCAGCGGCACGGCCACTTCATGAAGCCCGAGATGCTCAAGTCGCAGCTCGAGACCCTCGAACCGCCGCAGAATGCCATCGCCGTCGACATCGCCGGGACGCCCGCCGAGATCGTTACGCAGATCCGCCGGGCCTTTTCGTTGTGAGCCCCGCCGTCGCCCAACGTCTGCGGCTGCTCGCGAGCGCATTGAGCGTGCTTGCCGTGGTGGCGCTGGCCGCGGCCGGCTGGTTCTACACGCGACTGCGCGCAAGCCTCCCCCAACTCGACGGCGCCGCGACGGCACAAGGGCTGGCGGCCCCGGTGCAAATCGCGCGCGATGCTCTGGGCGTGCCGACGCTTCGCGGCCAGAGCCGGGCCGACGTGGCGCGGGCCCTCGGCTGGCTGCATGCGCAGGATCGCTTCTTTCAAATGGACCTTTTGCGGCGCAGCAGCGCCGGCGAGTTGGCCGAGATCTTCGGCAAACTCGCGCTGCCCCGGGACCGTGCCAACCGGCGCTTCGGTTTCCGCGCCCTCGCTCAAAAGGTCGTCGCGAATCTGCCGGCCGGTGAGCGGACGGTGCTCGACGCCTATACTGCCGGCGTGAATGCGGGCCTCGGGGCCCTCGGCGCCCGGCCCTTCGAATATTACGTGCTGCGCGAGTCGCCGCAGCCGTGGCGCCCCGAAGATTCGATTCTCGTGGGCTACACGATGACCCTGGATCTGCAGGATGAAAACGGCCGCTACGAGAAAACCCTGATGACGCTCCGCGATCAGCTCGGAAAGGAAGCCTTCGCCTTTTTCGCCCCGCTCGTCGGTCCCGATGACGCCGCGCTCGACGGCAGCACCCTGCCGCTCGCGCCGATACCCGGGCCGAGGGTCATCAACCTCCGGGCGGCCAAGGTGAGCGTGGAGGCAACCTCACCCGGCCGGCCGGCGCGCCCGTTGCCGGAATCGTTTCCATTTCCAAATCGCGACCCCGAGACCGTGCCGGGTTCGAACGCGTTTGCGCTCGGCGGGGCCCGCACCGCGAACGGCGCCGGCCTGCTCGCGAACGACATGCACCTCGACCACGCCGTGCCCAATATCTGGTATCGCGCCTCGCTCGAATTTCCCGCGTCGGGACCAACCACCGGCGGAGCCGCCTTGAGAAAAATCACCGGCGTGACCCTGCCCGGCATGCCGCTGGTCGTCGCCGGCAGCAACGGCCGCGTGGCGTGGGGATTCACCTACACGTATGCCGACACCGGCGATCTCGTGGTGGTCGAACCCGTGCCCGGACTCACATCGTGGTATGCCGCGCCCAACGCCCAATCGGTCAAATACGAGACGCGCACCGAGACGATCGCCGTCCACGGCAGCAAGCCCGTCACGGTCAACTACGACTGGACCCTTTGGGGGCCCGTGGTCGACAAGGATGAGCGTGCACGCCCGCTCGCCCTGCACTGGGTGGCGCTGGATCCCGCCGCCACCAACCTCGGGTTGCTCGACATGGAGGAGGCCAGCGACGTGACGGCGGCCATCGCTGTCGCCCACCGCGCCGGCGTGCCCACGCTCAACCTCGTTGTCGCCGATGCCGCGGGCAACGTGGCGTGGACCGTCGCCGGCCGCCTGCCCAAGCGCATCGGCTACGACGGCCGGCTGCCGGTTTCGTGGACCTATGGCGATCGCCGGTGGGAGGGATTACTCCCGCCCGACGAGGTGCCGGTCATCCGACATTCCGCCTCCGATCCCGCACCCGAACAAAGAATCTGGTCCGCCAACCAACGCACGCTGGGCGGCGAGGCGCTCACGAAGATCGGCGACGGCGGCTACGCCCGCCCCGCCCGCGCCGCCCAAATCCGGGACGCCCTGACGACCATCGAAAAGGCGACGCCCCGCGACCTGCTCAAGGTTCAGCTCGACGATCGCGCACTTTTCCTCGCGCCGTGGCACCGGCTGTTGCTGGACACGCTCGCGCCCGCCGCCGTCGCGTCGAACAAATCCCGGGCCGCACTGCGTTCGCTCGCGGAAAAATGGGAGGGGCGGGCGAGCGCCGAAGCCGTCAGTTACCCGATCGTGAAAAAGTTTCGGGGGGCGGTGTACGAACGGATTTTCCCCGCGCTCTTCGCCTCCTGCGTCGAGGCAGACCCGGGGTTCACGTGGAACCAGCTGCAGCTGGAGCCGGCGGTGTGGGCGATGTTGCAGGCAAAGCCGATGCACCTGCTCGATTCCCGCCACGCGCGCTGGGACGAGTTGCTGCTCGCCGCAGCCGACGACGTGACCGCGGCGTTCGATCGCGCCGGCAACAACCCCGCACGAGTGCCGTGGGGCCGGCAAAACGCCGTGCAGGCGCGCCATCCGTTCAGCTATTCGCTGCCGGAGTGGCTGGTCGGCTGGCTGAACCTGCCGGGCGAGCCCTTGCCGGGCGACGTCGACCTGCCCCGCGTGCAGCAGCCGCACCACGGCGCGAGCGAACGCCTGGTGGTTTCACCCGGGCACGAGGACGAGGGAATTTTTCACATGCCGGGCGGCCAGAGCGGCCATCCGCTGTCGCCGTTCTTCCGCGCCGGCCACGAAGCGTGGATGCGGGGCGAACCCACGCCTTTCCTGCCCGGGAAGCCGGCGCACACCCTCCGGTTGCAGCCGTAGCGCCGGCGCGCGGCGCCGCACCTTTTGCGTTGAGCCGCACGAACCGGCGCCGCTTGCTGGCCCCGCCGCCGCATGAAGAAAAAGAAGCGCAGTTACACGGTCTTTCTTGGCGGCGAGTTGTTCTCGCTCAAGCACCTCATCGGCAACGCGTGGCTGGCCGAGGCGATCTACGAAAAATCCCACGGTAAATTCCGCTGCGTCCTGCCACAGGACTTCGGCGAACTGCGGGGCCGCAGCGCCCGGGCGATCCGCGACCACAGTCTCCATGCCCTGGTGGCCTGCGACCTCGCGTTGTTCAATTTCGACGGCACCGACCTCGACAGCGGCACCGTGGTGGAATTCATGTTCGCGAAATTCGCCGACATTCCCGCCGTCCTCCTGCGCAGCGACATCCGCCCCGCCGGCGGCAATCGGGGCGCGCCGTGGAACGTGATGGCTGGCTTTTTCCCCCGCACGGCGAACGTCCTCGCCCCGAGTCTCTTCGACTACCGGGGTACGCCCACCCGGCGTCAGCGCGGGCTCGACGACGCGCTGCGCCTCGCGGGCCAGCACAGCTCCGCCGCCGCGCAAATCGTGTGTGAACGGATCGCCGCGCAATGTGTGCGCGCGTTCGAACGGTTGCTCGACCTGCCACCGGCCATGCCGAGGCACCTCCGCGAGGAAGCCTACCAGTGGCTCGCGCTGATGCCCGCCCTGCACGGCAAGCGGAAGGATCTGTGGAGGCAGTTCGAGCGCCACCTGGAGCGCAAGGTGGAGCGAGATTTGCTCTGATCGGCCACCGCCCTTCGAACGGCGCACCGTCGTCGGTTTTTCCACCAACCCCTTTTACGCCATGCCGCTCCACGTTCTCGACCACCCGCTCGCCGCGCACATCATCACCCATCTCCGCGACCGGACGACCAAGCCGGCGACGTTCCGCACGCTGGCATACCAAATCAGCCTGCTCTTGGCGATCGAGGCGACGAGCGACGTCGCCACCGAGCCAAAGGAAATTGAAACTCCGCTCGAACGCATGGCCGGCCGCGTCCTCGCCCACGAAACGCTCGTCGTGGTGCCGATTCTCCGCGCCGGCCTCGGCATGGTGCAGCCTTTCACCGATCTTTTCCCCGACGTCAGCGTCGGCTACATCGGGCTGGAGCGCGATCACGAGACGGCGCGGGCCCGGAGTTACTATTGCAAGCTGCCGCCGCTGAAAGGTCGCGCGCGTCACCACGTGTTCGTGGTCGATCCGATGCTCGCCACCGGCGGCTCCGCCGTCGCCGCGCTCAACGTCGTCAAGGAATGCGGCGCCATCAACCCCACCCTGGTATCGATCGTCAGCGCGCCCGAGGGCGTGGCCGAAGTCGAGCGTCATCATCCCGGCACCACGATCCACACCGCCGCGCTCGACCGCGCACTGAACGATCGCAAATACATCATGCCCGGTCTCGGCGATTTCGGCGACCGGTTGTACGGCACCTGACCGAACCGCGGCCGACGACCGGCTGCGTCGCGATCGTGTCCCTTGGCCTCAAGGCCAAATCTTCTTTGTCAACTATTGGTTGACTGAGACGGTTGGGTGGCGTCTCCCAGGGCTTCGCTGGCTGCACCGGCTGGCGTTCGTCCCGATGGCCGCGCCCCGGGCGGGGCACGGACCGTTCTCGCGGCTTGCGGATCGGGTGCGCGGGGGGCATTTTCCACCTCTCTCCCGCGACGATGAACAGCTTTGGCTCCTCCGATGACGACCAACCCGTGACCTGGGTCCGCGGCCAGCCCATTTACGCGGTGCACGTGCTCGTGGGAGTTTTCGTCGGCTCGATGCTCGCCACGACGGTGCTGAGTTTTTTCAACGCCGGGCGCTGGCTCGATGCGTTGATCTTCCTGAGCGATCGCGTGCTGCAGGGCGAAGTCTGGCGCGGCCTCACCTACGGCCTCGTGAACCCGCCGTCGCTCTGGTTCGTGATCAACATGCTCATGATCGTGTGGTTTGGCCGCGAGTTGGAGCGCTTCTTCGGCCGCCGCCTGTTCCTGCGGTTTTACGCCGGACTGTACCTTCTGCTCCCCGTGCTGTTCACCGCGATTGGCCTGGCGCGGCCCACCCATCTCGCGGGCGAGTCCGGCGGCTTTGCGCTGTTCGTGGCTTTCGCCACGCTGCATCCGAACGCGCCCATGATCTTCAACCTCCTGGCGAAGTGGGTGGCCGCGATCCTGGTCAGTATCTACACCCTCATGGCGCTCAGCAGCCACGATTGGATGCAACTCGTGTCGCTCTGGGCGACCTCCGGCTACGCGTATGCGGTCGTGCGGTATGAACAGGGCCACTTCAGCATGCCGACCTTCCGGATGCCGGCGAAGGCCAAGGTTGCCACGCCGCTACGGGCGGAGCCGCGGTTCGATCCGCCGGTCCGCCCCCGGGTCCTGAGCACGGGCACCATGGTCGAGATCGATGCCGTACTCGACAAGATCGCTCGCTCGGGCATCGCCAGCCTGACGCCGCAGGAGCGGGCGAAACTCGATGCTGCCCGCGAGGATCTGCGAAAAAAATCCGGCCGGCACTGATCCAGCGAGAGTGCGGCTCTTTCATCCGCGCCATCCACCGCGTTCGATCCGCGACCGGCCATCACATCAACCGCCGGAACCCAGGCCCCTCAACCCGCACCGTCATGCCCCTTCCCCTCGCCGCCATCCTGTCCGCCGTCACCCCGCTCGTGTTGAGCGCCTATGAACTGTATCGCCGGCGTCAGGAGGCAAAAGCCGGGCCCGCCGGCGACGCGCTTTCCGGCGAAGGCTTGCGAGCCCGCCTGCGCGAGCTGGAGGATTCCGCGCTGGAACAAGCACGCTTGATCGACGAACTCTCCCGCACCGTGGAATCGCTGGCCCGTACAGTCGACGCCGTGCTGGAGGAGAACAACCGCAAGGCGGCGCAGATTCGGCGGCTGCTTTTCGTGGGAGCGGGTGTCGCCGTGACGAGTCTCGCCCTTTCGAGCTGGTCGCTCCTGCGCTGAGGGACTCGCCGCACTCCCGGCGAGGTTCGGCTCGGCCGGCGGCCGCGCCAGGCCGGGAGGGGCCCAACGGACTCGCAGGATTGCGTTGGCGCCGAACCGCGTTTTTGTCCCGCGGCGTGGACCCACTCACCCACTCGCTCCTCGGCGCCAGTCTGGGTTATGCGGCTTTTGGCCGCCGGCTCGGCCGGACGGCGGCGGGCGTCGGCGGACTCGCGGCTTTCGTGCCCGACGCGGATATTTTCATTCGCAGTGCCGCCGACCCGCTGCTCGCGATCGAGTATCACCGCCACTTTACGCACTCGCTGCTTTTTGCCCCGGTCGGCGCCGCCGTGGTGGCCTCGTTCTGGCTGATCTGGCCCCGCTGGCGGGACCACTTTGCCGCGCTGTGGGTCTGTGCGCTCGTCGCCTATTTTAGTCATGCTCTGCTCGACGCGGCCACGAGCTACGGCACGCAGTTGCTCTGGCCGGTTTCGAATCATCGTTTCGGTTTCGACGTCATTGCGATCGTCGACCCGCCGTTCACGCTGGTGCTCGGCCTCGGCTTGGGATGGTCGCTACGATCGAAACGGCTGCGGATCGCGACGATCGCCCTGGCGCTGGCGGCCGCTTACCTGGGCTTGGGCGCGCTCCAGCACGAACGCGCCCTGGCGGCACAGCAACGCCTGGCGGCGTCGCGCGGTCATGCCCCCCAGCGCGCCGAGGCGATGCCCACGCTGGCCAACAACATCGTCTGGCGGGCGCTCTATGTTCACGCCGGCCAGATCTACAGCGACCGCATTCGCGTCGGTTGGTTTTCCGCCCCGACCGTCCGCGAGGGCTGGGCGTTGCCGCTGGTGGAGGAGCGGGACTTGACGACCGCGGAACGAACCCGGAGCGCGGTGCAGCGCTCATTTCCCCGGTTCCAGTGGTTTTCGGAGGGTTGGGTGGCGCGCAGTCCGAACGACCCCACCGTGCTCGGCGACATGCGCTATTCGCTTTCGACCGAGGCCTTCGATCCGATCTGGGGCATCCGCTTCACGCCGCCCGGCGCGCCGACCACGGTGATCTGGGTCAACCGCTCGCGCGATCGCGAGATCCGGCCGGGCGAGTTGTGGCGCGAGATCGCCGGCCAGGATGAAGGCTACCGCCCTGTGCCGAGGCCAGCAGGCACCTTAAACGTCCGCCGCGATTGATCCTCCCGAGGCGGATCAATCGCGGGCGAAAAACGAAAAAACCTTCGCGCTCACCAGCGCGGCCCCGCTACAAACAGTGTGCCTCGGAACCTTCCGCCGCTTTTATCCCATGACCCCACGATTGAATCTCCTGCCGGCGCTCAGCGCCATTGTCCTCGCCGCGTTGCTGACCGGGTCCGCCCGCGCCGCCATTCCCGGCATCACGATGCCGCCCGCCGACGGCAAATTGCGCATCATCGCGTTTGGCGCCCACCCCGATGACTGCGAAATCCAGGTCGGCGGCGCCGCGGCGTTGTGGGCCCGGGCCGGACATCACGTGCTGTTCGTGTCCGTGACCAACGGCGACATCGGCCACTGGCGCGAGGCCGGCGGCCCGCTCGCCGTCCGCCGAAAGCGCGAAGTCGACCACGCCCACGGGATTCTCGGCATTCAGGGCGTCGTGCTCGACAACCACGACGGCGAACTCGAACCCACGCTGGAGAATCGCCGCACCCTCACGCGCCTCATCCGGGAGTGGAATGCCGATCTCGTCCTGGGCCCCCGGACCAATGACTATCATCCGGACCACCGCTACACGGGCATCCTCGTACAGGACGCCGCTTACATGGTCACCGTGCCCTTCTTCTGCCCCGACGTGCCGGCGATGAAGAAAAATCCGGTGTTCATGTACTACACCGACCGTTTCCAAAAGCCGGCACCCTCGCGGCCGGACGTCGTCGTCTCCATCGACGCCGTCATCGAGAAAAAACTCGATGCCCTCGGCGTGATGATCTCGCAGTTCGCCGAAGGCGGGGCCAACGGCTCGGCCGACCTCTATCCCGCCGCTCCCGCCGGCCAGGAGCAGCGGAAGCGTGCGGTCAGGGAAAATTTCTCGCGGCGCTTTCAAGCGCTGGCCGCCCGGTTCCATCAGGAACTCGCCGCGTGGTATCCCGGCGACAAGGCGAAGGCGGTGAAGCATGGCGAGGCGTTTGAGATTTGCGAATACGGCGGCCAGCCCGACAAGCGTGAACTGCGGCGCCTGTTCCCGTTCTTCGACTGAGCGGCTCCGCTCTCTTTTCCAGACAAGCACATTTTTCCCTTCCCCCGTCAGATCCTCCAAATCCACCCCCATGATCAACCTGTCTCGTCGCGATTTCCTCAAACTGTCCTCCGCCGCCGGTCTCGCCGTCGCCGCTCCGCTGGGCTCCCGGGCCGCCGGGCCCCATCACCGGCCGGGCCAGTCCCGCCTGCTGCTCAGCCTCGCCGCCTACTCCTTCCGCGAGTCGTTTCCCGCCAGCCGCGGCAAAGCCAACCCCAAGGCACCGCCGGCCGCCCAGGCCATGGATATGTTCAAGTTCATCGACTATTGCGCGGCGCAGGGCTGCGACGGCACCGAGCTCACCAGTTATTTCTTCGCCGCGGAAACCGACGACTACCTGATCAAGCTCCGGCGGCATTGCTTCCTGCGCGGCATCGCCATCAGCGGCACCGCCATCGCCAACAATTTCTCGCATCCCAAGGGCCCGAAGCGGGACGAGGAGATCGCGGCCACAAAGAAGTGGATCGACCGCGCGGTGGTGCTGGGCGCGCCGCACATCCGGGTCTTCGCCGGCGTCACCAAGGAGATCCCGCGGGCCGAGGCCGACAAACTGGTCGTCAGCGCGCTCGAGGAGGTCGGCGATTACGCGAGTAAGAAGGGCATTTTCCTCGGCCTGGAAAATCACGATTCCATCGGCAGCGCCGCGACGTTGCTGCCCATGGTCCGTTCCGTGAACAGCCCGTGGGTAGGCATCAACCTCGACTCGGGCAATTTTCGCACGCCCGATCCCTACAAGGATTTCGCGGAGTGCGTGCCCTACGCCCTGAACGTCCAGCTCAAGGCGGATCTGATCGACGGCTCCGGCAAGAAAGTGGATGCCGATAACAAGCGCTTCACGCAGCTCCTGCGCGCCGGCGGCTACAAGGGCTGGGTGGCCTTGGAATACGAGGCGCCGGAAAGCCCCGTGACCGCCATTCCGCGCCACCTGAAGGAGCTGCGGACGCTGTTCTCCGCGTAAGCGCGGCGTTCGTCCCACCGGCGGCCGGATTCGCTCCGGCCCGCCGGGCCACGAAAAAAGGCGGGCTCTCGCCCGCCTTTTTTTCGTCGTGTGCGCCCGTCAGGCCCGCACGGAAATGCCGAGGAGCCTCGCCATCGTCCCGCCGAAGACCTTGCGCCGGCAGTCTTCCGGCACGGCACAGGCGTCGAACATGTCCTCGTGACGGCCCATCATGTTGTCCAGCCGCTCCGGCGCCTCGTCGGTGCCAAACACGATTTTTTCGAAGGCGTAGACGGTATCGGGCGCACTATGGGCCGTCGGTCCCTCCCACCAGAGGTAGTCCTTCATCGCTTTCAGGTTGCCCTGCAATTTGGTGAGCGTGGAGCCCGTAATGTCGAAGTGGACGTTCTTGCACCAGCGGGCGACCTCGGCCGCCTCCGCGTAGGCGGGATTGCCGAAATGCGCGCCGATGATCTGCAGCTTGGTGAACTTGGCCGCGATCGTCATGAGATACTCGGCCCGCATGCGCGGAAATCCCATCGTGCCGAAGCCGGCGATGCCGGTGTGATAAAGCGCCGGCACGCCCATTTTTTCGATGCGCTCGTAGATCGGAAAATAACGCTCGTCATCCCAATTGTAACGCGGATCGCGTAACTTGATCCCGCGACACCCGTTGGCGGCGAAGTAATCGAGGTCCGCCAGAACGTCGGCGCTGTCGACCGAAATGCGGCCGAAGGGAATGACCGCGTCGGGACTTTTCCGCGCGGCCTCGATGATCGCCGGATATTCCGGCCGCCAGCCGTTGACGCAGGCCATCGCGTTGCGCTCTCGAAAATGGGTGAGCAACCCTTCGAAAAAGTACGGGCGCTTCTGATAGTGCATGTGGCAGTCGATCGTGAAGCGCCGGGGCACGGTCCGGCCCAGGCGAACGGTCGACTTCCCATCGACGGCGGGGGGCTGCTGGCCATCGGCGGCGAAGATCGCTGGCGAGCGGCCGAGGGCCGCGAGTCCAAGCGCGCCGCCAGTGACTTTGAGAAAACCGCGGCGGGAGGAGAATGCGGGAGGGAGCATGGTGGGGAGTTAGGTTTCCGGGACGAAAAACCAGCTTGGGGAATACCCCTCCGCGGACAAGACCATACCCCGCCTCAGCGTCCGCCCGGGAACGCGCGCACGAGTTCCAGCACCGTTTCCGCGCAAGCCCAGGCCAGGGTGAATCCCGCCCCGCCGTGACCGTAATTGTGCACGATCGCGCGCCCGCCCGGCATCGGCTCGAGTTCCAGCCGCACCGCGGCCCGCGCCGGGCGCAATCCGACCCTTTGCCCCAGCACCCGCGCCGTCGCCAACACCGGCCGCAGCCGCACGCACCGGTCGAAGATATCGTTCGCCACGGCTGGATCCGGGACGGTGCTCCATTCGCCGGCCTCGGCGGTGCCGCCGAGCACGCAGTCGCGATCGCGCGGCACGATGTAGGTCGTGCTGCCGTTGTCGTAGAGGATGATCGTGTCATCGAGCCCGGCCGGCCGGGACACGAGCACGAGCTGGCCGCGGATCGGATACACGCCGTCATCGGGCGCGACCGTGCGCGCCCCGACTCCGGTGCAATTCACCACGATCCGGTGGGCGGTGAGCAGATCCTGCACCCGCTCGACGGAGCGGGTCACGAAGCGCCCGCCCCGACGGGCAAATTCCGCCTGCAACCAGGCCATGTGCACCGGCGTTTCCACCCGGGGCACGGAGAAGACGGGCGCCGTGGCGAACCCCGCCGGTAACTCCGCAGCCGTGGCGTCGCGCACCTTCGGCTCGAGGCTGCGCAGGGCAGCCGGGTCTTTCTTCGCCGGCGTCAGCATGAGCAGCGGCGCCGACTTGATCCCCGGCACTCCGCGCCGCTCCATCTCCTCGTAAAGCACCCGCGTGCGCCGCGCCCAGGCATCGGCCCGTTCCGAGCTTTCGACTTTATACGGCAGCCAGATCGCCGCCGCGACATCCGAGGTCAGTTGCGGCGTCTTTTCCCGGGCGTAAATGAGGACCGGAAACCCCGCATCGAGCAGGCCCAGGGCCGTGGTCAGGCCGACCACGCCCGCGCCGAGGACGGCCACTTCGCCGGAGCGTGGAGTTGAGGAAGTCGATGCTGCGGTCATACGAAGGGGAAAGGCGGGTCACTCCTTCTTCGCCGGCGCCGCGGTCGGGCGCACGGTCGGATACTTGATGCCAAGCTGGTCGAGGTACGTGTCGTAGCGCGACGCATCGTAGTAAAATTTACGCATCGGCTCGCGATACTCCGCCATGATTTTCGCATTCAGGTAGGTCGCCGGTTTGTCCTCCGGCCCCATCAGCGGCTGATACTTCATATCTTTCGTCTGCACGTTGCGGAAATAGTCCCACGCCCCCGCGACCAGGGCGGGCTGCGTCAGCAAATCCACCATCGTCATCGCCAACACTTTCGCGCCCGCCGTCGTGCCCTTGTGCGCAATCGGCGTCGCCATCGCGATGGCGTTCGCCCAGTTGTGGCCGGGGAGATTCGGAATGTTGGCCGGGTAGCGCAGGATGACGGTCGGAACATTCCATGACACATCGCCGATGTCGTCCGACCCGCCCACGCGCGTCTCGTCCGTGGCCGGCCCCTGCAATTTTTTCACCTGCACCGGGAGGCCGGAGACGGGCGCCTTGAGTTCGCCCTGCACGGACTTCGCCAGCAGCTGGTCCGCGTCGGTCCATTGCGGCAGCCCGACCTGCTGGATGTTGGCATCCATCGCCTCGGCCACCGGCTTGTTGTAATGCCCGGGCCAGGCGGATCCGAGGACACGCGAGGTGACGCTCGTGGCGGTCATGAGCGCGGCACCCTGCGCCATGGTGTCGCCGATTTCGCGCAGTCCGCGGATCTGGTCGTATTCGAGTTCGCGGAAATAATACCAGACGCTGGCGATCGCCGGCACGACGTTGGGCTGGTCGCCGCCGTTGGTGATGACGTAGTGCGAACGCTGCTGCAGCCGCAGGTGCTCGCGGCGGTAGTTCCAGCCCACGTTCATCAATTCCACCGCATCGAGCGCACTGCGGCCGCGCCAGGGCGCCATCGCCGAATGCGCCGTCTCGCCGCGGAAGGTGTACTCGACCGACACGAGGCCCGTGCCCGTCCCCACGCCCCAGGAGACTTCGAGGTTGTTGCCGACATGCGTGAACAGCACCACGTCGACGTCCTTGAAATATCCCGCGCGCACGAGGTGGGCCTTGCCGCCGAGCTGCTCCTCCGCCACGCCCGGCCAGAGCCGGATCGTGCCGGGCAGCTTCGCCCGCTCCATCAACCGCTTCACCGCGAGGGCGGCCGTGAGGTTAAGCGGTTGGCCGGAGTTGTGGCCCTCGCCGTGACCGGGCGCGCCCTCGATGATCGGCGACCGATAGGCCACCCCGGGGCGCTGCGAGGCCTGCGGAATGCAATCGATGTCGGAGCCCAGCGCGATCACCGGCTTGCCCGAGCCCCACGACGCCACCCACGCCGTCGGCATGCCGGCGACACCCCGCTCGATTGTGAACCCCTCCTTTTCGAGGATGCCCGTGAGGTATTTCGACGTCTCGACCTCTTGGAATCCGAGTTCGCCGAAGCTGAACACCGTGTCGACCATGACCTGGGTTTGCTTCTTCATCGACTCGACGGCATCGCTCACCTGCCCCTTGTACTCGGCCGCGGAACCGGACTGCGCCGCCGCCCGGACGGCGGGAGCCAGGGCAAGGGTGACGAAACAACAGACGATACGGAGGGAGAGACTCATAGCGGTTTTCCTAGCACAGGGTTGAAGCGGCCGACGCCGCCCGGGGCAACAGGGGCGGGAAACGTGTTGGCCCGCCGTGCAGACGAGGGCAAGCCGGCTTTCGACCCGAAAGCGGCTTGCGAAGTAATCGGCCAATTTTGCGACTAGTCGCAAAATTGAGGTTGGCCGCGATTCCCCCGAATTTTCCGCCACGGCGGAAAATGGAGAACCGCGGCGGGGAGCAGACTCGCCCCGGGAGGGAGAATTCAAAACAGCCGCCGGCCGCGGGCCTCCGGCGGAGACGGAATGCCGAGCAATCCCGCCAGCGTCGGCGCGATATCGTCCACCCCGACTCGCTCGGGATGCACGCCGGGCATGACGCCGGCGCCGAACCAGAGCTGCGGCACGTGCGTGTCGTAATCGTAAGGCGTCCCGTGAGTGGTGCCGGTCGGCACCTTGTTCATGAAGTACGGCTTCACCACGAAAACGACGTCGCGATCGCTCGGCCCGTAATAACTGCGACGCACCATGGCGGGCACGGATTCGCCCTCAGGCGCGATCGCGAGAATTTCGGCCCGGGTGAACGCCTGCCCGACGAACGGCGCCTGCAACAGCGATTCCTTCAAGACGCGGGCCACCGCGTCGGCCGGCAGATTTTTCGCCGCGAGCGCGGACGACCGGAGATGATATCCGGCATTGTCCCGCGTAAACCAGTACTGGCCCTCGGGCAACGGGCCAAAGGCCGCGTCGAGCGCCTTCCGGCCCGGACCATCCCAGTCGCCCGGGTTGAAGCGACCGGCCGGGATCGACGGCCGGAGGGCGTGCACGCGCTCCGGCAGCGGCGCCCCGCCGTGATCGGCCGTCAGCACGATCACGCACTTCGCGAGCCCGACCTCGCGGTCGAGGCAGTCCAGCAGCGAGGCGATGACCCGGTCGAGCCGCAGGATGGAATCCATCATCTCGTGGCTGTCGGGACCATAGGAATGGCCCATGACATCGATCTGGGAAAAACCCACCCCCAACAGATCGGTCGCGGGATGGTGGCCGAGTTTTTCCTCGCGCACGGCCCGCTCGGCGAACTCGCCGAGCAACGCGGCGCTGAACGGCGAGTTGTCGAAGGCGGTGTAGAACTTCGAGGTGATTTTGGCGGCGCCGCCGTCGACCTTCTTGGGGAAGGTCCGGCCGAGACCGAGCCCTGTCTCCTCCCCCGGCGCATCGTCAGGGCCCTGCACCGCGTCGTAAATCGCGGGTTCGCGCAAGCGGTCCCAGGTGGCGCCGAACTTCGCCTCGACGCGCCGCTCGGCGTTGAACGCCGCGATCCAGGCCGGCAGCGCGTCCCGATAGTACCGCGACGTGACGATGCGGCCGTTCTCATCCCAATAGACGCCGTCGCCCAGTTTGCCGCCGAGCAGGATGGCGGCGCGGTCCTTGTTGGAGACGGAAAAAACCTTCGAGTTGGCGCCGTGCCGCAACTTCAACTGATCGCCGACCGTGGTCGCGCGGAAATTACGCGGGGAGCGGCCGGCTTTCGCCGCCAGCAGGACCGGACCGGCATTCGCCGCCTCGAGCCCGACCAGCGGAGCAGAGGCATCCTCGACGTTGCTCATCATTTCCCACGTGTCGCGGTTGAGCCACTCGTTGGCCGTGATGCCGTGGATATTGGCGTGGACGCCACTGAGGATCGTGGCATGGCCAGGCGCGGTGATCGTCGTGGCGTGCCGGTAATGGCAATTCTGGAAATCCGCTCCGCCCGCGAGCAAGCGCTTAAACCCGCCTTCGCCGAAGTAGGGTTGAAAACGCACGAGATAATCGGCGCGAAACTGGTCGATCGCGATGACGACCGCCAGGCGCGGCGGGGTGGGCTCGGCCGCAAAACCCCGCAGTGCCAGCAACCCGACGGCGAACAGAAGGCGAAACTTCATCCGCCGAGAATTACAGGATCGAACCATGGGCCGAGGTAAAAATCGCCGGACGCCAGCCCGCAGGCGGCGCCTGGTGCTTCCTTTGCCGGGAGGCGCGTTCGATCGGTCGAACCGGTGCTCCCCATCAGAGCTTCACCACCACGCCGCGCTCGGCTGCCGTGTAGACGGCACGCACGAGGGCGAGGGCCTTGCGGGCCTCGTAGCCGTCGATGGCCACCGGCCGGCCCTGGCGCAGCGCGTCGACGAGATCCTGAATCTGCCGGCGGTGCCCTTCGAAATTCATCGCCTCCGGCTTGCTCGCGCCGGAGCCGAAGACGCCGGCATTCTGCGCGGACCGGATCGCCTCGTCGCCCGGTTGGGCGGCGCGAAAATCCCACTTCGAAATATAATCGCCCTCCAGCCGGACGGACCCGAACTCGCCGCAAATTTCCAGCCGGCGGTCCCACCCCGGCCAGCACGCGGTCGAAGCCTCGATCGTCCCGAGCGCGCCCGACGGAAACTTGAGCGCCGCCGTCAGCGTGTCCTCGCCCTCGATCCCGGTGTGCACGCACCGCGTCTTGAAACCGGCGACTTCCGACGGCAGGCCGACGAACCACTGCAGCAGGTCGATCGCATGGATGCCCTGGTTGATCAGCGCCCCTCCGCCGTCGAGTTTCGACGTACCCTTCCAGCCGCCGGCATAATACTCGGCGCTGCGCTGCCACCGGATGTGGGCGCTCGCGACGACGATCCGGCCAAAGCGGCCCGCGTCGAGCGCCGCCTTCACCGCGATCGCGCCTTCCCCGTAACGGGATTGGAAGATCGGCAGGACCACGACCTTCGCCGCGTCGGCGGCGCGCAACAGCACGTCGGCCCGCTCCGTCGTGATCTCGATCGGCTTCTCGACCACCACGTGCTTGCCCGCCCGCACCGCCGCGAGCGCGGGTTCAAGGTGGGCGCCGCTCGGCGTGGTCACGCAGATCACATCGATGTCCGGCCGCGCCACGAGTTCGTCGATGCTCGAGGTGACGAAGGGCACCTGGTGTTTCGCGGCAAACGCCCGCGCATTGTCGGCATTGCGCGTCGCGATGCCGGTCAACCGCGCACCGGTGACGTGCGCGATCGCATGCGCGTGGTAGTCGGCGATCATGCCGATGCCAACGATGCCAAATCCGTAAGTGGGAGTAGAACTCATGCGCGGGAAAAGTGAGACGGCAGGAGCGCGCTTGTTGCCGGGGCCCTGCAACGGCGTCAAGCGCCGGCAAGGACGAGCCAGGCTGGCTCAGCGCGCAACGGCCGCGGAACGCCGGCCCGAACGGTCGGCGCGTATGCCGTGCCGCGCCGCCTTTGCTTCCCGGAGCCTTCGTCTTGGTGAACGGCTCCCCGCCCCGCGGACAACCGTGGCAACGGGCCTACGGCGTGTAGTACGGGCCGAGTTCCTCGAGAATCTTGGCGAGCAGCTCGGGCGAATTCACGGGACCGTTTTGCCGGTAGAGGATCTTGCCCCCGGGCGCGACCAGCACCGTGTGCGGTAGCGGCCCGGGCCACTCGGGATCGAGCGCCTTGACCATGGCGTCGGTGCTCGCACCGGTGTAGAGGAAGTTGAGCGTTTCACGGCCCTCGGCCTTGAGCAGGGCCTTCAGCTGCGTCGAAGGGGAAGCGTGCTGGTATTCCAGAAACTTCTTCGCCTGCGCCTGCATCTTCGGATCGTCCATGCTGATCGTCACCAGCTCGAACTTGCGGGAGCCCAGCCGGCGCGCCAGCGAGACGAGTTCGGGAAACTCGGCCACGCACGGCGCGCACCACGTCGCCCAGACATTGATCAGGCGCAGGCGGTTGGAGGTGTTTCGGGCGAGCGTGGCGACACCGGGCGCGTCGATGGTCGCGAGCGATACGGGCTCGGCTTTCCAGCGTTCGTCGATCTTCGCGACCTCGCCCTGCTTCGAATTCCACTTGGTCGAGCAGCCCATCACCTTCGTCGAAGGGACGGTGACCGGTTTGCCTGCAAGCATTTCGACGATGGCGTTGCGCGCATCGTGGGACGTGACGGACTTCACATCCTCGAAGCGCGAATCGTCGACCCAGCCCACATAGCGCAGCTTGCGCTCTCGGTCGAAAAGGAAGACGTGCGGCGTCGCGAGGCAGCCGTAGGCCTTGGCCGCCACCTGGGCGTCGCCATCGTTGAGATACGGAAAGGGAAAGCCCGCCTCCTTGGCGTAGAGCTTCATCTCCTCGTAGCTGTCGCTGTACTTGCTGTAGCCTAGCTCGACGACGGAAAGCCCGTCGGGGCTGTTCGGGTTGATCGCCACGACATCAAGCCCCTTGTCCTTGAACTCCCGGGCGAGCGGCAGGAGCCGCGTTTCGGCGGCATGCGAATACGGGCAATGGTTCGAGAGGAACACGACCATCAGCACCGGCGCGGCCTTGAAGTCGGCGAGCGTGTAAGTTTTTCCGTCGATCCCGAGAAGTTTGAAATCGGGGGCGCGATCGCCGAGCTTCAACTCGGTCGCGTCAGGCGGCAGCCCGTTCTTTGCCGCGGCTTTGGCGGGGGCCTTCTTTTTTCCTTCCTGGGCGGAAGCAGGAGCAAGCAACGCACCGGCTAGGACAGCCGCGAAACAGAGAGAGAGGAGGCGTTTCATGAGGGGGAATTTTTCGGGGACGGGGGTTCGTCGCGCCAACTCCGTCGGCGCAACGTCGGGGAATAACGAGACTGGCCGGCCGCGCGGCCGGTTTCAAGGGAACGATGCGGGGGCGCAACAAAGACGGCTACCGGCCGCCGAACTTGCGGAGGTATTTCAGCGTGACGTCGAACTCGTGCGGCAGCGGGGCACGGATCGTCAGCGGCTCCCGCGAGACGGGATGCTTCAGCGTCAGCTCGGTCGCATGCAGCGCGAGGCGCGCGAGCAGGGGTTTCTCGTCGGCGCGGCCCTTGTAGCCGTGTTTGAAATCCGACAGCAGCAGTTTGATTTCCGGATCGCCGTAAAACGGATCGTTCAGGATCGGCGCACCCGCAGCCGCGAGGTGGACCCGTAACTGGTGGGTGCGGCCCGTGAGGGGCCGGCATTCGACGAACGCAAAACTCACGCCCGCGTTGGTTTTCGCCGCCCGGCCTCCACCGAAGCGCTCGAGCGTCTTGAATTCCGTCACGCAGACTTTGCCGCCGCGCCCCTTGAACACCCGCATGCGGCCGGGCTGCCGTTCGTCCTCGCCCAGCGCCAGCTCGACCGTGAAGGCATCCGGCAGCATTCCGGCCGCGTCGCGCACCGGCGCGATCACCTTCATCGCGCGATCGGGCGGCAGCACGGCCGCGAAGGCGTGATAGGTCTTGGCCACGGTCTTGGACTGAAACTGGCCGCTCACAAAATCGAGGGCCGGCTTCGTCTTCGCGCACAGCAGGAGCCCGCTCGTATCGGCGTCCAGGCGGTGGACATTGGCGACGCCGTGGCCATAGCGCGGGTGCGCATGGACGAGGCCCATCAGGTTTTCGCGCGTCTTGTCCCAGCGGTCCGGGGCCACGAGGAGACCGCTCGGTTTGTCGAAGGCGACGAGCGTGTCGTCCTCAAAAATGACAGGCGGAAGCGGCATGGGCTGCTCCACTTGGTCGGGTTTTCGATTCGGAAGTCTAGCCCAAAGTCCCGGCGGCCAGCGGGCCGCAGTGGCTAACAGGATGCAAGATGCCGGTTCGCCTGCTAATTCGCTTGCCGCTCCGCGCCGGCCGGCGCTGCCTCGTGTCTGAGCGCCATGCCCGACTGGCCGAAAAGCTTCTTCACGTTTCGCGCCAACCTGCTGACGGCCCGGGTGTCCGCACGGCTGCGCCGGCGGAGCCACGCACCGTCGGAACAAGGCAAGGCGTTCGGCGCCTTGGCGGAAAAGCTGGGCGCCACAGCGTTCTGGCGGGCCGCGGGGGTGGAACGCGGCATGACCTACGAGGCGTTTCGCAAGCGCGTGGCCCCGCGGGGTCACGATCAGCTCGCGGCGGCGATCGAAAGGATGACGCGCGGTGAAGCCGATGTCTTGTGGCCGGGCCGTTGTTCGTTTTTCGCCCGGACCGCTGGCACCACGGGCAATGGCCAGCGTCTCCTGCCGGTTTCCGACGAAATGCTGCGGCATTTCCGCCAGGCGGGGGAGGAAGCCCTGCTCTACTACACGGCCCGGACCGGACACGCCGGCGTGTTCCGGGGGCGGCATTTGTTTTTAAGCGGCTCGACCATGCTCGCGCCGCTGGCCGAAGACCGGCCGCAGGCAGCGTATGCCGGCAATCTGAGCGGAATCGCCGCCCTCAACCTGCCCCGTTGGGCCGAGAAACACCTCTACGAACCCGGCAAGTCGATCGCGCACATGAGCGATTGGAACGCCAAGCTGGAGGCCATCGTGGCACGCGTCCGCAACCTGGATATCTCGTTGCTGGCCGGCATGCCCAACACGACGCTGGACTTGCTCGCCAAGCTGAATGAAGCGGCCGCGGCCAGCCCGGCGTCGGATCGGACGGTGGGCGCGTTGTGGCCTAACCTCGAATGCTTCGTGCATGGCGGGTTTCCGATCTCCCCCTATCAGGCGCAACTGCACGCCCTGCTCGGTCCCGAAGCGAATTTCCACGAGGTCTATCCCGCGGCGGAAGGATTCATTGCTGCCCAGGACAGCAACGCCGGTGCCGGGCTCCGGGTCATCAGCCGCCACGGTTTGTTCTTCGAATTCGTCCCGCTTGCCGACTACGACGAGGCCCGGCTCGAATATCTCGGCGCCAAGGCCGTCCCGCTCGCCGACGTCAAACGGGACGTGGACTACGCCGTACTGCTCACCACGCCCGCCGGACTCGCGCGCTATGCCTTGGGCGACGTGGTGCGGTTCGTCTCCGTGACACCGCCCCGCTTGATTCATGTCGGCCGCACCAAACTCCAGCTCAATACCTTTGACGAACGCGTCAGTGAAAAAGACCTGACCGAGGCGCTGGTCACCGTCTGTCAGCGTAACGCCTGGACGATCGTCAATTTCCACGTCGCTCCCCGCTTCGTCCCCACGCTGACCGGCCAGAATCACGGCCAACACGAGTGGTGGATCGAGCTCAAACCCGGGACGACCTCAACTCCAGTCGGACCGGCGATCGCCTCGGCGCTGGACGTGGAATTGCAGCGGTTGAGCCCGAGCTACGCCGCCAAGCGCCGCGTGTCGATCGACCCTCCGACCGTGCGGCTCGTGATGCCCGGGCTGTTCGAACATTGGATCCGCTTCCACGACAAGTGGGGCGGCGAACACAAGATTGCGCGCTGCCGCGGTGACCGGATCGTCGCCGACGAACTGGCGCAGATCGCCCAGTTCGCGCAGGATTGAGGCACCGGCGAAGGGGCCGGCCGGATCGGGACGGACCGCCCGCTCAGTTGAGCAGCGCCTGGATCTTCTTCTCGTATTCCGCGGTCGGTTCGGAGCCGACCTTGCGGTCGCGAATCTTACCGGTGCGATCGATCAGAAAAGTCGTCGGGATCGCCTCCACGCCACCGAACGCCGCGATCACCGCGTCGTCCGCCATCAGCATCTGGTAGTTGATCCCGAATTTCGCCGCGAACTCCTTCACGACCCCGGGCCCGGCCTGATCCAGCGAAACGCCGACCAGCGCCACGCCGTCCTGACCATATTTTTTCTGCAACGCGATGTAGCCGGGGATTTCCTCCCGGCACGGCGGACACCACGTGGCCCAAAAATCGAGGACGACCACCTTGCCCTTCAACTGCTCGGAGGTGACAGCGGCACCGTTCAGATCCTGAAGTTTCCACGCCGGCGCGACACCCAGTACCGGCAGCGCGGCCACCGGAGCCGCCGCGCCTTTTACCGCTGCCGTCACTTTCGGCTGCGGCGGAGCCTGGTCCTTTTTCGGGCTGCAGGCCGTGACGCCAAGAGCGAGCGCGGCAAGAAGGAGGGCAAGCGGGGCGGCGCGGAAACGTTTCATGGGGGGGTTCTAGGCGTAAGAGCGCCGGGTGCAAATTTTCTTCCCGAAAAACCGGCCAGCCGGGCGGACGCCAGTTCAGTTGCCGCGCGACTCCGGCAGATCGAGCCCGAGCGTTTCGACGAATTTCCTCATCGCCGGCGTCAGCACCCGGCCCTTGCGGTGCAGGATCGCCAGCGGGCGCGTGAATGCCCGGCCCTTGAACTGGAGCACCGCGAGCGTGCCCTGCCGCGACTCCTGGGCGACCGTCGCCTGCGGCACGATGGCGATGCCGTGGTCGATTTCCACGGCGCGCTTCACGGTTTCGATATTGTCGAACTCCATCACCGGTTCGATCTCCAGCTTGTTATCGCGGAAAATCTGGTCGACCGCCTTGCGGGTGGGAATGTCCGGATCGAACCCGATGAACTTCTGGCCCGCGAGGTCCTTCACCTCGATGTCATGGCGCTTGGAGAGCGGGTGCTGGGGATGGGTGATGAGGACGAGGTGGTCGTTGCGGAAGGGCAAAACCTCGATCTGCCGCTGCTTGACCGGGAAGGCCACGAGACCGAAGTCCACCGCGTTGTGGAGAATGTCTTCGTAGACGAGATTGGAACGGCGGTATTCGACGCGCACGTTGACCGATGGAAAATCGTGCAGGAATTTTTTGATGAACGGCGGCAGCTCGTGCAGGCCGATCGAGTAGATGGTGGAGATGCGAATCGTGCCGCTGATCACCTTTTTCATCTCCTGCAGCTCCGAAAGCAGCTTTTCGTAAGTGTGGAGCATCTCCTTCGCCGCGTCGTAAACCCCCTGGCCCTCGCGCGTCAGCTGAAACTGCTTCTGGCTGCGATCGATCAGCAGCGTTTTGAAATGCCGCTCCATCGCGCGCGCCTGCTGGCTTACCGCCGATTGCGTGATGCCATTCAGCTTCGCCGATTTCGAGAAGCTCTTGGTCTCGACCAAATCCGCGAAGATTTTGAAGTTTTCGATTTGCATGATTAGCTGGCGTTGTGCCGTCCAGAGTAGAAGCTGGTGTGCCGTGGTAAACCTTTAAGTAGATTTTCTAACCGTCCCGGTTTTCTCCCGTTATGTTGATCAGTTATGAGGAATTCGCGCAGCGTGCCGATGTGCTGCGCGCCCGTATCGCCAACGCGTGCGCGCAAGCCGGGCGGGGCGCCCGGGAGGTCGAGCTTCTGGCCGTCACCAAAACCCATTCGGTCGGCGCCGCGGAGTATGCCGCCCGCTACGGGCTGCGCGCCGTCGGGGAAAACCGGGTGCAGGAAGGCGTCGAGAAACGAGGGTTGTGCCAGGCGCGGATCGCCTGGGAACTCATCGGCCATCTCCAGACGAACAAGGCGAAGCTCGCCGTCCAGCACTTCGACCGCATCCAGAGCGTGGACAGTGAAAAGCTGCTCAACCACCTCGGCCGCGCCGCCACCGAACTCGGCAAAACCCTGCCGATCCTGCTTCAGATCAACGCGGGCAACGATCCCGCCAAATTCGGAGCTGAACCCGCCGACGCCCCGCGTCTGCTCGAAACGGCGCTCGCCGAAAAATATCTGCGGGTCGAGGGCTTGATGACCATCGCCCCCCTCGGCGCCACTCCGGCGGAGACCGCCGAACACGCCCATCGCACGTTCACGAATCTCCGGACTTTGCGCGACGATCTGGCGGCGCGTTTCGGCACTCCGCTGCGCGAGCTCTCGATGGGCATGACCGGCGATCTCGCGCCCGCCATCGCCGCCGGCAGCACCCTGGTCCGCGTCGGCACCGCGCTGTTCGGCGCGCGAGCAACCATCTGAGTCGGTGGCGGGCGCCCCGCGGTGGCGCTTACCCGCTTGGCCGCCGCGCAGATCGGCCCTGGCCACGATGTCATCCCCTCGCTGACATCGTATCCGAATCGCCCGCGCCGCAAACCCGGCGCGGCGGAACGCCAACGGCCCGCCTCCCCGCTGCCGCCGGCCGGCGTGCGGACCCGCGAAGAAAATCCGCCGGCCGGCCGTTTCCAGATTGCGCCAGCCGTGAAATGTTTTTCGCTTCAGCCCGTGGAAATCGAAATCCTCGGCGCGACCCAGCGGGACGCCTTTTTGAGTTTGCTCGACGACCCGACTCCCGCCGTGCGCCGTGCGCTTCTGGCACGGTTTGCCGAACTCGGCTCCGGGGCGGCGGCCTTTCTCCAGGAAATTGCCACCGGCACCAATCGCGTGCTCGCCCGGCACGCCGCCTGGTTTCTTAACGAATTGAAGCTGGCGGACCCGGTGGCCGACTTCAGCGGATTCATCCGTTCGCTCAACTACGAATTGGAAACGGGCTCCCTGCTGCTCGCCCGCACCATCACGCCCCAGCTCGATGCGGGCGGCTGTTGCACCACCCTCGACACCATCGCCGCGCGCTGCCGCGAATTGATCGTCGAACCTTCCTCCGCCCGCGAGAAATGCCGGATCATCAACCGGGTGCTATTCCACGAGTGGGGCTTTCACGGCAACGTCGAACACTACACCGACCCCCGCAACAGCTTCCTCGACCAGGTCCTCCAGCGGCGCACCGGCATCCCGCTCTCCCTGAGCATCGTCTATCTGCTCGTGGCGGAGCGGCTGGGCATCGAGCTCGAGCCGGTCGGATTGCCCGGACATTTCATCGTGGGGTGCTTCGTCGGCGACCTGCCCTTTTTCATCGATCCGTTCGATCGGGGCGTTTTCCGCGACGCCGATGAAATTTTCGACCTCCTTCGCGCGCACAAGATCGTGCCCAAGGTGAGCGACCTCGCTCCGACCCCGGTGCGCGAAGTGCTCTGCCGAAGCTGCCGGAATCTCGTGAACCACTACACGGCCGCGGGCGAAACCGAACGCGCCCGGCTCTTCGCCCGCTTCGTGGAAGAGTTCGAATCGACGCACGAAAAGCACGCCCAGCCGTAGCCGGGGCGTGGCGCCTCGGGTCGCTCCCCGCGGGCCCGGCGTGCGCGGCACCGCGAAAAGCTGGTCCGCCATGATGTCTTTTTCACCGCGGTCCGGAAAAAGAGCGGGCGTTCGGCCGTTTTAGGGGTTTGGTAGGAAGCCAGCCATGTCCGCCGCCGATCCCGTTTTCACCCGGTCCGACCTCGAATCGTGGTCCCGCGAGGGCACGTCGCTCGCCGTGCTCGGCCATCCGATCAAGCACTCGATCAGCCCGGCGATGCACAACGCCGCGCTAGCCGCGCTCGCACGCGACGCCGCTCGTTTCCTCGACTGGAAATATTTCCGTT
Organism: Opitutia bacterium; assembly: GCA_947474935.1. GTDB lineage: Bacteria > Verrucomicrobiota > Verrucomicrobiia > Opitutales > Opitutaceae > ER46. The sequence continues at coordinate 144,838 of CANJKL010000002.1, forward strand.
TTGAAATCCGCCCCGAGGATCTGCCGGGCGCGCTCGATCTCCTCCACGCTAGAAAATTCCGCGGCGTCAACCTCACCGTGCCGCACAAGATCATCGCCTTCGACCGCGTGGCGGAGATCGATCCCGCCGCGCGCCCGATCGGCGCGGTCAACACCCTGCGCTGGACGGAGCGCGGCTGGCACGGCTTCAACACCGACGGCTACGGCCTCGCCGCCGGCGTGGGCGAGGACCTTGGGCGCGAGCTCGCCGGAACGCACGTCGTGCTGCTCGGCGCCGGCGGAGCGGCCCGCGGCGCCGCGATCGAATGTCTTCAGCGCGGTTGCGCTTCGCTCTCGATTGCCAACCGGACGGCGCAAAACCTCGAGGCCCTGCTGGCCGACCTCGCCCCGGTGGCGGGCGGGATTCCCCTGCGCGGCTTTGCCCCCGATCGCCCGCCACCGGCGCTGGCCGCGGGCGCGCTCGTCGTCAACGCCACCAGCGCGGGCTTGGGCCACGAAGACGCGGCGCCTATCGACCTCGCTGCCCTCCCCCGCCCGGCCGCGGTTTACGATATGATCTACAATCCCCCGGTGACCCCCCTCCTGCGGGCGGCGACCCGGCTGGGCATCCCCCACGCCAACGGCCTCTCCATGCTCGTCCACCAGGGAGCCAAGGCCTTGGAAATCTGGAGCGGCATTCCGGCCGCCCAAACCGCGCCGATCATGTCCCGGGCCGCCGCGGCCGCGCTGGGCGCGTAGGAGCTGGCTTGCCAGCGCCAGCCCCGTTCGCGACCGTCCTGCCCGCCCGCGCTCCGGAGACCCGGCGCCGTCCACCGTATGATCAGCCCCGCCTCCCTTTCCGAAATCGCCGCCGCGTTCCCGTGGTTTTTTCCGACCGTGGCATTTCTTTTCGGCGCCTGTATCGGCAGTTTTCTCAACGTCGTCATTTACCGGCTGCCCAAGGAGGAATCGATCGTGTCGCCCCGCTCCCATTGCGGCTGCGGGCAGCTCATCGCCTGGCACGACAACATCCCGATCCTCTCGTGGCTTCTGCTACGCGGCCGCGCGCGGTGCTGCGGTCGGAAATTTTCCGCCCGCTATCCGGCGGTCGAGTTGCTCACCGCCCTGTTGTTCGTCGCGTGCAGCCTGCGACTTTCCCCCGCTGTCGCCCTGTGCGGCATGGTTTTCCTGAGTGCGCTGGTCGCCGCCACGTTCATCGACCTCGACCACTTCATCATCCCCGATGTGTTTACCCTCGGGCTGGGCGTGGCCGGCGTCGCGCTCTCGTTCTGCGTTCCCGCCCTGCACGGCCAGCACAGCGATTTGTTTCTGATCGACAGCGTTCGCAGTGGCTTTGCCTCGATCCTCGGATTGCTCGTCGGCTCGGGCCTCGTGCTGTGGATCGCACTGCTCGCGGAGGCCGTGCTGAAGAAGGAGGCGATGGGCTTCGGCGACGTGAAGTTCGTCGGCGCCATTGGGGCGTTCTGCGGCTGGCAGGGCGCAGTGTTCGCCGTTTTCGGTGGCGCCGTCGTGGGGACCCTCTGGTTCGCCATCGCGCTGGTCTGGGAGAAAATCTCCGGACGGCGGGCCGCCGGCGCCCCACCCTCGGCAACCCCGGACGGCGAACCCACTGGGCTCGCCCTCGGCGCCCACGTGCCGTTCGGTCCGATGCTGGCGATCGCCGCCGCCCTGTACTTCCTGGTGTTTGAATCGTGGATCCACGCATGGGTGACCGAGGTCGCCGTACTGTTCTGACCGCCCCGGTTTTCTCGCGGCGCGAGCACCTCCGTTCCGCCCAAAATCTCGCGGCATTCCAACCCCTCTTTTCATTCTCCCGGCGTGTCACCCGGGGCATTACGTCAACCATCAGTTGACATCACACCCGGGCGGTTTCCCGCTGCGCGAAAGGCCGCTTATGCTCTCGCCGTGCGCTCAGGTGAGCGCGCGCAGGTCCGTCCCCGCCTTGAACCGGACCGTGCGCATCGCGCGAATTTTCATCGGCCGCCGGGTGTGGGGATTGAAGCCGTTCCGGGCCGGCCGCGTGCCGACGGCAAAAGTGCCGAAGCCGACCAGCGCGACTTCCTTGTCGCGCCGCAGGCCGTGGCGCACGGCCTTCAGCACCGCGTCGATCGCGCGTTCCGCGGCCGCCTTGGAAGCGCCGTTCGACAGCAGTTTCTGCACTTCATCGATCAGATCGGCTTTGTTCATTAGGGAAAGAGTTCGGCGAGGGAAGAAACCTGACGCCGGCCGGTCAAATGCAATCCGATGGCTCGCGTCCCGTTTTCATGAAATTTGACGGATCGCTATTTCGCGGCGGGCGGCGGAGGTGGAACGAACCCGCCAAATTCCGCCGGCACTTCGCCTGACCGACCCTTCACCACCAAATCGAGCAACCGCGCCAGCGCGGCTTCGCGCGTCCCGCCCCGCTCGGCGGCCAGCTGCGCCGCCCGCTTCAGCAATTGCGTGGCCATCGTCGACGCCTGGGCAGACGCCGCCCCGAGGCGTTCGCAAACCTGCGCGAGTTGTTCCTGCTCGGTCATGGCGTGTCGGTCACACGCCAGTCAGCGGGACCGTCGGCCGCAAGCGCCAGCAGGCCGTCCGGCGGAAGCACGAGCAACGAAAGCATCGCCAACCCGATGAAACCTCCGGTGCCATCGCCGGCCGCGATCGCCGAGCGCAACTCGCCCACCGGTTTTCCGCCGCCGAAGAGCGGCGCGGGCAGCGGCGGAAGCGTTTCGGCACGACCCGCCACGCGCCACAGCCGGCGCCGCACCCGGCCCATCGACTTCAAGCGCGCCATCACCTCCTGCCCAAGATAGCAGCCCTTGGTGTACGAAATCGCGTCGGTCTCGAGCCCCGCCTCGTTGGGCAGGTCGGCCGGCCCCACGTCGACGGGCACGGCGGGAATCGCCGCCACGATCCGGCGGCGCGTCATCGCTGCCTCGTCCAATTCCGGCGCTCCCGCCCAACGCGCCCGCATGTCGTCCCACCCGGCAAGCGGAAAAACCGTTTCGACCGCCGCCTCGCGCGAACGCCGTCCGGCAAACATCACACCGCCCACCACACCGTCGCCCGTCGCGACCTCCGCCCCGAGCCGCGTCAATCCCATCCACCCCTCCGTCTGATCCTCGATCACGACCTCATCCGCGATCAGGTTGCTCTCCAGCCGCTCCCGGATGACGGCGGCGGGTGAAAAATAACTGCCGATCCAAAAGTCGTCCTGCTCCGATCCCCGCACCACAAAGCTGTCGGCCACGACTTTGCCTTTGAGATTGAGCCATAGCCCGTAAACCGTGCCGCCCGGCTGCAGCCTTGCCAGTTCGTTGGTGAACTGTCCCTGCAGGAAACCAGCGGCATCCGGCCCGGAAGCCCGCAGCCAGGCGGCCGGTTTCCACCAAAAAATTGCCGGGGAAGTAGAAGTATTTATAGGATTCACCCGATTGGTAATCAGCTATTTGAGAAAAATGTGGTAGATTTTGAAAACTAGCCATTGACCGGAGTCAATCAAACCGTAGGGTTCTGCCTATCGACTTTGACACTTCTCCCGCCTAGCGGGAGTTTTGGGGTAACTAAGAAAGCAAAGGCCGGTCGCTTAGGGGTAAGCGACCGGCCACTTTTTTTGCCCATTCACAGCAACCCGGACGATGGATGAAGCAGGGCTTGCGCGTCGAGCGCGAAGCCGGCCAAGCTGGCGGTTCATGCAGAAAACTTCCGACATCAATGTCGTCGAGACGCGTGCCCTGCCTTCGCCCGCCACCCTGCTCGCTGAGCTGCCCAAGACCGAGGCCCAGGCCGACTTCGTCACCCGCACACGCCGCGAGATTCACCGGCTCATCTTTACCGACGACAAACGCTTTCTCCTGATCGTCGGTCCCTGCTCGATCCACGACCTCGAGGCCGGGCGCGACTACGCCCGCCGCCTCGCGGCCCTCGCCGGCGAGGTTTCCGACCGCGTCATGATCGTCATGCGCGTCTATTTTGAGAAGCCCCGCACCACCGTCGGCTGGAAGGGCCTGATCATGGACCCGCACCTCGACGGCACGCACGACATCGCCGCCGGCCTCCGGCTCGGCCGCTCCTTCCTCCGCGACGTGCTCGATCTCGGCCTGCCCACCGCCACCGAATTCCTCGATCCCATCACCCCGCAATACGTCGCCGACCTCGTCTGTTGGGGCGCCATCGGCGCCCGCACCACCGAGTCGCAGACGCACCGCCAGATGGCCAGCGGCCTCTCGATGCCCCTCGGCTTCAAAAACAGCACCGACGGCACCTTCACTGCCGCCATCAATGCCATCAAGGCCGCCTCGCAGCCCCAGACTTTCCTCGGGATCAACCTCGACGGCCACGCCTCCGCCATCGTCACGCGCGGCAATCCCGATTGCCACGTCGTCCTCCGCGGCGGTTCCGCCGGCCCGAACTATTCGCCCGCCCACATCGCCCAGACCGAGGCGCTGCTCGCGAAAGCCGGTCTCCCGAAATCCATCCTCGTTGACTGCTCGCACGACAACTCCGCGAAGAAGCCCGAACTCCAGCCCGACGTCCTGCGCGCGCTCCTCGATCAGATCGCCGCCGGCAACGCCTCCATCATGGGCGCGATGATCGAGAGCAACCTCGGCGCTGGCAACCAGCCCTTCCCCCAACCGCGCGCCTCCCTCCGCTACGGCGTGAGCATCACCGACGGCTGCATCGACTGGCCCACCACCGAAAAACTCGTCCGCGACCTCCACGCCGCTCTCGCGCCGCGCTTCGCGTGAGCCTCGCCTCCCACGTATCCCCACGCCCTGCCCGATAAGCCCGCCCCCGTCCTCACTCGTCGGCTGCTAACACCCGCGTTTCCCCAAATTTCTTCCGTGTGTTCCGCGGGTTCCGTGGGCTAAACATTCACCTCCCTCCTCTATGAAATCCCCCATCCGCGTTGCCGTCACCGGAGCCGCCGGCCAGATCGGCTACTCCCTCCTGTTCCGTATCGCCTCCGGCGCGATGTTCGGCGCCGACCAGCCGGTTATCCTCCAGCTCATCGAGGCGCCGATCGAAAAGGCCCTGAAGGCGCTCGAGGGTGTCGCCATGGAGCTCGACGACTGCGCGTTCCCCCTGCTGAAGGGCATCGTCCAAACCTCCGATGCCGCCGTCGGCTTCAAGGACGCCAACTGGTGCCTCCTCGTCGGCGCCAAACCCCGCGGCCCCGGCATGGAGCGCGCCGATCTCCTCAAGGACAACGGCCGGATCTTCATCGAGCAGGGCCGCATCATCGATGCCGTGGCCGCCGCCGATGCGCGCGTCGCCGTCGTGGGCAATCCCGCCAACACGAACTGCATGATCGCCGCCTCCCAGGCAAAGCGCCTCCCCGCCGAACGCTTCACCGCGATGGTTCGCCTCGATCAAAACCGCGCGCAAACCCAGCTCGCGAAAAAAGCCGGCGCCGATCTCACCGCCGTCAAAGACATCTTCATCTACGGCAACCACAGCCCGACGATGTTTCCGTCCTTCGGCCACGCCACCATCAACGGCCAGCCCGCCACGTCTATCATCACCGACACCGCGTGGCTCCAGGGCCCCTTCTGCGAGACGGTCGGCAAACGCGGCGCCGCCATCATCGCCGCTCGCGGCCTCTCCTCCGCCGCCTCCGCCGCCAACGCCCTCGTTGACCACGTGCGCTCGCTCGTCACGCCCGGCGCGATCCACTCCATCGCGGTAAAGAGCGAGGGCCGCTATGGCTTCGACGCCAACGTCTGGGCCGGCATGCCCGTCCGCACCACGACGCCCGGCAGCTACGAGGTCATCACGAGCTACGTCATGGACGATTTCGCCAAATCCAAGATCGCCGCGACCAACAAGGAACTCGTCGAAGAGCGCGCCTTCGTGGCGGACATGATCGCGTAAGCCGGGTCCAGAGCATCCCCTTCCAAGCCCGAGCCGCGTCGCGACTCGGGCTTTTTCGTGCTCACCCGCGCCCCGCCGCTCTCCGCTCTCACCCGATCAACCCCGCCAGAATCTTGTTGATCTGAAACGCGCCCCGCACCGCAGCGAATCCGTCGATCAACTCCACCGGCGCGCCCGCGCGCGGAAAAACGATCTCCAGACTCCCGCCCGTACAGCGCACCTCCGCGTCGACGCCCTCCACCCCGATCATGCACTCGCGGTAATCCGACGGGTAGTTCACCGCGAGCCCGCCTTCTCCGTCGAGTGCCTCGATGACGTCGATCACGGCCTCGACCTTCGCCGCCTTTTTCAACGTGAACGAAATTTCCGAGAACCGGCCGGCAAACGTCTGCGAAAACCCATCCGCCCGCGCCACCGCTTCGCTGCGCAGGCCGCGCAGGAAGGTCGTGATCGCATACCGCGCCGGTTCGTTTGCCTCGAGCGCATACGAGATCTCGACCGTGAAATCCTTCGCCGTGAGCACGGCCGCCGGACTGGCCACGGTCAGCGAGACGTCCTTGCGTTTGTAGCCCAGCTGGGCCCGGACGCTCTGAAAGAGCTTCTCCGCCTCCTCCGCCAGCTCACGTTCGCAGATTTTCGCGAGGAAGCCGTTGGTCGTCGCGTTCGCCTCATCGGGCACCGTGTGATGCCCTTTCTTGAAACCGTCCAGCGCCTTGACCGCTCCGCCGCCCCGGCCGACAAAGCAGATGTCGGCGATCACGCGGGAGGGAAGTTCATTGGCAGCCACGCCCGCCACCAAACCCGCCGCGGCTCCACCCGTCAGCCCGAAAATCGCCGCTCAAGCCGCGACCGTCCGGCCGCATGGCTTTTTGACCAGCGCGATGAGCCCCATGACCGGCCAGCACCGGCTAGCCAGATGGGCGTGAGTAGCAGCGTCAGCAAGCCCGCTCCGAGCAACCGGAGGCCGTCGGGAAGCCGGCCAGCGCCAACAGCGCCGCCACCCCCGGCCACCACGCCGCCAAGCACCAGCGCGGCGGGCAGCAACTTGATTGCCACCACCACCGCGACGACGATGAGCCCAATTTTGAGCAAGGTCTTCATGACTGGAAACCCCGGCGCGCGAAGAAAAGTTGCCGCCGCCTGAAATTTCCGGAAACGCGCCCGCTCACTCCCGCGTTGTGCGGGAGCGATTCGTCTGTTTCGTGTGGCCGGTGGGCACTTCGCCGATTCCCGTCGTCTGCGCCGTCATCGAGGATGACGCGGGCCGCGTGCTGATTGCCCAGCGCCCCGCGCACAAGCACCTCGCCCTCAAGTGGGAATTTCCCGGTGGCAAAGTGGAGCCTTCCGAATCGCCCGAGGCGGCCATCGTCCGCGAAATCGTGGAGGAGCTCGGCTGCACGATCGTCATCCAACGCGCCCTGCCGCGCTTCACTCACGACTACGGCCGCGCGGTCATCGCGATGATTCCATTCGTCTGCCGCCTCGCTCCTGCCAGTGCCGCGCCGCACGCCCACGAACACGTGGCCCTGCGCTGGGTGCTCCCCGCTGAACTCACCACCTTCGACCTCGCCGCCGCCGATCTTCCGGTGGTCGCCAGCTATCGCCGCTAGATTCTCGTCACGCCCGCACCATCGCCCCAGCCTGTCTTTTTCCACCCCCACCACCCCATGCGCCCGTTCCGCCTCCTCACATCTCTGCTTCTCGTCTCGCTCGCCACCGCCGTTTCTATTTTCGCGCAAGCCCCGCTCGCACGTGCCGCTGCCGCCCCCGACTTCACGCGCACCACGGATGTCGTCTATGCCCACAAGCTGGGCGTCGCCCTCACCCTCGACGTGGTTCAGCCCACCCGCGGCGCCAACGGCTACGGCATCATCTATATGGTCAGCGGCGGGTGGAAATCCTCCTATGAGGGGATCAACCCCGCCATCTACGCGCCGTTCCTCGCGCGCGGCTACACGGTCTTCGCCGTCGTCCACGGCACGCAGCCGAAATTCATCCTCGCGGAGATCGTCCCCGACATCCACCGCGCCGTCCGCTTCATCCGCCACCACGCCGCACGGTGGTCCGTCGACCCGGATCATCTCGGCGTCACCGGGGCGAGCGCCGGCGGCCACCTCTCCATCTCCCTCGGGACGCAGGGAGGCCCCGGACCCGCCGACGCCCGCGATCCGGTCGATCGCGCCAGCAGCGCGGTCCAGGCCGTCGCCTGCTTCTATCCGCCCACCGACTTTCTCAACTACGGCCGCGAGGGCGAAGTCGCCACCGGCGTCGGCATCCTCAAGGATTACGTCGGCGCCTTCGGCCCCGAATCCGCCACGCCCGAAGGCCGCCAGAAACTCGGTGAAACGTTTTCCCCCGTCCGCTTCGTCTCCGCCCGGATGGCGCCGACCCTCATCATCCACGGCGACGCCGATCCGCTCGTGCCGATCCAACAGGCCCATCTCTTCGTGCAGCGCGCCACTGCCGCGGGTGCCACCGCCCGGCTGATCGTCAAACCCGGCGCCGCCCACGGCGGCAAAACCTGGGCCAACGTCGAGGGCGATCGCGCCCTCATGGCCGACTGGTTCGACCGCCATCTGCGCGGACGGCAGCCGGCCACGCCCTGACGACCCGCGCGCAGCGGCCTCCGATTCCACCCGGTCGGGCCGGTGTTCCCGCACTGGACAGGTTCCGTCACGCCGGTTGAATGCCCCGATGGCGATCGCTCCCCTTCCCTTTCTCACCGTCGCGCGGCTGCCGGCTCCCGGCGACAACGTGGCCATCGCGGTGCGGCGCCTCGAGGCCGGCACCGTCATCGCCCTGCCCACGGGAGCGCGGACCCTCGCCCACACCGTGCTGGAGGGACACCGGTTCGCGGTACAGCCCATCGCCCCGGGCGCCCAGCTGCTGTCGTGGGGACTCCCTTTCGCCACCGCCCTGGAGCCGATCGCCCCCGGCGACTACGTCTGCAACCAGTCGATGCTCGACGCGCTCGCCGTTCGCCGCGTCGAGGGCGCGACGTTTCCCACCCGGCCAAATTTCGCGGATCACCTCACCCCGTTTCAGCTCGATGAAACCACGTTTCACCCGGGGTCGCCGGTCGACCGGGTCGCGCTGCCGCGCACGTTTCGCGGCTACCGCCGGCCCGGGCTCCGCGGCGTCGGCACCCGCAATACGATCGTCATCCTCGGCACCACGTCGCGCACCGCCAGCTACGCCCGCCAGCTCGCCGCGCGGCTGCAACCGCTCGCGCGCGTGCATCCCGGCATCGATGGCATCGTCGCCATCGCCCACACCGAGGGCGGCGGCAACGACGAGCCGAACAACACGCTGGAAATCCTGCGCGCCCTGGGCGGCTTCATCGTGCACCCCAACGTCGCCGCCGTGCTCGCCGTCGACTACGGCGTCGAGCCGGTCACCAACGCCCGGGTGCGCGCGTTCATGGCGGAACACGGTTACCCGCTCGCCGACGTGCCGCATCATTTTCTCACGCTACAGGGCGGGCTCGCCGCCGGCCTCGACGAGGGCGAGCGCATCGTCCGCGAGTGGCTGCCCGCCGCGAACCGGCTGGCGCGCACCGACGAACCCTTAAGCGGGCTGCGCATCGCCCTCCAATGCGGCGGCTCCGATGCGTTCTCCGGTGTCTCCGGCAATCCGCTCGCCGGGGCCATCGTGCACGAGATCATCCGCCACGGCGGCAGCGGCGTGCTCACCGAAACGGACGAGGCCGTCGGCGCCGAGGGCTACCTCCTGAAAAATGTGCGCGACCTCGCGACAGCCCGCGCGTTTCTCGGCCGCATCGAGTCGTTCCGCGAGCGGCTGGGCTGGCACGGCGTCACCGCCGAGAGCAATCCCTCCGCCGGCAACAAGTTTCGCGGGCTCTACAACATTTCCCTGAAATCCCTTGGCGCGGTGCACAAAAAGGATCCGCGCACCCGCCTCGACGCCGTCATCGACTACGCCGAGCCGCCCGGCGAACCGGGCTTCAGTTTCATGAACGCCCCCGGCAACGACCTCGAGGGCATCGCCGGCCAGGTCGGCGCGGGCTGCAATTTATTTCTCTTCGTCACCGGCAACGGCTCCATCACGAACTTCCCGTTCGTGCCGACGCTGAAGATCACGACCACCACGCGCCGGCACCAGCTCCTCATCCACGAGATGGACATCAACGCCGGCCGCTACCTCGACGGCGAGTCGATGGATTCGCTCACCGCGGAAATGTTCGACCTGGTGCTCGACACCGCCTCCGGCCGGAAAACGAAGGGCGAGCACGCCGGCCACTCGCAGGTGTCGCTCTGGCGCAACTGGCGGCAGACCGATGGCTCGCAACTCGCCGCCTTGCGTGCCCGCACCGCACCCGACGGCATACCGCTGCCGCTCGCTCCGGCCGCGCATACACCGGACCACGCGGCGGCCACCATCCTGCGCGTGTGCACCGGCACCGACGGCCGCGCCGCCACCGAGCGCGTGGGCCTCGTGCTGCCGACCAGCCTGTGCGCGGCGCAGATCGCGCGCCTCGCCGCCGACCGGCTCAATGCAAAGGGCATCGGTCGCGCACAGGGGCTTTCGCGTTTCGTCGCGCTCACCCACACCGAGGGCTGCGGCTTCGGTGGCGAGACGATGTACCAGCTCCTCAACCGGACCTATCGCGGCTACATCACGCACCCCAACGTCGCCGCCGCCCTCCTGCTGGAGCACGGTTGCGAAAAGATCCCGAACGACGTCATGCGCCGGCAGCTCGAGGGCGCCGGGGTGCCGATCTCACGCTTCGGCTGGGCGAGCGTTCAACTCGATGGCGGCATCGAGAAGGCGCTCGGCAACATCGAGGCCTGGTTCGAAGAGAAACTCGCGGGCCTGCCCGACGCCGCTCCCGTCATCACGAACCTCGGCGCACTGACGCTGGGACTGATGACGGCCGCGCCGGTCAGCGCATCGACCGCCGCCGCACTCGCGGCCGTCACCCGGGCGATCGTCGCCGGTGGCGGATCGGTGGTGGTGCCCGAAAGCGATCCCCTGCTGGCCAATGCCGCGTTTCGCAGCGCCGTGCTCGGCGCGACTCCGCCCCACGCGACGCTCGCCTACGGCGAACCCATCGTTAAACTGGGCCTGCACGTCGTCGCGAGCGAGACCGATCATTGGGTGGAAAACATCACGGGACTCGGCGGCTGCGGCGCGCATCTCGTCCTGACGGTTGTGAGCGGCCAGGCACGGCAAGGACATCCGCTCATCCCGGTGATCCAGGTGGCCGAGCCCGCCGACCGAGACACGACCACGCTCGCAGCCGAGGACATCGACGCATTTCTCAGCGGCGACGCCGCGCAGGATGAAGCGGTGTTGTCCGAATGGATCGCGGCGGTGGCCCAGCGCGAACGCGTGCCCGTTGCGCTGGCGCAGGGCTTTGTGGACTTTCAGTTCACCCGCGGACTGCTGGGCGTCACGACCTGAGGTGGCGCGGAAAACCGGCCGCTTGCTATCGGCGCGATCCGGCGCATGGTCCTGCCCTCGTTCTTTGATTGGTTAGCACACCAATCGTTCGGCAGTCGTCGGTTTGGTCCTTCAGACCTCCGCCCGCTGCCGTCCGAATTTCGGGGGTGTTCTGGATTCTACCCTTGGTTGGAGTGCGCCGCTGCCTGTCGAGAGTCGTGGGTCTCTCGTTAAACCCCCTGCGAAAAAAATAATAGGCAACACTGAAGAAATGCCCCTGGCCGCCTAATTAGGCAGCCTCGTTTGTCCGGCGACACCTGCTAGCCGGAACGAACGTCGACAGCAGGCATAGCGCGCTGAGCCGTCCGCGGACGGCGCGTTGTATCTTCATCCGGGGACTGGCTGGGATCTTAGCGCGTGTGACGGCTTGGTTCTGGCGAGATTAAAGTCACGCTATACATGGTAGACGCGGTGCGCGAAGGTCAGGGGCACGTGGGTTCAACTCCCACCACCTCCACCATTTTCAATGAAAATGGTGCCCTGCGTAGCTCAACGAGCGAAGCATGGGCCTTTTCATTCGCCCTTCCGGGCTACGCATGGCACGGCCATGCGCGAGTAACGTCGCAACAAAGTCCGCACGCGCGGCAGAGTTGTTCGCCTGATTTCACGGCCCCCACCAGCCGCCAGGAGACCGACCGGAGGCAAGGCGACGCGAGGGGAACTCACGCGGAAACCCGGCGTGAAGCGATGGGGGCGGCTTGGGCCGGGGCCAGCCTGGAACGTTGCGCGGTTCGAATTCTCAAAGTGGCGCCACTTCGTTTGACCTTGGACGGCGTGCGCACCGTCGATGGACGAGTAAGTTGCTCGCGAATCGCTTGCCCGGCGACGTCGCGAACCACCGGGCTGGAGCGGTTGTCAAGAAGTAGAGGCTCGCTCCCTCGGATTGGCTCCCCCTCGGATTGGCTCGGCAAATCTGCGAAATAAATCGCGGGCGCAACACCGCGTCTCCAAGGTGCGTTGTGATTGGCTGAATCTTCTCCCTTTGGGCATCGGCTTTTTGTTGCGCCGGCAGTTCAAGTGCCCGGCAATTCCGCGCCCCAAACCGCATAGAATACGCCATGCTTCCGTTCGCACTGACGATTTTCTCGGGAGCTTTCCTCCTCTTTCAGGTCCAGCCGTTGATTGGAAAATATATTCTGCCGTGGTTTGGCGGCAGCCCGAATGTCTGGACGACCTGCATGCTGTTTTTTCAAACCCAGCTGCTGGTCGGGTACGCCTACGCCCATTTTTCCACGACCCGCCTGAAGCCCAAAACTCAGGCGCTTCTGCACTTGGCGCTGTTGGTCGTGGCTTTGGGATTAATGCCGATCACTCCTTCCGAGAGTTGGAAGCAGCACTTGGATGGCCATCCGACCTTCCGGGTGTTATTATTGCTGTCGGCTAGCGTGGGCCTGCCCTACTTGGTCGTGTCGGCAACAGGACCGCTTCTGCAGAGCTGGTTTGGTCGGCTGCGACCGGGGGTGTCGCCTTACCGCCTGTATGCCCTCTCCAATGTTGGGTCGCTACTGGCGCTGTTGTCCTTCCCCATCTATTTTGAGCCTAACTTCACTCGGAAGACGATGGCCCTGCTTTGGACGGTGGGCCTGGCGATTTTTGCTTTGGCCTGTTCGTGGTGCGCCCTGAAAATCCTTCGACTCGGCGCGAAACCGGCGACCATGCCATCTCACACACCGGTCGTTGCTGCGGCCGAGCCGCCCGCTGAGTCCGAGGGACCAGTCAGGTGGTCGTCCAAGCTCCCTTGGATCCTGCTCCCCGCCATCGCGTCGATTCTGCTCGTGGCAACTACGAACAAACTGACGCAAGAGGTCGCGGTTATCCCATTTCTCTGGGTCCTTCCTTTAGCTCTGTACCTGATGAGCTTCATTGTGAGCTTCGATCACGAGCGCTGGTACAAACGGGTGCCGCACTTCGGTTTGGCTATGTTGTCTGCCGGGGTTGTCGCTGAGTTGCTGATTGCCGGTGTGAACGCGCCAATTGTGCAGCAGGTGGCCGGCTATGGCGGGTCGCTATTTATCGCTTGCATGGTCTGTCACGGAGAACTCTTTAGGCTCCGACCCGGCCCTCGGCATCTCACGGCTTACTATCTTTATATTGCTGCTGGAGGCGCACTCGGCAGTTTCCTCGTGGCAGTGGTGGCCCCGGCGGTGTTCAGCGACTACCGTGAAATCCAGATCGGCTGGTGGCTTATCTCGGTCCTGCTCGTGATCCTCGCGGTGCGCGATAAAAGCATCGGTGCAATGCTTGCGGCTGCGCTGGCGACTCTCTCGCTTTCCTTCGTAGTGCCTTGGTTGCGCTCCACCCAAGGGCACGGTCTCGGGTTCTGGGATGAGGCCAAAGTCTACCTCGGTGATTTCTGGTTGCCGGCTGTATTCCTCGTCGTGGTGCTGGTCGGGAGCTTTTTCAGCTTCAGCGAACTTCGCTTCCGTTGGCGCTGGTCGATGATCATGGGCGGCTACCTCAGTGTCCTCGCTCTCGGCCTGGGCACCGTCCTCGTGTGGCAGATGACCGATCGGGATCGTACGACGTCGATCCAGTCGTCACGCAATTTCTATGGGGTGCTCAAGATCTACGACTACGACCCCGAGCACGAGACGGGTCACTTTAAGCTGCTCGTGGATGGCGTCACCAACCACGGTCTCCAGTTTGCCGCTCCGGCCCAGTCCATGAGGCGGACCACCTATTACGGAGAAAACAGCGGTGTGGGGCGGGCGATCGGCCTGCTCCCTGCCAATCTGAGCCGTCGCCTTGGATTTGTCGGGTTGGGCGCCGGCACTCTAGCCGCCTTCGGCCGCTTGGGTGACAAGGTCCGTTTCTATGACATCAACCCGGCGGTCGTGAGCCTTGCGACCTCAGTTTTCAGTTATGCGACACGGACGCCGGCGAGGGTAGAGATCGTTTTGGGCGACGCCCGCCTTTCGATGGAGCGCGAACTGGCCGCAGGCGAAGCTCAGCACTTCGACTTGCTGGCGCTCGACGCATTCAGCAGCGAAGCGATTCCCGTCCACCTCCTGACCCGCGAGGCATTTGAGATCTATTTGAAGCAACTCGCTCCGAATGGGGTGATTGCCGTCCATATATCCAACCGCTATCTGAACCTCCGCCCCGTGGTGGAAGGCTTAGCCCACGAATTCGGACTCGGTGTAGTTACGATCTTAGACGACCCGAAGAATTGGTGGCTCTACCGGTCAACTTGGGTGCTGGTGTCGAGCAATCGAGGTTTGCTGACTAACCCGCGGGTGATCGACGCCGCGGACATTGCCGCCGCTGAGGACCAGCACAAGGTCATCTGGACCGACGACCATGCGAGCGTGTTCGAGATCCTGAAGTGAACGGCCGACTGGTCACTTTCCTGAAGCGGCGGCCTCGTCGTGAGCAAAGCGTGATAGCGGCGGATCTCAAGCTCGCCGGAGCCCGCCACCGCCCGGTGAAGAGCGGAGAGCCGTTGAGGATGATGGCGGGATAGAGCGCGCGGTCGCGGTCGTAGTCTCCCACCGCGCCGCGCTTCCAACCCGAGGCGGCCATCCGGGCGATGACGTCGCTTTGAAAAATCAGTTCTTTGGTGGGATCGCTCATGGGGTGGATTGGGTAACTCGGAGAAGAAGACCGCACTTAATCCATGAGACCGAAATGCTTGTAGGCGGCGGCGATGATGGGCTTGGCCCATGAGGGAGTATCCTGCAGTTGGGCGAGGTCGGGGTAAGTCAACGCGCTCTCCTCAATGGATAAGAGCAAGGTTGGCTCCGGCGCGCCGCCGACAGGGACTTCGGCGGAGTTGTCGAAAACCCGGAGCGTGGTTACGAACGAGATCAAGCGGATGATATTCTCGTGGCTGCCGATCCAGCGCTTGCGGATATCGGCTTCGGGAATCGGGTGGCCGCCCTGGGCGACCGATGTCACGACGCGACCCAGTCGCGACCTCGGTGGACGGGATTCGTGGCGGGCGCGGAGAAACCAAGGACCCCACGAGGGGCTGGACAAGAGCCGGAGGGGGATTAATCCGAGCTCTCATGAATACCGTGTTCAAAAGGCTCTTGATTCCCGCCATTGTAGCCCTGTCCGTGGTTTTCATCCCGCGCTCCCGGGCAGAATCGCAGGGCGTGGACTCGATCGAAGCCGCGGCGCGCGCCTTCATGGCCGGCTACGCCGAAGATCTTCTCGCCCTCAATCGCGAGGGGATCATCGCGCGGTACCATTCCGAGGGAGCGTTGATGATCACCGCTTCTCGAAATCGGCTCGTTTCGGCGCAGCAAATCGCCGAGCAGTACCGCCGTCCGGGATGGAAAGGCCTGGGCGCGTTTGCCTGGCAGTCCCTGGTATATCGAGCCGTTTCCCGTGACACCGTTTTCGTCGAAGGCGCGTTCACCTCGGGACCGGCGGCGCAGCCCAAGACCACTTCCTATTTCGCCATTTTGGTCACGGAGGCGGGCCAGCTCAAAATTCGCAGCGAGGTCGAGTTTCCGAAACGGTAGACGCAAAGCCCGCCACGGCTTCCACGAAGATTTCCAAGACTTGCGCCGGCGTTACTTGAGCGTCGAGAAATCCGTCGGCGCGAGGTAGACCGACCCGACCTTGGTCGTCAGTGGACCGGGCTTTTCCAAGTCGGCCTTTGCCTTGAGCCAGACCGGGTCGACCCGGAACGCGGCCCACGCCTTCGGCGGCGTCGAGGGAACCTTACTCCACGACTGATAGCTCGAAGACGACGCCGAGATTGCCCTGCGGCACCGTCGGGCGGAACCGCCTCGGCCTAGCCTTTTGCTTTCGCGGCTTTCTTTGCCGCCTGCAAACGGTCGTTTTTGATCCGGCGTGCTTTTCGTTTCTTAACGTTTTGAATGGAGGCGGGCATGCCGGGAACTTCACGGGCAACGGGGATAAATGCCAGTAGAATCAAAAGCCAGGCCGTCGCGCAGCTTGGGTAACACTGTTTCTCACAGGGCGCACGGAGCTCGGACACCGAGTTCACGGAGCCAAACAAGTCTGCGCGGTGCGACCCAGACGCTTCTTGCGCCTTCCGAGCCTCTTGCATCCACGTGCGCCGGGTATAATTCCCTTCGCGTCTTCGCGTCCGCCCTGCTCAAGCACGAGCAGAATCACTCAGGTGGAAATTTTTCGGCCGCGGGCGGCGTTCTTGGAATTCGTTGCTGGGGCCTCGCACGCGGGAGATTTTTCCTCCGAGGGCGCGTCGTTCTGGGTATAAAATCTCTTATGCGAAAGTAATTTGAGGCGGTGCACCGCGAGGCTCAAATCGGCGAACTTGGTCTTCGCCCCTTCGTCCGCGTTGCCGGATTCCATGCGCTCGGAGGTGCGATGGAAGCGCTCCCCCAAGGCGCGGTGTTCGTCCGTGTCGCCCAACTCGCGCAGCAGCCGGCGAACGGTGTCCGCCCGTCGCCTGGCTTGTTTGACCACCGGCAGGGCAGCAGCGAACGCGATTCGGCCGGCCTTCGCGTCCTTGAACAGCTGGCACTCGAACGTGCGGCATTGCCACGGTCGCTCCGCGTACACCCGGCACGTGCGATCCTCGCACAAGGCCGAGCAGGGCTGGGGAAAGCGGGCGACGGGCGTCTGGCCGCGTGAAAGGGTAACCGGCAGCCCGAGCGCTTTCAATTTCCCGGCATCGTCGCCCGGCTCGAGTTTGACGAGATCGAAAAGCGTGCCGTCGCAGCACAGTCCGCACGCGCGGCAGAGTTGTTCGCCTGATTTCACGGCCCCCAGCATCCGCTAGGAGACCGACCGGAGGCAAGGCGGCGCGAGGGAATCGAACCGGAGAGCCGAGGGCCGCCGGAGCCCAGGCAGCAGGTCGCGCGACAAGGCCTGAGGGGCGGAGGTGGCAACGAAGGCCAACGGTGGCTGGCCACGACCCAGCCCGGGGCAAACTCACATCCACCAAAGCACGTGGACCATCTGGACCGCCGCCAGCCGGGCGACATCACGCTGCGCCTCATGCGCCTTGGCCTCCTTGGAGATCTGCTCCTGTTCGCTCTTGTATCGGTCGACGGTCTTTTTGATCTCCGCGAGGCGTTTGGCGTCGGGCGCAGGGCCGGATGACATCAGTTCCAACTCTTGCTGGTAGATGCTCCTCTTGATGCCCTTCGCCTGATAATAGGCCCAGCCGCCCGAAGCTTGGGCTTGGGCAAAGGCCCCGTCGTTCAGGTACTTGGTCCAAGCGTCGCGCTTTTCCCGCTCTTTCTGCATCTGGCGGTCCGCCGTGATCGTCGCCACGAGGGCTTTGAGTTCGTCGAGATCGTTTTCCATGAGTTCGCGTCTGCTGGAGCGAGCGGAGACCGATAAGGCCGTTTGCTTCCCACCTCAATTTCGAACTCATCACGCGGAATAACCCTCGCCCCGAAACGGCAAGGGCGACGCCACGCCTGATCGTCGCGCGTCATACGCACTTCAGCCTCCCGCTCGGGCAGACGGCCATGGTCGCCTCGGCCGAATTCCGACCTGGTCGGCAATCGCGGAGGTTGGCCGGGAATGCGATCGACGCCCAAACTCGGCCTGCCTACTTCAGCGCCGAGAAGTCCGCGGGCGCGAGGTAGACCGACTCGACCTTCGTCGTCAGCGGGCCGGACTTTTCCGAGTCCGCCTTCGCCTTGAGCCAGACCGGGTCGGCCCGGAACGCGGCCCACGCCTTCGTCGCGGCGTCGCGATCGGGATGGGCGAGGAAATAGAGGAGCGTCCGGCCCGCGCCTTTGTCGGCATCGAGGGGATGCAGGTAGATGACGTTGGTTATGCCGTGCTGCGCGAAGCGCGCGAGGGTGTGATTCCGAAAGCGTGCATCCAGATCGGCGAGCCGCCCGTCGGCCGCGGTGTACGTCCGCAGCTCGTAGGTGCGCTTCCCGGCGTGCAACGCCGCCAGGCTGCCGCGCGCCGGCGAAAAATCCGTCGCGGCGAGAAACACCGCCTCCGCCTTGGACACGATCTTGCCGCTCTCCTCGCTCGCCTTGCGCGCCGCCTGCCACGCCGGATCGGCGCCGAACGCCTTCCACGAGGCCACGGCCGCTTCCCGGCTTTTGTGCTCAAGGAGGTAGATGAGTTTTTCGCCGGCGCCATCCTTGGCGTCGAGCGGCACCCAGTAGCCGACATTCACCATGCCGTGCTTCTCGAAAAGCTTGCAGGTATGATCGCGGAAGCGCGCGAGCAACGCATCCAGCCGCCCCGGCAGCGTCGTGTAGGTGCGCAGTTCGATCACCGGTCCATCGGCGGCCCGGGCGGGCGCGGCGGCGGCGGCGGCAACGAATGCGCCGGCGAATAGCAGGATGCGAAAGAATGAGCGTAAACGAGTCGGCATGCGGGGAAGGGTTGCCGCCCAGCGTTCCTCTCACCGGCGAAGGAGTCAACTCCACCGGGGGGGCTCCGTTCGGAAGCTTCTCCAGATCGCGGCGGCAGGCGCGGACCGTCTCGGCGAGCAGAGCGCGTTTACCCAGTTCGGGATGAATCGGGTAGCCGGACTTCGTCGGGTAGCACGCCCAGAACCCGATGGGCTGGAAGCGCAGCGTGTCGCCGCCCAATTCCAAAACGATTTTGACGAGCCGCTCGGCGTCGAATTCGTCCAAGTGCGGGGAGATGGGCGGGGGGAACCCCTTGAAATAAATCGCCCGCATGTACCGCAACCAGTCCGGCGACTGGTAACCGTCGGGCGGAGGAACCAAGTCCGCCACGGGCACCGTCGCCGTGCTCCGGGCCTACACGCTCGCGGCATTCCAGCCGAACGACGTGTAGCGGCAGTCGAGTGAGCCGTCGTCGTAAAGATCGACGAGGGCATACCCTTCGTCGAAGCCGTCGTTCTTGCCCTTCCACCACCCGCCGCAGACGGCGCCGTTGCAGTAAAAATGAATCCCCTTCATCTCCACGTGCTCGATCCGGTGCAGGTGGCCGCTGAGGCACGCCTTGACGTTCGGATACTTGGTGAGCAGGGCGAGAATCGGCACGGCGTCCCAGTGCACGTGGCCGTTCTCGATCGCGATGGGCTTGGTCCGCGGACCCGGCCGGTTGATCAGCGGCGCCAGCGCCGAGACGATCGGAATGTGCGACCAGATCAGAACCGGCGTCGTCTTGGGCACGGCGGCCAGGTCGCGCTGGAGCCAGTCCAGCTGGGCCTCATCCAGGGCGCCGTAGAAGGAGCCTTCGGGCTCGCCCGGCTGCACGCCATCGAGCGTGATGAAATGCCAGCCGGCCTGATCGAAGCTGTAGTAGGGCCGGTCGAGGCCGAGGGCATCGCTGGCCCACTTCTTGCCAAATTCGGGTTCGTGGCCGGTCGTGCCGCTCTTTGCCTTGTTCCAACCCCAGATATCGTGATTGCCGATACAGGCGCGCACGGGAATGGCGGTCTCGGCCTTCATGATCTTCTGCCACAAGTCCCACTGCAGTTTCGTTCGCTCCCGCGGTTGCCGCACGCAGTCCATCACATGATCGCCGCCCGACAGGATGAGATCGGGCTTTTCCGCCGTGGCTTGCAGGTGTCGGAGGCAGGACGTCATCCCCTCGGGCGCGCGCAACTCCGGCTGCACGTGAAAGTCGGTGAGGTGGGCGACCCGCAGGACGCGCTTGCGCCCCGTGGTCCGCACTGCCCCCAGGCCGCGGGTGGCGAAACCGGCGGCGGCGAGGCCGCCGGCCAGTTGGAGAAATCGGCGGCGCGGAAGGAGCGGAAATTTCACGGCAGGAGGATCAATTTTAGCGGAAGCGGGTGATCGGCGTGACGGCACCCGGTCAATCGTCCCGGCGGATCACCGCCCGGCCGGCCATCGCACCGCGCACGAGTTCGCCGTCACGCACGACGAACGCGCCGTTCACGATCACGTGGGGAATGCCGCCCGAGGGCGTGGTCGGCGCCTCGAAGGTGGCGCGGTCGATCACCGTGGCGGGATTGAAAACGGTGAGGTCGGCATCCGCGCCGACTGCGATCCGGCCCTTGGCCTTCATCGCGGGCACAGGGCCTTCGAGCCGGCGGGCGGGCAGGATCGTCATCTTGGCCAGGGCGTCCATGAGCGGGAGGACCTTGCGCTCGCGGACATAGAGGCCCAGCACGCGCGCGAAGGTGCCGGCGCCCCGGGGATGACCCGTGCCGTTGACGAAGGGCACGCCGTCGCTGGCGATCATCACGCCGGGATGGGCGACCGCCCGCGCCACGTTTTCATCCTTCATCATATACAGGATCACCCAGCCGCCCTGTTTGCGGTAGCGCTCAAAGCTCTCCCGCGTAAGCCGCTCGCCGGTCGCGGCCCATGCGAGATCGCCGTAGTCGATCCCGAGATTCGCCTGCCACCCCGGGTTGAACATCGCCGACTCCAGCATCGTGGACGCGGCGGTGTAGGGATAGACTTCCCCCGTCACATCCAGGCCGGCGGCGCGGCTGGCGTCGATCAGGGCCAGGACCTCGGGTAAATCGCCGATGCTGCTGCTCCCCACGTGCACCACATGCAGCGCGGTGCCGGTCGTCTTGGCTGTCGCGATCGCCTCCTTGATGGCGCCGATGCCAAACGAGCGCGTGTGCACGAAGACCGGCACCTTGCGCTCCGCGGCCACGCGAAACATCGCTTCGATTTCCGTGGCGGCGGCGGCCGGCGTGTAGTTGATCCCGAAGCCCACGCCGAGGGCGCCGGCGTCGAGGCCGCGGCGGATCGCGTCGCTCATCGCCTTGAGCTCGGCCGGGCCCGCCGGCCGGTTGGCTCCCGCCGGGGTCGCGCCCAAGGCCGCGACGGCAGCACGGTTGATGGGCCAGTGCCCGATCTCGAGACCGGGATGAAAGGCGGCAAACCGGGCCGCCAGGTGGCTTACGGTTGCGCCATAGTTGATCGGCGCCTTCCCCTCCATGGCCCGATACCAGGGGGCCACGGGGTAAACTCCGACTTCCATCTCCAGCGCCGTGGTGACTCCGTCGCGGGCCTTGATCTGAAGATCACCGGTCGTCTGGCCGTGGGCGTGGAGATCGATGAACCCTGGCGCCACCACGTGGCCGGAAACATCCACGACCGTCGCCCCCGCGAGCGGGGTGGCGGAGATCGCCGCGATCTTGCCGGCAGTGATTCCGATATGGCGGGGTGCATCGAGTCCCGTCGCGGGGTCCATCACGCGACCGCCGGCGAGGACGAGATCGTACGTTGGCAGATGCGCGCAACTGGCGAGGAGGCCGGCGACAACGAGGAGCGTCAGGCCGGCAGCGGCACGGACAGCAAAAGTTCGGGAGACTGCGATCATGGGGTGGGGCGTTCGGACCGGCGCGACGAGAAAGCGTTTTCCGCACGCCCGTGGCAACGCAACCTTTTCCCGGACGGCGCCGCGGCAACGCGCCCGCCGTTTTGGTCGTTGCGGTGTCCGCCGGTGGCGGGAACGTTCGCTGCCGTGGCCGAACCGATTTCACCCGCAGCACCGCCGGCCCCCGCCGCCAGCCCCACCCGCACGTTCTGGCAGCGCCGCTTTCGCGATCCGGTCATCGCCCAGCTCACGCAGGGCATCACCCCGGAGAAAATCGCCCTCACCCTCGCCATCGGCAGCAGCTGTGCGCTCTTTCCGATCATCGGCACGACCACGCTCCTCTGCTTCCTCGTCGCCCTCCTCCTCCGGCTCAACCAACCCATTATCCAGCTCCTTAATCAGGTGCTCTGGCCCGTCCAGGTCTCCGCCATTTTTGCCTGCGTGCATCTGGGCGAGACGGTTACGGGCGCCCCCCGGGTCAGCTTCAGCCTGACCCGGATGAGCCAGCTTTTCTGGGACAGCCCGGTGAAATTCTTCCACGAATTCGGCGCCACCGCACTTCACGCCGTCGTCGGCTGGACCCTTGTCGCCCCGTTCTACATCGCCGCCGTCTACTATCTCACCCGGCCGATCCTGCGCACCGTCAACCGGCTCCGGACCGAAGCCGCCGTCAGGGCCGCGACCGGCCCCGACCACCCCACCCCGTGAGAGCACTCGGGACAACGCCCGGCGGCGACTTTCTCTCCCGGGCATCCATTCCCGGGTGCCGCACGTAACAGCGGAGTCCATGAAACGCCCGCTGCACCGCGCCCAGTCTGCTCGCACCCGCCTCGTGCCGGGCCCCGTCCCTCCCGAAGCAAGAGGGTGAGCCCGTTCTTCGCGCCGCCATGATCGATTCCCTGCTGGAAAAAAATCTCCTGCCCGACTGGCTGATCCGCAGCGGCATCCGCCGCCTCCTCGCCGGGCGCATCCGCGACGAAACAGCGCGCTACGACCGCGGCGCGTATGTCGCCGACCTCAAGACCCGCCCGCTGGCGGAGCAGACCGCCGCCGCCAACGAGCAGCACTACGAGGTGCCCACCCGCTTCTACCAGCTCTGTCTGGGCCGAAATCTAAAATACTCCGGCTGCCTCTACCCGACCGGCCGCGAGTCGCTCGATGAGGCCGAGGACGCGATGCTCGCGCTCTACGCCGAGCGCGCCCGGCTCGCCGACGGCCAGCACATCCTCGAACTCGGCTGCGGCTGGGGTTCCCTCGCGCTCTACAACGCCACGAAATTTCCCGCCGCGCAGATCACCGCGATTTCGAATTCCCGCACGCAAAAGGAGTACATCGACGCCGAGGCGAAAAAGCGCGGCCTCACCAACCTCCGGATCGTCACCGCCGACATCAACGGATTCGACATCGAGCCCGGCCGGTTCGATCGCGTCGTATCCGTGGAGATGTTCGAGCATCTGAAAAACTACCAGCGGCTGTTCGCGAACATCACCCGCTGGCTGAAACCCGGCGGCCTGCTGTTCACCCACATCTTCACGCACAGCCGCTTCAGCTACCATTTCGTCGCGCAGGGCCCGACCGACTGGATGAGCCGTTATTTCTTCACCGGCGGCCAGATGCCCGCGCACGATCTGCTCCCCCAGTTCCAAGACGATCTGAAGCTCGTCTCCGAGTGGAAGGTCAACGGCACCCATTACCAAAAAACCGCCGAACACTGGCTGCAAAACATGGACGCCCATCGCGCGGAAATCATGCCGCTCTTCGCCCAAACCTACGGCCCGGAGCAGGCGACCAAATGGTGGGCCTACTGGCGGGTGTTCTACATGAGCTGCGCCGAACTCTGGGGCTACCGCGGCGGCGAGGAATGGCTCGTGAGCCACTATCTTTTCCGCAAACCCTGACCAATCCGTCGTCGTGCCTGCGCCATCGACCGTTTCATCACCGCACCCGTCCGGGCTCCGCCGGCTCACCGCGCTGGCCCTTTTGTTGCTCGCCACCCTGCGGGCCGCGACCGGCGCCGACGTCGAGGCCACGCTGGCCGCCGCCCGCGCCGCCGAGGATGGCCTCGATTCCCGCCGCGCCCTTGAGCTCTACCTCGCCGCGGATCGCGCCCGGCCCAACGACGCCCGCATCCTCCAGAAAATCGCGCGGCAATACTCCGACCTCGTCGTCGACCTCCCCACCGACGAAGCCCGCCGCCGTTACGCGCAAAGCGCCCTCGACTACTCGCGGCGCGCCGTCGCCCTCGAACCGCGCAACCCCGAAAACGTCCTCTCGCTGGCTATCTCGCACGGCAAACTCGCCGTCTACAGCGACCTCAAGACCCGCATCCAATACTCGCGGTTCGTGCGGGAGGAGGCCGAGCGCGCCCTCGCGCTCGATCCGCGCTACGCCTGGGCCCACCACGTCCTCGGTCGCTGGCACTACGAGGTCGCCACGCTCGGCGCCACGGCCCGCATCTTCGTCCGCCTTTTCTACGGCGGCCTGCCCGCCGCCTCGACCGCCGCGGCCGTGCAGGCGCTCCAGCGCGCCGTCGAACTCGAACCCGACGAAATCGCCCATCAGCTCGAACTCGGCTTCGCCCTCACCGCCGATGGCCAGAAGGAAAAGGCCCGGGCCCAGTTTGAAAAAGGGCTGGCCATTCCGTCACGCCGCAAACACGACGACGTCGCCAAGGCCCGCGGCCGCGCCGCCCTCGCCAACCTCTGAAAGCCGGGCGTGACCGGCGGCGGGCAGGGCCTACGAGTCCATCTTCGTGCCAATAAGTCCGATCCGCCGGGCATACTGGATCAGGTCGTCATTGTCCCGCGCCGCGGATTTCTCGAGCAGCGCCGCCCGCAGTTTGGCAGCCGACCAAACGGACAAGTGGAGTCCCCCGGCGGCTTCCTTGATCGGCAGGACGTTGATGAGAGCCACCAGCAGGTCTACCTCCCGCTTGCCCACTTCCTCCGTCGTAAGCTTCGACCACTTTTTCAAGGCGCAGAGACCGAGCATTCGCCGGGGCCCATCGCTGAAATAGATCCCCCCGGCGGCGATCCGCTGGATGGCGAGACCGACGGTTTGTAGCGAATCCGTTTTCTCCACGAAACCGCGCGCCCCCAACTCGGCCGCTAGCACGACCGCGTGGGCGCTGGCGTGGGCGCTCAAGATCAGCACGGCGGGCCCGTTCGGCAGCTTGGCCAGGTCCTGCAGGATGGCCAGGCCGCCGGTGCCCTCGAGCATCAGGTCGAGCACGACGAGATCCACCTCGCCGGCCGCGGCGGCGGCCATGAGCCGGTCGTGATCCGGGGAGTTTCCGACCATCGCAATCGCCGGCAGCGTCCGCAGGTACTCGGCGAGGAGCTGGCGGAAGATTTCCTGGTCCTCCACGAGCCACACGCGAAGTTCCTTCGGTGTTGCGAGCAAGGCGGGCCCGTCCGGGGCCGCAGCCAAGTCGGACGGGGAGTGAGGATCGAGCGTTTCGGTGCACATGGTTGGACGGATCACAAACGTTGGAAATGAATCATAAAATACACCACCAACCCGGCTCCTGCCATGCGTAGTTCCTGCGACAATTGGAAAACAACGCCGGCACGGCCGTCGTCCGAAAGCCGCCCGCCCCTCCCGGGGGGAGCGATATCAGCGCCGCTGAAGTCCGGTATAATCCCTTAGTCCGCCTCAAGTCTTGCGTGCCCCGAGTCATTCAGTCGCCAGTTCAAGAAACACGAATCCTCCGGCTGCCCGGGGCGTTTTCGCGGCGCATGCCGCGGCGGAAGTAACGGCGATCCCGAAAGCCGGGCGGAGCGCTCGCACTCCGAGTGGCGGCGCCGGGCGGAGCGCGGCGGAAATTGCCTGCTGACGGCCCCCGGACCGGGTGCTAGTCGCACGGACGTTTTCCGTTTCCCGATCCCCGTTACGTCATGAGCCAACACCCCCAATTCCTGCTTCGTGCGGAGGAAATGCCGACCCACTGGTACAACCTGCTGGCGGATTTTTCGGAACCGCTGCCCCCGCCGCTGCATCCCGGCACGCGCGAGCCGGTCACGCCCGACCTGATGACGGCGATGTTTCCGGAAAGCCTCGTGGCGCAAGAAATGAGCGCGGAGCGGATGATCGAGATTCCGTCGGAGGTGCGCGAGGTCTACGCGCTCTACCGTCCCACGCCGCTGTTGCGCGCCGTGCGGCTCGAGAAGGCGCTGCAGACGCCCGCGCACATCTACTACAAATACGAGGGCGGCAGCCCCGCCGGCAGCCACAAGCCCAACACCGCGATCCCGCAGGCCTACTACAACAAAATTGCCGGCACCAAGCGCCTCGCCACCGAAACCGGCGCGGGCCAGTGGGGCTCGTCGCTGGCGTTTGCGTGCAGCGTGTTTGGACTCGAGTGCAACATTTACATGGTGAAGGTGAGCTTCCACCAGAAGCCCTACCGCCGGCTGCTCATGCAGACCTACGGCGCCACCGTGCACGCCAGCCCGAGCCCGGAAACGGAATTCGGCCGCAAGGTGCTCGCCGCGGATCCGCACAGCAACGGCAGCCTCGGCATCGCGATCAGCGAGGCGATCGAGGACACGATGAAGCATCCCGGCACGAAATACGCGCTGGGCAGCGTGCTCAACCACGTGTGCCTCCACCAGTCCGTCATCGGCCAGGAGGCCATCCGGCAGATGGCGATGGCGGGCGAGGAGCCGGACATCGTCATCGGCTGCGCGGGCGGCGGCAGCAATTTCGCCGGCCTCGCGTTTCCGTTCGTGCAGAAAAAAATCACGGAAGGGAAAAACTACCGCATCATCGCCGTCGAGCCCGCGTCGTGCCCGTCGCTCACCCAGGGCGAGCTGCGCTACGATTTCGGCGACACCGCGGAAACCACGCCGCTCATGATGATGCACACGCTCGGCCACACCTTCATGCCGCCGAGCATCCACGCCGGCGGGCTGCGCTACCACGGCATGGCCCCGATGGTGAGCCACTGCAAAAAGCTCGGCCTGATCGACGCCGTGGCCGTGCCGCAATTAAAAGTCTTCAAGTCCGCCGTGTTGTTCGCCCGCACGGAAGGCATCGTGCCCGCCCCCGAGTCGTCGCACGCCATTGCGGTGGCGATCGACGAGGCGAACAAGTGCCGCGAGGAGAACCGCAAGAAGGTCATCGTCCTCAATCTCAGCGGCAACGGCCTGCTCGATCTCGCCGCCTACGACACCTACCTGTCGGGCAAGATGCACGAGACCGACACCGGAGACGCGGACTGACGCGAGCGGCGGCGCGGAGCGCCGCCACCGATCCGTCACTCCGCGCCAAGCTTCGCGGCCTGCTTCGCCTGCCGGCGCACGGTCCGCACCATCTCGCGCCAGTGCGGCGCCAGGAAACGCGGATGCTCGATGCTTTCCAGGGCGTACTTGCCCGTGGCTTGGCGCAGATCGAGGTCGGCCACGAGGACGACCTCGTCGCGATGATTCGCCAGCCGCAGAACCTTGCCGTTGGGCGCCACGATCTTCGAATCGCCGGCCGACCACCTGCCCCCGCGCTGGCGGCCGGCGGAGTTGGCGAAGACGTAGTAGATCGCGTTTTCGAACGCCCGCACCGCGATGCCGTCCTTGCCCCCGCGCTTGCGGCGCGAGACCGCGAGCGAGTCGAGCCCCGCATTGGGATGAAACAGCACCCGGGCTCCAGCCATCACGGCCAGCCGCACCAGTTCCGGATAACGCCGCTCGTGGCAAATGATCGCGGTCGCCGGCACGCCATCGAGTTCGAATAAAGCGATGGCGTTGCCCGGCGTGAAGAACCGCCGGTCATCCGGCGTGAGCTGGCACTTGGCGTAGCACTGCACGACCCGGCCCACCCGGTCGAACACGACGAGGCAGTTGCGCCAGCGGCCGCCCCGAAACACCGGGGAGCCCACGAGGAGATTGATCCGATGCCGCGCTGCGAGGTCCGCCACCGTCCGCAGGGCCGCCCGGATCTCCGCCGGACGCAGCGCGGCGAAGTCACCGCCATACCCGGTGACGGCACACTCCGGAAACAAGACGACATCGGCCGCGCGGTGCGCGGCGCGCCGGACGGCCCGTTCGATTTTCCGGAGATTCTCCGCGATCGTCGCGCCGAACGTCATCTGCACCGCAGCCACTCTCCAGCGGACGGGCGGGGACAAAACGGGTTTTCGGCGCATGACCAGTCGGACGGCGTGGCTCAAACCGCCAGCGGATGGGCCCGATTTTTCAAGGGAAACTCGACCTGGCTCCGCGAGAGCCCGGCGGCGAAGACCGCATGAATCATCTCCAACGACTTCATCGCCGCGCGCCCGCTGCACACCGGCCCCCGCTTTTCGGCGATAGCGGCCAGCCAGTCGTCGACCACGCGCCCGTTCGCCACGTTCAACGCATCCGCGGCGGAAAGCGCCTTCGCTGCCGGAGTCATTTCCAGCGGTCGCCATTGATCGCCCTCGCGCAAAAAAATCTTCGGAGAAAAGTCGTTCAGGAACCGCGCGGTGCCGCGGCTGCCGATCAACTCCATCCCCATGGGGCCGTCCGCCGCCGCGCGACCGGCCCGGCTCGTGTAACGCACGGTGACGCCGCTCTTGAGCGTGAAGGTCGCCTCGACGTCGTCGCCCACGACCGGGCCGATGTCCTCCGTCGGGGCGCGCACATCCGCCGGCCCGATCTCGCGCCCGTCCTGCAAAATGCGGGCGCGACAGGACTGCGGATCTCCCGCGAAAAACCGCACGAGGTCGAACTGGTGGGTGCCGAGCACCACCATGTCCTCGCCACCGCCGCGCCGGTCCTGTTTGCCGTGCACGCGAATCTCGCGCAGAGCGCCGATCAGGCCATCGTCCAGCCGCCGCTTGATCTGCAGGGTGCCCGGCCCCAGCCGCGTCTGGTGGGCGACCGCGATTCTCCGGCCGGCACGGTCAGCCTGCCGCAGGAGGTCGTCGGCCTCGGCCAGCGTGCGCGTGAACGGCTTCTCGCAATAGACATGCGCCCCGACCGCCAGCGCCGCGCTGACCATCGCGTGGTGTTGATCGGTCCAGCGCGGTGCGACCGACACCAGTTCCGGACGCTCGCGTTCGAGCATCTCGCGATAGTCGGCATACGCCCGCCGCGCCCCGGTGCGTTCCCGGGCCTTGGCCAAGCCCGCCGCATCGGGATCCGCCACCGCGACAAGCTCGATCCCGGAGCGGCCCGCAAAAAGCACGTCGAGGCCATGCCCGTAGTTGCCCCGGCCGGTATGACCGATGACCACCGCCTTCCGCACCGGCGTGGCCGCGGCCGCATTCAACCGCGGGTGCACTCCGGCCGCGAGTCCCGCCAGACCGATCGTGTGCTGAAGAAATTTGCGCCGCTTCATGCTGGGGTGGCCGGCACGACGATCCAACGTCGCACCGGAATATCGCCAGCCAGAAGCGGCCGGTCCCAGCCGTCAAGGCGGACGGCAGCGACAAACCCCGACGGTAGCGTCCGTCCGGATTTCGCTCACTCGAGCGGAATCCGGTAGAGGTAGGCGTCGGAGCTCCAGTCGGGCTCATCGCCCCGGGAGTTCTGGAACAGCCGGCTCAGGTTGAGGGCGATGCCGCCGGTCTCTCGGTCTTCCCGCGCGGAGAAGTTCGAAAGCGACAACCACGCGCTGTCGGTCGCCCCACGAGTGTCGACCACGCGCACGCTGGGTTTGAGCAGGAGACCGCTGCGGCGGTCGACTTCGCCGATGACGAAAGGATAACGCGGCCGGTTGCCGACTGGATTCTCCGGCGAAATGTTGCCCAGCCAGAAAATGCGACCGGAAGAATGGGGCACGAGTTGCGAACAGGCGCTGGGCGAGAAGAAGCTTTCACCCCCGGCATACGTCCACGGCTTGGGCTCGCTCCAGGTGCGCCCGCCATCCGCTGACTGCGCGATCCAGCGGCGGCCGGGCAGCGCGGGCTTTTTGTCGTTCGAACCCCGCAGCACGATGATCAGGCGGCCGTCGTCGAGCGGCGCGAGCGTCGGCTCGTCCATGCCGCGGGTTGAAAGCGCCGGGTCGACCTTGATGATCGAGGAGAGTTCCCACTCCAACCGTCCATCGGAGCGCCAGCGGCCCCGCAGCACGGCCGCGTCCGAGTAGGTGTAACCTCCGCCGGGATTGTAGTAGGTGCCGTCGGGGCCGAGCGGCGTGATCATGACCGGCAATAGAATCGTGCCGACGGCCAGCGCGAGGGGCACGGAGGCGATGTCGCCCACCATCACGCAATTTTTTCCGGTGAACACACCCGGCAGCGAATGCGCCGCCGAATACCCCGGCCCGCGGTGGATGATCTGTTCGTCGACGCTCCACGTGTGTCCGCCGTCCCCGGACACGCTGTAGCCCACGACCCACCGGCGCATGGCCTCAAGCGGATCGTCGCCAGGCAGCAGGCCTTCGATGCGAAACCGCACAAAGCGACCGGTGTGCGGATCGACCAACGCACTGCGGAGGGCACGGCGAAATTTTCCGTCCGGACGGACTTCGAGCGCGGGAATCTCGCTCTCCCCGGTCCACGTGCGACCGTTGTCCGGCGAGTGACGGAAATACGCGATGTCCACCGTATCGGACCGCGCCATGAGCTGGTGCATCGAGATGAGTTCCAGCCCTTCGCGGCGCGTGTAGTAGGTGGCCGCGAGCACGGCCGTTCCGGCTTTGGGCGAGCGCAGGAAGAGTTCGCGCCGGATGGCGCCCGGCGGCCGCGCCGACGCGGCCACGGCCGCCCGCACCAACGCCGGGCCCGCGGCCGCTCCGAGCCCCGCGCGCCGGAGAAATGCGCGGCGGTTCAACGCGGTCGGAGGCACCGATGTCTTGGGGCCGGAGGACACGAGAATAAGTTCAGCCGCGGCCTACCGCGCACGGCTCACGCGATCTTCAGGAGCTTGTGCGCATTGCCGTAGAGGAGTTTTTTTCGGATCTCGTCGCTGGCGCAGAACTGTTTCAGGAAACCGAGTTTCGCGGCGGCGTGGCACTGGGGCCCCCTGCCCGTCCCGCAAAAACAATCCGAACCATACATCAGCTTGTCCTGATGCCGGGTGAGAAACTCCTTCGTGAAAGACGGATCGCGCACGAGCGCGCCGTTCCCGGAACCGGCGGAGAGGTCACCGTAAAGATTGGGGTAGTCGGCCAGCCAGCGATCGGTCAGCCCGCCGCGCACCACGGCGCCTTTCGGATAAAGCCCCTCGGCCTCGCGATGGCCCTTGCTGACATTGGCCCAGAACGACTGCGCATGGCCGATGAACTTCACGGTGGGAAATTTTTCCAGCATGCGGTGAAAGCGGGCGTAGCCGACATTGTAGGCGCCCTCCTGAAAATGCATCAGCATCGGCACATCGTACTCGCGCGCCACTTCCGCGATCCGCTGCAGGTTCGCCGAATCGCAGGCGCCCTCGTCCTTGAGTTCGCCGATCCCGATCGCGCCCAGCTTGAGGTAGCGCTCGATCTCGCGCGGCGCGTTGGGTCGGAAAACATTTTCGTTCGCGAAGAAATGGAACCGGCCCGGATGCCGCCGGGCGAAGGCGACCACATGCGCATTGCCGGAGGCCCCGGCCGCGAGACCGCCGGTCTCGCCCGCCGGCAGCAGCACCGTCGTCTTCACGCCGGTGTTTTGTTGATGCGCCAGAATCTCCTCGTCGGGCCGCCCGCGATGCGTGCAGTGCACGTGGATGTCGATGGTGGGCAGGTCACCCGCCGCGTCCGCCGCACGAACGTGCAGCGCCAGCATGGCCGCGGCCGTGCCAGCAATGAACTCGCGCCGGCTGAAGGGACGACGACCGCAGTCGCAGGCGGACACGGACTCACAAGTGGGGATTTTCATAGCGCGAAGGATCAAGACCGGCGAGCGGAAGGGGACGTCTCGCCGACGTTCACGGCTTCAAGCCTAGCCGGGTGGCTGCCCCGGTCAACGATTCGTCGGTCCGGGATCGTTCGGGGTCCGCATTGCGCCGCGCATCGGCGAGACGGGCCGTGGATCGATGGACGCTTGATCTTCGTCCGTGCCTCTTGGTGAATCCCTCGTCTCCCCGACGCTTTCATCCCGCCGGTCTGCCGCCTGGTTCCCCTCCCCACCCTCGACTGGTTTTCGCGCACCCGCCCGGCTCCACCCATCCGGACTCAAAACACCCCTGCCCGTCATGCCTTCGTCCACGAAGCTCAAGCTGCTGGTTTTCATGTTCCTTCAGTACTACGTCTGGGGGTCGTGGTTCCCGAGCATGGGGACCTACCTGGCGCACACGCTGAAGTTCAGCGGCGCGCAGATCGGCGCCGCCTACGGCGCCTTCGCGATCGGCGCGATCATCTCGCCGTTTTTCGTCGGCATGATCGCAGACCGTTTCTTCGCGGCGGAGAAAGTGCTGGCCGTGCTTGGCGTGGCCGGCGGCGGCGCGCTGCTCGCCCTCGCGCACCTCGGGGAGTTCAATTCGTTCTACGCCGTCCTGATCGTCTACTGCGCGCTGTTTGTGCCGACGCTGGCCGTGGGCAATTCGCTCGCCATGCAGCACCTCGCCGATGTGAAGAGCGATTTTCCCCGGATCAAGATCGCCTCGGCGATCGGCTGGGTGGCGGCCAGCGTGACCGTGAGTGCGCTCAAGGCCGAGCAATCCCACATCCAGTTCTATCTGGCGGGCGCGGCCTCCGTGGTGTTCGGCGCCTATGCGCTGGCGCTGCCACACACACCGCCGAAGCCCGGCCAGTCCGGTTCGCGCCTCGGCCAGTTGTTCGGGCTCGATGCCCTCGGGCTCCTGCGCAAGCGCTCTTTCGCCCTGTTCGTGGCTTGCATGTTCCTGATCTCGATTCCGCTGAAGTGCTACCACGTGATGCTGTCCATTTATCTGACGGAACTGCAATGGACCAACGTCGCCGGCAAGATGGCGCTGGCCCAGGTCTCCGATGTCGTGGGTCTGTTCGTGATGCCCTTCATGCTCCGGCGCTGGGGTTACAAGCTGACGATCCTCGCCGGGATTCTCGCCTGGGTGGTGCGCTACGCCTTCCTCGCCCAGAGTCTCGATCTGCTCGCGTGGCAATCCGCGCTGGTCTATGCCGCCATCCTCCTCCACGGCATCTGCTACGATTTTCTTTTCATTGCCGGCCAGATGTACGTGAACGCCGAGGCCGACGACTCGAACCGCAGCGCCGCGCAAGGGCTGATCGCCTTCGTCCTGTGGGGCGTCGGCACGCTGGCGGGCACCCTGCTGGCGGGAAAACTCCTTTCCGCCAACCGCTACGCCGAGGCGATCGGTACGCTCCACTACAACTGGTATTGGAACTGGATGATCCCGGCGATCTTCGCCGCGGGCGTCATGATCGTCTTCGGCCTGCTCTTCCGCGAGCCGGCCAAAAAAACCTGACGCCGGCGCGCGGGCCTCAGGGCTTCAGGCCCAGACGGGTTGCTTCCGCGGTCAGGGCGTCGTCCGTCCAGAATCCGCTCTTCGTCCGCGTCTCGCTGCGCACCTTGCGAATCGTCTCGGGGAGCACGGCCGCGGCTTTGTTGCCCCAGGCGTTTCGCACGTAGGTGAGGATCGAGGCCATTTGGCGGTCTTCGAGCACATTGCCCCATGGCGGCATCAGCGAAATTTTCCCCTGCTTGCCGAGGAGCACGATGCGGGCGAGCAACTCGTCGGCTCCGAGGACCCACTTGGAGCCGGCCAGCGGCAGGGCGGTGTCGGCCAGCCCGCGGCCATCGGCTTGGTGACACGGCGCGCAATTGACCGCGTAGAGTTTCTCCCCCGCGCGAAGCAACGCGCGCTCGGCCGCCGTCAGTTCGCCGCCCGCGCCGTTTTTGCCCGCCCACAAGAGATGGCGGTCCAACTGGCCTGCGAGCGTGGCGACGCGCGGATCGGACGATCGGGCGAACTCCGCCGGAATCTCGACCCGGGCCGAGAGCCGCACCGGTTTGGTCACGCTGCCAAGCACGGCCTGCTGCTGCCACCCGGCGCGGTCGCGCACCGCCGCCCAGCGCAGCAACTCCGTCACGCGCGAGGCGGAACCTTCGCCAAACACGGCGGCAGCGAGCGCCTTGAAAACGTGGTCGTGCTCCGGCCGCGCCTCGGCCCACGCTTTCTCGCCGCCCAGCCGCTGCAAAAATTCCAGTTCGCGCCCGGGCAGGCTGCTGATCGCCGCCGCGACGATATACGGCTGCGTGGCATGCTGCGACAGGAGCGCGGCCAAAGCCGCCTCGGCCGCCGGGCCGCCCAACTCACCCAGCGAAACCGCGACTTGGAGGCGGACACTCGCGTCGAGGTCGCCCGCCACTTTGATCACGGCCGCCGCGAGCAGATGGCCATCCCGCTGGCGCAGCCAGGGCTCGGCGAACCTCACGCCCGCCGCACGGATCTTCGGATGCCGGTCGTTCAGCGCGCCGCTCACATCATCAGCGTTCAGCGCATTCAATCCCTCCAGCGTCCACAGCGCGTGCAAGCGGACGACTTCCCACTCTGCGGTCGCAGCCAGCCGGTGCAGCGCGGGCGCGGCGGACGTCTCGTGGCGCTCGACCAGCAGCCGCTGGGCCGTGTCGCGCCACCAGCCATTGCGATGGGACAGGGCCGCCACGAGTCCGACCGCGTCGAGACGCGACAGGCGCGGTGCCGGGCCGGGCTTCATCGACTCGTGCACCACCCGGTAAATGCGGCCGCGGTCCAGCGGTAGCTGCAGTCCGCGCTCGTAAATCTGCCGCTTGAGATAGGTCGTGACGAAGGGGTGCGCCTCCAGAATACCCCGATACAGGTCGACGACGTAGAGCGTGCCATCGGGCGCGGTGTTGAGATTGACGGGCCGGAACCGCTCGTCGGTGGACGCCAGGAACTCGGACTGCGCGTGGGGATTTTCCGCCACCACGCGGCCATCGGGCGTTTCGGTGAGCACGCTGCGGCGCACCAGATTCGCCGCCGGCTCGGCGATGAAGTGATTGCCGGCGAGTTCGGCGGGCAGCCGGTCGCCGCGGAAAATCGTCAGTCCGGCCGCAGCCGTGTAGTGGACCAGCGTACCATCCTTGCGCAGGCCGTCTTTCTGGTAACCGCGATTCACGCCGGGCGTCGGCCGGGCGGGCCAGACTTCGAGTTGAGCCGGCGCGGCGATGATTTCGTGGACGCCGCCGGCACCGTCGATGTGCGGGTTGCGCAGCTGGTAGTCGACCGCGATCAGGTTCGCGCGCAACGGCCCGGAACTTCCGGCCATGTAGGTGCGGCCAAAATCATCCATGCCCAGGCCCCACTTGCCCAGCGCCGGCGCGGACGCCTTCGTCCATTTGCCGTCGATCCGGCGGAAGAAGCCCGAATAGGTCGTGCTGTGCAGCCGGTTGTCCATCCCCCACATCAGGCCGCTGGGTGAGTTGGCCGGATTGCCCTCCTTCAGCCCGTAGTCGTCCGCGATCGAAATCTTTTCGTCGGCCCGGCCGTCGCCATTGGTGTCGCGCGTGAACCAGACATTCGGCGGCTCGGCGACCAGCACGCCATCCGACAGGACCTTGATCGATCGCGGTAAAACCAGGCCGTCGAGATACACCGTGCTGCGATCCATTTTCCCGTCGCCGTTGGTGTCCTCCAAAATGGAAATCCGTCCGACGGGATTCAGCCGGTCACTGCCCTCCGGGTTGTTCTGGTAGCCGCGCATCTCGACGACCCAGATCCGTCCGTCCGGGTCGAAATCGATCGCCACCGGTGCGCTGATCAGCGGCTCGCTCGCGACCAGCTCCATCCGATAGCCGGGTGGCAGCCGGAAATTTTTCAACGCCTCTTCGGGCGACAAAACCGGCGCCGGCGGAATATCGTAGCCACGCGGTGGCGGCTGCTCTTCGCCCGGATTGTCGCCCGCGCTCGGCCGGTCAAACGCCCCGGGCGGGATCGCAGCCCCGCTCGCCAGCCCGCCCGGCCACACCAGTCCGCAGAGCAGATTGCCGACCAGCAGGCACCCGCAAAGGTCCGATCGTTTCATGGGAAAGGAGAGGGGGTTGATGGGCATTGGGATTCGACTCCTCCACCGGCGCAATCCCCGGCCTGGACGCCCGGCCGGCGCTATTTTTTCTTCGCCGTGAACCCGGGTGCCAGCTCGAGGCCGAAATAGTCGCGCGCGTTGGCGAAGCAGATATTCTTCACCATGCCGCCCACGAGCTTCAGGTCGCCCGGGATTTCGCCACGCGCCATGTCAGCGCCGAGCAGGTTGCAAAGCGTGCGACGGAAATATTCATGGCGCGGGAAGCTCACGAAGCTGCGCGAGTCCGTGATCATGCCGACGAAGCGCGAGAGCAGGCCGACGTTGGACAGCGCGTTGATCTGCCACTCCATGCCCTCCTTCTGGTCGAGGAACCACCAGCCGCTGCCGAACTGTACCTTGCCGGGGATCGAGCCGTCCTGGAAATTCCCGATCATCGCCGCGAAGGCGTAATTCTGCACCGGGTTGACGTTGTAGATGATCGTGCGCGGCAGTTGGTCGGTCGCATCGAGCGCGTTCAGGTAGCGCGACAGCGCGGCGGTCTGCGGAAAATCGCCGATGGAATCGAACCCGGTGTCGGGCCCGAGCTTGGAGAGCAAACGGGTGTTGTTGTTGCGGAGCGCGCCGAGGTGGAGCTGCTTCGTCCAGCCGCGGGCGGCGTCCCACCGGCCGAATTCGAGCATCAGGTACGAACCGTAGGTCACGACTTCGTCGGGCCGCGCGGCCCGGCCGCGCCGCACGGCGTCGAAAATCATTTTCGCCTGGGCATGGGTGCACGGCTCCGAGAGCGCGAACTCCAAGCCATGATCGGAGAGCCGGCAGCCGGCGGCGTGAAAATCGTCGTGCCGCTTCTTCAACGCGCCCAGCAGGTCGTCGAACGTTCGGATGCCGTTGGTCGCGCCGGCCGCGCCCGCCAGCTTTTCAATCCAGGTGTTGAACGCGACGGGATTGCCCACGGCCAGCGCCTTGTCGGGACGGAACGCGGGATAAACCCGGGTCTTGAGTCCGCTCGCGGCGATCGTCGCATGAAAAGCGAGCGAATCGGCGGGATCGTCGGTCGTACAGACGACAGCGACCTTCGACTGCGTGAGCAGGTCGTGCACGCGGAGCTTCGGCAGCTTCGCGTTGGCCTTTTTCCAGATGCGCTCGGCGGAGGTGCCGTCGAGGAATTCGTCGACGCCGAAATAGCGCTTCAATTCGAGGTGCGTCCAGTGGTGGAGCGGATTGCGCACGGTCTGCGGCACCGTCTCGGCCCAGGCTTGGAATTTTTCGCGCGGCGTGGCGTCGCCGGTGACAAACCGCTCCGCGATGCCGTTGGTCCGAAGCGCCCGCCACTTGTAGTGGTCCCCGCCCAGCCAGAGTTCCGCGAGGTCGGCGAACTGGTGATTCTTCGCGATCAGCTCCGGCGATAAATGACAGTGATAGTCATAGATCGGCTCGGCCGCGGCATGGGTGTGGTAAAGCTCGCGAGCCTGCTTCGTGCCCAGCAGGAAGTCGTCGTGGATGAAGGAGCGGGATTTGGCCATGGGAGAAAATCGGGCGGGCTGGTCAGGGCGTTGCGATCGCGGGTCCGGTCACCCCGAGCGCAGGGCAGAAGCCACCCGGGGGCAAACCCGGCGTGGCCGAACGGATGAATTTGCAGCGCTCAGAGGGAACAAGGGCGGCGGGATACGGGGCGGCCCTAGCGGGAGATGCCGTCGAGCATCTCCCCGAGCGTGGCGTACCGGGCAAGCAGTTTCCGCGCTGCCTCGCAGGTGGCGGCCGGCGCGAGGCCGGTGTGCTCCGCCAGAAAAAGAATGTAGCTCGCGATGTTCCGGCTGAAGTTGAGCCGGCCTTCGTCGCTGATGCGGTAAAAGCGGGCGCGCTGAAGGTAGCCCGCCGGCGTGTGGTCGCCCAACGCCGCCTTCTCCGCGCGACCGCCGGCGGCCAGCACGTGGAGAAAATTATACTCGAACCAGAACATGTGCTCGGGACTCGGTGGCAGCGCCTCGAGTGCCGCGCGCGTCACCGTCGGATTCACAAAAACCTCGATACTCCGGCCGGCCTTGCCCAGGGCGTCGGTGACGAAACTGCGCGCCATTTTCTGCTCGGTTGGATCCGCGCTGAACGCCCCCAGCAGGGCGAGTTCCAGCGTGAACCGATACCAGTCGCGCCACAGCGCCTGATCGGCGGCGTCCGACGACGCGAAAAGCGCGCGGCCCATCTCGTAGGTGTACCGGCCGCTGGTCTTGATTTCGAGCCGGCCGCCCGTGACCTGCCCCATGACCTGGTAGTTCTCCGCGGATTTGCCGGAGCCCGAATGAAAGCCGATGCTTGCGCCGAACTGCCGGCACACCGCCCACTGCCGCTCGATCAAAGCGCGAAGCGCGGCGTTGTCGGGATACGGCATGTTCTTCTGAAAGCCAAAGGCTGGTGCGACGAAGTGAATCTTCATCCCCAACGCCTCGCAAAGCGCCAGCATGACCGCGGTCGTTTCCGGCGTCGTCAGACCGGGCAGTTCGTCGATCGAAAGCTCGCGCAGGTAGGCGCGGCCGACGTCCGTCGTGAAATGCTGCGCGCGGGCAGCGGCGTATTTTGCATCGCGCCGCTGCATCTTCTGGAGCGACGGCCACACGTAGGCCAGCAGCCGGGCAAAGTCGGCCTCGTTCAAGGTCAGCCCCGCCGCGGCAACGCGCGCCTTCACGGTGGCGACGAGCCCGGCCGGGACATTGGCCCTCACCCACCCGGCGGCATCCTCCGGCACCTTCGTTTGCGCCAGCTCCGGCGAAAGATCGAAAGTGATGTAGCTCGCGAGCACGCAACCCGTGACGAGGGCATCCTCACGGTGGTCGAACTTGCCGCCGATCGGCTGGTGGTCGGCATTGAAGCTCCACGCGATGCCGCGGCGATGAAACCCGGTTTTGAGTTTGGCGAGCACGCAACCGTGACTCATGCCCTCGACGCTCTGGCCCTGATGGCCCTCGGGCACATTCGTGCCGATGAAGGGGAACGGCACGGTGTCGAGCTTCCCCGCCAGCATGACGTCGGTGTCGTAAACCAGTTCACGGGGAATCGAATTCTGGTTCGCGGTGAGGCCGATCCCGAGCGCGCTCATCGCCCAATCGACGGCCGGCCAGTGCAGGGTGGTGAAGCGCGCGCCGATCCCGAGCGTGCTCTGACCCAGCTTTTCCGGGGCCGTCGGGAAGATCGTCGCCGCGGGATTGTGCTCCTGGACGAGATTTTTCAGGCGCAGGAGATTCGCGAACGTCGCCGGGCATACCGTCGTGCCATCCCCCAGCCGCGCGCCCCCGGCCAGCGCCTCGGTCTGGCCCTCAAGCCGCCACGCGCAATCGCCCTGCCCATTTTCGACGAGCGTCCACGCCCCGGCTTTCGTCTCGAACCGGCTTTTCGGGTAGGCCCTGACCGGCCGGCCCGCGACGAGCTCCGCGCGCAGCCCGGGCCAGTCGAGACAGAAGTCGGGGCTCACGCACGGGTTCGTCGCGATGCGCAGGTTGTGTTGGAGGAGAAACGCGTTGATCGAGGACATGCGGGGCGCCGCACAGTCGCGCAGATTACCCGTCGCTGACAAGGCTGGGCTGCGGCCGAGACCAGCCCCGGCGGGCCACCGGCGGTTGGCCGGTCAATCGCGCGCGCCGTCCTGAACCAACTGCTGCAGCACCGGAAAACGCATCTCACCGTAGTTGAGCGCGTAGAGCAGCTTGCTTTCGCGGAAGATCCACGTCGCCGGAATCGAGTGCACCGGGATGCCCATGAACGCGGTCATCTTCTCGTCGTTGAACACCGAGGGATTCGGATGCACGACGAGCTGAAAATTCTTCTGCGGGCCGACGCCGTGTTTCGCCAGAATCGGCCGGCCGTCGCCGTCGGGCCCCTGCCACACCGTGACGAAGATCGCGTTCACCTCCGGATTAGCCTTCAGGAACGCGGTCCAGCCGCCGCTCGCGAGTTCCGACCGGCAGGTGGAGCACCACGGCGCCCAAAAATGCACGACTGTGATTTTCGGCGACTTGATCGCCTCGGCGACCTGCTGCTCGACCGGCAGCATTTCCGCCGCGCGCAGTCCGGCGAGCACGGCGACGAAGCCCAGCAGGGCGGCGAATTTTCTCATGCGCGGAAAATAGGCGGAGGCCTTCCGAGTGCAATCGCTCCCGGCGCGATTTTCGACCTTGCACGCGCCCCGGCACCCGCTCTTGTCGGCGGTTTTCCTCCATGTCCGAAGCCGCCGCCCCGGTCCCCACCACGTCACCGAATCCGGACCATGTCCTCCGCCTCGCCGCGGAGCTCAACGTCAAGGTCTTCCAGGTCGCCGCCACCGCGCAGCTTTTCGCGGAAGGCGCGACGGTGCCGTTCATCGCGCGTTACCGCAAGGAGGCCACGGGCGAGCTCGACGAGGTGCAGGTGCTCGCCATTCGCGACCGCCTTGAGCAAATGCGCGCCATCGACGACCGCCGTGCCGCCATCCTCGCGTCGCTCAAGGAACGCAACCTCCTGACGCCCGCGCTCGAAAAAATCATCCTCGCCGCCGACACCCTCACCGCGCTGGAGGATGCCTACCTGCCGTTCCGCCCGAAAAAGCGCACCCGCGCCACCATCGCGAAGGAAAAGGGCCTGGAGCCGCTCGCCGACCTGATTTTCGCGCAGGATCCCGCCACCGACCCCGTCGCGGCGGCGCAGGCCCATGTCGGCCGGGAGTACGTCGCCGACGACGGCAAAAACCAGAAGTCCACCATCGCCTCGGTGGAAGAGGCCCTCGCCGGCGCCCGCGACATCATCGCGGAGCGCGTCAGCGACGACAAGGACGCCCGGTTGCGCCTCCGGGCCGTGTTCCAGCGCGACGCCGTGGTGTCGTCGAAGGTGATGCCGGGCAAGGAAGGCGACCTGGACGCCGCCAAGTTCAAGGATTACTTCGAATGGAGCGAGCCCCTCGCGAGAGCCCCCTCGCACCGCGTGCTCGCGATGCGCCGCGGGGAAAAGGAACTCTTTCTCATGATGCGGGTGCAGCTCCCGGACGAAGCCACCGCCTTCGCCACCGTGCAGGCCTTGTTCGTGAAGGCCAAGTGCCCCGCCGCGGACCAGGTCGTGCTCGCCGTGCAGGATGCCTGCAAGCGGCTCCTGTGTCCGGCGATGGAAACGGAGATGCGGCTCGAATCGAAAAAGCGGGCCGACGAAGCCGGCATCAAGGTCTTCGCCGACAATCTCCGCGAGCTGCTGCTCTCCGCCCCGCTCGGCCAGCGCGCGGTGCTCGCCATCGATCCCGGTTTCCGCACCGGCTGCAAGGTCGTGCTCCTCGACCGGCAGGGCAAGCTGCTGCACAACGACGTGGTCTTCCCGGACCGCCAGCCCGACGAAACGAAGGAAAAGCTCGCCGGCTTCGTGAAGTTTTTCCACGTCGAGGCCATCGCGATCGGCAACGGCACCGGCGGGCGCGAGACCGAGGCCTTCGTGCGCACGCTGGAGCTCCCCGCCACGATTCCCGTCGTGATGGTCAACGAGTCCGGGGCGTCGATTTACTCCGCCAGCGAAGTGGCCCGGGAGGAATTTCCCGACCACGACCTCACCGTGCGCGGCGCCGTGTCGATCGGCCGCCGGCTGATGGATCCGCTCGCCGAACTCGTGAAGCTCGACCCGAAATCCATCGGCGTCGGCCAGTACCAGCACGATGTCGACCAGGCCGCACTCAAGCGCTCGCTTGACGATACGGTGGCCAGCGCCGTCAACGGCGTGGGCGTCGAGCTCAACACCGCCTCGAAACAACTCCTCAGCTACGTCTCCGGCCTCAACACCGCCACCGCCACCGCGATCGTCGCGCGCCGCAACGAGCAGGGCGCCTTCAAGTCGCGCGCCGATCTCAAGGCGGTGCCCCGCCTCGGCCCGAAGGCGTTCGAGCAGGCCGCGGGGTTTTTGCGCATTCGCGACAGCGCGCATCCCCTCGACGCCAGCGCCGTGCATCCCGAGCGTTATCCGCTCGTCGAAAAAATGGCGGCGGATCTTGGCGCGACCGTGGCCGATCTCATGCGCGACGCGCAGCTGCGTGCCCGGATCAAACTCGAGGCCTATGTCACGGCCGAGGTCGGGCTGCCGACCCTGAATGACATCATGGCGGAACTCGCCAAGCCCGGCCGTGACCCGCGGCAAAAATTCGAGGCCTTCAGCTTCGCCGAGGGCGTCAACAAGCCGCAGGACCTCAAGCCGGGGATGAAGCTGCCCGGGATCGTCACGAACGTCACCGCGTTCGGCGCGTTCGTCGACATCGGCGTCCATCAGGACGGCCTCGTGCATGTCAGCCAGCTCGCCGACACGTTCGTCAAGGAACCCTCCGCCGTGGTGCGCCCGCAGCAGAAGGTCATGGTGACCGTCACCGAGATCGACCTGCCGCGCAACCGTATCGCCCTGTCCATGCGCAGCAATCCGACCCTCGGCCCCAAGACGGCCAACACCGGCAGTCCCGGCGGCCCACGATCCCCTGGCGGCGGGCCCCGCCCCGGCCCCGCCGCCCCCGCGCCACGCCCCCCCCAGGCGGTGACCAACGACTGGTTCAGCGCCGCGCTGAAAAAGAACCGTTGACCGCCGCGCAAGGCCGCCCCGATTCCGCCGCCACCGGCAGCCTCCCGGCCCGAACAATCGAATCGCCGCGCCGATTCCCATTACACATTCCCCGAATTATCGGTTCCAATTAACCGATGAATCACATCCCCCCGGATGACTTGGTCGCGAAACTGATTCTCCGCGGCATCCATCTCGAACTCACGGCGGCGTTGCGCGCCGCCGCCACGGAGAAAGCCGGCCGCCTGCTCCGGCACAACCACGAGATCGTGCGCATCCGGATCGATCTGGAGCTCGATAAGACGCGCGAGGTCGGACACCGCTTCATCGCCAAGGGCCACATCGAAATCGGCGGGCCCGATCTCGTCGCCAGTGTCACCAGCGAGGACGGCTACAAGTCGCTCGATCTGCTGGTGGACAAGCTCGACGAGCTCCTGCGCCGGCGGCACGGCCTGCGCAAAAACGAGCGCCACGCCCCGCCGCCTGCCGCGGAATAACGGGCCACCGCGGCCCCGCCGCTCACCGGTAAGGCTGGTGCAGCTCCACCGGTGGGGCCTTGTGCTTCGCGCGCAGCCGGAGGTTCAACATTTCCACGCCGAAGGCGAAGGCCATGGAGAAGTAGATGTAACCCTTCGGGATGTGCTGCCCGAGGCTCTCGCCGACGAGCGTCACGCCGATCAGAATCAGGAAACTCAGCGCAAGCATCTTCAGCGTCGGGTGCCGGTTGACGAAGTCGCTGATCGCGCCGGCAAACACCAGCATCACGCCCAGCGCGATCACGACCGCGGCGATCATCACGCCGACATTGTTGGCCATGCCGACCGCGGTGATCACCGAATCGAGCGAAAAGACGATGTCGAGCAGGAGGATCTGCACGATCGTGCTGGCAAACGATGCGCGGGCTTTGCCGGAGGTCACGTGCCCGTCCTCCGCCTCCAGTTTTTCGTGCACTTCGACCACGCTCTTGCCGATCAGGAAGAGTCCCCCCAGCAGCAGGATGAGATCGCGGCCGGACAAGCCGTGCTCAAGCACCGGCAGCGTGAACAGCGGCTTGGTCAATCCCATGAGCCACGTCAGGCTCATCAACAGCAGCACGCGGGTGATCAGCGCCAGACTGAGCCCGAGCTGCCGCGCCTTGGCTTGCTGGGCGACCGGCAGTTTGCCCGCCAGGATCGAGATGAAAATGATGTTGTCGATGCCCAGCACAATTTCGAGGGCGGTGAGCGTGATGAGCGAAATCCAAATCTGCGGGTCGGTGATCCAGTCCATGGTGGGGAGGAGCTAGCGGCTTCGCGCCCGGAGGGTCAACGGTGACTCCTTGGAAATACCCCCGAATTCTCCAGCTCGCGGCCGGGTGATGCCACCCGCCGTCAGACTCCGACCCAGGCAAGGCCCGCCCGCAGCCAGAGCGGAATGACGAAGATGCCGAGTGCCGTCGTGCCCAGCACGATCTGCACCGCCGTCTGCGGATGCCCGCCATACAACCGCGCGAGAATGATCGGTACCATCGCGGTCGGCATCGCGGCTTGAACGACAATCACCCGTTTCAGTTCGATCGAACACGGCAAATAATAGGCGAGCAACAGCATGAGCACGGGCAGCACGCCAAGCCGCAGTGCCATCGCCGCCAGCGACACGCGGGTTTCGAAAAGCTCCCGCGGCGCCTTCAGGTAGTTCGCGAGGTTCACCCCGGTCATGACCAGCCCCAGCGGCACCCCGCAGATCCCGAGTGCGTGGATGGTAGTATTCGCAACCTTCGGCAACAGCGGCGTGAGCCCCGTGAGGTTGAAAACCAGCGCCACCACCAGCGTGATCAGGATCGGGCTCACCAAACGCCGCCAACCCTCGCGCAACGACTGGCCGCTCAGGACCAGCACGCCGACGGTCCAGATCGCGATTTCCACGCCGACATTGTGCACCATCAGGATGCCCCGGCTTTCCGGACCCCACATCGCCTCCATGATCGGCAGCGGCAGGTAGCCATAGTTGGTGATGCCGACCGCGAGGGCAAAGGTGCGCAACCCCGTGCCCACGTGCAGCCCGATGGCCCGGGCCACGATCAGGCCGGCGCGAATGCCCAGCCAGGTGATCCCGAATCCCACCAGGGGCGGCAGCAGCAGATTGGCCGGATTCCGCAGCGCGACGTTGCCCGCCACTGATTCGAAGATCAGGCACGGATAACAAACGTTCACCGTAAAACGAATGAGGCTCGTCTCCGCCTCGCCCTCAATCCAATGCATGCGCCGCGCCGCGACGCCCACGCCAATCAGCAGGAAAACCGGGAGCACAAGCAGCAACAGCTGAAAATAGGTGGGCATTGATTCCCGACACCCCGCCGGGGCGGACGGCGTGACGGTCCACTTGGATTGCTTCGTCGCCGTGTCGCCGGCAATGCCAATTAGAGCGCGGCCATCGCCTCGCCCGCCAGCCAGCCCGTGGTCCAGGCCGATTGAAAATTGAAGCCGCCCGTGACACCGTCGATGTCGAGCACCTCGCCGGCGAAATGCAGGCCCGGGCAGAGGCGGCTCTCCATGGTACGAAAATCCACCTCGCTCAATCGCACGCCGCCGCACGTGACGAATTCCTCCTTGAACAGGCTCTTGCCCACCACCTTGAACTCCGCCGCCGTCACCTGCCCGGCGAGCTTGGAAAGCGCGGCGTTGCCCACCGTGCTCCAGGGCGTCGACGGCTCAATGCCCGCCGCCCCCACGAGCCGTTCCCACAAACGCTGTGGCATCGCCAGCGGGCTCCACGTGCCGATGTGCTTGCGCAGATTTTTTTCCCGCGCGGCGGCCAGTTCCTGGCGCAGCGACTCCCGGGTGTGCGGCGCCGCAAAATTCACCGTGAGCGGAAATTCGTAGTTCACCGCCGCCAGCTCGCGCGCGCCCCACGCGGAAAGTTTCAGGATGGCCGGGCCGCTCAGCCCCCAGTGAGTGATCAACAACGGGCCGC
Source organism: Opitutia bacterium (assembly GCA_947474935.1). Classification (GTDB taxonomy): domain Bacteria; phylum Verrucomicrobiota; class Verrucomicrobiia; order Opitutales; family Opitutaceae; genus ER46. The sequence continues at coordinate 189,729 of CANJKL010000002.1, forward strand.
CCTCGCGCAACTTCGTGCCGGGCACCGCCACCGCCGCATTTTCCACCGCCACGCCCGAGAGCCCGATCAGCCGCGCATCGTCGATATGAAAGGTGAACAGCGACGGCACCAGCGGCTCGATCGCATGGCCCAGCGCGGCGGCGACCGTAAACCCGGCCGACGACCGGTTGCCGCCGGTCGCCAGCAGCACGCGCTCACAGCGCACGCCCTCGCCGTCCGTCCGCGTCAGCCAGAAGGTGCCGCCGCCCTCGCGCGTCGGGATGTGCTCCACTGTCCGCACGCCCATGCTGGTCACGACCTGCACGCCCGCCTTTTCCGCCGCCTGCAGCAAACCATCGACGATCGTCGCGGAATCGTCCGTCACCGGGAACATCCGGCCGTCCTCTTCCGTTTTTAGCTCCACCCCCCGCGCTGCGAACCAGGCGATCGTATCGCGGGGTTGCCAGCGGTGAAACGCCCCGAGCAATTCACGGCCGCCGCGGGGGTAGCGTTTCGCCAGTTCGCGCGGTTCGAAGCAGGCATGCGTGACGTTGCAACGCCCGCCGCCCGAGACCCGGACTTTCGCCAGCGGATGCGCGGTCGCTTCGATGATCGTAACCCGGCCCGCGGGCCCGAGTTTTTCTGCGCACGCGATCGCCGCGAAAAATCCCGCGGCGCCTCCGCCGACGACTGTCACGCGCATTTGTTCGGTCATGCCCGCACCCTGCCCGCGCGCCCGACCGAGTCGAAATCAAAGCGTTACGGTCCGGAAAAACGTCTCATCGAAACAAAAAGGCCGCCGCGGGTTGTATCCCGCGGCGGCCAATCCAACAACCCCTAACAAGTCTTACTGAAGCTCAGTTGTCGGACTTTTTCCGACCACCTTTGCCGCCGCCTTTACCACCTTTGCCTTGGGGCATTTCGTCGAATTTCTTGTGCTGCTCAGGCGTGAGCACGGCGCGAACCGCGTCGCGCTGGGCCTGCATAATGGCGCGGCGATCTTCCGGCGAGGCATCGCGAGCCTTTTCCATATTCTTGGTGTAGATCTCTTTAATCTTGGCCTTCTGGTCGGCCGTCAGGCCAACCGCTTGGTCGAGGCGCTCAACCTGGGCATCGGGATTTCCACCCCGGCCTTTTTTTTCCTGGGCGCTGAGGGGAGCAAGAGCCCCCATGCTGAAAGCAAGGAGCGTGATAAGTAATTTGATGGGAGATTTCATGAGGAACGAGGATCGATTTTGACTTACGGGTAATTGAACTGAGTTAAGTCACCGGGAACCGGGACGGGGAGGAAGACGTGGCCACGCAGAAGAAGTTACTCGAGTTTCCCGAGCTTGCCCGACCGCCGCCCGCTCCGCAGCGTCGCGCCGCATGATTGAGGTCCAAGCCCTGACCAAGCGTTACGGCAGTTTCACCGCCGTCCACGCGCTGTCCTTCACCGCCGGGCCGGGCGAGGTTCTCGGTCTGGTCGGCCCGAACGGGGCGGGTAAAACCAGCACGTTGCGCTGCCTGGCCGGGATCATCCCCGTCAGCGATGGCGCGGTTCGGATCGCCGGGTACGATCTCGCGGTCAACCCCGTGGCCGCCAAGCGCGCGCTCGCCTTTTTTCCGGATGAGCCGCGGCTCTTCGACTACCTCACCGTGCGCCAGCACCTGAATTTTGTGGCCCGCGTTTACGGCATCGCCGGCCACGAATCCATCGCCCAACCGTTGCTGGAGGAGTTTGAAATTGCCGACAAAGCGGACCAGCTGCCGACGGAGCTGTCGCGCGGCATGAAGCAGAAGCTCGCCATCGCCTGCGGCCTGCTGCACGCGCCGCGGGTGCTTTTCTTCGACGAACCGCTCACCGGCCTCGATCCACTCGGCATCCGCCGGATGAAGGACTCGATCGTGAAGCGCGCCCGCGACGGCGCGACCATCGTGCTCAGCTCGCATCTGCTGCATCTGCTGGAGGAAATCTGCACCCACGTTCTCATCCTGAAGCGGGGCGAAAAGATCGCCCACGGACCGCTCGGCGAGGTGGCCGCACGTTTCAGCAACGGCGAAGCCAACGTGACGCTCGAAGAGGTTTTCATTCGAGCCACGGGCGGATCGGAAAACTGACCCCCCGATCGTTCTCGTTCCCCCAGGCACCTACCATGCTTTTCCCTCTCGACCCGGCAGAATCCAGACCGAGGAACGCGTAAGAGAACGATTCCAACCTTACGGTCTCGCCCATTCTTCGCCCGTCCACCGCCCCTCATGCTTGGCGCCCTGCTCTATCTGCGGCTCATGTCCTTCCGGAACTGGGTCCGCCAGCGTTTGAAAGGCCTCCGCCAGCCCAAGCAACTCGTCGGCTCGATCACGTTCGCGTTCTATTTTTGGTTCTTCTTTCTCCGCCACTGGGGCGACGCGCCCAACGGCCGGCGGCTGCCGCCCGTTGCCGCGGCCCAGATGCTCGATGCCACCGGCGTCGTGGGCGCCGCCCTCCCCACGCACTGGCTGCCGGCGGCCATGGCTTTTGGCACGATGGCCCTCCTCGTCTTCGTTGCCTTGATGTGGATCGTGCCGACCCAGCGGGCCGCGCTGGGCTTCAGTGAGGCGGAAATCGCCTTTCTTTTTCCGGCGCCCGTCAACCGGCGCGCGCTGATACACTTCCGGCTGATCAGCGGCCAGCTCCGCAGCCTTGTCGGCGCAACCATCATGATGTTGATCTCGAACCGCTGGAGCTTCCTCGGCGGCAACCCCCTCACGCACGCCTTGGGCTGGTGGTTCGTTTTCTCGCTGCTCAACCTGCACTACAGCGGCGCCAACTTCACACTGACGAGACTGAGCGACGCCGGGTTGGGCGCCGTCTGGCGGCGACTCCTAGCGCTGGGACTCCTGGCCGCAGTGTTCGCCACCACTTTCTGGCGGCTGCCGCCGAGCGGACGCCTGCCGGCCGTCCACGATGCCGCTGCCCTGCGGCCGCTGACGGACTGGATCGCAACGCTCACCGCCACCGCGCCGCTCAGCTGGGTGCTCTGGCCGTTCAAGCTCGTGCTCGGCCCGTTTCTCGCCGCCGACCTTCGCCTCTTCCTCCTCGCGCTGGCCCCGGCCGTGCTCGTGATTGTCGCGCACTACCTCTGGGTCGTCAAAACGGCCGTGGCCTTCGAGGACGCGTCGATCGACTACGCGCAAAAACGGACTGCGCGGATCGCGGCGTGGCGCTCGGGCCAGCGCCGGTTGGGCGGTGCGCCGGCGGGCGGCCGGCGGGGCCCGTTTCATCTCGGCGGGACGGGCCGCGTGGAATTCGCGTTCCTCTGGAAAAATCTTCTTTCCACCTGGCCCTATTTCAACCTCCGGATCCTGCTCGGCAGCGCCGCCGTCATCGTCGCCGGCTGCACCTGGATGACCACGCATCCGGCGTGGCGCGGTTTGTTGCCGGCCATCGGAGTGGGAGCCGCGATGGCTGGCGGCTACCTGCTGATCGTCGGGCCGCAATTCGCCCGGCAGGACATCCGCAGCGACCTGACCCACGCGGACATCCTCAAGACCTACCCTCTCCCTGGCTGGCAAATCATCCTCGGCGAGCTCCTCACCCCCGTTTTTATCCTCACCGGTTTGCTGTGGCTCGCGCTGCTCACCATGGCGCTGGCGCTCGATCCAGCGCAGGTGCGTTTTTCGTGGCTCACGCCGCCGCTGCGCATCACGGGCGCCATCTGGCTGGCCGTGATCACGCCGCCCGTCGTCATGTTACAATTGCTCGTACCCAACGCCGCCGCGCTGGTCTTTCCCGCCTGGTTCCAGGCCAGCCGGTTTCGCGGGGGTGGCCCGGAAGTCGCGGGCCAGCGCATGATTTTCTTCTTCGCGCAATTGATCACCATGGCGATCGCCCTGCTGCCCGCCGCAGCCTTCGCCGCGCTGTTGATCTTCATTCTGCAACCGTTCGTCGGTCCTGCGCTGGCGGTCAGCGCCGGCGGGCTCATCGCCCTGGCGATCCTCGCTGGAGAGCTCTGGTGCGGCCTGTGGCTGCTCGGCCAGCGGTTCGAACACTACGACCTCTCCGGCGACCCGCGGGCGTGACCGCACGCCGTCCTCCACCGATGGATCGCTCCCGCCTCATCGAACTCGCCGCCCACGCCGTCGGGGCCGCCCAGCGCGGGTTGCCACCGGAAATCCGCCCGCTCGCACGCGCCGTGATCGTCCACTACGAAGCCAAGCCCGCCCCCGACGTGCTCGCCGAAGGGTTCGAACCCGAGATCCTCGGGCTGTTCACTGGCAGCGCCCACGGCACCGCCCTGAATCAGAACAATCCCGCGCCGCCCCAGATTCTCCTGTATCTGGACAACCTCTGGGACTTCGCGGCGGAAGAGGTCGAAGCGTTTCGCGAGGAGGTGCGGATCACCTATCTGCACGAACTCGGCCATTATCTGGGCTGGGATGAGGATGAACTCGCCGCCCGCGGGCTCGACTGAAGTCGGCGCCCGGCCCGGTGCCCCGGCGGAACATCCCGCCCCGGATCGGTCCCGTCAAAACTCGCCTTCACTCCGCGCTTTCCAACTTCGCCGCGCCATGCCTACACTGCACCCAGTCTCGTCTTTCCCACCGTCATGAAGAAATTTCTGTTCCTGTCCCTGGCACTTTTCGGAGCGACTCTCCTCCGCGCCGCGCCCACGCGCGAAGCTCTCGTCGGTCGCGTCGAGACTTGCGAAGCCATCCTCCAGGAATTTCAGCTCCGGCGGCAAACGGCGATCCCGGCCGTCGTCCTCCAGCACGCGAAGGCGATCATCATTCTCAATCAGTTCAAGGCCGGCTTCCTCATCGGCGTGCAGGAGGGCTATGGCGTGATCATGGTCAGGAAGCCCAGCGGACGCTGGAGCGTGCCGGTGCTCATCCAGGCCGGCGAAGCCAGCCTCGGCTTCCAGATCGGGGCCAAGTCCGTCGAAAGCGTGTTCATTATCACGGACGACACCACGCCGCGCATGCTGTTTTCGCGCCGCTTCAACATCGGCGTCGACGCCAAGGCGGTGGCCGGTCCGCTCGCGGCCGAAGTCGAACGCAATCAGGGCGAAATCCTCAACACCCCGCTGCTCGCCTACATCCGTTCCGTCGGGCTCTACGCCGGCGCGACGGTGAAGGCCGGCCATGTCGAGCGTAACGACGCCGCCAATTTCAGCCTCTACAACACCAGGTACACGATGCCCGAGTTGCTCTACAGCGACTGGGTCCAGCCGCCGGCAGAAGTGCAGCCGCTGATGGACCTGATGCAGCGGATCGCGCCCTGATGCGGGCGCAGGGCGGAACGGTCAACCGCGACGGCGCGGGCGGCGCCCGGCGTCCGACGAATCAATGCCCGGTGGGGCGGCCATCACCCGTGATGGCCCGCCGCTGAATTATTTCCAACCATGTCCAACCCGATCCTCGGCGGCGGCGGCTTTCACCACGTGTGCCTGAAAACGCGCGACTGGGACCGCACGATGCGGTTCTACCAGGAAACGCTGGGCTGCACCGCCAAGATCGCCTGGCGCGCCGCGCCGCAGCGTGCCGTCATGCTGGATACCGGCGACGGCAACTACATCGAGATTTTCGAGGACCTCGACTATGCGCCGGCCGGCAACGGCTCCATCATCCACTTCGCCCTGCGCACGACCCGCCTCGACGAGGTCGCCGCGCGCGTCCGCGCCTTTGGAGCGAAGATCACCATCGAGCCCAAGGACGTCACGATCGCGACGACCAACGGTGCCGGGGCGGTTCCCGTCCGCCTCTTCTTTTGCGAGGGACCCAGCGGAGAAGTGATCGAGTTTTTTCAGAACACCGCGACCTGACGGCGCGCGCGAATCCCGCCCGCCGCGTCGTCAACGGCGCAGCGTGCGCAGATACTCGGTCAACTCGACCAGGGCCGCCGCCGCCACGAGCGCCTGCGCATCGGTCCGCTTCGCGCCGGGGCACTCGACCCGGCCGCTGCTGACGGCGACCCAGCGGCCCCGCCGGCGGTGCGCCACCGCCCACCATGCAAACGGATCGCCCCCCCCCGCCGCCGGCGCAGGTTCCGCGTAACCGGTGGTCGCAACTCCAAGATCGCTGCCGAACAACCGGCAGGCCCCGCGCGCCATCTGCTCCGCGACTTCCGCCGCCACACCGTTCACGCGCTTCGCCGCTGCGCGATTCACCCCGAGATGCCGCACTTTCTGGTCGAGCGTATACGCGGTCATGCCTCCGAGAAAAAAGCCCGAAGCCCCGGCAACCGCCCCGACCGCCGCCTGCACCCGGCCGCAAGTCATGCTCTCCGCCACCGCCAGCGTCAGGCGCGGCGATTGCAACATCAACGCTTTCAGTTGGAGGGCGATCGCGGCCATCGGAGCGGGGCGCTATTTTCGCGGCAGCACCGGCAGCGCATTGCCGGGCACGATCAGCGGACCGGCCAGGAAGACCTGCGGCGAGGCCGGGTCGACCACGACGATCACACCGTGAATGTCGTGGTCGCCGAACGTTTCGAGTTCGGTCACATTCGTCACCGGACTGGCGGCGTCGGGAAAGCGAATCGCCGGCTCGAAGCGATAGCGATGCTCGTCGGAGTGGACGAGCAAAACGGGTTTCTTGAACGCACGGGCTTCCTCCTCGAGCGTCGCGGTAAAACGCGTGAAGCCCGATGAACGCGCCACCGCGCCCCGGCCCGGTGTGAAGGGTTGCGCTTGGAAAAACAGCGCGAGTCCCGGGGCCGCCGATTCCCGCGCAGCCGCGAAAGCCGCGCGAATCCAGGCGATGTCGGCCGCGTCGCGCTCCTGATATTCCGCCACGGCTCCGGGCACCTCGGGCTGGTCGTTGTTGTTGCTCCCGACGAGGTGCACCGTGGCAAAAACCACGCCGTCGCGCGTCCAGCGCGCGTTCTCCACAAATTTTGCATACGCCGGATCGCGCCGTTGCGTGACGAGCGGGATCGGCTGGCGCCCCAGACTGCGCTCCGCGGCAAAATAAAGCGCCCGGACTTTCGCCAGCCAGACCAGCGGATCCTGCCGGCCGCTGCTCTCGCCATGTACGTCGGTCCACTCGTTGTCGCCCGGCGTGTAAATCAGCGGTCCGTCGATCGAATTGAACCAGGTCTTGACCCGCGCCAGCAGGGCATCGCTCGGCGGCTCGCTGCCCCCCTTCGTGTCGCCGCAATGCACCGTGAAGGCGGGGGCATGGCGGTTGATCTCCGCCAGCAGCCGCTCGTAGGCCGGATAATTGGCCACGCCGTAAGGCATGCAGCCCATGGCCACAAAGCTGAACCGTTCGGCCACCGGCGCCGGTTGGGCCGCCCGGGCGGACGCCGCGGTGTTCCAGACCAGGGCAAGGACAAGGAGCAAGTGACGCATGGGATATCCGGCTGGCGTTTTATTTCAGTTCCAACCCCACCGGGCAATGATCGCTGCCCATCACCTCGGGGGAAATCCACGCGCGCTTCAGCGCCGGCCGCAGCTGCTCGCTCGCGACAAAGTAATCGACGCGCCACCCGATGTTCCGCGCGCGGCAGTTCATCATCTGGCTCCACCACGAGTAGTGTCCCGGGCCTTTTTCGAATTCGCGGAACGTGTCCACAAACCCGCTCGCCAGCACTTTCGAAAAATTTTCCCGCTCCTCATTCGTGAAACCGGCGTTGCGCCGGTTCGTCTTCGGGTTCGTCAGGTCGATCTCCGTGTGCGCCACGTTGAGGTCGCCGCAAAAAATCACCGGCTTCCCCTTTTTTTCGAGCCGCTTCAGGTAAGCGAGGAAGGCCGGGTCCCATTCCTTCGTGCGGTAATCCAGCCGGGTAAGGCCGCGCTGCGAATTCGGCTGGTAGACGTTGAGCAGGTAAAAGTCGTCGTACTCCGCGGTGATCACGCGCCCCTCGCCATCGTGTTCCCGCAGCCCGATCCCGAGCGTCACCGCCTTCGGCTTGACCCGGGTGAAGATGATCGTGCCGCTGTAGCCTTTCTTCACCGCGGGATTCCAGAAGATCTCGTAGCCCGGCGGCCAGGGGATGTGCTGCGCGTCGCCGGGATGCGCCTTGGCCTCCTGCAGGCAAAGGACATCCGCCTGCACCTTTGCCATGTAGTCGAGGAGGCCCTTCTTGTGGGCGGCGCGCACGCCGTTGACGTTCCACGAAACGAGTTTCATCCGCGCCGTTCAACGCGGCCCCCCGGCCGAGCGCAAATTGTTTCGCCGGGTTCCGGCCGCTCCGACCGGGCCGGAAGGCCCCCTCCCGCCATGACACACCGCGACAAACGTCCCCGTTGCCACGCGCCGGCCACCTGCAAAGCTCCGCGCCCGATGTTGCCAGCCCCGGCCGGCTCCACTCCTTTTTCTCCTTTTGCGATGTCCGCCTTCACTCACTTGCCTCTGGGCCAATCCATTCCGGCCAGCCCCCACGCCGTATCGTGCAGCCTGCCCACGCTCCACGATGTGCGCGGTTACGAGGAGAAGAACCCGGAGACGATGCGCGCCCTCACCTCGGGCTACCCGCGGTTCGTCGTGCATCCGTTCGCCCGGCAGCTCGCGGCTCATTTCACCGCCGGGGATCCCGCCCTCGCCGGTCGCACCCTCTGGCTTGCCTCATCCGGGCGCATGGCCCGGGGCCTGAGCCGCCACCTTGAGACCGCCGCGGACGCGCCCCGGCTTTTCTCCCACGAGGGTCTGACCGGCGTCTCACACCCGACCTCCCCCGCGACCGCCGCCCGCGCAAAGACCTATCTCCAAAACATCGGGGGCTTCCTGTCCTCGCGCGAAGCGGAGGATCATCTGGTCCGGCTCGGGTTGCGCGCCGCGCCGTTTGCCGAGGCGACGTTTGCCGGCGACGCCACCGCCGAGATCCGCCGCGTCTTGCGGCGGGCCCTGCCCGCCTGCGGCGACGATGACCTCCTGCTCGCCACCTGCGGCATGAACGCCGTTTTTGCGGGCTTCCGCGCGGCGGCCGACCTGCAGGCCGCGCGGGGCCGCACCGTGTGGCTGCAACTCGGCTGGCTCTACCTCGACACCATCGCGATCCTCAAGAAATTCACCAACGCGCCGGTCGACTATGTCTACGTGCGTGACGCCCTCGATCAGGCCGGCCTCGAGCGCATTTTCGCCCGGTACGGCGACCGGATCGCCGGCGTGGTCGCCGAGCTGCCGACCAATCCATTGATCCAGACACCCGACGCGCCCGGCCTCGCTGCGCTTTGCCGCCGGCACGGAGCCCACCTGATCCTCGATCCCTCGACCGTCTCGGTCTTTGACGTCGATGCGCTCACCCATGCCGACCTCGTCGTGTCGAGTCTGACGAAATACACCGCCAGCGAAGGCGATCTCGTCGCGGGCCTGGTCGCGATCAACCCCGCCGGTCCCGATGCGACCGAACTCCGCCGTCGCGCCGCGGCCGAACTCGAACCCGTCTACGGCCGTGACCTCCGCCGGCTCGCCTGCGAAATCGGTGAGACCGAATCCGTGCTGGCCCGCATCCATGCCAACACCGCGCGCGTCGCGGCCTTCCTCGCCACGCATCCGAAAGTCCGCGACGTGTTTTGGGCGCTGCATCCGGCCTCGCGCGCAAACTACCTCCGCATCGCCCGCGCTCCCGATGCCACCGGCGGCATGATTTCCTTCACGCTGCGCAGCCCGATGGAGCCGTTCTACGACCGGCTGCAGCTGCCCAAGGGTCCCAGCTTCGGCATGAAAACGACGCTGATCTGTCCCTACATGTACCTCGCGCACTATGATCTGGTGACCACGCCCGCGGGCCTCGCCGAGCTTTCGGCCAGCAACCTCGACCCCGACCTGATGCGCCTTTGCTGCGGCACGGAGCCGGCGGAGGACATCATCGCCGTCCTGGCCGAGGCGCTGGGTTGAGCGGACGCGCTGGCCCCGCAGGTATTTTCCCGGGTTCCTGATTTCCACATTTCTTCAGTGTCACCCCCTTCCCATTGCACGCTCGCGGTGAAAGCGATTCCGAACGCGCCACGCAGCGAAGTCACCGGGTGGCTCGGGGAAGTGCTCAAGGTAAAAGTCCACGCGCCGCCCGTCGAAGGTCGCGCCAACGAGGCGCTCTGCGAATTCCTAGCGGACCGGCTCGATTTGCCGCGTCGCGCGATCACGGTCCTGCGCGGCGACACCTCGCGCCAGAAGGTCCTCCGTATTTCCGGTCTCACGCTCGACGCCGTCAAAGCCGCGTTAAGCAGCTAATCCCGCATTCGCCGCCGGTCCGGCTCCGGCCTTCGCCGCCAAAATCGCAGCGGCGAAGGCCGGTACTTGAAAAGACCGGGCGTGAACGGCTGCGGTTACCGCAGGAGCCAGGCCGCCGCGTCCTGGGGACTTGCCGTGGCGCCGGCCAACGTCAATTGCCCGGACTTCCCGGACGCGCGATAAAGACTCGCGACGACCTCGGGTTCCTGCGCTTCGCCGGCGAGCCAGAGCGGGTGCGGGGCCCCGAGGGCCAGCATGCCGGGCAGGTCCAGGTACTTCGCGCCGCCCGGGAGAAATTGCGGATCGCGGAAGTCGAGCAGCTTCGAGAAGCGGAAGCCGCCCGTGTCCACGGCCGCCCGGTCGATCGCCGACCCCGCCAGCCCGCGCGCCGCCGCCACGATCGGTCCGCTGCGACCAAAGCCCGCCACCGAGACCGACGAGGCCACTGCGCCGGCCGGACTCTTCGTGGTGCGCAGGAATTTCACCAGCGTGAGCACGTCGTGCGTGCGCTGGGCAAAGAGCGCGTGATTGTAGCCATAGGTGTAGCCGGCAAACTCGCGGGGATTGTCCACCACGCGGTTCTGCTTCACCGGCTGGCGGCTCGCCAGCGATTCGCCCTGAAAGAGAAGATCGGCGCCCACCACCGCGACGCCCGCGTCGACCAGCCGGCGCACCGCCGGCACCAGCGAACCATCGGCGGCGAATAACGCCGACTTGCCGGATTCATCGACCCACACCACGGACCGGCCGTTGGCGCTTTTCGGCACCAGCCAGACTATGGGCAATTCCTCCCGGTACGTCTGATTGCGCACGAGGCCGGCCAGCTCGAGGTGCGTGCCGCGGTCCTGCTGGTTCCGGAGCCGCCATTCGACGTCGCCCGCCCCGGCCCAGGTCCGGCCGATGAGCACCTCGACGCCGCCACCGACTTCCTCGCGGAAACGATCGGGTGAAGCGGCGCTGTCCTTGAGCTGCTTTTCCGCGTCAGCCGCGAACCACTGCAACAACGAGCGTTCGAACGCGGGATCCGACGCCCGGGGGGCCGGATGCGCCTCATCCCACACGGTCAATTGCTCGCGCGTAAGCGGCTCGTAGTCGCGCTCGATCACCGGTTCCTTGGCGCCAAGCCGGAAATGACGGTTGAGCCACGTGTAGAACCCCGACCGCGAGACCGCGTTGTAATTGTGCGGAAAATGCTCGCCGCGGTGGAGCATGACGTTGTTCGGCGCGCCAAGCATCGCGTAATGGTCCTTCAGATCGGGAAATCCCTTGGTCGACATTTCCTTCGTCCAATCGTTGGCCGTGGTCATGCCCTGCGGTCTGGGCGCGAAGAGCGCGGCAAACTCGATGTTGCCCGTGTCCACGCGCAGCAGTGACGCGTTCTCGCAGGTGCAGCCGCCCTGCATCGCGGTGCTCACCATCACGGCTGGAAACGAAAGCTTGATCCGCGGATCGATCGCGGCGAGCAGCATGGTCTGCGTGCCGCCGCCGCTGGCGCCGGTGATGGCCGTGCGTTCCGGATCGACCTCGGGCAGGGTGAGCAGGAAATCGAGGGAGCGGATCGAATTCCAAGTCTGCAGGCCCATGATGCTCTGCAGCCGGGCCTCGGCCTGCGGGCTGTAGAGACCCCAGTCCGTCGTCGTGTTCATCTCGGGCCGCTGCCGGGCAAACCGGTGCACGATCTCGCGCGACAACTGGCGCGAATCCGAGTCGCTCAACATGTCCCACTGCCAGACGACGCAGCCCATGCGCGCGAGTTGCACGCACATCGATTGAAAGCGGCTGCGCCCGCCCTGTTCGAAGCGCTCCTGCCCCGTGGCGATCTCCTGCCGCAGCTTTTCCGGCGTCTCCTCCAGCAACCGCGCGTCCTGCCAGTGGCCGTGCCCAAACATCACCGCGGGGACCTTGCCCTTGGGATTCTTGGGCCGGTACAGGTTGCCCGTGACGAAAAAGCCGGGGGAACTTTCGAAATAAACTTTTTCGACGGTGTACTCGGGCCGGTCGATCCGCCCGTGGATGACCGCGTTGAGCGGACCCTTCGCCGGCATCGGCCAAAGGCCCTGCGAAACGAGAATCTGCCGGCGCACATAGTCCGCGCGCTTTTCCCACTCCGCCGGCGACTTCGACGGGGTGAAGGGGAAATAGCCGTTCAAATCCTTCGGCGGCTGGAGGCGGACATCATCAGGCATCGCGCCCTGCGCGAGCACCCGCGGGCCATTGGCGAACACGGGCGGAACGACGAGCAAGGCAAGGAGGGCGAGGGAAACCAACGAGCGGGGACTTTTCATGGTAATGAGTGGTCGGGGGAAGCAGACGGGGAACCCGTTTGGAACGAACGGGGTTGAGGGAGGGGAATGTCATGACGAAGGTTCCGCGGTTCCCCAAGCGCAAAAAGAACACGCCAAAAAACTGCGTGTGTTTACCTGCCCGCGCGGATCGCGGGCGGCGGCGCTTCCCGCAGCAGCCGCGCGGCCGTCTCGATCATGAGTTGCCCGGCTTCGTCGGTCGCCCGGCCGACAGGGCCCATTTCGTAGCCGCCCTTCACCTTGTCGCCCGGCATGCCCACGTAGCCACCGCCGCGGCCGTTGGAATAACCCAGCACCAGCGTATGCTGGTACGGTGAGCGCTCCTGAATCGAATAACCCAGCTGCGCGAGCGGCTCACCCGGCATCGTCACGATCGCGAGCGGACCGCACGTGACCACATGGATCTCGGCCGGCGCAAAATCAACTCCCGTCGCCTGCCGCGCCGGGGGCGTCAGCGGCAATCCCACCACGGCCTGCCCGTGATGAATCGGGCCCGTCGGCAGCGCCACGCTGTTCTTCACCGCGGCCAGCGCCCGGGCGGAAACGCCCTTCGCCATCTCCGCCACCGCCTCGAACCCGCGCCGGACCGGCACGATGTCACCGGCACAGCCCTGGACAAAAATCGCCGGCGCGCCGAATTCCTCCTTCAACCGGCGCAGGATCGGCGCGGACCAGTCGGCGGAGACGCCCCCGGTGAACGGATAGATCGCGACCGAGTGACAGGGTAGATGAAAAAGCGTGGTGATGACCTTGTCGGCCGCATCCCGGAATTGCAGCACGGTCAGCGTCGGCTCGGTTTTGCCGAAGCGCATCCCGTTGGAAAGGCTGTGCGGATCAGGCGGCGTCATTAACGTTTTCACCGTGCCGTCCGGCTGGATCGGCCGGCGGTTGAAAACCCATTCGCCGGCATAGGACCGGCCGAGGCGCAGTGTGGCCGGGCGGCGGGCAGCATCGGCCAGCCGCACCGCCTCGGCGCAACGCTTCGGCAGGGCCGCCACCCAGTCGCGGTAAAGCGGATCGGTCTGGTGCGCGTCGATCCATTCCTGGACGCGCGGGTCGTTCTGGTGCCCTTTGTTCAGCGGCCTGTCGTCATACCACGGGGAACGGGACGACGAATGCGTGTGCGTGGCATTGATGATCACCTGCGAGGCCGGAATGCCGGTCACCTTCTCGATTTCCTCGCGCGCCCGCGCCACGGCGGAATCGCCGGCATCGAGCAACTCCCACACCACGAGGGCGACGCGCGTCGCGCCATCGCCGATGACCAACGCGCGCACGTGGAGCGGATCGTGCACCACGCCGAACGGTTTGTGCGTGGTGTAGTAATTGATCATTTTCACATCCGGCGTGATATCCACCTCGCCCGCCCCGGCCGTGAAGGTCGTATCCGCCGCCGCCAGCCGGGCCGGCAGTTGCGTGGCCAATGCCACCAGAGTGAGGAGAACGAAGAGTGGTCGCAGATGCGACGGAGCGGTCGAACCGTTTGCAGTCATGGCGAGGAGCGAAGTTGGAAAATGATCCTGACGAAAACACGAACCGGGAAACGCGAAAGCGGACGGAACGCGCGCCGGCGCCGGGCGCCCTCGCCCGGGCACTCCGGCTTCGCGACCGGTTACTTCCTGGAGTTGAGCGCGATCACCTCGGCGAGCGTCACCGGGGTGCCGCCGCGACGTTTGCTCTCCTCGGCGGCCTCAAGAAACGTGAAGATCTCAAGGGTTTCCTCGAGCGACACCGGCGCCACCTTGGTCTGGAAAAACTTGAAGATCTCGTGGGTCAGGCCGGTGTAGGCGCCCGCCTTGTCCCGCGTCTCGTCGACCACAGCCTTCGTGCCAAACGCCGTGATGTGCGCCGGACTGGCCGCGTCGCGGATGCCATAAAGCACGCCGACGCGCCCGCCGGACCACGTGCCGGTGACGACATCGGTGTTCTTCGTCGAAACACGGACGACGCTCTGGCAACCCGTGCCCATCACCGTGAACATGCCCTCGGCGGAGTGCATGGCGTAGAAGAAGAGATCGGGCACGTGCGGCTCGATGTGGGCGGGACCGTAGGCGATCACGCCGCGCAGGGAACCGAGGTCGGCGCTCTTGAGTTTCGTGATTCCGGCGTTGAAGCGATACGAGGAGCTGCTGAACACGGGCGTTTTCGTCTCCCGGGCGAGGCGCACGATCTCCATCGCGTCCTTCAGGCTGCCGGCAAACGGCTTGTCGATAAACACCGGTTTGCCGGAGGGGAAAACCGCGCGCGCCTGCTCGAGGTGCTGCCGGCCATCCACGCTCTCGATCAAGACCGCATCCACCAGGGGGAGCAGTTCCTGGATCGAGCCCACGATCTTCACGCCGTATTGCTGCTCGATCTGGGCGGCAAATTTGTCGACGCGGGTGCGGCTGGCGTCCACCTCGGGACTGCCGCCCTTGAACGCGGCGACGATCCGCGCGCCGACGATCCGGTTGGGATTCTTGGGATCGTTGAAATCCCTCGCAAAGGCCGGCACGTGCGACGTGTCGGTACCGATGATGCCGATGCGGATTTCGGCGGCGCGGGTGAGGCAGGCGGTGAGCAGGGCGGCGATGAAGCCGGTCCGGAGTACAGCGGTGAGGTGCGAAACGTTCATAGGGGACGGGGTGATGCCCGCGACGGGCGGTTGAAAACGAGCCGACGTCGTTATCGGCCGGACTAGCGGGAACGGCAAGGCGAAGCTTGATCCGCCGCCGCATCTGGGCCGCCGTCGCCGTGGCCGCCGGTGTGATCGCGCTGGCACTCGGTTGAGAAATTTTCCACCGTCGGAAATCCCCGCCGTGAAAAACCATGTGCTCTGGCTCGTTGTAGCCTTCGCCGCCCTGATGGTGGCAACGGTCTTCCTGCTGTGGAAACGGACGCGGTCGGCCGCGCCGGAGGTGGGCCGGCGGCCGCCCAGCGAATCGCCGTTTTCCCCACCCGCCGCCAATCAGGCGGCGCCCAAAATGCCCGCTCCCGTGCTGCCCATCGAAGAGGGCAAGACGATCGATTTCTCCACCGGCGTGCCCATCGTGCGCGACTCCGCCAAGGAGCGGGCGATCATCCGGCGGTCGCTGAAGGAAATCGAGGCCGCGAACGAAGGCGTGAAATTCGGGCCGCTGCCGCCGAGGAGAAACGGTCAGAAAACCGCCCCGTAGCCGCTGCGCGCGGAGGTCCGGGTCAGCGTTTTTTTCCGGTCAACATGTCTTCCATCAGCGCGAGCGCGGTCGCCTCGGTGATGTCGCGCACGTCGAACTGCCGGATCACGCGACCCGCCTGCACGCCTTTGCCGAGAATATCGCTCGCCGAGGCCTGGCCGACGATCGCGGAATCCTTGAGCCGGATCGCCGTCGCCTGAATGTCCGGCACGGCGACCGTGGTGTCGCCGGAGACCTCGGGCACGGTGAGGTTACGGCTCGAAATGAGCACCTCGATCGCGAGGTCCGCAATGTTGGCCAGCGCCGCGCGATCCTTCGCGGCGACATCTCCCACGAGGCGGGAGCCGGCCTGCTCGGGCAGGAGCGCGGCGGCCGCCTTCTGGTCGGCGAGCGTGGCGCCGGCATGACGAAACGCCCGGCCAAAAAGCCGCTCGACATCCCGCACCGTCTGCTGGTCGGCCAGCGTGAGCGCCGGCGCTTCCGAAATCTTGTAGGTATTTTCGCCGCTGCGCTTCTGCGATTTGTCGGTAGTTTCGTAGCGCTCGGTGCGACCGACAAGCTTCATCCCGGACGAGGTGTCGACCAACGCGCGGTTCACGTAGATCACCACGCGCGGCGCATGGTCGGTCACCTCGTAGGCCCGGCGAAATCCCTCGATGATGCCCTCGGCGGTCTGCCGCGCGATCAACGTGTCACCCGTGGGACCGTAGACGCGTTGCGGGCCGAAGTCTGGCGGCGAGCCTTCGCTCCGCGGGAAGGCCTGGGTCACGGGCGGAGGCGTCGGGAGCAACTGGTCGTTGGCTTGCGCGAGAACGAACGGCGCAAGGCCGGTGACAAGCGAGACGAGCAAAAGAGGGCGGACATTCATGGCGTACACGAGTTGTTCCTTCCGGGCAAAATCTAAGATGGGGCGGGCCGTTGGGTAATCGCGTTCACCGGGCCTGGCGGACCCGCACGGTGTATTTCTTGGCGCTAGGCGACGGGGACGAGAAACGTACGGCCTCGGTGGCATTCTCGGAAAGGATGAGCGTGTTCCACGGGGTTTCGTCTCCGGTGGAGAAACCCTGCGCGTCCTTGAACACACAGCTCACCTGCACCTGGATGCGGCGGCTCTCGCGGTTCTTGACGTTGGCCACGACCTCCAGCCGCCCGTCGGCCAGCGGGATTTCTTGAATGCCCGTGCAGGTGACGGAGTACTGCGCCGCCTGGTCGAGCAGCACGAAGCGGTCGGTGTTTTCGAGCGTGAATTTTGTCGAGTCGATCGGCGGGAAGGGGCCGGTCGGCGCGGCGCAACCCCCGGACAATCCGAGGGCCGCGGCCAAAACGAGGAGGGAGACGGGGCGCTTGGTGAGACCGGCGGTACGCTTGGTTTTCATGGTCGGATCGAATCAGGTGTGCAGAGTCAGGTGTGCGGTGAGACTGCCATTCAGCGCTTAAGTTCGCTCAAAAACACGACGGTGTCGCGGTCGTCGGAACTCACGGAGAATGTAACGCGTTGCGTGCGGCGTTCGAGCACGTTGCCGTCGCGGTCGAGAAACTCGAGGGTGCCGGCGTGCTCCCCCGCCGGGAACTTGAGCGCGGTGAAACTGAGGTGCTGCGGCAGATTGTCCCATTGACGCGTGTCGGCCTGGGCCTGCGTCGCGGCGGATGCCACCTTCCCGATTATGCCCAGCACGCCGAGCCCCAGGGCCGTGTAGTTGGCGTCGTCGCCATCCTTCCCCTGGCGTTCGCGGCGCCGGCCGTGGTCGGCGGCGATGGCCGATCCCACCAGCGCAAGATCGCCGGCGACGTTCGCATTGGCTTTGAACACCGCCTTGTTGCCGAGAATATGATCCATCACCCGTCCGCCGCGCGTCGATGCCTGGTAGGACAGATCGTCAAAGCCCGGCAACGGCACGATCTTCCGGCCCTCCTCAAGCACCAGTCGGGCCGACCACGACGGCGAATCGTTGACATAAAAACGCAGCTGCTCGCCGTATTGACCGGCGGCGTATTTCCGCGGGCCGTAACCGTATTCGGCGAAGAAGAGGACGTTGGCCGCGGGATTATATGGCGCCAGCGCGTGCTTCTGGCCGGCCCGCAACTGGGCGCGCTTGAAGGCGTCGCTGCCGTCGCCGTTGAGCTTCACGGTCGCGAGACCATCGAGGTAGTCCAACAGGACATAGTCGGCCTCGTAGTGTTCGAGCTCGGGATCGCTGTCGATGACCTGGCCCGAGCGAAAACAAGCCCGGGCGTTGTCGGGCTGGCCGTCGCGCCAGTAGAGGATACCCCGGTAATAATAGGCCATCACCCGCTCGTAGGGTTCGCCGATGAAGGTCTTGGTGCTTTCCGCCGAAAACAGGCTGCGCGCCTTGGCCGCCGCCGCATCGTTGGTGATGATCCCGCCGATGCGCGCGATCGCGTCGTCGAGCTTGGCCTTCGCCAGGTCGAAATCGCCGCCGCGCAACGCCGTGACCGCCGCCCGGTAATCGAACAGCACGCGATCGCGCTCCTCGACCGGCGGCACCCGGCGGTCGGCATCGGAGGCGCCGCGGGCCGGCGCCATCGCGCGGGGTGGCTCGGCCATTTCCGTGACGCAGCCCGTGAGCAGCGAAAGCGCAACACCCAGGAGGCCACAAGCGACGGGTTGCAAAAAGCAAGTCATGCTGAACGGCGTGAAAAATCCAGCGATGGCGGGCCGGCGCGGGCGGAGGTTTTTCACTTCGTTCAGGATGACGGAAAGGGACGGATGACGGCGAAGCGAAAAGACCCGGCGGGCGGTGCCGCGGGCCGGGGAGATTCATTTCTCCGGGTGCCCGCCGACGACCGGCGGCGCACGCTTAGCGATAGGCGGCGTCCTCGAGCCCCTGCTTTTTGATTTCCGCGAAATCCTCCCAAACGATCCGACTCGTGCGGGCATCGGTCAGCCGGAAGGTGTAGAGCACATAGTCGCTGATGCCCGCCGCGGCCTTGGTCGTGTTGCCGTCGAGCGTGCCGGTGAGGAAAAAGTCCGCCCCACCGAACTCGACTACGTTGGGATCGCTGCTCGCTGTCACCTGCCCGCTGCGCTTGAGCTCCCGCTCGCGCTCGAGGGTCTTCATCATCTGGCGATCGAGGAAACTCACGCGGCCCATGGCCCTCGAGTTCAGCATCGCGCGGATGCGCGTGAGGAAAATGTCCTTGTTGATCGGGAAACGGGTGTTGTTGACGACCGGGTCGAGCACGATGCTCGGCGGGATGGGCGCGCGCGCGATTTGCGGAATCGCCAGGATGCTGCGAGCCATCTTGTCGGTGACGGAGACCATATCCTGGGACTCGATGCCGGTGCCGGCCACCGCGCCGCGTTCATCAGGCCGCATCTCGGTGACGGGAGAGCCGGCGGGATTGCGCACGCCGGCATCGGTCGCGCAGCCGGCCAGGAAAGCCGAGCCCGCGGCGAGGCTGACGAAAAGGAAACGGGAGGTCTTGTTCATGGTGAAAGGAGAGCTGGGACGGGAATTCGCGGGGATGGGCCGCGCCGCCACGGGCGAAGCCGGCCACAAGCCCGCGATGATCGTTACCGGCCAAACAGGCCGTTCGCGCCCGACATGGGTGACGGCGCACCGTAGTAGTTGTTGATGATGGTCACCGGCGCGGCGGCAGGCGCAGCCGTCGGCGCGGATTGCGGCACGACCGTCACCGGCTGCTGGTAAATCACGCGCGGCCGGTTGGCCTCGGCGACGGAACCCAGCAACCAGCCGAGCCCGGCACCCCAGGCGGCGCCGCGCCACGCATTGTGATGAAACGCGCCGCTGTTGTTGCCGATGATCCCGCCGGCCAGCGCTCCGA
Source organism: Opitutia bacterium (assembly GCA_947474935.1). Taxonomy (GTDB): domain Bacteria; phylum Verrucomicrobiota; class Verrucomicrobiia; order Opitutales; family Opitutaceae; genus ER46. The sequence goes on from CANJKL010000002.1 coordinate 209,107, forward strand.
GCCAGAGCCCGTTTGTCGTGTAATTGCCGTAGCCATAACCGTAGCCGGAGGGGCTGCCATAGTAGCCCCCACCATAGTAACTGTCGCTGTAATAGCCGTAGCCGGGCCCGATCGACCCATAGTAGCCGATACCCCCGCGGGGGCCACCCCGGTGACCGCCGTAACTTCCCGGGCGCCCGCGATAAATATGATCGCCCCCGCGAACGCCGACCGCCACGCGAACGTCCGGCCCGACTTGGCCGGGACTCCTACTGCCGACCGTCGATCCCAGCAGGGCGCCCACGCCGGCGCCGATCGCCGCGCCTTTCCAGGCGTTGTGGTTGAGACTGCCGCTATTGTTGCCGACAACCGCGCCGGCCACGCCACCAAGGACCGCACCCTGCACGGTCTGCGGGCCCAAACCTTGTGCTTGGGCCGGAACCAACGCGAGGAGTGCAACGCAGAGGGAGGTCAACGTTTTCATGGTAATGGTAGCGTGTCGGACACCGGCTTGGGAGCAAGGTTTCAGCTATCGGGACGACAGGGAGCCGGGTCTGGTTGCGGCCCCCGTTGCAAAAACGCCCGCCCCCCGGAAAAACCTCCGTCATCGCCCGTGACCCGGTTTGCCGCCACCCCAACCCGCCCGCCGCCGGATTATTTCGCCATCGCCGGTTCACCGTGGGACGAAACCGCCGCCGGCTTCCGGCGCCGCATCCGCGCCGTGAACCGGTCCATGTACACGTAAATGACCGGGGTGATATAAAGTGTGAGCAGCTGTGACACCATCAGGCCGCCGACGACCGCGAGGCCGAGCGGGCGCCGAGACTCGGCCCCAGCCCCGAGACCGAGCGCGATCGGGATGGCACTGGCGAGCGCGGCAAACGTCGTCATCATGATCGGCCGGAAGCGCACCAGGCAGGCCTGCACGATGGCTTTTTCCGGGGAGGTTTCGCCCTGGGCCCGCGCCGCCAGCGCGAAGTCGATCATCATGATCGCGTTCTTTTTCACGATACCGACGAGCAGGATGATGCCCACGTAGCCCATCACGTTCAGCTCCTCCTTGAACAGCCAGAGCGTGAACAGCGCCCCGAAACTCGCCGCGGGCAGGCCCGACAAAATCGTGAGCGGATGGATGAAGTCCTCGTAGAGGATCCCCAGCACGACGTAGATCACGAGCACCGCCATCACCAGCAAGAGGCCGAGCCCGGTCATCGACGACGCGAAGGCCTGCGCCGAGCCCTGGAAACCGTAGCTCAGCGTCGCGGGCAGTTCCTTGCGCGCGAGGTCCGTGATGACGGTCGAGACCTCGCCCAGCGAGTAGCCCGGGCGCAGGTTGAAGGAGATCGTCACCGCCGGCACCTGGCCGAGATGGTTCACCGTGAGCGGCCCGACCTCCCGCTTGAGCGTCGCCACCGTGTCCAGCGGCACGGTACGGCCGCTCTTGCCCCGCAGATAAATCAGCGAGAGCGCGTCCGAGTTCAGCTGAAATTCCGGGGCCATTTCCATGATGACGAAATACTGGTTCATCGGCGTGTAGATCGTCGAAACCTGCCGTGAGCCGTAGGCGCTGTAGAGGGCATCCTCGATCTGCTGCGGGGTGATGCCGAGCGACGAGGCGCGCTCGCGGTTGATTTCGACCCGCAGTTGCGGACTGGAGATCTGCAGGTCTGTGTTCACGTCCTGCAAGCCCGGGATGAGGCGGATCTTCTCCTCCATCAGCTGGGCGCCGCGATACAGTTCCTTGAGGTCGGTCCCGAAAAGCGTGAATTGATACAGCGCCTTGGTCAGCGAACCGCCGAGCCGGATGGGCGGCAACAACTGCGGAAAGGCGCGCAGCCCCGGGATCACCGCCAATTCATGGCGCATCTCCTCGACGATCTGGGCGGCCGGGGCGCGCTGGTTGCGGGGCTTTAACCGGACGAACACCCGGCCCTGGTTGCTATTGGTCGTGTTGAGGCCGCCGCCGATCGAGGACATGCAGGCCTCCATCGCCGGATGCCGCGCCACGATCATGCCCGCCACCACCTGGTGTTTCCACATCTCGGCAAAGGACACGTCCTGGGCTCCCTCGGTCGCGATGTAGATCTGCCCCGTGTCGTCGGTCGGAATGAAGCCCAGCGGCAGCGAACGCGCGACCAGCACTGTCAGGATCACCATGATCCCGGCGGTGCTCACCGTCGCCAGCCGGTGCCGCATCGCGATCTGCAGCGTACGTTCGTACAGCGCGACCATCGCGTTGAAGCCGCGCTCGCTCAGCGCGTACAACCTGCCCCGGTGCGCGGCGCTGCCCGCCCGGTGGGGCTTCAGGAACCGGCTGCACAACATCGGCGTCAGCGTCAGCGAGACCAGCCCGGAAACCAGGATCGAAGCGGTGATCGTGACCGCGAATTCGTGCAACAGCCGGCCGAGGATCCCGCCCATGAACAACACCGGGATGAACACCGCCACGAGCGACAGCGTCATGGACATGATCGTGAACCCGATCTCGCCCGAGCCCTTGAAGGCCGCCTCGCGCACCGGCATGCCCTGCTCGATGTAGCGGACGATGTTCTCGAGCATCACGATCGCGTCGTCGACGACGAAGCCGACGGAGAGCGTGAGTGCGAGCAACGAAAGGTTGTCCAGCGTGTAGCCGCAGAAATACATCACGATGAACGTGCCGAGCAGCGCCATCGGGATCGCCACGCTCGGGATGATCGTCGCGGTGAGCGACCGCAGGAAGAGGAAGATCACGAGCACCACGAGGGCGATCGAAAGCAGCAGGGTGAACTTCACGTCCTCGACCGACTCGTGCACCGTCTGCGACCGGTCCGCCACGATCTCCAGCCGCACCGACGCGGGCAGCAGGGTGCGAAACGCCGGGAGCAGCGCGCGAATCTTGTTCACGACCTCGACCGTGTTCGTTCCCGGCTGCCGCTGCACCGCGAGCCCGATCGCCCGGCTGCCGCCCTTCGCGTCGCCATACCAGCTGGCCACGCGGTTCTCCTGCACGCTGTCGATGACCTGCGCCAGCTCGCCGAGATACACCGGGGCGTTGTTGCGGTAGGCCACGACGATCCGGCTGAACTCCGCCGTAGTGGTCAACTGGCCGCTCGCCACGACCGTCATCGCCTGCCGGCTGCCGTCGAGGATGCCGGTGGGAAGGTTGACATTGTGCGCGGCCAGCGCCGTGCGCACCTCGTCCAGCGCAATGCCGCGGCTCGCGAGCGCGCGCGGGTCGAGTTGCACGCGCAACGCGAATTTTTGCGCGCCGAGCACCTGCACCTGCGAGACGCCGTCGACCGTCGAAATGCGCTGCGCTAGGTGCGTCTGCGCAAACTCGTCGACGACGGAAAGCGGCAGCGTGGGCGAGATCAGCGCCAGGTAGAGCACCGGCTGGTCCACCGGGTTCGTCTTGCGCAGCGAGGGCGGCGCCGGCATGTCGGCGGGCAGGCGCCGCTGCACCGCGGCGATGGCCGCCTGCACGTCCTGGGCCGCGGCATCGATGCTGCGCTCCAGCGCGAATTGCAGCGTGATCGTCGTGACGCCGAGCGCGCTGCTCGAGGTCATCGAATCGACGCCCGCGATCGTCGAGAACTGCTGCTCGAGCGGCTTCGCCACCGCGGAGGCCATCGTTTCCGGCGTGGCGCCCGGCAGCGCCGCCGTGACGACGACGGTGGGAAAATCGACATTGGGCAGGTCGCTGACCGGCAGCAGCCGGTAGGCCATCACCCCGAACACGCACAGCGCCGCCGTCAGCAGCGTCGTCATCACCGGCCGGCGGATGCAGAGGGCGGGCAGATTCATGGCGTCGCGGCGGTTTGCCGCCCGAGCGTGGCGGGATTGGGCAGCCCCTTCACCTCGACCCTGGCGCCCGGCACCAACTGAAACTGGCCGTCCGTCACTACGGTTTCACCGGCGCCCAGCCCCTCGGCGACCAGCGTGAAATCGCCCGCGGCACGCAGCACCTTCACCGGCCGCAGATCGACCGTGCCCTCTTTCGTCACGATGTAGACCTGCTGGCCGTCGCGCCCGGTCTGCACCGCGGCCGTCGGCACCACGATCGCGCCGCGGTCCACGCCGATCTGGGTCTGCACCTGCACGAACTGGCCGGGCCACAGTGCGTGGTCCGCGTTGGCGAAGGTGGCCTTGAGCGTGATCGTGCCGGACGTCGCGTCGACCGCGTTGTCCACGAAGGTCAGCTTGCCGTCCGTGCGCACGACGCCTGCCACGCGATCGATCACCGTCACAACCGCCTGGCCCGATTGGATGACGCCCCGGATCTCGCTCAGCGCCCGCTCCGGCACGGCGTAGGCCGTCGCGATGGGCGCGAGCTGGTTGATCGTGACGATCGACTGGTTGACGTCGTTCGCCTTCAGCAGCGCGCCCTCGTGGAGGATCAGCTGGCCGGTGCGGCCGGCGATCGGCGCGCGAATCTGCGCATACCCCAGCAGCAGCTCGGCATTCGCCACCGCCGCCTCCTTGGCCTGCACCAGCGCGCGCGTCGTTTCGGCCTTCGTGCCGAGCAGGGCAAACTGCTCCTTCGAAATCGCATCCTGCTGGTCGAGGTGCTTGTAGCGCTCCAGGTCGGACTGGGCCTTGGCCTCCTCGGCCCGGGCGTTGGCCAGGTCGGCCCGCGCGATGCGGAGACTGTTTTCGAACGGCCGGCGGTCGAGCGACACAAGCGGATCGCCGGCCTTCACCTCGTCGCCCTCGCGAAAATGAATCTGCGCAATCATGCCGTCGACCTGCGATTTGACGGCCACGGTGCGCAACGCCTGCACCGCGCCGACGGACTCGACCAGCCGCGGCATGTCCTGCCGTTGCGCGACGGCGGTCTGCACCGGCACCACCGTGACCGCGACCGCCTTGGCCTCGCCCCCGGAGCGCCTGCAGCCGGCCAGCAGCGCCGCCAGCAAGGCCAGCGCGACAAGCGGCGCGGGTGGGCAGCGAAATTCAATTTTTTCCATGGAGACGTCGTTTGGCCTCCGCCTCGAGGCGGAGCAGATTCGATTTGATGTGCAAAAGATCCCGGATCAACGCCGCGCGCGGGTGTGGCGTAGATCGCGCACCCGGCGGTCGAATTCCTTGCGCGCCAGCCGGCTGATGTCGCCGAGGATGACGCCCAGTCTCGGTTCGAAGTTCGGCTGGGGCGCGACCATGGCGGGGGAGAGGGATTTGGTAAGCCTGCTTACCTTCGCGCAAGCCCCGAGTTGCCCGGGCCGGGGCCCTCCCACCGCCTTTTGCCCAAAATCGCCGCCGGACTTGCGAAGCGGCCGCTGTGCGCCATCGTGACCCCGCTATGAAACTCCGCCCCACCCTCGCTCTCATGTCCCTATTCTCCCTCCTCTTCGGCATCGCCCAGGCCGAACCGCTCAAGGTCGGCGACGCCGCGCCGAAGCTCAGCGCCACGACCGATGACGGCACCGCGCTCAATCTGGCCGACGTCTACAAAAAGAATAACTACACGCTCGTCTGGTTTTATCCCAGGGCGCTGACCGGTGGTTGCACGAAGCAGGGCTGCTCGCTCCGCGACGCCAGCGCCGAGTTGACCCGGAAGGGCGTCGCGATCGTGGGCGTGAGCAGCGACTCGGTTGCCAAACAGAAGGAGTTCAAGGATGTGAACCACTTTCCCTTCCCGCTGCTCGCCGATACCGAAAAGAAGGTGATCAAGGCCTTCGGTCAGACCGGAACCATGATGGCCAGCCGCGAAGCCTACCTGATCGACCGGGAAGGCCGGATTGTCTACAAGGACGAGAAACAGACCGACAAGCAGGCCGAGATGGTCCTCGCCTACCTCAATTCCAAAAAGAGCTGAGCCCGCGCCGTTTTCTCATTTCGCCGCCCGCGCCCCGCGCCGGGCGGCTTTTTTGCGCCCACCCGTCGACCACCCTGCCCTTCGACCGCCTCACGACCAACCGCCCGCGCGACGCTCAATTCACGCCCGCCGCCGCCTTCGCCCCGACAATCACGTCACCGCTCGGCGCCACGGGCGATGTCCGGCCCGCGCGATCGACGGCCGCCACGTCAAACCGGTAGACCGCGCCCGCGAGGAAGTGCTTTTCCAAGCTGACCGTTGTCGCGGCGTCCGCGGTTTCGATGGGGACATACGGATAAATCTCGGCGTCCGCGTCGGCGGGTTTCACCAAGACGGAGGTGATTCGATAACGAGCCACATCGGCTCCGCCCGCCGGTGCCGCCCACGACAGCGCCACGCCCGTCGGCGTCGGGGTCGCACGCACCGCGGTCGGCGCTGCGAGCGACTGCGCCCGGGAGCCGCCCCGCGATGACCCGGACGGCTTGACGGTCACTGTCCACGCCGAGATCCGGCCGGTCGCCGGGGTAAACACCGTCAGTCGGTTGTCATCGATCGCGACCATACTGGTGTTGCCGCCGCTCTGGCTGGTGACCACGTAGCCGTCGCTCCACGTCCGGCCCAATCCATCCCATGAAACATAAATGCGACAGTGATTCTTCGTGTGCGCGGTGAGCAGGACGAGCGCACCATTCCGCAGCAAAATCAGATTCGGCAATTTGCCGGGCACGATGCGCTGCTGCGGACCGACCAGCAGTTTCTCCGGCGCCGACCACGTCGCCCCGTTGTCGGCCGAGCGCGCGACCATCACCGCGCCGCGGGCACCGCTCGATGTACGAATGGCCGCCAACAGCGATCCATCCGCCGTCCGCACGACCATGTTCTCGAACCACGGCGTCGTCACCGGCACACCCATCGCCTTGATCGCCGCGGCGGTCGCGATCGTGCCCGCGACCCGCCAGTTGCGGCCGCGGTCGGTCGATTTCAGCAGCAACGCCAGGCTCCCCTTCCTGCCCCAGGAATAGGCCGGCATCATCCAGGTGCCGTCGCGCTCCTGCAGGATGTGCGGCAGCGGCCGGGCAATCGGTCCGATCTCGCGGGAGGATTCCACGGTCGCCGTGCCCATCTGCCACGACGTGCCCTGATCCGAGGAAACGCCGAGCGCGTAGACACTCTTGAAAATTCCATCCGGCCCGGGCTCCACCGGTTTCTTCGGATCCGGCAACACGCGAATGCCCAGCGCCACCAGTTCGCCCCCGCGCAAATGGTCCACCCACAAATCGACCATCTCCGCGATCGGCATGTTGTCGGCACCCGCCACCCAGGTGCGCCCGCCATCGAGCGAATGGCTGAAACCCGTGCCCGCCGTCTTACCCCAATCATCCGGGTGATTGGGATAGATGTTGAGGACCTTCCGGCTGGTCTGTCCCGCACCCGCGACGTCGAACGCCGCGCCCCACCCCGCGCCGGTGATGCCCGTCCGCTCCCGCACGATGGCCATCGGCGCCACCGTGATGTCGCCGGCGTCCTGGGCACGCAACGGGATCGCACCCACCAAACTCATCAACAAAATGAAGCGGGCCTTGCCGGGGCTCCTGCGTGTGACGATGCTTCCTGTTTCGGTTTTCACGATGATTCCGGGGTAATGGGGTGATCTTGGCCGGCCTGCCTCCACTGTCTTCAACCCGATTGAATGTGGAAAGCTGGAAACCCGGCCTCAGACCGAAACCCGCCCGCGGATTACGCCGATCGGCGCGGATCCAGAAATGGGATTCGTGTCGCCAGTCCACAGCTCACAGCTCATCGCCGTCCGTTTCCCGAAATCCTGATTTCCACATTCACTTTGTTTCGTTCCCCTACAGCTCCGCATCGGGCGCCCCGCGCAGGAGCGCCGCGCCGGGATCGGTGCGCACGCGCGCCAGCCAGTCCGCCACCAGCGCGTCGCGCAGGGTCGTCTCACCGGGCCACGGCGCGGCGACGAGGTCGATCAGGTGCAATTGCCCGCCGGAGCCGCGCACGAAATTCCGCGCATGCAGATCGCCGACGAGCCACGGCCGGTCGCCATGGAAAAACAGCCGCGGGTGGTCGCGGTTCGCCCGGAGGAAACGCGAGGGGATTTCGATCAGTCCCGCGGGCAGCCGCGCCGACATGTCGTCGCCCTGCGCCAGCGGCTCTCCCAGCGTCTGCTTCGCAACGACAATGCCCTCGGTCGTGACCGCCACCACCTCCGTCGCCATGCCGCCGAGCGCATGGATGAGCATCAGCTTCTCAAACAGGCCCCGGTAGTCGCCGAGCCCCGCCTCGGCCGCGAGCGTCGCCTCGTCGCCCCGGCGAAACTCGAACACGCTGCCGATCCGCTTCGTTTCGCGCGGCAGGTAGAATTTGTAGACGGAGCCGTCGGCCCCTGCGAACGCCCACGCCTCCACCCCGCCGCCGATGCGGTGCAGCCGGGCATTCGGCTCCTCCAGCGGGTTTTCGACCCCGGCCGCGAAACCGAAATCCTCCAGGCGGCGCAACGGCACCGCCGCGCGCCAGCCGCGGATCGCGTCGCCCAGGGCGGCCCACTCGGGACCCGCGCTTTCGAGCAGGCTTACTTCGTCTTCGGCGAGGAGGACGAGATCGCGGTCCGAATCTGCTCGGAGACCGCATTGGGCTGCCGCCGCGCCGAGGCGAGCGAGCGCCGCCAGTCGTCGCTCGTGATCGTCTTGAAGAGCGGCTCGTTCGACGGGACCGGGGAGGTGACGCCCGCGGAGCCGGGTGGGCTGGCCGGTGAAGAGGTCTTGCATGACGGATCGGTCGACATGCGCGCAACGTCGCGCCCGTCCCCCGCGATGGCAAAGCGTTTCTATGGACAAGTTGTTCGCAAAGGAATGGCGGCGGCAATCGGTCGGAAACGAGGACCGAGTCGAGAAATCTTGCGCCGGTCCGACCCGTGTCGCCCGGAGAAAACGAGCCTCCGCGCGTCGCCCGATTGACTCGACGGGTGGGCCAGCCGACACTTTGCTCCGACAGTTTCGCGGGCCGATAGCTTAATGGTTAAAGCAGAGGACTCATAATCCTTTGAGTCTGGGTTCGAGTCCCAGTCGGCCCACCACTTTGTTTGATAACGCTTTAAGTAATAAAAAGACCAGCTATTTAAACCGAAAAGTTTACTAGTTGGACAAGAATTGGACAAGATTTGGAGTCCACGTTTGCCCGTCTCCCACGCTTCCGGCGGTCACCCGTTCGAGTCGCGCGACTGCGCCAGCGCCTCGCTCTCGAACTTCGCGATGTTCGCGTTCACGACCTCGCGAATCACATGTGGTGGAACATCGCTGGAGCGAAAGGCAACGAGGACGCCAAAAAGAATTTAGCGATTATCGAAAAGCAGATGTCCTCCGAGCAGAAGGCCGAAGCGACGAAGCTGGCGCGTGAATTATTCGAGAGGTTGCCGAAGCAGTAGGAACAGCCAGCCTTTGATTCAACTAAGATAACATCGCATCTGGCCCGGATTTCGGTGAATCAAGCGAGTGGCCGGCAGAATAATTAAAAGTATCCCAAAATGAATAACATCCCCGAGGTCGCTGGCGTGTCAGTGGTATTCTTGTTTTTTGTGTTCTGCGCTTTTTTTGCGCTCATTCCGCTGTTCGTATGGATGCAGCTACGACAGATCATCAAGTTGCTAAAAACAATTGCGGACACAAACGAGCGAATCGCTGACAACACTCGTTCTTCTGGGCAACAATCCGGCCCGAGTTCCGTTAAATACATTCCGTGGATTTAACGACTAGTTGGAGTCATCCGCGCGCGTAGAAATTCAAAGATGTTCCGCCGCACGCTGAAAAGCCTTCTCGCCTTCGGTCTGCTAGTGAGCGCGGTCTTCGCGGCGGATCTGGCGGAGACGCGGAAAAAGGCGGAGTCGGGCGATGCCATCGCGCAGTTCAACCTCGGCTTGAGGTACCACAAAGGCGAAGGCGTCCCGAAGGACCTCGTGGAAGCCGTGAAGTGGTATCGCAAGGCGGCGGAGCAGGGAGATTTCAAAGCGCAATACAACCTCGGCAATATGCACTACTACGGCACCGGCGTGCCAAAGGACTATGCCACAGCTGTGAAGTTGTATCGCAAGGCGGCGGAGCAGCATGCCATCGTGCAGCACTTCCTCGGTCTTTTCGCCTACTCGGGCAATGGCGTCGTGCCGAAGGATTTAGTTCAGGCTCACGCGTGGTTGAATATCGCTGCAGCCAAAGGAAACGAGAGCGCCAAGGATTTCTTGGCGCTGGTCCAGCAAGAAATGACCTCTGAGCAATACACCAAAGCGATGAAGTTGGCGCGGGATATATTGCCTGCTTGGTTCGAGAAGAAGTAGGCGTAGGCGGAAACGCCTTGCCGGAGACGACGCCACCCATAAACGGTCCGGCTTTCAGGGACAGAAGGGACAGAACGTCCGCTTGTGGACTACGCCAACGCGTCAGGATTCACGGCGTAACGGGCGCGAGATCGGACAACAGCGAAACCAAACAACCTCCGTTTACGCCACGCGTTTCCAAGCTTCCGAATCGTCGGTTTCCACTTCCACGCAGTGGGAAACGGCTCGGTTTTCGGTTTGGTTTCCATGCGTTTCCACGTTTCCACCCTAGGGCAGGAAACGGGAAACGCGTTGGCTTAGTCCTTCGGATGATATGCGCCACGATCATCGATGCTAATTTGGCCGGCGAGGTGCGCACGCTTCGCCCATTTGGAGACCGTCCCTTTCGAGACGTTCATTTCCTCGGCAATATCTTTGCACGAGGTCATGCCGTCGCGCACCAATTGCACGAACATATCCAGATGATCCATCAGGGCATGGCTGACATGAGTCCCGGTGCCGTCCGTCTGAAACGTCCATTGCCACGGGCCGAGTCCTTCGGAGCGAAGTCGGCGAGCGCAGCGGTGAGACCTTTGGACTGGCAAACCACCCATAGGTTGCGAGCGCGGCGGGCGGCTTCGCCTTGGTTGGCGGTGTTGAGATTCACCCATTGCGTCCGCCCGCCGTGCGTGAGGCGAAAATAGAGGAGGAGGGTCTTTGTGCCGTTGCCGTGGATACGCGGCGCGACTTTGCTTTTCCAAAAACTGAAATCCGTTTTTGCGCGGGTCGTGTCCGATTTGGCAGTTTTTTCTGCCAAATTTGGGAACGCGGTGATCTTATCCAACTGCGTTTGTTGGACAAGATTTGGACAAGATTCTAAGCTCACAACCCTCTTTTTGGCTTCGCTCGGCTTCGTTCTCATCTTGTACAAATTACTCGTAAACAGCCGTTTTCTCAAGCTTTACGTAATAGTTGCGAAAATGAGAGAAGCCATTGTGTAACGACTCATAATCCTTTGAGTCTGGGTTCGAGTCCCAGTCGGCCCACCACCTTTTTTGATAACGATTTAAGTAATAAAAAGATCAGCTATTTAAACCGAAATATTTACAGGTTGGACAAGATTTGGAGTCCACGTTTGCCCGTCCCCCACGCTTCCGGCAGTCACCCGTTCGAGTCGCGCGTCTTTGCCAGCGCATCGGTTTCGAACTTCGCGATGTTGGCGTTTATGACCTCGCGGATCTCAGCGAGAATCTCCCCACCTTCGACGTTCGCTTCCGCTGCATTCTTGCCGACGACGCGCTGGCCCAGTTCGACCTCGAGCTTGAGGCGAAGGAGCAGATCCAGCTTTTGCCCTAGCGTCACGAGCATCGCTTCGACCACGTCTCGATCTATCACGTCGCCGGCTTCGCGTTCGTTCTTTGCTCGAACGTGACGAATTTGCTCTCGTAGCAAGTCAGCTTTGAGCGTGTTCAGCTCACCCGTGGCCCGAACGCGGCCTAAGCCTCGTTCAGCCTTGAAGGTTTGCCATGCATCAAGATCGGCGGTCTCAGGCGCGCCTTCGAGCTGCCGCCACAGGTGCAGGCCTTGGTGGCTTACTTCCAGTTGCTTGGCCAAGGTTTTCCATGTGAGCGGCTCCATGCCTCTATCAAGTTCGTTAAAAGAACCAGCCGGGTTTTGTTACACGAGGTCGCCTAACCCAATCGTCCTTTTTCACCCGAAAGCTTCCTTACCCCCCCGTGGGGGGCATGCGGTATTTACTTTAGTCATCCGCGCGCGTAGCAATTCATGCAGGCTTCACCGAAGCCTGCTGCTCGGAGCCGGCCAAGGCTTCTAAAGCGCCTTTGTCTCTCATAACTTAATCTCCTCGATCCGCTGTCCAACGGATGGGGTCCACCTCAACCTTTGCATTCGTACTGTAACGGTGTTTAAGAAAAACCACTGTCCCATTTCGGAAAACATGACGTGAAGTATACATTCACACTTTTCACCACTCTTTTATTCATTCCTCTGGTCGGTCTTCAAGCTGCCGAACCCAATCCACGTGAATCTAAACGGATCGATCTTGGGGAAGGCGTCACGCTGGAGGTTGTTTATCTGCCACCCGGCGAGTTCATGATGGGCAGCAGCCCTGAAGAGAAGAAGTGGGCTACGGGCATAGAAGGTGGCGCTCAGCCTGGAACGAACCGTGAGTCGTTTGAAGGCGAAGAGCCACGATTAACGCGTGTGAAGCATGGCTGTTGGATGGGCCGCACGGAAGTTAGTGTCGGGCAGTTCAAGCGCTTTGCCTTAGAGAGCAAGTATGTCACCGATGCCGAAAAGCCCGATGGCAAAACGCAATGCTTCGACATGGAATGGGATGGTTATCGTTGGGGAGGAAAAGTGGTTCATCCATGGAAGCCGATGCCTGGCAAGAGTTGGCGTGACCCGAACTGGGGTTTCCCAAACCGAGATGTCTTCCCTGTGGTTTGCGTCAGTTATAACGACATGAATGCTTTCTGCAGATGGCTCACCGAGCGGGAACGCAAGGCGGGCAGATTGCCAGAAGGATTGGAGTATCGACTGCCCACGGAAGCCGAGTGGGAATATGGGTGTCGAGGCGGCAGCAAGGAAAGCCTTGCCTTTTGGTGGGGCAATGATCTCGAGCAAGGCGAAGGCAGACTCAACATTTCTGCGATCGATTTCCTGCCCGGTCGTAAGAAGACTTGGCCCCTAGCTAAGGCGCCTTGGAGTGATGACTTTCCGTTCGTATCCCCAGTAGACCAGTATGGCGAAAAAGGTCGGAACGGTTTCGGCCTGGCGGATATGTGTGGCGGTGTTTGGGAGTTTGTCATCGATCATTTCGACCCGAAAGGCGGACACGAAGATATCTACTACGAAAACCCCGAAAAGCGGACTGTCTCTCGTCCTGTGTGTCGGGGCGGAAACTACTTTGATGTGCCAGGCAATGCCCGCTGTGCGGTACGACTAGGAATCGCAGGCGTGACTTATTCCGACTCCCGCGATGGTTTTCGCATCTGTCTGGGGCGAGTCGTGCCTAGGTAATAGAAGAAGCCAATAGGGATGAGGGAGCTTTTATAGGTTAGGTTTGAAATCTCGGGTATTAGTTATAGTTGCCCCAAGATTGGTAACTTCATTCAAAAAATTCCGACGCCAGTCCGTGAATTTGTAGGATGCGCCGGGGATGTCTGTGACCGAGGCGCAGGTATCTTCAAAAGATGCATTTGTTGACGAAACTTAAATCATTACATGCCTGACTATGCCTAATAGCGTCTAGCGCTGAATAACGAAGGCAATGTGATCCGGCCCAACCAGTCCAAAGGATTTGCGGTGATCCCCCGAAAATTTGAGCCGCCTTGGGTGTTAGTCTGGGCCAAGAAAAAGGACCAGACCATGAAAGGCAAAAGACCCACGACGGAACAGAAGATCCGCATTTTGCGGGCGGCCGATTACGGCAAACGCATCAGATCAACCCAAGCCAAAGACTAACACTCCACCTGGCCCAGTTTGCGGGACCCGCTCACTCGCAGTCGCGTTCTAACGCGAAAAACGCATTTCCAGTTTCACCTCGCTAGCATGCAGCAGAAATTCCATTTTCTTTTGCATGACCTCGGCGAATCGCTCGCGTAGCAAATCCGCACTGCTCGGTCGTATCCTGACATGCCTTCTCGCCTTCGGTCTGCTAGCGAGCGCAGTCTTCGCGGAGGATCTGGCGGAGACGCGGAAAAAGGCGGAGCAAGGTGATGCCGCAGCGCAATTCAACCTCGGCCTGATGTACGCCGACGGCGACGGCGTGCCGAAGGATGCGGTCGAAGCCGTGAAGTGGTATCGGAAGGCGGCGGAGCAGGGCAATGCTGACGTGCAGTTCAACCTCGGCTTGATGTACGACAACGGCAAACGCGTGCCGAAGGATGCCGTCGAAGCCGTGAAGTGGTATCGCAAGGCGGCGGAACAGGGCAATGCCAAGGCGCAGACCAACCTCGGCTTGATGTACGCCAACGGCGACGGCGTGCCGAAGGATCAAACGGAAGCCGTGAAGTGGTATCGGAAGGCGGCGGAGCAGGGAAATACCAACGCGCAGTACAACCTCGGCAACATGTACAACCGCGGCGAAGGCGTGCCGAGGGATCTAGTTCAAGCTCACATGTGGTGGAACATCGCTGGAGCGAAAGGCGACGAGGACGCCAAAAAGATTTTAGCGATTATCGAAAAGCAGATGACCGACTCGCAGAAAGAGAAAGCGACGGATTTGGCTCGGGAGCTGTTCGCTCGGTTGGAGAAGAAGTAGGCCTCAACTTTTCAAGCCATGTCGCGACAAATTCTCCTCTGCTCGATCGCGATTGCTCTGCTGGCGAGTGCTGCTTGCTCAAAAAGAACAACCGAATCCGCGCGTGCTGAATTCGCTAGTCTTCGGGCCAAAGCTGAGGCTGGAAATGCCGCCGCGCAATTCGATCTCGGCATAATGTACCGCGCCGGCGCCGGCGTGCCGAAGGATGAGGTCGAAGCCGTGAAGTGGTATCGCAAGTCGGCTGAGCAGGGCAATGACCGCGCGCAGTTCAACCTCGGCTTCATGTACGCCACCGGCGACGGCGTGCCGAAGGATGCCGTGGAAGCCGTGAAATGGTATCGGCTGGCGGCGGAACAGGGCACTGCCGCCGCGCAGTCCAACCTCGGCTTGATGTACGACAACGGCACCGGCGTGCCGAAGGATGCGGTCGAAGCCGTGAAGTGGTATCGCAAGTCGGCTGAGCAGGGCGTTGCCGAAGCGCAGTTCAACCTCGGCTTGATGTACGACAACGGCACCGGCGTGCCGAAGGATCTAGTTCAAGCTCACATGTGGTGGAACATCGCTGGAGCGAAAGGCAACGAGGGCGCCAAGAAGAATTTGGCGGAGGTCGAAAAACAAATGTCCTCCGAGCAGAAGGCCGAAGCGACGATGCTGGCGCGCGAAATGTTTGCTCGGTTGGAGAAGAAGTAGGCTTGGGCAGAAACGCGTCGCCGAAGCAATCGCTGGCAACAGTCGCCCGACGCTGCCCCATGTGCTTCGATAGTTTTTCGATGCCGGAATATTCAGCCACTACAAAACGACTTCGATACGCCGCCGGCTTTCTAGCTTTAGGCATGCTTGTTGAGGCTTCCGATGAATTGGAGTCGATTGAAGGCGACCACCGACTCTCCAACGAGGTGCTGATCCTTCGATCAGACCTCTACATGCAGGCGAAACAGTGGGACCTCCTTGAGGCCATGGCGCGGGAACTAGCTCAGCGCGATCCAAGCTATGAGAAGGGCTGGATCGACCGAGCCTATGCGCTGCGTGAAATGGAGCGAGTGCCAGCGGCCAAAGCAGTCCTGCTGGAAGCGGAACCGATCCACGGCAAAGAGAGCGGCGTCTTGCACTACAACCTCGCCTGCTACCATTGCCTGCTCGGAGAGCTTGAGGAGACGAAGACGCGATTGCGCCGAGCCTGCCAGTTGTCTGAGGAGTTCTACGAAAGCTACCCCGAGCGCGACGCCGGCGTTTATGCCGATGAGGCGGGATGAAGGTGCCGTGGACGGAATTATTCCGCCCTGATCAAGGCGGGAACACGAATTTCAAGATCGTGAGGGCGCGCACGCGGCCGACCGTTTCCCAGTGGCCCGACAGGTGTTTTTGGAAGGCGCCGGCATCGTCCACTTCATAATTCATCATCGTCGCGTAAAGGGGCCGACCAGCGACCCGGTCGACGGGATCGACCCGAAACCGAGTTACCCGTTCCCATCCCGCCCCCATCACGCCGCGATCTTCGGGCGCTGGCGGCCGATGCCGGTGGCCTGTTCGAACTGGTGGGCCATCCGCAGTACCTCGAAGTCCGCGCGATAGCGGCCGACCATCTGGATTCCCACCGGCAGGCCGCCCGTCGTGAACCCCGCCGGTACCGAGATCGCGGGATGATGCGTCGCGCTGATCCAGTACGCCGACTGCATCCACGCGATGTAATGCTCCATCTTCACCCCGGCGACCTCCCGGGGCCAGTCGATGGCCGCGTCGAACGGCGGCACCTGGTTGACCGCGCACAGCAGGAACTCGTACTTCTCCTGAAACCGGCGCAGGCGCTCCATGATCTCGCTCTGCCCCATCATGGCGCGCGACACCTCGGGCCCCGTGAGCTTCGCGCCGAGCTCGGCTTCGCGCACCGCCTCGGGCTTCATTTCCGCGCGATGCGCGGCGAGCAGCGGCGCCAGCGTCGTGTGCGAGCGAAAGGCACGCAGGGTGAGAAACACCTCGTCGACCCCGCTGAGATCCGGACAGGCGTCCTCCACGATGCACCCGAGCCGCTCGAAGGTTTCGCGCCGGGCCGCGAGCACGCGGCGCACTTCGGGATCGAGGGGCAATCCGCCGAGGTCCGGGCACCACGCCACGCGCACCCCGCGCACCTCGCGGTCGAGCGGTTGCACGAAGATCGACGGATCGGACGGATAACATCCGGGATCGCGCGGGTCGGCCCCGGCCATCACACTCAGGAGCAGCGCGGTGTCGGCGACGTTGCGCCCAAGCGGGCCCTTCACGCCCAGCCCGACGAACGGCAGCGAGGTGGGCGCCATCGGCACGAGGCCGACGGTCGGACGCAAGCCTACCACGTTGTTGAAATTCGCAGGATTGCGGAGCGAGCCGCCGGTGTCGCTGCCGTTGGCCACCGGCAGCAGACCTGTCGCGAGCGCCGCGGCCGCGCCGCCGCTCGAACCGCCGGCGCTCCGGGTCGGATCGTAGGGGTTGAGCGTCGTACCGTAGACTTTGTTGTAAGTGTGCGAGCCGAGGCCGAATTCCGGCACGTTGGTCTTGCCGATGAGGATCGCCCCGGCCCGGCGGATCCGCTCGACGACCACGTCGTCCTCGGTGGGCATCCGGTTGCGGTAGATCGGCGAGCCGGACGTGAACGGAAACCCGACCGCGGGATCGAGGTCCTTGATCGCGGTGGGCAGCCCGTGCAGCGGCCCGACCGGTTCGCCGCGGGCGAGGCGCCGGTCGGCCTCGTCGGCCAGCGCGAGGCATTTGTCGTCGTCGAGCTTGGCGACGATCGCGTTGATCTTCGGATTGATCCGGGCGATTTGCGCGAGATGCGCCGCCATGACCTCGCGAGCCGAAACCGTTTTCTCGCGAATCATCCGCGCGAGATCGCGGGCCGGCGCAAAGCAAAGATCGGCGCCGGGCGGCGAAGGGGAATTTTGAGCGTTCATTGTGGGGGAGAGCAGCGTCGCCGCGGCAAGGGCCACGCCGCTTTGCTGGAGGAATTCACGTCGCGTCGGGGACATGGCAGGGGACGTTGCGTAGCGGCGGATTCGAATCACGTCCCGCGCCCCGCCGCAAGATCCGGCTGGGCCGCGGCGCACGAGTGTGATGCCTGAGGACGGCCGGGGCGACCCGCGCGAAACGTGGCGCGGTTGGAGCCCGGCGGGAAACCGGCGGCCAGGCGGAAACGTAGCCCAATCGTAACCGGCGGGCCGTTGCCCGGACCGGTGAAGCGCGCGAGCGTGGCGGCACCGCTTTCCGCCATGCTCGAATCGCCCTTGAATTCGCCGCCTCCCCCCGCACCGGTCGGGCCGGCTCCGGACGGCGTCCGCAACTACTTCACCGCTCCGGCGGCGGCGGCGCGCTACGCGGCGGGCCGGCCGAGCCGGCATTCCCGGGTGCTGGAAATCGTGGCGGAGTCGTTGCGCGAGTTCCTGCCTTTTGCGCAGGCTTTGGATGTCGGCTGCGGCACCGGCCATTCCACGGTGGCCCTGCTGCCCTACGCCACCCGCGTGGTCGGCCTCGACTCGTCGTCCGCCATGCTCGCGCAGGCCCAGCCCAATCCGCGAATCGAATACCGCAAGGGTTACGCCGAGGCGCTGCCGTTTCCGGGCGGGCACTTCGACCTCGTGACCGTGAGCACCGCGTACCATTGGTTCGAGCACGACCGCTTTCTGCGGGAGGCCGCCCGCGTGCTGCGACCCGACGGCTGGCTGGTGCTCTACAAGGCGGGCTCGATCGGCCGGCCGGAACAGCACCCGGATTTCGAATTCTGGCTGCGGCAGGTCTTGCGCGTGCACTACCCCAAGGTGGCCCGCAACAGCGAGGCGCTCACCGCCGCGAAGGCCGCGGAGTTCGGCTTCACGGAGGCCTGGTGCGAGACGACCGCCCACCGGCAGACGCACACGCTGGAGTCGTATGTCGACAACCTGATGACGCACAGCAGCGTGATCCGGGTGGTCGACGGCGGACAAGAGTCGGCGGCACGCGCCCGGGCCTGGCTCAGGCACGAACTCGAGCGCTTCTTTCCCGGCGGAGAAACGGAATTCACCCACGAAGTGCGGATCCACGCGCTTCGCCGCCGCCGGGACGCCGGGGCCGCGCCAGCGTGAAGCCCGGCAGACCCCGCCGGCTCCCTGTGGGATAGGGCAAGCCGGCATGCCCGGATCGATGCCCGCCCGGTTCCCGCGTTTCCGCGTGAGCCCGTCGTCGTCACGGTCGATCAACTTCCCATGGCCGGCGGATCGACCCGCTGCCGTGTTTCGCGAAATTTTCGCCCGCCGAGGACGGTCGCGAGAATGTCACCGGGCCGTGACGTCGTCGTTGCAGTCCGCCGTTCGCGTGGCCGGCGCCGGCTCGACAAGCCGCACCGGTAGGGCAATTTTGCCGGAACATGCCGAGGGCCCCCGCACGCCTCCCCAAAAGCCTCTATCAATCGCGGGCGACGCGGCTGCGGGCCCGCCTCACGCAACTCCAGGTCGAGTTGAAGCACGCGCCGTTCAAGGTCCTGCTGATCATCGCCGGGCCCGAAGGCGCGGGCCGGGGCAGCCTCCTCCACACGCTGGCCGAATGGCTGGATCCCCGTGGCGTGGAAACGTTCTCGTACCATCCACCGACCGAGGAGGAACAGCAACACCCGCACCCATGGCGGTTTTGGCGCAGTCTCCCCGGAATAGGGCGCATCGGACTCTACGCCGGATCGTGGTATACGGAAACGCTGCGGGATGAGGCCCGCGGCGAACGCTCGTCCAGTCGCGTCGGGCAGGAGGCGGACCGCATCCGCGCGTTCGAAAAGCTCCTCGCCGACAGTGGCACGCTGATCATCAAGGTGTGGCTGCAGATTTCAAAGGCCGACCAGGGCCGCCGGCTCCGGACGCTCAGCGACGACCCGGTGACGGCGTGGCGGGTGTCAGATGAGGACTGGCACCACCATCTCCACTATGACCGCCTCGCCGCAACGGCGCGATTGATCCGCACGAAGACCGACCGGCCCGGAGCCCATTGGACGATCGTGAATGCCGAGGATGAGCGGGCGCGCGATCTTGAGGTCGGACAGCTGCTCCTCACCCGGTTCCGCCAGCAGCGCGCGAAGCTGTCCCGACGCGCGCGACCGAAGGCAGCCGGGCCGGTCATCCCGCTGCGTCCCTCCGGCCTGCGGCGGTTGCAGGCGCTGCCGCTCGACCAGGAGCTTTCCGAAAAGGACTATCGCGCCGCGCGGGAGAAATGGCTTGGCCGATTGAACCGCTCGATCCGGGCGGCTTTCGCCGCCGGGCGCCCCGTGGTGTTTGTCTTCGAAGGTTGGGATGCCGCGGGCAAGGGCGGGGCCATTCGCCGGTTGACGAGCGCCATCGACCCGCGCGACTACCGCGTGATACCCGTGGCGAAGCCGACGGACGAAGAAAAGCATGTGCACTACCTCTGGCGCTTCTGGCGCGATCTGCCGCGCCGGGGGCGCATGGCGGTATTCGACCGTTCGTGGTACGGCCGGGTCCTGGTCGAGCGGTTGGAGGGATTCTGTCGCGAGGATGAGTGGCGGCGCGCCTACGCGGAGATCAACGATTTCGAACGTCTCCTCACCGATCACGGCACCATCGTGATCAAGTACTGGCTGCACATCTCGCATGCCGAGCAGCTCGCCCGCTTCCGCGAGCGCGAGAACACGCTGCACAAGCGGCACAAGATCAATCACGAGGACTGGCGCAACCGCCGCAAGCGAACGGACTACGAGGTGGCGGTCGGCGATATGCTGGCGTTGACCGATCGTGGCCATGCCCCGTGGCATCTCGTGCCGGCCAACAACAAACGCTACGCCCGGCTTGAGGTGCTGCGCCTGGCCAGTCGCCACCTCGACGAGGCGCTGGGGGAGTGAGCCGTCGCCCGGGACTTTGGCGGGGATAAGCGGAGCCGTGGCGACGCCATGGCCGCCGGCGAAGACTCCGGCATGGCGGTACTCATTCGAGGAGGCACGCCGGCGGGCCCTGCCGCAAGATCCGGCCGGGCCGCCCTGCGCGAGCAACGTCTGGAGCGCGGCCCGGGCGACGCGCGGTAATCTTTGCGTCGAACCGGTGGCGGGCGTTGACTGCCACCATGGCCGGCAACTTTTGGGACGAACGCTACGCGACGGAGCAGTATGTCTACGGCACCGCACCGAACGATTTCGTCGCGGAGATGGCGCACCTCATTCCGGACGGGCCGACGCTTTGCCTCGCCGAGGGCGAGGGCCGCAACGCTGTCTTTCTCGCCCAACAGGGCCACGCGTCCACGGCGATCGACGCGTCGGCGACCGGTCTCACCAAGGCTCGCGCGCTCGCGGCGGCCCGCGGCGTGACGATTGTGACCGAGGTGGTCGATCTCGCCGATTTCTGCATCGCACCCGGCGCGTGGGCCGGGATCGTCGCGACGTGGGCGCACCTGCCGCCGCCGCTGCGTCGCACGGTAAATGCAAGCATCGTCGCCGGCCTGCAGCCCGGCGGCCTGTTCATCCTCGAAGCCTACACGCCGGGCCAACTGGCGTTCGGCACGGGCGGACCCAAGGACCCCACCCTGCTCATGACGCTCGCCGCCCTGCGCGAGGAACTGGCCGGGCTCGACTTTCTCATCGGCCGCGAGTGCGAGCGCGACGTCGTCGAGGGCTCCGGCCACACGGGCCGCGCGGCGGTCGTCCAAATCTGCGCCCGCCGCTCCGCCGGCACGATCAAATAGCGCGGTGCGCGCCGACACGACCGCCGTTCGCTTTCGCATCGGAACGCACGTGAGATTCGGTCCGGCGGCTCCGTCTCCTCCCGCGATGAAACACTCACACTCCTTTCCGACCCCAGAGCCCAGCGGCTCTCCCAGCCACGACGACCCCGCGGAGCAGAGCCAGCACGCGCACGGCCAGCACGCCCACGGTGCGGCGCGCGGAGCCGGTGAAATCTCTGCGCGGAACGAGATCGTCTACATGGGCCTGCCGCACGAACGTTACCTGCGTCCGCGCTTCTGGGCGGCCCTGATCCTCGGCCTGCCGGTCATCGTGCTCGCAATGGGGGAAATGATTGCGCCGCATTTCTTCCATCGCTTCGACGCCCGCGTCCTCGCGTGGCTCCAGCTCGCCCTCACGACGCCCGTTTTCTTCTGGGCCGGCGCGCCGCTGAACCGCCGCTGGTGGATCTCCCTGCGCGAATGGGACACCAACATGTTCACGCTGATCGTGACCGGCACCGGCGCAGCGTATTTCTACAGTGTCGCCGCCGTGCTGTTTGCGGACTCATTTCCGCCCGCGCTGCGCACGGCCCACGGCGTGCCGCTCTATTTCGAGGCCGTGGCATTCATCACGACGGTCGTGCTGCTGGGCCAGATCCTGGAGCAACGCGCCCACGCGCGCACAGACGCGGCGATTCGCGCGCTGCTCGATCTCGCTCCGAAAATCGCCCATCGCCTGGGCGCCGACGGGCAGGAAGCGGATGTGCCGGTCGACACCGTGCACAAGGGCGACCGGCTGCGCGTGCGCCCCGGCGAACACATCCCGGTCGACGGCGTGTTGACCGAGGGCACGAGCGAGATCGACGAATCCATGCTCACGGGCGAACCGCTGCCTGTCGCCAAGCGCGCGGGCGACCGGGCCAGTGCCGGCACGCTGAACACCACCGGCTCGTTTGTGTTCCGCGCCGACCGCGTCGGCCGCGAAACGCTGCTCGCCCAGATCGTCCGCCTCGTGGAGGAAGCCCAGAACAGCGAGGCGCCCATCGCGCGCCTGGCGGACCGCGTGTCGAAATGGTTCACGCCCGTCGTCATCGGCATCGCGTTGCTCACGTTCGTGGGCTGGTTTTTCCTCGGACCCGCGCCCGCGCTCCCGCACGCGCTGCTCAACGCCGTCGCGGTCCTGATCATCTCCTGTCCCTGCGCGCTCGGCCTCGCCACCCCGGTCTCGCTCATCACCGGTATCGGCCGCGGGGCGCAGGTGGGCGTGCTGGTGAAGGACGCGGCCGGGCTTGAACGGCTCGCAGCCGCGAACACGCTGTTGATCGACAAGACGGGCACGCTCACGGCGGGCACGCCGCGGGTGGTGCGCCTTGCGCCGTCGGACGGCTTCGACGAATCGACCTTGCTGCGATTCGCCGCCAGCGCCGAGGCACCGAGCGAGCATCCGCTCGCCCGTGCCCTCGTCGCGGCGGCCAACGAGCGCACTCTCCCCCTCGGACGCGCGGAGCAATTCTCCGCGATCCCCGGTGTCGGCGTGGAAGCCCGGATCGACGGCCGACTCGTGAAAGTCGGCCGGGCCGAGTCCACAACCGGCGAGCCATCCACCGCCACCGTTGTGGCGGTCACGGTCGACGGCGTCGGCGCCGGCACAATCGCGCTGGCGGACACGATCAAGCCAACCACGCCCGCCGCCGTACGCGCGCTGCAGGATCTCGGCTTTCGCGTCATCATGGTGACCGGCGACCGAGAGGAATCCGCGCGGGCGGTGGCGGATACTCTGCACCTCGACAGCTTTCACGCGGGCGTCACTCCGGCGCGGAAGCAGGAACTCGTGCGCGAGTATCGGACGAAAGGCGCTCGCGTGGTTTTTGCCGGCGACGGCTTGAACGACGCCCCGGCCCTCGCTGCGGCGGATGTCGGGATCGCGATGGGCACGGGCACGGACGTCGCGATCCACAGCGCCGGCATCGTCCTCGTGCAGGGCGATCTCGCGGCGCTCGTGCGCGCAGTGCGGCTCAGCCGGGCGACCCTCCGCAACATCAAGCAGAACCTGTTCTGGGCGTTCGCGTATAATTTTGCCGGGATTCCCGTCGCCGCCGGCCTGCTCTATCCGTTCACCGGCTGGCTCCTGAATCCGATGCTGGCCGGCGTCGCGATGAGTCTGAGTTCCATCACCGTCATCTCGAACGCGCTGCGCCTGCGCCGCGTAGCGGTTTGAGCGCATGAGGCGGGTTATCGCCTTCCGCCTGAGCCCGACAGTCGGGGCTTAAACAGGTGGAATCCATAGCCGGTTCAGCCCTCTCGTCCGCCGCTCAACGCGCCGCCGCCCGCAACGGGGACGGCAGGCCGAGAAACGCGGCGGCCGGAGACCGGTCCACGCCGACGACATCGCGCGGATGGATCACGAAGCGCGCGAACATGCCCTGGCGCATGTGCTCCGCGACATGGCAGTGAAAGAGCCAGCTGCCCGGATTGTCGGCGGCCAGATCAGCCACCTTCATCGTCGCCGGGAGCAGTTCGACCACATCGGTACGCCGGCGGCCCTCCTCGACGACGCGCAGCCCGTGCCAGTGCGCGGTGTGAAAATCCTGCTCCGAACCGAGTGCGAGCAGATACCAGCGGACGCGCTCGCCGGCATTGGCCTGCAGCGCCGGCAGGTTGCCGAAGACGAAGCCGTTGATCGCGAAGCGCGAGCCTTCCTCGATCAGCTGCTGGGTCGAGGCCCAGTTCATGCCCGCCGCCGGACTGCCCGCGGGCACGGGATCCTCGTCCTCATCCGCACCCTCCTCCGCCAGGCTCTCGTTGAAAATCATGAACAGGGTCGCGAACTCGCGATCGACGTCCACCGGCGTGCCGTCGGGCCGCGCCCGTTTGGGATCGGTCACGATGAGGCAGCCCACGAGCCCGAGATTGGTTTCGGCGTCGGCTCGCACGTGGCTGTGATAGAGCCAGACCTTCGAGCTCGGCTCGCCCGGCAGCGGTCCGGAGTTTTCGTCGAGCTGCCAGACGTAGGTGAAACGCGCGCCGGGCGCCACCGCCGCGCCGCGGCCCGGACCCGGCTGATAGAAGGCGCCCTCGCTGTCCTTGTCATAGTGCACGCCGTGCGGATGCATCGACAGCGGCTGCGAGGCGCGGTTGAGAAACGTGATCGCCAGATACTCGCCCACCACGCCGCGCAGCACCGGCCCGAGGATGCCCAGCGTCGAGTT
The DNA here is from genome assembly GCA_947474935.1 of Opitutia bacterium. GTDB lineage: Bacteria > Verrucomicrobiota > Verrucomicrobiia > Opitutales > Opitutaceae > ER46. The sequence goes on from CANJKL010000002.1 coordinate 233,358, forward strand.
CGCGGCCACACGGGTGCGGAAGGTCTCGTCGGTGTACTGCACGTAACGCACCTTTTAACCCGTGGCATTGTAGACGATGGCGGGCGGCAGCGGCAGGCCGCACACCTCGTCGCGCCGGGCGGGGACGAAATCCCAAATCGCCGGTTCCGCGGCGATGAAGTAGCGGCGGGTTTTCCGCGGATCGGGTTTCTGGCCGAAAATCGTGCCGCCGAGGTCGCCGGTTTCCACCGTGCACGTCGGCTTCACGGGGGGGGCGGCAGCTCGACCGCGCCGACGCGCGGCGCCGGCAGCAGCGTGGCGGCGAAGGCGAGCAGGAAGGCGAAGGAAAAGTTCATGAAGGCGCTAGACCGTGGCGGCGAGCTGGCCGCACCCGGCGGCAATGTCGATGCCCCGACGCTGGCGCACCGTGCTGGGCAGGGCAAACTCGTCGGCGAGGATGCGCTGGAATTGCTTCGCCGCCTCGCCGCGCGTCGGCGCGCCCGCGTAGCCGGCCGTGGGATTGAGCGGGATCAGGTTCACCTGCGCCGGCATGCCGTGGAGCAGCCGGCCGACGGCGCGGGCGTGGTCGGGCGAGTCGTTTTTGCCCTCGATCAGCGTCCACTCGTAAAAGATGCGGCGGCCGGTCGTCGTGCTGTAGGTGCGGCACGCCGCCATGAGCTCGTCGAGCGGCCATTTCTTCGCGGCGGGAACGAGCGCCGCACGCTCGGCCTGCGTCGCGGCATGCAGCGAAACCGCGAGGTGCATCGGACGCTTTTCCCGCGCCAGCCGCAGGATGCCGGGCACCACGCCGACGGTGCTCAACGTGATCCGCTCCGCCCCCAGCGCGAGCCCCGCTTCGTCGCGCAGGATGTCGATCGCATGCATCACGGCATCGTAGTTGTGCAACGGCTCGCCCATCCCCATCAGCACGACGTTGCGCAGGCGTGCGGCCGGCCTCGCGGCCCGGTCAACGAAAGCCGGCCGCCGTGGGTGCGCGGCACCGGTCGCCGACGTCCGGAGCGCGCGGGCGACGTGGACGGCTTGGGCGACGATTTCGCCGGGCGTGAGGTGGCGCGTGTAACCCATCTGGCCGGTGGCGCAAAAGACGCAGCCCATCGCGCAACCGACCTGGCTGGAGACGCAGGCCGTCACGCGGCCGGTGAAATGCATCAGGACGGTCTCGATCTTCTCCGCGTCGTCGAGCGCGAGCAGGTATTTGCGGGTGAAGCCGTCGGTCGATTCGCTTTCCAGCGCAGTGGTCAGGACGCCGATACGGGTGTCCGCGACCAGCCGCGCCCGCGCCTTCGGCGGCAATTCGGGCATCGCCTCGAACGTGGCGGCGAGTTCGAGGTAGAGATAGTTCCAGAGCCGCGCCGCGTGCACCGGCGACAAATCCCAACGGACGAACTGCGCCCGCAGTTCCTCGCGGGTCAGGTCGTAGAGATTGATCCGTGCGGCGGGCGATTTCATGGGCACGGCAAGTCAACCGCCCTTCGGCCAAAATGCGAGCGGCACGAAAAAACCACGCGTGAACGCGCCCCCCCACTCCGACGGCAGCGCAGGGGGAAAATCGCCAAAGGCCCTCCGCGGTTCAAAAGAACGTGTAGTATTTCCCCTGTGCTAGCCGCGAGATCAGGAGCGCCAGCTCGACCGCGTGGTAGTCGCCCCACATGCACGCCTCACCGCACGGCACCTTGCGCCCTGGGGGGATGTAGTCCCAGCCGTTGGGCCGGTGATACACGCTGTGCAGCAGGAGGCCCTGATGCTTTTTGTCGGTGGACAGATAAGGCTCGTCGAAGAGCGTGTCGGCAATGGTCAGGCCGGCTTGGAAATAGCGGCTGCCCGCCGCCGTCTTGCCGCGCGCGGTCAGATAGGTGCCGAGCCGCAGGAGTCCCTGCGCGGCGATCGCAGCGGCCGAGCTGTCCACCGGCTCGTGGGAATTGAACGGATCGGCCGCGCGTTTCGTGAAAACGCCGAGCCGGTGCGTGTTGGCGGCATTGCTGTCCCAATACGGCACGCCGTCCCGGGCGGAGTAGCCGTCGATGTAATAGTCGCTCGCGGCACGCGCGGTTTCGAGAAAGAGATCGGTCACGGCGGCCCGGCCGCCCACGGCGTCGAGATCCGGACCCTTCACGGTGTCGAGAAACTCAAGCTGCTCGGCATAACCGCAGATGATCCACGCAGCACCGCGCGTCCACGTCGTGAACGGCGAATACCCCTGCTGGGAGCTCGGGCAGCGGAACTGCCCGTCGTTGCGGTTGAAAACCGATTCGTGCGCCACGCGGCCGCGCATGTCGTAGCTGTCGCGGCCCTGCCCGAAGAACACGTTGAAGCGCGCGGTCGTCGCGGCGTGCTCGATCGCGCGGTGGAGGAGATTCACGGGCTTGTCGCCCTCGCCCATCAGCACGTGGCCGAGCTGGTGGCCGACCGACAGCGAGCGCAGCGAACGGATCGTGTCGGCGAAGAGCGAATGAGGGCCATTGAAGGAGTAGATGTACCCGCCCGGGGCGACGCCGGTGCCCGCCGGCGCATCCGCCAGCGGCGACCAGGGCTGAGTATACGCCGTCCGGACATGGCGCGCGGCCTGCACCGCACCGGACACCTTCAGGGCGACTTCCGTGTAATCGAGCTCGCGCTGGTCGGCGGGGATTTTCCCCTCGAGGATGAGCCGGCGCAGGTTGCCGTAGGTGGAAATATTGTTGAACCCGTGGTCGTGCACGCCGACGTGCGAGACGTGCGAAGCCATCAGCTTCAGGGTCTTTTCGCGGCCGAGTTTCAGCATCGCCGTATCGCCCGTGGCGTCGAAGTGCAGGAACGCCATGCCGAACTGAAACCCCTGCGTCCACTCCGTCCAGCCGCGGGAGGTGTAACGCCCCTTGATGGTGAACACCGGCGTGCCTTTCGCGGGATCCCACGCAGCGTCGATCGCGCGGATCTTCTGGCCGGCGAGTTCGAACAGGCGGGCGGTTTTCTTCTGTAACTTCCGAGGCGTCAGGCTGGCGTTGATCTTCATGGCGGCGGGAAAAAGAAGGCTCGACGTTGCTCCCGGACGGGCGGCAAGCCAAGGGTGAAAGGCCGACGGAGCGGCCGGCTGCACCGCTCGGCGCCCGGCGCTGGACGACCACCAAGGCCATCGGGAGGCCGCCAGCAAGCACTCATTCATATCGGAAAACTGAACCGCACCCACCAGCGACGAAACTGCGAACATCGCCTCGACGGGGTTTGCGCCGTCCCTCAGGGTGATCGCATGTGCGGAGCGATCGACCCCAGCGGGCGGGCGGCGATTTCAAAGATCGTCTCCCCGTTGCTCGCCGCCGGTGCCGTGGCCCTGATCCGGCAAGGCGGGGCCCGCTGAGGGGCGAAAAGCCCCACTCAGCCCGGCCGAACCCCTCTTTTCCTCATGCTCATCCTCCACGATCCCCGCTGTGTGGACTACGGCTCGGCGGTCCGGCCCGAACAACCAGCGCGCATCACCCGCACCGTGGCTCATCTCAAGGCCAGTCAGCCCGGCTGGACCTGGCGGGTTCCTGAAACCGTGGTGGATGACGCCCTGCTCCGGCAGGCGCACCCGATGGCCCACGTGCGCCGGTTGGAGGAACCGTACGACTTCGACCCCGACACCCCGTTTTTTGCGGGCATCGGTGACCACGCGCGGCGTTCCGTAGCGGGCGCGGTGGACGCGGTCTATCATGCGATCACCCGTGGCACGCCGGTGTTTTCGCTCATGCGCCCGCCGGGGCATCATGCGAAGGCCGATGCCGCGATGGGGTTTTGCTACCTCAACCAGATCGCCCTCGCCGCCCTCGCCGCGCAGGGGCAATTCGGTGCCAAGCGGGTGGCCATCTGGGATTTCGACGCGCACCACGGCAACGGCACCGAGGCAATCCTGCATGGGCGCGAAAACGTTTTCTTCGCCTCCGTCCACCAACATCCGGGTTATCCCGGCAGCGGTACGCACGACCTCGGACCCCGGACGCGCAACTGGCCCGTCGCACCGGATGCCCCCCGGACCGTCCATATGGCGGCACTCCGGGCCTCGCTCGACGCCGTGGTCGCGTTTAAGCCGGACCTCATCCTGGTTTCGGCCGGTTTCGACGCCTACGCCCGGGATCCCATCACGATGATGACGCTGGAGCGGGAGGATTTTGCCACGCTGGGGACCTGGCTGCGCGAAACGCGGCTGCCCGCAGCGGCGATCCTCGAGGGCGGTTACAGCAACGAGCTTCCTTTGTTGATTGAAGCTTTCCTGGCGGCGTGGGAAAATCCCTTCCCGACCGTATGATTTCGCGTTTTATTCCGCCGCAGCTCCGCCGTTTGCTCGGCGTAAAAGTGACCACCCAACCGCCTTCCTTCCAGCTTCTCGACCAGCCCGGCTCGCTCGACCCGCTGTTGCATGCGCTGGAACGCGTGGAGGAAGTCGCCCTCGATACCGAGGCCGACAACATGTACCATTACGGGACGCACGTCTGCCTCCTCCAGTTTCTGGTGAACGGCGAGGTCTTCCTGGTCGACGTGCTCGCCCCCGGCCTGAAACTCGAACCGCTGTGGAAGGCGCTCGCGACGAAGCATCTGGTGATGCACGGCAGCGACTTCGACCTGCGGCTGTTGCACGACCACTGCCGGTTTCGCCCGAAGAGCCTCTTCGACACGATGCTCGCCGCCCAGCTCCTCGGCCGGTCGCGCGTCGGACTCGCGGGACTGCTGGCCGACCATTTCGGCGTGGCGCTCGACAAGGACGGCCAGAAGGCCAACTGGTCGAAGCGCCCGATCACGCCCAAGCTGCTCGACTACGCGTCGCTCGATGTCTGGCACCTGCCCGCGTTGCGCGACATCCTGATGCGCGAGCTGGTGAAGCTGAAGCGCGTCGACTGGCTCGAGCAGCAATGCCGCGCCCAGATCGAGTCCGGCTTTGGAGGCTTCGCCCCCGCGACGGACAACGACTGGCGCATCGGCCGGAGCGAACGTCTCCGCGGACCCGGGCTCGGCGTGTTGCATGCCATCTGGCACTGGCGCGAAGCGCAGGCCGAAAGGCTCGACACCCCGCCCTTCAAGGTCTGCGGGAACACCCTGCTACTCAAAATCGCCGAGGGCGCCGAAGCCGGCGAAACCGAAGCGACCCTGCTCGCCACCGTGCATCTGGGCAAACGTCACGACCGGATCTGGCCGTCGCTCGCCGCCGCCGTGCGCGCGGGCCTCGCGCGCGATCCGAAAACGCTGCCCCGGCGACCCGGGCGGGATCCGAATCACGTTTCACTGACGCAGTCCGAGATCGAACTGCAGGACCGCGTGCGGGCGGATCGCGACCGCGTGGCCAAGAAGCTCAACATCGAGGCCACGTTGATCGCGAACCGGGCGCAGCTCGCCTTGATCGTGCGCTCGCCGCAAAAACTCGATGAGGTCCTGCTGCCGTGGCAGGCGGATTTGCTGCGCAACGAACCCTCGCTGAGGGAAGCTTGACGGCATCGCGCTGGCGCGCCGGCTGGACACGCCGCGCTTGCGAAACCCCGGTGCCCGGCCCAGCTTTGCCACCCAACCCATGAGAACCGAAGCTGCCCCGCGCGAACGCGCCTCCGGTAAGCGACGCCGGCGAGCCGTTTTGCTTTTTTCCGCCGCGATCTTTTCAAGCCTGGGCGGTTGCGCCACGCACACCACGGCCAGCGGCGGCAAAGAAACCTCGGTGCTGGGCGGGGCGGTCGCGGTGGCAACCCAGTCGTTCCAACCACCGCCGCCCACGACGCTGAACGTCGACACGTCGAAGATGATCGGCAACGGCACGCCGTCGGGCAACAGGGTCTCGCTCCTCTGGGGCTTGATCACGTTGCACGATTATTGAGCGGCGATCGGGCCCGTCGGCCCGCGGATCGTTGCCCGCGGAAGCGGGTTTTTCTTTGCGCCGGCCGGCGATTACACGCGAGGCTCGGGGCGACCCGTGCCAACGCCTCCCGCCAATGCCAATATCGCGCGCCATCTCTCGCTCATGGCCGCGGCGCAACCGACCGGCCTGGCGCTCAAGGTCCCCTGCGGCCGGACCCGCGGCGGAGAAATCGACTACCTCGCGCTGACCTTCGCCGAACTCGACGCGGAGGTCGCCGCGTGGAGCGCACGGCTGACGGCCGCCGGGATCAAGCGCGGCGATCGCGCGCTCGTCATGGTGCGCCAGGGGCTGCCGCTCATCGCCGCCGCCTTTGCGCTCTTCCGGATCGGGGCCGTGCCCGTGATCATCGATCCGGGCATGGGGCTGGGAAATTTTCTCCAATGCGTGCGCCGCTCTAGACCGCGCGCGTTGGTGGGTATTCCGGTGGCGCGGCTCGTGAGCCGCCTGTTTCGCGGAGCGTTTCGTTCGGTCGATGTTCGCGTGCCGGCGAGCGCTTCCCTGACGGCCCGCCTGACCCGGGGCGGCATCGTTGCAGCGCCCGGCCTCGAAATCGCCGCGAACCGCGCGGACGATGCCGCCGCGGTGCTTTTCACCTCCGGCTCCACCGGCGCACCCAAGGGCGTCTGCTACGAGCACGGCATGTTCGACGCGCAGGTGCGGCTCATCCGCGAGACCTACACGATCGAGCCGGGCGAGGTCGATCTGCCCTTGCTGCCGATTTTCGCGCTCTTCAATCCCGCCCTGGGGATGACCACGATCGTGCCCGAGATCGACCCGCGCCGGCCCGCCACGATCGATCCGGCGAAAGTCGTCCAGGCGATCCAGCAGGAACGCGTGACGAACTCGTTCGGTTCGCCCACTCTCTGGCGCAAGATCGGCGAACACTGCGTCGCCCACGGCCTGACGCTCCCCACCCTGCGCCGCGTGCTCTGCGCCGGTGCGCCCGTGCCGGCCTCGCTCTGGAAACAATCGCGGGTGTTTCTGCCCGGCGGCCGGCTGCACAGTCCTTACGGGGCCACCGAAGCGCTGCCCGTCGCGAGCGTGGCGGCGGACGAAATCGACGTCACGTCCACGCGGGGCGCGTGCGTCGGCCAACCGGTGAAGGCGATCGAAGTCCGAGTCGTGGCGATTCGCGACGAACCCATCCGCACGCTCGCCGAGACGCGCGAACTTCCGGCCGGCGAGATCGGCGAAATCATCGTGCGCGGGCCGGTCGTCACGAAAGTCTACGACGCCCAGCCCGAGGCGACCGCGCTCGCCAAGATTTCCGATCCGTCACCCCTGCCCCCGGACCAGCCGGCCGGCGGCGCCCCGGCACCGGTCTGGCATCGGATGGGAGATTGCGGCTACCTCGACGCCGACGGCCGGCTCTGGTTCTGCGGGCGCAAGGCCGAGCGCGTGGAAACGCCCGGGGGCGTGTTGCACACCGAGCCCTGCGAGCAGGTGTTTCGCCAGCATCCTCGCGTCGGGCGCTGCGCCCTCATCGGGCTCGACGAACGCCCTGCCCAGCGGCCGGCGATCGTGGTCGAGGCGAAGGTGCGCGACTTCCGGGCCGCCCGGGCCTTCGCCCGTGAACTGCGCGAACTGGCGGTACGCCACCCGCACACGCAGGCGATCAAAATTTTCTACTTTCATCCCCGTTTCCCGGTGGACGTGCGGCACAACGCGAAAATCCACCGCCTCACGCTGGCGAAATGGGCGGCGACCGCGAAGGGTTTTCTGTCCGAACCGAAGCGCTGAGGCGCCAAGATTTTTTTGTTTGGAATGGCCTGCATGGAGACGCGGCGCCCTGCCGCGTTTCGACCCGCACCCCGCGCCGAGGGCGGCGCGGCCCCATTTTTCCCAAGACAAAACCGTGGGGCAGAAATGAGGCCTGACACGCCGCAGGTGACACGGGCCGGAATTCCAGTTTTCCTGCCGTCCGCTTGGCTCAAACGAACAGTCTCACCTCGCCCTTGCCGGTCCTCGTGACGGGCGGCACCGGCTTTCTTGGCCGGCGCCTCGTCGAGCGGCTGCTCGCCGCCGGCCGCAGCGTCACGGTGCTCGGTCGGACACCGGCGCCCGACCTGGAAGCCCGCGGGGTGCGCTTCATCCGCGCCTCCCTCGATGACGCCACCGCGGTGCGGGCCGCGTGCGCCGGCGCCGCCACGGTCTTCCACGTCGCCGCGAAGGTCGGAGTCTGGGGCCGCTACGACGATTTTTTCCGAAGCAACGTCCTCGGCACACGGGCCGTGCTCGAAGGCTGCCGCACCCACGGAGTGAGCCGGCTGGTCTACACCAGCACGCCGAGTGTCGTCTACAACGGCCGCGATCTCGCCGGGGCCGACGAGTCGCGGCCGCTGACGAACGACTGCCCGAGTCCGTATCCGCTGACCAAGGCGATCGCCGAGCGGGAGGTGCTCGCCGCCAACTCCCCCACCCTCCGCACCGTGGCCCTGCGTCCCCACCTGATCTGGGGCGCCGGGGACCCGCACCTCGTGCCCCGCATCCTCGCCCGGGCGCGCGCCGGCCGGCTGCGGATCGTCGGCGGCGGCCGCAACCGCGTCGACATGGTCCACGTGGCCAACGCCGTCGACGCCCACCTCCTCGCCGAAGCCGCATTGCCGCGGGGTCAGCTCTCCGCTGACACCGCGGCCGGCGGCAATCGCCCCGACGGGCGGGCGTTTTTCATCACGAACGGCGAGCCCGTCGTGCTGTGGGACTGGATCAACGGCCTGCTGCGCGCGCTCGGCGAGCCGCCGGTGACGAAACGGATTTCGCTCGGCGCCGCGTTCGCGATCGGGGCGTTCTGCGAGGCGGCGTGGCGCGTGCTACCGCTGCAAGTTGAGCCGCCGATGACGCGTTTTGTCGCCGCCGAACTCGCGAAGGACCACTGGTTCGACGTCAGCGCCGCCCACCGCGACCTCGGCTACGCGCCGCGCGTGAGCATGGCGGAGGGCATGGTCGAACTGGTGGCGGCTCTGCGCGAAACGAACCCTGCCCGCGGGGGCCAGAGCGGTTTAAGATAAAACTATAGCCGGTTTGGAACGCAGCACCCAGCCGCCCCGGCAACGCAGCCGGGCGTGTTTGTCACGAATCACGTGACAAACGGGATTGAATTTTCTGGCTACAGGAAAAATCAAACCGCGCTAGTGGCGCTGCCGCACGGCTTCGAACAGCGTGATGATCGTCGCCATGGCGACGTTGAGCGAATCGGCCTGGCCCGCCATCGGGATGCGCACGGTGGCGTCGGCATTCTTCAGCCAGAAATCGCTCAAGCCGTATTGTTCGCTGCCCATGACGATCGCGAGCGGGCCGCGCAGATCCGCCGCGGTGTAGAGCGTCGGCGCGGCCGGGGTCGTCGCCACCGCGCGGATCTTCCGCTCCTGCAGCCACGCCCGCACGCGGGCGCTCTCCTCGACGACGAGCGGCACGGAAAAAAGCACGCCGGTCGAGGCGCGCACGACGTTGGGATTGAAAATATCCGTCACGGGATCGCACACGATCACGGCGTCGCAGCCGGCCGCATCCGCGCTGCGCAGGATGGTGCCGAGATTGCCGGGCTTCTCGATGGCCTCGACCACGAGAAGCAAGGGCGCCGCCGGCAGCGTGAGATCGCCGAGCGCTTGTTTCCATTGGGGGGCGACGGCCAGCAGGCCATCGGGCCGTTCCCGGTAGGCGACTTTGGCAAAAGCCTCCTTGGAAAGCTCGAAGAGCTGCGCCCCGGCGGTTCGGGCCGCCTCCAGCAACGCCGGTTCGTTTTCCCCCAGAAACCAATCGGGCGCAAAATACACCTCCTGCAGCGCCACCTGCTTTTCCAGCGCCCGACGGATTTCCCGGTAGCCTTCGACCAGAAACACGCCCGCTTCGTCGCGCGGACGCCGGTCGCGCAGCTTCACGAGTTGCTTCACGCGGGGGTTTTGGAGGCTGGAGATTTTTTCGGGGAGACCCACAGGCCACACGGAACACACGGAAAACGGCCAAAAGACAAAATCCTTTTCCTCGCCGCCGCCATTTCCGTGTATTCCGTGTGTGCCGTGGCCAAAAAGAAAACATTCAACGACCTGCCCTTCGCCTACCATCAGGAGATCGAGCTGGAGATCGCCACGCTCACGAATCTCGGCCTGGGGCTCGGCCGGGTCGCGCTGCCGGGAGAGAACGAGGCGGAGCCCGGCCTCCGCAGCCCCGGCGGAGGCGGCTGGGTCGTCATGGTGCCGTTCACGCTGCCCGGCGAGCGGGTGCGTGTCCGCGTGTATCGGAACCACAAAAATTTCTCCGAAGCCGATCTGGTGGCCGTGCTGACGCCCTCGGCCGATCGGGTGAGCCCGACGTGCCCGTTGTTCGGCCGCTGCGGGGGCTGCCAGTACCAGCATCTGACCTACGCCGGCCAGCTGGCCTGGAAACAACGCCAGGTCGCCGAGCTGCTCAAGCACATGGCCGGGATCGAATTCCCCGTGGCGCCGGTCATCCCCTCGCCCCGCGAACTCGGCTATCGCTCCAAGATCACGCCGCACTTCAACGCCCCGGCCCCGCGGTTTCGCCGATCCACGCCAACGCCCGCCGCGGGGGAGCCGGTTTCGACCGTCCCACCACCGGTCTCAGTTGAGACCGCCCCACCCCTCGCCATCGGGTTTTTGCGGCAGGGCACGCGCTTCGACATCGTGGACGTCCCCCGCTGTCCGATTGCCACGGATGCCATCAACGCCCGCCTCGGCGCGGTGCGCGACTCGGTCCAGGCGCGGGCCGAAACCTACACCCGCGGCGCCACGCTTCTCCTGCGGGAGGCGAGCGGCGAAGTGACGACCGACTTCGACGCCATCGTCACGGAGACGGTGGGCGACTTGAAGCTGCGCTTCCTCGCCCGCGATTTTTTTCAGAACAACCCGTTCATCCTGCCGGCGTTCACGCACCACGTGCGGGACCAGGCGACCGCGAGCGGCGCGCGCTTCCTCGTCGACGCGTACTGCGGGAGCGGCCTGTTCGCGCTGACCGCCGCGCCCGCGTTCGAGCAGGTGGCGGGCGTCGAGATCAGCGAAAGCAGCATTCGCTTCGCCCGCGAAAACGCCGTGGCCAACGGCCTGGTGAACGTCACGTTTCTCGCCGGCGACGCCGGCGCGATCTTTGCGGGGCTGACCTTTCCCGCGGCGGAGACCGCGGTGATCATCGATCCGCCGCGCAAGGGCTGCGACGAAAGTTTTCTCCAGCAGCTCTGCGCCTATGGCCCGCGCGCGGTGGTCTACGTGTCGTGCGATCCCGCAACGCAAATGCGCGACCTGAAGCATTTCCTCGCCGCCGGCTACACGCTGACGGCGGCACAGCCGTTCGATCTTTTTCCGCAAACCCGCCATCTGGAGTGCGTGCTCACGCTGGTGAAAACTCCAGCCAACGCGTAACGCCCGGCCACCTGCCGGCCGGTACGGGTCGCGCATCGCCGCCAAAAGGATCTTTCGCCGCGCCGCCGGAAACGCCAACGTCCCCCTGCATGCAGCTCAACCTCACCGGACAAACGGTCGCCGTCTTTGGTTCCTCGAACGGCATCGGGCGCGCCATCGCCGAGGGGTTTGTCGCCGAGGGCTGCCACGTGCGCGGGTTCGACCTCACCGCCCGGGAGGGACTCGACACCAGGGCGGGCGACGTGACGTCGTTCGATCAGGTGCGGGCATTTGCCGCGACGTTCGAGGCCATCGATCACGTCGTGTTCTCGGTGGGCGCGGGCTCGGGAAAATTCGGCTTTCCGTTCTGGAATCTCGATCCGGGCGACTGGGCGCGCGCGCTGGAGATCAATCTCATCGGCGCCGTGAACGTCGCGCATGCATTCGCGCCCAAGCTGCTCGCCCGCGGGGGCGGCTCGGTCCTGGTGCTGACCTCCGTCGCGGGCCAGATCGGCTCGCAGTCCGATCCGCCCTACAGCGCGGCGAAGGCCGGCCTGATCAATTTCATGCAGTGCGCGGCGAAGGATTTCGCGCCCCACCGCGTGCGGGTGAATGCACTCTCGCCCGGCATGGTGCAGACCGCGCTCAACGAATCCGTCTGGGCCGCCGGTCAGCGCCTGTTGCCGGAGGCGCAGCGGCAGAACTACGCGACGTGGGCGGAGGCGAAAATCCGTGCCATCTCGCCGCTCGGCCGGTGGCAAACGCCCGCGGAGTACGCGGCGATGGCCGTCTTCCTCGCGTCCGAGCACGCGAAGAACATCACCGGCCAGACGCTCAACATCGACGGCGGCCAGGTCATGCACGCCTGAGCCGGAACGACCGAGAAGGTGGAAATCAGGAAATCATGAACAAGCCGTGCAAGCGGGCTCTTGGGCGATCGGTTTCTTTTCCTGACTTCCTGATTTCCACACTGGCTCATCCTGGTTCGCGGCCCTCTTTCTTTATCCCATGAAAGTCATCATCACCGGCGGCGGCGGCTTCCTCGGCTCGCAGCTCTGTCAAAAACTGCTGCAACGCGGCGAACTTACCGGGCCCTCGGGCGCGCCGGAAGAGATCCGCGAGATCGTGCTGCTCGACGCGTTTTTCCACCGGCCGGCCGAAGACGCGCGGGTGCGGCAGGTCAAGGGCGACATCAGCGACCGTGCGACCGTCTTCGCCGCCATCGGCACCGACGCGGCCACGGCGATCTTTCACCTCGCCTCGATGGTCAGCGGCGAGTGCGAAGAGCGCTTCGACGACGCCCTGCGCGTGAATCTCGACGGCGGGCGCAACGTCTTCGAGGCGGCCCGCGCCGCCGCCGGCCGGCCCCGGGTCGTCTTCGCGAGCAGCATCGCCTGCTACGGCGGCGAGGCGATGGCGGATCCGAACACCGACCTGACCAAGCTCACGCCGCGCACCACGTACGGCATGACGAAGGCCATCTGCGAATTGCTGATCAACGATCACTCGCGCAAGGGCCACTTCGACGGCCGCTCGGCGCGCCTGCCCACGGTCATCGTGCGCCCCGGCAAGCCGAATGCCGCCGCGTCGAGCTGGGCGAGCGGGATGTTTCGCGAACCGTTGGCCGGCGAAGCGTGCCTGCTGCCGGTACATCGTGACCAATCCCACCCCATGACGGGCTACCGGACCGTAATCGATTCGTTCGTCGCGCTCCATGAGGTGCCGGAGAGCAGCCTCGGCGGGGATCGCGCCTATGTTTTGCCGGCCCATCGCGTGACGCCGAACCTCGCGGCCGCGGTCATCCGGCAGGTCGCGGACGAACGCGGCCTGAAAATCGGGGCGATCGTCGATGCCCCCGATGCACGCATCCAGGGCATCGTGAGCAACTGGCCGGTCAGCGTGGATGGCGCCCGCGCCGTGGCGCTGGGATTGCCGCAGCCGCCGGCGCTCAAGGTCATCGTCGAGCAGTACCTCGCCGATTTCGGGCCCGGGGCAGGCCGGTAAGCGGCGGCAGGAAGAAGCGGGAAGCCCACTGTGCGCTTCTTTTCTCCAAAAAACGTCCTAAGCTCCCAAATCATGACCGGGAAAACGACGCTCGTCGTGCTGCTCGCCACCCTGTGGCTGACCGGTGCCGGCTGCGCGACCAAACTCCCGGAACTCAAGGCCACCCGCACGATCCCGGTCGAGCTGGACACAGCAAAGAAATTCACGGCCGTAACGGCCCAAGTCGCCACGGAGTTGAAGCTGGAACTCCCGCCGGTGAAGGTCGCGGGTTTTCGCTGGCAGGTCTTCGCCCAGGACACCCGCTTCCTCAAACAGACCAGCGAAGTCACCCCGACCCCCGGCGTGCCCGGAGGCTCATCGGTCAGTTTTCTCGTGATCAACCTCGCCCAGCGTCCGACGAAAATCCGTTTCCTGCTGATCAAAGAAGCGAACGCGAAGGGAAACAGTCCCGTCGATGTCCACGACGTGATCGTAACCATCGATTAACGCTGGCGTTCGGCCGCTGCACCCTCCTGAGCGGCGAGGAGTCAAATTAGCCCGCGGCCCATCCCCCGACGCCGACGACCTCCTCCACCTCGGCCGTCTCGTCCGGCAACTCGTTCAACGGCGCGAAGCGTTCCGACGAAAAACCGAGTTCCTGCTCACCCTGGTGAAAAGGGTCGGGCGGGTTTTTCAGCTCGTTCAGCAACAGACCGACGGTCGCGGTGTCGCCGCCCTTCACGATTTTTTCCCGGCCGAGAAACACCGCCCGCACCGTGTAAACGGAGTCCTTCACCGGCAGCTGCTTGTAGAGCGCGCGGATCGTGAGCGTGAATGTATCGTTGATGCAGACGACTTTCTGACCTTTGAGCATGGCGAGGCGTAAAATGTGGAACCAGGAAGACCCGGAAGCAAACCCGGATCGGACGACCGGGAGGTCGCGCGCAGCTCTCAACCCCGGCGCGACGCTTTACTCAATTCTGCCCTCATCGAAATCCATCAGGTCGGGCACGCTCTTGATATCGTCGGCGCGATCGGCGCAGCCCATGGCGGTGAGCGCCTCCTTGATGAATTCGCGCCCCGCCGGACTCATGCCCATCTGCACGTAGCGGCGATTCCACGCCCCGGCGCGAACCTCCGCCGGCAGGAGCTGCTTCAGCTTTACCTCGATTTCGTCGTCGGAGGCCGACTCGAATACGATTTTCTCCACGTCGGCCGGGTCGATGCCCAGGTGCTGCGACAAAAACCGGTCGCAGCCGCGCTTGTAATTCTTCGCGTAGCTCGGCGGCAATGCCCCATGGGCCTTCACATACTGGCACTTCGCGAGAAATCGCGGCAGGTGCAGCAGCCTGGTGCCCGGGTGGGGCACGTAGGCCGACGGCAGCGAGGTCAGCACGTCGCCACTGGAGCCGGGAATCGGTTTGGAGGGCATGGGCGGACGCGATTCCGGCGGAATTTCCTCGGACGACAACCCTCAAACCAAAACCAAGCCGCCGCGCTTACGGCAGATCCGTGTACCCCATGAGGAAGCGGTCGCACTCGCGCGCGGCGCCGCGGCCTTCGTTGATGGCCCAGACCACGAGGCTCTGACCGCGGCGGCAGTCACCGGCGGCGAAAACGCCCGGGATGCTCGTCGTGTATTTTTCGTGCTCGGCCTTGATGTTCGAGCGCGCATCGGTCTCGACGTTGATCTCCTTGAGCAGGGCCTGCTCGGGCCCGAGAAAACCCATGGCCAACAGCACGATCTGCGCGGGCCGGGTCTTCTCGGTGCCGGGCTGCTCCTTCGGGATGAACTGACCCTTCTCGTTCTTCTCCCACTTGATCTCGACCGTCACGAGTTCCTTGAGGTTGCCCTGAGCGTCGCCGATGAACTTTTTCACCGTCGTGAGGTAGACCCGCGGGTCGGCGCCGAATTTCGCGGCGGCCTCCTCCTGGCCGTAATCCAGCTTGTAGGTCTTCGGCCATTCCGGCCAGGGATTGTCCGCGGCGCGGTCGAGCGGCGGCTTCGGAAGAATTTCAATCTGCACCAGGCTCTTGCAGCCGTGGCGCATCGACGTGCCCACGCAGTCGGTCCCGGTGTCACCGCCGCCGATCACGACGACATCCCTGCCCTTGGCGTGGATCGCCGCGTGCTCGGCGCCGCCGTTGAGGACGGCCTTGGTGTTGGTGGTGAGAAACTCCATCGCGAAATGCACGCCCTTGAGACTGCGGCCCTCGATCGGAAGATCGCGCGGCTGCGTGGCGCCGGTGCAGATGACGGTGGCGTCGTATTCCTTGAGGAAGATCTGCGGCTCGACGTTCTCGCCGACGTTGGCGTTGCAGATGAACTTGATGCCCTCCTGCTCCATCAACTTGATGCGGCGCAGCACGACCTCCTGCTTGTCGAGCTTCATGTTCGGGATGCCATACATCAGCAGCCCGCCGGGACGGTCGGCGCGTTCGAAGACCGTGACGGTGTGGCCCGCGAGGTTGAGCTGGGCGGCGGCGGAAAGGCCCGCCGGACCGGAGCCGATGACAGCCACCTTCTTGCCGGTGCGCACCCTGGGTGCCTCCGGGACGACCCAGCCCTCCTCCCAGCCCTTGTCGGTGATCGCGGCCTCGATGTTCTTGATGGTGACGGACGGCGCATTGATGCCGAGCACGCAGGACCCCTCGCACGGTGCCGGACAGACGCGGCCGGTGAACTCGGGGAAATTGTTCGTCTTGTGCAGCCGGTCGAGCGCTTCCTTCCACAGGCCGCGATAGACGAGGTCGTTCCACTCCGGGATCAGGTTGTTGATCGGACAACCGCTCGCCATGCCGCTGATCAACTTGCCCGTGTGACAGAACGGAACGCCGCAATCCATGCAGCGCGCCCCCTGCTGGCGGAGTTTCTTCTCCTCCATGTGATGGTGAAACTCCTTCCAATCGCGCACCCGCTCGGACGGCGGACGGTCGACGGGCAGTTCGCGCAGGTATTCGATGAAGCCGGTTGGTTTACCCATGGAAAAGGGGTGATTTGAAATTTGAGATTTGAGATCGCGGGGCGACGCGCCGCCTAGTTCCCGCCGACGCGCGACAGGTCGCGGGCGTTTTCCTCGAAGGCGGCCATGATGGCCTCGTCTCCGGTGAGGCCCTGGGCCTGGGCGCGCTCGATGCAGGCGAGCATGCGCTTGTAGTCCTTCGGCATCACCTTGACGAATTTCGGCACGAACGTTTTCCAGTCCGCGAGAATCGCCTGCGCTCGGGCGCTGCCGGTGTAGGCGAGATGCTTCTCGATCATCGTGCGCACCTCGGCGATCTCCCGGGCATCCTCGAGTTTCTCGATGCCCACCATCTGGGCGTTGACGCGCTGCGCAAAGGTGCCGGCCTCGTCGAGCACGTAGCCGACACCGCCGGACATGCCGGCGCCGAAATTGCGGCCCGCCGGCCCGAGCACGACGACGCGGCCGCCGGTCATGTACTCGCACCCGTTGTCGCCGATGGCCTCGACGACGGCGTTGACGCCGGAATTGCGCACGGCGAAGCGTTCGCCCGCCATGCCCCGCACGTAAATCTCGCCGGCCGTGGCGCCGTAGAGCGCGACGTTGCCGATGATCATGTTTTCCTCGGATTTGAACGTGGCGGCCGCCGGCGGATAGACGATGAGCTTGCCCCCGGAAAGCCCCTTGCCGAAGTAGTCGTTGGCGTCGCCCTCGATGGCGAGCGTCATGCCGTGGGTGACGAAAGCGCCGAAGCTCTGGCCGGCGGAACCGGTGAACTTGAGCTTGATGGTGTCCTCGGGCAGGCCCTTGGCGCCGTGCTTTTTCGTGATCTCACCGCTGGTGATCGTGCCGGTGACCCGGTTGACGTTGCGAATGGGCAACTCGGCGACGACCTTCTCGCCGCGCTCGATGGCCGGCTGGCAGATCTTGAGCAGCGTCGTGATGTCGAGCGAGCGGTCGATGCCGTGGTCCTGCTTCATCGAGCAGAACCG
The DNA here is from genome assembly GCA_947474935.1 of Opitutia bacterium. Classification (GTDB taxonomy): domain Bacteria; phylum Verrucomicrobiota; class Verrucomicrobiia; order Opitutales; family Opitutaceae; genus ER46. The sequence goes on from CANJKL010000002.1 coordinate 250,501, forward strand.
GCCGACCTCGGGGCCAACGTCGGGCGAATAAAGGATATTCGAGAAATCGAGTCCCTTGGCCTTCCAGTGCGAAACCGCCTTCTTCGCCTCCAGCCGGTCGACGCGGCCGATCATTTCCTCGATGGTGCGGAAACCGAGCGAGGCCATGATTTCGCGCATGTCCTCGGCGATGAACTTCATGAAGTTCACGACGTGCTCGGGCTGGCCGGCAAAGCGCGCGCGGAGCTGCGGGTCCTGCGTCGCGACTCCGGCGGGACACGTGTTGAGATGGCACACGCGCATCATGATGCAGCCCGTGGCGACGAGCGGCGCGGTGGCGAAGCCGAACTCCTCGGCGCCGAGCAGCGCGGCGATGACCACATCGCGGCCAGTTTTGAGCTGGCCGTCGGTCTCGACCGCGATGCGCGAGCGGAGATTGTTGAGCACGAGCGTCTGGTGGGTCTCGGCGAGGCCGAGTTCCCACGGGAGGCCCGCGTGTTGCAACGACGTCTGCGGCGAGGCGCCGGTGCCGCCGTCGTAGCCGGAGATGAGGACCACGTCCGCATGCGCCTTCGCGACACCCGCGGCGACGGTGCCGACGCCGACTTCGGCGACGAGCTTCACGCTGATCCGCGCGTTCTTGTTGCCGTTCTTCAAGTCGTGGATCAGCTCGGCGAGATCCTCGATGGAATAGATGTCGTGGTGCGGCGGCGGCGAGATGAGGCCGACGCCGGCGGTGGTGCCGCGGGTCTTGGCCACCCACGGGTAAACCTTGGAGCCGGGCAACTGCCCGCCCTCGCCCGGCTTCGCACCCTGCGCCATCTTGATCTGGAGTTCGCGGGCGTTGACGAGGTATTCGCTCGTGACGCCGAAACGGCCGGACGCGACCTGCTTGATCGCGGAGTTCTTCGAGTCGCCTTTCTCGTTGGTCCACGTGAAGCGCGCTGGATCCTCGCCGCCCTCGCCGGTGTTGGATTTGCCGCCGATGCGGTTCATCGCGATGGCGAGCGTTTCGTGCGCCTCCTGCGAGATGGAGCCGTAGGACATCGCGCCCGTCTTGAAGCGCTTCATGATCGCCTCGGCGGACTCGACCTGATCGAGCGGGACCGGGTCGTTGGCCTTGAAGTCGAGCAGGCTGCGCAGCGTGCAGAGATTCTTCGACTGGTCGTTGATCAGTTTCGCGTAGGCGGCGTAGGCGGACTTGCTGTTTTGGCGGACCGCTTTCTGCAACGCGTGGATCGACTCGGGCGTAAACAAGTGCGCCTCGCCGCTCGCGCGCCACTGGTAGATGCCCCCGACGGGGAGCACATGGCCGTTGACCTGACGCTCCGGATAGGCGGCGCGGTGGCGCATGAGGACTTCCTGCGCGATCACGTCGAGGCCGATGCCGCCGACGCGCGACGGCGTCCACGTGAAGTAGTGATCGATCACATCTTGGCGGAGGCCGAGGGCCTCGAACACTTGCGCGCCGCGGTAGGACTGGATCGCGGAGATGCCCATCTTGGACATGACCTTCACGACGCCCTTCGACCCGGCCTTCACGAAATTCTGGCAGGCCTTCTTGTGGTCGATGCCCACGAGGATGCCCTCGCGGATCATGTCATCGATGGTCTCGAACGCGACGTAGGGATTGATGGCGCTGCAGCCGTAGCCGATGAGCAGGGCGAAGTGGTGCACCTCGCGAGCGTCGCCGGTCTCGAGCACGAGCGAGACGCGGGTGCGCAGGCCTTCGCGGATCAGATAGTGGTGCAGGCCGGCCACCGCGAGGAGCGACGGGATCGGCGCGTAGTCCTTGGTCACGCCACGATCGCTGAGAATGATCACGTTGACCTCCTCCTCCTCGATCATGCGGCGGGCGATGATGGAGAGTTCTTCCATCGATTTGGCGAGGCCGCGCTCGCCCCGGGTGACACGGAAGAGGATCGGGAGGACGCCCATGCGAAGGCCGGGCAGATTGGTGCGACGGATCTTGGCGAACTCCTCGTTGGTAAGGATGGGCCATTTCAACTCGACGCGGCGGCAGGCGGTCGGCTGCGGGTTGAGCAGGTTGCCCTCGGAGCCGAGGCGCGTCTCGGCCGAGATCACGATCTCCTCGCGAATGGAGTCGATCGGCGGGTTGGTAACCTGCGCGAAGAGCTGCTTGAAATAATCGTACAGCAGGCGCGGCTTGTCGGAGAGCACCGCGAGCGCGGCGTCGTTGCCCATCGAGCCGATCGCCTCCACGCCGTCCTTCGCCATGGGCGTGATGATGACGCGCTCATCCTCGAAGGTGTAACCGAAGGCAATCTGGCGCTGGAGCAGCGTGGCGTGGTCGGGTTGCTCGACCGTCGGCGCCTCGGGCAGATCGCTCAGGTGGACGAGATGTTCCTTGATCCACTCGCGATACGGCCGCTCGGTGGCGAACTGCTGCTTGATCTCCTCGTCCTCGATGATGCGGCCCTGCTCGGTGTCGACGAGGAACATGCGGCCGGGCTGGAGCCGGCCCTTCTGGAGAATCTGATCGGGCGGAATGTCCAGCACCCCGGCCTCGGACGCCATGATGACGAGGCCGTCCTTGGTGACGCAGAAGCGCGAGGGGCGCAGGCCGTTGCGGTCGAGGATGGCGCCCATCTGCTTGCCGTCGGTGAACGCGATCGAGGCGGGGCCGTCCCACGGCTCCATCAGGCAGGAGTGGTATTGGTAGAACGCGCGGCGGTCGGGATCCATCGACTCGTGATTGGACCACGGCTCGGGAATCATCATCATCATCGCGTGCGCGAGCGGGCGGCCGGCGAGGACGAGGAGTTCGAGCGTGTTGTCGAACATCGACGAGTCGGAGCCGTTTGGGTTGATGATCGGCAGGATCTTCTTGATGTCTTCGCCGAAGAGTTCGCTTTCGAAGAGCGCCTGCCGCGCGTGCATCCAGTTGATATTGCCGCGGAGCGTGTTGATTTCGCCGTTGTGCGCGAGATAGCGGTAAGGATGCGCTCGCTCCCAGCTCGGAAAGGTGTTGGTGGAAAACCGCGAGTGCACGAGCGCGAGGGCGGTCTCCATCGCGGGGTGCTTGAGGTCGGGGAAATACTGGTCGACCTGCTCGGTGGTGAGCATGCCTTTGTAGACGAGTGTCTTCATCGACAGGCTCGCGACGTACCAGTACTCCGCGCCGGCCAGCGTGGATGTGCGGATGTCGGTGTAGGCGCGCTTGCGGATGACGTAGAGCTTGCGCTCGAACGCGAGATCGTCGGTGACGCCGGCGCCGCGGCCGATGAAGATCTGCCGCATGAACGGCTCGCACGAACGCGCGGTGTCGCCGAGCGGTGCGCTGTTGGTCGGGACCGTGCGCCAGCCGAGGACGATCTGACCCTCGGATTGGATCAACTGCTCGAAACGCTCCTCAATTTTGCGGCGGAGGGTCGGGTTGCGCGGCAGGAAGACGAGGCCGCAGCCGTATTCGCCGGCGGCCGGGAGCGTGATGCGCGAGCTTTTGCAGGCCTCGACGAAAAATCCATGCGGCATCTGCAACAGCACGCCGGCACCGTCGCCGGTATTGACCTCGGCACCGCTGGCGCCGCGGTGGTCGAGGTTCCGGAGGACTTGGAGCGCGTCGGCAAGAATCTTGTGCGATTTGCGGCCGTGCATATCGACCACGAAGCCCACTCCGCAGGCCTCGTGTTCGAACCAGGGATCGTACAACCCCTGCTTCGGCGGCAGGCCGGGCGAACGGACGGGGAGGGCGCTGGGCGGATCGCGATCGCTACTGCTGTTCATTGGGTTCGGAGCGCGTGGTTGTGCAAAGGTGAAGGAAGCGAAGGAGAAGCGAATTTCAGGCCGAACGGAGGATGCAAGGTGGCGAAGGGAGTCCAAAAAAAGGGCCGGTCTCGTTCTGTGCGAGAGCGGCCCGGGAGTGTTATTTGCGGAGAGCGCTCAGCGTGGTTTAGAAGAAGCGGATCGTTTTGGTGGCCATCTTGGCGTGCTCGTCGTCGGAGCAACCCGCATTGGTCGGCACATCCGGCGCGACCTCGTTCGGTTTCACGAGATCGTTGCTGAGCAGATAGTTTTCCACTTCTTCGCCCGAGATGTCCGCCAGCATCACGCCGTCGACTTCGACGCACGGCGAGAGGGGCTGGCCGGACTTTTGCACCATTTCCGCGTAATTTGCGCGGTTGTTGATGATGTCGATGTCCTCGAACGGCAGGTTGTGCTTCCGCAAAACGGCGCGGACACCGTTGGACCAGCCGCATTGCGGCTTGAGATAGGCTTTGATCTTCATTCGGTGAACGTATGCGGAGGCAAAAGTGTCGCAAGGTAAAGGGCAGCGATTTCGGCAATCAAGCACCGTCTTCGCCCCGTTCTCACAATTTTCGGGATCGTCTTCCGCAGGCGGAACCGCGGTGCGCGCCACACCTGCCGCGATTCCGGCCTTTCCGGTCGGCCGGCGCAGTTTCCGCTAGCCGCCCCGCGCGCGTTACCCTATCACGCGCAAGATGAAAGTCCTCGTAACCGGCGCCGCCGGTTTCATCGGTTACCACGTCTCCCGGCGCCTGGCAGAAACGAAGCGTTGCGAGGTGCTGGGCGTGGACAACCTGAACGACTACTACGACGTGGCCCTGAAGCGAGCCCGGCTCGCGGAACTCACGTCGCGAGAGGATTTTCGCTTTTTGCAGGCCGATTTCGCCGACGCGGAGAAATTCGCCGGCCTCGTTGCGCATTTCAAACCCGACTATTTTGTCCATCTGGGCGCGCAACCCGGCGTCCGCTACAGCATGGAGCATCCCGCAGCCTACACCCGGTCCAATCTGGAAGGCTTTGCCAGCGTGCTCGAGGCCTGCCGGCGCACCCCGCCAAAGCACCTCGTGTTTGCCTCCAGCAGCAGCGTTTACGGCGCTGGCGCAAAGCCTCCGCTCCACGAGGACGACAACACTGACCAGCCCGTTTCGTACTATGGCGCGACCAAGAAAGCCAACGAGCTCATGGCGCACAGCTACGCGCTGAACCACGGGCTCAACGTCACCGGCCTGCGCTTTTTCACCGTCTACGGACCCTGGGGTCGGCCGGACATGGCCCCCACGCTCTTCGCTCGCGCCATTCTCGAGGGCCGACCACTCAAGCTCTTCAACCACGGCAAGAACCTCCGCGACTTCACTTACATCGACGACATCGTCGATGGTGTCGTAAAGGTGCTGCTTTACCCGCCACCTGCCGTGAGCTCGTCGAGTCCGGCCGACTCCCCCACCCCGCTGGCCGTGAGCACGTCGAACCGGCCGCCGCGCATCTTCAACCTCGGCCATCACCGGCCGGTCGAAACCGTGCTGTTTGTCCGCATGCTCGAGGAACTCCTCGGCCGCAAGGCGCAGATCGAACTGCTACCGCCGCAGCTGGGCGACATGTTCGCCACGTGCGCCGATCTCACGCGGATCCAAGTGGCGATCGGTTTCACGCCGAAGATGCCGCTGGAGGAAGGCCTCCGGCGCTTTGTCGACTGGTTCCGCGGCTATTACCGCATCTGAGCCGCCAAGGGACGCGGGACGTGGATCCGGACGCGCGTGCCGACACCCACCTCCGAGGCAATCCAGCAGCGTCCGCCGAACTGTTTTGTGGCGAGAAACGCCTTGGTGAGACCGAAGCCGCCGCCCATCGTGTGCACGTTGCCGACGTTGCTCGGACGCCGGCCGAATTCCACGACTGCCGCCCGTTCGTCCGCGGGGATGCCGCGGCCCGTGTTTTTACTCGTGGCCGATCCGGGGCCCGCTTGCTTCGGCCGCGCAAGAGGCTTGACGTGTTCACCTGAACACGTCATGTCCGATTTCCGCAAGGTCGCCCTTGCCTCGCCTTTCCGCCGGCCCACGCTGGCTGCCGGGCCTCTTTATTTAAACACCCACCCACGTCCTTATAACCGTCTCCGCCATGTCCAAAGCCGCCGCCGAAACCAAAGCCACCTCCCCCGCCACCAAGGGCCGGGCCGAACCGCCCGCCGCCGTCGCCCACGCTCGCGACAAGAACATCGAGCTGGCGCTCTCCTCCATCACCAAGCAGTTCGGCGAGGGCTCGATCATGCGGCTGGGCAGCAACTCCAAGATGAAGGTCGAGACGCTCTCGACCGGCTCGCTCGCCATCGACCTCGCGCTCGGCGTTGGCGGCCTGCCCAAGGGCCGCATCATCGAAGTCTACGGCCCAGAATCCTCGGGCAAAACCACCTTCTGCCTCAGTGTCATCGCCGAGGCGCAGAAAAAAGGCGGGCTCGCCGCGTTCATCGACGTCGAGCACGCGCTCGACCCGAAGTATGCCCGCATCGTCGGGGTCATCCTCGATGACCTGCTCGTTTCCCAGCCGGACAGCGGCGAGGACGCGCTCAACATCATGGAGACCCTCATCCGCTCGAACAGCATCGACGTGATCGTGCTCGACTCCGTCGCCGCCCTCACCACCCGCGCCGAACTCGACGGGCAGATGGGTGACATGACGATGGGCGCACAGGCGCGCCTGATGTCCCAAGCGATGCGCCGCCTCACCGCCGTCGTCAGCAAGACGAATTGCGTGTGCATTTTCACCAATCAGATCCGCGAAAAAATCGGCGTGATGTTCGGCAACCCGGAAACCACCTCCGGCGGCCGGGCGCTGAAATTCTTCTCGTCGATCCGCATCGACATCCGCCGCAAGGATCAGATCAAGACGCCCGAGGGCAAAGTCATCGGCAATCGCACGAAGATCAAAGTCGTGAAGAACAAGGTCGCCCCGCCCTTCACCGAGGTGGAGTTCGACATCATGTATGACGAGGGCATCTCGAAGATCGGGTCGCTCCTCGATCTCGGCCTCGAACACAAGATCCTCGAAAAGAAAGGCGCTTGGATCGCCTACGAAGGCAACCTCGTCGGCCAGGGCCGCGATGCGGCCAAGGCCGCGCTCAAGGAAAAGCCGGAGCTCGCCGAGAAAATCAAAAACGCGATCCTGGAGAAGGTGCACGTGACCGGCGGGGCCGTGATCACGGGCGAAGCGGAAGCGTAATTTCCACCGGTCATGGGCCGCGGCGGAAGCCGCCGGGCGCGGTGCTCGTCCGGTTCCATGAATTTTCGTCGTACATTTTTGGCGGCGGGGTTGCACGATCGATCGCCGTCGGTTTTCTTGCCGCATGCCCTCGGGCCTGCATCGACTCGCCGCAAAGAACCGGCCGACTTGGATCGGCCGGTCCGCCGTTCGATGGATGACCCCGGTCGTTTGCCTGATGCTGGCCTCAGCCGCCGTTGCCGCCGACCGCAAACCAGCCAAAAAGGACAAGGAGCCGAAGGATGCTCCCCCTGTTCTGATGTCACGCACCGGCGGCGGCAACAGCTGGACCGACGTCAAGGAACTCACCGCCGCCGCCGAAAAGGGTAATCCGAAGGCGAGGGCCCAACTCGGCGAGCTGCTGCTGCGCGGCGATCCCGAGCACACGGTGACGCAGGATCGGCCCAAGGCTCTCATTCTGCTGGAACAGGCCGCGCGCGCGGGTGAGGGCTCGGCCGCCTTTCGAATCGGAATGCTGCTGGATGACGGCGATGGCGTGAAGCAGGACCAGGCGCGAGCCCTCGCCTATTTCCGCGCCGCAGCCGCCGGCGGCGTGGCCGAGGCCTTTCACAACCTTGGCGCCGCCTATGCCAGCGCCCGCGGCGTGAAGCGCGATTACGCCGAGGCGCTCGGCTGGCTGGTCCTCGCGACCAAGCGCGGTGCCGACGCCCAGGCCGAAACCGCCCTGCGCCAGCATATCCAAACGATGAAACGCCCGGAGTGGACCGTCGCCGGCGAACGACGGGCGACGGAGATCGAGCAGGAGTTTGCCCGCGGCAAGGTCGCCGACTTTCTTCCGCCCCCGGAGCCATTACTGTCCGTGCAGCCCCCGGCAGCCCCGAAGCGCTGATCTGCTGCGAATGGCGATACCAAACCCAGGGCACTTCGGTTCAACCGGAAAGACGCAGAAGAACCAACCGCTAATCCACGCTAATGAAGGCTAATCAATAAAATGCGTTCGAATTTCGGCAACCAGCCGCTTCACCTGATCGGTGAAGCTGAAAGCTTCGATGAATTTATTGCATCAGCTTTTTTAGCGCCGATTAGCGAAGATTAGCGGTTAACCAACTGCGGAATTTGAGTTCAAACCGTTTTACCGCCGGAGCCACCGCGAGGCGCTTTGAAGATCGTTCGATCCGGTGAAGACGTTCGACCCGAAATGGTTTGTCGATTGCGGCCCTCCGCGGGGTTGAGTTTGCTTTCCGTTTTCCGCCATGTCCGCACCCGCTGAAATCCGCCCGTTGCCAACCGCGGCGGTTGCCGTGCGCGAACCGGTGTTTCACGTCCGCGGACTGGCACGCGTTTACGGCGAGGGCTCGGCCGCCGTCACCGCGCTCGCCGGGGTCGATCTCGACCTGTACGCCGGGGAATTGATCGTGCTCCTCGGAGCGTCGGGCAGCGGAAAATCCACCCTGCTCAACCAGCTCGGCGGCCTGGATTCGCCCACGGAAGGCACCCTGCTCTACCGCGGCGCCAACCTCGCGGCGTTCGACGAACCGGAGCTGACGGTCTTTCGCCGGGATGCCGTGGGCTTCGTGTTTCAGGCCTACAATCTGATTCCCAGCCTCACCGCGCGCGAAAATGTCGCGCTGATCACCGAGATTTGCCGCGCGCCCATGGCGCCGGAGGAGGCGCTCGACCTCGTCGGGCTCGCCGATCGCATGGATCATTTTCCCGCCCAACTCTCCGGCGGCGAGCAACAGCGCGTCGCCATCGCCCGGGCCATCGCCAAGCGGCCGGACGTGTTGCTGTGCGACGAGCCCACCGGGGCCCTCGATTCGCGCACGGGGATCACGGTGCTCGAAGCCATCGAGCGCATCAATCGCGACATCGGCACCCTCGCGGTGATCATCACGCACAATGCCATCCTCGCGGACATGGCCGACCGGGTGTTCACGCTTTCGGACGGCCGGATCGTCAACCTGCGCACGAACCAACAGCGCGGTTCGGTGCGGGCGCTCGCGTGGTGAAGTCCCCATGAATCGCACCCGCGCCGGTCGAATTAACCGCGTTCGAGGCCGTCCCGCGCATGGCGTCCGGCCCATGGCGATGCGGATGACCGCGCCGCGCATCCCGCCTGCGAAAATGCGCCGATGAGCCTGCTGGACCGCAAACTTCTGCGCGATCTGCGGGCGCTCAAATCGCAAGCCCTCGCGGTCGCGCTCGTAATGGCCTGCGGCCTCGCGATGATGGTGATGACGCGCTCGTTGATCCTCTCACTCGCGACAACGCGAGACACGTACTACGAGCACCATCGCTTCGCCGAGGTTTTCGCGCGCCTCAAACGCGCCCCCGAAGCAGTGCGGTATCAGCTCGCCGCGATTCCCGGCGTGGCCGCCGTGGAAACGGGCATCGCCGCGCAGGTCACCCTGGACGTGCCCGGGCTCGCGGAACCGGCCGTCGGGCTGATCAACTCGATTCCGGAGCGCGGTGCCGCCGTCCTGAACCGGCTCTACGTTCGCAGCGGCCGGCTGCCGCTGGGCGGCGCGGCGCGGCGCGAAATCGCCGTGAGCGAGGCGTTCGCCGACGCGCACGGGCTCAAGCCGGGCGGCGTGGTCGCCGCCGTGCTCAACGGCCGCAAACAAACCTTTCACCTGTCCGGCATCGTGCTCTCCCCCGAGTTTGTCTTCGAGGCCCCGCCTGGAGCCGCGCTGCCGGACAACAAGACCTACGGCGTGTTCTGGATGCCTTACAAGGAACTCGCGACGGCTTTCCAGCTCTACGGCGCCTTCAATTCGGTCGCCCTCACCCTCACCCCGGGGGCATCGGAACGGGAAGTGATCGCGGCGGTGAATCGCGTGCTCGCACCCTACGGCTGCCGCGGCGCGTACGGACGGATCGACCATCCCTCGAACCGCCGGGTCGACGACGAAATCCGCGTGTTGGAAGGACTCTCGATCGCGTTTCCGCTCGTGTTCCTGAGCGTCGCGGCGTTCATGACGAACTCGGTGATGAGCCGGCAGGTGGCGCTGCAGCGCGAGCAGATCGCGATGCTGAAAGCGTGTGGTTTCAGCAATGCGGAGGTCGGCGCGCACTATTTCAAATTTTCCCTCGCCATCGTTGGCGTCGGCGTCCTCGTCGGCGCGGTCGGCGGCACGGTGCTCGGGCGGAAACTCGTGGAGATGTACCATCTTTTTTTCCGGTTTCCCCAGCTGGATTTTCTACTGGATACGCGCGTGCTGGTCTCAGCCGCCATCGTGAGCGCACTCGCGGCCTTCGCCGGGGTTGCCGGGGCCGTGCGGCGCGCCGTCCGCCTGCCGCCGGCCGAAGCGATGCGCCCCGAGGCGCCGGCGAGCTACCGGCCGGTCTTTGTCGAGCGCCTCGGGATCGCCCGCTGGTTCAGCGCCTCGTTTCGCATGGCGCTCCGCAACATCCAGCGGCGGCCGGTACGCAGCGGACTCACCTGCCTTGCCCTTTCCCTCGCCACGGGAATCTTGATCGTGCCCAATTCGTTTCGCGACGGGATCGACTACGTGATCGATTTTCAATGGGACGTCGTGCAACGGCAGACCGTCACGCTCTCCCTGGTCGAACCGGAGGCCGCGCGTTCGCTCGCTGATTTCAAGCACCTGCCCGGAGTCGTGCACGCGGAGCCGTTTCGTTTTGTGCCGGTGGAACTACGCGCCGGCCCGATCACCCGCCGGCTGATGATCCAGGGCTTGCCGGAACGCGGCACGCTCAGCCGCGTCATCGACGCGCAGCCCCGGCAACTGTCGCTTCCGCCGCGCGGCATCGTGATGTCCGCCAAACTCGCCGATGTGCTACAGGTGAGACCCGGCGACCACGTCATCGCACGCGTGCTCGAAGGACGGGAACGCGAGCTGACCGTGCCCGTGGTCGGCCTCGCCGAGGATTTTGCGGGCACCGCCGCCTACATGGAACTGCACGCGCTCAACCGCCTGCTGCTCGAGGGCGACACAATCAGCGGCGCCCACGTCGTGGTCGAGGCGGGCCGTTGGAGCGAGTTCCTCAAGGCAGTCAAGAACACCCCGCGACTCGCGGGCTGCGTGATCAAGAATTCAATCCGCGAAGGCTTCCGCAAGACCACGGGTGAAAGCATCGGGCTGCTCCAAAAAATGTACATGATGTTCGCGACGATCGTGGCCTTTGGCATCATTTATAACAGCGCCCGCATCTCGCTTTCAGAGCGCGCCCGCGAACTCGCCACGCTCCGCGTACTTGGATTCAGCCGCGGCGAAGTGGGCGCCGTGCTCGTGGGCGAACTCGTATTGCTGACGCTGGCGGCCCTGCCGCTTGGTCTGGTGCTGGGCTCCGGGTTTGCGCGGGGCATTTTGCAGGCGGTGAACACGGAAACCGTGCGCCTGCCCCTCGTTCTCACGGCGTCCAACTATGCCTTTGCCGTGCTCGTCGTCGCGGTCGCGTCGGCGCTTTCGGCGTTGTTTGCCGCGCGCAAGCTTGCCGATATCGATCTGGTCAGTGCGTTGAAGGCGCTCGATTGAAGCCGTTTCCGCCATCGCGAACCCTCCACGCAATCCGGCCTGATCCGCGATTCCTCCCTCCTTCATGAAATCCCCCCCCCCTGCCCCGCCCACCGCCAAAAAATCCGCTGCCTCCGGCTGGCGCCGGCGGTTGCCGTGGTTGGGCGGAGCGGTCCTCGTCGCCCTGATCGTCGCCGGGCTCTGGCCGCGCGCCGTGCCGGTGGAATCGGGCACGGTGAAACGCGGGCCGCTCGTGGTCACGGTCGATCAGGAGGGCATGACCCGGGTAAAAAATCGTTACGTGGTGTCGGCACCGGTGGCAGGCCAGCTGCGACGCATCGAATGGAAAGCGGGCGCGGAAGTCATCGCGGGGAAAACGGTTCTCGCCGTGCTCGAGCCCGGCAACGTGGATTTTCTCGACGCCCGCTCGCAAGCGCAGGCCGAGGCGCGGGTACGGGCCGCCGAGGCCGCCCGCGACGCCGCCACCGCACGTTCGGCCCGGGCCACCGCCACCGCCCGGATGTCGACCGCTGAATTCGATCGGGCAAAACGACTCCGGGAGCAAAAGGTGCTTTCCGCGCAGGAATACGACGCCGCCGAGATGCGGGCCGAAACCGCCAGTCAGGATGTGCGGGCCGCCGAGTTTGCCCTCAAGGTCGCGGAGTTCGAACTCCAGCAAGCGCAAGCCCTGCTCATCCGGGGGCAGCCCGTTTCACCGGGATCTGACCAGCCGCGGAATTCGGGCGCGGAGCCATTGGTCCTGACGTCCCCCGTCGGCGGGCATATCCTCCGCGTGTTGCAGGAAAGCGCACGGGTCGTGCCAGCTGGGTTTCCCCTGCTGGAAGTGGGCGACGCCACGGATCTGGAATTACGCATCGAAGTCCTCTCGCGCGACGGCGTGGCGATCCGCCCGGGGGCGCGCGTGATGCTCGAGCAATGGGGCGGCCCGGAGCCGCTGGCGGCGCGGGTGCGGCTCGTGGAGCCGTCCGCCTTCACCAAGATTTCCGCGCTGGGCGTCGAGGAACAGCGCGTTTACGTGATCGCCGACTTCACCGATGCCATCGAGCGGCGCCCCACCCTCGGCGATGCCTACCGCGTCGAGGCGCGCGTCGTCACTTGGGAGAATCCGGCGGCCCTGCAAGCGCCGTCCGGCGCGCTGTTTCAACGCGGCGGAGCCTGGCAGGCCTTCGTGGCCGAAGGCGGCCGGGCCCGCTTGCGCACAGTTACGCCCGGTCGCGGCAACGGCATCGCCACCGAAATCCTCGACGGTCTGCGGGAGGGCGACCAGGTGGTGGTTTACCCCGGAGACAAGGTGGCCGATGGCACCCGGGTTTCCCCCCTGGTGATTGACGCCCGCTGAGACGCGGCCCGCCGAAACGGCACGGCGTGCGGGGGCATTTGACTTGCCGGCACGAGACCGGAAGGGTTTCCGGTCCCCTCCATGCCGCACCATGCCGACACGATTGCCGCCCTCGCCACCCCGGTGGGCACGGCCGCGCTCGCCGTCCTGCGCATAAGCGGACCGGATACGAGTCGGATCACGGCGGAGATTTGTCCCTCGCTCCCACCCCGGCAGGTACGCCATGCGGATTATCGCGACCGGCACGACCGGCTGGTGGACGACGTGGTCGTCACGTTCTTCCAAGGACCACGATCGTACACCGGGGAGGACGCGCTGGAGATTTCCTGCCACGGCAACCCGTTCATCGCACAGCGAATCCTTGAGGACCTCTTTGCCCGCGGCTGCCGGCCGGCCGAGCCGGGGGAATTCACGCAGCGGGCCTTTCTCAACGGCCGGATGGATCTCAGCCAGGCCGAGGCGGTGATGGACTTGATCCATGCCCGCAGCGAGCGAGCTCTCACCGCCGCCCAGCAACAGTTGCGCGGCGCCCTCGGCCACCGCATGAATGCCCTGGTGGAGGCCCTGCTCGGCGTCCTGGCGCGGGTGGAGGCCTACATCGACTTTCCCGACGAGGATCTGCCCCCGGAAGACCAGGGCGCCGTAGCCGCCGAGATCAAGCGGATGGCTCGTGAATCCGAACGCCTGCTCGCGACAAGCCACTATGGGGAACTCCTGCGCGACGGCATCAAGACCGTGATCGTCGGCGCACCCAACGTGGGCAAAAGCAGCCTGCTCAACCGACTGGTGGGTCGCGAGCGGGCGCTGGTGAGCCCGGAGCCGGGCACCACGCGTGATTTCATCGAAGAGCGAATCATCGTGGGGCCGCACTGCCTCCGCATCATTGACACCGCCGGTCTGAACGCCTCCCCCGCCCCGCTCGAAAAACTCGGCATGGATAAAACGCTCGAACGGCTGGCGGAGGCTGACCTCTTTCTCGTGGTGGCCGACGCCACCCGGCCCGCCGACGCGCTGCCGGAGGAATTGCTTTCCTGGATACGACCGGATCGGACCCTGGGGGTTCTGAATAAAATCGATGCGGCACCGGCGGCCCGGCCACCGGAAGCCCTGCCTGGGGCGACAGAATGGGTGCGTGTATCGGCGATGACCGGCACCGGGATCGAGGAGCTCATCCGCCGTATCGTCGCCCGGGCCGACGCGTTTCAGCCGCTCGTCGGAGATGAAGTCATCGCCATCAATGCCCGCCATGCCCATGCCTTGCGCGAGGCGCAGGAAGGGCTGCAACGCGCCCTCGCCAAAGTCGAATCCGACGGGCCGGTGGAGCTCCTCGCCAGCGATCTCCGGACTGTGCTCGCGGCTTATGAGGAAATTCTGGGAAAAGTGGACAATGAGCGGATGCTCGACCAACTCTTTGCCTCTTTTTGTATCGGGAAATAGGCGAAGAGCGATCGCTTCAGCCGCCCAGATAAAGATTTATAACATTGATTTACAACGATTTAAAGTTTGATGTCATCGTCTGCGGCGCGGGCCACGCCGGAGTTGAGGCCGCATTGGCAGCCGCACGGATGGGCGCCTCCACCCTACTCCTGACCGGCAATATCGATTCGATTGCCCAGATGAGCTGCAACCCGGCCATTGGTGGCCAAGCTAAGGGGCAAATGGTCCGCGAGATCGATGCGCTCGGGGGCGAGATGGCCATCAACACCGATGTCACGGCGATTCAATTCAGACTTCTCAATGAGTCCAAAGGCGCAGCCGTTCAATCGCCGCGCGCCCAATGCGACAAGAAAGCCTATCAGTTCCGGCTCAAACATACGCTGGAGCTGCAAGACGATCTTCAGGTATTCCAAGCCTTGGTCACGAGCCTCATTTTCGAACACAATCGGGTTGTTGGTTGCCGGACAAACCTCGACATCGAATTTCGGGCTCCGGCGGTAGTCGTAACTACCGGGACATTTCTACGCGGCCTGATGCACATTGGTCAGAATAAAAATGAAGGCGGACGTTTGGGCGATTTCAGCGCAAAGACCCTCTCAGCAAGCCTGCAGGAGGCCGGCATAGAACTTCGCCGATTGAAGACCGGAACTCCGCCGCGGTTGCTCGGGCGAAGCCTCAATTTCAGCAAGATGGAAGAGCAACGCGGCGATCCGGACCCGACATTCTTTGCCTTCCACGATACCCGAGACCCCGAGAATCTGTTCCACGTGGAACATACCGGCGAACGGCGCTTGGGATGGAGCCCCGGATGTGAACAAGTTTCGTGCTGGATGACTTACACAACGCCCGAGACGGCTCAGATCGTCCGGGACAACCTTCATCTCTCGGCAATGTATAGCGGTGAGATTGAGGGCGTGGGGCCAAGGTATTGCCCAAGTATCGAGGATAAATTCGTTCGCTTTGCCGACAAGCCCCGGCACCTGCTTTTCCTCGAACCCGAGGGCCGGACGACCAACGAATTTTATGTGAATGGCTTGTCAACAAGTTTGCCGTTCGACGTTCAGCTCCGCATGGTCCACAGCATCCCGGGCCTTGAAAAGGCCGTCTTACTGCGGCCGGCCTATGCCGTCGAATACGATTTTGCGCCCCCTACGCAGCTTTATCCCACGCTTGAGTCAAAGAAGGTCGAGGGGTTGTTTTTTGCCGGACAGATCAACGGCACGTCAGGCTACGAGGAAGCCGCCGCGCAGGGCTTGGTCGCGGGCGTAAATGCCGTAAATAAGGTGAGGGGAACGGCTCCGATGCTGATCCAGCGGCACGAAGGCTACACGGGCGTCCTCATCGACGACTTGGTCACTAAGGGCACAAATGAGCCCTATCGGATGTTTACCAGCCGGGCCGAACACCGGCTGCTCTTTAACCACGCTAGTGCCGAACTCCGTCTGGCTCACCATGCCGAGAAGCACGGGCTCGTTTCGAAGCCCCGGCTTGAGCGTATCGCGTCCAAAAGAAAAGCGATCACCGATTGGATCAAACGGCTGGAAACCACCCGGGGCCCAACTGGAACATGGGCGGAAATAATACGGCGAGATCGAACCACCATCCTTCCACAAGATTTTACTGACCAGCCACGGGCCGTGCGCGACGAGGTGATCTATCGTGTGAGTTACCAAGGCTATCTGGCACGCGAGGAGCGGCAGATCGAGAAGCTTTCACGGATCGAAGGGATTCGAATACCGAAATCGCTTAATTTTCTATCTATAAGTGGCTTAAGAAAAGAAAGCGCCTTGAAACTCACTGATATGCAACCGATGACGCTCGGCCAGGCGAGTCGCATTAGCGGGGTAAATCCAGCCGACATCGTGGTCCTGTTGATTACCATTGAAGCGGGCAGGGGAAGAGAGGCGACCTAACGTGGAAGAGGGCACCCCCAGTCGGGAATATCTCGGCATCTTGGCTGAGCGCCGAATGGCGTTGGCCCGCGAACTCGATGCCGCATTGGACGGGTCGACCGAGTTCGTCTGGGAACTCGGCAGCGGCCACGGCCACTTTCTCTCCGCCTATGCCGCCGCTCATCCGACCGTGTGTTGCATCGGAGTCGATATTGTCAGCGACCGGATCGAACGGGCGCGCCGCAAACGCGATCGCGCCCGGCTTACCAACCTTCATTTTCTGCGAACGGAAGGCCGGCTCTTCCTCGAAACCCTGCCGCCCACGACGCGAATCCGTGATGCCTTCATTCTTTTCCCCGATCCATGGCCGAAATCACGGCACCACAAGCATAGAATAATACAACCGTCTTTTCTTCATCAGCTTGCATCACACGCTACTTTTGATTGCCGCTTGATTTTCCGCACCGATTTCGGGCCGTATTTCGAGGCGGCCCGAGCGACCGTGACCGCGAATGATCAATGGAAATTGACCGACGAACCCTGGCCTTTCGAGGCGGAAACCGTGTTTCAGAACCGCGCCCCAACTCACCATTCTTTGGTCGCCCGCCGGAGGCCGTCATTTCCACCGGCCAGCCACCCCGCCCAAAAAGACGTTGAAACTTAATTGATCAGGGGGCCAAAGCAGCCGGCCATTTCGAAGGTTGACGGGGGGGCGGGCGGTCGCCTTTCCTCCCCGTTCCTCTTCTTCTCACTTGCATCGCGCGCGCATGTCACGGGTCACCAAACTCGCCACTCTTTTCGTTTTTCCAGCATTCAGCGTTTCTGCGTTTGCAGCTGAGTCGCATGGGCTTTCCGCCGCCGCGCAGGCCTTGTTTTATATAGGACCATTGCCGGTAACAAACAGCATGGTTACAAGTTGGATCGTAGCTCTCGCTTTGGTCGTCGTCATTCGTATCGCGATCAAGAAACCGAAACTCGTTCCAACCCGCGGCCAAGCGGTCGTTGAGAACCTCGTGGAAGGCATCCTCGAACTTACTGCGCCGATTGTCGGTTCCAAAGTCGCGAAGCACACCTTTCCGCTACTGGTCGCGCTCTTCACGTATATTTTGATTCAGAATTGGAGCGGCCTGTTTCCGGGCGTCGGCACGATCTACTTTCACGGACACGAACTCGTTCGGCCGGGGAACGCCGACCTCAATGGAACCATCGCCCTGGCGGTTGTTTCAATCGTTGCTTGGTTCTATTTTATCATGCGCTACGCGGGACCGACGCTGGTCCTGAAGGATATCTTCGGCAATAAGGCCGACAAGAGCGACGTGCCCGGCGTCATTTACTACCCGCTTTTCCTCGTATTTTTTGCCGTCGGGCTTATCGAGGTCATTTCGATCGCATTCCGGCCAATTTCGCTTTCGTTTCGTCTTTTTGGCAACGTGTTTGGTGGTGAGAATCTCCTCCATTCCATGTCGGCGATCACGCCTTGGATTTTGCCGGTGCCGTTCTACTTTCTGGAACTCCTGATCGGCTTCGTACAGGCCCTTGTTTTCACCCTGCTAGTCAGCGTCTACATCGGGCTAATCTGCAATCACGGCGACGAGCCTCACGACTCCACCCACGGCCACGGCAAAGACGCGCATTGAACCTTTCCCGCCGGGAGCGTGCCACGCGTGCGCACGGCGGCAATCCAACCAACAACATAATAAAATCACATGATCACAGTCATCGCTGAAATAAGCGGCAGCATCCAAGGCGCTTTCGGTTGCCTCGCGGCGGCCATTGGTGTCGGTCTGGTCGGCGCCAAGGCCGTCGAAGGCGTCGGCCGCAATCCAGGTGCGTCGGGCAAGATCCTCGTCCAGTCCATCATCGGCATGGCGCTGGCTGAAGCGGTCGCGTTCTACGCGCTTTTCCTCGGCAAGTAATTCCTCGCGCCGCCGCACCCGGCGGCGCGACCCTTTTCCTTCCTCAACGTCCCGCCATGCTATCCTCTCTGCTTGTCCTCGCCGCGGCCGCGACCACGCACGCCGTTGAAGGCGCCCACGGTGAAGCCGCGTCCGGCATCACGAAGATCACGCAGGATTTCGGCATCAGCGTGCCCTTCATTCTGGCGCAGATTCTGAGCTTCTCGATCGTCGCTTTCATTCTGTGGAAACTCGCCTTCAAGCCGGTCCTTGCAACGCTCGACGAGCGGCAGCAGAAGATTGCCTCCGGCTTGAAGTACGCCGAGGAAATGCAGGCCAAGCTGGCCGCCACGCAGCAGGAAACCGCCGCCCTGATCAAAAAGGCCAACGTGGAAGCCTCCCGGATCGTCGACGACGCCCGCAAGACCGCGAAGGACTTTCTCGACAAGCAAACCCACGAAGCCACCGCCAAGGCCGGCGATCTTCTCGCCAAGGCGCAGCAGGCGATCGAGCTCGAGCACCGCAAGATGCTCGCCGACGCCCGCATCGAAATCGCCCGCCTCGTCGTAACGACCACCGAGCGCGTGCTGGCCAAGAAGCTCTCCGACGCCGATCGCGCCGCCTACAACGACGCCGCCTCCCGCGAACTCACGAGCGTCTGACCCGGTTCTGGTCCGCCGTCACTTTCCACCCGTCCCTCCGCGCCGCAATGGCCTCCGCCAAAAAACAAATTCAGCAGCTCGCCCGGCAGTTTTTCCAACTGAGTCTGGTCGAGGGACGCCTGTCCACCGATCGCGTGGCCGGCGTGCTCGAATATATCGAGAAGCACCGCCCCGCGAATACACTGGCCGTCCTCAAGGCCTATCGGCGTCTCGCGACCGCGGAATTCGCCCGGGGCCAGGCGGTGGTGGAGCACGCCGGCAGCATGACGGACGCGGCGCTCGCCGCCATCGGCGCCGCCATGACTCAAAAATATCGCCGTCCGGTCGCGCCGGTCGCCAAGCCGAACGCCGCGCTGCTCGCCGGTCTGCGCGTTCGCGTCGGCGACGACGTCTACGAATCCTCTGTCGCCGGCCAGCTCGCCACCCTGGCGTCCGCCGTCTGATCCCTTTTAGCCAACTGTATCCCCGTCCGAATATTTTCCGCGATGAGCACCGTCCTCGACCAGATTGAACAGCAGATCGCCAAGCTTTCGAGCAAGGCCGTCAAGAAAAACACCGGCACCATCCGCACCGTCGCTGACGGCGTCGCCAAAGTCGACGGCCTCTCCGAGGTGATGTACAACGAGATGGTCCAATTCCCCGGTGGCACCATCGGAATTGCGCTCAACCTCGAAGAGGACGAGGTCGGTTGCGTGGTGCTGGGCGACATTTCCCAGCTCAAGGAAGGCGACGAAGTCCGGACCACCGGCAAGCTCCTTTCCGTTCCCGTCGGCAAGGCTCTGCTCGGCCGCGCGGTCGATGCCCTGGGCAACCCGGTCGACGGCAAGGGTCCGATCGACTCGAAGGAAACCTACCCGGTTGAGAAAATCGCCCCCGGCATTATTGTCCGCAAATCCGTTTCCCAACCGCTCTTCACCGGCATCATGGCGATCGACTCCATGATTCCGATCGGCCGCGGCCAGCGCGAGCTGATCATCGGCGACCGCGGCACCGGCAAGACGAGCATCTGCATCGACACGATCATCAACCAGGCGAAGATCAACAAGGTCGGCCTCGCCAGCGGCGATCCGAAGTTCCGCCCGGTGTATTCGATCTACGTCGCGATCGGCCAGAAGAATTCCAACATCGTGCGCACGATGTCCGCGCTTGAGGCTGCGGGCGCGCTTGAGTTCACGGTGATCGTGGCGGCCCCCGCCGCAGACAACCCCGCCAATCAATACCTGGCGCCGTTCTCCGGTGCGGCGATCGGCGAGTGGTTCATGGAAAACGGCATGGATGCCCTGATCGTTTACGACGATCTTTCGAAGCACGCGGTGGCCTACCGCCAGATTTCGCTGATCCTGAAACGTCCCTCCGGCCGCGAAGCATATCCCGGCGACGTTTTCTACCTCCATTCCCGTCTCCTCGAACGTTCCGCCCGGCTCGATGGCAAGGGCTCGCTGACGGCGCTGCCCATCATTGAAACGCAGGCCGGTGACGTTTCCGCCTACATTCCTACGAACGTCATCTCAATCACCGACGGCCAGATCTTCCTCGAGACCGATCTCTTCAACCAAGGCATCCGCCCGGCGGTCTCCGTCGGTCTCTCCGTTTCGCGCGTGGGCTCGGCCGCGCAGATCAAGGCGACCAAGCAGGTCGGCGGCAAACTCAAGGGCGAGCTTGCGCAATTCCGCGAACTCGCGGCCTTCGCCCAATTCGGCTCCGACCTCGATGCCAAGACGAAGGCCCAGCTCGAACGTGGCGCCCGCATTGTCGAGTTGTTCAAGCAGCCCGCGTTCAGCCCGGTACCGATCGAGCTGCAAGTCGCGATTCTCTTCGCAATGCAGAAAAACTTCTTCGATTCGATCGACATCAAGAAGGCCGTCGCGGCCGCCTCGTCGATGAAGGAATTCTTCGCCACGCGGAAGGACGCGCTCCTGACCGAAATCCGCACGAAGGCCGCGCTCGACAAAGATCTCGAGGCCAAACTCCAGACCGCCTGTGAAGAATGGAAAGCGACATTCACCGCCTGATGGGCGGCGAACCAAGCATCCAGCATCTGAGAGATCCCGCACGACGAAAGCTCACCCATTTGCTTCCGCATTCTGGATTCTGAATTCCTAGAAGTTCTTCCGCATGGCTTCCACCCGCGATATCCGCCGACGCATCAAGTCGGTCAAAAACACCCGCCAGATCACCAAGGCGATGGAGCTGGTGGCCGCTTCGAAAATGAAGAAGGCCCAGCAGGCGACGCTGGCCGGCCGGCCTTACGCCGAGCTACTCGCGACCATGCTGGCCGCCCTCGCGGAACGCGTGGAGGAATCCCAGCATCCCTTTCTCGCCCGCCGCGAAGTACGGACGCGCGGCATCATTCTCATCACCTCGGACAAAGGCCTCGCCGGGCCGCTCAACGCCAATGTCTTCAAGGCGGTGATCGACATCAAAACGCCGGCGAAGTACGCCGTGATCGGACGCAAGGGCACGCAGTTCATCGCCCGCACCCGGCGCGATTTGCTCGCGGATTTTCCGGCGAACGACCGCGTGGCGTTTGCAGATGTGAAGGTCGTGGCCGAGTTCATGACCAAACAGTTTCTCGCCGGCGTGGTGGACACGGTGGAAGTCATCTGGCCCCGTTTTCGCAACACTCTCGTGCAGGTGCCAACGGTGCTGCAGCTCCTGCCGCTGTCCAGCGTGCAGGCCGCCATCAGCGGGCTGAACGAAGAAACCGGCCCCTCGCGGGCCGCCGGGCCGGCCAACAACCAGATGCTGTTCGAACCCGCGCCGAAAACCGTGCTCGAGGCCCTGTTGCCGCTGTATATCAACCGCGAAGTGTATCACGCGGCCTTGGACGCCAAGGCGTCCGAACACAGCGCGCGCATGGTGGCGATGAAAACCGCCAAGGACAACGCCACCAAGCTGCTCGGCGACCTCACCCTCGAATACAACAAGGCGCGGCAGGCCGGCATCACGCAGGAAATCCTCGAAATCGCCGCCGCCCAGTTTAGCGCCGCCTGATCACGCCTCTCCAACTTCCGCAGCCCCTTTCCATAAATGAACACCGGTAAAATCGTCCAAGTCATCGGCCCTGTCGTTGACGTGCAGTTCGCGGCAAGCGCGATTCCTCCCATCTACCAGGCGCTCACCATCGAGTTCACCACTTCCGGCAAGAAGGAAGTGCTCACCCTCGAAATCCAGCAGCACTTGGGCGCCGGCGTGGCCCGCGCGATCGCGATGTCCTCTTCCGAGGGTCTCGTTCGCGGCATGACCGTCGTCGACACCGGCGCACCGATCTCGGTGCCCGTCGGTAACGGGGTGCTCGGCCGCATTTTCGACGTCACCGGCACGCCGGTGGACGGCCGGGGTCCGGTTGTGTTCGAGAAGAAATACCCGATCCATCGTCCCGCGCCCACGCTCTCCGAGCAAAACACCAAGGCCGAGATCCTCGAAACCGGCATCAAGGTCATCGACCTGATCTGTCCCTTCATCAAGGGCGGCAAAGCCGGTGCCTTCGGTGGCGCCGGCGTCGGCAAGACCGTCGTCATTCTCGAACTCATCAACAACATCGCGAAGGCGCATGGTGGTTACTCGGTATTCGCCGGGGTGGGGGAGCGTTCGCGTGAAGGGAATGACCTCTATCACGAAATGTCCGAGGCGGGCGTCATCGATCAGAAGGATCTTTCAAAGTCCAAGGTCGCGCTCGTCTACGGCCAGATGAACGAGCCGCCGGGCGCCCGCATGCGCGTCGCGCTCTCCGCGCTCGCCATGACGGAATACTTCCGCGACGAGAAAAATCAGGACGTGCTCCTGTTCATCGACAATATTTTCCGTTTCTCGCAGGCCGGCTCCGAGGTATCCGCTTTGCTGGGTCGCTCGCCGTCCGCCGTCGGTTATCAGCCGACGCTGGCCAACGAGATGGGCCTCCTCCAAGAGCGAATCACTTCGACCAAGAAGGGTTCGATCACCTCGGTGCAGGCGGTCTACGTGCCCGCGGACGATCTCACCGACCCGGCGCCCGCCAACACGTTCGCCCACTTGGATTCCACCATCGTGCTGGAGCGCTCCATCGCCGAGCTCGGCATCTATCCCGCCGTCGATCCGCTCGCCTCCGTTTCCAAGGCGCTGCAATCCGACATCGTGGGTGAGGAGCACTACTACATCGCCCGCGAAGTACAGCGCGTCCTCCAGCGCTACAAGGATCTGCAGGACATCATCGCCATCCTCGGCCTCGACGAACTGTCGCCCGAGGACAAGCAGACCGTTTATCGCGCGCGCAAGATTCAGCGTTTCCTCTC
This sequence comes from Opitutia bacterium, assembly GCA_947474935.1. GTDB lineage: Bacteria > Verrucomicrobiota > Verrucomicrobiia > Opitutales > Opitutaceae > ER46. The sequence goes on from CANJKL010000002.1 coordinate 273,456, forward strand.
CCAACCGTTTGCGGTCGCCGAAGTCTTCACCGGCACGCCGGGTAAATACGTCGCCGTCAAGGAGACCGTCCGTGGTTTCAAGATGATCCTCGATGGCCAGCTCGACGACGTACCAGAAGGCGACTTCTATATGCGCGGTGGCATCGACGAAGTGTTGGCCGCCGCCAAGAAGGCCTGAAAACTAAAAGCTGACAGCTGATCCCCTCGCACTCGCGAAACTTCCTCAGCTCTCAACCCTTTAGCCTTCGGTATTTCTCCCGCACCATGCCGCTCACTCTCGAAATCGTCACCCCCGAAGCCCGGGTCTATTCCGACACGATTGACACCGTCGTCATCCCGACGGCGGATGGCGAGATCGGCATCCTCCCAGGCCACATTCCCCTGCTCACCCAAGTGGAGCACGGGGAATTGCGGGTGACGAAAAACGGCCAGACCCTGTGGCTCGCGGTCAGCGGCGGGTTCGTTGAGATCGAAGGCGACCGGGTTCACGTTTTGGCCGAACGGGCAATCAGCGAAGAAAAGATCGACGAACATGCCGTCGAGGACGCCCTGAAGCGGGCTGAAGAAGAACTGCGGGCGGCCAGCCACATGGATCCCCAGGCTTACGAACATTTGCAGAGCTTGGTGCGCTACGCGGGCGTTCAGCTCGCCGTCAAACGCCGCCGCCGTTAATCCAGCTACCCTCCATCGTTGATCTTCCCGATGGGGTTGTTAACGAAGGCAATGCAATACGACCGCGCCCACTTTTTGGCGCTGAGGTCGCGACACTCCCCTTGGGAAAAGCGTCGGTCGTGTGAATTTCATCCAGCGCCGCCGTTTTGCTTGCGCCGCCGCTGCAACCGAGTCTCAATACGCTTCCACCGAGAGATGAGCCACCCTGTTTCCAATCCGGTTCTGACTTTATGCCAGCTGCCCGCTGGGGCCTTGGGTCGGGTCCGCGAACTAACCGGAGAAGCGGATTTTTGCCAGCGAGTGCGCGAAATGGGCTTCGGCGAATCTGCCTTCGTCACCAAAGTGGGAGGTTCGGGACCTTTCATTTGCCAGGTCAACGGGACCCGTATTGCCCTCAGCCACGGCGCGGCCCGGTGCATCATCGTCGAGCAACTCGGTCGGCGCTGACCACCGCCAGTCCGCGCCGATGAAACTTTCCGAACTCGCCGTCGGCGCGACCGCTGCCATCCGCAGCTTCCCCCCGAGCGGGTCGGCGTTTGTCCGCCTCCGGGAAATGGGGCTGATTGCGGGAACCCCCGTGACGCTTGTCCGGACCGCCCCGCTCGGCGACCCGCTGGAAATCAAACTCCGTGGTTACCACCTCACGCTGAGAAAATCCGAGGCAGAACACATCATCGTGGAACTCTTGAAAGCGGAGCCCTGAAAGCCGGACCCACCGTCCCACCATGCGTGCACCCGCTCATGTCTTTCAACCTTCCGTCGTCCAATCGTCCTCCGCGGACCGCCGGACCCCGGTTTACGCGCTCGTCGGAAATCCGAACTGCGGCAAAAGCACGCTTTTTAACGCCCTTACCGGCCTGAAGCAAAAAGTCGGGAATTATCCCGGCGTCACGGTGGAGAAGAAAGTCGGCACCGCCTACTCGCAACACGGCCAGCCGATCACCGTCATCGATTTGCCCGGGGCTTATTCGCTCGCCGCACGGTCGCCCGACGAAGCGGTCACCCGGGACGTGCTGCTCGGTCGCCGCGCCGATACGGAACAACCCGATCGCATCCTGTGCATCGTGGATGCGACGAACCTCGAGCGGAATCTTTATCTCGTTCATCAAATTCTCGATCTGGGCCGACCCGTCATCCTCGTCCTTAACATGATGGACCTGGCGGCGGAGGCCGGACTCGACATCCGCGTGGCCCGGCTCGAACACGAACTCGGCATTCCCGTCATCGCCTGCGAAGCCGTCCACGGCAAAGGCCTCATCGATCTGAAGCTCGCGATGAGCCGGACCGACCTGCCGCTTTCGCGCCATGCCTGGAACATCCCGGCGCCGATCGCGCCCGCGGTGGCCGAGCTACAAGCCTCTCTGACCGCCAGCGATGGCAAGTCGCCCCTCATCGCCCGCGCCGAGGCCCTGCTCCTGCTCACCGATCAGGACAGCGTGCGCGTCGCCGGCTCGACGCCGCTCAGCGCTCGCACCGGGGAGATTTTGCACGGCTGGCAGAAACGCTGGGCGGGCGAGGGGACCGACTGGGCCGGTTCGCTGGTCAGCTCCCGTTACGACGCCATCGGCCGCATCGCCGCCGAGGTGGTGCTACGCACCGGCAGCACCGGCCCAACCGTTTCGGACAAAATCGACGCCGTTGCCACCCATCCGCTCTGGGGCTGGCTCATGCTCGGCTCGGTGATGACGCTGCTGTTCGTGAGCATCTTCACGCTGGCCGAGATTCCGATGAACTGGATCGACGACCAGACCGCGGCGCTCGCCAACTGGGTCAAACACGCGATGACCGCGGGCGACCTGCGCGATCTCGTCACCGACGGCGCGATCGGCGGAGTCGGCGGTGTGATCAAGTTTCTCCCGCAAATCCTGATTCTGTTTTTCTTCATCGGACTGCTCGAAAGCACCGGTTACATGGCCCGCGCCGCATTTATCATGGACCGGCTGATGAGCCGCGTCGGGTTGAACGGAAAAAGTTTCATCCCGCTCCTCAGCTCCTACGCGTGTGCCATCCCCGGCATCATGGCGACGCGCACCATCGAGGATCCCAAGGACCGCCTCGTCACCATCCTCGTCGCCCCGTTGATGAGCTGCTCCGCCCGCCTGCCGGTCTATTTGCTGATGATCGCCGCGCTCCTGCCGGGTGACCGGGTGTCGCTCGGCGCGAAGGTCGGTCTTATGCTGCTAATGTACTCTCTCGGCACGCTCGGCGCGTTCGGTTTCGCCTGGCTGTTCAAGCGCACGCTGCTGAAGGGCGCGCCGCCACTGATGATCATGGAGCTTCCGCCCTACCGGCTACCGCGGGTGAAGGATGTGGCCATCCATATGTTCGAACGCGCCTGGGTCTTCGTGCGCCGCGCCGGCACCGTCATCCTCGGCATCAGCATCGTGCTGTGGTTTCTCGCCGCCTACCCAAAGGCGCCCGCCGGCGCGACTCCGACCGCACAACTCGCGCAAAGCTTCGCCGGCCGGACCGGTCACGCCCTCGAACCCGTCATTAAACCGCTCGGCTTCGACTGGCAGATTGGCATCGGTCTCATCACCTCGTTTGCCGCGCGCGAGGTGTTCGTCTCGACCATGGGCGTCGTGTTCAACGCCGAATCCTCCGACGAAAAAATCGCCCCGCTGCGTCACGCGATGCTCGCCGCCAAATGGCCCGACGGCCGCGCGCTCTTCACGCCGCTGGTTTGTTTCACGCTGATGATCTTCTACGTCTTCGCGATGCAGTGCGTGAGCACGATCGCCGTCGTGAAACGCGAAACCAACGGCTGGAAGTGGCCGGTCTTCCAAACATTCTACATGACTGGCACCGCCTGGATTGTGTGCTTCATTGTCTTCCAAGCCGGCCGCGCGCTTGGCTTCTAAGATGAGTTCTCAAATCCAAACCTACGTTGCCCTCGCCGTCGTCGCTCTCGCGGCGACTGGGCTCGTACTCCGCGCGATCGCGAAGCGCAAGCATCCCGGCTGCGGCAGCGATTGCGGCGCCGTCAGCCCGGAAATCAAGAAGCTGCAGACGCACCTCAGGCGCCAGCCGTAGCCGGCGTCAGGTTTTTCGTCCGCGCGATGGGCAGGACCGCCAGCGCGGCCATCACGCAAAGCGCCCCGGCCCCAATGAACGCCGGGGCATAGCTGCCCGCCTGGGTGCGAATCGCCCCCGCCGCGAACGCCGCAAACGCGGCGCCGACCTGATGCGCCGCCACAATCCAACCGAAGACAATGCTCGCGCGTTCGCGACCAAACACCGTGCCGGTCAAGCGCACGGTGGGCGGAACCGTCGCGATCCAATCAAGCCCGTAAAACACGGCGAACACGCCGAGCCCGGCGGCGGGGCCGAGCAAGGCCTGCGGCAGAAACATCAGGGACAATCCCCGCAACCCGTAGTACCCGAAGAGCAGGTAGCGACAATTGTAGCGGTCGCTGAGCCAGCCGGACGCCGTGGTGCCGACGAGATCGAAAAGTCCCATCAACGCCAGCAAGCTGGCGGCCCGGACTTCCGGAATGCCGCAATCGAACGAGGCCGCCACGAGATGCGTGCCGACCAAACCGTTCGTGCTCGCGCCGCAGACAAAAAACGAACCGGCTAGCAGCCAGAAATCGCGCACGCGCGCCGCTTCCACCAATACCGCAACCGCGCGGGCGGCCGGATTTCCGGGATGCGCCGGCGCTTTCGCCGCTGGCTCGACCGCGCCCGTTTCTCCGTACGGACGCTGTCCCACGTCGCGCGGATCGTCGCGCATCAGGAGCCAGATCCCGGGGACCACCGCGAGCGTGGCCGCTGCGACGATCAGCGGCGCGGCCCGCCAGCCCTCCGCCGTCACCGCGCGGGCCAGTGCCGGCAGAAAAACCAATTGTCCCGTCGCCGTGCTGGCCGTGAGCACCCCCATGACCAGCCCGCGGCGTTCCGTGAACCAGCGATTGGCCACCGCCGCCCCGAGAACCGTCGCCGCCATACCCGATCCGACTCCGACCACCACGCCCCACAGGAGCACGAATTGCCAATAGGCGGTCACGAACGTCGAGCCGCCATAGCCCGCGCTCACCAGCAGCATCGCCGCCACCATGGTGCGCCTCAGTCCGAATCGTTGGTAAAGCGCCGCGGCAAAAGGGCCGACCAAGCCGTACAAAAAGATGTTGATCGAAATGACCGATGACACCTTCGCCCGGCTCCATTGAAACTCGTTGCCAAAAGGCAGGATGATCACGCCGGGTGTGGCGCGCGCACCCGCCGCGGCGAGCAACGTGACAAATGTTACTCCCGCCACGATCCATGCGTAGTGAAACTTCGGTTGCGTGGTTGCTGCCGCCGGGCTCATGGGTGCGGCCGAAAGGGTGCAGGCCGGCCCAGCCGCCGCAAGCACCGGCCCGCGGCGTTCCCGCAATTGCTGGAATCCCACTTCGCGGCGAGGCCGGGGGCCCCGGCGCCGGTTTCAAGACCCGTTGATCGCACTACGCAGCCAGTTCCAGGCATACTGCACGCCCTCCACCCCAAAGACGGCGATCGCGCCAAAAAAACCCACGGTCACCAGCGTCGCGCCGTGCCCTGCGATGATGAACGCCCCATCGCGCTCCAGCAGCCCGCCGGCGATCAGCAGGATGGCCCAGGCGGGAACCACGTTGCTGAAAGGAATCGGCAGCGGCAGCAACAACATCGCCGCGCAGATCACCACGGAAATTGCATGCAACTGCTCCAAACGCGGCGATGCCGTCACCCACAGGAAACGGGGCCGCAGCAACCGTTCGAACCAGATCAGAATCTTCTGCGTGACGGCAAAAACCTTTGCGAAGAATTCCGGCGGCAACCGGGTGTCGAGCAACCGGGCCGGCAGCCAGGGCTTCTCGCCGAGGGCCAGCCGGATGCCGATCAACCCAATCACGAGTCCGAACGGGGTCGACAACCCGGGCAACGGGATCGGGCCGCAGAACGGCAGCGCCAGCAGCATCATCAGCAGCATATAGCCCCGCCCGTGCAGCAAACCCATCACCTCGCGCAGCGTCACGGTTTCCACTTCAAACTCGCGCAGGATCATCGCGAACTCCTCCGACAATTTGCGCGGCCGCAGCGGATCGGCCGGCACGATGACAGAGTGGCCGGGCACGGGAACCGGCGACGGATTCTCAGGTTCCGCGCCGGTTGCCATAAAGTTCGAGGTGCAGGCGGTGCGCGTAGCGATAGCCCCGGGCCTTGCACAGCTCTCCCAGCCACACCGCCCGCCCGCGGATTTTTTCCAGCGTCGTGCCCTCCGGCATCAGCAGCACCTTGTGCCGTGGAACGTCGCGCTTCAGCGCCGCGAGCATGGCCTCGAGTTCATCGACATCCTCCGGCCGTGCGACCACGAACTTGAATTGATAGGGATAGCGATCGATCCAGGCCCGCACCACGTCCGGCTGCCAGCGGGTGGCTTCGTGCTTTTTGCGCCACGCCGCGTGCTCGATTGGATCCGGCGCGGAGTTCAACAGCTTGGGCGAGAGCGACGCGAGATCGCAGGCGATGTCGCCCGGCGCAATCGTTGCCGCGGTTTCGATGGTGATATGGCGGCCGCTTTTCCTCAGCTCGGCCGCGAGGTCGCGCAGTTCCTGGGCGAGCATCGGTTCACCCCCGGTCAGAACAACGTGGCGCGTCCGGGGGTGCGCTTCCACCGCCGCGACGATCTGCGCCACGGTCCGGTGCGCCCCCTCGGGATTCCACGAGGCATAGGGCGTGTCGCACCACGTGCAGCGCAAATTGCAGCCGCTCGTGCGCACAAAAACCGACGGCATGCCAGTGAGCTCACCCTCACCCTGGAGCGAATGGAATATCTCGGAGATCAGCATCGAACAAAGAGAACGAGAACGATTACGAGCAGGAGAACGAGCTGCGATTTCCTCGTTCTCTTAATCGTTCTCTTTTATCGGTTTGGCCGGCAGTAGCGCCAACGAGGCGTAAACCGTCGGATCCACCAGCCCCGCCGCGACAAAGGCCTCCCGCCGTTCGACGCAGGTGCCGCATTTGCCGCAATGCATCGGCCCGCCTTTGTAGCACGACCAGGTGCGCGCGAAATCCACCCCGAGCCGGGTACCCTCAACCGCAATTCCGGCTTTGTTCAGCGCGATGAAAGGACGGAGCAGCTGTACTTCGACATAGGTGCCAAGCCGCATCGCCTCGCCCATCGCCCGCATGAAGTCCTCGCGGCAGTCCGGATAGATCGCGTGGTCGCCGCCGTGCGCCGCGATCACGAGCCCCGCCGCACCCGCGCTCTCCGCGAAACCGGCGGCAATCGAAAGCATGATGGCATTCCGAAACGGCACGACCGTCTGCTTCATGTTTTCCGCCTCGTAATGGCCCTCCGGAATCTCGCCACCGCTCTTCAGCAGGTCCGACGCAAACAGCCGGTTCACGAAATCGAGCACGATCACCTCGTGCCGCGCGCCGATCCGCGCAGCGTGCTCCGCGGCAAATGGGATCTCCCGATGGTTGTGCTTTGCGCCGTAGTCGAAGCTCACGGCCGCGACCACTTCATGTCCGGACCGCGCCCAATGGAGCGCCGTCACGGAATCCATGCCGCCAGAGCAAAGCACTACGACTTTCATCGCCGCACCCTGTCGCGGGATTGTCCCGGTTGCAAAATTCTTCTCCGGCCGGCGGCTCCGCTCGAACGCCCGCCGCCTTGCGGCCCGGCCTACTTCGAAAGCCGGTCGAGGATGTTCTTCGTGATTCGCTCGACGGCGTTGTCCCCGCCGCGCAAGCCATGCGCCCAATCCGTCGTGCCGGCCGTGAAAACCGTGCCGCCCTTGGTGTAGACGCCCAGGCAAGCGGCGCCCGTGCGGCCCTTTTCCCAGCGCTCATACCATTCGCTGTCGTCCGGATGCCAGCGCACGGGACAGGTGCCGAGCACCGTGAACGTCTCCGGCGTGCCGTCGCGATGCGTGGCAAACGGCAGCCCGTCCCGCCATTCGAGTTCGGCGCCGTCCGCTTCGTAACCGACGATGGTGTCCTTCGCGCCAAACACATCGCCGCGCTTGAGGCCGCTGCCCTCGAAAACCCAGTGTTCGGGCCGCTGCACCGTGAACTCCGCCGGTTCATTCATGAACTGGCCGTGGCTCTTGCGGTATCCGCCCCAGAGAAAGCCGACGCCGGAAAGCTGGTTCTCCGGACGCTTCAAAAGGTGGTGACTCCAGAGCGTGGACAGCGTCTTGAAATCGCCGGTCTGGTAGACGGGGTCGGAGTGATAGTTCTGTTTCCAGCAAACCAGCGCCCGGCCGTTGTCTTCGCTGCGCACCTGCCAGCAAATCGAATTGCCGCTGAAAAACGCGACGTTGCCGCCCTTGGCGATGAAAGCCTCCAAGTTGTCGCGCATCGGCGTGCTCCAGTACTCATCGTGGCCCACGCTGAGGACGAGACGGTAGTGGTTGAGCAGCTCGGGGCGGACCTCGAGATCGCTGTTCACCGCGTAGTCGAGCGTATAGCCATTGCTTTCCGCCCAAGCGACGAAGGGATGTTCCCACATGTTGAACTGCGACTGCGGCGGACGGTCGAACGACACCCGGCTGCCCTGATTTTTTCCGAGGCCGTTGAAAGCGTAGAGACTGAAGCCGCCCCAATTATTGTAGGCGTTGTAAGTATTGGCCGAGAGTTGGATCAGAATCTTGGTTTTCGAACCCGGTTCGGCGGCCCGCACCACGAACCAAGCCTCGGCCTCGGCCTTGCGCCGGCCGCGCTGCGACCATTGCCCGCCACGATCCTCGATCCGGAAGGTCGCGAGATAGTAACCGCTGCGCCAGTCCTTCGGGATCGTCACGCGAAACGCCTCCGGCCAGGCGCAGCCGCGCGACGACGCGCTTTCCGGCACCGGGTGCGTGCGGCCTGGAATGTTTTCCTTCGACCAAACCACGTCGCTGGTGGCGCCCACGCGTTTGATTTCGACGGAGAACTTCTGCGCCCCGGTCGACACATGAAACGTCACGTCCTCCCCGGGGGCCACGCTGAGCTGGCCGGTGTATCCTTCGACAAAGAAGGGTGGAGCTTCCGCGGCCGACCCGGCCGAATGAAAACCAGCCGAAATGAGCAGGAGGGCGAGGAGGAAGCGGGGCAGTTTCACGATCGGCGAGCCTGCGCCTCATGCGTTTTGCCGCAACCGCAAATGTCTGGAACTCGATTCTCCACCCCGCTACATCAGCCCCGATATGCGCGCGAAGCGAATGGGCCTGGCGGTGGTGTTCCCGGCGTTCGCCGTGCTGCTGGCCGCGAGGGCGGAAAAGCCTACGCCCACCAACGTCCTTCCGCCCGGGATGGAACTCGCCGCGCTCCCGCTGGCCGCCCCCGATCCCGTGGACAATCCGATCACACCCGCCAAGATCGCACTCGGCCGCCTGCTGTTCTTCGATCCGGTTCTTTCGGCCACCAAAGATGTGGCGTGCGCCACCTGCCACCATCCCGCCTTCGGGTGGGCGGACGGACGCTCCACCCCGATCGGTGTCGACGGCGCGGGCCCCGGTCCGGCGCGGGTGTTTCGCACGACGAGCAACCGGCCGCTGCTCACCCGCAACACGCCTTCGATCGTCAACGCCGCGTTCAACGGCCTGCTCAGCGGCACGGCCCTGGATCCCGCCAAGTCGCCGATGTTTTGGGACGCACGGGTCGCCGGCCTGGAAACCCAGGCGTTCGTGCCGCTGCGATCGCACGAAGAAATGCGCGGCGATGTTTGTGCGGAGGCGGACGCCGTCGCCCGGGCCGTCGGGGCCGTCGGCTCGATCGCCGAATACCGCGAGCGATTCGCGGTGGCATTCGGCCGGCCGGCGGCCGGGGCCGTGACCGCCGAAACGCTCGCCAAGGCCATCGCGGCGTTCGAACGGTCGCTGGTCGCGCCGCACACACCCTTCGACCGGTTTCAACGCGGCGAGACCGCCGCCCTGGACGTGGAGGCGCAGCGGGGCCTGAAGGTCTTTCGGGATGCCGGGTGCATCCTTTGCCACGGCGGACCTATGTTTTCGGATTTCAAACTGCATTTCATCGGCGTGATCGATGCGACGGCGGGTGGGGGAGGCGCCGTCCGCACGCCCACGTTGCGCCATCTTCCCCGAACGGCTCCCTACATGCATGACGGCAGCCTCCGTTCCCTTGGGGATGTCTTTAATTTCTACGAGCAGCTGGGCGACCGCGTCAGCGAAACCCTGGATGGCGGGGACAAAAGCGCCCCCATCCCGCTCGACCCGTTGCTGCAGCAGATCGACCTCGCGCCGGAGAACTTTCCCGCGCTCGAAGCCTTTCTTCGCGCACTGAACGATGACGGTTACGACCGGACCGTTCCCACCCAGGTGCCCAGCGGTCTGCCGGTAGCCGGGAATTAGAATTCCCCCCCCCGCCGGTCTAGCCGGCGAACGTCGTCATCAACTCGGCGTATATCTTCGCACTCGCGAGCAATTCGGACACTTTCGCGCGTTCGTTGACGCCATGGTAATCCACTCCGCCCGGTCCGTAGCCCAGCGTGGGAATTCGCCGATGGTAGGAGAAGAAATGCATGTCGTTGAACCCCGTCGAAACGTTGAAGGCCGCTTTCTCCCGCCGGACCCGGCCGACACAGTCCGCCATCGTCGCGAAAAGCGGGCCGGTGGGCGGCGAAAAGCACGCAAAGTTTTCCGAGATCTTGCGCAACGTGATTTTGCACCCCGGAATTTTCCGCGCGGCCGCCGCGAGGAAGGCCCGCAACTCGCGTTCGGCGGCGGCGTGGTCTTCGACGGGCAATACCCGGCGATCGATCGTGAACCGCGCCAGCGCCGGCACGGTGTTGATCTTGGCCCCGCTGCCACAGTCGAATTCACCCCCGACGTTGATCGTCGGCCGCATCGTCTTGCCTTCCGGCGTCCGCCAGCGGCGGCCGGCCAGCCTTCGCTGGTAGGTTTTGAGGGCCAGGACGAGCGCGGCCATTTTTTCGAGTGCGTTAACGCCGAGTTCCGGCTGCGAGCCGTGGGCCGCGCGGCCCTGCACCGTGACTTCGAGCCAGAGGCAGCCGTTGTGCCCGCAGCAAACGGTGCGGCCCTCGCCACCTTCCATCACCACGGCGTAATCCGGCCGGATGGGTGCATGCGCCACGAGCCAGCCGGACCCCAGGGCCGAATCGGTTTCCTCATCGGCCGTGAATGAGACCTCGATATTGAGCCGCGGCGACCGGCCGGTGGCGCGCAGGGCGCGCAACGCCATCAGGAGGCTCGCGATCGAACCCTTCATGTCCGCAGTGCCGCGCCCGTAAATCCAGCCGCGCGCGATCGCTCCGCTGAAGGCGCTGCCATGCTTCCACCGTCCGGAAACGGGCACCACGTCGTAGTGCGCGTTGAAATGCAGGGTTTTCTTCGCGCCGCGCACGGCCATCCGGCCCAGCACATTGAACCGGGGAAACGCGTGCTGCTCCGGCGGGAGCGAGCGTTTCAAAACCGCCGCCGGGATCGTATAACGCTTCGCCCGGAGACCCACCGCTTCCAGTTCGGCGCGCAGCCAGGCGGTGATCGTGTCGTAGTTTTCCCCCGGCGGGTTGATCGTGGAGACGCCGACCAGCTGCTGCAGCCGACCCAGCAACTCGCCGGGATTGCGTTCGATGAAATCGGCGGGAGTCACGAGACGGATAAGATCCACGGATCGACGCCAAACGCCAGCCGCCAGCACTTGGGCCCTTCGTTTCAGATGACTTTTGACAGTGCGCGACGGCCTGCCCACCTTGACTTTCGTGCCACTGGCCGAACTCAGAAAAGACTATTCCCTCGCCGGACTCGCCGAAAAAGATCTGGCGCGCGATCCCTTCCGCCAGTTCGAAAAATGGTTTCAGGAAGCGGAGGCGGCCAAGGTGGTCGAGCCCAACGCGATGACTCTGGCCACGGCCGGAAAGGACGGACGGCCTTCCGCGCGGACCGTTTTGCTGAAGGGCGTCGATGGGCGCGGCTTCGTTTTCTATTCGAACTACGAAAGCCGCAAGGGCCGGGAACTGGAAATCAACCCGCACGCGACCCTCGTGTTTCCATGGCTCACTTTGGAACGCCAGGTCATCGTCGAGGGGCCGGTGGTCAAAGTCGCGCGCGAGGAGAGCGAGGCTTATTTTCACTCGCGACCGCGCGCCAGCCAGCTCGGCGCCTGGGTGTCGCAGCAAAGCTCGATCATCGTCGGCCGGAAGGTGCTGGAAAGTGCGTTGAAGGAGCTGGAGACGAAGTACGCCGGCCAGGAGGTGCCGTTGCCGCCGCATTGGGGTGGATGGCGCCTGGCGCCGGAAACCGTGGAATTCTGGCAGGGAAGGCGCAGCCGCCTGCATGACCGGTTGCGGTACCGCCGCCACCCAGACGGCTGGTCGGTCGAACGCCTCGCTCCGTGAGCGCCAAAAAGACCTCTTCCTCAGCCGCCTTGCTGGCGGCGGGCCTCCGGGCCCAAAGCGAAGGCGTCTTCATCGCGGAACGCCGCCCGCGTTCGCGGGCGCTGAAGATCATTTTTGTCAACGACAGCTTCTGCGCGATGACCGGCTATACCGCGGCGCAGCTGGTCGGCCGGCCGCACCGTCTGCTGCACACCGACCGCACCGAGATGGACCGCCTCGTGCGGTCCATTGCCCAGGCTCCGACCGGGTCTCCGGTCAGCGGCGACGGCTTCGTCGTACGCGCCGACGGCAGCACCGTGAGCGCCGCCTGGAATTTCAATTCGATCTGCGATGCGCAGGGCCGCGTCACCCACGTAGTCGCGACCTATCGCGACCAGACCGAGAAGCGCCGGCTGCAGGAAGCCCTGGTGCATTCGCAACGCCTCGACGCGGTCGGCCGGCTCGCCGGTGGCGTGGCGCACGATTTCAACAACCTCCTCTCCGTCATCAACGGATATTGCGAAATGCTCGCCGCGCACGTCTCCGCCAATCCGCAGGCGTTGCGCGAGGTCGCCGAAATTCACCATGCGGGCCGCAAGGCGGCGGCCCTCACCCAGCAGCTGCTCGCGTTCAGCCGGCGGCAGCCGCTCAATTCGCGCGTCATCAATCTGAACGATTTGATCCGCGACAACGCGGAAATCCTGCGCCGCCTGATCGGCGAAGCGGGCCGGATCGACTTCGAGCTGCGCGAGGGGCTTGCCAACGTACGCACCGATCCCGCGCAGTTTCAGCAGGTCTTGTTGAATCTCGTCCTGAACGCCCGCGATGCCTTGCGCGATCGCGGTCGCATCGTGGTCACCACGGAAAACCGCGAAATACCCTCGGATAAAAACCGCCGCGTCACCGACACTCCGCCCGGCACCTACGTCGCCCTCACCGTCGAGGACAACGGCACCGGCATGGACGCCGACACGCAGGCGCATCTCTTCGAGCCTTTTTTCACCACGAAGCCGGAAGGGAAGGGCACCGGGCTCGGCCTCGCCCTGGTCTACGGCGTCGTCCAGCAAAGCGGTGGGTTCATCAAGGCGAAAAGCGTGCTGCTCGTCGGCTCCACCTTCGAGGTACTGCTGCCGGCGACCAGCGCTCCGGTCGAGGAGACACCGACCGCGGTGGCGCCCCTGCCGTCGGTGCGCGGGAGCGAAAGCATTCTGCTGGTCGAGGAGGACGAGGTCGTGCGCAAGATGGTCGCCGGGATTCTCACCGCGGACGGTTACCGCGTCACGGCCGCCAAAACGTTTGCCGAGCTGGCGCGCGACGACGCGCCAGCTTCGCGCCCGGTCCAGCTGTTGATCGCCAATCTCGTCGGGGAAGGGGAAAAATTCGCCAAGCGGCTGCACACTGTCCAGCCCGGCCTCCGTGTCCTTTGCACCGGCAACTACGATTTCAAGATGCCGGTCGACTGGCTCCCGGGCGATCGCCAAGTCTGCCTCAACAAACCCTACGCGTTGAGCGAACTCCTCCGGACCGTCCGCAAATTGCTGGACGCTTAAGGCCCGGTCGGAGAACCGAACGAAGCCCCGCGTCCCCGCTTCCGCCGGGCATTGTTTTTCCGTCAACCGCCTCTCTCCTGCGATGCTGCTTTTTCTCATCCGCCATGGTCACGCCGTCGACCACGCAGACGACGCTGCGCGCCCCCTGAGCCGGCAAGGCCGGGACCAGGTGCGGGCGATGGCGGATTTTCTCCGGGCCTCCGGAGAATTTACGCCAGCTGAGATGTGGCACAGCTCGCTGGTGCGGGCCCGGGAAACCGCGGAGCTCTTTGCCGAGCGGATGAAAAAGCCGCCGCAGTTGATCGAAACGGCCGGCCTGCATCCGGAGGATTCTCCCGATCGGATTCTGACGCGGCTCGCGCACGCCAACTTCGAATCGCTTGCGCTTGTCGGCCACGAGCCCCACCTCGGCACGCTGGCCTCGCTGCTCGTCGCCCGGACTCCGGAGCCCCGGTTTGTATTCAAGAAATGCACCGTGCTCGCGCTCGAAGGCACGCCGCCTTGGTGGCAGGTGCGCTGGCAAATCTCCCCGGAGCTCCTATCATGAATTCCCGCCCCGGCAGGCCCCGGCCCACTGGCCCACACCCGGTGCGCTCCCGCCCGAATCCATGACGATCTTCCTCGCCGGCGCATCCGGACTGGTCGGATCGGCGTTCGCCGCCGCCGCCGCCCGACGCGGGCACCGCGTCGTCGGCACCGTCGGAAGTTTCACCGGCGAGATCGAAGGCGTGGAAAGAAAGCTCACGCTGGATCTCTCGCGCGAAGACGCGATCACCGCCGCGGTGCTCGAGGAACTTCCGGGCGCGATCGTCAACTGCGCCGCCGTGTCTGTGCCAGAGGCCTGCGACGCGGATCCGGTCCTGGCGCAGGCGTTGAACGTCGCCCTGCCGGCGATGCTGGCAAAGCTAGCGCACCACGTCAGTGCCCGCCTCGTGCACCTCTCCTCGGAGCAGGTTTTCGACGGGGCGCGTCCGGCGCCATACGCACGGGACGATGCGATTTCGCCCATCAACCTTTACGGTCGCCAGAAAGTTGCGAGCGAACGCGCCGTGCATGCTGCCGCGCCGGACTTCGCCGTGACGCTGCGCGCCCCGCTCCTCATGGGCAACAGCGCAGCCGGCCGACGCAGTCTGCACGAGCGGTTGTTTGCCGACTGGGTGGCCGGCCGCACACCCCGACTCTTCTCCGACGAATTCCGCCAGCCCTGCACCGCCGAGAACCTGGCCGACGTGATGGTGGAATTGTGCGAGCGGCCGGAAATCCGCGGGGTCTTTCATTGGGCCGGGGCGGAACTGCTTTCGCGCCACGATCTGGGCTGCCGGATCCGTGCCCACTTCAAGCTCACGGATCGACCGGCGCCCCTCACGGCCGCGACGCGCGCCGAAGTGCCGGGCGCCGCCGAAAAACGCCACGCCTGCCTGGCGCTGGATCTCACGCCGCTGGTGGGAAAGCTGAAAACGCGTCCGCAAACCATCGCCGAACAACTGCCGGGGTTGGTCGTGCCGGTGCCCTGCCGGGAGTGGTATCGATCGGCCTGAGGCGCCGGCGGCGGTCGCCACGCGCAGGAAGCGGGAGAAATTCTTTCCGAGGTTTGGCTTTTCTCCGTTCCATCGGTTTCCTCCCGAGAAATGGTCCTGCATCTTTTGCCCGAACGCACTGGCGGCGCCGCGGAAAACATGGCGCTCGATTTCCTGTTGCTACAGCGCTACCCGGCCGCGACGCAGCCCCGGTTCCGCCACTACGGGTGGCGCGGGCCGGCGTTCACCTTCGGGCTGAGTCAGAAGCTGGAGTTCGTCCAGACGCAGCTGCCGCCGGACGAAACCTTCGATCTCTGCCGGCGCCCCACCGGCGGCGGCGTGGTGGATCATCGCGACGACTGGACGTATGCGCTCGTCATTCCCCGCGGACACCCGCTGGAGGAATTACGCGCCACTCAGAGCTATCGGGTGGTCCACGAAGCGCTCGCGGCCGCGTTGCGCGCGCAAAATGTCGCCGCGGCGACGAAGGAACGGCTGGAACCCGATCTCCCGGCTCCGGCCCCCACCGCCGCCCCGGCGGCCGGCCCCGCGGGCGTTTGTTTTCAACGCGCGGAAATCTACGACGTCATCAACGCGCACACGGGTGAAAAAATCGCCGGCGCGGCGCAAAAGCGCAACAAGCACGGCCTGCTTTTCCAGGGTTCGATCTGGCAGCGGGCCGCCGGCGGCGACGCCGTCGATTGGGATAAATTCCAAGCAGACTTCACCGCGGGACTGGCGGCGGCACTTGGGATGGCGGGCGAACCCACGCCGTGGCCCGATTTCAACGAAGACGAAGTTTCGGGGCTCATCGAACAATACTCGTCGCCCGAGTGGAACGAGCATCGCTGAACTCCCGGCGAAACGCTTCGCCGCCGTCACGACGTCACTCCGGAATCAATTCGGGCACGACGGGCCGGCCGATGTGCCGGCGGATCGACTCCAGGTTTTCGCGGATGAGCGCGCCCATGGTTTCGCAGCGGAGGTAATCCTTGCGGCCGAAGTGGTCGGCGAGCGATTCGCGCAGCCGATGCACTTTTTCCACCGGCGCGATCGGATCGCGCGCCATGTCGTGCAGCAGCAGGCCGAGCCGCTCGGAGGCGAGCGCGGCGCGCTGCAGGATGAGGGTTTGCTCCTCGCGCTCGTACTGCCGGGCGGTTTCCGGGCGGAGATGCTTGATGCAGAAGCGCACCAACGCGGCGTTCTCCTTGAAGAATTGCGGCAGGTAGAACTTCTTCCGTCCGTCATAGCTTTGCTGGTCGAAGTCCATCGCGCGGATGCGCAGCTGGGACTCCTCGAAATCGGGCGTGATCACGAAGACAAAATTGTAGGACCGCATGTCGCCGAGCAGCCGGATGAAGCAGCGCTCGTTGAACTTCACCAGTTCCTTGGCGACGCGAATCGGCTTCGGATCGGGCCGGCCCAGCCAGCGCTCGATAAACATGTCGCCGGGAATGCCCGCGACGTGCTCCTCGACGAGCGTGTTACCGTGCGTGATGAAGTTGAGCCGGTTCGGCGACAACAGGTGCTCAAGTTCGAGTCCGTAGACCCGCGAGGCGTCGGCCTTCTTGACGTAAAAGTAGTCCTGGTTGTCGTTGTAGGCATTGACGATCCGGATGCGAAACGGCGTCGAGTTGCCGAACGTGCAGAAATCCACGCGGTCGACGTAAAGATGGCCGACCACCGAGAGGTCGCCATCGACCTTGAGCCACGCGTAAACCTGTTTCAGCGCCTCGTTGAGCGCGGGCATCTCATTCGCATCGTAGATGACCGTGTCCCA
This sequence comes from Opitutia bacterium, assembly GCA_947474935.1. Classification (GTDB taxonomy): domain Bacteria; phylum Verrucomicrobiota; class Verrucomicrobiia; order Opitutales; family Opitutaceae; genus ER46. The sequence goes on from CANJKL010000002.1 coordinate 290,280, forward strand.
GAGCGTGGGCCGGCCATGGTCATCTGTGAGCGGGATCACCTCCTGAAAGGCCCGCAGCCGCTCATAGGTCACCGGCAGTTCGCGTTCCCGTTTGTAACGGCGCAGGTAACCGCGCAAATCCGGGGCGATCGGAAAACTCGGTTTGCGCTGCGTCGGCGCCAGCTGCGCCGTCACGTAATCGGCCATGGCGCCAAGGCTGGAAATACCGCGGATCGAACGCAACCCCCGGAGCGACCCTGCGCAATGCCCACCTTTCGAACGCAACTGCGCAGGCCGCGCCCACCCCAGTCGCCTTGTCAACTATTGGTTGACGCCATGATTTGCGTAGCGCTCGCGAGGGGAGTGCCGCACATAAATTCCCCCTGGGGCCTGGAGTTCGCTGATCGGAGTCCGTACGACGCCGGCCGACATCCCTGGCGCTCCGGCTCCCGGCGCCGATCCCCCGAGGTTTGCCTCGGATCTCGCGAATAACGGCCCTCGGACATGGCGTTCGAGTCGCGACGGCGGAAGGAATCCCCGCGCTGGGTCGCGGCAGGAGTCATTTCGCCCGAGCAGGCGGAGCGTCTGCACGCCCTGCATCCGGAGGCGGACGGAGCCGCGGCCTCGCGCTTCCTGACGATCATCAGCCTCCTCGGCGCGGTGCTCTGTGTCGTCGCGGCATGGCGCAAATGGGGGGAATGGCGGCGGCTTTCGCCGTGGCTCGTGAACCTTGCGATCGCGTGCATCGCCCTGAACCCGTTCACGCGCTACTTCGACATCTTCAGCTGGATGCTGAACCAGGGGCTGATGCTCCTCGTCAGCGGAGCCGTCGTGCTCGGGCTCGACTGGTGCCTCGAACGCAAACGCCGCGCCCTGCTCGGCGTCATCCACCGCGGAGGTGCGACATGAACCGCGCCCGCGGGCTTGCCCTCGTCGTCGGCCTGCAGGTGGCGTTGCTCGTCGGCTGGGCGGGCTACCACGAATGGAACCGCACCACCGCCCCGACGATCCTGCTCGAAACCGTGCCGGTGGATCCGCGCGATTTGTTGCGCGGCGACTACATGATTCTTTCCTACAAGATCAGCCGCGTGCCCGCACCACCCACCGGAGGAGACGCTGGCACCCGGGGACGCGAAATCTGAGTCACGTTGCGGCAAAGCGGGCGGTTCCACGAAGTCGCCAGCGCGGCCGGGACACCGCCGGACACCGGCGCGGCCGGGCGCCAACCTTTGCCGATTGTCAGGCGGTGGCCAGCAGCCGCTCGCAAAGCGCGATGAGGCGGGAACGCAACGGCTCTCCTCGGGCGGTAAACTCGCGCTGCCGCCGTTCATAGTCGGTCCGACCGGCCACCGTCTCGACCGTGATCGGTTCGAACCCCAGTGCGCGCAGGTCGTAGGGACTCGCGCGCATGTCCACCTCACGGATGTCGCGGGCCAGCTCGAAGCCATCCGCCACCAGCTCCGCGGGCGTGAAGGGCGCGAGCTTAAACGCCCACTTGTAGAGGTCCATGTTCGCGTGCAGGCAACCGCGCTGTTCGAGCTGGCCGGCATCCGCCCGCGCCGGCTGCAGGCGATTGAGCGGCCGGGCCGGCGCGGTGAAAAAGCGAAACGCATCGAAATGCGAGCAGCAGATCGCGCTGGATTCGACGATGGCGGCGAGTTCGTCCGCGGCGAAGCGCAGGGGATGGGCATTGTGCCGGGTTTCCTCGACCGTTTGCCGGTAAACCATCGCCCACTCGTGCCACCCGTAACACCCGAAAAAGGCGGGCCGATCCCGCATCGCCCCGAGCAGGCCGTGCAGCCACACCACAAATTCTCGGCGGCGGGCCGGCAACGCGGCCGGGTCGAGCGCAATGCCCCCGGTTGTTTCCCGATAACCCGGCCATCGTAGAAATTCACGCGCCGCCTCGCCGCCGAGCACCACATCCGGCCCCGGATGCCAGCGGCGCAGCCAGGCCGGACGGAACGCGTAATAGGTGAAGAGAAAATCGTAGACCGGATGCTTCTCGCCGCGCGCCGCCCGCGCCTGGTGCGAGTCGGTCCACGCCCGCACGCGCTGCTCGTGCCCAAGCCGCCGGCCGGTCCAGTCCGTTTCGGACAAAATCGTCACTGGCGCGGTGGAAGCTGGAAGGCTCGAGTGCAAACGCCCCAACGATGCAACGGACCGCGTCGCGGGCAAATCTTCTGCACCGGCTTCAGCGGGACGATCGCGGCGCGTCCCTCCTGGCGCGGAAAACGCCGGCGTTCAAAAAGTCCGCTCGATCGACCCACCCGGCACCACGGGCCGCCAGGCCGCGCCAAACTCCCGCAGCGCGCCACGCACCCGCTCGAGCTCGTCGGCCGTGATTTCCGGCGGAGGCACACCGCGCCGGCGGCACATGGCGATCAGGTTCTGCGCAAACGCCACGGGGTCGGCCGCGCCCTCCCACTGCTCGGCCTGCAAACAATCGACCAGCGCCTCGCTTTGCTGCGCCTGCGTGTTTCTGGCCCATTCGCGATTCTGCGCATGAAGGCGGACGGAGACCTCGGCAAGCGCCCCTCCGGCCGACACCTGGCCCAAAAACGCATCGCGCCAGCCGAGGGTCGACTCGACCACGAAATGAAAAGCGGCATGCGGCAAAATTCCCTGCCGCGGCATCACGTCGGTCGTCGTGCTGCCGTCGGGCCTTACGCACGTCAACGTATCGGCCGGGCTGGAGGGAAGGTTCTTGGTAAACCGGACGAGCATGCGCGGGAGTGAGGGTGTGAGGCTGGCCCGACGCGCACAAGCCGCGCAAGGTTACGAAAAAGTCAAAGTGGCAGACGGGCCAACTTGGCGCCCCCGTTCAGGCTCGCCGCAACAACCGGCGGATGCCGTCGACGGGCGATCCTTCCACGGGAACCAGCGGCAGGTGCGAGGTGCCCGCGAACGCGCGGGTGACAACCGGGTGGGTGAGAATTGGCCCGCTCAACCCCGCTCGCAGGGCCTCGGGGCCAACGCCGGAGAATAATTTTCCCATGACCTGCGTCGCCAGCGTCAGCAGCCCGGCCGTGGATTCGATTACGATCTGATGGGCCACCGCTTCGCCCTCGCCGGCGAGGCGCAGGACTGCGGGGGAAAGGCCCGCGATTTCCCGGTTGGGCTCGGGATGCTGGTAAAAGTACCGCGTGATCGCGGCCGCATCCGCCGTCTCGCCCAGCGGAGTGGCGGCTCGCACCGCCGCAGTGAGTCGCGACACCGGCGCCCAGCCCTGCAACTCGAGCAGCGCGCAGGCGATCGCCCGGCGCCCCAGATCGTAACCACTGCCCGGATCCCCGAACCGCCAACCCAGTCCGCCGGCATAGTGCGTGCTGCCGTCGGGCGCGCGGGCGGCGACAAACGAACCCGTTCCCGCATGGAGCACGAGCCCGGGCTGGCCGTGCGTCGCCAGTTCGAGCACCGGCAGAGCGTCATGGAACACCGCGACCTCGCCGCAACCGGTGAGCAGGCGTGCCACGTCGAGCCAAAAGGAACGGCTGCCCGCCATGTAGAGATGGGTCAGCACGGGCGGCGGCGTTCCCGCCGGCGTCAGGGCGCGCAAGGCTTCGAGCGCGGCCGTGACGATATGCCGGGCCTGCTCGGGACCGACCACGTTGGGGTTGGAGGCCGGTGCGAGGTGACGGGCCACGATCGCGCCGCTTGCATCAAGCAAGACGCACTCCGTCTTCGTGCCCCCACCATCAACGCCGATTTTGAAGCCGGAACTCATGGGGTCGTGACGAGGTGGCAATCAGGAGATCGAGGAACCGCATTATTTTGCCGGCGGCCTTTTCTAATTTTCACTCTTCGCCGGGTTTCGTTCTCACGCCAGCTGGCGGCTGAGGCGCGCTTTGTATTTCTGGCCGAGTTCGCGATTGTACTCGATCGCGCCGGGCAGGTTTTGACTGCGCAGGATGGGGAGCGGATGGCCGTGCGTTTTCAGCCATTCGATGGTGGCGAGGGTCAGCCAGTTGAGGACGGAGCAACCGATCAAGGTGGAGGTCGGCCCGGCTTTGATGCCGTCGGCCAGATCGACGATCGCATCGCCGGGCACCCCTCCGTTATCGAGCACGTAGTCGGCCACCTCGAAGAGCCGCCGGCCGCTCGCATGTTGCGAGGGCGTGACACGCGACATGGCCATGCACGTCAGCGCCACGACGGTCAGGCCCTTTTGCTTCGCGTAGAGCGCCACATCGATCGGCGAGCCGTTTTTGCCGGAATTGGAAATGACCACGATCACCTCACCGGCCAGAAGCTGATACTGACGGTCGTAGCGCTCGACGAGTTTCATGCCGTAGCCCGGTAGGTTTTCGATGAAGCCGCCGGTCGGATCGATGATGCCGGTGATGCAAACGAGGCCACCCGCGCGACCGATGATCTCGCGGGAGACGAGTTCGCTGTGCCCGCTGCCGAAGGTGTGCACGACGCCGCCCCGGGCAATCGAGGCCCCGAGGAGGGGCGCCAGCTGTGCAATGGTCGGGGCGTTGGTCGTCCACGCCTGGGCGAGCAGGTCGTTGGCGCGGGCAAAATAGGCGTCGGCGAGCGAAGACATCGAGGGAGGTTACGCGAGAGGTTGAACGAGCAAAGCCCGAAAGGGATTCCCGCGGGCTTTTACGCCGCCAGACCTACGCGGCGAGACAGCGGACCGCGAGCTCACGCAGCACTTCCTCCTGCTCGTTGGGCCGGCGGATGATTTCCTCGAAAGCGCCAATAAATTCCTGCTGATTGTCGATCAAACGGCGCAGGGTCGGCAGTTTCGCCCCGCCCGCGAGTTTGCCGACATACCAGGGGTTTTGCGTGAACAGATTGAACGAACTTTTTTCCGAGGCGCCGACGAAACGCGCCCCGTAGGCCGCCGCCGCGCGGGGCAGGCCGTCGAGTCCACGCGGCCCGAGGCGCGCGTCGCCCGCATCCAGCAGCGCCCGCACCTGCAGCAGGATGCGGTTGCGATTCTGCAGCGCGCTGATGACGGGCCGGGCATCGCCCCCCGTGAAAAAATGCCGGTGCAGCGCGTGGAGCGTCCACTTGAGATCGCCGCTGAAAAATGCCTCGGCCGACTCGAAGAAATCCCCCTCGGCGACATTCGGGGTGAGTTCCGCGACATGCGCCTCCTCGATGAGCGCGCGCTCTCCCGCATACGTCGCCAGCTTGCGGGTTTCCTCCACCAGCAGGCGCGTATTGGCCCCGACCCGGGCGAGCAGCAACTCGACCGCCCCCGGGGCAAAGCCGGACCCCAGCGACTTCGCCTCGGCCAACATAACGCCCGCGAGTGCCTCGACGCCGCCGTCGCCCTCGCCGGCAACGAGCGTGAAATCGCCCTGCTTTTCGCACCACTTGGGGAACGAACGCCGCCGGTCGACCGGCGCGGCGGTGATCAGCACCGTGGTTTCGTCGGGTTTGACGCCCGCCAAAATCTGCTGGAGGTCCTCGACGAGCTTCAGCGTGCTTTCGGCCCGCCCGGTGACGGTGTCGGCCAGGAAATTCACGTCCTTCAACCACACCACGCGCCGGCCCCCGAACATCGAAACAGTGCTCACCGCGTCACGAAACCGGTTCACCGCGCTTTCCACCTCGCTGACGTTGGCGGCAAATCCGTTGATCGTCTCGCGCGAAAACTCATCGGCCACACCGGCGGCCAGCACCTCGAAGCGCTCCCGTCCCATCCGGCCGACCAGAAAGTCGTCGGAACCGCCGATGAACGTGAAATTCCTGGTCGCCGCCATGAGGGGGGCAATCTGGTGGCGAACGCGGGGCGGGTGCACGAAAAAAATCGCCACATCCGCCGGGCACCGTGACGCTCGCTCGCCCTTCCTCATGCTGCCTCCAGAAAACCCTGTGACGCCCCCCACGGTTTCGTGGCGGAAAGACCTCCTTTTGCTCGCGATGGTGTTCGGTGCCCTGAACTTCTTCGCTCTGGGCAACCACCCGCTCGCCAATCCCGATGAGGGCCGGTACGCCGAGATTCCGCGGGAGATGCTCGCGACGGGCGACTGGGTGACCCCACGGCTCAATGCCGTGCCTTATTTCGAGAAGCCGCCCTTCGTTTACTGGTGCGTGGCCGGGTGCCTGAAGCTTTTCGGCCCCGGCGAAGCGTCTGCCCGCCTGACCCCGGTGCTCTTCGGCCTCGGCGGCGTGCTGCTGACGTACGCGGCCGCCCGGCGGCTGCACGGGCGCAACGCGGGCCTCGCCGCCGCCGCCGTGCTCGGCACCGGCCTGCTCTACTTTGCACTTTCACGCCTGCTGATCCTAGACATGGCCGTGTCGGTACTGATGTCAGCGACGCTCTATTGCTTTATTCTCGGTGTGCGCGAACCGGGGGGAAACCGGCGGCGCTGGCTCTTCTACGGGCTCTATGCCAGTTCCGCGCTGGCCACTCTTTCGAAGGGCCTCATCGGATTTCTGGTGACCGGCGCCGTGATGTTCCTGTGGCTGCTGATCTTCAACCAATGGAAGCGGCTGCGACCGCTTTATCTGCCGACGGGCGTCCTGCTGTTTCTGGCGATCACCCTGCCGTGGCACCTGCTGGTGGCGCAGCGCAATCCGGGCTGGGCGGAGTTTTATTTCGTCCACGAACATTGGAACCGGTTCACCACGACCGCCCACGGCCGCGACGAACCATGGTGGTATTTCATCCCCGTCGTGCTGCTCGGGCTGTTTCCGTGGGTGGGCTTCCTGTGGCAAGCGCTCCGTGACGGGCTGGCCGGGGGCTGGGCCCGGCGCAAGGAAAACGCCGACGCCTGGTTCCTCGTCACCTGGGCCGCTTTTATCTTTTTGTTTTTCTCCAAGTCGCAGTCGAAATTGATCCCGTATATTCTGCCGGTCTTTCCACCGCTGGCCGTGTTAACCGGCGTCTGGCTGGCGCAGCGTTGGGCGGAAGACGTGACTCCGCGACTGCGCATTGGATTGCGCGTATTCGCGTTTCTTTGCGGTTTGTTTGCGGTGGCATTTCTGGTCGTGGCGCTAAAACCCGGCGTGTTGCGCGAACCGGGGCAGGCGGAGGCCATCCGACCCTATGCGTTCGCCATGGCCACCATCCTCCTGATCGGTGGCGTGGCGGCTCCGTGGGCCGCCCGGGTGCGCGGGGCTCGCGTCGGACTCGGCACCGTACTGGCGACCATGGTCGCATTCTCGCTCGTCCTGGTGTCCGGCGTCCCCGAAATCCGCAGCACCAAGGAACTGGCCTTGATCGCGCGCGACCGGATGCGCCCCGGGGACCGCGTCTATCACTACCACGCTTTCTTTCACGATTTTGTTTACTACCAGCAGCGGCCCGTCGGCCTCGTGCACTATCAGGACGAACTCGAACTCCAGTTTCTCGATCCCGCCGAACGCGCCGCCCGCTTCATCGAGGACGACGAGTTTCGCCGCCAGTGGAACGGAGCCGGGCGGGTCTGGATCGTGGCCCGTAAGCACGAGGTGAAGGAACTCCTCGAGGACGCCACGTTTCGTTATCATTTGATCGGCGAGAGCCAGACCCATTACCTCTGGAGCAATCAACCCTGACATGTCCGCTCCTGTCGCTCCCACCGCGCCCTTTCTTCCGCTGACGCGGCCCACGATCGATGAGGAAACGATCGCCGGTGTGGCGGAAGTGCTGCGCTCGGGCTGGATTACGTCGGGCCCGAAGGTGAAGGAGCTCGAGGCGAAGCTTGCCGAGTACTGCGAAGGCCGCCCCGTGCGCCTGTTCAACTCGGGGACCTGCACGATGGAGATCGCCCTGCGGATCGCCGGCATCGGCCCGGGCGACGAGGTGATCACGACCCCGCTTTCCTGGGTCGCGACGAGCCATGTGATACTCGAAGTCGGCGCGCGGCCCGTCTTCGTCGATGTCGACCCCGTGACGCGCAACCTCGATCCGGCGCGTGTCGAGGCGGCCATCACGCCCCGCACCCGGGCGATCCTGCCGGTCGATCTCGCGGGCCTGCCGGTCGATCGCGACCGGTTGTACGCCGTTGCCCGGCAGCACAACCTGCGCGTGGTGGAGGATGCCGCGCAGTCGTTCGGCAGCAACTGGCAGGGCCGCCGCATCGGCGCCACCGGCGATTTCGTTTCAATCAGTTTTCACCCGAACAAGAACATCACGACCATCGAGGGCGGCGCGCTGGTGATGAACGACGAACGCGAAGCGAAACTCGCCGAGCAATACCGCCTCCAGGGCGTGGTTCGCTCCGGTTTCGACGGCATGGAAGTCGAACTCGTCGGCGGCAAATTCAATCTCACGGATGTGGCCGCGCGGGTCGGGCTCGGTCAGTTGCCGCGGCTCGAGGAATTTAACGCGCGCCGGCGGGAACTGGCGCGGATCTATTTCGAACTGCTCGACACTGCGGCGGGTCAGGCCCTGGGCCTCGGTTTGCCGCCGCGGGACTTCGCGCAAAGCAACTGGCACATGTTTCAAGTCGTACTGCCCGAGGAGCGGCTGACCATCCGCCGCGCCGGGGTGATGGCGAAGATGCACGCGGCCGGAATCGGCACGGGCGTGCACTATCCTGCGATCCATTTGTTCGCCGTCTACCGGCGGCTCGGCTGGAAGGACGGCGATTTGCCGATCGCGGAGAAAGTCTGCCGGAACATCCTCACGCTGCCGCTGTTTCCCGCGATGACGCGGGATGACGTCGCACGCGTCGTCCGCGAACTCACCGCCGTCCTCGAAGCCCACCGCCTGTCATGAGCACCGCGCCCGAACTCTCCATCGTCATTCCCGTCTACAACGAGGATCTCAACCTGCCGATGCTCTTTGCCCGCCTGTACCCGGCGCTCGACGGGCTCGGCCGCAGTTACGAGATCATCTTCACCAACGATGGCAGTGCGGACCGCTCGATGGAGTTGCTCCGCGCGCAGTTTGCCCGGCGCCCGGACGTGACGCGCGTGATCGATTTCAACACCAACTACGGCCAGCACATGGCCATCATGGCGGCGTTCGAGCGGGTGCGGGGCCAAATCGTGGTGACGCTCGACGCCGATCTGCAAAATCCGCCGGAGGAAATCGGCCAGCTCCTCATCCAGATGGACGCCGGGCACGACTACGTCGGCGGCTACCGGCTCAACCGGCAGGACTCGCTGTTCCGCACCTACGCTTCGAAGGTGATCAACTTCGTTCGGGAAAAAACGACGAACATCGAAATGACCGACCAGGGCTGCATGTTGCGCGCCTACTCCCGGCCGATCATCGACGCCATCGTGCGGAGCGGCGCCATCAACACCTTCATCCCCGCCCTGGCCTACAGTTTCTCGGGCAATCCCGCCGAGGTGGGGGTAAAGCACGAAGAACGGCACGCCGGCGTGTCGAACTATTCGTTCTACAAACTGATCCGGCTGAATTTCGATCTGATCACCGGCTTCTCGATCGCGCCGCTGCAATATTTTACGATGTTTGCCGGCGTGAGTGCCGCGGGCAGCTTCGCGCTTGTCGGTCTGCTGCTGGTGCGGCGCTTCGTGTTCAACCTCGACCGCGAGACTTTCGGGGTGTTCACCCTGCTGGCGATCGTGCTTTTCCTGCTCAGCTTAGCAATGATCGGTATTGGTCTGATCGGAGAATACGTAGGACGAACTTATCAGGTTGTGCGCGCGCGCCAGCGCTATTTTGTAAAAGAAGTGTTGGAAAACAAGTCCTAGCCATTTTTCCGTTGCTCGCATTCAGCGTATGAGTCTTTCGAAGCAAATTTGCCGGTGCGGAACCGCGCCATCGGCGCGGAACGCCGCCTTCACCATCATCGAGATAATGGTGACCGTTAGCGTCCTGAGCATTTGCATGGCCGTGGTCGTGCCTCGGCTCACCAGCACGAAACGCCAGGCGATCGCCACGACCGTCGGCAACGACCTGATGAAGTTCGCCGCGGCGTTCGACGTCTACGCCCAGGAGCGGGGCCAGTTTCCCGCGGAGACGGAGGCCGGCGTCTTCCCCCCTGAAATGGCAGAGCGAATCAACAGCCAAGCTTGGACCCGGATGACCCCGATGGGCGGCCAATACAACTGGGACAACAACCAGACCCACTACGGCACCCGCTATCGCGCTATCATCCAGATCAGCGCGACCGCGGCCGCCCCTCTTCCGGAGGACGTCGAAATTTGGGAGGCGCTGGATCGCACGATCGACGACGGCAATCTGTCGACCGGCCACTTCCGCCTCGGGGCGGGTAACGAACCGATCTACATCATCGCCCAATGAGCTCCTCCGACGCCAATCCGGCGTATGCGATCGTGCTCCGCCACCTCGCCGCCGACGTCAAGACCGCGGGCGCCGCGCTGCCCGACGTGAAGATGGACGGTGTGACGTCGAAGAAACTGTCCTCAATGCTGGATGCACTGGCGACGCTGGCGCCGAAGGTTTCCTATCCCGCCATGCCCGAATTGCGCATCACCTCGATCGATGGCATGTTCGTCGTCAAGGTGAAGGGCGGTCAGCTCGAACTGGTCAGCTGGTCCACCTCCCGTCCGGGCGGCGGCGCGCTCACCGCCGCGCAGATCATGGCCACAATTACCGGCGAAGGGGCCGAAGCGGACGCGCCATCGGCCGGAGTGCGCCGCAGCGGCGGGAGCCCCGCTGCAACTGCGGCCCGGGGCAAAAATATGATGATGGTGACCGCGCTGATCATCGCGATCGTGGGCGTAAACGCGTTCACGGTCTGGTTCGTGACGAAGCCGAAGAAAACGTTGCTGCCGAAATACGCGGTGCTGCCTCCCGAACCCGCCGAGCGTCTGCTCACCAACGTCGCCGGCGTTTACGAAACCGGCGGCTCACCGGGCGATCGCCAGCTGAAAATCATGAAGGCGGGTGACGCGGAATGGATCAAGTTCGGTCCCGAGCGTGCCGCCCGGGACAAGAAGCAATTCAAGGTCACGGCGGCGCTGGCCGGCGGAAACCCAGCCTTGGTCACCAGCCGCAAGGCGATGATCGAGATCAAGGATCAGCTCACGCTCGTGATGTACGGAGACAACTACCGGAGGGTGACGCGTTGACGATGGCTCCGGCAGCGGAGCGGAAGTCTTTTCCTCGCCGCAGGCCGGTGTTTTTGCGCCATGGGGCGCGTCCGGGCAAACGGGCGGCCATGGCGAGGAACTTGATCGCATCGCGTTCGCGCGCCGCGCAGGCCGGTTTTTCGCTGGTTGAGCTGATGGTGGTGGTCTTGATCATCAGTCTCCTTGCCGCCGTGGCGGTCCCGGCCTTCGCCAGGATCCAGCGGAAGGCCAAGACGGCCGCGCTCGTAAACGATCTGCGCGTATTTGCGGCCGCGTTCGATGCCTACGCGCAGGAGACCGGCGCGTGGCCGCCGGAGGCGGCGGTGAGTGTCTTGCCGCCGCTCATGAACGGCCGTATCAGCACGGCCGCCTGGTCCCGCATCACCCCGATCGGTGGAAAGTACAATTGGGAGTACAACCGCCGCCACGCCGGCGTTCGTTACCGCGCCTCCCTGGCCGTCGGCGCCGCGATCGGCGCCCCTTTCGTCGTCGATGCCGCGCAAATGCTCGATATCGACCGCGCGATCGACGATGGCGACCTCACCACGGGCAACTTCATTTCCGGCACCGGCGCCGTGCCGGTTTTTGTCATTTCCCGCCGATGAGTACGCCGGCTTTCACTCTCGGCCTCCATCACCTCTCCGCCGACGCCACACAGGCCGGCGCAAACCTGCCGGATCTCGAGCTTCCAGCGGTCAATCCCGAACAGCTTCGGGTGATGCTCGAAGCCCTGGCCGCACTCGCTCCCCAGATCCAGTATGCCGCGAATCCGGAAATCCGCATCGCCGCCGGCGACCGGCGTTTTCTCGTCCAGATAAAGGAGGGGCACATTCGATTCACCAGCTGGTCCCTGCGCGCGGGCGGAAGCGACCTGACGCCGCAACAAATTCTCGCCGCGATCACGGGCTCGGACGAGGGGCCCGGCGGTGCGGCTGCGTCGGCCGGCGCCGGCGGCCGATCCGGATTTCCGCGGGGGCTGAAGATCGCCCTGATCGCCGCCGCGATCCTCGGTTCAAATGCGATCACCGCGTGGATGCTGACACGGCCGCCGGCCGACCTGATGCCGGAATACCGGTTGCTCGCGGAGGAACCCGCCAAGCGCCTCCTGGCCGGAGTTGCGGGCGACTACGCCACGGGCGCGGACGACGGCGATTACGCCCTCCGGATTTCTCGCGAGGGAAAGGTGCGCTGGGTGACTTTCGGCGAGAAGGGCGTCGTGATGGAGGAAACCTTGCTGACGGCCCAGGCGGCCGATTCGCGAGGCAAACCCGCCCTGGTCACGAGCAATCGTGGCCTGATCGAAATCAGGGACCCCGTTACCGTGGCGTTTTACCGCGACGTCTATCAACGCAAAGGCCGTTGAGTTTCCGGCCGCGGCACACGTGCCACGCCGCCGTCCTCGCTTCAACGCTCGCATTTTTCCACCGGTCTGCGCCACCCTTGGCGGGAAATGACGACGCCTCGCGTTCTCTTCTTCGGCTACAGTGAGGTCGGCTACGAATGCCTCTCTCTCCTGCTGGAGCGCGGTGCCAATGTGATCGCGCTCATCACGCACGAGGACAATCCGCACGAGAAAATCTGGTTCAAGACCCCCGCCGTGGCCGCCCGCGAGAAGGGCATTCCCGTTTTCACGCCGGAAAAAGTGAACACCCCCGAATGGATCGCCCGCATCGCGACGCTCCAGCCCGACCTGATCCTGTCCGTTTACTACCGCAATATGATCAGTTCGAAGATCCTCGAACTGCCGCGGCTGGGCGCGTTCAACCTGCATGGTTCGCTGTTGCCGAAATACCGGGGAAGGGCGCCCATCAACTGGGCGGTGCTCCACGGTGAATCACACATCGGCATGACACTGCACCGGATGGTAAAAAGCGCCGACGCCGGCGCGATCGTGGATCAGGAAGGAGTCGATCTCGACCCGCGCGACACCGCCGAACAGGCCTTTCGGAAAGTCCTGCCGTGTGGCCGTCGGGTACTCGCCCGCCAGATCGACGCGCTGCTTGCGGGCAGGGCGCCAGAAACACCCCAGGACGACACCCAGGCCACATATTTCGGCGGGCGCAAACCCGAGGACGGCCGGATCGACTGGCGGCAATCCACCGGTCAAATCTTCAATCTCATCCGCGCGGTGACCGACCCCTATCCCGGCGCGTTCACCGACGTCGGCGACGCACGGCTGATGGTGTGGTGGGCGGAGCCGGCCGCGCGGCCGGCCATCGGCCAGGGTGGAACGCTCCCGACCCCAGGCACGGTCCTCTCCGTCACACCGGTTATGATCGCGACCGCCGACGGCTCGCTCGAACTCACCCGCACCGAGTGGCGGGGCGCGGCGATTCCGAAGTTGCGCGTAGGCCAGATCCTGTAGCCCGAACGCCCGGCCCGGCTCAGATTCGTCCCCTCTTTTCCATTTCCCAATCTTGGTATTTCCCGATTCTGTCCGCTCATGCCTCTTCGTGTTCTCATCCTCGGCGCCAACGGCTTCATCGGCAGCTCGCTCACGCGCGCTATCCTCACCAAAAAGGACTGGGAGGTCTACGGGATGGACATCGGGTCCCACAAACTGGACGACTCCATCGGCGATCCCCGTTTTCACTTTGTGGAGGGCGATATCACGATCAACCGCGAGTGGATCGAATATCATGTGAAGAAATGCGACGCGGTCATCCCGCTCGTCGCGATCGCAAACCCGATCCAATACGTGAAGGACCCGCTGCGGGTCTTCGAACTCGATTTCGAAGCCAATCTCGAAATCGTCCGCAAGTGCGCGAAGTACAAAAAGCGCATCATCTTCCCGTCGACGTCCGAGGTCTACGGCATGTGCCCGGATCGCGAGCTCGATGAAGCCACCAGTACGCTGGTCTACGGCCCGATCGAGCGCCAGCGCTGGATTTATGCCTGCTCGAAACAACTGCTCGATCGCGTGATCTACGCCTACGGGGTGCGCGATGGGGTCGATTACACGCTCTTCCGCCCGTTCAATTGGATCGGGCCGAAACTCGACGACATTCTGGAGCCGAAGGAGGGCAGCTCGCGGCTCTTCACCCAGTTCATCTCCAATGTGATCTTCAAGAAGCCGCTGCAACTGGTCGACGGCGGCAAACAGGGCCGCTCGTTCACCTTCATCGACGACGGCGTCGAGGCGCTGCTGCGCATCATCGAAAACAAGAATGGCTGCGCCTCGCGCCAGATCTTCAACCTCGGCAATCCCAAGAACGACGTGAGCGTCGCCCAGCTGGCCAAGCTGATCATCGCCGCCTTCAGGGAATTTCCCGAGTACCGCGAACACGCTGCGCAGGCCCGGACCGCCGTGGTCCCCTCCGAAAAATATTTCGGCAAATATTATCAAGATATCCAGCGCCGTGTCCCGTCGATCGCCAACGCCAAGAAGCGGCTCGGCTGGACCCCCAAGGTGGATTTGAAACAGGCCATCAAGCTCACGCTCGATTACCACCTCGCGCACAAAGACTATCGGTTGGAGTGAATGAGGCGGGAGGTTTTTGTGCCCCAAAAACCGCCCGCGCGCCGTTTGCCGCCCTGCGGGCCAGCGGGGCGACCAAGCCTCCCCGGTCGCCGCGCCGCGCCACCGTTGAACAACCCTTCGACCCGCCCGACCCCAACATGCCCATCCGCCTCGCGCTGAAAGTCGATGTGGACACCGATCGCGGCACGCGCGAAGGCGTGCCGAATCTCGTCCACGACTGCCAGGCGGTGGATGCGCCGGCCTGCTTCCTTTTTTCCCTCGGACCCGACCAGACGGGCCGGGCGATCACGCGCGTATTACGGCCGGGATTTCTCAAGAAAGTCAGCCGTACCAGCGTCGTGCAGCTCTACGGGATTCGCACGCTGCTCAACGGCACGCTGCTGCCCGCGCCCCACATCGGCCGGCGCAACGGCCACATCATGCGCGCCGTGCACGACGCCGGCTTCGAGGTCGGCATCCATGGTTACAATCACTATCGCTGGCAGGATTACCTGTCGCGCATGACGCTCGGGGAGGTCGGCGCGGAGTTCGAAGCCGCGTTCCGCGAGTTTCTGCGGATCTTTGGGCGCCAGGCGGAAACGGCCGGTGCCGCCGGCTGGCAAAGCACCGCGTACAGTCGCGAGATCTACGATCGCGCCGGGCTGCTCTACTCGAGCGATACGCGGGGCACCGCCCCGTTTTTTCCGCGGATCGCGGGCCGGGTTTTTCGCACGCTCGAAATCCCCAGCACGCTCCCGACGTTCGACGAACTGCTCGGCCGGCCGGAGTTTCCCGACCACCAGATCGTGCCGCACTACCTTTCGCTGCTGCGGGCCGACCGGCCCAACGTCTTCACGCTCCACGCCGAGGTCGAAGGCATGGGCAGGCGCACGCTCTTTCGCGCGCTGCTGGACGCCTGCCGGAGCGCGGGCGTCGAATTCATCCGTCTCGACGATCTCGCCCGCGAGTTACTCTCCCACCGCGCCGAAGTTCCGGTGTGCGACCAGGTGATGGCGGAAATCGACGGGCGTTCCGGCCTGGTCGCGACGCAAGCCGCCTGATCACCCCTCGGCCCGCGCTCGGAACGGATGCGCCGTTGCGACGGTTACCGCTCCATCCGCCGGAACAGCCCCGCGCCCACCGCGATAAACAACAGGTTGGGCAGCCAGAGCAGCAGGTCCGGCCGGAACTCCGGCCGCCCGTCGAGCCACTTCACCATGACGGTCAGCAAATAGTACCCCATGACCAACAGCAGCGCGATGCCGAGATTCGCCGACGTTTCGCGGCGTGAGACCTTGATGCCCAGCGGCACACCGACGAGCGCGAACGAAAACACCGCGAGGGAAAGGTTGAGTTTTTCGTGGAGGATGAGCGACAGCTTCATTTCCTCGCGCGCGCGTTCCTTCGCCTGGGCGGGCGGCCCGGGCGGCCTGGCCGCGAGTCGCGCCTGTTCCGCCCGCAACGGCCTATAGGTCATCCACTCCGGTTTGGCTTTGTTGATCGTCTGACCCAGATAGCGATCGAGGGAGAGGCGCAAAAGATCGTCCCCCGCTTTTTGCACCGCGGGCGCATAAGGTGACTTGGCGAAATCCTCGGGGTTCTCCGTATTCCGCTCCTCGGTCCGCGCGTTGAGCAAATGGGGCACGAGACTGTTGGTCGCCTCGTCGAAGTCGACCCGGCCGGACTCCGCGCGAATGAACCGGGTCACGCGCCGCTGGTCGTCGAGCTCCCATACCCAGATGTCGCGCAACAACCTTCCTTCCTGCTCGCCGACGTAGATCACGATGCCCTTGAAATCGCGGATGAACGTGCGCGGCACGATGAAGCTCAGGGGATTGGTGCGGACCGCGACCGCAAACTCACGGTGATATTGCGAACGCGCCCAGGGGGCCGATTCCAGATTGATATAAAGCGCGCCGATCATGCCGAGCGTCGCCAGGATGAAGACTGGCCGCGCCGCCCGCCCCAACCCGATGCCGGCGGCCCGCATCGCGGTCACTTCACTGTCGGCGGAAAGCCGGCCCAGCGTCAGCAACACCCCGGTAAGGATGCCCGCCGGAAGCGCAAACGAAACGGCGAACGGAAAAATCAGCAGGATCAGCCGCACGGCGGTTTCGGTCGTCAGTTGCCCGGCCAGCAGCGGCCCGACCAAGTCCCGGATAACATTGGGCAGCACCACCACGAACGTGAACAGACCCACTGCCGCGACGCAGGTGAACAGCACGCTTTTGAAGATGTGACGGTCGAGAAGATTCAAGCGGAAGAACCGGAAACGGCGGCAGGTTCATCGCAGACCCGCCGCGCACGCACAAGGTTTCATCGCCAGCGACCGGCGCCCCGGCTTCACAACCCCAGCGAAAATTGCGCGTCGTCCGCGCCGGGCGGCGGCACTTCGACGCGGTCGATACATTCGGGGCCGTCCACTCGCACCCCGTTGACCACGGGCGAAACCGGCCACGCCACCATCTGCTCCGCCGGGTAAGCACGCAGCAGGGGGGTCAACCGGGCTGGATCTTCGACGCGCCGGTCCAGCCACATGTCGATACCGGAACCGTTGAGCAAAACGGGCATCCGATCGTGGACCGTTTGCACCACTTTGTTGGCGGTCGTGGTGATCAGCGCACAGGTCTCGATCGCCCCGCCATCGGGACCGCGCCAGCTTTCCCATAATCCGGCAAACACCGGACCCGCTCCGTCACGGAAGGAAAAATACCACGGTTGCTTCGCCCGACCGAGCGTCTGCCACTCGTAAAAACCGCTCAAGGGCAGGACGCAGCGACGCCAGCGCAACGCGTCGCGAAATGCCGGCTTGTCCGCGATACTTTCCGCGCGGGCGTTCGCGTGCCGCGCCCCGGCCGTTGGGTCCTTCGCCCACGAGGGTACGAGGCCCCAGCCCAGGCCGACCGCTTCGCGCGCGGAGCCGGCCGCCGCGCGAATCGCCGGCACCTTCGACGTCGGCGGAATATTAAACCGGCTCTGAAACTCCGCGAGCCCACGCAGCCCCAATCGCGCCAGAATCGCCTCGAGGTCCTTTCGTTTCAGCACGTAACGGCCACACATGATCCAGCCACTACAGCGCGGCGCGGCGGTTCAGAAAAGCGTCAACTGCTCGCCCGGTTTCCGAAAGTGCGCGGTGGAAAGGGCCAGCGCCTCCCGGTTCAACCCCGCGCGCCGGGCCGACACCTCAAAAAGATCGCGCAACTGCTCCGCGAAAATGCCTTCGCCCCGCAGGCGGCTGCCCCACGCGCTGTCGTAGAGTTTCCCGCCGCGGAGTACTTTCGTGCGATCGAGCACCCGTGCCTTTTTTCCCGGCGCATGCGCATCGAGCCACTGGGTGAAAACCTCCTTCACGGCATGCGGCAGCCGCAGGAGCACGTAGCCCGCGCGTTTCGCCCCGGCTTCGGCCGCCGCCGCGAGGATGGCCGGCAGCTCGTGGTCGGTGAGACCGGGGATCACCGGCGCCACCATCACGCCCACCGGAA
Organism: Opitutia bacterium; assembly: GCA_947474935.1. Lineage (GTDB taxonomy): Bacteria > Verrucomicrobiota > Verrucomicrobiia > Opitutales > Opitutaceae > ER46. Next base: position 308,154 of record CANJKL010000002.1, read on the forward strand.
TCCCGGCGGCGCTCAGTTCCCGGATGGCGCGCAACCGGGCCGGCGGCCGCGACGCGCGGGGCTCGAGCTTCCCCGCGAGATCCGCATCGAGCGTTGTCACCGAAATGTGCACGGCGATGCACTGATGGCGGTTCAGTTCCACCAGCAGGTCGAGGTCTCGCGTCACCAGCGCGTTCTTGGTGATGATGAAGATCGGGTGTCTCAGCTCGGCGCACACCGCCAGGCAGCCGCGCGTAAGCCGGAAGGTGCGTTCCGCCGGTTGATAACAATCCGTCGCGCCGCTCATCGCGATGGGCTGCGGCTGCCAGCGCCGCGCCGAAAGCTCGCGCCGCAGCAACTCGGGCCCGCGTAGTTTCACCATGATCTTTGTCTCGAAATCCAATCCGCTCGAGAAGCCGAGGTACTCATGGTACGGCCGGGCAAAACAATAAGCGCAGCCGTGCTCGCAGCCCCGGTAGCAGTTCAGGCCGGCGGTAAAACCGAGATCCGGGCTATCGTTTTTCGTCAGCAGGGACTCGGAGGCATCGGGGAAAAACTGCGTGCGGGGGTGCGGTCGTTCCTCCGGGTCGCAATCCGGATCCGGGTCGACCTGCAGGCGCTCGAAGCGATTGGGGGGATTCGACTGCGCCCCGCGCCCCGGGGGTGGCGCAGGCAACGCCGGCTTTTGCGTGTTCATGCGAACACGTTGGCAAAAAACGTGGCGATGCCACTCTCTTTTGTTTCATTGGAGCATGTCGTTCGCCAACGCCCTGCGCACCAAATCGATCAGCCGCATCGAAAACGGCGCGGCCGGAGCCACCCAGGAGGACGTGGTCGCCGCCGAGGAACCGCTGGAACTGCGGGTGGCGGGTCACAGCGTCGCCGTGGTGATGCGAACGCCGGGGCATGACCGGGAACTCGCCGCCGGATTTCTCGTCACCGAGGGCCTAATCCGCCACCGCGACGAGATCGTGGATTTGGTTTACTGCCGCGGCGGCGCGGCTGAACCCGAGGAGAACATTCTCGATGTGCTGCTTGCGCCCGGCGTGAACGTCGATTTCGCGCGGTTGAGCCGGAATGTGTTCACGTCGTCGAGCTGCGGGATCTGCAGCAAGGCCACGATCGAGGCCGTGCGCCGGCAGTATGCGCCGCTGGCCCGTCCGCTGGCTCCGCGCCGCGAGGTGTTGTTTGGCCTGCCAGCGAAATTGGAGGCGGCCCAGGCGGCCTTTGCGGCCACCGGCGGCCTGCATGCCAGCGCGCTCTTCGACCCCGCTGGCCGGCTGGCGGTGGTGCGCGAGGACGTCGGCCGGCACAACGCACTCGACAAGGTGATCGGCCACGCGTTTTTCGCCGAGCGCCTGCCATTGACCGACACCCTCTTGCTCGTCAGCGGCCGCGTCTCTTTTGAAATCATGCAAAAGGCCCTGGCGGGCGGGATTCCCTGCGTGGCTGCGATTTCGGCCCCCACCAGCGCGGCCATCGAGCTCGCGCAGGAAAGCGGTCAGACCCTCGTGGGTTTTCTCCGCGGCGGGCGAATGAACGTTTACGCCGGCACCTTGTCCGGTTGAGGGTGTCGGACTGCACTCGCTCCCTTTTTAAACACCGCTTACACCCGATGGTAAGGATGAAAACCCAGAGAACAATGGCCGCTTGCTTCACGTGGGCCCCGACGACCTTCGCGCCCATCGTGGTTTCGCTGCTGTTGGGTTGCGTGCTGCCCCTGCGGGCCGCCGACAGCGAATCGATGGCTGACCGGTCGTTGCGGCGCATCGTCGATCGGCAGAAGGCCCTTTTGGCCGAAGCCTTGAAACAAGGAGATAAACTCGACGAGGCCACCTTGCGCGCCCAGGTGCAGGCGCTCACACACGAGTATGAGTTGCTGCTGCGCGACAACCCCAAGTTTGCCGCGGGTTACGCGGCCTACGGCTATCTCCTGGGCAAGGTCGACATGCGCAAGGAAGCCGCGGCGATGCTGCTCAAAGCCAACCAGTTCGATCCCGACATCCCGCTCGTCAAGAACCAGCTCGGCAACTTCATGGCCGAGGAGGGCAAGCCGCTGCAGGCGGCGCCCTACTACATCGCGGCCATCAAGCTCGCCCCGAAGGAACCGCTTTACCACTACCAGCTCGGCACCTTGCTGTCGGAAGCCCGGAACGAGTTCCTGAAAAGCGGCGAGTGGACCCGCGAAACGCTCGATGCGGCGATGTTCAACGCCTTCAAACGCGCCGCGGAGCTTTCGCCGGACCGCATCGAGTTTGCCTACCGGCACGCGGAGTCGTTCTACGATCTCGAGCAGCCGGATTGGAACGCCGCGCTCAAGGCTTGGAGCGCATTGGAGGAAAAGGCGACGACCGCGATCGAGCGCCAGACCATGCGGCTGCACGCCGCCAACATCTGCGTGAAGCTGGGCAAACGCGACCACGCCCAAGCCCTGCTCAAGATGGTCGACGAGGAAAAGTTGCAGGGACAGAAGCAGAAGATCCTGCGCGAACTCGAGGCCGCCGACAAAAAGTAGGCCGCGTTTCGCCGGCCCGACCCCGCGTTGGTTCCCGGCCAAAGGGCGCCCGGGGCAGGCTCCGGCCGCCGCCGCCTTCGCTTGCGCTCCGCCCGGCGTTCCCCGCAATGTTTTGTTTTTCGTAATGTCCCTCCTCGATAAACTGGAACGCGCCCTCGGTCGCTTCGCCGTTCCCAACCTCTCCCTCTACCTGGTCATCGGCCAGGTGTTCGTCCTGCTCGCGTGGATGCTGGGTCAGCTCGACCTCGGGCTGTTCGTGCTCGTGCCGGAGCTCGTGAAAGCAGGGGAATGGTGGCGGCTCTTCAGCTTTCTGCTCCTGCCGCCCCCACCGGGCATGTTCGGTTACCTCTTCGTCGCGTTCGCGTGGTATATGTTTTATCTCATGGGTGGCGCGCTGGAATCGTTCTGGGGCGCGTTTCGCTACAACCTGTTCCTGTTGGCGGGCCTCGGGCTGACGCTGATCGCGGCGTTCCTCACGCCGGGGCAGGCGGCCACGAACGCCTTCATCGCCGGTTCGGTGTTTCTGGCCTTCGCCTACCTGCACCCGGACTTCGAGCTCGCGCTGTTTTTGATCCTGCCGGTGAAGATCAAGTGGCTCGCGCTGCTCACGTGGGTGCTTTACGCGGTATCGTTCGTGCGCGGCGACTGGTCGACGCGCTTCCAGATCCTGGCGTCGGTCGGCAACATCCTCCTTTTCTTCGGCGCGGACATGATCCGCTCGGTGCGCTACCGCAGCCGCCGGGCGGCCACCGCCACCCAAAAAGCGGCCCGCGAGGAGGAGCCGCGCCATCGCTGCTACGTGTGCGGCAAGACCGATCGTTCGCATCCCCAGCTCGATTTCCGCTACTGCTCGAAATGCGCCGGCGACCAGTGCTACTGCCCCGAACACATCCAGAACCACGCCCACGTGGTGTCGGCCGATGAAGCGAAAGCGCGCTGATCCCTTCGCCGCGGCAGCCCGGCTGGCCACGCCGGGCGACTGGCTGGGTTTCGCGGAAAAGCTCTACGCCCGCGAAAAGCTTGCCCTCGGGCAGGTGGCCACGAACCCGCACGACGAGGCGCTTTATCTCCTGCTGCACGCCCTTCACCTCCCGCTCGACAGCGAGCCCACGGTGCTGACGAAAAAACTCACCGCTGGCGAGCGCCGGGCTGTGGAAAAAATCCTGCGCCGGCGGGTGCTTGACCGCGTGCCGGCCGCCTACCTGACCCAGGAAGCCTGGCTCGGACCGCATCGCTTTTACGTCGACGAGCGCGTCATCATCCCGCGCAGCTATTTCCTCGAAATCATCCCGGAGCAGCTCGACGCCTGGCTGCCCGCCGGCCGGAAGGTGCAACGCGTGGCTGACGTGTGCACCGGCTCGGGTTGCCTCGCCATTCTACTCGCGCACCAGTTTCCGTCCGCTCGCGTCGAAGCGTGCGATCTTTCCGCCGAGGCGCTGGAAGTAGCGAAAATCAACGTGCGGGCCCATCACCTTACCCGCCGGGTGAAACTTCATGCCTCCGACGTTTTCGACAGCGTGCCGGCGGCGCGCTATGACGTGATCCTCAGCAACCCGCCGTACGAGCCCAGCGCCTTGGTGGATGCGCAGGCCCCGGAATTCGCCGCGGAACCGCGCCTGGCCCACGATGGCGGCCGCGACGGCCTCCAGATCATTCGCAAGCTCATGCGCCAGGCACCCGCCCGCCTGCAGCCGCACGGCCTCCTCGCAATCGAGGTGGGCGGCCTGCGCGCCGACATCGATCGTGAGTTCGCCGCGTTCGAGCCGCACTGGCTGCACACCGGGGACGGCACGGACTGCGTCGTCCTCTTCCAGGCCGCGCGGTTGCGAGGATAGGCCCGGGCGTTATCGCGAAAAGGCTCCGCTCCCCGCCAACGCAACGGGGCCAACCCGCGCTCAGCAGCTCAAGGCTTCTTTTCCGCCGGCTTTTCCACCTGGCGCACCGGCAACCCGGCGTCGGCCCATTCCTTCATCCCGCCCGCGTTCGCGGCCTTGACGCCCTTTTCCGCAAGCGCCGCCGCGATGATGCCGGAACGCCGGCCGGTGCGACAATACAGGATCACCTGCTTGTCCCCGTTCTTCGCGAGAAAATCCTTCCACTGCTTCTGTTCACCGTCGAAATCGCTCTTCGCCAGCAGCACCGCCGGCTTCGCAACGCCCGTTTCGGCCCACTCGGCCGGTTCGCGCACGTCGACGAGCACGGCCTTGCCCGCGGCCACGAGTTTGGCGGCATCGGCCGGCGTGATTTTTTGCACCTCTGCGGCCAGGGCGAGCGAGGCGGAGGCGAGGAGACTGGCGAGGACCGAATGAAGTTTCATGGGCAAATGCGCTAAAGTCCGAAAAGCCTACGTTACCGGGCGAAAACTGCAATCCGCGTGATTGCCGTGACGCCCTCCCGCCGGCCAACGGCCCAACCGTTACCCGCGGAGAGCCTCCTTTCACCGCTCAAAACAACCGGTCCGGATAAGCCCCCGCCCGCACCAACGCTGCGATCGCGGCCTGGACCCGTGGCCGGTCCTCGCGATACGTGACCCCGAACCAGGTGGCCGCGGTCGGCAGCACGCGCACGACCGCCTCCTTCGCCGCAATCATCGCCGAAACCGCCGCCGGCAGATAAAATTCCGCCTTCGCCTCGCCCGCGCGCGTCCCGAGAAACTCGCGCAACTGGGTATCGAGCCGGGGCAAAAGTGCCGGGGAAAAACCCCAGCAGTTCATCGAAACAATCTCGGCGCCGGCGAATTTTCGTCCGGCCCCGACATCGGCCGGCAGGATGTTCGTCTGCTCGACAATGGACTCCAACTCTCCGCCGGCAGCGATCCCGCACACCCCCCGCGAGACCGCGCCGTGCTCCGAAAGGGTGTTCGCAAGGCGAAAACCCACGAGCGCGAATTCCGCCGGACTGGCGGAGGGCCGTCCCGCCGGCGCGGGCACGTCGCGACGCAGAAAATCCGCCAGCTGCCGGAAGGAATCGGCCCCGTAGAAATCGTCCGCGTTGATCACCGCAAAATTCCCGGTCACCGCCTCGCGGGCACACCAGACGGCGTGACCCGTGCCCCAGGGTTTTTCGCGGCCCACCGGCGGGTTGAGGCCCGGGGGCAGCGCATCGAGCGATTGAAACACATAATCGACTGCGATCCGCCCCGTGTAACGCGCCCCGATCTTCTCGCGAAACAACGCTTCGAAATCCCGGCGAATCACAAAAACCACGCGATCGAACCCGGCGCGGATCGCATCAAACACGGCGTAGTCGAGTACGGTTTCTCCCGACGGACCGACCGGATCGATCTGTTTGAGTCCGCCATAGCGCGAGCCAAGACCGGCGGCGAGAACGACGAGCGTGAGCGACATTCTCGCGAGAAGAAGGGATTGCCGTCGCCGGTCAACCCGGGTCTTGCCACCCCGGTTCATCCGAGGGCCGCGAGTCACCCGGACCGGTTCCGCCACCGGCCTAACGAAGCACGCCCTGCGCCTCCGCCACGAGCGGCGATGCCGCGAGGGCAACATCGGCGGGTCGGGCGAGACCGAGCCGGGCCATCCGGGCTTGCAGCGTCAGGTAAGCCAGCGACGCCATCTCGCCTCCCGCCGCCTGTTCGGCGGCTTGGGCCACCGCTTCGGCCGGAATTGTCGCCGGATCCACCGGCAGGAGCTTCTTCTCCGCCAGAAACAACCCGAGCGAAACATCCAGCGTATCCAGCCACGCGCGCGGACGCGCAGATGGCGTAAAGACGAATTGCGCCGACGCCGGCGACCACTCCATGAACGTGCGCAGCTGGTCGTGCAGTTTGGCCAGCTCGGCATCCGCCGTGGCGGGCGTCCAGCGCACCTGAAACATCTTTCGTTCGCGGAATTTCCTCACCTCCCAGACCCGGAGCACCAGTTCGTAGTCGCCCGACTGCTGGCGCAGGGCGCCCGTGAAAGCATAGTCGACGCCGCCTTCGACCGAATCAACGAGCTGGCGGAGGTTCTCGGTGGTCAACTCCGCCTCGAAAATCGCCGGGGCGCTCGGCCCGTCCGGACGGTTCATCAGGCCGACCGCGGTGACGGGGGCATACTGCGCCGCAAAGGAAAACGTTTCCGTCAACCACAGCGGGATCGCGAGCGCCAGCCGGTTGAGTTCGTCGCCTGGGCTTTTTTCGCCGCCAGCGGGAGAGCCGGGCACCGCCAGGTGGCAAAAGGCCAGCGTCCGGCTCCGCCCGGATTTCGTCGGTAGAATCCGTTCCGCCAGCGGCTCCAGGCCGTAGAACCAGATCGGCTTGCTGATGCTGATCATCGAGAGTTTTGGTGCTTCCGGCTGCGCGCCGCCGTCGGGCACACCCAGCGCCGCCGGACTCACGTCGAGCATCATATCGGCGATGACATTCGAAAAGCCGTGAAGCCGTTCCTCGAGTTCCGGCCGGTTCAGCGCAAACAGAAGGTCGAGCACATGCTGCGCGGCGTCCGCGTTACGGACCGCGATATACGCCTGCAGCAGATTCAATCCCGTCGCCGGCCCGTGCCGGTCGGCGTCGTAACGCGGCGCGATGAGCTCGATGATCTGCGTGATATGCCCCTGCGAACCGAGGTCCCCGGAGATCGTCACCAACACGTCGGCCCGCTCGCCCGCCGTAGCGAGCATCTCCTCGTAGATGGCCAAGGCGCCTGCGAGATCCTTCGCCTCAAGTTTTTCTCGCGCCACCATCAGGTTGGATTTCACTCCACCACTGGTTGGCGGCGGCGGGACCGAGTCCTCGGGAACAGTTCGCGGCGAGGGGTCCGGCCCCGGCTTCTTCGAGGAAAATTGGTCGAAAAATCCCATGCTGGCAGCAAATGCGACCTCGCCGGGCTGGCGACCACGAAATCGTTTCCGGCCCGGGCGCGCCCGTCAGGGACTCTCGCCCCGCCGCCGCCAGGGCCGCGGGAGCAGAAAAACGACCGCGGCGCAGAGCACTCCCGCCACATGGGCGAGCGGCACGGGCTGCGCCTCGGCATAATCGAACTCGGCCAGCATCGACCGCCGCGCGTAGGCTTCGGCCGCGATCTTGAGCACGATGAGCACCAGCACGGAGTGCCAGAACCAGCGCCCACCGGGCGGCAGCTTCCGGAGCCGCGCCCACGCCAGCAGGGCGAGCACCCCCGCGGCCACGCCCGACAATCCGCGGTAGTTTGCCATCTCCCGGTCAAAGGCGAGCAACACCAGGCCGATGAACGGCGGTCCGACCAGGTAGAAAAACCGCGTCCGCCACGGCACCAGCCGCTCCGCCCAAATGCCGGCGGGCAAAAAGATGGCCAGATTCCAGAAAAGGTGGCTCCCGCCGAAATGCACGATGTGGGCCGTCCACAGCCGCGACCAGACGCGGGAGAAGGCCCGGTTGATTTCCAGCGCGTCCTCCGCCCCCGGCCAAGCTTGGACCGCAAGCGCGAGCACGGCCACGGTGAACGTGGCCCAAGGCAGCCGGCTTTGCGTGACTCGCCAGCCCGGTTTCATGTCAGCGCCTCCGCCTCCACTCGCGCACGCCGACGAGCAACGCAAGGATCAGCACGAATCCGGCGTCGAAGGATCCGCCTCCCCGGTAGCCGGGCTTGTGCTCGATCCTCGCCACGGCCCCGGGTGCCTGTTTCACCCGGGTGCGAAAATCCTCGAGCTGCGTTTTCAGATTCTTGATGAGATCGTCCGTCGCCAGATCGAAGCCCTTGGCGCTGTCCTGGCGCAAACGGGCCTGCACGTAGACGCCGGCGGCACCGGCTGTGACCTGGCTGCCACCCGGCGCCCGAAACAACAGGTGCCGGCTCGGGATGTCGTAAACGGCGGCCTCGAGCAGCGTCTGCGTATCGTTCTTGTTCCCCTGGAAAATGTAGGCGCCCACGATCGTCCAATACGCCAGGGAAAGAAAATTCGCATCCGTGAACTGGACCTGATCGTAGGCCACCAACGCCACGATGTCGAAATTCAACAACCGACGGACCTGGTCGAGGTTCTCGAACCCGCCCGCAGCGTGCAGATAAGTCGCGGGCACGACCTCGATGGACTCGATATACTCGATGCCCTTGAATTGCGCGGCCACCCGCTCCAACAAAGCGTTTTTCTGCAACGGAGAGATTTCGCCCGCACCGCCGCTGGGGACAAACGCGATGCCGACGCGCAGAGGCAGTCGCAACACGGGAATATCGGTGGGCGGAAGGGGATTCGCCCGTTTCGGGTAAAGGAACGCGACGACGCTACTTGAGCGCTGCGCCCTCTGCCGGCCGGACCCATGGAAACAGCCAACGGCGCCCAAGAAGATGCCCCCCGCCACCGCGAGCACGAGGGCGAGTCGAACACGCGCACACCCAATAGCCATGACGTGATCCAGTCGCGGAAATTGCACCGCTTCAACGCGAAAGAATGGCCGAATGCAGGCTCCGCGCGGTCATCTCCGGCGGCCCAGCTCGATGGCCACCTCATTTCGGCCAGATCGGCGCAAGGGCGAGCACCCAGACGTCGCTCCGGTAGCCACTGTCCTCGCCGAAGTAATATTTATCCGCGCCGCCCGTTATACCAGCCCCCCAGCAGCCACATCCGGTCCTTGAAAACCATTTCTCCAGACGAGTCCCGGGGGTCGAATTCGGTGTTGCGCGTCACCAGTTTCCAATCCGGCGCCTGCGCGCGAGCTGGGGGGTGAAATGCGAACGCCCCCGCGAGAATCGCTGCGCCGAAAAGTGTCCGGATAATGGATGACGATATCATGGTGCGGATAATTACACCTCGGACGTGAACCGCGTTGATCACTGGATCACCGCGAAAGGTTTGGGCGGGGAAACCCGGCCGGCCAGCGGCATGTTTTTCCCCGCCCCTGTGTCAGGGTTTTCGCGGCGCGACAATTTTTTCGGGCGACACTCCGGCCCGCAGCGCCACCAAGGCGTACACCTTGGGCACATACATCCGCGTCTCGGCCGGCAGCGCGTCGGCGACGCCGGCGAAATCCTTCACGCCTTTTTTTGTCAGCGCCCGGCTCACGCGGCCCTCGCCGGCGTTGTAGGCGGCGAGCGCCAGCGGCCAGTCGCCAAACCGTGCATGCAGCGTCCGCAAGTATCGCGCCGCAGCGTGACCGGATTTCTCCGGGTTGGTGCGCTCATCCGGCAGAAACGTGCTCAGGCCCAGGGACTGCGCCGTTTCCGGCATGAACTGAAAAAGTCCCTTCGCCCCCGACGGACTGCGGGCCGCCGGGTTGAGCGAACTCTCCGCCTCGGCCAGCCAGGCAAGTTCCGCCGGGACGCCTTCCGCCACAAACGCCGCCCGCAACCCCGGCATCAACGCCGCGGCCCGCTCCGGGAGCGCGCGCCCGCTAACGCGGGCAACCCAGAGATCGTAGTGAGGCACGCGCGCAGACACCGCCGTGGACGGCCGCGGGACTGGACCGGCCTTGGGCGGTGGCGTCGGAGCGGATGGTCGCGGCCCCGGTGGAGCCGGAACGGGCGGCGGGGTTGATTTCGTAATTTCTTCCGCGGCCTCAATCTCATCGATCCGTTGCTCCAGCCAGTCGGCGTAGTCCTCATACCCGGGCACCGCGCGCAATGCGGTGAGGGTGAGGCGCGCCTCCGGTAAATAAACGGCGAGGTCCGCGAGCGAATCGCTCTCGAGCGCGCGCTGCAGCCGCAGGCCAAACGCATCCCACTTTTCCTTCGTCGGAAATTCGAACTGCGCCTTGATCTCCGGCGAGGCGTAGGCGTCGAACCATTGCCTGCCAAGTTGGAAAAGATCGTCGGCCCCGGCGGGCTCCGGGGAGGCGGCCGGCGCCGCTGGCGAAGGCGCAGCCGTCTGGGCGGGCGCCGCCATCACCGCGGCCAGCACCGCCATAACCATGCTGATGGCGCGCCCGGGTTTCATATCCATCAATTTGCCGGCGCCAGGGCGGCGAGAACGGCCGCTTTCAATTTCAGCGTCGGGTGCTCACGCCACGCGATGGCCGGCGGGCCGACGTAGCGGTCGGAATTCTTCGCGCCCCAATCCGTCGTGGCGATCCGGCAGGATCCTGCCGGATCGATTCCGGCCAGCCGGCCGGCCGCGACACTGAATTCGCCGCTGCGCTGCGCGAAAGGTGTTTCGGGGCCTTCGTTCGCGAGCGCGGCGAGCTTTTGCCATCGCGTCCCGTCGACTTCGGCGGTGAAGACCGGGCCGTCGAACCGCACGCAGGCGTCGAAGTCCACGCGGTGCACAAAACGAAGATGGTCGTGCGCTCCCGCAAACAGGGTGCCCGCGGGCACGAGCGGGAGCACGGTCGAGGCGGGCGCCAGCGGTTGGCCCGTGTTCCGGTCGCGGGCGTTGCCACTGATGACCACGACCCCGACGGCCCGCAGTTTCGCGACGGTTTCCACCGGGGCTTGGAAATTGGGTTCGTGGTTGCCCAGGTTCAGGACCACGGGCGCGCGTTTCACCAACGCCGCAAACAAGGCAAGGTCGATCCGGGCCGCGCTCCGGCGGGCGACCACGTTGCCGTATTCGAACGAGTCGCCGTTGATCAGGACGGCGAGGGGCACGCCCGGATTCTCTCCCTTCAAGCGATCGACGGGGGCGACGAGTTGCGCCGCCTTCTCGTAAGCGGAATGCTGGTCGCCAAGCACGACCAACAGCGCCTTGGGCGCGGTCGCCGACGCCACTGGCAATGCGACGAAGGCGCATAGCCACCCGACACCGGAGCTGATAATACGGCGCATAGAGAAAAAGCGGTCTCCAGACAGTGCGACCGCCACGGAAACCGGTCAACTCGACCACCGGCTTTCCCGTTTGACCCTCCCGGGGCGCCGGCTACCTCTGACCCTCCACTAATTTGAACCGGGTCCACATCAAAACCTACGGCTGTCAGATGAACGAGCGCGACAGCGAGGCGGTCGCGGCAATGCTGCGTGCGCGGGGTTATCGGATCGTGGGCGATGAAAACGACTGCGACATCCTGCTGCTCAACACCTGCAGCGTGCGCGATGCCGCCGAACAAAAGGCCATCGGCAAGGCCGGCTACCTCCAGCAGCGCAAGAAGAAGCAGCCGGACTTCATCCTCGGGATCCTCGGCTGCATGGCGCAGAACCGCGGGGCCTCGCTCCTCGAACAGTTGCCCGACCTCGACCTGATCATCGGCACCCAGAAGTTTCACCAAGTGCCCGGCTATCTCGACAACCTGCGCGCCGCGCGGGAGGCCGGGGTGCCAATCGGTGAGACCATTGTCGACATCGGCGAGGAAGCGGGTTCGCAGAACACGATCAAGGATCACCTGATGTCCGGGCCGGAAAGCGACGGAACGGCCGAAACCGTCGAACGGCAGGTGACCGCCTTCGTTTCGATCCAGCAGGGCTGCAACATGGATTGCGCGTTCTGCATCGTCCCTAAAACCCGTGGCGACGAACGCTCGCGGCCGATGGATGAAATCGTGGCCGAATGCCGTGCCTTGGCCGAGCGGGGCGTGCGCGAAATCACCCTGTTGGGCCAGATCGTCACCAGTTACGGCCGCCGCGATTACGAACACACGGGCGGCATCTCGCCCTTCGTGCAGCTGCTCGAGCGCGTGCACGGCATCGAGGGCATCGAGCGGATCCGGTTCACGTCGCCGCACCCGCGCGGCTTCAAGGACGACCTCGTGGCCGCCTACGCCCGCCTGCCGAAACTCTGCGGCTACGTGCACCTGCCGATGCAGTCCGGGAGCAACCGGATCCTGCGCGCGATGAACCGGCCCTACACGCGCGAACGCTACCGCGAGATCGTCGACGCGCTGCGCGCCGCGCAACCGGACATGGTTTTCTCGACCGACGTCATCGTGGGCTTCCCTGGCGAGACCGACGAGGATTTCGACCAGACGCGCGAGCTGTTCGAGGCGTGCAACTACGACATGGCGTACGTCTTCAAGTATTCGATCCGCACCGGCACGCCCGCGGCGGAACTGGCCGACCAGGTACCGGAAGAGGTGAAGGAACACCGCAACCAAGTGTTGCTCGATATTCTCCAGAAAAACTCGCTGCGCCGGACCGCGGCGCAGATCGGCACGATCGAGGAGGTGCTGGTGGACGGCCGCGACAAGAGCGGCACCCGCTTCACCGGCCGGACCCGCGGCAACCGCGTGTGCGTATTCGACGCCGACGCGCGGCTGATCGGCTCGCTCGTGCCGTTGAAAATCGAACGCGCGAGCGTAAGCACGCTGTATGGGGAGTTGGTGCTGAGCGGGGTGGGGAATGCTGCATCGGCTTGCCCGTGATCATGATCGTAATCCTCGGATTCATGCTCATGTCCAAAACCTACTTCGATCACGAGAAGCTCCGTGTGTATCAGCGTGCGCTGGAGTTTGTAGCTTTCGCGCATCCCCTCGTTGCGGATCTCCCGGCTAAATTTTCCGCACGCGACCAGCTTGAGCGGGCACCCACCAGCATCCTCCTGAACCTAGCGGAGGGAAACGAGAAGCGCTCGAAAGTTGATCGCTGCCGCTATTTGGGCATCGCCCGTGGATCGGCCCTCGAGTGTGCCGCTTGCCTGGACATTTTGGTGCTGAAGCAACACCTCGATCCAATCAAAGCCGCCGAAGGAAAGGACCTGCTCGTGGCGATCGTTTCCATGCTGATTGGGCTTTTAGATATGTTTGGAGCGCAGTTGCACGAAGAGCCTGTGCCCTATGGGGCGCCGGCGGATTAGAAAATTCCGGCCGAGCAAGATCACGATTAAGATCACGACCACGATTCCCACCCATGTCCCTCCTCACCGCCACGCTTGTTCCCGCCGCCCTGCTCCTCGCGCTGGGATTCCCGCTGCTGCTCAACCATTCGGGTTTCATCGCGACCCTGAAGGCGCTGCCGCGGTCGACGACGGCCGCCTACCTCTTTTTCGGCGCGGGGGCGGCGTGGTTTCTTTACGGGATCTGGCACCTCTCGCCCGCCGATTTCGGCGAATACCGCGGCTGGCTCCTGCTGGGTTTTGGCGCGGTCGCCGTGCTGTCGTTCCGCAGCGTGCCCGACTTTCTGGCGGTGCGAGGCCTGTGCGCCCTGGTGCTCATGGGCGCGATGCCGCTGCTCGACGCAGCCTACATGCAATTCGACCGGCCCCAGCGGCTGTTCATGGTCACCCTGGTTTACGTCGCGCTGGCCCTGGCCATCTGGCTCGGGGCCCAACCGTGGCGGCTGCGGGATTTCCTAGGCTGGCTCTTCGCGCGCCCGGGCCGGGCCCGCAGTTTTGGCGGCGTGATCGCGGCCTACGGCCTGCTGCTCGGCGTCGTGGCTTTCACCTACTAACGATCGTCGCATGGCCCAGCCCACCGCGCCTGTTCTGCTCGTGATCGCCGGTCCCGCGGGATCCGGCAAAAGCACGCTCTGCGACCGCCTCGTGACGGAGCGCCCGGAGTTCGCCCGCGTGGTGACCACGACGACGCGAGCCCCGCGGGTCGGAGAAATCGACGGCTTGCATTATCATTTCCTGACGCCCGCGCAGTTCGATGTGCGGGTGGCCGCGGGCGAATTTCTCGAATGGGCCTGGGTCCACGGCGACCGCCGCTACGGCACGCTCAAGTCGAGCGTCCTCGACCCGCTGGCCCACGGTCAGCCCCTCGTGATGAGCATCGACGTCCAGGGCGTCGACACCCTGCGGCGCGTGGCCCAGACCGACGCTCGCCTGCGCCGCGCGATGACCACGGTGTTCATCGTGGTCGACCACGAGCGTCTGGTGGACCGCATGCGGGCCCGGGCGCAGGATCACGAGGAGGAAATCGAGCGCCGGATCGCGACGGCGGAAGCCGAGCTGCGCGAGGCGGCAAAGTTCGACTTCATCATCGAAAGCGGATCGCGCGACGAGGACTTCGCGGCGCTGGTCAGAATCCTCGCGCACGCGCGGGCCAAAAGCGCCCAAGCCTGAGCCGCCATGCCGGGCGGGCCTGGGAACTGACGTTCACTCAAAGCTTCTTGTGCGTGCCGTCGCAGAACGTTCCGTTCTGCATGTGTTTGCAGCCGCACCAAGCCACCCTGCCCTCGGTGGCAATCTCCACTTTTTTCGGCGAAAACTCGGTGCCCTTGTGCGCCCCATCGCAAAAGGGCTGGTTCTTCGAACCACCGCACGAACACCACCAATAAGTGCCGGGTTTCATGTCGAGGACGTACGGCGACTTCTGGGCGATGATGGGTTCGGGCATGGGGCGGACGCTGCGCTCCGCGTACCGGCGGAGCAACCACCAATCGGAAGGGCTCCAGGTCAGGACTCCTCGGTCACGAAATGACAGCCCCGGCTGCGCGGGTTGAGTGACGCGGCGTGAACGACCAGCAGCGCGGTCTGAATCGCGTTGCGCAACTCGATCAAGTCCCGCGTCAGGCGGCAACCCCGATAGAAACTTTGGATCTCCTCGCGCAGCTCCAGCAGGATCCGCCGCGCCCGCGTCAGCCGCTTCGGCGAACGCACGATGCCGGCGTAGTTCCACATCGTATGCTGGATCTGCAGCATGTCCTGGCGGACCAGTACGGGATCGGCCTCGCGCGTCGGGCTCTCCCAGTCGCGCGGCTCGGGCAGCCGGAACGGCTCGCGCCCGATATCGGCTCCATCGGCGATGGCCGCGAACTTCGCACTGACCAAGCACTCCAGGAGCGACGTGCTCGCCAGCCGGTTCGCCCCGTGCAGGCCGGTGCAACCCGTCTCGCCGATCGCGTTGAGATGCCGGATGCTGGTACGGCCATGCAGGTCGGCGTGCACGCCGCCGCAGGCGAAGTGCGCCGCGGGCACGACCGGAATCGCCTCCCGCGTGATGTCGAGGCCGTGTTCGAGGCAGCGCTGGTAGATGCTGGGAAACCGCTCCCGCACGAATTCCGGCTTCATTGCCGACAGATCGAGCAACACATTGGGTTCCCCGCTCGCCGCCAGTTCCTGCTTGATCGCCCGCGCCACAATATCGCGTGAGGCCAGCGAGCCGCGCGCGTCGATTGCATCCATGAAGCGTCCGCCCTGCGCGTTCAGCAGCACCGCGCCCTCACCCCGTAGCGCTTCCGTGATCAGAAACCGCGGGGCGTGCTTCTTCGCAAACACCGTGGGATGGAACTGGACGTATTCGAGATCGATGAGCCGCGCACCCACCCGATAGGCCATCGCCACCCCGTGGCCGACACTGCCGGGTACATTGGTCGTGTGCAGGAAAATATGTCCGAGCCCCCCCGTTGCCAGGATGGTCTTCTTCGCGACGATCGCGACGGTCGCACCTGTACCCGTGTCGAGCACGTAGGCACCGAAGCACGTGAGCGGTTCGTACTTGTCCGTCGCGTCGACGGAGTTGTGCGAAAGCGTGAGCAGGTCGATGGCGACCCAGCCCGCGCGGCGGGTGATGCGTGGCGTGGTGTCGACGCGTCGCACCACGGCGGCGAGAATGGCGTGACCGGTTGCATCCTTGGCGTGAATGATCCGCCGTTCGCTGTGGCCGCCTTCGCGTGTGAAATCGAGACCGCCGCCGGCGTCCCGGTCGAAACCGACGTTCAGCTCGTCGAGCAGCAGTTCCTCGACGGCCTTCGGTCCCTCGCGCACGAGATGTTGCACCGCCTTGGGATTCGCGGTGCGGTCGCTGGCCTCGAAAATATCCCGCGCCAGCGCCGCCGGGTCCTTCGCCACGTCGTAAATGATGCCGCCCTGCGCCCAATCGCTGTTGGCGGCCAACGGCTCCGCCAGCGACAGCAATTCGACCGAGAGACCCTGCTTCGCGGCCCGCAGCGCATAGGCCGAGCCCGCGAGGCCGGCGCCGATCACCAGACAGTCGGTGTGAAGAACCTGCATTTCGAGTTACAGCGGACACGGCGCGGGCCGGGAGGTCACGCCGGAAAAACAACGGCGGCCTTCAGCCGCCGCGCCGCCCGCCCGCCTATTTCTGTTTCCGCCCGACGATCGTCAGGCTCAAGTCCATCGCCGGCGCCGAATGGGTCAGCGCGCCGATGCTGATCACGTCGACCCCCGGCAACGCAAAATCGCGCAGCGTTTCGAAGCGCACGCCGCCAGAAACCTCGATGCCGGCGCCACCAGCAATCAGTGCGACGGCACGCTGGATCATCGCCGGCGCCATGTTGTCGAGGAGGATGACATCCGCGCCGGCGCGCAGCCCCTCCTTTACCTCGGCCAGCGTCTTGGCCTCGATCTCGATCTTCGCGAGGTGGGGCGCCGCCTCACGGCAGCGTTGCACCGCCTGTGCGATCGAACCGGCGGCGGCGATATGGTTGTCCTTGATCAGCACGTGCTCGCCGAGGGACGAGCGGTGATTGAAACAGCCGCCGCAACGCACCGCATATTTCTCGAGCGCGCGCCAGCCCGGCGTGGTCTTGCGCGTGTCCACGATCCGCACTCCCGTGCCGGCTACCGCGTCGGCAAACTTCCGCGCCAGCGTGGCGATGCCGGAGAGCCGCTGCACGAAGTTCAGCGCGGTGCGCTCCGCCGTCAGCATCGCGGCGGTCGGACCGGTAACATTGAGCACGCGCGCCCCGGCCTTCACCCGCTGGCCGTCCGACGCGAGCACGGTGACCTTGAGCGTGGGATCGACGCGTTGAAAAACCCGGGCGGCGATGTCCAGCCCGCACAGCACGAGGTCCTGCTTCGCGTCGAAGTATCCCCGCGAACGGTCCTTCGCCGAAAAAATCGCGCGGCTGGTGACGTCGCCGAGGCCGGCGTCTTCCTCGAGGGCGAGGTCGATGAGGTGATCGGTGCGGGGAGTGATCATGCAGGGTGGGCGCGTGGGAGAAAGCCGCGAACGCCGGCTTCCCGAGTTCCTGAGTTCCAGATTCAATCGGTTGGCGCCAGCTCAAACATCCGCTCGATGCAGGTCGCCGCCCGGCGGCGCACATCTTCATCGAGGGTGACGATCTGGTCGGGGCGGGGATGCTTCAAAGCGTCGCGGATCTTTTCGAGCGAGTTGAGCTTCATGTACGGACAGAGCCGGCAGCCGCCGATAAAGTTCTTCTCCGGCGCCTCGACTTCCAGCCGGCCGACCAGTCCGCACTCGGTCAGCATGAGATAGTAGGGTGCGCCCGTCGTCTTCACATAATTCATCATCGCCCCCGTGCTGCCGACGAAGTCCGCCGCAGCCGCGACGTCGGCGGTGCATTCCGGATGGGCCACGACCTTCAAACCCGGGAAACGCTCCCGGGCCGCGGCGATGTCGGCCGGCGTGAACTGGTCGTGCACCATGCAGGTGCCGTCGGATGTGATGATTTCCTTGTCCACGCCCCGGCGTTTAAGTTCGTCGCGCAGATTGTCCCCCATCAGCCGGTCCGGCACGAAGAGGATCCGCTTCGCCGGCAGGTTCGCTACGATGTGGTAAACGTTGCCCGACGTGACGCACACGTCCGACTCGGCCTTCACCTCGGCGGTGCTGTTGATGTAGCACACCACGGCCGCGTCGGGATAAAGCGACTTGAGCCGGCGCAATTGTTCGCCGTTGAGCGAGTCGGCCAGGGAACAACCCGAACCGCGGTCCGGCACCAGGACCCGAGCGGCCGGAGAGAGGATCTTCGCCGTCTCGGCCATGAAGACGACGCCGGCAAACACGATGGTCTTCGCCCGCGCTTCCTTCGCCTTCATGCTCAGGAAATAGGAATCGCCGCGAAAATCGGCGACCCCGTAGATGATCTCCGGCTCGACGTACGAGTGGGCGAGCAGGACCGCATCCTGCTCCTTTTTCAGCCGGTTGATCTCGAGGGTCAGCGGCGCGATCTCCCGGCAGGTATCAAGATTCCACGTCCGCCCGCGGGGATCGCACTCGACGTGCATCAGGGACCCGAGCAGGCGCTCGGCTTCGGCTTCGATCGGGTTGGTGGGGACGGGAGCAATCATGTGGGACTTGGACGGCCCGCAGCGTCGGAGAGCCCGGCGGCTTTTTCAAGCCGCCCGGCGGCATGGCGCGCGATGCACTTGCCGCCGGGAAAGCCTCTTGCTAGCAAAAATCCGTGACCGCCCTCCTCGCCCCGATCGTCGCCGCCCAAACCGCCATCTCGAACAAATTCCCCTACCTGCCGAAGCCGATGTGGATCAATATTGCGATCGTCGTGATCGCCTTGGTGATCGTCGTCCGGCTGTGGCGAAGCCTGAGAGCCGTCAACGACTACGCCCCGTGGTTTGTCGCCGCATTGGCGGGCAGCATGATTTTTTTCTACTGGGTCTACGAGCGCACGG
The DNA here is from genome assembly GCA_947474935.1 of Opitutia bacterium. GTDB lineage: Bacteria > Verrucomicrobiota > Verrucomicrobiia > Opitutales > Opitutaceae > ER46. The sequence continues at coordinate 326,755 of CANJKL010000002.1, forward strand.
AGCCGCGATTTCTCACGCCCGTCGTGGACCAGTTGGTGAATTTTCTTCCGACCAAACCGAAGCACGAGCGGGATCTCGAAAAGCTCCGGCGCAGCCGCGACTAGCGAGAGAACGGGTGTTCCGGGCCCTCCTTTCTTCTTTCGACTTCGCCCTTTCACCTCGTCCCTCGTAAGGAATCGGCCAATGACGCCCCCGCTCGACCTTACCCGCACCCCGCAAACCGATCCGCTCGAAATCTACCGCTACCGCGACGGCCTCTACGCGGCGGATCTCCTGACCGCAGCGGTCTGCGAGTTCGATTTCTTCACCTGGCTCGCCGCCCACCCGGCGGACAAAGCCACGATCTGCCGCGACCTTGGCCTGCAGGAACGCCCGGTCGACGTGATGCTCACCCTGTTCGCGGCGGACGGTTTCGTGCGGTGCGAGAGTGGGGTGTTTAGCCCGACTCTGCTCGCGCGGGAGCATCTCGTGAGCTCCTCGCCGTTCTTTCTCGGGCCGTATTACGCGTCGCTCAAGGACCGGCCGGTGGCGAAAGACTTCGCGATCATCCTCCGGACGGGCCGGCCGGCAAACTGGGGCAGTTTCAAGCACGAGAAGGCCTGGAGCCACGCGATGCTGGGCGAGGAGTTCGCCACGACCTTCACGGCCGCGATGGATTGCCGCGGCTTCTACCTCGGGCCCGCGATGGCCAGGGCGATCGATGCGCGTGGGCACACGCGGCTGCTCGACATCGCGGGTGGCTCCGGCATCTACGCGTGTGCGATGGTCGCGCAGCATCCCGCGCTCGTGGCGACGGTGTTCGAACGTCCGCCGGTGGACGAGATTGCGCGCACCATGATCCGGAAACGCGGCTACACCGACCGGGTGACCGTCGTGGCGGGCGACATGTTCGCCCATCCGCTGCCGACCGGCTTTGACCTGCATCTTTACTCCAACGTCCTGCACGACTGGGATGCCGACCAAGTGCGCCCGTTGCTGGCGGCGTCGTTTCGCGCGCTAGAGTCCGGCGGCATGCTCGCGGTGCACGATGCGCACGTGAACGCCGCCAAGACGGGCCCTTTGCCGGTGGCAAAATACTCGGCGCTCCTGATGGCGGTGACCGAGGGCAAATGCTACTCGACCGCCGAAATGGCCGCGTTGCTGGCCGAGGCCGGCTTCCGGGATATCCGTTTCGTCTCCACCGTGGCGGACCGCAGCGTGATGACGGCTAGAAAGCCGTAGCCCGGTCGGCCGGCGGCCCGACAGGCCCCATCGGAGTTTTATGGGCCCATTCGGCATCGAATCCGAAAAACTCCGCCGCGTCCCGGATCGACCAAAATTTCTGCGCATGCGCAGCGCATCGGGTGTTCTGAGCACAAAAAAGGCCGAACATTTTGTCCGGCCTTTTTTTCCGAGCGAGGGACAGCGCGCGCTGTGCCTTACTTGATTTCCAACTGCGGACGCTTGGCCTCGGGCCAGTCGATGTGGTAGAACTTGCCGCGGGGCTTGTCGGTGCGCTCGTAGGTATGCGCACCGAAGTAGTCGCGCTGGCCTTGGAGCAGGTTGGCCGGCAGGCGGGCCGAACGGTAGCTGTCGTAGTAGGCGAGGGCGGAACTGAACGTCGGAGCCGGCACACCGCACTCGGCGGCGAGGGCGACGACTTTGCGCCAATTTTCCTGCGCCTTCTTGACCGTCTTGTTGAAATACGGATCGAGCAGGAGATTCGCGAGCTTCGGGTCGCGCCGGTAGGCTTCGGTGATCTTCTGGAGGAAGACCGCGCGGATGATGCAACCGCCGCGCCAGATCTGGGCGATCTCGCCGAAGTTGAGCGTCCACTTGTATTCCTTCTGCGCCTCGCGCATGAGCTGAAAGCCCTGAGCATAAGAGCAGATCTTGGAACAGTAGAGCGCGTCGTGGATGGCGGCGATGAGCGCCTTCTTGGAGCCTTTGTATTTCTTCGAGGGGCCCTTGAGGATCTTCGAGGCGGCGACGCGTTCTTCCTTCACGGCGCTGATGCAGCGGGCGAAGACCGACTCGGCGATCGTCGGGGCGGGCACGCCCATGTCGAGGGCGTTGACCGAGGTCCATTTGCCGGTGCCTTTCTGGCCGGCGGTGTCGAGGACGATGTCGACGAAGGGTTTCTTCGTCATCGGGTCCTTCTGCTTCAAAATATCGGCCGTAATCTCGATGAGGAAGGAGCCGAGCATGCCCTGATTCCACCCGGTGAAGATGGCGCCCATTTCGGGGGCCTTCAGCTTGAGGAGGCCCTGCATCAAGGCGTAGGCCTCACAGATCATCTGCATGTCGCCATACTCGATGCCGTTGTGGACCATCTTCACGTAGTGGCCGGCGCCGTTTTCGCCGATGTAGGTGGCGCAGGGCACACCGCCGACGATGGGCTTGCCGGGCGCCGCGCCCGTGAGCGGCACGCCGGTGGCGGCGTCGACCTTGGCGGCAACGGCATTCCAAATCGGTTCGAGTTCCTTGTAGGCCGCAGGATCGCCGCCGGGCATAAGAGCCGGGCCGAAACGCGCGCCTTCCTCGCCGCCGGACACTCCGGAGCCGATGAAGCGGAGGCCCTTTTCCTTCAATGCTTTCTCGCGGCGGATGGTGTCGGTCCAGAGCGCGTTGCCGCCGTCAATGACGATGTCTTCCTTTTCGAGCAGCGGGACGAGGCCGTCGATCACCGAGTCGGTGGCCTTGCCGGCCTGCACGAGGATAATCATCTTGCGCGGCTTCGCGAGCGACCGGACAAATTCCTGGAGCGTCTTGGTGCCCACCACGCCGCCCGGGGTGTTGGGATTCTCGGCGACGAAGGCGTCGGTCTTCTCCGTCGTGCGGTTGTAAACCGAGATCTGGAAGCCGTGGTCGGCGATATTGAGGGCGAGGTTCTGACCCATGACGGCGAGGCCGATGAGTCCGATGTCGGAATGGGTTTTTGCCATGGGGGAAAAGTGAGTGATGACCCCTAACTTAACCCCTGCGAAAACCAACCCGATTTTGGCAGCACGCGACAAAAACCGCGCCGCTAATGCGGGTCAGAGCCCGGATTTCTTGGCTTCGATCGCGGCCTTGCTCGGAAAATACCCGCTCAGAAAGCGAACCGTCGGCGTCGCCCAAGTCGGTTCGTTGCGCTCATAAATCCAATTGACGCCGACGAAAACCAAAAAGAGGCCAACGATCGCCGAAAGCACAACCTTGTTCACCTGAGCCAGTTTGCGCAAGACGAACACGCCGACCACCAATAGGAGGACAGCGATCCCAAGTGCCTGCCAAAATTGCATGGGAATCTGGTGGAGCCGATCGATGGCGGAGGTCGGGGGAAGGGCAGCGATCACGTAGTTCATGCTCCCCGAATTAGACCCGTACTTCCTCGAAACGAGTCGAAACCCGAATCCGGCCGTTATTAGCAACTTTTTAGACCTGCCGGGGGGCCTGCGCCCCGGCGTGGTCGCCGCGGCTGGCGCAATTGATCCAGACCGTCGCGCCATCGGCATAATGCTCTTTTTTCCAGATCGGCACCCGCGCCTTCGCCTCGTCGATGATGTAACGGCAGGCGTCGAATGCCGCTCCCCGGTGCTCCGCGGTGACGCTTACCCAAACGGCCAGTTCTCCAATATTCAGGTGGCCAACGCGATGCACCGCAGCGACCGCCACCAACGCGAATTTCCCGCGGGCCTCGTTCAGGATGCGCGTGCCTTCCTTCACCGCCAGGGGCGCATAGGCCTCGTATTCGAGCGAAAGCACCGGATGCCCGTCATTGCGGTTGCGCACCCAGCCCTCAAACGCGACGCACGCCCCCGCCTGCACGTCGGCAAGCTCGCGTTGCAGGGCAACGGGGTCGATCGGCTCGGTCAAGATGCGGAACATGGGGTTCAACCGCCGGCGACCGGCGGGATGAAAACGATGCGGTCGCCGTCACGCAACGGAGCGTCGGCCGCGACGAACTCGTCGTTGACCGCTGCACGCACCCGATCCGCTGGGAGGGTGAAGCCGTGGCGGGCGCGCAATTCGTCGTAAAGTGCAGTCGGCGTGGTCGCGGCGGTCGCCAGCTTCTCCTCCGAAAGGCCGCGCTGCTCCCGCAGGATCGCAAAATACTGGACGGCGAGGTGAATCATGTCGGGCGAGTGGGGTGCTGAACCGGGCGCGGTCACGACGCTAGGAAGCGCGGTAGTCGCTCTTGCCACCGGTCTTTTCGAGCAGCCGGATTTCCTTGATCACGATGCCGTGCGTCACGGCCTTGGCCATGTCGTAGACGGTCAACGCCGCCACCGTCACGCCGGTGAGCGCTTCCATTTCGACGCCGGTCTTCGCGCTGGTTTGCACCCGGCAGTGAATCACGATCTCACCGCGATCCACGTCGGTCTTGATCTCGATCTGACAGTCCTCCAGCGGCAACGGATGGCAGAGCGGAATGAGCTCGCTGGTCTTCTTCGCCCCCATCACGCCCGCGAGTACGGCCGCATGAAAAATCGGACCCTTCTTGGTCGCAATGTCGCCGTCGCGCACCAGCGCGGCCAGCTCCCCCGGCAGGGTGACGATCGCGACGGCATGCGCGGTGCGCCGGGTGACGGGCTTGTCGCCAACATTCACCATCGCGGGTCGGTTCTGAGCATCGACGTGGGAAAACATGGAGAAAAACGAACGCAGGTTTACCTCACGCAGGCCGCTGCGTAAAGCCGGGCCGAAAGAAAATCACACCCATGGGAAAAAAGGCGCGATTGTCCCGGCGGGAAAATCCGTCTGGCCGGCGGGCAACTCGACGAATCCATCCGTGTCCACCAAGCCCGCGAAATCGCCCGAGGTGTTGCCGGGATCGGGCGTGGCGAGGAGTTCGGCCCGTGGTCCGCTGCCCAGCTTGACCGGCAGCAGATACGCGAGCTTCGGCTTGAAGGTCACGGGGGCGGCCAGCGCCGCCATCCGCGGGGCGAGGGCCAGGCGCTGGCTCGCGCACGCGAGCGCTGGAAGCACGTAACGATGGAGGCACGTGTAGGCCGATACCGGATTGCCGGGGAGCGCAAAGACCGGCGTCTGGCGCGAGCTCACGCCGAACCAGAACGGTTTGCCGGGGCGCTGGGCCACACCGTGAAAAATCTTCCGCACGTTCTGCCGGTCGAGTTCCGCCGGCAGAAAATCGAATTTTCCCTTGGAAACGCCACCCGTCAGGATGACCACGTCGAACTCCGCCAACACGTGCCAGAGCATGTGCTCGATCTCGTGGCGCACGTCGCGAAAATGAAACCGCGCCGCGTTCGGGTAGCCGGCGCCGGCCAGGGCGGCGCGCAAGGCATGGTCATTGCTGCGCCGGATCTGGTGCGGCGCCACAGGTGAATCGATTTCCACCAGTTCGTCGCCGGAGGAAACCACTGCGATTTTGGGCAGGTGGCTCACGGTCACCGCCGCATAGCCGCACGCCGCCGCAACGGCGATTTCCCGACCGGTAAGCCGGGTGCCGGCCGGTACGATCACGGCGCCCTTCCGGTGATCGCTGCCGCGGCGATGCACCGCGTGGCCCGTGCCGAAGTGCGCAGCGGGCTCGGAGACGGTCATCGTGGTACCGCTGCGCGTCGTTTCTTCGTAGGGCACAATGCAATCGGCCCCGTCGGGCAGTACGGCACCGGTCATGATCTCGAGGCAGGCATCCGGCGCGGCGCCCAGCTTGAACGCCCGCATGCCCGCCGCTTGCACCCCTTCCACGCGAAACACGCGCGTGCCCGCCGCCAGGGCCGCCGCGCGCACCGCGAAACCGTCCATGGTCACCCGGTCGAACGGCGGCAGGTCCCGGTCCGCCCGCAGATCCGCCCGCAGCACCCGGCCCGGCGCCTGCAGCAAGGGACAATCTTCACGGGGTAGCGGCACGACGTTTTCGAAAATAAGCTTTTCGGCCTCGGCGGGGGTAAGCATGGCGGGGCACAGAGAGAACCCGGCGCGGCACCGTCGCAAGCCGTGAGCGGAGTCGCCGCCGTTCACGGCATCTGAAGCGATCAGCCCGCCCCAACCAGCGAAACCGGAGAAACTGGCAAAATCCCGGGCATTGTATCCTCTGTTTGCCGCCGTGACCTCCGCGCCCCACTCCTCTCCGCCTCCGGTCACCGACCAATTCCGCCGGCCGCTGCGCGATCTGCGCATTTCCGTGACCGACCGCTGCAATTTTCGCTGCCCCTATTGCATGCCCGCGGACATTTTTGGGCCGGAACACGCGTTTCTGCGCAGTCCGCAGCTGATGACGCTCGATGAGCTGACCCGCATCGTCCGGGCCTTTCGGGCGCTCGGTGTGGAGAAGGTCCGGTTGACCGGCGGCGAACCGCTGTTGCGCGCCGACGTGCCGGACCTGATCCGCACGCTCAAAAACGATCTTGGCATCAAGGACGTGGCCCTGACCACCAATGGCTGGATGCTGGAAAAACTCGCGCCGGCGCTGCGGACGGCCGGTCTCGACCGGCTCAATGTGTCCGTCGATTCGCTCGATGACGTCACGGCGGGAAAACTCAACGGCCTCGGTTTCAAGGTCGCCCGCGTCCTGCGCGGCATCGACGTGGCGGCGGCACTCGGCCTCCCGATCAAGATCAATTGCGTCGTGCAACGCGGGGTGAACGACGGCGAGTTACTGGAGTTGTGTGGGTATTTTCGGGCGCGCGGCCATGCGCTGCGGTTCATCGAGTTCATGGACGTGGGCAACACGAACCATTGGACGGCGGAACGCGTCGTGCCGGCCCGCGAACTGGTCGAGCGCATCGGCGCGCGCTGGCCGCTGGAGCCGGTCGGACCCGCCTACCGGGGCGAAGTCGCCGCGCGCTACCGCTATCGCGACGGGGCGGGCGAGATCGGATTGATCAGCTCGGTGACGGAGCCGTTCTGCCGGGACTGCCATCGGGCGCGCCTTTCGGCCGACGGCCGGCTCTTCACCTGCCTCTTCGCGTCGCTCGGCTGGGATGTGCTGGGGGCGCTGCGCGCCGGGGCGGACGCGGCCGAACTCGAAAAATTTCTCGCCCGCATCTGGGGCGGACGCGTGGATCGCTACAGCGACGAACGCGCCGGGCTGCTGGCCACCGGCGAGTCCCGGGCGAAGATCGAGATGAGTTACATCGGCGGCTAGCGGCTCGGTCCCTCACCGATAGGCGGCCAGAAACTAGCAGGCGCCCAACAGCAGCAGCCAGAGCGTCGCTCCGGATCCGCGATGCGACCATCGCCAGGCGCGGCCACGGGAAGTGGAAAGCCCAGGGGTGCCGGCCCAGCCAGGCGACATGCCCGACCAACAACCCGGCGCACAACGCCAGAAATCCCAGCCGCACCAACGGAGAAACGGACTTCGGCGAAGACGTGAGAAAGGTGGGCAGATCCATCGCGGGTAACCCCTCAACGTTCGAGCCCGCTTTTTCTTGGATCCAATCCGGTAAAATCGCTCGCGCGCCGGTCCACCTTCGTCACCTCCCGAACCCCACACCCGGCACCGACGTCAACACGAGCTGACACCGTGGCCGCGGAGATCCGTTGCCCCGCAGTTCAGTTCCCGACCGCGACCGGGAAGGAGAGGAGGAACTTTTTCCGGCGTCCCCGTCACTGGTAGCGGGCGGGGCGGCCAAGATAGTTAAGCATCCAGATTTCCTTCCACACCCGATAGCGCCCCTCGGCGGTGAACTTGCCGAGGTCTTCGCGTTTCGCGTGCGGATGAAGAAAGCCGAGTTCGGTGTTAAGCTGATCGAGCTCTTGCTGGGCGGCATTGAGGTCAACCAGCGGATCATCCGAGAAGGGGACGAGTTCGATCCCCGCGACGGTGACACGCTCCCGATGATGAGCCAGCAAACTGCGCAGGGAACGGCGCCAGGGTTTGCGCTCAACGAACCAGTTTTCCGGGAAAAACCCCCCGAAGGGAATATAGAGATTGTCGGTCAGATACAGGCTGCCATCGGCGCCGACGGAACTGACCGCATAGCAGACCGAAATCGCCCCGTTGGCCTGCGGAATGAAAGTCACCTGCACCCGCACCTTGGCCGGCGCATCCTGATAAATCGAAACCCGCAAAAAGATCCCTCCGCCAATCTCCGCCTTCAGCGCCTGCACCTGGCGAAAGCCCTGCCCGCGGAGCCACTCGCGAATCTTCAGCAACCGCGGTTGCACGGGCCACTCGTCGCCGCCGGCGTTCACGACGTAACGCGGAAAAAGCGGCAACGAACTCAGGCTGTGCGCCGTGATTGCCAGCCAATTGTAGAGCGTTTCACCCAGAAACCAGATCAGAAAAAAAACGGCTGCGAGTGCCCAGAACGGCCGGTGGATCAAATCGAAATCGCGGCACAGCTGTGCCGCGCCAAACGCGAAAACCAGCCACCGCAGCCAGCGATCCGGGATCGACAGCACAGGGGAGGCCATCCGGCGGTTGAGTTGCATCAACACCAAAGAAACGAGAATCCCGGCGAGAATGAAATATGGAGGTTCCATGGCTGGAGCGACGGTCCTGCGACCGGTTTACCCTACGCATCTCCGGTAAACGGAAAAGGCGGGCCGATGCAAAAAATCGCCTAGCTCAATCGCACCGGCATGATCACGCAGACAAAGCTTTCGAGGGTCTTGAAAACGCCCGGACTCACTTCATCCTTCACTTCGAAAAATACCTCGTCCTTCGCGAGCGCGCGAAGCGGATCCATAATAAATGCCGGATTGAAGGCGACCTGCAGATCCGGGCCACTGTAACCGATCGCCATCGACTCGTGAGCTTCGCCGAAATCCGGACTCTGCGCCGTGATCTCAAGCAAATTGCTGGTCAGCTTGATTTTTACTGAATTGGCCTTTTCCGAACAAACCAGTGCCGCGCGATGCACGCATTGGAGAAACAGCTCGCGCTCCAACTTGATCCGCTGGTGCGTCTCTTTCGGAATAACCTGCTGATAATTGGGATAGTTGCCCTCCACGACTTTCGAATAGAGGTAAACGTGATCGATAAGACCGCTCGTATCCTTGTCCGTGGCGATTTGAAATGCCGCCCGACGGTCGTTGAAGTTGATCTTCACCTTCTCGCCCTTGTCGAGCAGCCGCGTGAGTTCGCCCACCGTCTTGGCCGGAAGGATGATCGCTCCAGCGCTCTCGGCCGGCACGTCCATTTCCTTCGCCACTAGCGCCAGCCGCCGGCCGTCGGTGGCTACGAGCGCAAGTTTGCCGTCCTTGAAGTTGAAATAGACGCCGTTGAGGATGTAGCGCGTCTCGTCCGTCGATTGGGCGTAGGCGACGCTCTTGAGCATCGTGACCAATTCCGCCTGCTCCAAGCTGTAAGCCTTTTCTTCGCCAAATTCGGGCAGGGGAGGGAATTCGTCCTTGCCGATGCCCATGATCCGGAAGGTCGAGCCGCCGGATGTCAGCTTGACCTGATGATTCGGAGAACCGTCGAACGTCACATCGACATTGGGCAATTCCCGGACGATGCCCGCCAGCCGCTTGACCGGCAGGGTCACGGCGCCGGTTTCCTTCACCTCGGCCTTGATCTTGCAGCGAATGCCCAAGTCAAGGTTGGTGGTCGTCAACGAGATTTGGTCCTTCTCCGCCTCAATGAGCACGTTGCTCAGGATGGGCATCGTGGCTTTGGAACCGACCACGTTCAACACTTGGGCGAGACCGTTGGCGAAATGATCGCGGTTGATTTTAAATTTCATGCGGGCGACTGGACCTTAACGAGAGAAGCTAACAAAGGCTAAAAGGATATGTGTTCAATAAGGAATTATATCAGTATTCATATAAGCTGCGAACAAGACCAGTAACTTGGGTTTCTCCCTAGAAAAACCGGCCTTTTCAGGCGGTGAGAAACTTCCCGCCCGCTGCCAGTAACCGGCCGGTTGTTCGCAGGCGCCGACTTGTTGGGAAAATGTCCCCGCTCGCCGCGCAACTTGTTCACATGCGTGCTAGGGTGCGGAACCTTTCACCCGAGCGCGTCGCAAATGGCGGAAAAGACCAAAGAAAATGTAGACCAGACACGTCGCGACAAATGCGATCTCTTTGTAGAGGATCACCAATCCAATGAAGAGCAGAACGAAAATGAACGTCCGCAACCGCGTCTTGGTCTGAAGATCCACCGTCTTGCCGCTTGGATAGCGTATCGTGCTCACCATGAGCGTCGCTACCAGCAACATCAGAAACGGGAGCGAAAGCGCCCAATTCTTCAACGACCGATCCGTTTCCGAAAGCTTTAGTAAGAAAAGCACGACCGAGGCCACCGTACCGGCCGCCGCCGGCACCGGCAGGCCGACGAAGTCCTTGCTGGTCTCTTTTTTCCCGGGGTGGAGCAACGGGTTCGTGATGACATTGAACCGGGCCAACCGGACGGCGGCGCACAGCAGGTAGACGAAGCCGACGAACCAGCCGATCTCGCGAAACCAAAGATACCCTTGGGTCGGCGACAGAATCAGGTAGAACATCAGTAGGGCGGGTGCGATGCCGAACGACACGATGTCCGCGAGTGAGTCGAATTCCGCGCCGAACAGGGACTCGCGCCCACCCATGCGGGCGAGCCGGCCGTCGAGCGAATCGAACACCGCCGCCCCGATAATCAGATAAACGGCGTAGCGATAGTGCTCGGCTGCGGACCAGCCCAGATACTCGCCGCTGGCTGCGGACTCCGCGAGGCGGGCCTGGATGCAGTTGATCACGGCCAAGAACCCACAGAACAGGTTGCCCGCTGTCATCAAGTTGGGCCAGAAATAGATCCGGCTCGCCTGGGTGACGTTGTACGGATCCTCGCGCTTCGCGAGTTCCTCATCTTCTCGTTTTCGGCCGGAATTCATTTCGTCAGGCTTTCGAGGTATTTCCAAAACTTGGAGTCCTGTTCGACGAGTTGTTGCTCGGAAACCGGCAGCTTGTTGCGCAGAAGAAAATCCTCGAGCGAGTTTCGGTGCAAAATGTAGTCCACATGCAACGAATCACTCCGGGCCTGGAAGTAGAACCGAAACTCGCCGGAGCGAAGGCGGTAATACGCCTTGGAGCCCCGCCGAAAGAAGCCGAGGGGTTCCCGGGGATGCGCCAGATCCGCCGGCCTCAAGCTGCTGATCGGATCGATCGCGTCGAGCTGGGCCAGTTTGTCGAGGCGATTGAGTTCCGCCATGGCCTGGTCGGAAAAATTCACCTGGTACATGCCGCCTTCCACCGCCAAGTGCGGACAAGGGTCGTCGCCCGGGGCATGGCGGCGGACCGGCCGCGTCGGAAAAATGCACACATTCCGTCCATGAAACGCCAAGCTCTAACCCCGCACTTTCGCGCGGCAACGCTATTCCTCGGTTCCACCCGGGCCTGCGCCGCACCCTTATGCCGCGGGCCCGCCGCGTTTATTTCTTGTCGCTTCCGTGACGGTTTCTCCTGAAACCCGTTCATCCTGCATGCACTCACGTCATTCCCGGTTGGCGCGATTCGAAACCGGTGCCTTCTAAAACCTCCTGGCATGGTTTGGTCGCAGAGATCCACCCCAAGATGATGACCCCGGCCGGAATTCGACGGGCTCTGGACAGGGCGGTGGGGATTCACCGCTCCAAACTGGTTCGCGCCGCAGGCCTGTGGCTGCTGCTGGCTTTCAGTGGTAGATTAATCGCCGCCGAGCTCGACATTCCCGTTTTCTCCGGCGGTTTCGGCACCGCGTTTTACGAGGAAACCGCGCGCGAATTCGAAAAGCAGCGTCCGGCGGTTCGCATCCATCTCTACGGCGACCCGCGGATCCAGGACAAACTCCGGGTCCGGATGATCGACGGCCACCTGCCGGATGCGGCGCTCCCCCGTGAGCTGCTCATCCCCGTGCTGGTGCGCGCCGGGAAAATCCGCGACCTCACGCCCTATCTCGACGGTCCGAACTGGGAGGGTGACGCCCGCTGGCGCGACACGTTCCTGCCGGGTGCGCTGGATACGTGGCGCATCGACGGCCGCATCTACGGCGTGCCGCTGAGCTACTCTTGCTGGACGATTTTCTACAACGCGGCGCTGTTCCGGGACCACGGCTGGTCCGTGCCGCGGACATGGGACGAGTTTTTCGCGCTGTGCGATCGGATCAAGACGACCGGCGTCGCGCCGGTCAGCCTCACCGGGATTTACGGAAATTATCCCGACGCAATCGTCCGCTCCGCCTTCTACAACCTCGCCGGAGCCGGGGCGTGGCGGGCGTTGAACGACGTGGCGCCCGGCGCTCGCACCGATCCCCGCTACATCCGCGCGGCCGGCGTGCTCCAGCGCATCACGCAAAACTACACGGTGCGCGGGTGGGAGGGCGCCACGCACACCGCCGCGCAGCTCGCGTTCGTCGAGGGCCGGGCCGCGATGGTGGTCTCCGGTTCGTGGATGCTCTACGAGATGGGCGCGAAGATTTCGGACGACTTCGAGCTTGGGGCCATGAATTTCCCGGTTTTCCCCGAAGGGGTGGCCGATCCGGGCACGATCCAGGCGAGCGCGGAAAGCTTTTTTGCGTTCGCCACGGGCGATCCCGCCCGGGAGCGGCTGACCGTTGATTTTCTACGCTTCATGACCTCCCGCGCGCGGGCCGAGGCGTTCGTGCGCCGCACGGATGCGCCGGCGGCTGTGCGGGTGCCGCTGGCCGCTTTTTCTCCCCGCATGCAATCGACCGCGGCCCTGATCGACCAGGCGCGGGAGGCGTTCAACATGCCCCAGGTCATGCTGCAGCCACCCGCCATCCGGCAGGCGGTGGTCGATGCGCGGATCAGTCTCATGAACGGCCGGAGCACGCCGCGCGAATACGCCGAGCGGATCGAGGCGGCGGCGGAAATCGACCGGGCCCGCTCCGCCGCGCCCGAGGCCGTCGAGTATCGGCATGCGACCGCCGGGGTGCTGCTGTTGATCGGCTTGGCGGCGGTGCCGGTCTGGCTGGTGGTTTGGAAATGGCGGGCGCGTCGCGCCGACCGGGGTTCGGCCGCGCCACCGCCGACCGGGCCCGGAGGTGCCTTCGCCCGGCTCCGGGCGCGCGTTGGGTTCGGCTTTGTCGGGCCGGCCTTCCTCCTTTACGCGGCGCTCGTGCTCGTGCCGGGCGCGCTGGCGCTGGCCTGGGCGTTCACGCACTGGGACGGCCTCAGCGCGCAGCGGTGGGCCGGCTGGTTCAATTTCAAATGGCTGCTTTTCGAAAGCGACCTGTTCTGGGCGGCGCTCAGGAACAACCTCTTCCTGATGCTGGTGCCCGCGAGCGTCGTGTTGCCGCTGGCGCTGACGCTCGCGTACCTGCTGCATCGCGGCGTTTGGGGCGCGAAGTTCTTTCGCGCGGTTTTCCTCTTTCCGAATCTCCTCGGTGGCATCGCGGCGACGCTCCTGTGGATGAGCGCTTACCAGCCCCACGGCGGTCTCGCGAACGCGGCGCTGGTGAAGCTCGGGGAGTGGTTGCACCTCGCGGCGCTACGGGACTTCGACGGTTACCCGTGGCTCGCGCAGGCCAACCTCTACTGGTCGCTCGTGCCGATCTACATCTGGATGGCCTGCGGCTTTAATCTCATTCTCTTCCTCGCCGCCATGGAGGGCATTGATCCGCAGCTTTACGAGGCGGCCGAACTCGACGGAGCGTCCCCGGCCCGGCAATTCTTCAGCATCACGCTGCCGCTGATCTGGGAGGTCGTGGTCATCGCGGCGGTGTTCATCGTCATCGCCGGGTTGAACGCCTTCGAAATGATCTGGCTGCTCACCGATCAGGATCCGAACACCTCCACGCACACGCTCGGCACGTTCATGGTGACTTCGATGTTCAAGGATTTTCAGATCGGTCGCGCCACGGCGATTGCGGTCATGCTCTTCCTGCTGGTGGCGGCGGGCAGTGCGCTGCTGTTGTGCGGACTCCGGCGGGAACCAGTGGAGCATTGACCGGGAATTCCGCGGCTCACCTGAAAATCGCCCCACCCAAATGGAAAACCCGCCCCCACCCGGCACTCGCGGAGGACCGGCATCGCTCTCGTCGGGCCTGATCCTCACGGCGCTGCTGGGCTACGCCGGCTGGGTGATTTTTCCGATGCTCTGGGTGGCCTACTCGTCGCTCAAGGCCGACACCGCGATCTTTCGCGATGCGTTTGCGCTGCCGGCTCCGGGCGAGTTGCACCCGGAAAACTACACCCGGGCTTGGACCGAGGCGCGGTTTGGCGAATATTTTTTCAACAGTGTGCTCGTCACCACGACATCGGTGACGCTGATCGTCGCGCTCGGGGCGATGGCCGCGTATGCGCTCGCCCGCTTTCATCACCCGGCGGGGCGTTTCGTCTTCGGGCTGTTTCTGGCGGGACTGATGATCCCGGCGCAGCTCGCGATCGTGCCGTTGTTTTTCGAGCTGCGCCTGCTCGGCCTGCTCAATTCACGGTGGGGCCTCATCCTCGTCTACACCGCCAACGGCCTGCCGTTCGCGATCTTCATCCTCGCCGGTTTTTTCCGGTCGCTGCCCCGCACGCTTTACGAAGCCGCGGTGATCGACGGCTGCGGGGAATTCGCGGCCTTCTGGCGGGTGATGCTGCCGCTCGCCCGGCCGGGGCTCGTGACGGTGGCCATCTTCCAGTTCATCGGCGTGTGGAAGGAGTACTTTTTTGCCTTCATGCTCGCGAGCGGCGATGTCGGGGGTGGGTCGCGCACCCTGCCGCTCGGACTCGCGAACCTCTCGATCACGGCGCAGTACCGCAGCGACTACGGTTCGCTTTTCGCGGGGATCGTGCTCGTGACCCTGCCGATTCTGCTGATCTACCTTCTATTGCAGCGGCAGATCGTGAAGGGCATCGCCGCGGGTGCGCTGAAGGGCTGAGGGCCCGTCGCCACCGGCGGACGCGCGGCGGTCCGGCTGAGGGGCGCGGGCGCTGCGTGCCCCGACGTCACTTGACGGTTTGCGCCGCCGGGGTCGGGTTGACGGAATTGTGGGCCGGGCTCGATTTCGGGGTCGGGTCCACGAAGGCGAGAATCACCCCAGCGAGGATGACGAACGAGAGGATCGTGAATGAGATGGGATCGGTTTTCATGTGGTTGATTTGGATTCGAGCGGAAAGACGCCCCGGCGCAGGGGAGCAGTTGCCCCGTCCGGTGGGATATTTCCGGATAAAAGTTGCCGCTGCGCGTAACCCAGCCGGACGCGCGGCGTCCCGCGCCGGGACTCCAACGGAACGGAAAATCCCGTACGGCGACCGGCTACGTCGCGACGGGTAGATCGTTGCGCGCGAGGATCGCCCGCGCCGTCTCCGCGTCCTCGTCGTTCACCTGCACGCGAATGCTGTTCATGCTGCCGAAAAAAATCACCGGGTCGGTTTGCGCCGCGAGTTCGTCGGGCACGAACGCCTTGACGCCGCAGCCGTCGAGCAACGACCGAATGAACAGGGCCTGATCGATCGTGAGGCAGCGGGCGATGGTGGTCATCGCCGGCAGCATGGCCCACTTTCCCGCCATTGGCCAGCTGCCGCGGGTGGGTTACCGCGGGGCAGGCGCTGAAGCGAAGGCCCCCCGGGGGAAAACCTGGCGGGCGAAAACGCTACGTTGCGCGACGCGGCCCGCGACGCTACCGCACCTTGGCGCAGACGATGCAGTCGCGCGGTTCCGGGCCGAGGGTGGGGCACGCGTGCCAGCGGCGCAGCACGCCCTCGCGCACCATGCCGGCTTTTTCCATCACGCGCACCGAGCCGGGGTTCTCCACGTCACAAAACGCCCAGGCCCGCCAGATCGTGGACTGCGCCAGGGCCCACTCCACGAGGAAGGTTAGGGCCTCGGCGGCGAAGCCGTGCCCCCAGAATTTTTTTCCCAGCACGTAGCCGAACATCGCCCTGCCACCAGCCTCGAACGTCACTCCGATCGAGCCGATGGGCGTATCGGTGCCCTTGAGACAGAGCAGCCAGGCGAGGTGGCCGTCACCCCGTTCCCAGTGCGCCGCGCAATCGCCGAGAAACGCCGACAGTGGTTCGACGCGATCGTAAGCCCGCCAGCTGAGATAGCGGGTCACTTCGGCATCGCCGGCATAGGCGGCGAAAACCGCCGGACCATCGTCGGCGCGCGGCTGGCGGCCGACCAGCCGGGCCGTGCCAAACGAGGCGGGTGGGCGGGGCAGGTAACCGGCGATCGACACGGCTCGGGGAAGGCCCGCTCACGGGCGGGCGGGCTCGTACCATTCGCCGCGGATCCAGTCGGCCACGAGGCCGATCTCCTGGGGGCTGAGCATCTTTTTCGCGCCGAAGGCCGGCATGCGGTCGTTGCGCTCGCCGAAGAAACGCTCGTGGCCGGGATCGGCAATCAAGGCCGTCAGCCACTCGCGCGACCCGAAACCGGTGAGGTCCGGGCCCGTCGCGTCCTCGCCCGTGTCGTGAAATTTGTGGCATTCGGTGCAGTTCATCACGTCACCCGCCAGTAACTTTTTGCCTTCGATGATGACCGCGGCCTCCCGGGCATCGGCGTCGCGCTGCGCCTTCAATTGCGCCTCGGCAGAGAGGGCGACGATGGTCTGCTTCAACTGCTCCCGTTCCTCCGCGGAAAATTCCGCCACGTCCTCCTGCACGAATTTCACCATCTTGCCGTCGCGGAACTTCGTCCCGCCAAGGTAGTGCGGCGTGGCGACGCGCTTTGGATCGAGCAGGCCGGTGAGCCATTCGCGGCTGGCGAAGCCCTTGAGGTCGGCCGCGGAAACTGGATCCTTGGGCTGGCCGCCCAGCCCGTCATGGCCGTCGAAGCGGTGGCAGCTCGCGCAGTTCTTGGCGAAGAGCTTCGGGCCCTGGGTCAGAGCGTCGTTGCGCAGCAGCGTCACCGCCCCCGCCGGCGGAATGCCCTCGGCCGATTGCGCCAGGACGATCACGCGCTCGGCGTCGCGCTGGGCGGACTGGACGGCGGTGGCATAGTCGGGATTGCGCTGGTCTTCCCGCACGGCGCGGAAGGAGAGGAAGGCCACACCGGCCAGCATCGCCCAGAGGAAACCCACGTTGAAGCGATGCCCGAGTTTCCAGTTGCCCACGAAGGGCATGGCGGCGAGCGCGAGCAGCAGGACCGTGGGCAGCACGATCGCCCCCCAGATCTCGGTGCCGCCGGGAAAATATTTCAGGAGTTCGAAGAGAAAGAGGAAATACCACTCGGGCCGCGCGGCGGAGAACGGCTCGGATGGATCCGCGGGCGCCCCCAGTTCGGCACCGTGGGTCCGCACCACGAGGAAGAGGACGACGAGCAGCACCGCCAGGCACGCCACCGCGTCGCGCAGCACCTGGTCGGGCCAGAACGCCGCGTCGGATTTTTTCCGCGGCTCCTTGGGCGTGAGGCCGTGGCGGCGGAAGAGGTAAACATGGGCGACGATGAAGGCGATGATCGCGCCCGGGATGATGCCGGCGTGCAGCGCAAAGAAACGCGTCAGCGTGTGGTGGCCGTAGTCGCTGCCGCCCACGATCACCCGCTGCAACGCCGGGCCGATCAGCGGCGTGATCGCCGCGATGTTGGTGGCGACCTTGGTGGCCCAGAACCCCTTCTGGTCCCAGGGCAACAGATAGCCGGTGAGCGACAGCGCCAGCACCAGCAGCAGCAGCAGCACACCCGTCCAGAAATTGACCTCGCGGGGCGCCTTGTAGGCGCCGTCGATGACCACCTGCATCAGGTGAATCACCAGGAGCACGGTCATCGCCTGGGCGGTGTAATGGTGCAGGCCGCGCAGAAACCAGCCGCCCCACATTTCGTGCTGGATGAAATAGACGCTTTCCCACGCGGTCTGCGAACTCGGGCTGTAGGCGAGCCAGAGGAAGAGGCCGGTCACCACCTGGATCGCGAAGCAGAACACGAGGGTGCTGCCCCAGACGTACCGCCAGCGCGCACCGCCGGGCACGTTTTCGAACAGCGTCTCGTGCAGCAGCTTTTTGTAGCCGGTGCGCTGATCCAGCCAGTCGAGCGAGGCCTTCATCAAACGGGAATCTTCTCCTGCACGCCGGCGCGGAAGTTCTGAAACGTCACCCAGACTTCGCCGTCGTTGCGAATCTCCACCGGCAGATCATCCAGCCCGCGCGGGCTCGGACTCTTAGGATCGCGCACCTTCCCATCCAGGGCGAAGCTGCTGTTGTGGCACGGGCAGTGATAGTGGTTTTCCGTTGGCCGGTAATCGACGAAACAACCGGCGTGCGGGCAGACGACGTTGAAGGCACGCACGCCGCCTTTCGCGAGTCGCTGCAAATAAACCGCGCCCACCGGCACATTGGGCGAGCGGTTCCACGCGTCGACCCGCGTCGCGAGCACGGGAAACTTTCGCGGCGACCCGTCCTCGGGCAGCGAATCGAGCGCCGCGACGAGCACCGCGCCGCCGCCGGTGGATTTGCGGCGCAGCGGATCGAACAGGACCAGCAGTCCCGCCAGCGGCGGCACCACCGCGATCACGCCGCCGACGGCCACCGCACAGGCCTTGACGATGAAATTGCGGCGGTCGGGGGTCGGCTGGGTGTGAGGTGTGTCCATTGCCAGGGCGAAAATGCGACCGGAGCGGCCGCGGGGGTAAGACGACGGATAAGCCGGGATTGGTTTCGGAAGTAAACTCCAAATGGGCCGCCGCCGCCACCCTTTCAGGCGGGCCGGACGGCCTCCGCGACGAGTCCGGCGATGCCGGGAGGCAACGCCAGCCCGCCGGCGAGCGCCTGGCCGGGTGGACTCATCTTGCGCCAGGTTTTGCGCAGGATATCCACGAATTTCTCCCGGGGGTATTCCGCGTGTTGTGCCGCAAAAGCGCCGATTTCGTTTTCCAGAAAAACAAGGCAGGCGGCGTCCTCGAGGGCCTGCGTGCCGGGGTTCGTCTTGAGTCCGGTCTTCGAAACCCACGTTGCGACTTCGGCGGCGTCCGCGGGCGGCACACCCGCTTCGAGCAGCAACGCGCGGGCTCGTTCCGCCTGTTTCGTGTAAAGCGAGCGGCGCCACGCGTGGTAGCCGGGCTTGTCGAGGGGAAAGCTCGCCCGCGGCACGAGCCAGCGCTCCTGGTGCTGGCTGCGCGCGGCGAGGCGCAGCAACGGCGTCGCGCCGGGGACGAGGCGCAACACCCACGCCTCCATGCGGTCGGCGTAGATGAGTTCCGCCGCGCGGCCGTCGGGCCCGCGGCTGGGATCGGCGGCGTGGGCGGCGTCGATGAGGGTGCGGGCTTGGGCGTGGACGTCCATGGGCTGCCAGTGGAAACCGTTGCGTCTGGGCCGGCAAGCGGCAGATTGCCCCCGTCACCATGAGGTCCCCCGCCCTCGGGTCGTCGCGTTTCGCGCGAACCTGCTCCCCGGAAAATTCGTTCGCGGGCCGAAGGCGAACGGCCCCGGAACCGTTCCCGTGAATGCGCCCGCCGATTGCCGCGGCTGCGGGGTGTGCTGTCATTCGCAGCTGGCCACCTTTGTGCGGGTGACGGGCGAGGATTGGGCCCGGCTCGGTCCCGACGCCGACTGGCTCGCGCACTTCGTGGGCCATCGGGCCTACATGCAGATGCAAGACGGGCATTGCGCCGCGCGCATCGTCGGCCGCCACCCCAGCGGGGCACACGATTTTTCTGTTCCATCGACGAACGCCGGCCGCAGATCTGCCGCGACTTGGAACGCGGGTCGGCGCAATGCCTCGGTGAACGCGACGCGAAATCCGCGCGGGTGGCGGCGGAGGGACGCCGCGCGGCGCGTTCCTCGTGAAACCCGGGGCGCCCCGTCCGGTTTTCAGCCTTTGCCGCCGCGGAGCACCACGAGGTGATCGACGCCGCTCTTCTCGAATTCCCGCCAGTAACCGTCCTCGATCGTTTCGAGCCGCTGCTCTTCTGCCTCGGTCAATTCCTCGCTCAGCTTGGTCGCGCTGAACTCGTTGCGCAGGTCCCGCTCGGAGAGACGGCTGACGAGTTCGCCCCAGAAAGCATCCTCGGAGAACTGCTCCAGTTTTTCCTGCGAGGCGCCCCCGGTGAGTTTCTCGTTGGGAAAATACTGCCCGTTCACGTCGGTCTCGACCAGGTCAGCGCAGCCGAAGACTTCGGCGAGCGAGAACGTCTTTTGGGCGATTTCGCCGTAGCGATCCGGCATGGTGGCAGGGTCATCGGGCCGCGACCCCGCGACCCAGAGCCCCAGGTGCACAAGTTCCAGGAGCCGCGCGTATTCCTTCGTGGTGAACGATACCTTCATGCGGCAACAGAGCATGATTTCCCACCGGGCCTGCAAGGGTGGAATGCCCCCGGCTTCCGGCGGGCATCCGGCCGGAAAGAGGGTGCGGGCAGGGTGCGGATGCCCGCCTGGCCGGCCAGCCGGCAATTGACCGGCAGCGGCCGGAGTCGCAGCGTCGCGGCATCCCGCTTCGCCCCATGGTTTCTTTGTCTTCTCCCCAACCCGCCCCGGCTTCGCGACTCGTGTCGCTCGATGCCCTGCGCGGTTTCGACATGATCTGGATCCTCGGGGCCGACGCGCTGGTGCGCGGCGTGGCGAAACTGTGGGACATCGCGCCGCTGCGGATCGTCGGCGAACAACTCCATCACAAGGAGTGGGCGGGCCTCGCCTTCTACGATCTGATTTTCCCGCTGTTTGTCTTCATCGTCGGCACGTCGCTCGTGTTTTCGCTGACGCGGCTCGTCGAGCAGCACGGGCGGGCCGAGGCGGTGAAACGCGTTCTGCGCCGGGCGGCGATCCTGTTCCTGCTGGGTATTTTCTACAGCGGCGGTCTGAGCAACGCGTGGCCGGGCATCCGCCTGCTCGGCGTGTTGCAACGCATCGCGCTGGCCTACGCCGCGACGGGGCTCCTCTTTTGCTTTTTCAAGCCGCGGGCGCTGGCCGTCGCAGGGCTCCTCACCCTTGGCGGCTACTGGGCGCTGATGACGTTCGTGCCGATTCGCGACGTGACGCTGAGCCGGGCGGCGATGGCCAGACAGTTCGATGGGTCGGACCCGGCGGCCGCCCGGGTGCAGGCGCTCTACGCCACCACCACGCCGCGGGTGACCGGGCGTTTCGAGCCCGGGCTGAACGTGTCGAATCACTTCGATTTCGAGCACCTGCCCGGAAAAAAATACGACCTCTACTGGGACCCCGAAGGGATCCTGAGCACGCTGCCGGCGATCGCAACGTGCCTGCTCGGCGTCTTCGCGGGCCTGCTGCTGCAGCGCACCGACCGCAGCGAGATGCAGAAGGTCGTCTGGCTCGCGGCCGGTGGGCTGCTCGCGCTGGCGGTGGGCTGGCTTTGGCACCTGCAGTTTCCGGTGGTGAAGAAGATCTGGACGTCGTCCTTCGTGCTTGTGGCGGGCGGGTGGAGCAGTCTCCTGCTGGCGGCGTTTTATTACCTCGTCGACGTCCGCCGTTGGCGCGCGTGGTGCGTGCCGTTCGTCTGGGTCGGGATGAACCCGATCACGCTCTACCTCGGCAGCAACATCCTGGGGTTCCCCCGGATCGCGCAGCGGCTCGCGGGCGGGGATGTTAAGCTGTTTTTCGACACTCGGATCGCGCCGGGCGCCGGCGACGTCGTGCTGGCGCTCACGGCCTTGCTCCTGATGCTCGCCGTCGCCCGCTTCCTCTATCAGCGGAAGATCTTCCTGCGGCTCTGAGCGGCGTTGACCCCCGGGCAATGGCCGGCTGATTTTGCTTCGATTCACGGAAAATGCGCCCGAAAAAAACCGCCGACCAATGGTTCGCCGAATACGCGGAGAGCCATCAGAACCACGTCAACGAACTCATCCACTGGGTGTGCGTCCCGCTGATTTTCTGGTGCGTGCTGGGTTTCGTGTGGTCGATTCCCGTGCCGGAAGCGTGGGTCGAAGCGGCGCCGTGGTTCAACTGGGCGCTGGTGGCGATGGCGCTCGCGACGCTGTTCTACACGCGGCTCTCGCCCCCGCTGGCGGCCGGCCTGCTCTTCTTCATGGCGATGGGCTACACGGCGCTGGTCGTGCTCGACCTGTCCTCACCGTGGCCGGTTTGGAAAATCTGTTGCCTGGTCTTCCTGCTCGCCTGGACCGGGCAGTTCATCGGTCACGTGCTCGAACGCCGGAAACCGTCCTTCTTCAAGGACCTGCTTTTCCTCCTGATCGGCCCGGCGTGGCTGATGAGTTTTATCTACAAGAAAATCGGCCAGCGCTATTGATCCACCGCGGCCGGACCGTAGCCGACTCCTGCCGGCGCCACGAGCGGTGGCACGATGACGACTTGGGCTCCTCCGCGCCAGTGGGCGCGGAAGAGCTCGGACACCCAACCGGCAACGCGATTACTTCTTCGACTCGTCGACCACGAGGAACCGCGCGCGCCCGGCCCGCCAGAAGCGTACCATGACTTTCGGCCCCTTGATCTCCTCGCTCAATTTCACCGCTTCGCTCGAGCTGGTCACGGGCCGCCGGTCGAGCTCGAGAATCACATCGCCCTCCTTCAACCCTTGCCGGGCCGAGGGGCTCTCGGGGTCGATTTCCGTGATGATCGCGCCCTTGATACCCGCCGGGATATTCAGCTGTTCGCGCATCTCCGCCGAAATATCGTCCACCGCGACGCCGTTGAGCACACCTTCATCCTTGGGCGTCGTGCTCCCCACGTCATCGCCCGCCGCCCGGTCTTGGGTGCGCCGGACCAGCGTGGCACTGGCCGTGCCGGGTTTCCGATCGCGCAGATAGCCGACGGTGATCGGCGTGTCGGGCGCCAGCTGGCTGACCGTCAACAGGAGATGCCTCGCGTCGCGAATTTCGGTGTTGTTGATCTTCGTAATCACGTCGCCCGCCTTGAGGCCGGCTTTCTCGGCCGGCGAATCGGCGGTGACTTCGGTGATGAGGGCACCCTTGTCGGCGCCGAATTGTTCGGTGAGCTCCTCCGTCAGGTCCTGCGGCCCGACGCCAAGGAAGCCGCGCTCCACCCGGCCATGGTTGACAATTTGCTCCGCCACGGACCGCACAAGATTGATCGGGATCGCGAAACCAAGGCCGGCGAATCCGCCGCTGCGGCTGAGAATCGCGGAATTGACGCCGACCACGCGGCCGTCCGTGTCGAGCAGCGCTCCGCCGGAATTGCCGGGATTGATCGCCGCATCGGTCTGGATGAAATCCTCAAACGGCCCGAAACCGACACCGCGGCTCAGCGCGCTGACGATCCCGCGGCTGACCGACTGGCCGACGCCGAAGGGATTGCCGATCGCCAGCACCACGTCGCCAACCTGGAGTTGGTCGCTGTCGCCAAACGTGGCGGGCGAAAGGCCGGTGGCCTCGATCTTGAGGACCGCGAGGTCGGAAAGCGCGTCGCGGCCGACCACCTTGGCTTCGTAGCGCTTGTTCGATTCGCCGATGGAAACGCGCACATCATCCGCGCCCTCGACCACGTGGTTGTTGGTGAGAACGTAGCCGTCGGTGGTGACGACGATGCCGGAGCCGAGGCCTTCCTGCGTCTGCTCGGGCGCGCGGCCGCGTGATCCGTCACGGGGAGTGGGTGTCCGGGGGAGGGGCGTCGTCCGGCCGCCGCCGCCGTCACCCCGGCGGTTCCCGCGGCCCCCCTTGCGTTCGTTGCCGGTGTCATCCTCGGGAATATTGAAGAACCGGCGCAACGCGGGATCGTTGAGAAAGGGCGTGAGATCGGGTGCGACCACCTTCTTCGTCGAGTAAACGTAGACCACGCTGGCGGCGGTGCGCTTGACGATGGCCGCGTAACTCACGCGCTCCGCGGCGTCGCGGTTGATGGGTTTGCGGTCGACGAGGAGTTTGAGCGGCGCGCGCGGACCTTCCTCGGCCTTGGCCTCCGTCTGCTCGGCTTTCTTGGGCGCGGTGGATTTGTTGCGCGTGGCGGGAGCCTTGGCGTCGACGGCGCGCACGGTCAGGCCGGCACCGATGGTCACGGCCAGGACGGCCGACACGACGAGAAAGCGGAGAGAGAGGGTCATCTTCATGAAAGGGCTGGGGGGAACAGAGCGTGTGCCGCTGCGGTGGAGGACGATGGCGGCGGGAATAAGTTGGGCGGGTGGTTCGAGGGTCTGACGTATTCCCATGAGGGACGTCCCCTTTTTCGTTATGCGGCGGCCGCATAAACGCAAACCGTTGCAAGCGACGGCCCAGCGCCAGCACCGCCGCTTTGCCGGAAGATGGGGCGCTTTTAGCGCGATCCGGAACCGGGCCGGGCGGCGCGGAGGCGCTCGCGCATCTTGTCGAGCTTAGCCTGCTGGTCCGTCGTGAGCAGGGACCCCATCTGGGTGCGGGCTGACTGGGCTACCTCGCGGGCCTTCGCCTTTTTTTCTTCCCGTGTGAGGCTCTGGTCTGCGCGGATCGCTTTCAGGGTGCCGGCCGTGGCGTCACGTTGCGCCTTGAGCTGGGTCTTCTGCTCGGCGGTCAAATCGAGGCGCTGGAGGACCCGGGCCTGCACGGCCCGGCGGGCCGCCAGCGCGCGCAGGGGAGGGCGCTCGGGCCGGGGAGAGGACGGGGTGGTGTCGCTATCGGCGCTGAACGCCGGCAGGACGGCGGTTGCCAACCCGAGGACGATAAAGGAGATTTTGGAGAACGTGTTCATGGCAGGAAGCAGGTTAAGAATTGGAGGTTCACGGCCATGACGTCACGCCGGGAATGGGGTTACAGGGGCGTTGCCTCGGCCGGCCCGCTCCGGCCGGCACCAAACCCCGGATTGACCGGGTGCGGCGCGGCGGGCTAACTCTCGCGCTTATGTCCGCCGAATCCACCGCTCCCGCCGCCTCCATGGAGAACATTGTCGCGCTCGCGAAACGCCGCGGCTTCATCTTCCAGTCGTCCGAGATCTACGGCGGACTCAACGGCTTTTTCGACTACGGCCCGTTGGGCTCCGAGTTGAAGAAGAACATCCGCGACTGCTGGTGGAACGACATGGTGCGGCGCCGCGACGATATCGTCGGCATCGAGACCTCGATCATCATGCATCCCAAGGTCTGGGAGGCGTCGGGTCACGTGGCTGGCTTCAGCGATCCGCTGGTGGACTGCAAATCGAGCAAGCAGCGCTACCGCGCGGACCAGTTGTTTTTTGCGGCGGTGATCGTCGACGGCAAGACCGTGGGCTACGTCTCCGCGCTCGAAAGCGAAAACACCGCCGGCCAGCTCCAGACGGCGGCGGAAAGCTTCAAGCGCAAGAAGGCGATCCAGGGCACGCTGGCGCCGGTGCAGCCGAAGGACATGACCGAGGCGCAGCCCGACGAGATCGCGTTGATCCCGTCCCCCGCGACCGGCGAACCCGGCAGCCTCACGGCGCCGCGTTCGTTCAACATGATGTTCCAGACGAATGTCGGCGCGATGACCGACGCGTCCTCGGTCGCCTACCTCCGGCCGGAGACGGCGCAGGGCATGTTCGTGGATTTCAAAAACGTCGTCGACACGGGTCGCGTGAAGCTGCCCTTCGGCATTGCGCAAATCGGCAAGTCGTTCCGCAACGAGATCACGCCGCGCAACTTCATCTTCCGCTCCCGCGAGTTCGAGCAGATGGAGATGGAATACTTCATCCACGAGGACGCCGACTGGGCCAAGTGCCACGAGGAATGGATCGCCTGGTGCGAAGCCTGGCTGAAGAGCATCGGCCTGCCGGACAGCCACCTCTCGCGCTACGCCCACCCGAAGGAGAAGCTCGCGTTCTACTCCAAGGGCACGGTCGACATCATGTTCAAGTATCCCTTCGGCGTGCAGGAGCTGTGGGGCATCGCGGCGCGGGGCAACTACGACCTCGGCCAGCACGCCGCCGCCAGCGGCAAGCCGCAGGATATTTTCGACGAGGCCACGAAGAAGAAATTCGTCCCGCATGTCATCGAGCCGGCGGTCGGCGTCGACCGCATCCTGCTCGCCGTGCTCTGTGCCGGCTATGCGGAGGAGGACGTGAAGGACGAGAAGGGCAACGTCGAGAAACGCACCGTGCTCCGGCTTTCGCCGCGCATCGCGCCGGTGAAGGTCGCGGTGCTGCCGCTGTTGAAGAACAAGGAGGCGCTCGTGGGCCGCGCCCGCGAACTCCACGCGAAGTTGCAGCGGAAGTACGCCGTGTTCTACGACGACGGCGGCGCCATCGGCCGTCGCTACCGCCGCCAGGATGAAATCGGCACGCCGTGGTGCGTGACCATCGACTTTGAGACCATCGAGAAGGACGGCAGCTTCACGCTGCGCGAACGCGACTCGATGACCCAGCGTCGCATCCACGAGGCGGAGCTCTTCGCCTTGCTCGACGAGCAGGTTTATTGACCAGACCGTTCCCGGAATCCGGCCGGCGGTTGCGCTCCCCCGTGGAGCGGACGACCCGAGCCCGTTCTGCCCGCGACGCCTAAACGCATGTCCGCTCCCCCCACCGTCGACTCACCCGACGCGTTCGCCACGTTGCGCACGCATCTGGCGGCCTGCGACTCCGGCGTGCGCCATCGCGGGCAGGACTATCACCGGCGGGGCCAGGTGCTGAGCGTCACCCGCGTCGACGCCCGGACGCTGCGCGGCGAGGTGCGCGGCACGAAGCTCTACACGGCCGAACTTCTTCGCGCGGGTCGCGGTTGGCGGAACACGTGTTCGTGCCCGCTCACGGGGGACTGCAAACACGTCGTCGCGCTGGCCCTGCAGTGGCTCCAGCAGCTTGGGATCGCGTCCGGGGCGCCACCGGCCGTTGGTTCGCCCGCGAAATCGTCGGCGCCCGAACCACTCCGGATCGTTTCCCGGCAGCAGTTGGAAGCGATCCTGGTGGAGAAGCTTGGTCATCCGCTGTCGGCGCAGGAGGGTGCGTTTCTTGGCAAGCTTGCGCAGATCTTCCACAATTTCCGGCAGTCCGGCCGCGTGGCGGCGCACGACCTGAAGCGCCTGGGCTTCGCCACGGCGGAGGCGGGCCGCACCGAATTTCAACCCACGTTTCAGGGGTGGTGGACGGAGCCGCCGCAGGATGCGCTCGAGCTCTGGCAATTCCTCGCGCATGACATCGAATCGTCGGGCTTCGCCGTGCCAGAGTTCATGCGGCCCGTGACCGATACCGCCCCGTTGCGCGCCCGCTTGGGCGACCAGCAGCACCGCGAGGCGGCGCGGCGCTGGACCGACCGGTTTGAGCGACTGCGTGCCGGGGCGGCGGCCGGGCTGAACGAGGCGATTGCGCCAACGGAGCGCCTCGACGTACGCCTCGATGTCGGCGCCGGCAAATGGGCGCTCGAGACGCGCGCCCATCCGGAGGCCCCGTGGAAGGCCGCGCCGCGCGCCTTCATCGAGCGGTTCACGCGCGAGAGCGCCGGGCTCTCGGCCGTCGATGCCAGCCCGGCCGTTTTCGCCTTTCTCGCCCTTTGCCAGGACCAGTGGCGTCAGGGCTTCGCGCTGCAACTGGCGTCCGAGAATGCCGGCGCCCGGCGGTTTTTGCACCGCGTGCTCTCCCATCCGCTGGCCCGCACGGTCGTGACCGGCGCCGGCGGCCGGCCGCTGGTCTCCGCCGCGGAACCATTGCACTGGGACGTCGCGCGCGCCGATGGCGGCGGCGACAACTTTTTGGTCGCGCTGCATCGCGCCGATGGCACCCCGCTGCCGGCGGCGGCCCTTTACCTGCCCGGCCAGCCCGCGCTCTACCTGCACGCAGGCATCGTTTATCGCGGCCCGCCCGCGCTCGACGGCAACTCGGTCGCCGCCGCGCTTGTGCCGGCCGAGGTCATCGAGCATCCCGAAGTCCTGCAAACGCTGCACAGCCTCGGGGCGCGGCTGCCGGCCGAGATCGCGGCGCGTTTTGCCCCGGTCACCCTGCGCGCGCGCTTCGAATGCCATCTGGCGAAGGATTTCACCGGACAGGAAAATCTGCACGTCGACCTCGTGGCGGTCGCCGATCATCCGCCCGTACGCCGGACTTGGTCGCCGGCGGGTTGGAGCCCATTGCCGGCGGTCGTCGCGGCGCCCGCGGACGGCAAAATCCAGTCCCTCGACCTCGGCCGGGTCACGCCGGCCATCGCGCAGCTCGACGCGCTCGGTCTCGCTTTCAGCCGGCTCGAGGGAAAATGGATGCGGCGTGTCACGCGGACGTTCGCCGAGGATTTCATCGCGTGGCGCGAGGCGCTCCCGCCGGATGTCGAGGTGGCGGCCACGGGTGAACTCGCCTCGCTGCTCAGCGGGCCGGTGCGCGCGCGGGTGGAGTTCGAGTTGAGCGAAACCAAGGCGCACCGCGACTGGTTCGACCTCGCGCTCGCGCTGCGCCCGGAGGATTCCACGCTGACGCCCGCGGAAGTCGCCTTGCTCCTCAAGGCGCGCGGCAAGCTCGTGCGGCTCGACGGCAAGGGATGGCGCCGCCTGAGCGTTGATCTCGAGGGCGCGCCGCTGGCGGCGCTGGAGGCGGCCGGGTTCGACACCGCCACGCTGGCCGAGGCCGCGATTGCGGGCGAGCGGCACCGGTTTCACGCGCTCCAGCTCGCGCAGACCGGCGTGGGCGAGCTGCTGTCCGACCGGCAGGCGCAGGCCCTGCGCGCGCGCGCCAGCGAGCTGGTGCATCCGGCGCAGGCGCCCGCATTGCCGGCGGGCCTGTGCGCCGAGCTGCGGCCGTACCAGCGCGAGGGCTTCGAGTTTCTCGTCTTTCTTTCGCTCAACCGGCTCGGGGGCGTGCTCGCCGACGACATGGGTCTCGGCAAGACCCTGCAGGCGCTGGCGTGGCTGCTCTGGCTCGCGCAACACCAGCCGGCCGGCGAACCGTTGCGTGCCCTCGTCGTGTGCCCGAAATCGGTGATCGGCAACTGGGAGGCCGAGACGAGGCGGTTCACGCCGGCGCTGGATGTCGTGCGCTTCGTGCCGGGCGGGATGAAGCCCGTGCTCGCCGCCCATGCGGGCCGGCCGTTGATCGTCGTCGCGAACTACACCCAGCTCCGCCTGCAGGCGAAATTCTTTCACGATCAGGCCTGGCACGCGGTGATCCTCGACGAGGCGCAGTTCATCAAGAATCCCTCGTCGAACGTGGCGGTCGTCGCGCGCGAACTGCCGGGCGAACGCCGGCTGGTGCTGACGGGCACGCCGGTGGAAAACCGCCTGCTCGACCTCTGGAGCCTGTTTGCGTTTGCCCTGCCCGGGCTGCTCGGGACGCAGGCCGCGTTCAAGCGCCACTACGCGCAGGACAATCCGCTCGCGCTGGCGCGGTTGCGGGCGCGCGTGCGGCATTTCCTGTTACGGCGGACGAAGGCGCAGGTGGCGGCCGACCTGCCGGCGCGCACCGAGGAAGACGTCGTGCTGGAGCTCGAGGGCGAGCAGGAGCGGCTGTATCAGGCGGAGCTCAAGCGCGCGCGGGCGCAGTTGCTCCGCGTGGAATCGCCGCGGCAGCTCGACAAGGCGCGCTTCAGCATTCTCGCGAGCCTGATGAAGCTGCGCCAGATCTGCTGCCACCCGGCGCTGCTCGGCCCGGCGCACCGCGACGCGCCTTCGGCCAAGCTCGAGGAATTGCTCGAACGCGTGGAGGAGCTGCGCGACGAGGGCCACCAGGTGCTCGTCTTCAGCCAGTTCGTGACGATGCTCGAAATCATCCGGGAGCGGCTCGCCGCCGCCGGAATCGGGCACCTGATGCTCACCGGCCAGACGGAGGATCGCGAGACGCTGGTCGCGCAGTTCCAGGCGGAGCGCCGCCACACGGTGTTTCTGCTGTCGCTGAAGGCGGCCGGCTTCGGGCTGAACCTCACGGCCGCGTCGTATGTGATTCTCTACGACCCGTGGTGGAACCCGGCGGTCGAGGCGCAGGCGATCGATCGCACGCATCGCATCGGCCAGGTGTCGCCGGTGAACGCGTATCGCTTCATCGCGCGCGGCACGGTGGAGGAAAAAATTCGCACGCTGCAGCGCGAGAAGGCGGCCCTGGCGGGCGCGGTGGTGCAGGAGGAGTCGCTCGCGAGCGTGCTCGATCTGGACAGCCTGCGGCAGATCCTGGGGTGAGGCGGCCCGCCCGCGGGCAGCTTTACTTTGGATCGGCATCGAACGGCTTCAACCCAACCCGGCAAAGCCGGAACTAGGACTTTCCGCGGATAAATGCTTGGTTCAATCCGCGTCCATCCGCGACACCCGCGGGGAAAGCATAGGAGCGCTCCACGAAAGATCGTCGCAAACCTGCACGTTGTTCGCGAGTGCAGGCTCTAACTTCCGTCAATCGGGGCTGGCCGCGCGGACCGCAGCGCCCTTAATCGTCAGTCGAAAAGCCATCCCCGCTTATCCCCATGAAGTACTCCTCCTGGTTTCTGTGCGTCTCAATGTTTCTGGTCGCGGCTGGTCTCGCCCGCGCGGCCAGCGTGAAGGATTTCGGCGCCAAGGGCGACGGCGTCGCCGACGACACCGCGGCCATCCAGCGTGCCGTGACGGAAACCACGGACGGCGTGGTCGATTTCCCGCGGGGCGCCTACCGGCTCACGGCCACCGTGCGCGTGCCGCTCGACGGCGTCGGGCGGATCAGCCTGCAGGGCGGCGGCGTGGGCCGCGTCGTGATGGCGGGCCGCGGCCCAGCCTTTTATTTCGCGGGCACGCACCGCGGCACGGCCGGCCCGCAGAGTTTCAAGCCGGGCATCATGGACCAGGAGCGCATGCCGCAGGTGGACGGACTGGAGATCGTGGGCGCGCATCCCGAGGCCGACGGCCTCGAATTCAGCTTCGTGATGCAGCCCACCGTCCGCGGCTGCTTCCTCCGCGAGCTGCGCCACGGCATCCGGTTCTCCGCGGGTTCGCCGCCGCCCGAGCGCATCACCACCAGCAACCGCAACCCGATCATCATCGGCAATCACATCTACAATTGCCTGCAGACCGGCATCATTTTCGAGGGCGTTGACCTGCACCAGATCATCATCAGCAGTAATCACATCAGCTACTGCAAGCGCGGCGGCATCCGGATCACCAACGCCTCGATTCGCAACCTGGAGATCGTGGAGAACTGCATCGAATACAACTACGACGCCAACGCCTCCGAGTCGGCGGACATCTGGATGGATGTCGGCAAAGGCAGCATCCGCGAGGGCGTCATCACCGGGAACAACATCCAGGCGGTCAAGACGCCGGGCGGGGCGAACATCCGGCTGGTGGGCACCCCGGGGACGCCGAACAAGCTCGGCCTGTTCGCCATCTCCGGCAACCACATCAGCAGCCAGAGCGTGAACATCCACCTGCGGAACGTCCGCGGAATCACGGTGAACGGCAACAGCCTGCTCCGGGGCGGCGAACAGGCGCTGCTGATCGAGGGCAGCCGCAACATCGTCGTCGGCACCAACGCGGTGGACAACAACCCGGACTATATCGAGAAGGGTCAGCAATGGCTCAACGGCGTCGTGGTGCGCGACAGCGAGGGCATCATCCTGAACGGACTGCAAGTCGACGGGTCCGCCGCGGGCTCGAGCAGCCGGGGCGGCGCGGTGGAGATCACCGGCAGCCGGCAAATCT
Organism: Opitutia bacterium; assembly: GCA_947474935.1. Lineage (GTDB taxonomy): Bacteria > Verrucomicrobiota > Verrucomicrobiia > Opitutales > Opitutaceae > ER46. Next base: position 357,944 of record CANJKL010000002.1, read on the forward strand.
CGGTGAGCGGCGGGCAGATCCTCGCGCCGAAGTTTCGCGGGCTTTATATCGAAAACTCCCAGCAGGTACAGGTGACGGGCATGATGATCACCGCGGCCACGGACGCGAAGGACCTTGTGGCCGGCATCGAGATCCGCGGGGGCGGGGCCGTGACGTTGGGCGAAAACAGCGTCGCGCGTGGCAGCGCGGGCGACGTGGTGCGCAAGTAGCCGCGGTCTTGCATCGCCTTCGCGGAGGCCCGGATATTTTCCTGGAGACGCGGCGTCCCCGCCGAGTTTTTCTCCGGTGGCCAAGTATGGCGCTAAGGGCAGAAATCTCAATCCGGTGCGGGCGAAGATCGTGGCGGCGGAACGGCTGCTCGATTACCGCTGGAGCAGCCTGCCGCTGTTTGCCGGGAATGGCCGGCCGGCCTGTCTGGAAGGGGCGACCGTGCTGGCGGAGGCGGGCGGGCTCGCGGACACGCCGGGCGGCTGGCGGCGCTATCTGGCGTATCTCGAAGTGCTGGCCGAGGAGGAGGCGAAGCTGCGGGACAAGAAATTCGGGCGGCTGAGCCGGGGCTGGGTGGTGGGATCGGCCGACTTCAAGTTGGCCCTGCGGAAGGATCTCACCGCACGGAGTTCGCGTTTGGAGAGGTTGGAACTGGCGGGGGCCAATCGCGCGGGGCAAAGGGAATTGCGCGCGGAACTGTGGGAAGAGACGTTGCAGGCCGGGGCAAAAAGTCTGGGCCTCGCGCTGGGGAAATTGCCGGCGCAACGGTCGGCCGCGGGAAAGGTGCTCCTAGCCGCGCTGATGAAGACGACGACCTCGGTGTCGAACGGATGGCTGGCGGAACGGTTGGCGATGGGGAAGACGGCTAGCGTGAGCCAGTACGTGCGCCGGTTTCGGCTGGCGGGCGGGCCGGCTCGCAGGGATTTCAAACGGGCTTTGTCACAAGTCACGACGTGACCCCTTTTCCCTGCGCCCTTTTCCCTGCGCGGAAGTGCTGGCGGTGAGATCGTCAACGTCTGCCTTATCTCCGCCCGCCGCTCCCGCGAAAATGAAAAAGCTCTCTTCCAAAAACTCGTCCGCTAAGACGACCACGACGGCCGCCAATCTTGGGGCGCGCTTTGCGGCCGGCAAGAATGTGCTCGATTACTTCGACGTGTCCCGGGCCATGGTCACCCACGGTGGCGCGCGTCACGGGGCCGGGCGCAAACCTGCGGGCAAGCTGCGCAAGAGGGTGAAACTTTCGCCTGCGGCTGTGCGCCGTTTCCAAGCCTACGCCCGGCGCAAGAAATTACCCAACTTCACCGCGGCGCTTGAGGCCGTGTCGTCCGCGCTGTGAGGACTGAAAAGGCGTCACGTCGTGACAGGTATGAACCGGCGAGATAGGTGACACTCCCGGGCACGATACCCTGGAAAAATACCATACCTACGGAAGAGATTAACCGCTTCGTGATCCTCGCGCCGGCGAGCGCGACGGGGCGAAGAACCGAACTCCGAGAGCGGAAAGGACCCGCCGCTCAGGCGAGCGACCACGGCCCGCGCATCGCGCGGGAGCGGAGCCGGTTCGCCATCTCGTCGCCGACGAATTCCTCCTTCGCCGGATCCCAGCGCAGTTTGCGGCCGAGCATCATCGCGATCTGCCCGAGATTGCAGACGGTCGCCGTGCGGTGGCCGGTTTCAATCTCGGAGATCGCGGGCCGGCGCGAGCGCACGCTTTCGAAAAAGTTCTCGTGGTGATTTTTGCTGACGGTAAGCGGAACTCGCGGGTTCGGCTTGTTCACTTCGCGCAACAGCGTGTTGTCCGACGCCAGCAGGCGATCGCGCGCGATTTGGACCGTGCCACGCTCGCCGACGAATCGCACCGTCCAGCCGCCGCCGCTCGCGCCCGCGTAATGCGTGCGGCAGCTCATCGGAACGCCGTTCGCGTAGCGGACGGTGAAGTCGACTTTCGTCGCGTTCGTGAAGAGCCCGCTGCTCGGAAATTCGCCGTGGCCTTCCACCTCGACCGGACCGCTGTGGTCCATGCCAAGCGCCCACTGCCCCACGTCGAGACCGTGGGCGCCGAAATTCGTCACCTGGCCGCAGGCGTTGTCGGAGATGAAGCGAAAATTGTAGTGACAGCCGATCGACGTGTAGGGCCGCCACGGGGACGGGCCGAGCCACAGGTCCCAATCCAGCCCGGGCGGCACCGGCTCGGGTTTCCACGTGGCGCCGCAATACCGGTTGTTCGGCGGAATTTCGACCTCGATGCGGTGTAGTTTTCCCAGGCCGTCGTTGCGCACGAATTCGGCCACGTCGTGAAACGCCTTCCGGGAGCGGCTCTGCGCGCCGGTCTGCGTCATGCGCTGGTACTTGCGCGCCGTGTCGACGAGTACGCGGCCCTCGGCAATCGTCAGGGTAAGCGGTTTCTCGACGTACACGTCCTTGCCGTTGCGCATGGCATCAATCGCCACCAGCGCGTGCCAGTGGTCGGGCACGAGCACAAACACGACATCGATGTCCGCGCGCTGGTTCAGCTCCCGAAAATCGCCGTAGGTTTTGCAATCGTTGTTGCCGTATTCCCGGTTCACCCGCGCGGCGGCGGTGTCGCGGCGTTCGCGATCGACATCGCAGACCGCGAGAATTCGGACGGACTCGGGGTAGCCCAACAGCACCGGGAAGTGGCTGTCCGAAATGTTGCCGCAGCCAATGATGCCAACCGTGAGTTTCTTGCTGGGGCCGTTTTCCGCGCGAAGGCCCGACGGCAGGATGAGCGGGCTGGCGGCGACTGCGGTCGCGAGCGCGGAGCGCTTGAGGAAGTGACGGCGGCTGACAGGCAAAGGGGCGTTCATGGCGGGGATCACGGTGAAAGGGTGAGACGGTCGAGGGCGCGCGCGGCGGCCTGGCGCACGACGGCGGGTTCCTGCGCGGCGTCCTTTAACGCCGCCAGCGCGGGCCGGGCGGCGGCATCGCGGCGGGCGGCGATGCTGCCAATGAGCCCGGCCTTGGCCGCTCCGGAAAGGGCGCCGAGGGCATCGCGTAACGCGGCGTCGGCCTCGGGTCCCGGAATGGCCTCGAGGGCGAGGCGCGCGGAGTCCGCGGTTTGGGCATCGCGCAGGACCGGCGTGAGCGCGGGCACACTCTTCGCGGTACCCACCAGCGCGAGCATCTGGCACAGAAACGCCAGACCGGCATCGCCGCGGCCCGGACTCGCCAGCGCCTTGAGCAATCGCTCCTCGATTTGCGCGCGTCCGTCGGGCGGCGTGGCGATGACCTGCGCGCGCACGCTCCATGCGTAGGTGCGATCGCCGCCGTATTGCAGGCGGGCGCATTCCTCCCACGGGTCGGCGGAGGCGCCGGCGTTGGAAAGCCGGTCGGAATTGCGTTGGGGACTGGCCGCTGAAGCGGTGCGGGGTGTGGCCGAGCTCATAGGGAATTGGGGCGGCAAAGGCCGGCGGTTGCTAGCAACATGGATCGAAAGTCAGCGTAAACACGGCGGTGGTGGCTTCGCGGAAATCGTCGAAGCGATGAGGCCATCAGCGATGACAGAATTTTCGCGCCGGGAGAAGCCGTAACCACGCGTCGCGACAATGGACGGCGCGGCGGACGACCCGCGGCCCTTTCTGCAATTGTGCGTCCGGGCGCACAATTGGCGGTATGATCCGGGTCCACGATCTTGCGCCACGATAAAGTTCGACTATGAACGGTGCGCCTGGGAGGCCGCTGGCGGCCTCCGAACGGGGGGCGGAGGGTGAAGGTCGGACCCGAGCCGGCCCTTTTTTCACGTCCGACCGCCCAACTCATTTCCTCCGTTTTCCCATCATGACACCCTCCCTCCGCGTCGACCGTTTACCCGTTTGGATTTGGACCGCGCTGCTTGCCGGCACGGGTGCCGGCCTCACCGCCCAGAGTGCGGCCCCGGCGACGCCGGGCGGGTCCACGGCGACGGTGATTTTGAGTCCGTTCGAGGTGACGAGCTCTCAGGACTACGGCTACCGCGCGGGTTCGGCGGTGACGGGCACGGGCACGGCGGGTCTGATCAAGGACACCCCATTGAACATCAGCATCGTCTCGCAAGAACTGATTGCGGACCAGGGCGGCAACCAACTCGCGGACGTGTTGCGCGGCGCGAGCTCGGTGTCGCTGCACGTGAAGGACGAAGCCCAGATTCTGATCCGCGGCTACACGGGTCCGCAGTTCGTGAACGGGCTCCCGGCGGGCAACGGACTCACGCTGTATGACGTGGACCGCATCGAAGTGGTGAAGGGACCGAACGCGGTGTTCGCGGGGATTTCCAACCCGGGCGGCACCGTGAACCTGATCAAGCTGAAGCCGAGTTTTCGGCCGCAGCACTCGCTGGCCGTGAGCTACGGCTCGTTTTCGCACAGGCGGGCGGTCTTCCGTTCGGCCGCGCCGCTGATCAAGGACAAGCTGGCCTACAGCATCGTGCTCGGCAAGACGGACGAGCGGAGCGAGATCGATTACATGTTTACGAAGGAGACGTTCTACAGTCCCGGTCTGACCTGGAAGCCGACCGACCGTCTCGCCTTCACCGCGCGCTACAGCAACTTCGACCGGGAGGCCGGCCGGCGGCCCCACACGGTGGTGAGCCATCCGCTCTTTCAAGAGAAAGACCGCGAGGCGATCCGGCTTTACGACAAGCTTGGTCTCGCGCGTCCGGCCAGCTATCCGCAGCTCGAAAACGGTGCGGTGAACGGTCCCGCCGGCCAGCCGATCACGACCGGGCGCACGGCGCCGGAGACGGTCGATACCTTCATCGCGCGCACGCTGGGAGCCAATGCCGCGCCGTATCCGGGCGTGTTTTCGCGGGACTTTTTTCCAAGCGATGCGTTCAACTACAACGGGCCCGACGGGCGCGACAATTACGTGAACAAGACCACCACGCTCGAGGGCGAGTGGACGGCTTCGCCGGAGCTGGCGGTGCGCGCGCTGTTCCAGCAGGTGGACAGCAACCGGATGCGACGCGAATTCAACGGTTTGCGGCCGGTGGCCGGCCAGCGGCTGCGCAGCTCGATCTCGGATTTCAAGCCGGGCGGCGTGACGTTTGCCGCGCGGCTCGAGGCGGCGTCCAAGTTCGATCTGGGCGGAGCGGGCAAGCACGACTTGCTGGCGGGCGTGCAGCATGACGGGGGCAAGGACGTGATCAGCGCCAACACGGTCGCGACGGCGCGCATCGTCACCTACAGCCCCGCGACGGGTCCGATGCCGAGTCTGCTGCAATTGCTGCGCGACCAATACGGCGCGACTTACAACGAGCCGGGAGTGGTGCGCAAAGGGGGCGGGCACTCGAACTCCGTCTACGGCGTGCTCCAATCGGCGTTTTTCCACGATCGACTCCGGACGATTGCCGGCGGGCGCCGCATCGTGAACCACCGGCCGACCGACGACAACCGCGACGGGATCGACGAAGATTTCGTGACGACCAAGATATTGCCCCAGTTCGGCGCATTGGTGCGGCTGGCGCCGCAATTCAGTCTCTACGGCAACACCAGCAAGAGTTTTGTCCCGCAACGGCAACAATCGGCCGATCTCGCCGCGATCCGCGCGAGCCAGGGCGATCCAACGCTGGCGACCTACCGCCCGCCGACGGTGATTCCGCAGCGCTTCCTCTCGGCGAACCTGCTCGGACGCGGCTGGGAGGCCGGCGCCAAAGTGGATTTCGGGGACGGGCGGCTGCTGGGGACGCTGACCTATTTCGCCAACGAGGAGTCGTCGCGCCTCGATATCGATACCGTGAACCAGGTGCTCTACCAACTGCCCGGGGGCACGGTGCGCATCGCCGCGGGGGAGACGCGCACGCGGGGCATCGAATCCGAGTGGGTGTGGACGCCGAAGCCGAACCATCAGGTGTTGTTCAGCGGCAGCTATTTTTTCCAAAAAAGCGAAATCACGAATCCCGCGGAGCCGCGCGAGATCGGATCGCACCTGGAGTCGGTGCCGCGCTACACGCTTTCGCTCTGGAACAAATACACGTTCACGACGGGAGCGTTGAAGGGTGCGTATGTGGGCGGCGGATTCACGGCGATGGGCGAAAGCTACGTCCATCCGAGCTGGACGGTGCCGGTTAAGAGTTCGCCCGTGGTGCTGCCGGAGCTGCTGGTGGGCTACGCCACGAAGTTCGGCGGCTGGCCCGTCGATCTGCACGCGAGTGTGCGCAACCTCGGCGACAAACACTACCTCAACAATACGTTTCAATACGGCGAGCCGCGGACGTTTCGCGCCGGCTCGCGGGTGAAATTCTGAAGGCGGAAAATGGGGGCCGGCATCTGATTTAGGCGCACGCCACGCGCTCCCGCCCGGTCGAATCCCCGGGGCGGATCTTTTTTGGCGTGCGTCGTCGGCCGAATCGGCGCCAGATGCGGCCACGCTTTTCCCCATGAAACTGCCGCTTCCCCTCGTTTGCGTCGGCGCGTTTTTTCTCGCGCTGCTTGCCGCCGGCGCCGCCGAGGCGCCGAAGCAGGTCCTCGTGGTCAGTGTCACCACCGGCTACCGCCACAGCTCCATTCCGCTGGCGGAAAAAATCATCGAGCAACTGGCCCGGGACAGCGGGAAGTTCACGGTCGACTTTGTCCGTCAGCCCGCCGGCGAGCCGAAAGCCCCCGCGCGCCCGCGGCCCGGCCCCAAGGGTGAGAATGATCCAGCCCACCAGGCGGCGCTGAAACAATTCGCCGCCGCCGAGCAGGCGTATCAGGCCGCGCTGGCCGCCTGGATGCCGCGGGTCAGCGAGGCCTTGCAAAAACTCAGCCCGGCCAATCTGAAAAACTACGCCGCCGTGCTTTTCGTGAGCACCACGGGCGACCTGCCGCTGCCGGACAAGCAGGGCTTCCTCGACTGGGTCGCCACCGGCCGGGGGTTCATCGGAGTGCATGCGGCGCTCGACACGCTGCACGGGTATCCGCCGTTCATCGCGATGATCGGCGGCGAGTTCCGGACGCACGGTCCGCAGGTGACGGTCGAGTGCCTCAACCAGGATCCGGCGCATGCGGCCTGCCAGCCGCTGCCGCGGTCGTGGACGGTGTTCGACGAGATTTACCAGATGCAAAATTTCGACCGCGCCAAGGTGCGCGGCCTTCTGTCGCTCGACACGCTGATGCTCACGGCGGCCGACATCGCGGCCAAAAAATCCACGCCGGGGGACTACCCGGTCGCGTGGAGCAAAACCCATGGCCGGGGCCGCGTCTTCTACACCTCGCTCGGCCATCGCGAGGACCTGTGGGATCCGGCGTACACCGACAAGAGCGGCCGCAAGAATCCCGCGCAGACGGCACGACAGTACCAGCAGCACCTGCTCGGCGGCATCCTCTGGGCCATAGGGCTCGCGCCGGGCAGCGCCACGCCGCAGGTGAAGTGATCCGACGGGACCGCGGCCGCCGGCGAGGCAACACGACGGATCGGCCGCCTATTTCGCTCCGGTCAGTGCGCCGATCACCTGGCCGAGAAACGCGTTCAGGGCGGTGTCGTTCTTGATCCAGCGGACGACGACGATGAGATCGTGCTCCCAGTCGATGAAGACGATGTTCGCGCCGTTGCCGACGAAACGCACAGCCGAGGCGGGCACGGCGGGCAGCGGCTTGCGGTCGGGGTTGAGGTACCAGTTCGCGAAACCATAGCCCGGATTGGCCGGGCCCGGGGTGCGCGCCAGCGCGATCCATTTTTCGGGCACGAGCTCGCGGCCGGCCCACTTGCCGCCGCGCAAGAAAAGGTAGCCGAAGCGGGCCAGGTCCCAGGCGTTGATGAACATGCCGCCGCCCAGGTGCCCGCCGCCGCTCACGGACTGCATCGACTGGCCGTCGATCATGACCCAGGAATTTTCGTAACCGTGCCAGCGCCACGTGCCCGAGGCGCCGATCGGGTCCATGATTTCCTCGCGGAGCACCTGGGGCAGGGGCCGGCGCCACACGTGGAGCGCGCAGAGCGACAGCAGGTTTATGCGCACGTCGTTGTATTTGAAAAACGTCCCCGGCTCGTGCACCGGGCGGTTCGGGTAATCGGCCGGCGTCGCGCCGACCGGCCGGTCGGCCCAGTCGGGCACGCCCCAGAGTGTGCCGCTCCAATCGCTCGTCTGCCGCAGCAGGTGTTCCCAGGTGATCCCGGCGTTGTGCGCGCTGCCGAAAAGCGACTCGCGCTCGTTTGCCGGCAGGTAGTCCGCCGGACGATCGGCCAGATCGCGGATGAGGCCGCGCTGCCAGGCGAGACCGACGACGGTGGTGAGGAAAGTCTTCGTCACGCTGTGCGTCATGTCCGTGCGGGCGACATCGCCCCACGCCGCCGCCACGTAGCCGCGGCGGATGACGAGGCCGTTGAGCGCGGCGCGCGGTTGGGTGGGGCCGAGGATCTTGAAGTTCGGTTCGCGGGCGCCGAACGTTTTCTTGAGCTCCTCAGCGACGTCCTTCGACGATGAGTTTTCATTGGCGACCGAAAAGGCCACGGCTTGCTGCAACCTCGCGGCATCGAAGCCGAGCTCGGCTGGCGTCCGGTGCTCCCACGTGCCGCGAGGCGGAAAATAATCCGCGGCGCGCACGAACCACGGCGCAACGAGAACGAGGGCAACCACCAGCCGGCGAAACGAGGTCATCGGGTGTTTTTGCCCGCGGGAACTAGCGGCCGGAATGCATCGACGCGATGCATTTTGCCGGAGGCTGGCGCCGGGTGGTTTCAAGCAACTCGGGGAACGACGGGTTCCATTTGCGTCCGAAACCAAATGGCCGCCGCCCTGCCGGGACGAGAATCGCGCTGGCTAAATCACGGCGGCTCCGCGCAGGATTCCGGCGACGATTCGGTTTCGCCGTCTTCCCCTCAACCCCTCCTTCCCCGATGTTCGGTCTCCATCCCTACGACTTTGCCGTCATTGTCGCCTACCTCGGCCTGATGGCCGCGATCGGCCTCTACGCCGCCCGCCGCGTCCGCAGCACCAGCGAGTATTTCATGGGCAACCGCAAGTTCGGTAAACTGCTCATGATCGGCCAGTCGCTCGGCGTCGGTACGCACGCGGACCAGCCGGTGGGCACGGCGGGCAAGTCCTACGAGTGGGGCTTCTCGGGCATCTGGTTCGGCTGGAAATTCATCTTCTGCACGCCGTTTTACTGGCTTATCGCGCCGATTTTTCGGCGGCTGCGCTACATCACCAGCGCGGAGTACATGGAGGCCCGTTTCGGCCGGGGCTTGGGCATCCTCTACGGTTTGTATGCGGTGCTGTACCTGATGTTGAACATGACGGCCATGCAGAATGGCGCGGCCAAGGTCGTAAGCCAGGCGACGGCCGGCGGGATCAGCCACTCCGTCGTCATCTGGTCCATGTCCATCATCTTTGTCGGCTACAGTTTTCTCGGCGGCCGCGTGTCCTCGGTGATGACGGATTTTTTCCAGAGCCTCCTTATCATCGTGCTGTCGGTCATCATCCTCCCGTTTGGCTTTTCCCAGTTGGGCGGCTTTCATGCCTTCAAATCGGCGCTGTCGGACGCGCAGCTTTCCCTCGCGATTCCGGGCGGACTGACGCTGGGGCTGATCGCCGTCCTGAGCATCCAGAGCCTGTGCTCGATTTTTTCCCAGCCGCACGTGATGGGATCGGTCGGCACCGGCAAGACGGAGACCAACTGCCGCGTGGGCTTCACCTACGGCAATCTCGTGAAGCGTTTTTGCACCATCGGCTGGACCCTGGTGGGACTGATCGTGATCGCCCTGGTGGCGCGCGGGAAGATTCCGGCGCTGCACGACTCCGAGGCCGCGTTTGGCGTCGCGTGCCATTACCTGCTCGGACCGGGATTCCTCGGCCTGATGGTGGCGAGCATCTTGGCCACCAACATGTCGACCTGCTCGGCCTTCATGGTCGATATGGGCGCGCTCTTTGTGCAGAACCTTTACCGGCCGTATTTCCGTGCGACCGCTCCCGATACGCACTACCTCAACATGGGCCGCATGGCCGGTGCCGTGATGACGCTTAGCTCGATGGGCTTGGTTTACGTGATGCCAAACGTCCTCGATACCCTCCTGCAGGGGGACAGCCTCGCGGCCTTCATGGGCGTGCCGTTCCTCGCGGGCTTGATCTGGCCACGGGCCAATCGCGTCGGCGCCGCTCTTTCGTTTCTCGCCGGCACGGGCGTCAACATCGGCCTGAACCTCGCGTGGCACGGCAACGTCACAGCGTGGCACGCGAACATCTTCATCTACTCCCTCATCGCCAGCCTGGTCGGGCTCGTGGCCGGCAGCCTGCTGACCAAGCCGGAACCGGCCGCGGCGTGGGAGGCCCTGCAGGAACGTCTGCACACGCCGGCGTCGGTCGATGGATTCCCGGCGTCGGAGGTGAAAGCCCGGGCGCAGGAGGCCGAGGCCAACGGCGAGGGACTGCTCCTCATCGATGTCCTCCGTCTCCGGCAGACCTTTTCCTTCCGCCGCTACCGCGCCGACCTGGTCGGTCTGGCCGGTGCTCTGGGTGTGGTCGTCGTGCTGATCGCGTGCGCGTTTGCCATCGCCCACGCGTAAAGTGCCGGGCGGCGGCGCACCGAGGAAGCGCGCTATTTCCACTTCTGACCTATGATTCCGAAGGAATTCTTCATCGACGGCGCCGACTACGGCTTGCCGACGCGTGACGAACTGGTGGCCCATCGGATATGGGACAGCCATTTCCACGGGTTCTACGTCGCGCCCGGCCAGGACCCGATCGCGCAGTACGAGCGGAATCGGTTTTATGTCGAACGCATGGGAATCGAGCGGTCCATTTCCTTCGAAATTGGCGGTACGCTGGACAAGCCGATTTCCCGGTCGCCCTATGAAGACAAGATCCTGGCGATCCTGGAACGGGACAGGGCCTTCCTTTCCGGCATCACCCCGATCGATCCGGGTTTTCCGGACGAGAGTTGCGCGAAGATGGAAAAGCTCCTGCGCAAGGGTCCCTGCATTGGCATCAAGTACGTCGGCGGCAAGTCGACCCCGACGACCTGCGAGCACCCCAACAGCGATCCGATCATCCGCTTTGCCGCCAGCTTGAACGCCACGATCTACATCCACACCTGGCTGAAAGTCGGGGGTTCGCCGAATCTTCCGGGCGGGGGCAATGTATCGGGGGAAAACACGCCGATGCAGGTGGCGAAACTCGCCCGGCGCTTTCCGGACGTCCGGATGATTTGTGGCCATTCCGGCGGCGATTGGGAGCTGGGGGTCCGGGCGATCAAGTCGTGCCCCAACGTCCTGTTTGAATTTTCCGGATCCGATCCGCACTCGGGGATGGTCGAATATGCGGTCCGCGAGCTGGGGGTGGACCGTTTGGTGTGGGGCGGGCACGGTCCGAGCCGCAGCTATGCCACCGAATTGGGCAAGATTCTGGATGCGGATATTTCCCGCGCCGACCGCATGAAGATACTGGGGGGAAACTACCGGAAATACGCCGCCCCGATTTTCAAGGCCAAGGGCATCGCGATCGACGTCTGACCGGCTTCGGGCAGTATTGCGCCCGCTACAGTTTGCGGCACGCGCGTTCGAAGCCCCGGCGCACGGTCGTCAGCCAAGCGCCGAAATCACGTACGTCGATTCCCGCGGTCTGCAACCAGCCGGGCGACGGCAATTCCGGAATCAGTTCCTCGGGCACGCAAAGAAAGGAGCGTGCCCACCGGGCCGTGGCCAGGATGGCGCACAGTTGCCGGTGGCTTGGGGCCTCCTCCGGTGCCAGTTGATGGCGCACGGCCGTGGTCACCGCGGGCGGAAAACCCCAGCGCTCAAGCAGGGTCGCCCCCGCCTCGGCGTGGGAAAAGCCCAGCCATTCGCGTTCCGCGGGAGCGAAATCCAAGGGATAGCCGGAGGACTCGATCGCGGCTGTCCGGCCGGATCGGGTGGCATGGCGGTCGATCACCACCAGGCCCAGCCCGTGCAATAATCCGGCAGTGTAGGCATCGTGGGCGTCCGCGGCGCCGCTGTGTTCGGCGAGACTGCCGGCCGCCAGCGCGCAGGCGATGGCGCGGTGCCAGACGATCGGCGCCGTGAGTCGGTACGCCGCCAGCGGATGGCCGACCAACCCGGACGCCACCGCGAACGTCACGAGTTTCCGCACGCCGTCGAGGCCCACGCGCTGAATCGCCTCCGTCAACGTTTCCACCCGCGCGCCCTGCCCGAAGTAGACGCTGCTCGCCATCTGTACCGTCCGGGCCGTGAGCGCGGGTTCGAGCCGGATCAAATCCGCGATGCGATCGAGCGGCGTGTTGTCCCGGGCGAGCAGTTCCTCCAAGGTGCGCAGCACCCTTGGTTCCGAGGGCAGATCCCGGACCTGATGCACGAGGGCTTCGGGCGTGATGTTGGATTCGACGCCGACGGGCACACTGCGCTATCGGCACAACGCCGGCGCAATTAACCAAATTCCCCGGGGTCCGGGCGGAGGGCGCGGCCGCCCGAACTACTTCAGCATCTCGGTCAGCAACGGCTTCATCGCGTCGGCCCAGAGCTGATAGCCGGCGGCGTTCGGGTGAAGTTGGTCGGGCATGATCGCAAACGGAATCTTGCCGTCCTGCCCGACGAAGACCGCGTTGATGTCGAGGAAGCGCACGTTGCGGCCGTCGTCGAGTTTCGCCAGGTCGGCGTTCACGGCGTTGATCACGTCCGTGCGTTTGATGGCATCGGCGATGGCGGCCTCGGTGATCCGGCCGGCCTGGTCCTTGCGGGCGCCGCGGGGGAAGATCGCGAGCACGAGCACCTTGGTGCCGGGGATCTTCTGGCGGATCAGTTCCACGATCTTGCGGTCGGCCGCGGCGATCTCGGCGGCGGTATGGCCGGCCGAGTTGTTGGTGCCCAGCATGAGGACGGTGACTTTCGGGGAGATGCCGTCGAGCTCGCCGTTCGCGATGCGCCAGATCACATGCTGGGTCTGGTCGCCGCCGATGCCGAAGTTGGCGGGCTGGTTTTTGCCGTAGTAGTGCTCCCAGATGTGCGGAACCTTGGTCCAGCCGGCGGTGATCGAGTCGCCGATGAAGAGGACATCGATGGGACCGGACTTGCCGCGGGCGAGAAAGGACTCGTGGGCTTTTCGGAAAGCACCGGTGGTGTCCTTCTTTTCGATGGGGGCCGAGGCATCGACTTTGGCCGTAGCGGGCGCTTGGGCGACGGCGAAAGGCAGCAACGCGACCAGGGCGAGGATGGAGAACAGTTTTTTCATGGGGGAAAAGGGAGCGTGGGGGAATCGGCGGCGGGGAGGCGAGCCTGCGGTGGGCGTGGCGGCTGGTGCGGTATCGGTGGAAAAGCGGTGCCGTCCCGCCGTGGCCGGGCGATTTGACGTTGGCGTGATCGCCCACTTTGGCCTTTGCTGCGGCCGTCATGATCCGCCCCTACCCCAAGTTTATCCCGGTGCTTTTTTTGGTGATCGCGGCAACGACCGCGCTGACCGCGATCCACGGCGCCCAGACCGCCGCGCCCGCCGCCCGGGTTTTCCGGGCGGGTGCCGCGACCAGCAACATCACGCCGCCGCTCGGCGCCGGCATCGTGGGTAATTTTGTCATTCCGCCGGCGACGCAGATCCACGACGAACTCCACGCGCGCTGTCTGGCGCTCGACGACGGCACGAGCCGGCTGGTGTTTGTCGTGGTGGACAACGTTGGGATCAACCGCGAGGTGTTCGACGAGGCGAAGCGGCGCGTCGAGGCGGCGACCGGCGTGCCGGCGGCCAACATGATGATGTCGGCGACGCACACGCATTCCGCCACGAGCGCCCGCGGCTCGAATGCGATGGTCATGCGGGCTTCGAATGCGGAGACGCGCGATCCCGCGGCGATTCCTCCACTCGACGACTACCAGGCTTTCCTCGCGCGGCGGATCGCCGACGGCGTGCAACGGGCGCTCAACAACCTCGAGCCAGCGCAGATCGGCTGGGGCACGGGCCAGGTGCCGCAGCACCTGTTCAACCGGCGGTGGCTGATCAAGGACGGGAAGACGGTCGTCAATCCGTTCGGCGGGCAGGACCGCGCGTTGATGAATCCGGGCTCGACCCGGAAGGATCTGGCCGGGCCGGCGGGACCGACCAACCCCGAGCTGTATTTTATTTCCGTGCAGTCCGCCACGGGCCGGCCGATCGCGCTGCTGGCGAATTACTGGCTGCACTACGTGGGCGGGGTGCCGACCGGCCACATCTCGGCGGATTACTTCGGCGCGTTTTGCGATCGCCTGCAGGAACTGCTCGGAGCCGACCGCCAGGATCCGCCCTTCGTCGGCCTGCTCGCCAACGGCCCGTGCGGCGACGTCAACAACGTCGACATCAAGGCAGGGCCGAGGAAATACGCGCCGTACGAAAAAATCCGGCTGGTGGCCAATGACGTCGCGCAGGAGGTGCTGCGGGTGCGCAAGACGATCCAGCATCGCGACTGGGTGGAATTAAAGGCGACGCAGACGGAGCTGGTGTTGAAAACCCGCCGACCCGGGCCCGGGTTGGTGGAGCGGGCGCAACAGGTGCTGGCGCGGCCGGCCACGGTCTCGCCGGTGCACAGCCTGGAAAAGGCCTATGCCGAGCGGACGATCTCCGCGCGCGACTGGCCGGAAACGGTGAGCGTGCTGCTGCAGGCTTTCCGTATCGGCGAACTCGGCGTGGCCGCCATTCCCTTCGAGACGTTCACTGCCACGGGCCTGGCGATCAAGGCCGCCAGTCCGTTCAAGGACACGTTTACGATCGAGCTCGCGAACGGCAGCAACGGCTACCTCCCGACGCCGGAGCAGCACGAACTGGGCGGCTACGAAACCTGGCTCGGCACCAACCGCGTGGAGGTGGAGGCGTCGCGCAAGATCGAGGCCACCATCGGCGCGCTGTTCACGCGGCTCAAGTAGTGCACGGTGCCGGTGCGGCTGAAAACCGGATGCTGACAAACCCGTTTTCTTCCCAACGCTCCCGTCCGAGCCTGCCCCCGTCCCCGCCGTTGCGCGGGGAAATCGTGGCCCGGGCCAGGCAATCCGACTTTCCCGAAAAAATGAAAAAACACCGATGGCTGGAGACAGGAATAATCATGGCCGGTGCGTTGCTGACCACCGGCGCGACCGTGGACCGCGGCCGGCTGGACCGCGAAAATCTGCTGGAGTTTCGCGATGACAAGGGCGCGATCGCGCCGGTTCGCTCCATCGGCGACTGGCAGAAACGGCGCGCGGAAATCCTCGCCGGGGCGCAGAAGGTCATGGGTCCGCTGCCCGGGCCGGTGAAGCGGGTGCCGCTGGACGTGAAGGTGGAGGAGGAGGTCGACTGCGGTTCCTACGTGCGCCGCTACATTACGTATCTGGCGGAGCCGGATTCACGGGTGCCGGCGTATCTTCTGATTCCCAAGGCCGTGCTCGACGGCTCGGCGGGCGAGGCCCGGCCGGGCGTGCTTTGCCTGATGGGAACCAACCGCGACATCGGCAGCAAAGTCGTGGTCGGCCTCGGCGGACCCAAGGGTCTGCCGAACCGCAACTACGGCCAGGAACTGGCCGAGCGGGGCTACGTGACGATCGCGCCCTTTTATCCGCAGATGGGGCACTACAAGCCCGACTTGAAGAAGCTCGGTTACCAAAGCGGCACGATGAAGGCGATTTGGGACAACATCCGGGCGATCGATCTCCTCGCGTCCATTCCCGGCGTGAAGCAGGGAGGATTCGGGGTGATCGGCCATTCGCTGGGCGGGCACAACGCGATTTACACCGCGGTGTTCGAGGACCGCATCAAGGTGATCGTGTCGAGCTGTGGCTTCGATTCCTACCTCGACTACAAGGATGCGTCCGCCTGGCAGCCGGGCCGGGGCTGGGCGCAGGAACTCTACATGCCCAAGATCCTCGATACGCCACTGGCCGGAATCCCGTTCGATTTCCACGAACTGATCGGCGCGCTGGCGCCCCGGCCTTTTTTTGCCAACGCCCCGATCCGGGACAGCAATTACAAATGGCGCAGTGTCGACCGGGTCGTGGCGGCGGCCGCCCAGATTTACCAACTCTACAACGTACCCGGGCTGATTCACGCCGAGCACCCCGACTCCATCCACGATTTCCCGACGCCCGCCCGGCACCTGTCCTACACCTGGATTGAGCGGGCGCTGAAGTGAGCGGGGTCCCTTGGAGCCGCGGCGCCCCCGCCGCGGTTTTTGAGCGAAGCGACGGACCGGCCGGTGGGAGTCGGTCCTAACGCGCCGGCTTTTGAGCGGCGCGGAGTGCCGCCAGCGCCTTGGCGGTCTTGATGGCGTATTGGACCGAGCGTTCGAACGTATCGGGTTTTAGGTCCCGCTTGTTGATGAAATCGGCCGCGCCGCCTTCCATCGCGGCGAGGTCCGTTTCTTCGCGGCTGTCGCCCGTGAGCAGGATGACGGGCGTGAGGCAGTTTTGCGACTTGGCCTCGCGCAGCAGTTGCAGGCCGTCGCCCGCGCCGAGATGATAATCCAGCAGGCAGAGGGCGTGGGTCCCGCTCAACAGCCGCTTCAGGCCGTTGTCGTAGTCCGGCACATGCTCCACCGTGAAGGGGTCACCGCGGAACACCGTCACCAACATGCCAACCAGTTGGGCGATGAGAGGATCGTCGTCGATCAGGAGAATTTTTTGAGGAGTGTCCATGGTGGCGACGCGGCGGTAAGAAAACCCGCCAGCTTGATTTTCGGGCCGAGATTACGGTGGGCGAGGGGTTGCGCAAGGCCGCGCGCGGGCATCACACGCGGAGAAAAATCCGCTGCCGATGCAGGAACCAGCAGAACAGAACCGCCAGCCCGGGCCCGGTGAGCGCCACCACGAGCCCGCCGAAGCCGCGGGTCACGTGCGTATCCAGAAATACCCGGACGTCGCCGTCCTCGGAGGACGCGCACATCGATCAGGTGGTAGAACAACGCAAGCAGCAGCGCGGAACAGCCGCTGGTCACCAGGCAGAACGACGACGTCCAGATGCGGTTGATCAGCGGAAACCAAGGGCTCCAGGCGAGACCCAGGGCCACGAGCGCGGCGCCCGCGGCGAGCAGCCACCGTACCTTGCGCGGCGGCGGCACCCGCTCGTCCTTCAGCAGGAGCCGGCCGACGACGTGGCCGAAACGGCCGAAACCGGCGATGATGACGGGATTATCCTGCGACGCCGGGGATTACGGCGATGTCCTGAAAGAGCAGCACGGCGAACGAGGCCTCACCGGCGGGCGTTTTCAACGGCCCGCGTTCCTGCAGGGTTTGCAGGACGATGGCGGTGGATGACATCGCGAGGATGAGCCCGACGACCGCGATGATCGCGGCCGTGCCGGCCACCTGGAGCCCGCCGAGGCCGAAGAGCCGGGGAGCGCATCTCCCAGAGCACACCGGGCTGCAACTCGAGTCCGACGAGAAAGAGCATCATCACCACTCCGAACTCCGCGAAGTGCATCACGTGGTCCGAACGATCGCCGACCAGGCTCAAGCGGTGCGGTCCGATGAGTACGCCGGCGAGCAGGTAGCCGAGGACAGAGCCGAGACCAAACCGGCGCGCAATCGGGACGGAGACGACCGCGGCGACGAGATAGATAAAGGCATCGAAGAGGAAGGAATCCGTGGGTGGGAGTCGGGCGCGGTGGGCTGGAAGCGCGGAAGAGGGTCGACCGCCGGGCGAGTCAGCGATCCCCGGGGTCAACCCCGGAACAAGCTCGCCCGGTTGGCGCGCAAACCCTTACGCCCGGCGGCGCGCGGGAAGAGCATCTCCGCGTCCCGTTCCCAGCCGGCCCGCATCAGCGGGCGAGATCGTAGAGCGCGTAGCCGGCGAACAGGTTCGGCAGCGTGTGGCAGGGGGTGTGCCAGTCGCCGGCCAGATGCGCGCGGCGGGCGATGCGGATGCCCTTGGCCGCACAAAAATATTCGAAATCGGCGATGGTGACGGGATTCGCCGGCCGGCTTTCGAACCACTCGGTGGTGTACACCTCGTTGCGGATCTTGCGGCCCCGCAGGAGCAGGTTGAGACGGTTTTTCCAGAACGCGTGGTTGACGAAACCGACCGTCATCGTCCGTCCGACCCGCAGGGCTTCGAGGATGACGGTGGTCGGATGGTCGAGTTCGTGCACGGTGCGCGAACAGATCACGCGGTCGAAATGCTTGTCGGGAAATGCGCGCATGAACTCCGTCATGTCGCCCTGGTAGGCCGCCAGGCTGCGCCGGACGCAGGCGGTGATTTTGGCGAAATCGAGATCCACGCCGACGGCGGACACTTTTTTAGTCTGCACCAGATAATCGAGCAACACGCCCGGGCCGCAGCCCAGGTCGAGCACCCGGGTGTTGGGCTCGACCCAGTCCCCGATGATCTGCATGTCCACCGTGCGCTTTTCGACGAGTTTGGTCATGAGCGGAGCGAAAGGTGGCTGGGGCGGAATCCAGGAAGCAGACGGGATCGAGGGACGGGTTCCGGGTTTCCTGATTTCAACATGACCCGGTCTTTGCCTGCGGTTTCAGATCGAGTAATCGAACACATACGGCTGGTCGCGTTCGAGGAAGCCGCGAACGAGTGCGTAGAGCTCTTCCGACTCGAGCAGAAAGGAGTCATGGCCGAGATCGGTGGAAAGCTCGGCGTAGCTCGCGCGCTTGCCGGCGCGCAGCAAGGCCAGCGCCAGCAAACGATTCTGTTCCGGTGGGAACAGCCAGTCGCTGGTGAAGCCGACGACGAGCGTCTCGGCCTCGACCGGGGCCAGGGCGGATTCGAGCGAACCGCCGGTCTGCACGAGGTCAAACTGGTCGAGCGCGCGGGTGATGTAGAGATAGGTGTTGGCGTCGAAACGATTGATGAACGTCTGGCCCTGATAGCGCAGGTACCCCTCCACCTCGAACTGTTGCTCGAAGGTGTAAGCATCGTTGGGCGCGCTCTCCTTTTTGCGGCGGCCGAATTTGCGGTCCATGCTGGCGTCCGAGACGTAGGTGATGTGCGCCATCATCCGGGCGATCGCCAGTCCGACGCGCGGGCCGCCGTCCCGCGGATAATCGCCGTGGTTCCACGCCGGATCCTGCATGATGGCCTGCCGGCCGACCTCGTTGAACGCGATCGCCTGCGCGCTCTCGCGGCCCGTGGTCGCCATCGCGAGCACGCGGCGAGTGAAGCGGGGGTATTCGATGGCGAATTGCAGGGCCAGCATCCCGCCCATCGAGCCGCCGATGACCCCCTGTAATTCCGCCACGCCGAGGTGGTCGAGCAAGAGCTTTTGCGACCGCGCCATGTCGCGGATGGTGACAAACGGAAACAGGATGCCGTAGGGCCGGCCGGTTTCGGGATTGACCGAGGACGGCCCGGTCGAGCCCTGGCAGCCGCCGAGCACGTTGGCGCAGACGACGAAGAAGCGCTGGGTATCGACGGCCTTGCCGGGCCCGATCAGATTGTTCCACCAGCCGGGCTTGCGGTCGTTGGGCGAGTGCCAGCCGGCGCAGTGGTGGTCGCCGCTGAGCGCGTGACAGACGACCACGGCGTTGTCGCGCGTCGCGTTGAGCGTCCCGTAGGTCTCAAAGCGCAGAGTGAAGCCGGGAATGACCTGCCCGCTCTTGAACGTGAAAGGCTGCGCGTGGACGAAGTCGCGGGGCGTGACGAGCCCCACGTCGCCGGGTGCAAGATAGCGCGGCGCGGAGTCGGCAGCGGGGGCGATTTCCACTTCGTCGGTCATCGGACGGGCGAGCCAACCAGTGCCGGGGGCTTGAGGCAAGGGCGGGGCCGGGTTATGACGCGAGGGTGAAACCGGACGGGGCGGGGAGCCCCGGCCCCCATTTGATCCATGGGGGCCAGCGGCAACAATGGATCAGACCTGCGCCGCGATCGCGTCTTCCATCTCTTCGTTCGAGAAGACGACCTGCACGTCGTCGAGCTCCTCCAGCGCATCGTGCAGCTTCGCGAGGTTCCTGGCCACGGCGACGTCGGTCACGGGCACGGTGGTGACGGGAATATAGGCGATTTCGGCACTGTCGGGCTTGATGCCCTTTTGCTCCAGCGCGTGCGAAACCCGGTCGAAGGCGTGGACGTTGCAGCGGACCTCGAACCCCTGCTCGCTCGCGAGCACGTCGTCCGCGCCGGCTTCCAGGGCGATTTCCATCAGCGCGTCCTCGGTGGTGCGCTCCCGGCCGACGAGAAACTGGCCGGCGTAGAGAAACTGGAACGCCACGGACCCGCTGCTGCCGAGATTGCCGCCGTGGCGGGCCAGCACGGCCCGCACGTCCTTCGCGGCGCGCTGCTTGTTGTCGGTTGTGGCCTTCACGACGAACGCGACCCCGCCGGGGCCATAGCCCTCATAGGTGATTTCCTCGAACACGACCCCGGGCAGTTCGCCCGTGCCCTTCTTGATCGCGCGCTCGACGTTCTCCGCGGGCATGTTGGCGTCGCGCGCCTTGAGCATCAGCGTGCGCAGGCGGGCATTGCCCTCGGGATCGCCGCCCCCGGCTTTCGCGGCGAGCGTCAGATCGCGCGAGAGGCGTGAGAAAACTTTTCCCCGGCGCGAATCCGTGACGGCTTTCGCGCGCTTTACCTTGGACCACTTGTTATGGCCGGCCATGCTCGTAAGTGGCGTAAGCTGTCAGAGGCGTCAGCGGTGCAAGCCGATCGTAAGAGGGAGGCTGGATTGGGCCTATGCCTCTTAGGGCTTACTTCTTCTTCCCCGGCGTCACGTTCTTCAGGGCTTTGCCGCCCGGGGCGGCGGCCGGCGCCTCGACCGGGTCCTTCATCCGGTTGATCACGAGCTGCTGCACGATGGTGAAGAGGCCGTTGATAAACGAATACAGCGAAAGCGCGCAGGAGAAACGGTAGCAGAACAGGGTGAAGATGAAGGGCATGAACTGCATCATCTTGGCCTGCATCTTGTCCGTCGACGGCGACGGCGTGAGCCGCATCTGGATCACCATCGTGGCGCCCATGAGCAGCGGCATGATGTTCAGGGGATAGCCGAGGATCATTGCGATCGTGTCCTCGGAAGCGAGGTCCCGCGCCCACAGGAACGGCGCGAACCGGAGCTCGGCGGTGCTTTGCAGCATCGTGAAGAAGCCCATGAAGAACGGGATTGTGATCAGGATCGGGATACAGCCGCCGACCGGATTCACCTTGTGCTTCTTGAACAGCTCCATCGTCGCGGCCTGCTGCTTCTGCGGGTTGTCTTTGAATTTTTCCCGCAGCGCCTGCATCTCGGGCTGAAGCTTCGCCATGCGC
Source organism: Opitutia bacterium (assembly GCA_947474935.1). Taxonomy (GTDB): domain Bacteria; phylum Verrucomicrobiota; class Verrucomicrobiia; order Opitutales; family Opitutaceae; genus ER46. The sequence continues at coordinate 379,014 of CANJKL010000002.1, forward strand.
TTGGCCGAGCGCGATGCCGCCAGCGTGAAGGGAATGAACAGCGTCTTCAGTGTCAGCGTGGTGAGGATGATCGCGACGCCCCAATTGCCGACGAACCCATGGATCCAGGTCATCAGGGTCAGCAGGATCTGGCTGAAATATTTGAAGAAGCCGAACTGCATGACCTTGTCCTGGTCGGCCTTGAACACGTCCGAATTGGCCAGCCGCCGGTATTCCTTCGGTCCGACATAGAGGTTGCCCGCGAGCCGGGACTCGCCCTTCACCGGGATGGCCTTCACGTCAAACTGGGCGGCGCCCGCTATGCCGTAGGCGTTGAGGTTGTCGTCGGGCAGGGCGCTCAGGAGCTTTACCCGCCGTGTCAAAAGCCCGCCGGCGGGCTCGTCGCCGGTGAGAATGCTCGTGAAGAACTGGTTCTTCACCGCGGTCCAGACCAGCGGGCCCGGACTGGTGACCGATGACTTGGAGTCATGGGCGCCGAGACCGAAGAAGCCGCCGCTCGCCTCGAGATTCGACCGGAGGATGAAGTCCTGATCGCTGCCCGTCGAGAAACCGGTTGTGAGTTGCTCACCCATGTCGTTGGCGCCCGTCGGGGCGGCGGTGCCGACCGCGAGTGCGACCCGCATCGGTGGCAGGGGATCCGACGAAAGATTGCGGAAGATCGTCTCGTAGTGGACTTGGTAGGGATCGGTGACCTTGCCGGCGCTGGCGGCCAGCGAGAAGCGCCGGAGGACTTCGATGCGGCCGTCCAGAACGGCGCGGTAGGTCACCTCGGTGTCCGTGGCGGCAACGCGTTCGAAGCGAACGGTGCGGTCCAGGCCCGGCAGCGTTTCCGGCAGCTGCACGAAGGCGAGCATCGGATCGGCGTGGAGGGCGTTGTAAACAAAGGGTGCGGGATTGCCGAGTTCCGCCGGGTATTTGCGCAGGGCGACATCGCGGAGCGCCCCGCCTGAATCGGTAAAGCGGGCCTCGATGAATTCGTTGCGGAGCGTCGTGACGGTGGCGGTGGCGTCGTCCTTGCTGGCGGCCGCAAACTGGCTGGACGCGCCGTGATCGTGGACGGGCTGGGTCGCGGCCGGCGTGACGCCGGCCGCAGTCGCCGTGGTGGCGACGGAACGGGGCGGTGGTGGTGGCGGGGCGGAGCGCGGCGCGAGATAGAGTGCCGCCAGTGCCGAAAGCAGCAGCACCACGCCGATAGAGAAGTTCTTTTTATCCATGAAAAAGTTAAAGCGAACGTGTCGTTACCCGCGCGCATCGCGGGACGGGACGGGCTGGCAAGGGATCGAAGCCGCCCGGGTGCAGCGGCGTGCATTTCAGCAGTCGAACGACCGCCAACCCGATGCCAGCCGCCAGACCGCGCCCGCGGATCGCCTCGACGGCGTAGTGCGAGCAGGTCGGGAAAAAACGGCACCCGCAGCGACCGAGGGTGATGACGGGCAGCACGGGCGAAAGGGTGTGCTGGTAGACCTTGATCAGCGCGATGAGGACGAGGGCCGGCAGCCGTGCGAGCCAGCGCAGACCCGCCGCGATCGGCGGCATCGCCGGCGAGCCGGATTGGCGCTCGAACGAAGGGGAGGAAAGGGCTCCGGCCGGTGTCATGAGGCTTTGGGTGCCATCGCAGGGGCGATCAGGCCGCAGGCCTCGGTGAATTTGGTTTCAAGTTCACGCATCGGGCATTTCGTTGCAGCGGCGCGTGCGATGAGCAGAAGGTCACAACCCCGGGGGACGTGGTTTTGCTGATGGCGGAAGACCTCCCGAAGCCGGCGCTTGGCCCGGTTGCGCTCGGTGGCCGCACCCACGGCCGCGGTCGAAGCGATCACACAGACCCGCGGACCATCCCCGGGGACTGAGGCATCGTCCCGGCGTTTCCACCAAATCGTAAAGATCCGGCAATCAACGCGCCGGCCTTGCTGGCGGACGGCGCGGATGTCACCCTGCCGGCACAAGTGTTGCTCAGCGCGGAATCGCATGTGAACCGCGTGCTGGAGTCCACTCGCGGACGCAGGATGACGACAGTCGGTCAGACGACGGTCAGACGCTTGCGGCCCTTGAGGCGGCGAGCTCTGATGACCTTGCGGCCGCCCTTCGTCGCCATCCGGGCGCGGTAACCAATCTTGCGAGCACGTTTCTTGCGGTGCGGGCGGAATGTCGGCTTCATGATGTTTTTAGAAAAAGAGGGTCAGAAGTGCCTGAGCGAACAGGGGGTGTCAAGGGCCTGATTTGGCGAGCGGCGACCCCGATTTCGACCCGAGATCGATCCCCTGCGACCCTGCTGCCGACGAAAAACGACTTCAACCGGGTGGCCCGCCCTGTTGCTTGGGCCGGGGAGGTTGACCTCCGCTGCCGCTTGGACTTTCACGTTCCGCATGCACCCCCTTCGTTGGCTGGCCTTTTTGGCGGCCTTTGCCCCTGTCGCATCACCGCTGCGTGGCGCCAACCCGACCGCCACCCCCGATCCGGCCATCGGGAAAATCGTCCACGAGATCGCGCCGGCAAACATCGAGGCGACCATCCGTAAGCTCGTTTCGTTCCAGACCCGGCACACGCTGTCGACCACGACCAGCCCGGATACCGGCATCGGGGCGGCACGCAACTGGATCAAGGGCGAGTTCGAGCGCTACAGCCGAGAATCGGGCGGGCGGCTGGTCGTGGCGTTCGATTCCTTTCGCCAACCCCCGCGCCCGCCCTCGCTCCCTCAGGGCGCGCAGATCGTCAACGTCGTCGCAACCCTGCCCGGCAGGCAACCCGGCGCCCGGGATCGGGTGTATGTCGTGAGCGGGCACTACGACTCGCGGTCGTTGGCCGCTGGAGATCCCGCGACCTTCGCGCCCGGCGCCAACGACGATGCGTCGGGCACGGCCGCGGTGATGGAACTGGCGCGGGTGATGGCGAAGTACGAATTTGATGCGACCCTGGTCTTCATGACGGTCGCGGCCGAGGAGCAGGGTCTGCTGGGCGCCGCGCACTGGGCGAAGACCGCGAAGGCGAACGGCGTCAACGTGGCCGCCATGCTGACGAACGACATCATTGGGAATACACGGCACGAAGACGGAACCCATGACCGTTCGCATATCCGGCTTTTCGCCGAAGGGGTGCCGCTCCCGGTGGCGCCGGGGCGGGAATTTCCGGCCGAGACGATCGCGCAGCTGACGACGGGCGGCGAAAATGATTTCCCCACGCGCCAGCTGGCGCGGCTCATTCAGTCGGTAGGAGCCCGCTATGTGCCGCAGCTTCCGGTCAGGATCATCTATCGGCGCGATCGCTACCGGCGCGGCGGCGACCATTCAGCCTTCCTCGATGCGGGGTATCCGGCGGTTCGTTTCACGGAGCCGTATGAAGTCTTCGCGCGCCAGCATCAGGACGTGCGCGTTGAGAACGGCATCCAGTACGGCGATTTGCCCGACTTCGTCGATTTTGGCTATGTGGCCGACGTGGCGCGGGTCAACGCCGCGGCCCTGGCCGAACTCGCGAATGCACCTGCGGCACCGCGCGCGGTGGAGTTGGTGACGCTGAAAGTGGAAAACGACACCACGATGCGGTGGGAACCGAGCACTGAGCCCGACCTGGCCGGCTATCGCATCGTCTGGCGCGACACCACGGCCCTGCAGTGGGAGCATGCGGTCGAGGTGCCGAAGGAGGCCACGCGCCACACGATCCGTGCGGTCTCGAAAGATAACGTGATTTTTGGCCTGCAGGCGCTCGATGCCGCGGGTCACGCCAGTCCCGCCACTTATCCGAAGCCGCGGCGCACGCCGTAGGTTGGGGGGGCTGCTAGTTGGAAGGCGTCCGGAGGTAGGCCAGCAGATCGAAGAATTCCTGCTCGGTCAGCAGGGATTCGAACGCGGCGGGCATCGGCGACAGGAGCGAAGCTTGCATGTCCTTCACGTCGGACGATCGGAACGACTGGACCGTGCCCTTGGCGGGATCGGTGAGCAGCAGCTGTCCGTCCTGCTGGCGGGGATTCATGCCGGACTTAACGTCGCCGCTCTTGAGCGTGACGCTGGCGAGACGAAAGGTCGGGTCGACGTTTCGGTTGGGGTCGAGGATGTCCTCGACGAGCCGCGGGGTGGTGCGCGAACCGATGCCGTCGAGACTCGGCCCGAGGTTGCCGCCTTGATTTCGGAAGCGGTGGCACGCGGCGCAATGCGTCGCGAAAAGAGTGGCGCCGCGGGTGGCGTCGACCTGGTAGCGCGCGGCGCCGCCGAGGCGTTGCGCGATGACCGCGTCGAGCCGCGCATCCTCCGGCGGCAAGTTGCGTGTTAGGGCCTCGGCGCGGGCGCGCAGTTCGGCCGGACGCTTTTCGAATGCGAGCACGAGATAGCGGTGACGCAGCAAGTTCGGCCGGACGCGACCGGCCTCGGCCAGATCGAGCAACTCGGCGGCCCCCGCGTCGCTCTTCGCGAGGCTGGTCGCGAGCACGAGGGTGAGATCTGCCGGAGCGGTGCGTACGGCCGCCGCGAGCGCGACACGGGCGGCGGGACTCGCACCCGCGGTGCCCAGCAATTCGGCGGCGACGCGGCGGAGCCCCTGCGGGGCGTTGCTTCCGAGGATGTCGATCAACGTCTGCTCGGTTCCCTCCGCTTCGGGGGTGAGGGCCCGGACAGCGGCGGTGCGGGTGCCATCGTTGTAGGAGGAGGTCAGGGCAATGTGCCGGAGCGGGCCGGACTTTTCCGCGAGGGCGAGCGGTTTCACGGCGTTAATGGCCCGGAAGGCGGGCCCCGGATCGGCATCGCCGAGGGCGGCGATGAGTTCGCGTCGCATCCAGGCGTCGATTTCCCCGGGCAGCGTGCGGCCCGGCTGGGCGGCGACGCTGGCCAGCCCCTCCGCCAGCGCGACGCGTTGCGCGAGGGGTGCGGCGGCGAGCGAGCGGAGCAGCGGGAGCACCGCGGCGAAACGATCGGGCGGCAACTGCGCGACGGCATGGCGGGCAAAATCGCCGGCGCGTGGGCCGGCGAACGTGCTGCGTTCCAGATGGCCGAGGAGAAACTCCGCCGCCGCGGGTGTGGGCACGGCGAGACATACTTCCGCGAGGTGACCTGCTGCGGTCGGGCCGGCCGCCGCCCAATCACGCAGGGTCGCGACGTCGGCCCTCAACGCGTGGGTCTTCAGGGCGAGCCGCAGCGCGTAGATGAGTTCAAAGTCCTGCGTGGGTGCGCCGGCGAGCACCGCGAGAAGGAGGGCCGGCTGCCACGGTTGCGGGTGTTGGCGGAAAACGTCGGCGGCAAGGCGTGCACCCAATTCGGGTGCCGGCGCGGCGAGGAAATCCTTGAAAACGGTCGCGACATCCGGGGCTAGGGCGGCGCGGTCCGCCAGCACGCGCAGCGCGGCGAGGGCGACACCGCTTTCGCGGCGGGAGAGCGCGCGCCGGAGCAGGGCGTCATCGGGACGGCCGAGGCGCTCGAGGGCGAAGAAGAACGGAAGCGCGGCCGATTCGTCGGCCGCTGGGTCGGTGCCGGCGACGAGGCGCGCGGCGGCGGCCTGGAGGGCGGGTAGAGCGGCGGCTGCGTCGGGCCGCGCGAGAAATTCGGCTGTGGCGAGCGAGCGCACGACGAGATTCGTGTCGGTGAGGCGCGCGACGAGGTCGGTGGTTTTGAGCCGCGAGAGATCGGGCAGCGACGGCACCGGGACGCTCCCATCGAGTCCACGCCAGACGATCCGCCAGATGCGGCCGTGGCCGTGATCCCGCCTGGGATGCGTGAGCGGCACTTCGTAATGGCCGATGATCGGATTGTAGAAATCGGCGATCCAAAGCGCGCCATCGGGGCCGAGCTTCACTTGCACGGGACGGAAGGACGGATCGTCGCTCGTGAGGAAATCAGGCTGGCGCACGGCGGTGGGAGAGGAGCCGCGCCAGTCGAGGCGGTCGCGATTGATCCGGCGCGTGACGGGATTGCCGTTGAAGAGATTGCCGCGGAACTCCGGCGGGAACTGTGCGGCGGAGTAGTGCGCAATGCCGGCGATGGCGCTCGAGCCATGGTCGTCGAGCGTAATGGAAGGCGCGAAGCCGAGGCCGTCGTGCTCCTTGCCGATGCCCTCGTAGTAGCCGTCGGGCACGAGGAGGTAAACGGGCTTCGAGTGCGAGTCGGCGGTGAAGAGGTCGCCGCGGGCATCGAACGCGAGGCCGAAGGGATTGGTCTGGCCGTGGACGAATACTTCGAAGTGCGAACCGTCGGGACGGAAGCGATAGGTGTTGCCGCTTTGGAGCGTGACGGTCCGGCCCGTGCGGTCGCGCACTTCGCTCACGTTGGCAAAGCCGTGTGTGCCGTAGACCCAGCCGTCCAGCCAGAGCCAGTAGCTCGAGGACATGCCGTGCGTGTCCTTGAAGCCGAAGCCATCATACAGTTTTTCGCGTATATCGGCCCGGCCGTCGCCATCGGTATCGGTGAGGCGCCAGATCGCGGGAATCGAGAAAACGAGCGCAGTGTCGCCCTTGTCGCCCCGAGCCCGGGGCAGGGGGAGAATCCCGACGGGAATGTTGAGACCATCGGCCAAGACGGTGGTTTTGCGCGCCCGTCCGTCCGGTCCGAAATCGGAGAGGATGCGCACGGTGTCGAGGCCCTGGTCGGCGGGGTCGGGCGGAGTTGAGGCCGCGCGAAACGCCAGCTGATTGGCATCCCAGTTTTTCTCAAACGTCGGAATGGGTTCGCCCTGGGCGTCACGCCGGGCGGGCCAGGGATAGAGTGTCGAACCGGTCACCCACACGCGCCCGGCCGCGTCGAACGCGAGGTTCAGCGGTTTCTGAATATCGGGTTCGGCGGCGACGAGTTGGATCTCGAAACCGGGAGGCAGATGGAAAAGTCCACGCGACTCGGCGGGCGAACGGAGCGGGGCGTCCGGGGCGTCTCCGCGCTGGGCGGGAGCCGGTCGGGCAACAATCAGGATAACCGTGACGAACAGGGCGAAACGGGAAGCGCGCATGGGGTGGGATCCCGCCGAGGGAAAACCGCGGTCCGGCCCGACGCCAGATGCGATTTTCGCGCCGGGTTGGACGAGTGGTATCCGCGTCAGGGGGCGGTCGTCGTGCGCAGGTGCGCGATGAGGTCGGCGGTGTCGGATTCCGACAGCGTGGAAAGCAGGCCCGGCGGCATGAGCGAGACGTCGAGCCGCTCGAGCTTCCGGATCCGGTCGCGGGCGAGGGTGATCGTCTCGGTCTGGTTGACGAAGGTGAGTGCGGTCGGGGTCTCGCGCTGCACGATGCCGGCGACAACGCGGCCGTCGGTCGTTTCCGCCGTCGTCAGCTGGTAGTCTTTGCCGATCGTGCTGTTGGGATCGACGATGTTGCGGAGCAGGTAATCGAGATCGCCGCGATTTGCGCCGGTGAGTTCAGGGCCGACGGCCCGGCCGTCGCCGTAAAGGACGTGGCAGAGGGAGCACAGGCGGACGAATTGGGCGTGGCCACGCACAGGGTTGGCGGCGGCGAGTTTTGCGGGTGTGAGCACGGTCTTCCAGCGCTCGATCTCGGCGTTGGCGTCGGCCGCGGAATCGTGCGTGACGCCCCAGACCTCGGTCAGCAGGCCGGCGAGATTCGCGTCGCGGTGGAGCCGGATCTGGCGGGCGAGCGAAGCGTCGAGATCGGTACGGGTAACCGTGCCGGCCTTCACGGCGGCGAGGAGTTCGCGCGCATAGGCGGGACGGGCGGCGAGGAGCGAGACGGCGAAATGTTTTTCCGGCACATCGAATGAGCCGTAGGCTTCGAGAATCGCGGGCGGCGTGGCCGGAACATCGTAGGGGGCGAGGGCGCGCAGCGCGCCGAGACGGAGGCCGGGCTCGGCGAGCAACCGGTGATAGAGCGGCGCGAGCTGGAAATTGTTTTGCTCCGCGACCACCGCGAGCGCGGCTTGCCGTGCGGCAAGCGGGGCGAACGAGTCGGTCAGGATCCGGCGCTTGGCGGCGAAGACGTTTTTGTCGCCGAAGCGGGCGGCGAGGGCATCGGCTTGGGCGATGATGTCCGCCTCGGGGCTTACGCTGAGCTTCGCATAGGCGGCGGACCAGCCGGCGGGCGCCGTGACGCCGGTGCGACCCTCCGTCGATTGCGTCAGGCTCACCAGCATCTCGCGCTGAAACGCGGGGTCGCTGGATTCGGCGAGGGCGGCGGCGAGCGTGTCCAACCCGGTCTTCGGCGTGCGGTTTGATTTCGCCGCCGGGGTCTCGTCGGCGAGGGCGGCGGCCCGGCGGGTGAACCACGGGCGCAGGGCGGCGAGCGGCGTTTGTTTCGCGAGGGCATCGGCGCGCGCGGGATCGGCGGGGACGAGCGGTTCGGCGGCGAACCAGTAGAGGAACGGGAGATTTCGGTCGTTGGTGTCCTCGCCGTGGGCGAGGAGGGCGGTGACGATGTCCCAACGCTTCGCGACGGCGATGCGCTGCGCAGCCGAGGCGAGAAACCGGCGCACGATCGGCGACGGATCGTTGCGCGCGAGGTCGGCAAAAGCGGCGAGGAGCGCCGGTGTCGGGCTCTTGTCCTCGCACGTGAGTTGGACCGTCCAGCCGCGCACGTGGAGCGAAGGGAGTTTAAGCGTTTCGAGCGCCACGGCCTCGGTGAGACCGCGCGTGACATGCAAGGCCCACAGCGCCCGCAGCTGGCGCGTGGCGTCGGAGTTCTCGCGGATGATCTTGAGCAGCGCGGCGTGGACGGCCGGGTCGGGCCGGACTTGGGCTCGCTCCTGCAGGAGCAGCCGGGCGCGGCGGACATGCCACTCGTTGCGGTGGAGCTGGAGCGCGACGAGTTCGAGGTTCGAGGCCTGGCTCAGGTCGACCAGGACCGGCTTCGGTTCGCCGTAGCTGTATTTGTAGATGCGGCCGTTGGTGCGGTCATGCGGCTGCTGCTGGTGGCAGGCGCGGGCGTCGTACCAATCGCTGCCGAAGAGCGAGCCATCGGGGCCCGTTTCGAGACGGAGGCCGCGAAACCAGGCGTCGTTGGCCTTCATGAAATCGGGCGCGTGGTGGCCGACGTAGCCGGAGCCGGACGGCTCCAGCGTGTCGCGATTGATCCGGCTGCCGAGGACGTTGTGCGAAAGCAGCATCCCGCGATACTCGGCGGGAAAATTGTCGCCGAGATAAATGAGCGTGCCGGCGTGCGCATGGCCGCCACCGGCGGCGTCGGTACCGCCGGCCTGAAAGCGCGCGTCGGACCATTTCACGCCGCGGTCGTAGTGAAAGTGGTCGGCGATGGTCTTGATATCGTCGTAGACGTACGGGTTGAAATGGGGTCCGGACTGGCGCTGGTAGTTGCCGCCCTGAATCACATGCCAGAGGTGCGGGATGACGCACGCGGTGACGAACGAGTCGCCGACATCGTTGAAGTCGAGGCCCCACTGGTTGCTCATGCCCTCGCTGAAAATCTCGAAGGTTTTTTTCGTCGGGTGGTAGCGCCACACGCAGGCGTTGAGCGGCGTGCGCTCGGCATCGCGTGCGCCAGGCCGGCCAACATTGGAGTGCGTAAAGACGCCCTGATTGCCGTAGAGCCAGCCATCGGGTCCCCAGACAAAGCTGTTCAGGGTCTCGTGCGTGTCGTCGTGGCCCCAGCCGTCGAGGATGACCTGCGGCGGGCCGTCGGGCACGTCGTCGCGGTTCTTGTCGGGGATGAATAGCAGGTAGGGCGGGCTGCCGACCCACACGCCGCCGTGGCCGACGGCGATGCCGCTGGCGAAGTTGAGCCGGTCGTAGAACACCTTCTGCCGGTCGAATTTTCCGTCGCCGTTCGTGTCCTCGAAAATCACGATGCGATCGCGGCCGAAGGGCGACCAGTCGGGATAGGCGTAATTTTCCACCACCCACAGCCGGCCGCGTTCGTCGATCGTGAACGCGATGGGCTGGTGCACGTCGGGCTCGGCGGCAAAAGGGGTCGCACGGAAACCCGGCGGAAGTGTCATCGCCCGGGCGGCGGCGGCGGGCGTGAGGCCGGTGCCGGCCGCGACCGGAAATTCGCCCTGGGCCCACGCCGCGGCGCCACCCGCGAGGAGCAACCCCACGCGGCAGAGGGCGGAGTTCATTTGGCCGCGGGGAATTTTTCGGAGAGGAGCACGGCGGTGCCGCGCTTGTTGCCGACCACGATGTCGGGCCGGCCGTCGCCATTGATGTCGGCGGCGAAGACCTGCGTGCCGACGCCGGTGTTGTCATTCAGCACGTGCGGCACGTAGGTCGCCGTGTGATTGGGGCCGCGGCGCAGCACGAGCGCGCACACGACTGGTGCGGCATTGGCATCGACGTCGCCCTTCGGCCCGTGCGCCCACCAGCGCTTGCCGGTGAGGATGTCGGGCAGGCCGTCGCCGTCGAAGTCGGCGAGCTCGATGGCATGGAGCTGGGCGAATTGCACGCCGTTGAGCGTTTCCGTGCCCTTTTCCGAGAGGATGACGTGTTCCTTGAACGAGATTCCGCCATCGGTCGCGCGCGTCTGTTCAAACCAGGAAAGACCGTAGCCGTGGGCTTTCTTGCCCGTGATGACGTCGGGCCGGCCGTCGCCGTTGACGTCCATCACGTGCATCTGTGCGCCACCCTCGGGGCAGAAGGGAAATTTGTGCTGCTTCCACACCGGATCGCCGGCGAGCGAAGCGGGCTGCTCCCACCAACCGTCCTTCTCCAGGATGTCGTTGAGGCCGTCGCCGTTGACGTCGCCGAAACCCAGACCGTGCGTGAAGCGCTGCCAGTTCCTCTGGGGCGAGACGGCATGAAAGGTCCACGGGCGCACGGGGTCCTTGGGGTTCATCACGGCGTAACCCAAAAATCCGCCGCTCATGTAGACGAGGGCGGGCGGACCCTTGGCGAAGAGCGGCCCGAACGTTGGCGATTCGTTGTCGACGGGGAGCGCGACGACGTGGCGCCGCCACGCCCCGCCCTTGGCGCCGGGGTTTTCGAACCACGAGGCGTCGACGCCGGGAAAGCCGATGACGAAGATGTCGGTCCAGCCGTCGACGTTGAAGTCGTGTACGAACGCGAGGAAGTTGTCGGAGTATTTGAGCGGGTCGAACGGCGCCGCCGGATAGAATTCGTGGGGGCGCTTGAAGTCGGGCCCTTCGTACCAAAACGGGCCGGAAACGACATCCATCTTGCCGTCGTTGTTGAAGTCGCCGAAGGCGGCGCCCTCGGAGAAGAACTGGTCGCTCAACTGAATCTTGCGGTAGGTGGCGACGGACGTTTCCGCCGCGAGGGCGGCGCCGAGAACGAGAGGCAGGAAGCCAAGGGCACGGAAAAGGCGGGGCATGGAAGGGTTGGTTGGGGGCAGGGCGCGACACCGCGACCGGGGTGACATCGGTTCTGGACCGGCGCAGGCAACCAGTCCGGGTGGTGTGAGGCAATAATCATGAGCGGGCACTCCGCGGTCCCGATCATGACCGGGGCCGCGAAAAGCCGTTGTCCATCCGGAGTGGGGCCGCCAGTGTCGCCGACATGCGCATCGCCGTACTCTCCGACACGCACGACCGCTATCCGGCGACCCTGCCGGATCGATTGCGGGGCGCCGACGAAATCTGGCACCTCGGGGATGTGTGCGCACCGGAAACGCTCGTGGAATTCGAGCAGCTCGGCCCGCCCCTGCGGGTGGTGCAGGGTAACTGCGACGCGGATGCGGGCTGGCCTTTGGCCCTCGACTTGGAGCGCGCCGGGATTCGTTTCCACCTGACCCATATTCCACCGCGCCGGACCCCGGCGAATGCACAGGTGATCCTGCATGGCCACACTCACGTGCCGCGGGATGAAACCGATCTGCTCGGCGTGCGGTGGCTGAATCCGGGATGCATCACGCGGCCGAATCAGGGCAAGCCCGCGAGTTTCGCCTGGCTCACCGTGCGGGGAAAGTCGATCGGGTGGGAACTCGTGCGGGTCTGATCTTTTGGTCGTGAACCCGAAGCTGTGGCCCAACCTGCTCAGCGGCACCCGTGTGGCATTGATGCCGGTCGTGTTGACCACGGCGATCGCGGGGTCGCGGCAATGGTTTGTGGTGCTCTTGGTGGCGGCGCTGACGACCGACGCGCTGGACGGATTTGTCGCGCGGCGGCTCAACGCGTATTCGGATCTCGGCCGCAAACTCGACAGTGTGGCGGACTACCTGACGATGATCACGGGCACCGCGGGCATCGCCCTGTTGTGGCCGGAGGTCATGCGGCGAGAGCTGCCGTGGGTGTGCATCGGATTCGCCGCTTTTTTCGCCGTGGTGATCCACGGTCTCGTGCGATTCGGCCGGGCGCCTTGCTATCACACCTGGGCGTCGAAGGCCGGCGCCGTCGGCACGGCCTTTTCCCTCATCCCGCTGCTCGCCGGCTGGTCCGCCGGGCCGTTCCGCGTGATGATCGGGCTGCAGGTTCTCGTCGGGCTGGAGGAGCTGGCGATCGCATTGCTGGTGCCGGCGCATGCGGGCGCAATGCCGTCCGTCTGGCACGCGTGGCGGTTGCGCCGTGAAAATGCAGTGCGGGGCGCACTCCCACGGACAGAAGCGGACGGGGAATCGTGAGTCGGCGCGATCACCGGAGTCGTGCGGCGACGATTTTCCACAAGACGCTCGCGCCGGCTGCGTGAATTCGTTCACTCGGGCCTGACGTGAGCGACGAGCAGCAACAGTCCCTGTTCGACCTTTTCACCCCGCAGCCCGGGGTGCACCGGGAACCGCCGGCGCGTCCGGCCCATCCCGGGCCACGGCCGACGGCGGAAGGCGACGTCGTTTTCGAACGGAGCCCGCGCGCGCGCAATTACCGGCTGACCCTGCGGCGCGATGGCACGGCCGTGGCGACCATTCCCGCCCGCGGCTCGGAGCGGGAGGCGCAGCGTTTCGTCGCGCAGCACCGCGAGTGGCTGGAGCGGGCGCGCGAGCGCCAGCGGAAGCGTCCGCGCGGGGCCGAGATCTGGACGCCGGGCACGCATGTGCTGTGGCGGGGCGAATTGACGGAGGTGCGGATCGCCGCCGTCGGGGAGCGGCCGCAGGTGTGCCTCGCGGCCGATGTTTTTCGCGTGGCGCGGCTCGACGGCGATTTGCGCCCGACCTTGGAGGCGCATTTTGCGCGGCGGGCGAAGATCGAGCTGCCGGCACGGGCTTGGGAACTGGCCGCCGTGACCGGGGTGGACGTGAAACACGTGACGGTGCGCAACCAGCGGTCGCGCTGGGGTTCGTGCTCGGCCAACGGCACGATTTCGTTGAACTGGCGGCTGGTGCAGACGCCGGATTTTGTGCGCGACTACATCATCTACCACGAACTGATGCACCTGCGGGAAATGAATCACTCGGAGCGGTTCTGGGCCCGGGTGGAGGAAGTCTGCCCCCACTGGCGCGACGCCGAGCGCTGGATCAAACGCAACGGGGCTTTGGTCGGATTGTAGAATTTTTTTGCAAAACGACCGGCGGTTGGTCGGGCCCGGTTTGGTATGAGAGGGGCCGTCGTTGGGCGGCCCGAAATCAAACGCGATTATCCCGGCCCGCGATCGCCGCCGCTGAGCCAATAGGCGGATTGCCAAATGGTAATGACTTCCATCAGGTGCGTTACGCCACATGCCACGATGAAGGCGCCAAACATGAGAAAAATGGCGGGGAAGGGCAGATCGCGGCGGCGGCGGACGAAGTGTAAGATAACCACCGGGATCGAAATAGGACAACGCCGATGAGGGCGTCGGCCACGGTGTGCAGCCCGACGAGCTCCGGCTGCCAGAGGTAGCACTGGCCGTGGGGCATGAACGCCGTGCTGCACCTTTCGTTGAGCCAGTTTTTCATCGGGCCGAAAGATCGAACCTCCGGAGCGTGCCGGGTTCGATCGGACGGCGCAAATTTCCGGCGGTAAATTTGCGGTGAGATTTCGCCGCTGGCCGCCCGACGGGGATCACGCCGGACGCGGTCGCACGGCCCACGCTACGTTTGCACTGCGCGCAAAAAATTCCGCCGCCGACGTTCCGGCTACCGCCAGTCGATCAACTCCACCTCAAAGACCAAGGTGGCTTTGGGCGGAATGGTCGGTGGCCGACCCTTTTCGCCATACGCGAGCCAGTGCGGCACGACCAGCGTGCGCTTTTCTCCCTTGTGCATCTTGAGAAAGGCCTCGTCCCAGCCGCTGATCACGGAGCCGGTACCGAGACGGAAGGTGAACGGTACGCCGCGGCGATACGAGCTGTCGAAACTCGTGCCGTCGAGCAGCCGGCCGGCATAGTGACAAATCACCTCATCGCCGATGCGCGGCGTGGCTTCGCCGGTTCCGGGGGCCCGGACAAGATAACGCATGCCGGAGGGCAGCCGGTGGGCCGTGCCAAAGGTTTTCGCGATGAGCATCGCGTCGTCGCCCGAGAGCTGTGGTTGCTCGGCGTTGAGCGCCTCGCGCATCGCACTGTTGATCGGGCGGCCGGGATTTTTCCTGGCCAGGATGCCGGAACGCGTGATCAAAGCCGCCGTGAGCAGCAAGGTTCCGAGCAAGAGCAGGTAGAAAGCGTTGCGCATAGAAGAACCCGTCGAGGTTACGCCGAGCCGGTGGCGGTTTGCAAATCCACAAGCACGATGCCAGAAAAGCCGGCGGACAGGACGAGAATGAATCCGCCCGGTCGCCTGCGATCTGCCGGACACGGGGGCCGAACGCCTGTTACAGGCCGTACGTGATCGTGCGAATTCCGGCTATCCCCGTCACGGTAATCGTCACGCCCTGCGTAAAGTTCGCCGGGTAGGTTTCATTGGCGACGGTGTTGATTTCCTTCACGTAATTCGCGGGGCCCACCAGGTTGGTCAAACCGGCAAAGCTCACACCGTATTCCATCATGTATTGATCCGCCGCGCCGGCGAGCTGACGGGCCTTGTTGAGTACCGCCTTGTCCTGCGAAGCGACGCGCACCTTCTGCAAACCGGGCACGGCAAGAGCGGCGAGTACGCCGATTATCACCACGACCACCATGATTTCCACGAGCGTAAAAGCGCTGGCCGGTGACTTCGCGCCCAACGGTGGGAGATCGGGGACACGCAGCGCCAGGCGGGTTTGGTTTTTCACGGAAAAGGAGAAATCGGGCGAGGCGGGCGGGTCAGCGCTTCGCGAGTAGGTCGAGCGCGGCGCCGATCATGGCGGCGACCCCGGTCTTGATGGTCGGTTCGGGCAGCGGCGCAAACTTGCTGGAATGGAGCGAGGGCAACGCGGCGCCGGTACGGGCGCTCGCCTCGACTTTGGCCGGGTCAACTGCGCCAAGCCGAAACATGCAGATCGGCACTTTTTCCTCGGTGCGTCCGTAGCGGGAAAAATCTTCTCCGCCCATTTCGGGATCGATGGATTTTACGTTGTCTGCTCCGAGCCAGGTGGTCAGTGCGCTCCGCACCCGGCGGGTGAGCGCGGGATCGTTGTAGGTGGCGGGGGTGAATTCAGCCTCGGTGATGGAGATCACCGGCATGCGATCCTCGGGGATCCCGGCGGCGATCGCCTCGCCGCGGCAGACGCGCTTCAGCGCCTCGATGGTGTGGTGGCGCACCGCGTCGGTGTAGGAGCGGAGCGTGAGCTGGAGTTTCACCTCGTCCGGGATGATGTTGTGTTTCGTGCCACCGTGGATGGAGCCGACAGTGATTACCGCGGGGTCGACGGGCCGCGTTTCGCGGCTGACGATGGTCTGCAGCGTAAGTACGATGCGCGCAGCGAGGACGATCGGGTCCTTGGTGGTATGCGGGTAGGCACCGTGGCCGCCGATGCCGCGGACGGTGATGTCGACGCTGTCGACGTTCGCCATCGCGTAGCCTTCGATCGTGCCGACCGTGCCGGCGGGCAGGGTCGCGCTGTCGTGCAGCGCGATGGCGTAGTCAGGCTTGGGAAACTTTCGGTAAAGTCCCTCGGCCAGCATGACGCGAGCGCCGATCCCGCGCTCCTCGGCGGGCTGGCCAATCAACACCACGGTGCCAGCCCAGCGGTCTTTGAGCGAGGACAGCAGGCGGGCGGTGCCGGTAAACACCGTCATGTGAATATCGTGACCGCAGGCCTGCATCGTTGCGACCTCGCGGCCGGTGAGATCTTTCATGCGGGCTTTGCTCGCATAAGGCACTCCGGTCTCCTCTTCCACAGGGAGCCCGTCGAGATCCGTCCGGATCAGCAGGGTCGGCCCGGGGCCGTTCTTCAACACGCCGACCACGCCAAAGCCGCCAAATCTTTCCACGACTTCAAAGCCCGCGTCCCGCAATTCCCGGGCCACGATGCCGGCAGTGCGCTCCTCCATCAACGAAAGCTCGGGGTGCGCGTGAAGATCTTTGTAGAGCGCGTCGAGCGAGGGGTACTCCGCGGCGATTTTTTGCGTGACCAGGGCGCGAAGGGCATCGTCCGCCGCGGTCACGCCGGGCACCGGCAGAAAGACGAGGGACAAAATGGGGAGCAGGGTGCGATAACGCATGGGAGGAAAAGCAGGGCAGGTTTCAGGGCTGGTCTGGCCGAACTCGGGTGGGATCGTTGATCGGGTTGCCCGTCGGCTAAACTGGTTCGAACGCTGCGCCGCCACACCGCCTGCATCGAAATGCAGGCGGGCGGAAAAGGATTTGATCGGTCCAGAGCGCCACGGCGAAATTCGAGTGACCGGCCGCGGTCACCGAGGCGGCTGGGGGGTAGTTCATTGGCGCCAAGCTAGGTGATTCAAACAGGGGTCACAAACAAAACTTTGGCCTCATGGGTGTCGGCTGCCAGCCGTGCAGTCGACACCCGACGGATTGGTCTTACGCGGGCAGGAAAGAGCAGATGTATTCGCAAAGCCCCGCCGGGCCGGTGATCGTAAAGCCGCTTTTGCCCGGCACGTCAAAATAGCTCCCGGCCACGTAGTCGCGGACTTCGGTGCTGCCGGCGACCGTCACCCGGGAGGTTCCGGCGATGATTTCCATCCGTTCGGTCGCTCCCGTGCTGAAGTGGTAGGATCCGGGCCGGATCAGGCCGATGGTCTTCTTGGAGCCGTCCTGTAAAAGAACCGTGTGGCTGACGACGTTGCCGTCGAAGTACACATTGGCTTTCACCACGACCGCGACGCCGACAAATTGGGCGGGAAGCGTGGACATGATCGAGGCGTGATGCCGTCGCCGGCGGACCGAGGCAAGCGCGGCGTGGGAGCAAGTCCGGATTGGCCGAGCGGCCGCGAAAGGCGATGTTTTGCGCCGTGAATCTTCGCCGTGGTCTTTGTAGTTCCGACCGCGTTCGTTTTCGAAAAAATCCTGCCGCTTCCTCCCGCTCCCGGAGCGGTCGCGGCGCTGGCCGATCTGGAATCGGTGCTGCAGGCGCAGGTTTGGCGCACCGCGGAACAAGTGGCGCGGGCGAAGGCGGCGGAGGAGGACAAAGGTTTCAACTACGTGAGATTCTCGGGCCGTGGTTTCAGCCGGAGAATTTACCGGTGACGGCGGCACTTTTCGCGGATCTGAACGCCGATACCCGTGCGTTGGACGTTGCGGCCAAGCGTTCGTTCTCGCGCCAGCGTCCGACCGCGTCCGATCTCCGCGCCCAACCCTGCGTGCGGGTGCCGGCGAGTTCCTTCTATCCGAGCGGCAGCGCGCAGCAGGCCTTTATCTGGGCCGGCGTGCTGGGCGAGCTCGTTCCGGCCCGGCGCGAGGCGTTGATCGCGCGCGCGCGCCGGGTTTCGTGGGGCCGCCTGCTGGGTGGCGTTCACTATCCCAGTGATTTCGTGGCGGGCCGATGGTTGGCGGCGGAATATTTGGCCGCGTGCGCCCCACGCCTGGAGGGCGGCTCGGCGCGAAATTGCTTCCGTTGCGTCCGCGAAATAAGCTGGTCCGCAAGCGTGGGGAGAACGGACAGCCCAGCGGGGACATCCGCTACTCTGGAATTTCCAATTCGATGCCGGGCTTGAGCGGGCGTCCGTCCCGAAGCAGGTCGTTGTTTGCGGCGTAGATCCGGCTCCAGCGTTCGGGCGTTCCGTAATATTTCCGGGCAATTTTTTCGAGTGTGTCACCCGGCTGGACCACATGGACGCGACGGGTCGGGCCTGATGTGGCGGGCGGCGGAGTGGTTCGAATCCGCTCGGCATTGGTCCGAAGCTCGGCCCGGGTGGGGAGCTCGGCGGGAGGCGCGGCGCCGAGTTGGAGGGCGGCGACCGAGGTGGCGGTGGACTCCCTTGCTCCCGTCAGGGCCGGCGCCTCGGCCCCGGGGCGGGCGGCCGGCACCGCGCTCAGTTGGGCACGGCCGGCGGCCGCGGCCTGCTCGGCTCGGGCCCGGGCATCTTTTTGCGCGAGCAGTTCGGTGTTGAGCTGGGAGAGTGCGGACTGGGCCTGCTCGTTTTGGGCGAGCGAAGCTTTGAGTTGTTCGGCGAGCGTGGAATTCTCCGCGTGGGTTCGCGCCAGATCGGTGCGCAGCCGGGCGTTTTCCTCCTGGATCTGAGTGTAGTTCCGGAGTGAAGACGCCAGCTTTTCCTCGAGCTCGGAAAACCGGGCTGGCGCCGCGGGGTCGCCCGGGCTGGTGCCCCGCTCGGACTGGAGCCGAGCATAACTGGCGCGAAGGGTGGCCAGTTCGCGCGTCGATTCGTTGAGCTGCGCGACCAACTCGGGCGAACTCGCTCCGCGGGAACTTCCCTCCATCGCGGCCCGCAGGGCGTCGCCCTCCTTGCGCGTGAGCGCGAGCTCCTGCTTGAGGATTTTGTGCTCGGTCACGAGGTTCGAGTACGCCTGTCCCATCGCGGCGTCTCCGGCACCCGGGTTACCCGGGGGATAGTGGCCGAAATGAATGTACCCGCAGCCCGGGAGAAGGGAAAGCCAAGCCAGCAAAATAAGAACCCGCAGTGCGCGCATGTCGTACGGATGAAGGCACAGCGGCGGTCGCGGGCAACCTTTCACGTCATGCGCAATGCCTGGGCCAAATTTCTCGGGTGGTAAAATCGCCGGGGGAGGCGTCATCCGGCGGGGACGATCAACTCCTCCAATTCTCCCCGGGTGGAAACCGGCAAATCAGGGAATTCGCAGCGTTCGACCGATGACGAGATTGTTGTTCTCGCCGAGGATGTCGCGATTCGCGGCAAGGATTTCGCCCCAGCGGGACGGGGTTCCGTAGTAGAGAGTGGAGATTTTCGAAAGGGTGTCACCGCCACCCACGATATGCAGCCGGGGCTGGCCGGCGGCGGTGTTTGGCGCGCCGCCGGGCGCGCTGGCGACAAGCGTCGCATTTACTCCCGCGCTGGTTTTGCGGGGAGCGGCACTGGCGGCACCAGACGGGTTGACCGGGGCGGCGGCTTCCGCGTGAACGGGCTCGGCACTGGAGGCGCTGGCGGTTCGGGCGCGCTCGGGATTGCGCGGATCGGACGTTAACTCGATCCGGAGCGGTTCGGAAATTCCGCTGCGGCCCGTCGCGAGCCGGGTCTTGAGCCGGGTGTTTTCCTCGGTGAGCGCGGTGGCTTGGGCTTGGGCATCGCGCAACTGGTCGCGCAATATCTGCACCTGGGCGCCGGAGGGTCCGTTTTTCAACCGCGCAAGCTGCGCTTCCAGTTCCGTTTTGGTGGCGGCGAGCTGGACCCTGGCGGTCTTCAGCTGGTCGTTTTCATCCCGCAGGGCCGAGTTCGAAAGCAGCGCCGTGGACAGTTTGGCCTCGATGTCCGCGAGCAGCGGGGCGGGCGCGGCGCCGGAGACGGCGAGTTGTTGTTTGAGTTGCGCCCGTTCGGTTTCGAGGCTCTCGAGCTTGCCGCGGAAGGTGTCGAGCTGCTGCTTGAGGGCGGCGATTTCCGCCGGATGCTCGGCGGCGAGCGACTGCGCGTCCGCCGCGGCGCCGGTGCGTTGTTGGGCCAGGAGCGAGGCAATCGGCGTGACGGACTTGAGCTGGGTGCGGAGGGTCTCGGCATCCTCTTCCGACCGGGTGCGGGCTTGCTTCTGGGCAAGCAACTGGGTGTTCAGCTGGGCCAGCGCGGCCTGGGCCTGATCGTTCTTCGCCGTGACGGATTTTACCTGCTGGCTGAGGACAAAATTCTCGGTGCGGGTACGATCCACCTCGGTGCGCAGGCGGGTGATTTCCTCCTGCAGGTCGGTGTAGGAGCGAAGCGAGGTCGCCAGCTTTTCCTCGGTCGCTCCGAGGCGGGCCTGGAGCGCGGCGACATCCGTCGAAGGAGCCCGCTCCGTCTGAAGTTTGGCGTAGTTGGAACGCAGCGTGGCGAGTTCGCGGCTCGCTTCGTTGAGCTTTTCGACGAGCCGTTTTGAAGTGTCGCCGTCGGCGGCGCGGTTCTCAATGGCCATGCGCAGGGCGTCGCCTTGGGACCGAGTGAGCGCGAGTTCCTGCTGCAGTATCTTCTTCTCCAGCCGGAGATCCGAATTCTCCCGCATGAGTTTTTCGTCGCCGATCACCGTGGCCGGTGGCGCAGGAGGCAACCGCCCAACATGGATGTACCCGCAGCCGCTCAGCAGCCCGAGCAAGGCGGGATAGGCGAGGGAAGCGAAAATGCGCGGCGACCGCATGCGGGCGACGAAGAGGTGAATATATTTCAGGGCAATCATTACGCTCAGGTGGAAATTACGACTCAGGGAATCCGCAGTGTCCGGCCGACGAGAAGGCCTCTTTCGTCGCGCAGGCTTTCGCGATTGGCTTCAAAGATCTCGGTCCAGCGGCTCGCAGCGCCATAATACTGGCGGGCAATCCCGCTGAGGGTTTCGCCGGCGACGACGGTGTGGAGGCGGGGCGCGGCCGGTGTTGGCGCGACCGCTCCAGCGCCGCCGGCCAGCGCCGGGGCCCGGGCCCCGGTCGTCGGGCGCGTCGGCTGTCCGGCGACCGTTCCGCGGGCGGAAACGGCATCGCCGGGGTCACGACGCACCGGGAGCTGCTGCGTACGCAGCAGCTCGGCCTGCAAGGCGAGGGCGGTGCGCTCGGCCGCTTCGGCGCGCTGGCGCAGGGCCTCCAGCTCGGTCTGGACAGAAGTGGCCGCGGCCACCGCCGCCGGGGTCGGCGATTTGACGGCCGAGCTGGCGGCTGCTTCCGCCGAGAGGCGTGCGACTTGAGCCGCAAGTTCGTCGCGTTCTTTGGTCAACAGCGAATAGGAGCGGAGCGCCACGGCCAGTTTATCTTCGGATTCGGTGGTGGCGGAGGCTTTGGCGGCAGACTCGAGCTTCGCGGTCAGAGCTGATTTTTCGGCTTCGAGCTGGTTAACGCGCGTTTCGAGTTCAGCTGCGGTTCGGGCTTTGGCCTGAAGGCCGGCGGCGGCATCAACCTTGGTCCGCAGGGTGGTGAGTTCGCTGGTTGCGGCGGCAAGTTGCTGTTGACGCTCGACGGCAATGCGGCGGGCCGACTCCAGCTCGGCCCGAAGATCCGGAACCTTCACGGCATCGGCTTTGGCCATCGCGGCGCGGAGCGATTCGTTTTCTGTCGCGAGATTCGCGAGCCGCGCGGCCGTGCGATTTTGTTCAGTCGTGGCCGCGACTTGCGCCGACTCGAGCGAAGTGAGCTGGGTGCGCAGACGGGTGAGTTCCGCGGCGCCGGTTTTTGCCGTGGCTTCGGCCGTCGCGAGCTGTTGGGCGACCGAAGTGACCCGCGGGTTCAACGCTTCTTTTTCGGACGTGAGTTGGGCGAGGGCGTCGGCCTGCTTCCGCATTTCGGTGGCTTGGGCCGTCGTGGTGCGCAACCGGGTTTGAGCTTCGTCGCGCGCGGCGATCATCGCGGTCAGCTCGCGCTGCAACGTGCCAACTTGGCCTGCCCACTTCGCGGCTTGGGCCTTGGCCGCCACCTCGGCCGCAGCTTTCTGGGCTGCATTCGCGCGGTTTTCGGCGGTGGCCAGTTCGGCACGGACTTTTTCAAGCTCGGATCGGGCGGCGTTTTGGCTGGCGGCGAGCTGATTTCGCTCAGCGGCCACGGCCGCCAGATCCGTCTGCGTCTTGGCCAGCGCCGCGGTCGAGTTCGATTTCTGTGCCGCAACTTCCGCTTGGATGCCTTTTGCCGCTTTGGCTTCCCGGCGCGCGGTTTCCAACTCGCCCGTCAGGGTGGCGAGCTTGGATTCCGCCTCGGCCCGCACTCGCTTGAGTTCCCCGGCCGATTGACTGGAAGCGGCGGCGGCTTGGGCGTTCAGATCGGCGCCAGCGGAACGGAGCTTTTCGGCTTCGGCGCGCGTGGAGGCCTGATCGGCGAGCAGTTGTTTGCGCTCGGTTGCCAGTCTCGTGAGTTCGGCTTCGGCCCTGGCGAGCGCCGAGGCTGCGGAAGCGGATTTAGATCGGTCTTCCTGTGCCGCGACTGCTTTTGCCGCGGCGGCTTCTTCCCGCACGGTGGTCAAATCACGCGTCAAGGCAGCGATCTTTGTTGCCGCATCGCCGTTGGAGCGAGCCGCCGACTCCGCGACGGTAAGGCGCGCCGCGAGCGTATCGCGCTCGGCGGAGCGGACCTGTAATTCGGTTCGCAGCCGGTTCAACTCGGCGCCCGCTTCCGAGGCACTCGCAGAGGCGGCCTCCGCTCTGCTCAAGGCGGCATCGGAGGCCGTGGCCTTGGCCGTCGAGTCGGCGGCATTCTTTTGAGCTGCGGCCGCGCGCGTTTCCGCCGCGGTGAGGGCGGCGCGAAGCTTTTCAAGCTCGGCCGCTGCCGCGGTTTTATCAGATACGAGGCGCCCCCGGTCGGCTGCCAGAGCGGCCTGATCGGCCCCGGCTTTGGTCAGCGCAGCGGCGGAGCGGGCTTTTTCGGCAGTGGCTTGGTTGGCGAGGTTTCCTGCGACCGCGGCTTCCTGTCGCGCGGTTTCCAGATCGCGATTCAGGGCGACGAGACGGACTTGCGCTTCTTTGGCGGAGCGAGCCGCCGCGTCGGTGGCTGCGACGCGGCTGACCAGGGCGTCGCGTTCAGTCGAGACGTTTTGTAATTCCGCTCGAATCCGGTTGAGTTCGGTCTTGGCGTTTTCGGCGGACGCGGTCGCCGCGTCGGCCTTGGTCATCGCGTCGGCGGAGGCCGAGAGCTTCGCGTTCAGATCGCCGACCGTGACCTGGAGCTTGGATTTTTCATCGGCTTCGGAGCGGACGCGGGCCTGGGCGGAGGCAAGTTGAGCTTGGAGGGAATTGAGCTGCGACGGCAGCGAGGCGACTTGCTCGTCCGCGCGGGAGGAAGCGGCCGTGCGGGTGGCGTTGGCTTGGTCGCGGGCGCTGGCGAGGTCTTGCGCCGTCGAGGCGAGTCGGTCGTTGAGGGAACTGATTTCGCGAGCCTGGGCTTCCGCCTTCGCCATCGCGGCCCGGGCGTTTTCCGCTTGGGCGCCGGCGTTGGCGAGTTCGCGCCGGGTGGACTCGAGATCCCGGCGAGTGGCGGCGAGTTCTCGGTTCAGCGCGGCGACGCGGGTCTGCGCCTCGCCGTGGTTGAGTGCGGCCGCTTCGGCTTGGGCCAGCCGTGCAACCAGAGCGTCCTTCTCGGTGACGAGTCGGCGGAGGGACTCGGTTTTGGCGGCCGCGTCGTTTGCGGCGGAAGTCGCGCGAGCGAGCGCCTCGTTCAAGGCAGAGTTGGATTTTGCTTCGGCGGCGCGGGCTGCGGCCGCGAGTTTTTTGGCTTCGGCAAGGGCGGTTTCGTTTTCGGTGTGCGCGGTCCGGGCCGCCTGGGTTTCCCGCTGCAACGTTGCGACTTGCGATTGGAGCTGGGCCCGTTCGTTTTCGATTTGCGCGACCGCTTGAGTCTTCGTGGCCGCTTCCTTTTCGGCGGCCTCGACCCGGGCGTTGGCCTCACGCAGCTTGGTTTCGTTTGAACCGAGTTGCTGGCGTGCCTCGGCCAGCGCTTGCAGCGCCGCAGCTTTCGCCGTGGTTTCTGCGTTCGTCTTGGTGGAAAGGTTGGCGACGCTGGCCTGCGCGGCGGCAAGCTCCCGGCGAGTGGCCGCCAGTTCACCCGTGAGTGTCGCGACGCGGGTCTGGGCTTCGCCGTTGTTAAGGGCCGCCGCCTCGGCTGTCGTCAACCGTGTGGCCATCGAGTCTTTTTCGGCGGTGAGCTTCCGAAAGGATTCGGCGCCGGTGGAGGCATCGGCGACGA
Organism: Opitutia bacterium; assembly: GCA_947474935.1. Taxonomy (GTDB): domain Bacteria; phylum Verrucomicrobiota; class Verrucomicrobiia; order Opitutales; family Opitutaceae; genus ER46. Next base: position 402,869 of record CANJKL010000002.1, read on the forward strand.
GTCGTTTTTTGTCGGCGGCGAGGGCGGTGCGGTCGGCCTCCGCGGTCTGCAACTGGCCGCGCAGTACGCCAACCTGTTCGGCGGCGGTTTTGGCCGCCGTCTCCGCCCGATTGCTGGCGGCTTGCGCGGCGGCTTTGGCCGCCCATTCGGTCGCGAGGGTGGAGGCGAGCCGGTCCTTTTCAGCGGTCGCGGCGCTGATCTGCTGCCGGGCGGACGCGATACTTGCAGTGAGAACGGTCACTTGTTCGCCCGCCGCATCGCGATCGCGGGCGGCGGCCTTGAGTTCGTCCGTCAACGTCGCAGTTTCGGCGGACCGCTTCGCGGTCAACTCGTCGAGTTGGGTCTTTGTTTTGGCCAACGCTTCGCCGGCTTGAGTCGCCGTGCCGCGCTGGGCCGCCAATTGCTGCTGTAACGCGGTGACCTCGGCAGTGAGCCGAGTCACTTGCTCTGCCTGGGTGCGTGATTGAGCGGCTGAGCCCGTTTGGGCCTGAAGGGTGTCTCGCAGGCGCGATTCGACCGCGGCCAATTGCTGGCGAGTTTCACTGAGAGCGCGGTTCGCTTGATCGAGATCGCGCGTCTTGGCGCCGGCCTCGGCGAGCGCGCTGACTTTGGCGGCTAGTTCAGCGGCCAGCCGCTGATTCTCGGCGGTGAGCCTCGCAATATTTTGACTGAGTGCGGAATTTTCGTCGCGCAGAGAGCGTGATTCACCGGCGAGTTTCTCCGCTGCGGCGCGGGCATCATCCAAATCGGCACGCAATTTGGGAAGGTCCGGATCGGGGCGGCGGCTTGATGCCGCGGCAAGCTCCGAAGTCAGCGCGGTCATTTTGGCTTTTACGCCGGCCAGTTCATCGGCCGTGGATTGAGCGGCGCGCAGCGCGTTGGCCTTTGCGGCCGTCGCCGCGGTCACGGCTAACGTTTGGGCGGAAACCTCCGCGGAAAGAGCGGCGACGCGGGTTGCGAGCGAGGCTCGTTCGGTCTCGACCGCAGCGAGTTTTTGCTTGAGCGCGGACGTCTCCTGACGGGTTTCTTCGAGTGCGGTCCTGGTGGAGGTGAGAGCGGACGCTGCATTTGTGTTGTTCGCGATTTCACTCTGCAGGCGCGCTTGGGTGGCCGTTGATTCGCCAAGGCGGGCCTTGGTTTGAGCGTGGGCGGCACGTTCCTGTTCGGGCGCGGTTCTGGCGGCTGAGGTGGCCGCTTCCTCACCGTTTGATTTCGTCGCGAGTTCGGCTTGCTGAGTGCCCGCGGCGGCTAGTTTTTGCTCGGCAGCGGCTTGGGCGAGGCGGGCTTTTTCCGCCGTCACGCGCACAGCGGCTAGTTCGGTGGATTGAGTGGCAAGAGCGCCTTGAGCGTCCTTGAGTTGAGATTGAAGACCGGTCAGCGAGATCCCGCCGCCAGACGCGCGGTTTCCGAGCTGGGCTTGGAGCCGCTCGGCTTCCTTGCGCGCCGCCGCCAGTTCGGTGGCGAGCTGGCGTTTCTCGTCGCTCACCGCGGCAAGCTGGTCGTAGAGTTGTTTGGCTTCGCCGGTTTGTGCCCCGCCGGGAGTAACCCCGACGCCCCGGGAGTTTTCGACCGGCGGCGCGGTGCCGGAGGCGGTGGCAGTCGGAGGGATAGCGACGGTATTCTTTGAGGTTCCGACGCCCCCCGGGGCTTTGGCTGCGGTCGGCAACGGAGAGGAACTGACGGGCGGCTTGAGGTAGGGGTTGGTTTTCCGCAGCGCTTCGAGGCGACGCCGGCCCTCGGCCATGTCCGTGGCGTTCATTGAACCCAGGAGGGTTTCGAGGGCCCGTCCCGTGCTGCCGCTTTCGGCGGCTAGGGTAAGCCAAACAAAGGCTTCGGGCAAATCGACCGGAAGCTGGCCTCCCTGTACGTATGCTAGCCCAAGGTTGTATTGGGCGATGGCGTTCCCGCGTTCAGCCTTGGCGCGAAGCGAAGTGATTTCTGCGCTGCCTTGGGCCTTCGCTGGATCTTTCTTAGCCGAAGAAGGCGGTGTTTCGGCGACAGGAGCGGCTGCCAAAAGCGGTACGGCGGTTGGAAGGAAGAGCAGCGGAAGGAGCGCGAGCCGGGCAGACTTCATGCAGCAGATTAGCTACACGCTAGCAGACCATCCAGTCTAGGGGCAATACACTAAGTAAAGTATCCTTTGAAATCCGGGGTTTCCACCGAAAACGCGATCCTTCCAAATCTACTCGAGCCAGCCACCGGTCGCCTGTATCGGCGTCAAGTCGCTGGAGTCCGTGATTCACGGGGCAATAGTGCGTCGGATGAAGGGTGGGAGCGAAAAAACGAGATGGCGCTTATGTAAGTAAAAAAGGCGTTATTTTCAGACTCGGCTACCCACCGTAGCCCTACGTAGGATGGCTAAGAGTTTCTGCAGGCGCTGGGTACTTGACCCCATGGGAGTTGAGGCTGATTCTTTAGTCAGATCACCTCCCTCTTTCCATGTGCTACCCATCTCCAGTCCGCTTTTCGCCCGCTTTCCCCGCGGGTGGTGATGCGCAACCGGGGGATGCTGCAATGAAGGCGGGAGGGATGAAGCTGAAGGGCGAGCGTGGCGCGGCGCTGCTGGCGGCGCTGTGTTTTGCGACGGTGCTGGCGCTGGCGCTGGGGAGCTACATGACGC
>CANJKL010000003.1:0-339843 GCA_947474935.1 Opitutia bacterium
CCGTACAGCGCCCGGTTGTGCCGGTCGACGATCTGAAATGCCCCGTGCAGCAGTGGCACCGGCGACCGACCGGCCACGTGTAGTCGTAATCGGATGGTTTCACCTTCGGCGAAATGGCGCCGGGCTTGGTCTTGGTCATCGAGCACCTCACAAAATACGAATTCTGCCTCACGGCTGCCGATTTCGTCGGTCGAACTCCAGTTGCGCACAGCGGGCGCCGCCGGGGCCGTTACCCGGCCCGTGGCAGGCAACTCCTGGCGGGCCTCGCTGGCGTGGATGCCATGATAGACGCTCGCCGCCTCCTTGCTTTCGCCTTGGAACCGCACGACGCCCCGGTGCAGGACAATGGCCGTCCGGCAAAGGGCTTTGACCGACACCAGATCGTGGCTGACGAAAATCAGTGACATGCCCTCGGCCAGCCGCTCGCGGAAATAGGCGGCGCACTTCGCTTGAAAGAAGACATCGCCGACGGCCAGGGCCTCGTCGACGATGAGGATGTCAGGCCGCAGGATGACCTGGACCGCAAACGCCAGCCGCACGAGCATGCCACTCGAGTAGGTCTTGACCGGCTGTTCGATAAAATCGCCAATCTCGGCAAACGCGGCGACTTCCTCAAAATGACGGGCCATTTCCTCGGGCGACACGCCGTAGATGGCCCCTTGCAGATGGACGTTCTCCCGCCCTGTGAACTCGGGGTTAAAGCCGGAGCCGAGTTCGAGCAGGGCCGCCAGGCGCCCGTTCGACTCGATCTGACCAGAACTGGGCGTCAACGTCCCAGCAAGGATCTGGAGCAGCGTGCTCTTGCCTGAGCCATTCCGCCCAATAATCCCCAGGCTCTCCCCGCGTTGGACTGACAGACTCATCTTTTGGAGCGCCGGAAAGGGCCGGGCCAACTGCCGGGACTTCGCGGCTGCCCATTCGCTAAAAGGAGGCATCCAGCCCAGGCGCCGGGACAATCCCTGAAGGGCGGGGGCCGTCAATCGATCCATCGGCCGTTGCCAAAGGGTGTAGGTCTTTGAAATGTCCCTCGCCTGTAAGAGAGTCTCGGCCATGGCCTAAATGGGGGTGACTCGCCGGAACATCCCCACACTGGTGAGTGAAGAGCGGGAGCAGGCAATCCGATTTCTCGGCCGGCCGTTTGGGGACCAATCCGGTTGAACTGCAAAGCGACCAAGATGCGCTAAGCTTGAGAACGCCGGCTTTGTAGCCCGCCGCGTGAGCCGGCGGGACGACTTTATGTGACGCGGTGGCGAAGTCCCTGCCCTCACGGGCAGGGCTACCCTAGCTTGCGTGGCCGAAAACTCGGCGGACGACCGCTGAAAGCCTGAATCATCCTTCGGGACGATCGAACTATTCCGTCCTGCCTTCCTGTTTGGTGTGGATTCCTTATCTTACTTATGGCCAAATATAAAAACAGATTCACGCCGGTAATTTCAAGAAGCCATTATCAGTAAATCATCCCTTTGGATGATAAATTTCTTCTTGCCCCGGGCCGGCCGCTGTGAGTTTCTATCGAACGCAGCTTTCAATCTGCAGTTTTAAAAAACCAACTAACATGGCCAAACGTAATAAGATTAAGTCCGCTCGCCCCCTCCTCAAGCTCGAGGCTCTGGAACAGCGCCAGCTTTTGGCTGGCGGCTTTACCGCTGCCCAGGGCACTGAGTACTCCGACATCGTTAACCCGAACGGCAATGTCTATGACCAGGTCTTGATGAAGACCTCGGCGATCAGCGTCTCCAATGACGCTAATCAAATCACCCGCGTGTCGTTCCTCGATCTTCAGGGCGACATCGTCCAGGCCGAGTTCTCCGGCGCCGGCACCCTGTCGATCTCCCTCGAAAGCGCCACCGGTCCCGCGGCCCCGACCAAGTATGCCCAGCCCGACGTGTCGTACATGTCCGGTTTGGCGTCCTTCACGATTCAGGGTTCCGACGCGACCACGAACTTCACCTTGTTCACGGTCGGTTCTACCACCGCCCATAATGGTGCGGCCAATCCGATTTTTGCGGGCGGTCTGACCGGTGGTGACAACACCGCCGATGTCGCCCGTCTGACGATCGTCGCCAATCCGGCCAACCCGAACGGTTCCACCTTCGGTGGCATCCGTGCGGGCAACGCGATTTTCTCGAATAGCTCCGGTCTGACTGGTATCTCGGCGGCTAGTGTCAATGTCCAGGACGTCGTCGTCGTTGGTAATATCAATGCCACCGGCTCGGCGACCCCGACCCTCATTTTTGGTGCAAGTTCCCAGTTCGGCACCCTCACGGTGGCCGGCGGCGGCTTGCTTTCCGCCAACGGTGCGGCGATCAACAACACCGGTTCCTACGCATACGGCATCACGCTGGCTGCGGGCACCAATTCCGCCGGCGTCGTCGATGCGGCCGAGACCGCGAGCACGCAAACATTCACGGCTAACAATGCGTTGGTGACAGCGCCACTGACCAAAACCCTCAGCACTGGTGTTGACTCATTAACCGGCGGTTCGGCCAATGACACGTTCTCCGCTACTGCTTCAACATTCTCCGCTGGTGACATCCTAGACGGCGGACTTGGTACAGATACCTTGTCTATCGCCGACAACGTTGCGGGCATGAACACCGTGGCACCTGGCCACACTCTGACAAGCATTGAAACATTCACCGCCAGCACCACAGGATCGATTGGTGTCACCGCATCCGACGCGGTTGTTGCGGTTGCAGCTGAGAAGCAGGTCCGGACCATTACCCCCACGGTAGTGACCGCCGGCACCGTGGAGACCTTAACTGTTACTTACGGAAGTGGATCTATTGTGACCGCTGCAATGGATGGAACTGTGTCGGCCGCTGAAGTCAGCACCTTGGTTGCAGCCGCTCTTAACACCCTTGCTGGCGCTACCGTTGCAGCAGTATCCGGTGACATCGTAGTTGTTACATCACCCACCGCTGGGGTCGCACTGCCGACCATTACTGCGGCGGCGACCACCACGGCCGCCGATGTTACCTGGGTACAAGCCAACCTCAATCCCGGCGTTGCAGCGGTAACCGCCAAAGACGCAGTATCTGCAGCAGCCTATGACCTGTCTGCGGACTCCTCACTGACCGGCATCACCGTAACTGCTGCGGGCGCCATCAACCTGACCTCCTCAGCAACAGCCACCGTCTCTGCCACGACCACCTCCGGCAAGGTTACCTTGAGCGGCGGTCTGTCACAGATAGCGAGCGGCGCGGGCGGTTTCGTGATCAGTGGCGGCAAAGGTGCAATCCTTGTCACTGATACAGCACAAGGCACTGTTGCTTCCACAGTCAACGGTGGCACCAGCGTCGTCGTTAACACCACAACAACAGGTACTGGCACTATTGCCATCGGCGCAACCACCAAGCCGACTGGCGCAGTAACCGTGACTGAAACCTTGAAGGGGACAGGCAACCTTGCTGGCGGCGTTATCGGTGTCACGGGCGGATCAGTGAATACAATTACTGTTACCACTTCGCAGGCAACGGCTAACAAGACCACAACTCAAGGTGCAATTACTGTCACTGGTGACGTAAACACAACTTCAGTAATAATCAGTGAAACGGCTGCCGTTTCTGCCGCAGCCGCTGTAACAGCTGTTACAGAATCCTCTGCACTGGTCTTCACATCGATGGTCAAAGGGCAGAGCGTCACCTTGGGCGGGTTGACCTACCTGGCTAGCGCTGCCAATACCTCCACGGAAGCTGCGGCGGCCTTCGCCAGCCTGGCTTCAGGTGCAACCACAGGTGCGGCCACTAAAGGTGCTTATTCTGGTACCTTCACAGGCTTTACTACTGGTGTAAATACGGCCAACGCCCTGACAGCCACAAGCACAACGGCCGCTACAAACGTAACTGACATCACTAACGTCACAGTTGGTTCAGCTACACCAACGATTGGCGTCACCACAACTGACGGTAAAGCTGCGGTTGTCGGTAAAGGCATTGCAGTTGGTGGCGTGACAATCACGGACAAAGTCAGCTTGGCAAGCAACACGGCGACAACTGCTTCGACGCTGACCAGTGTGAGCCTTACCAACTACGGCGCAGCGACCATTGACAGTAATGCACTGGCGACACTGACCCTGGTTGGGGGCGCTAATAACGTCACAATCGACAACGCTAGTTCACGCGTAGCGCCGACGACAACCCTGGCCCTAAACCTGAACGGTGTCACTGCGGGTACCATTGATGATGCGGACGTGTATACCGCAATTAACGTCACCACGGCCACGGCCGCTTCAACGTTGACTGCTATCACGAACAGCACCGTTACCGCATTGACTGTTGGGGGCACCAAAGTCCTGACCCTTACTAATGGAACTGCCTCAGGTCTAACCGGCCTGAAAACAGTGACAGTGAATGACTCTGCCGGTCTGGCAACCGCCTTGGTTTTGGCCACTGCTGGTAGCGTGGATGCTTCTGGCACCTCGGGTGCCAACACCATCACACTGAACTCTGACGTAGCAACCTACGCAGGCGGCTCCGGTGTAGACTCTCTCACATCCTCTACTGCTGTTACCAAGGCCATCTCTTTGAATGGCGGTAACGACGTAATGACGCTGGCTTCAGGTACGACGTCCGTGACTGCTACCATTACCGGTGGCGATGGTGACGATACTTTGTCAATGGTCGGTGCTGATGCCGTGACGGCCTCATTGAGCAATTCGTTGGCTAGCTTTGTTACTGGCTTCGAAAAGCTGACACTGACTGGAGCTACTGGTACACAGGATGTTAATCTCTCTAATCTTGGCCTCACAAGCCAGGTAACAGTTGCAGGTGCTGGCGCTTTGACACTTACCAACATGGCTAGTGCTGGTACGGTGACAACGAGTGGCACGAATACCACGTCAATAACTGTTGCGAATAGTGCATGGACCACGCCGACATCCGACAGCATTAACATTGCCCTAACTGCAGCAACGGGTGGCCTTTTCATCACTACGACAGTTGAAACAGTAAACATCTCTTCAACCGCAACCTCAGGTTCTACTATTACCCTGGATGACGCTGATGCCACTGTTGTAAACGTTACCGGCGCAAAAGCTGTAAGCTTGACCAGTCACGCTAATAACGTTGTGGCCGTGTTGATTGATGGCTCTAACATGACGGGTGTCCTGACTGCAGCGGCAACCAGCACACTGGCAGCTACCGTTAAAGGCGGCTCAGGCAATGACGTGCTGACTGCGCACGGTACTGTTGCTGATACTCTGTACGGTAACGCTGGTAATGACACACTGACATCATCGGCCGGACTTGTGACTCTCTACGGTGGCGCTGGTTTTGATACCTTTGTTGTGGATGCTCCTGGTGCCAACCGCAGTGTTTTCACAACCATTGCAGATGCTGAACGCGGCGACGTAATTACCTTGGAAAATCAAGGAACAGAAACTTTTGCGAGTGCAAAACTTTCATTAGCAAGCGTTGCAACCTTCGCTGATTATGTTGACCTGGCTACAGTTGGCGCTACCGGCGCTACCCATGGTGCTATTTCCTGGTTCCAGTTTGGTGGAAATACGTACGTCGTTGAAGACCGTTCAGATACCACGTCTTATGTTGCAGGTACTGACCTTATCGTGCAACTTACCGGTATACATGATCTTTCAACTTCCTCATTGGTAGTCGGATCAACCCATAGCCTACTGCTTGGAGTCTAATCAAAGGGGTCAGAGTAATTTGATCCTGAAGTAAACAACCCACCCCTCTCACAAGGAGGGCGTGGAACCACAAAAGGCCAGCCCTGCAAGGGCTGGCCTTTTTGTTGTTTGGGGTGGGATAAAAATTAAGGGGGTCTGACCCCTTTTTTGCTTATTATCTGACGTATCCTTTCTTGCTGAGCTGGAGCCTCCTCGAAGTCATGAGCGCCGGGTCGCGCTATTGTCGCCAGCCACACTCAGCCGCTGCGCGAGGCGATCAGGGGCGACGACACCGGGCGGTTGGTGGACTTTTTTGATGTGCCGGGGCTGGCTAACGAGATGTGCGCGCTCCGGGATGATCCGGTGTCGCGCCAGAGGCTGGGGCCAATGCGCGGGCGTTTGCGCAGGCGAACTATGACTTGAAGATGGTGTGCTTGCCACGGCAGCTGCAATGGGTGCAGGCGTTAGCGAGTTGAAGGGTGCAATTATTCCACCGGACCCGCTTCACACCGGCTCGATACCTCTCAGAGCTTCAAGCCCGACATGGGCTTTCAACTCGGGACTGTGCTCACGTTTTTTCTTGGACATACGGATCGTTCCTTCTTTTGGGTTCTGTTCTTAACGATCCCCCCCCTTTCTAATTTTTGGGGTCCACTTCATTTATCCCACTTTACAACCGCTCTCCACCTGTTTGCCTCGAATTCATATGGCAACTTCGACTCCGGAAAGCCCGGCTACCACGACCACCAGCTACGATCTCGTGCCATACCCGAGCGCCTCTTTTCCCCAGAGCCATCCGTTGCGGCTGGCAACGATCGGACGGCTGTTTGGCATCGAAACCAAGGCGCCGTCGTCCGCTCGGGTTCTCGAGCTGGGCTGCGCGGACGGGGCGAATCTGCTGCCCATGGCCGACCTGATGCCCGGGTCCAGTTTCCTGGGAATCGATGCGTCCAGCGTCCAGATTGACGCCGGCTTGAAGTCCTTGGCGGCTTCAGGCCTGAAGAACATCGAACTCCGCCACCAAAACATTCTGGAGTTCCCGGCGACCGAGGGGAAATTCGATTACATCATCGTCCACGGCATCTTCTCCTGGGTGCCGGAGCCCGTCCGGGAAAAGATCATGCAGATCTGTTCCCAGCACCTGACCGAGGATGGCATTGCCTACATCAGCTACAATGCGCTTCCCGGCTGGGGTATGCGGCGGTCCCTGCGCGACATGATGCTGTTTCACACGCATCAGATCGCAGATGGCGCTACGAAGGTGAAGCAGGCGCGCGCGCTGCTGAACTTCCTCTCGGAATACGTCCCCACCGAAAACAATGCCTATGGCATGCTCCTGAAGGTCGAATCCGAGGCCATGAACAAGCAGGTCGATAGCTACCTGCGCCATGATATCCTCGAGGACGAGAATACGGCGTTCTACCTTTACGAGTTCGTCGGGCGGGCGGGAAAGCACGGCCTGCAGTATGTCGGGGAGCCCGGCCTCTCGCAGATGCTGGCCACCAATTTTCCCGACAAGGTGCGTGACACGTTGACGCGGATCGGAACGGGCGTGGTCGCCCAGGAACAGTACATGGATTTTCTCCGCAATCGCGTGTTCCGGCAGACGCTGATTTGCCACGCCTCGCGGAAGCTGAATCGCCAGGTTCAGCCGGCGGCGATGGTCAAATTCGCCTTCCAGTCACTCTTCAAGCAGCCCGAGACTCCGGTGGATCTGACGCACGGAGTGTCGGCCGGTTTCGTGAGCACGGCCGGTCCAACCGTCAACGCCGCGGATTCGTTTGTGAAGGCGGCCTTGCAGGCCCTGATGACGGCGGCACCCGCTCCCTTGGCCTACGCCGAGTTGCTGTCTCTGGCGCGGCAGGCGTCGCGCCCCTTCCTCGGCGCCCTGCCGGCCAATCGGGATGAGATCGACGAATCAACGCTCCAGATAAACCTGCTGAATCTGTATTCCAAGGGCTTCCTCGAAATCTACGATGAGCCTGTCGCCGTGGCGAAAACCGTGCCCGCGAAGCCGTCGTTGTCTCCGCTGGTCCGGCATCATGCGATTCATTCCCGGCACGTGGCGAACCGGCTGCATCAGGCGGTGCCGGCCGATGATTTAGCCCGCTTCGTAATGGAGGCGTGCGATGGCAACCGCACGCGGGACGAGATCCTCACGGCGGTGATTGGTCGCGTCAACGAGGGCAAACTCAACGTGAAGGAAGGCGATCAGCCGGTGACGGAGGAGAAAAAGCTGCGGACGCTCCTCGGGCCGCAAGTTGACACCGTGCTGAAGAAATTAGTGATCGGCGGATTCTTCGCTCCCTGACGTCCCGTAGCCAAATTCGGGCGCGGACGAGCCGCGCCCCTACCGCCGCAGCCTTCCAAACCGCATCGTAGGGGCGGGCCTCGTGCACCCCCTTGCCCTGTGGGCGCCCAACGCGTTTCGACGCCGAACCTTCAAATCTAACCGCTCTAACAGCGGAAGTCTCCCGGGCGAAAAAACATCGGTCCGCCCAATCGATGGCGCCACAGGACGTACGGCCACCAGGCGAGGCCGTACAGTCTTGAGTCCTTGGCGCCGGGGAGCAGGCGCCCCCAGTTGGAACCCGATTCGTCCCGCCAATAGCGGAGCTGTTGTTCCCACCAGTTCCGCCCGCAATAGCCGAAATGGTGAAGCTGCATCCGTCGAATCTCACCGAAAATTCGGCCGCGGGACTGCGCTGACTTGGTGTGGGGATGTTCGCGAGATGCGGCCAGAAATTCCGGCAGGTGGTGGAAACGCACGCCTCTCCTGAGGAGACGAAGCCAGAATTCGTAGTCGAAGGTGTTGTCGTAATTCGGATCGAACCAACCAAAACGCTCATGCATCCGCCGGCGCCAGAAAGTCGCCGGCTGGCAGAGAAAGCAGTGCTGCATCAGGGTCTCCGGATCCCAGGGCAGAGTCGGATACTCCCGCGTTTGGCGGCCGCTCCCATCAATCCACCACGCGCGGCCATAGACGACGTCGACCTCGGGATTCTCCCTGAACGTCTCCACGACACGCGCGACGGCCCCCGGCAGCAGCACATCGTCGCTGTTCAGGAACCCGCAGATATCTCCCGGAAGTTCCTGCAGCCCGGCGTTGAGGGCGCGAACTTGTCCGCCATCAGGCCCGCTCCGCCACGACAAGGAGGGACCAAAAGACTTTAAAATTTCAACGGAGCCGTCGGTTGATCCGCCGTCTCGCACCGTGTGATGGATCTCCACGCCGGACTGAGTTCGCACGCTCTCCAGACATTCGCGGAGAAACGGCGCCTGGTGGTACGACGGGGTGACGAGCGCGATACTCGGACGAGAGTTGGACATGGGCTTCCTTCAGGCCGGACTCACGGTAGCCCTGCCCGTGAGGGCACGGACTCCTTCATTGCTTCGCTCAAAATCGTACCGCTGCTCACGCAGCGGGCTGCAAAGATCATTCCAAGGACCCGGAGCCCCTTCGTTCAAGTTCATGGTTCTGAGTCAGACGAACGCGCCGTGGTTGAATCCCGGCCAGTCGTTCCGGGCGAAGGCGAGGTCGGCCTGCCAGAAGCTCGCGTCGTGCGGACGGTAGAGGGGGTCGAAGAAATCGAGGGAGCGGAATCCGCGCGCCCGCATGAACGCGCAGAGTTCGTCGAACAGCAGGTTGCCGTGGCCCATGCGGTGATTGTAGGCCTCGATCACGACGAGCGAGGTGTGGGCGAGGACGTCCGTCGCTCCGGCGAGGATTTGCTCCTCGAAGCCGTGGGTATCGAGCTTGAGAAAATAGGGTGCCACCAGCGCGTGCGTGGCGGTGATTTCGTCGAGCGTGCGGGCGGGCACGACGATGTCGTGCTCCGAAAACGCCGTGTGCGCCGCCAGGCCGCCGAAGAGATCGCCGGCATGAAAGTGCACCTGCCCGGGTTTGTCCGCGGCGGCGCAAATCGTGTAGCGCACGCGGGGATTTTCCGCCGCGAAGGCCGCCAGCGCAGGTTCGTGTTCCCGGCGGGCTTCGACGAGAAAGTAGTCCCGGTCGGGGAAACGCTGGATCACTTCCCGCGTCCACATACCGTTGGAGGCGCCGACGTCGACGACCGTGGCGAAATCGATCCGGTAGCGGCCGAGCCGTTCCAGAAAGCCGGCGAAGGTGGGTTGTTGCCAGGATTCCACGGGGCTAGCGCTCAATTTGCAAACTGACGGGAAATGCCCGGTGCCGTCGCTTCATGGGTTGGGTCGATCTTCCGGTGGATCGAGCAATCGGCGAGGGAGATCACGCGCGCCGTGCATGACGCGTTCGATGTTCAATTGCAGGCCATCCGTCCGATAGAAAACCAGGTGGGCGCCAAACGGCTCGTCGATCGGCCGGGAGCGAACCCCTGTCAGCTCGGCGGCGCGGAATCGGCGAATCCTGCCCATGCCGGGATGTCTGGCCAGCGCCGCCACCGTGGCATCGAAGGACGCCAGGAAACGCTCCGCCACCGCTACGCTCGCATTGTCCAGATACCAGCGGTACTGGGGCGAAAGATCGGCTTCCGCGCGGCCTGAAATGCCGGGCGGCAAACTCATGCCGCGGAGTTGGCGACCTGCCGCACGCGCGCGAGAGTATCCTTATCGTAGGGTTGGTGCGAGCCGCGCACTCCTTCCAGCAAAGCCGCTTCGAGGGCGGGCGATTCGAATCCATCCCTTTGTTCCAAAGCACGCAGGGCGTCACGCACCACTTCGCTCGCATCGGCGTAGCGTCCATGGCGCACCTTGTCCTCGACGAAAGCCTCCAATTCCTTGGTCAATGTCACATTCATCGGACGTCAAAATGCCACCCGCCGCGGCTTTCACAAGTGAGAACCCGGCAAGTGACCGGCAGCCGACGGGGCCTACTCGCGGCGCAGGAGGCAGAATTTTCCGGCGAAGGCCTCGGGTAAAACCAGCGTGTAGCGGCCACGCTGCCGGGCGACAAATTCGTCGACGGCGGTTTTCGCACCCGTGGAGAAGAAATCGTAATCGTCGACGACGATCCGGCCGTGGGGCGAGAGGTGCCGGTCGAGATAGGCCAGCGCATGCGCTATCGGCGCGTAAAAATCGAAATCGACGTAGGCGAAACACACCTGGGCCGGGCCGGTGCCCTCCTGCAGCGTGTCCTCCACCATGCCGGCACGGACGTGATACCGCTCGCGCGGAAAACCGATCTGGGCGAGCCGGGTTTCGACTTCGGTCGCATCGCAACGCATCGCGCCTTCGTAGCTCTCGATGCTGCCAAGGCCGAAAATGTCGTCCTTTAGCTGGTCCTTGGCCGAGGGCTTGGGCAGTCCGGCAAACGAATCGTAGAGCCAGAGGTGTTTCCCGGTCGCGCGGATTTCATTCGCGAGCAGGGCGGAGGTGGCACCCTGCGCCACGCCAAACTCGCAGAGGTCGCCTGAGTCGGAAAGCGCCGCATGCAGCTCCGCCAGGAGGTAGGTCGCTTCGCTGATGCCGGTGCCGAGCAGGCGCGCGAGCAACTCCGGCCGGCCCGGCTGCTCCGGCAGATGGGGAAATTTGAGGGTCCGCAACGCGTCATGCAACTCGCGCACGAGCGGAGGATATTTCAGGACGGTATTGGGCTCGAGGGGAGTCATGGCGTGGGTCGACCGGTCGGGAGGGAATGGGCCGCATGCTTCCACAAATCCGGCACGGCTTTTCCGATTGAGGCAATGTCGCGGTGGTACCGCTGCACGATGTCGTCGAAGGACCGCGGACTGACGAGTTTCATGAACCAGCGATTCAGCGTGTTCAGCACGTAGGTGCGGGCCTGGCGCGCCTCCTCTGACGAATGGTGGCGCGCACCCCACGGGGCGGCGTTGACGGTTTTGATCACGTATTCGAGCGAATAGATCCAGATGCAGCGGCGTGCGAGCAGGAAGGGCCCGGGTCCGGGATTGCCGGCGAGGACGCTCATCAGCTCCCACCAGCGGCGCAATCCCCCCGAATTCGTTTTCGTCTGCGGATGATCGCGATTCGCGGCGAGGAAGTGCGGCAGGCGGCGACCGCGCAACCCGGCCGCAAAAAACCGGGTGAGCCACTGGTAGTCGAGGAACCAGCGCAGCTCGGGCCGCAGCTCGCCGACGCGTGCCAACGTGGCGCGCCGCAGGAAGAGCGTGGGCTGGCAGATGTAGTCGTGGGAAAAATAGAACCGCTCTCGCGTGCAGTCCTCGGTGAAAAGATTGGGCGTAAGGATGACGTCGTGTTCGTCGATTTCCAGCGCATCGCCGTAGACGAAATCGAGCGAGGGATCCGCGGCGAAAGCCGCTTCCACCCGTGCGAAGGCGCCGGGCAGATAGGTGTCATCGGAGTTCAGCCACGCCACGATCTCGCCGCGAGCGAGGCCGAGCCCTTGGTTGATGGCATCGGCCTGGCCCTTGTCCGGGCGCCGGTGCCACGTGAGGCGATCGCGATAGCGCTCGAGGATTTGCGGCGTGTCGTCGGTCGAAACCGCGTCCATCACGAGCACCTCCACGTCGGCCACCCTCTGATCGAAAATGCTGCGCAGGGCCGTCTCGATCCACCGGCCGTGGTTGTAGGTCGGGACTACGATGCTGAAACGGGGTGCGGTCATGGCGTGACGTGCTCGTAGGCCCGCGGCACGCGGGCGCGGGCGCGGAGCAGGCGCGCGGCGATGCGGGTTTCGCGCGGTGTGAGTTCGGTGCGCGGCTGGAGGGAGCGCGGCAGCCGGATTTTTTCGTTGAGCCAGATGCGGAAGGCGTTGTGCCGGCGGCGGGCCAGAGCGAACGCGGCGAGATGACCGTCGATCAATTTGCGCACGGTGAACGCCTGCAGGCGGCGGTGGCCCGCCCCGACCAGCTTGGTGCGCAATCCGTCGTCGCCGGCGATGCGGATGATGGCGGTCGCGATGGACGCCGGATTGGCCGCATCGAAATAAAGCGCGGCGTCACGCGCGACGTCGGGCTGGCTGGTGTTGGCGCCGCACGCGATCGGGCAGCCCGTCTGCATCGCCTCGAGCAGAGGAATGCCGAAGCCCTCGAACAACGAAGGGAACACCAGGGCGCGGGCATGGTGATAGAGCCAGCTGATCTCGGCGCGGGAAACTTTCCCCAGGTGCAACACGCGGTCGGCCACTCCGGCGGCGCGCGCGGCTTCCTGCCACTCCGCATCGCGGCCCAGCAGGCTGCCGGTGCAGACCAGGGCAACGCCGGAACCGCGCGCCGCCACCTGCGTCATCGCGGCGAGCAGCTGCAGATGGTTTTTGTGTTTCCAGAAATTGGCCGGGTAAAAGACGAACGGCCGGCCGTCCATCGCCGTCGGCCAACCGGCGGGCTTTTCCGGCGGCGGCAGGGTGTCGGGCACATGATGCACCACCTGGAATTTCCAGCGGGACGCGCCGGCGATCTTTACCGCCATGTCGCGCGTGAAATCCGAGATGGCGATCACGGCGTCGGCCATGCGCAGCGACCAGTCGTAGTGGAAGAAGCGTTCCTCGTGTTCCTTCTTCGTGAAGAACTCGGGGTAGAAGCGCTCCTGCATGTCGTGGAACGTGAGGACGGACGGCTTGCGCACGGGCCGGGGCCAGAGCGTGCCGAAGGGGCAGAAGTAGACGTCGATCTCGTCGAAATGTTCGAGGGCCTCCTCCTGCGTTTGCAGGCGAATTTCGTGCCGCCGCGCCTCGGGGGGCAGGGTGGCGAGCAAGGGCTCGTTGTGGGCGAAACTGAAGAGCACCATTTTGTGGTCGGGGGCGTATTCCGGCCAGTGACGCAGGAGCGTCAGCACATAGTTCGTGACGCCGCCGTTGTCCGGCGCGAGCAGGTTCAGTCCGATCCCGATTCTCATGACGCGAAGGTCCCGCCGCTCACGCAGCGGGCTACGATGTTGTTCGATAGGGCAGCCGTCGTAGCCTTGCGCGTGAGCGCAGGGAACGCACTCGAAGGTTCGACCAACCGGTTGTTCATGCCGCTGCCGATTCTCATGGCGCGAAGGTCCCGCTCCTCACGGAGCGGGCTACGATGTTGTTGGTTACGGCAACCCTCGTAGCCCTGCGCGTGAGCGCAGGGACCACAGTCGAGGGATCGACCATCCGGTTGTAGATCTTCCAGAACGTCGGCCAGAAGCCGGCGGTGCGGACATCCAAGTCGGGATATCCCGGTACGACCGAGCCCGCATACGGCCATTCGCGCCAGGCCGCAGTCAAAGCTGCGCGCTCGGGATTGTGGCAAACGTACGTGCAGGCTGCCTCAAATATTCCGCGCTCCCGTTCGTCTTCGCGGAGGACATGATCGTGGGCCCGATCCTGTAATCGTCCAGAGCCGAAGCGCGGCGCGAGGTGCTGGCGGAGGAAGGCGGTCGCCAGCCATTGATCGCTGGTTTCTCGAAGGCCGAGCCAAACCAAGTGCACGTGATCCGGCATCAAGACGTAGACGGGAGTCGCGAGTTCATGGCGATGGCAGGTGTGCACGAGAAGCTCGCGGAACTGGAGGTGAAACGCCTCGTTCAGCCAACCGGTGGCGCGCCCAGCCATCGTATGAGACCACATCACGAAAGCGCGCCCTTGGTAGAACTCGCGGCCCAGTCGGGGTAGTTTGGATTTCGGAGTGAAGGTCATGGTGACCTTAGGGCTGGGTCCCGCCGCTCACGCAGCGGGCTACGACGTTGTTCGTTACGACTGCCGTCGCGAAGGTCCCGCTGCTCACGCGGCGGGCTACAATGCTCTTCCTTACGGCAACCGTCGTAGCCCTGCGCGTGAGCGCAGGGACCGATCGAGAGGGAAGCCACGGAGTCGCGGATCTCACCGGCGGACGGGGTTGGCGAAATCCTGCAGCACGGCCAGCGCATATCGCAGGGCTCCCCGCAGCCGGTGGCCGTCATCCCAGGCAGTCAGCGCGGCGACGAACGTGGTGTCGCTGCGGGCGCGCGTTGGCAGGCGCTGGTAACGCCGTTCCTCATGCAGATACTCCTGCCAGTGCCATTCGAGCGACGCCTCGACGACGAGATAGTTCAGCCAGACCCACGGCGCGCGCAGCCCGAGCGTGCCGCCCTGCCCGCGTTGAAAGTTCAGATTCATCCGTAGATCGCTCCACGTTTTCAGCCAGACCGTCTTGACGCTGAACGGGCAGGCGCCGCCGTGCGCGGCGAAGAAATAGCGCGCGGCATTCCCGTTGCGCCAGAAATAGCGCAGCATCGCAGCGAAGGTGTCGCGCCGGTGATCGTGGCGGGCGACCAGGGTGGGCTCGTAGCGCAACCGGTAGCCGGCCGCGGCGATCCGGCGCGTCAAATCGACATCCTCGCCGTTGGGCAGATCGGGATTGAAGCCGCCACTGCGCTGGTAGGCCTCGGCCCGCACGAGGAACGCGGCGCTGTAAAGCCAGTCGCGTTCGCCGGCGAGCGGGCTCTGTTGTGCCCAGAAATTCGAAATGTCGGTGAGGCGCTCGAAGAATCGCCCGCTCTTTCCCGGGAGCCGGAATCCGACGGCGCCCACCGGCGGCGTGGCGCCGTTGGCGAAGGGCGCGGTCACAAAAAGCTCCAGCAGCCGCGCGTAACAGTCGGGTGCGAGCTCGATGTCGTCGTCGACAAAGAGGAACCAGTCGCCGGTGGCGCGTTCGACCCCGAGGCAGCGCGTACGCGGCGGGAGCTGGTTGGCGGCCAGCACCACGGGCACGATGGGAAGATGCGGGTGCGCGCGGGCGACGGCCAGGGCCTCGACGCCGACGAGTACGATTTCCCAGTTGGCTGG
Organism: Opitutia bacterium; assembly: GCA_947474935.1. Lineage (GTDB taxonomy): Bacteria > Verrucomicrobiota > Verrucomicrobiia > Opitutales > Opitutaceae > ER46. Next base: position 15,318 of record CANJKL010000003.1, read on the forward strand.
CAGGCGTTGCTGACCAACGAGAGCGGCGAGCGTCGGCGCAATCCGTTCCGGCCGGCCCATGGGAATGATGACGGACAGCCGGGGCTCAACCGACGGCGGGGCGGACGGTGGCGGTGGCGCCAGCAGGCTCTGGATGATCTGCAGGCGGGCGAAACGATCGGCGTTCAGACTCAGGATTTCCCGCTGCAAACGCTGTTTAACCGCGGTGGTTTCGCCTTCGGGCGCGCCGGCCAGCGGCGTGGCGAGCGTGACCGCGACGAGCGAAGTGTCGCCGGCGAGCATTTGGTTGGCAGCGGCGACCACGGCTTCCACCGGGATATCCGCCACGCACACCAGCCGGTCCCAAACGCAATGCCACTGGCATCCGGCACAGGCGATCTCGCTCTGCACGAACTTCACGCGTCCCTCCGATGGGTGGAAGCGTCCGTGTTGCCCGGCGCCGTAAATTGCCACCGTGGGCACTCCGAGGCCGGCGGCGAGATGAACGTAGGCGGTGTCGTGGCACAGCAGCAGATCGCTGTGCGAAAGCGCTGCCACGAGCGTGGCGAGTTCCGTCGCGCTGAAACGCAGGCGCGCCGGTTCCTCGTCGGGCGGCAGGCCGGCAAAATAGGCCGCATCGCCCGGGCCCTCAATCCAGGTAACCCTCGCGCCGCGGGCGCGCAAGATCGCGGCAACCCGCGCGAAATTCGCGATGCCCCATGCGCGGCGGGAGTCCGCCCCGACGCCCGCCGCGATGAAAATGCGCGGCGTGGCGGGGAACCCGGAGGACGGCTGCCACGCCACGGACGTCCGCCAAACTGGCACCGGGTCGAGGCCGCCCAAGCGCGGCTCGAGCAGGGCGAGCAGATCGCGCAGCTGCGCGGCCTCGGAGCGGGTAAACGACGGCGACAGCGTGGCGGTGAAGGTCGGGGCGTTCGGTCCGGCCAGTGCGTCGGCCTCGTTGACGAGCGGCTGGCGCGCGGCGTTGGCGGCGAACCCGACCCGCACCGGCGCCGCGGCGACCGCGACGGTCAGGTCGCCCACCCAGTTGCGGTTCACCAACCCGAGGACCGTGGCGTCCCAGGCTCCGGCCCGAATGAAGTCCGTCCACCATTCGATTCTGCGGCGGAGGTCGGCGCTCCACGCTTCGCCCGGAGAAAGCGGATACGGCACGACGACGAGCGCGCCGCTGTGGGTCGCGAGACGCGCGGCCTCGGTTTCGGGCGCGGCCTCGGTTTGAGGAATGAAAACCGCGGCGCCGATCAGCGGTGCGAATACCTCCATGCCCGCCCGGACGTGCCACACGATGCGCCAGTCCGGCTGCAAGGGCTGCAGCGCTTGCACGATTCCGGCGGCGATGAACTGGTCGCCGAGCGAGTCCGGCTTGGAAAGCAGCAGCCTCATACGCGTGCGGTGCGGGCCGGGCGGGGGAAGAATGCGATTAACCGGTCCACGGGAAAAATCGGCGCCAGCCGGTGGCCGCGCGTTTTTGCAGCAGCGCCGCTCCCGTCACGTAGTTGTGATGCGGCGCGGTCTGCCGATGCCACCGGAGGAAGGGCGGGATATCCTCGAGATTCCATTCGGGCGCGGCCCGCCGGCCGAATGCGGGCTGATTCCAAATCGAGCTTTCGAATTCGCCCATCGTCAGCGCGCGGCCGTTCCACTCGGGAAACGTCATGCCGAGCGACGGTTCGCAGATGTCGAACGAGAGGCCAAACCGGCCGCCCGGTTTGAGGACGCGGCCGATTTCCGCGGCGGCAAGCGCCTTGTCGGTCTGGTGCTCGATGACGGAGAAACTGGTGACCACATCGAACGTGTCCTTGGGAAACGGCAGGCGGCACGAGTCGACGATCTGCCAGTCGACCGCGACGGCGCCGAGCGCGCGCCGGACGGCTGCCCACTGCTCGATCCAATTGCGGCCGGTCTCGATCAACGTCACGTTGGCGCCCTTGGTGGCGAGCCACCAGGGAAAGGGCGACTGTTCGGACCCGAGATCGAGCACGCGCTTACCGCGCCAGTCGATCGCGCTCAGGCCGTGGTGCCAGAGCCACGGATACTCCCAGAGCTTGGACCAGTTGGTGAACTGCCGGAGGCCGAGCGGCGCGGCGAAGGCGTTGAGTTCGTCGATGAAGCCGGTCCAGGCCGGCGAAAACATCTCCGGGAGATTGGCGAGATGGCGGACGGGGCGGGCGGGCCGGTCGAGCCGGCGGGCGATCACGATCTCGTGCGCGCGGCGCCAGGCGGCGTTGTTTTCGAGCACCTCGAATTCCGCGGTTTCGAGCAGGGTCGCGACCGCTTCGCGCGAATAGATGAAAACGTGTTCCTGCGGATCGAAGACCTTTTCGGTCATGTGGCCGAAGTCGGGCTGGGCCGCTTCCATCAGGGGCAATTGCAGGAAGATCAGGCCGCCGGGCCGCAGCGATGTACGCGCCGCCTGCAGGAAGCGCAACGGATCGGGAACGTGTTCGAGCACGTCGCACGCCACGAACAGGTCGCAGGCCGGGGCGGGCGTGTCGGGAAATACGCCGGCGCGCACATCCAGGCCGGTGCGTTCGCGGACGCCCGCCGCGGTTTGGGCGTCGGGTTCGATGCCGACGGTGGTCCAGCCCAGCTTCCGCAGGTGGAGCAACATCGTGCCTTCGGCGCAGCCGGCTTCGACCGCGGTGCCGCGTTGGGTGCCGGCGTGGCGTGCGATCGCATCGATCCAGCATTGCACGCGGCCGTCGGCCTCGAGCAATTGCTGGCGCTCCCAAAGGGTGGGGTGCTGCTTGCTCTGCTGGCGCTGCTGCCAGTAGCCCTCGTAGCTGTAGAATTTTTCGATGCAGTCGGGCTTGAGCCGGCGCGACGCGAAATGGGCGCCGCAGCGCGGGCAGACGCGGTAGTGAGGGGAGTGCGGGCTGACCGTTTCGCTCCGGCCGCCGCACCAGCATCGTTCGGCCGTTTCGAACCAGGCCTCGTCGACGGACTGGAGGACGGCGTTCACGGGGTCGGGGGATAGCCGTAGCGGCTGAAATCGCCGGGATCGGCCAGCGTCAGATCGGCCTGCCAGCCGGCGTCGGTGCTCCATTGGGCGTTGTTGCCCGTCCGATAAAAGGTGCGCGCACCTTCCCGGGTCATGCGATCGAAGTCGGTCCACCAGTGGACGAACGCCGGCGAGAGTTTGGGCTGTACGCCGACAAAGGCCGCGAGGCCCTGCAGGACGGCGGGATCTTTTTTCAATTCCTCGAAGCGGATCAGGAAAGTGCGCGCCGGGTTGGCCGCCTGCACGGCCAGCGCCTGGTCATAGAACTCCCGATACTGGCGGTAGGCGTCACGCAGCCAGGCGACGCGGTCGGGAACCTTGGCGCCCCAGCGCTCGGTGGCGGTGTGATACCAACTGTAGATCGTGGGGTGGGGATCGCGGATGAGGATGATCGCGGGCCAGTCGCCCCGGGCGGGCGCGCCATGCACGCCCTGCGGGGCGGCATTGATGTAGACCGGTTGATGCGGCACGCCGTCCTCGCGCAACCGGAGAACATAGAAGGCGTGCGGGTTGAGCTCGTCGGCGCGCTGCTTGGCCTCCGGATGATCGACGAAGTCGTTCGGATAGAAAACGAGGTCGAACAGCCCGGTGAAGCAGGCCCAGAGATAGTGGCTACCCGTGCGCGGGAACGCGTAGTAGTCGCAGCGCACCGCGAGTCGCGTGCCGAAATGATAGCTTTCCGGGCTCATAGGATGGAATAGCGCGGGGCCTCGCCGAACTCGGCGCAAACGAAAAAGCTCTCCATCGCGTCGGGACCGTCGTCGCTGCCGACGATCCGGCCGGCAAGGCGGGTCAGGGTGGACTTGATGATCTCGGGGGTGGGCGCCCATTTATGACCATCACCCACGAAGGGCGATCCCGGCCGCCAGATGCCGCAGGTCTGGTGGGGCAGATAGAGGAACAACCGGCCCCCGGGCTTCAGTTTGCCAATCCATTCGCGCAGTGCGGTCTCCCACGCCGCGATGTGCTCCAGACAGTGGGAGCTGAAAACGAAATCCTGCGAGCCCGCGGGAAAATCTGCCAGCGTGCGGCCGGCCCCGGGACCGCGCTCCAGATCGACCGCGACGGCGCCCCGCAGCGGCCAGAGTCCGGCCCCGACATCGAGGCCGTTGCCGGTGCAATACTTCAGCGCGGTGCGTTGAATCGCGAACGAGGCTCCGCCGACAAAAAGATAGTCGGGATAGAAACGGTTCTCGAATCTCCAGCCACCGGGTTCGCGCTCGACCGAGGGGAACGAAAGCCAGGTGCGGTAGGCGTGGAAGAGGTCGGGAGCGTGAGGATAGTTCTCGAGCGGAATCATCAAAAGGGACGGTGGCCGTCCGGAAGAGAGCTATCGCACCGGAAGGCGCCGGGAGGTTCAAGTCGCATTTACCGCCGGTGCCCGTGGCGCGCTGAATCCAACCGTTTGGTTGCCAAAAACCGCCGGCGGACAGCGGTTCAAATCACATCCGCAAACGCCGGCCGGAGTTTGCGGAACGTGAAGTGGCCGATCAGATAAATCACGATCCCGCAGGCCCACAGGTAGACGATCTTTTTGATTTCGGGCGACTGATGGAAGAGGACGGCGTTGCGCGCGCTGACCACGGCCTGCAGGAGCGGATTGGCGAATAGGATTTTTTGCGCCCAGAGGGGCGCATCGAGGAGCCGTGACGTCGGGTAGAATACGGCGCTCATGAACATGAGAATCTGCATGACGAACGGCATCACGTTCGCGATGTCGCGGATGAACACGCCCAGTGCGGAGAAAAACCACGCGCAGCCGAACGCGATCATGGCGATGGGTGGCACGATGGCGAAAAGCCAGAGTGCATGCCGGTCGAGCCCGGGGCCGATGATCGCGATGCCGGTCAGCGCGAGCGCAAGGCTGATACCGGCCGAGAACGCCGCCGCGCCGACGGTTGAGGCGGGCAGCACCTCCAGGGGAAAGACGACCTTTTTCACGAAGTTGGGCTGCGTGACGATTGTCAGCGGGCTCTGGGACAGTACTTCGCTAAGAAAATTGAAAAGGATGAGCCCGAGAAAGGCGGCGAGCGCGTAGTCGAGGGTGGTTTCCGTTTTCGAATCCGTGAAGCGACCCGTAAACACGAAGCCGAAGATGAAGGTGTAGATCGAGAGCGAGATCATCGGCGCCAGCACGGCCCAAAAGAGGCCGAGGAAACTGCCCCGATGGCGTGCCTCGATGGCCCGGCGCGCGAACTGCCGCAGCAGGCCGCTGTGGCGGTGCAGCTGCACAAACGGCGTGAGCGGGTTCCAGGCGGACGCGTTCATGCGGGCCGGGGGAGTGCGGCAAAGAACGTCCGGATCGCGAGACAGACGTGATCGATCTGCTCTGCCGTCAGGTGCGGGCCGATCGGGAGGCTGAGCACCTCACCGGCCAGCTGTTCGGCGAGGGGAAAATCCCCGCATTTCCAGCCCGCCGGGCGATAAGCGTTCGAGAGATGGGGTGGAATGGGGTAGTGAATCTGCGTCCCCACGCCCTGGGCGGTGAGATGCGCTTGCAGCGCGTCGCGGTGCGCGGTCCGAATGACGAAAAGATGCCACACCGGTTCGGCCGACGCCGGCACGAACGGCAGCACGAGATCGCCTACGCCCTCGAGTTGGGCGAAATAGCGGGCGGCGAGGGCGACGCGGCGGGCGTTCCAGGCGGCGAGGTGCGGAAGCTTCGCGCGCAGGAACGCCGCCTGCAGCTCGCTGAGGCGCGAGTTGAGGCCGAGGTATTCGTTGTGATATCGGACCTTGGAACCGTAGTTGCGCAGGTGGCGGACCTTGTCGGCAAGGGCGTCGTCACTGGTGGTGACAGCACCGGCATCCGCGAGCGCGCCGAGGTTCTTGCTTGGGTAGAAACTGACCCCCGCGGCGTTGCCCAGGGCACCGGCGGCGCGGCCGTGGCAGCGGGCGCCGTGGGATTGCGCGGCGTCTTCCAAGACAAAGAGGCCATGGCGCCGGGCGATGGCGTTGATCGCCTCCATCTCGGCAGTCTGGCCGTAGAGATGAATCGGCAGAATTGCCTTCGTGCGCGCCGTGATGAGTGCTTCCAGCCGGGACGGATCGAGATTGTAGGTGCGCGGATCGGGCTCGCAGGGAACCGGCCGCGCGCCGGTGTGGGTGACCGCCAGCCACGTGGCGATGTAGCCGTGAGAGGGAACGATGACCTCGTCGCCGGGGTTCAGGTCCAGCGCCATCAGTACGAGTTGCATGGCTTCAAGGCCGTTGGCCACGCCGATGCAGTGTTTCGCCCCGACGCTCCGGGCGTACTCGGATTCGAAGGCTTCCAGCTCCCGCCCGAGCAGGAGCCAGCCCGACTCCATGACGCGGTGATAGGCGGCGTCGAGCTCGGTGCGGAGCTCATCGTAGGCGGGCTTGAGGTCGAGGATCGGGACTTGCATGACGCGGAGCGGAGGAGAATCAGGAAATCCGCGAAAACTCACACGAATTTAATCTTTCGGGCGGCAAACATCACCATGCGCAGCAGCAGCCAGCCGTGGCGCCAGCGCTGAATGTTGGTCGTGCCGTAGGTGCGCTCGCGGTAGCGGATCGGCACGTCGGCGACTTCAAGGTTCAGTTTCGCGGCGCCAAACAGCAGGTCGAAATCGCCGAAGGGATCGAAATCGCCGAAGTAGCCGCGGTTGGCGGCGATCCGTTCGTAGTGCGCCCGCGAAAGCACCTTGGTGCCGCAAAGCGTGTCCTTTACCGGCTGACCCAGGAGCCAGGTGAAGATGAGCCCGAAGGCCTTGTTCGCGCACAGATTCAGAAACTGCATCGCCTCTTCCTCCATCGGGTACACCAGTCGGACCCCATTGGCGAATTCGGCGCGACCGCTCGCGATGACGTCGTAGAATTTCGGCAATTCCTCGGGCGGCATCGTGAGATCGGCATCGAGGATCATCAAGACGTCGCCGGTCGCGACGGCGAAACCCGCGCGCACGGCGTCGCCCTTGCCGCGTCCGGTTTGCTGGAGGATTTTTATCCGGCGGTGAGGGTTCTGGGCGGCGACCTGCTGGATGGCGGCCCACGTTTCGTCGCGGGAATGGCCTTCGACGAAAATCAGCTCGGTGCCGGCGCCCATTTCCGGGGTGCGGGCGACGGCAGCCGGGATGTTGCCCGCTTCGTTGCGGGCGGGGATGACGACTGAAACGCGGAGCGGCTGCGGGGCGGCGCGCGGCCGGCGGGCCACGATGAAGACCGTGAGGCAGAACCACTGGAGCAACGGTCCGAACCAGCGATTGACCCAAGATCCAAGGCCGAGCACGGCAAACGGGATCAGGATCCGGTTGTGCCGAAAGACCGGGCTCCAGCCGGCGAGATGTAGCAGGTTCAGCACGTCGGAGGCCGCCAGCCAGCTGTTCTGCGGCTGGGGCGCCTTGAGACCGACCCAGCGGGCCAGCGTCAGCAACGGACGCCAGAGCGTATTCTGAAAATTGAGGATCAGCCGGGTGTCGGCATGGGCGACGGCATGCAGTCGTTCGAGCAGGCGCTGCACGTCGGCGGCGAGATTCAGGGTGTCGGAAACGATGATGATATCGAAGGTGCGGTCCAGTTCGAGCAGTTCGCCGGTCTGCGCGAAAAACTCGGCCTCCGGCACGCGTTGCCGGGCGGCTTCGATTTGTCGGGACGAGAGGTCGATCCCGGTCTTTTGCTTCGCCCGCAGCCGGGCGAGGAGTTCGCCGGAGCCGCAGCCGACTTCGAGCACGGTCGCGTCGGGCGGAATCAGGAGATTGTAATAGTGGGCGAGCAGTCCCCGGTAGCTGCGGGCGCCGGCCTGGGCCTCCACCGGCGCGCTGTCGTAGAACGCCCGGACCTGGTCGAGGTGTTCAAGGGCGAGGGAGGAAATGGCGGGTGACATGAAGCGGGAGGCGCGCGCGGCGTAACACCACGGCCGGTCGGACATTGAGTTGACGGGAAGCGTTGTTGGGTTTTCGCCCCGCGAAAACTCAATTTATTGGATATTTGGGCCGCAATAAGCTTTGCAATCGCCGTGGACATCCCGCGGGCTCACCCTTCAATTTTACGCGCCGATTCATGTTCTTGTCCGGTCTAAGGTCCATGCGTGGCGGGCGTCGCTCGTTCCTCCTGTTGTGTTCGCTCGGCACGATCACGCTTGGCGGTGCCCAGCCGGCGGACGTGACCGGAATGATGCCGGAAGCCTATTTCCCGGGGCTGAAGTCGATCTTGAAAACCGCGTGGAGCCGGTCGCCCGAAAAGATCGAGAAAGAGCTCGAGATCGCCCAGCAGGAGGCGAGATCCTACATCTTGAACGCACAGCGGCTGCCGAATGCCACCGCGTGGGTCGATCTCGCCCGCAACCAGACGGCGATTTCCGGGGCCGGCCAGTCGCAATCGAGCGATACGGGTTTGTTTTACCGGCTGGAGCTGACGCAGTCGATTTTCCGCTGGGGCGAGCTGCAAAACCGGAGTGCGCTCGCGCGATTGGGTGTGCTGATGGCGGAGAAGAGTTTTACCGAGGCGGCCCGCCTGCTGGCGGTCACGCTGCGCCAGTCCTATCTGCAGCTCATCGTGAAGAAGGCGGCGTTGAAGCAGGTTCGACTGGCCCAACAATTCAGGACCGAGGAGCTGAAGGTTCTGCGGGATAAGCGAGACCGCGGGCTGGCTTCGACGGCGGAGGTGGCCGGGTGGGAACTCGGCTTGAACGAACAGGCGGCCCAGTTGGCCATCGCCGAGGAGGATTTTACGTCTGCCCGGCGACTCTTTGCGCGTCTGGCCGGGCTGCCGGAGTTACCGGAGGAGGAGGTGCCGGATACGATTCCCAAGCCGGCTTATTCCTCCGCCCTCACGCATTCGCTCCTGGCGGATCTACTCCGGGACGGGGGCAAATTTTCCTTCGAGGCGGAAGTGAATGCCCTGCGGGCCGAGGAGGCGGAGCTCAACTATCGCATCGCGCGCGTGCGGCTGCTGCCAAAATTCGACGCGCTGGCGAGCTACGGTTTGCAGAATCTGGCTACGGCGAACAACAACGGGGTGTCCCAGACGGGCGTCACGACCCAAACCGTCGGACTCCGGGTCACGTGGTCGATCTTTGACGGCCTCGCCACGCGGGGTGAAAAGCAGCAGGCGCTGGCGACCAAACGCCTCTACGAACGGCGATTCCAAACCGCGGCCGAGGTGGCGCTCGAGGAAGTGCAGGGCCTGGGGCGCAAACTGGACCTCGATGCGCGGATGTTGGAGTTTGGGGACACGCGCCTCAACCTGGCCGTACTTTCGGAACAGCGCATGAAGGACGAATCCCAACTCGGCAACGTGCCGCAAACCGCGATTGATGCGACGCGACTCCAGCGTTATCAGGCCGAAGTGAACAACGCGACGGCCCGGGCAAATTTCCTGGGCACGTGGAGCGTTTTCGTGTCGCGCGCCGGACTCGATCCCCTCCTCAAAACCCTTCCCGCCCGTCATGCCCGAGAAAAACGGTAGTCTCAGCCTCATCGTCAAAGTCGCCGTCGTGCTTGTGCTCGTGGGAGCGGGGCTGGCGCTGGCGTCCGTGGGATTCCGCACGCTGGCCCGGGTCGAGACCGTGACCCGGGGCAAGGCGGTGGCCGCGGTTTCCGGCAGCGTGGTCGTTTACGCGGACGGCAACATCAAGGAACTGAAAAGCGAGGCCCGTGGTACGGTCGTCTGGTGCGAAGCGCTGGATCCGGGCAAGGGGTTCAAGGAGGGCGAGGTGCTCGTCCGCCTGGACCCCACGGAACTCGAGCGGCAGATCGAGCAATCGAAGCGCGATTTTGAAACGGCGCAGCGGAGAGTCGAAATTCGCTTCGCCAACAATCCCGAGTGGAAAACGGCGAAGGCGAAGCTGGCTGCGGCGCTGAGCCAAACCCCGGGCGGACCAGCCGCGGCGGCGGAAATCGGACGTTTGCAGACCGAACTCGATGCGGTTGCGGCGCTCGCCGATCCCCGGCGGATTGCCGCGAAGGAGGCGCTGGCCGAGGCGGAGCGGCTCCAGCAGAATTTTGGCACCGTATCGGTCGAGCAGGTGAAGCAGGCGCGACGGGTCCTTGAGGCGATCGAGACGGAGATCCGGCTCGCGCAGTTTGACGCCCGCAACCAGCAGGTCGCCCATGAGGTCGACTTGGCGAACAAGCGTCTCGAACTGGAGAAGATGACGATCAAGGCGCCCTTCGCCGGCGCGGTGAAGGACGCCTTCGTCTGGAAAGGCGCGCTGATCGGGAGTGGCTCCACCGTGGCGACGATCTATTCGAACGCCCGGATCGTGGTGGCCAAGATCGGCGAGGAGGATTTTGGGCGGGTGAGCCTCGGGCAGAGCGCCCGGGTCCGCCTGCTGGCCTATCCCAATCAGGAATTCGATGCGAAGGTGATCAAGATCCTGCCGACGGCCGATGAGAGCACCCAGCGTTACACCGTCTATCTCGAAGTGAAGATCGAGGAGCAAAAGCTCATCCCCTACAGCACCGGGGAGGTCACGATCACCGTCGATGCGCACGACAATGTGCCGCTCATCCCGCGGCGAGCGGTTTTCAACGGTAGTTTTGTCTACGTGGTGAAGGACGGTCGGGTCGAGAAGCGCGAAATTGGGTTGGGCTTGCGGGCGCTGAACATCGTCGAAGTCACCAAGAACCTGACGCCGGGCGAGCAGGTGATCGTCGAGAACCTCGAGCAGTATCGGAACGGGCAAAGCGTTCGTCCCGCGGCTGTCGAGTAGCCGGATCCGCTCCACGCCTTACGCCTCGTGATGTCGCCCAACCTTCGCATCGCGTTCCGCTTCCTCACCGCGAAGAAGCGGGCCATGTTGATGAGCCTGTCGTGCACGATTTTGGGCGTGGGGCTCTTCATTGTCACGCAAGGCACGACGAGCGGCTTCGAAAAGTTTTTCATCCGAACCCTGCTCGGCACGGACGGCGCGATCCGTATTGAGGATCGCATCCAGGACACGATGCGGAGCCGGAGCGCGGGTGGGGGGAGCGATTTTCAGATTCGCCAGAAGGATGGCGTCAAATACATCGAGGGCGTCGAGGAACCGAAGCTCATCATGGACGCCGTGCGCGCCTTCCGGAACGTGCGCGGGGTTTCCGCGGTACTGCGCAGCAACGTGGTCGTCACGAGCGCCTTCAAGAGCAAGGATGTGCAGGTTTTCGGCATCAACGTCGACGATCACGTGCAGGTTTCCAACCTTGCCCGCCAGATCACGGTGGGGAGCCTCGAAAAGTTTCACGAATCGGCGTCCGGTGCGCTGGTGGGGCGCGTGATCGCGGATGAACTGCAGTTGGCGGTGAACGACTGGTTTGTGCTCAACGCCCGCGGCGAGACGCGCCGCTACCGGGTGGCCGCGATCTACGAGACCGGCGTGCGCGACATCGACAAGAGCCGGATCTTTATCGACCTCAACGAGGCGCGGTCGCTCATGAAGAAACCCACGGGGGTCACGTTCATCCAGATCAACCTGATCGATCCGGAGCGGGCGGTGGCGGATGCGGCGCACATGGCCGAGGTCCTGCAGCACAGCGCGACACCCTGGCAGACCCGCGAGAAACCGTGGCTCGAGGCCTTCCGGGCGCTGCGGATTTCGTCGGCGATCACCGTTTCGGTGTTCACGCTCATCGCGAGTCTGGCGATGTTCAATACGCTCGCGATGATCGTGCTCGAGAAGACCAAGGATATCGCGATCCTGCGGTCGATGGGCTACGAGCGGAAGGACATCACCCGGATCTTCCTGTGGCAGGCGGCCATCGTCCTCGCGATCGGCGCGGTCGTTGGCGCGCTGTTTGGCGCGGTGGTGACCTACGCGGTGTCCCGTCTGCCGCTGTCCCTCACAGGCATCTTCAAGACGGCGACGTTTCAGGTTTCATCCGAGCCGGCGCATTATGGGCAGGCGATCCTGACCGCATTGGTGATGGTGATGATCGCGAGCGTGATCCCGGCCCGGCGGGCCGCACGGCTCGAGCCGGGTGACATTGTGCGGGGGACGGCGCAGTAGCGCGGCCGATGCAAGCGAGTCGCGAACAGAAACATTGATCGATGCCTCCTCCCTCCTCCCTTCTCCCTGCGCCCGCCTCCGTTTCCGCTTCCGGCATCGTCCTGCGCTGCCAGAATCTGCACCGGCACCTCGGAGAGGGCGAAGGCCGTGTCCATGTGCTGAAGGGCGTGTCGTTTGAGGCCCGGCGCGGACAGATCTACGCGATCGTGGGTCCATCGGGCTGCGGTAAAAGCACTCTGCTGTATCTGCTCGGGCTGCTCGATCAACCGGACGAGGGGCGGATCGAGATCGATGGCCGGCCGATGTCGAACAGCGACGATCTGGCCCGGACGACAGCCCGGTGCGAGCACATCGGTTTCGTCTTCCAGTTTCATTTCCTGATGCTGGAGTTCACGGCGCTCGACAACGTGATGATGCCGATGCGCAAGCTGGGCCGGCTGGCGCCGGAGGCCATGCGCGCCCGGGCCCACGCCCTGCTCGATTCCGTGGGGCTCGGGGCCAAAACCCACCGGCTCGGCACCCAGCTTTCCGGAGGCGAACAGCAGCGCGTGGCGATCGCCCGGGCCCTGGCGAACGAGCCTTCGATCATCCTGGCGGATGAGCCGACGGGGAACCTCGACGTCAAGAATTCGGGCCTCGTGTTCGATCTGCTTACCCGGTTGGCGAAGGAAAACGGCCAAGCGGTGGTTCTGGTGACGCACAATCCGGAGATTGCCCAGCGGTGCGACTTCACCCGGCCGATGCGCGATGGGGTGTTTGTCTCGTAAAAGGCGGCGAGATGGCCCGGTGCGGGTTGGTGCAAATAAGGACCAACGAATCGTTCCCGTGGGTGAGCTAATTTCCCTCTGCCGGGAAATTCCCGAGGAAAATTTGGTTTACAAGCGAAACGCCGCTGCCTTCTTTCCAAGGCGATTTTCCTTCACTTCACCTGTGCCTGTGACCCAACACCCATCACGAAAGCAATTTTTCGCCAGACTGTTTGGATTCGGCGTGGCTTTCAGTGTGTTTCCACGGTTGTTTGCCAAGTCGTCCGCGACGGCGATGACTTCGGGCGACTCCCGGGAGTCGTCCCGGGTGCTTGAAGTGCGGCCGGAGGCCCGGGCAGTTGCCCGTCGTCCCGACTCGGCCTAACCCGCGCCCGGCCCCCTCCGCCCATGTCGAAGCTTTTTCCTAAGTCGGCGAACAAGCTCCCGCTCCAGATCGTAATCTACCTTGCGGTGCTCGGTAGCATCGCGACCGCGGGGGTTACGTACTACATGACGCCGAAATACACCCGCGTCGGGTATGCGCCCGTGCAGCCGGTGCCTTTCAGTCACGCCCAGCACGTCAAGGAGATCGGCCTCGATTGCCGTTATTGCCACTCGAACGTCGACAAATCCGGCCATTCCAATGTGCCGACCTCGCAGACGTGCATGAATTGCCACTCGATCATCAAGGCTAATTCGGCGCTGCTTGCCCCCGTGCGGGAAAGCTTTGCGAAGGGCACCCCGGTGCCGTGGGTTTGGATTCACGCGACGCCCGATTACGCCTTCTTCAACCACGCCGTCCACGTGAACCGCGGCGTTTCCTGTGTGGAATGCCACGGCAAGGTGAACGAGATGGACACCGTGACCCACATGCAGCCGCTCAGTATGGGCTTCTGCCTTGAGTGCCATCGTGATCCGGCCTCCCGGCTGCGTGATCCGAAAGACGTGTTTAACCTCGATTCCAAGCGGCTCGTCGATCAGGGCCGCCAGGCGGACGCGGCGAAGTTCGTCCACGATTGGAAAGTGATGCCTCCCCAGAGTTGCTCCGGCTGCCATCGATGAAACGCAAACTTGAACATCCCGCTCCGTCGGAACGCGAGCTGTCCGGTCCCAAATACTGGCGCAGCCTCGATGAGCTTGCGGCTACGCCCGGATTCAAGGCGCAGCTGGAACGTGAGTTCCCGGAAGGCGCGGACGAGCTGACCGGTTTTGACCGCCGCCACTTCATGAAGCTGATGGCGGCTTCGTTTGCCCTCGGTGGCGTGGGTCTGGCCGGCTGTCGCCGTCCGGAAAAGAACATTCTGCCCTACGGCAAATCGGTGGAAGGCGTGATCCCGGGCCTGCCGCAATATTACGCCACGGCGATGCCGTTGCGGAAGAGCGCGATCCCGTTGCTGGCGGAAACGCATCAGGGCCGCCCCACCAAGCTCGAAGGGAACCCGACCTATGCGCCGCACGGTGGCGCGGCCTCGCTGATGGCGCAGGCGTCCATCCTCGATCTATACGATCCGGATCGCGCCACGGCTCACACCAAGGGCGGCGCGGTTTTGAAGGCGGAAGCCGTCAATCAGCTGCTGGCCGGCATCAGCCAGAATTTTGGCGGCAATCAGGGATCCGGGCTGGCATTTCTAGCCGAGGAATCCGCCTCGCCGACGCGGGCGCGCGTAGTCGCGGCCCTGCGCCGCAAGTTCCCCCGGGCAGTCTGGGCGGAATATGAGCCGGTGATCGACGAGGCTCCGGCCGCCGCGGCTCAGGCCGTGTTTGGGGCGAATGTAAAGCCGCTCTACCATTTTGATAAGGCCCGCCGGATCGTTTCGATCGACGCGGATTTCCTGCAATCCGAGTCGGGCAGCCTTTATCACGCGCGGGCCTTTTCGAAGGGCCGCCGCGTGGCGAAGAAGGACGACCCGATGAACCGCCTCTACGTGGCGGAAAGCGGTCTGACGATTACCGGCAGCATGGCCGATCACCGCTTGCGGCTCGCGAGCAGCCACATGCTGGCCTTCGCCGCCGCCCTCGCGGTTGAGACGGTCGACGGTGCCCGTGAGATGCTTCAGTCTTTCGCACAGGGACTCGATGCCAGCCCGAAGTGGATCGAGGAATGTGCCACGGATCTGAAGGCCCACCGCGGGGAGTGCCTGGTGGTGGCCGGGGCGCATCTCCCGGTGCAGGTTCACGCGATCGTTTATTCGATCAACGCGCTCTTGGGAAATATCGGCCGGACGGTCGATTTTGTTGCCGTTGATCCCTCCGGCGCCGCGTCAATTTCGGATCTCGCCGCGGTCATCAAAGGCGGCTCCGTCAAGACGCTTGTAATCTTGGGCGGCAACCCCGCCTACAACGCCCCGGCCGATCTCGACTGGCCGGCTTTGCAAGGCTCGGTCGGTGAAGTCGTGCGTTTTGGCTATTATGCCGACGAGACGTCCGCGCTGGGTGGGACCCACCTCGCCGCGGCGCATTATCTCGAATCATGGGGCGATGCCCGGACCGTCGATGGAACGATTGTTCCGGTGCAGCCGATGATCCTGCCGCTGTTTGGCGGACTGACGGAAATCGAAGTGCTGGCGCGTCTGGCTGGGGAAGAAAAAACCGACCCCTACGAACTCGTGCGCACCACGATCAGCGGGTTGGCCGGCGGTGACGCCGACCGGGCGATGAACCGGTTCCTGCACGACGGCGTGCTGGCGAAGTCCGCCTATTCCCCGGTACAGGTGGCGTTCAACCGCCAGTCGATGAGCACCCTGTTTCGGCAGCCCGCGACGGCGACGGCGGTGGCGCTCAGTGCCAAGAATCTCGAAGTTCGTTTCGTCGCCGATCACAAGATGGACGACGGCCGTTTCGCCAACAACGGCTGGCTGCAGGAATGTCCCGACCCCATCACGAAGATCTCGTGGGATAACGCGATTCTGGTCAGCCCGAAGCTGGGACGTGAACTTGGCATCGATCCCAAGGGCGCCCTCATCCAGGTGGCGCGGAAAGAGGAAGCGGAATTCTCGATGGGCAAGGAAAACGCGTTCGTCTTTGAGCTTTCGATCGGTGGGCGCAAGATCCGCGGTCCGGTGCATATCCAGCCCGGTCTGTCGAATTACACGGTGATCGTGCCGCTCGGTTACGGCCGCACGCAAGTCGGTCACGTGGGTAAAGGAGCCGGCTTCAGCGCCTATCCGCTTCGCACCGCGGCCGCGATGCACGTGGCGACCGGTGCGACGCTGACGAAGACCGCAGCCCGCATGTTCCTGGCGAACACGCAGGAGCACTGGTCGATGGAAGGCCGTGAGATCATCCGCGAGGCGAATTTCGAAAAATCCGGGAAGAGCAACGGTAACAGTTACCAGGAAAATCCCGCCTTCGTGAATACGTTCGGGATGGAGTCGCATTCGCCGACGATCCTGGGCGAATACGGCGAGAAAATGTCGCCCCAGCAGCGGGCCACGCTCGTCCCGCGCGGCAATTCGCTCTACGAGACCCCCACCTTTGACGGGCTTCACCAGTGGGGCATGTCGATCGATCTCAACACCTGCATTGGCTGCAATGCGTGCGTGGTCGCCTGTCAGGCGGAAAACAACGTTCCGATTGTCGGCAAGGACCAGGTGCTGCGCGGCCGTGAGATGCACTGGCTGCGCATCGACCGTTACTATTCCACCGGCACCGCCGATGGCGGTGCATTTGGCGGGGAAGGCAACCGCGAGTTGCCCGAGGATCCGCAGGTTTCGCTGCAGCCGATGGCCTGTGTCCACTGTGAACTTGCGCCGTGTGAAACGGTGTGCCCGGTCAACGCGACCGTGCACGATGAGGAAGGCCTGAACGTCATGGCCTACAACCGTTGCATCGGCACCCGCTATTGCGCGAACAATTGTCCCTACAAGGTCCGCCGCTTCAATTTCTTCGACTGGAATCAGCGTTCGCTTGATCAGCTTTACATGGGCCAGCTGGCGTCCTTCGGCATGCCGGAGCTCGTCAAGATGGTGAAGAATCCCGAGGTCTCCGTGCGCATGCGCGGGGTGATGGAAAAGTGCACCTATTGCGTGCAACGGATCCAGAACGGGAAGATCCAGCACAAGGTGAAGATGGCGCAGGCCGGAACGCCTGGTGACGTCATCGTCCCGGATGGCGCGATCCGGACCGCCTGCGAGCAGACCTGTCCCGTCGGTGCGATCACCTTTGGTAACATTCTCGACAAGGAAAGTGCCGTGATGAAGGCCAAGGATCGGGCACAAGACTACGCGGTGCTGGGGTATCTCAACACCCGTCCGCGCACGACTTATTCCGGCAAGCTGCGTAACCCGAATCCGGCGATGCCCGATTACGAGTCGCTGCCGCTGAGCCGCATCGAATACAACAAGAAGAACGTTCCCGCCGGTCACGGTGCGGCCGCCGGACACGGCGCGGCCGGACCTGGCGCTCCGGCGCATGGTGCGGAAAAGAAGGGTGGGCACTAAGCATGAATTCCCGCGCAATGCTTCCTGACGGTTGCGGCCTTGGGGCCGAATCGCTTCACTTTACCGGGCCGATAGGCCAAAACGCGCGCCCGGCTTTTCCCCCTGTTTCCGGAGGACTTAGCTGATGGCCCACACTTCTGAAAATGCAATGGCGGCTCCGGCGATCTTGAACGAGGTCAACCCGGCGGTTTTACCGCGGGCGGTGCTGGTCCATAATAACCGCAGTTTCTCGTGGATCACCGAAAAAATCTGCGGGATCATCGAAGGCAAGACCCCGGCTTGGTGGTGGGTATGCTTCGTTCTGGCGTGTTTCATCGCTTCTTTCACGGTTGGGGGCATCACCTACCTGGTGACCACGGGCGTCGGCGTGTGGGGCCATGCCAATCCGGTCAACTGGGCGTGGGACATCGTCAACTTCGTTTTCTGGATCGGTATCGGCCATGCCGGCACGTTGATTTCCGCCATCCTGTGTCTGCTGCGCCAGAAATGGCGCACCTCGATCAACCGTGCCGCCGAGGCCATGACCATCTTCGCGGTGGTCTGCGCCGCGATCTTTCCGGTCTTTCACGTCGGTCGTATTTGGTATGCGTGGTATCTGTTCCCCATTCCAAACTCGAATGTCATCTGGCAGAACTTCCGTTCCCCGCTCGAGTGGGACGTGTTTGCCGTTTCGACCTACGGCACGGTTTCAGTATTGTTCTGGTATATCGGGCTGATTCCCGACTTGGCGGTGTTGCGTGATCGCTTCTTCGCGGCCGGTAACAAATTTCGCTCCTTCCTCTACGGATTGTTCGCGATGGGTTGGCGCGGATCGAACCGCCACTGGAGTAATTACGAGATGGCCTACCTGATCCTGGCCGGCGTCTCGACGCCGCTGGTGCTCTCGGTGCACACGATCGTTTCGTTCGACTTCGCCGTCTCCCTGCTCCCCGGCTGGCATACGACGATCTTCCCGCCTTACTTCGTCGCCGGCGCCATTTTCTCCGGTTTCGGCATGGTGCTCACGCTCATGTTGCCGCTGCGCGCGATCTACCGCCTCGAGGACCTGATCACGCAGTACCACATCGACTGCATGTGCAAGGTGACCTTGGCGACCGGCACGATCGTGGGCTACGCCTACGGTATCGAGTTCTTCATCGCGTGGTATGGCGCGAATCCCTACGAGGGTTTTGCGTTCATCAATCGCGCCTTCGGCCATTACGCGTGGGCTTACTGGATCATGATTTCGTGCAACGTGATCACGCCACAGTTCTTCTGGTTCAAGGCCGTGCGGGAAAACACCACGCTGGTTTGGGTGCTCTCCATTTTCGTGAATGTCGGCATGTGGTTCGAGCGCTTTGTGATCATCGTCACGTCGCTGGCCCGCGATTTCCTGCCTTCGAGCTGGGGTTATTATTCCCCGAGTGTGGTCGAGATCTTCACCTTCTTCGGCACCTTCGGCGTCTTTTCGGTGCTCTTCCTTCTGTTTATCCGTTTCCTCCCCATCATGCCGATGGCCGAACTCAAAGCGGTGACTCCACAGGCGGACGTCCACGGTGGCCAAGACGCGAGCGTGGCGCACAAACACTGATCGACCATGGCTGCACCTTCCCACGGCCTGATCGCCACCTTCAACACGGCTCCCGAGCTGTACCACGCCGCGGAAAAAATCCGCGACGCCGGTTACCGCCACTGGGACTGCATCACGCCCTTTCCCGTGCACGGGCTCGACAAAGCCATGGGGCTGCGGCGTTCGATTGTGCCGCGGATCTCCCTGGCCGGCGGCATCGCCGGATTTTTCACCGGAATGACGATGATCTGGTGGACGGGTGCCTACGACTACAAGCTGATCGTCGGCGGCAAACCGCTGTTCAGCCCGATGTTCGCCTTCCCGGTGAGCTACGAGCTCACGATTTTGTTCACCGCCTTTGCGACGATCATCGGCATGTTCATCGTGAACGGACTGCCGATGCACTATCATCCCGTGCTCAAGTATGACCAGATCCGGCGAGGGATGGACGACACCTTCTTCATCGTGATCGAGGCGCGTGACCCGCGTTTCAATTCCGCCAACACCAAGGCCCTGCTCGAAACGGCCGGCGGGACCAACATCTCGGAGCTCGAGGCCTGAGCCATGCGCAACGTCTACCTCGTCACCCTGTTCGTTTGCGTGCTGCTGGTCTCGATTCTGGGCCTGCGGGGCCGGATCTTCACCGCGCCGCCGATGGATGTTTTCCCGGAGTGGGCCTTTCCCGGCATGAAGTATCAGCCGAAGTTGCGCCCGCAGTCGCACAGCGACTTTTTCGCCGATGGCCGCGCGGACCGGATGCCGGTCGCGCGCACCGTCGCCCGCGGCATGCTCCGCGAGGACGATGGACTTTACGCGGGCAAGGATTCCTCCGGCCAGTTTGCCCGTGGATTTCCCGTGGCGATCACGGTCGACTCCAAGCTGCTGGAACGCGGGCGTGACCGCTTTGAAATCTATTGTGCGCCTTGTCACGGGTCACTCGGCGACGGCAATGGCATCACCAAGCGCTACGGCATGGGCGCGACGCCGTCTTATCACGACGACCGGATTCGCAATCTGCCGGAAGGTGACATTTTCAATACGATCACGAACGGCAAGAACACCATGATGCCTTACGCCGACCAGCTCGTGCCCGAGGATCGCTGGGCCGTGGTCGCCTACGTCCGGGCCCTTCAGCGGGCACAACAAGGCAAGCCCGGAGACGTCACGGACGCCGCGGCGCGTCAGAAACTTGGCATTCAATGAGCTCTCACGCTGCAACTGTATCCGCTGCCGGCGTCCCCGCCGAGCAATCGTCCGCCGCTCTGGCGGGCAAGGCGCTCACCATTGGCTTCGTGGGTCTCGCCCTGACCGCGGTCGGGCTCTTCGTTTCCGGAGCTTCGGCGGTCGCTTTGTCCTACCTCGTGGGACTCACCTATTGGACGGCGATCGCGATCGGCATGCTTCTGCTGATCTTCATCCACCACATCTTTGATGCCTCGTGGTCCGTGGTGATCCGCCGCCAGTGGGAACACGGCCTCGCCGCCTTCAAGTGGCTCGGGATCCTGTTCCTCCCGCTGATTCTCGCCTCACTGTTTTACCAGCGCGATCTCATCTGGCCTTGGATGAATCCGGGCCACGAAATCCACGGTGGGCATACGGTCGGACAGGATCCCCTCTATTTGAAGAAGGAGGGATTTCTGAACCTTAACGCCTTCGTCATCAGCACGGCGGCCTTTTTCCTCCTGTGGATGTGGTTGTCGGCGCGCCTGCGGAAAGCCTCGTTTTCCCAAGACAGTGACGGCGAATTGAAGTGGACGACGATGAACCGCAAGACCGCCGCGTTCGGCATTCCGATTGCAGCGCTCACGCTGACGGCGGCGGCAATCTTCTGGGTCAAGAGTCTCGAATACCACTGGTTCTCCACCATGTACGGGGTGTGGTTTTTCGCCAACTGCGTCCGCGGGGCGTTGGGTTGTGGCGTCTTGATCATGGTCTGGCTTTGGGGCCGTGGTGACTACAAGGGCATACTCAACAAGAATCACTTTCACAGCATCGGGATGCTGATGCTCGCCTTCACCGTGTTCTGGGCCTACGTGACCTTCTCGCAGTATTTCCTGATCTGGAATGCGAACGTTCCCGAGGAAACTTTTTGGTACAACCTCCGCGAAGTGAATCACGACGGTTCGCCCAACCAGTGGAAATGGGTCGGCATCTACGGCATCCTTTTCGGTCATTTCTTCATCCCGTTCTTTGCCCTGCTCTCCTACCGGTACAAGGTAACGCCGCACATCATCCGCCGGATCGCACTCTGGATTCTGTCGATCATCCTGCTCGACATGTGCTACAACATCCTGCCGTCGCTGAAGGATGCGCACGGTGACTCCCTGCCTTTCCTTTCGATCAATTTGCTCTGGGTGGCGACCTCGGTGGTCGGAGTGGGGGGCGTTTGCGTTTGGGCCTACCTCCGCAGCTTCCCGACGGCGAAACTCATTCCGATCCGTGACCCGCGCATCGGCGAAAGCCTCACGCACCATGAGTGATCCGACCGCCAGTTCGCCTCGCCCGGTTTCGTTGCTCACGACCCTCTTCGTCCTCGCGCTCTTCGCCGCGTTCTTCTTCGTCGTGCGCCACTATTATCAGCCGGCCGGCACGGCGGCTTTTGTCGCGACTCCCGAGAACCTGACGAAGGAACTCGAATGGAAGGCCTCGCGGGCTTCGCGCCAGAAAACGCTTCAGGAGGCGCGCCAAACCGAGGCGGATCGCGCCCGTGCTTATGGCTGGGTCGACCAAAAATCCGGCATCGTGCAACTGCCGATCGAGCGGGCGATGGAACTGACCGCGCAACAACACGGCAAAAAATAGCGATAACGCGCCTCCAATTTATTCCGAGATGATCAACGCTCCGACCAATGGCGCTTCGGCCGAAGTTACCGCCGTCGACACCACCACCCGCTGGCCCCTGCTCTTTTTGATCGGGTCCGGCATCGTCTGGCTTCTCGTCAGCGGTGTGCTCGCGCTCATCACTTCGATCCAATTGCATTCGCCCCAATTCATGGCGGACTGTTCCTGGCTGACCCACGGCCGCGCCGTGGCGGAGCGTGAAACGGCCTTCGTTTACGGCTGGGCGGCGAACGCCGGGATCGCGATCGCGCTTTGGGTGCTAGCCCGGCTGGGCGGATCGCCGCTGCGAGGGACGAACTGGCTCTTCATCGGGACGCTGTTTTGGAATCTGGGTGTGGCGATTGGCCTCGTCGGCATCGCGACCGGAGACATGACGACCTTTGCGTTCCTGCAGCTACCCGCCTACGTGCAGCCGTTGATGCTTTTTTCCTACGGTGCGATGGCTGTGGCCGGCGTGCTCGCCTGGTCGGGCCGCCGGGCGGATGGCACTTATGCCGCTCAATGGTATGCGGTGGCGGCGCTGTTCCTCTTTCCGTGGCTCTTCTCCGCGGCTCAGGTCGTTCTTCTGTGGGCGCCGGTTCGCGGAACGGTGCAGGCCGTAGCCGCCGGCTGGTTTGCGCAAGGGGCTTGGACGCTCTGGCTCGCCCCGCTCGCGCTGGCGGGTGCCTACTATGTTGTGCCCAAGGTCAGTGGGCGCGCGCTTCGCAGTTACGACTTCGCCTCTCTGGGATTTTGGACGCTGATTACGGTTGGCGCCTGGTCGGGTGGACGGCACCTGATCGGTGGACCGGTGCCCGCTTGGGTCGCCACCATGGCGGTGGCGAGTTGCTCGCTCCTCGTTGGGCACTACTTGATTGTATTTCTCAATTTGCGTGGCGCCGTTGGGGCTGGTGGCACGGCGCTCAACTTCATCACGTTCGGATTGGTCGCTTACACCTTGGGCGGCCTGCTCGACTCGATCACCGCATTCCGTGAAATCGCGCTGCAAACCCAGTTTACGCTGGTCTCCAGCGCCCAGCAGGAACTCGCGCTCCACGGCGCCCTGTCGATGATGCTGTTCGGCACGATCTACTACATGGTGCCCCGTCTCACCGACCGGCCATGGGCCTCGGCCGGATTTATCGGGGCACACCGTTGGCTCGCCACCGGCGGCGTGGTTCTGCTCGTCCTCGCGCTGGCGATTGGCGGCTGGACGCAGGGGGCCGACCTGCTGGCGCCCAAGACGTCCTTCGCCGCCATTCATGGCCATTTGAAACTTCCCCTGCTCGCGGTCACGGCCGCCTATGGCTTGCTGCTGGCGGGCAACATCCTGTTGTTGGTTAATTTCCTCCGGAGCGCGTGCGTCTGTGGCTCGACCACGGCAACGGTCACGCCCTTCCGCCAGCCCTTGAACATGGAAGCGACTGCGCCATGAAAAACGGACCGCTTTTTCTGATCGGCCTCTTTATCGCGCTCGTGCTTTCATGGGCGGGCTTGGTGCTGGGCTCCCATGTCCAGTTCGGCGCCTTGACGCCTTATTATGATGACACCGAGGGCGCGTCGTTTCCCTCGCGTTCGTCAGGCATCGCCGCCCGCGGCCAGTTTGTTTACGCTGATCTGGGGTGCGCCGCCTGCCATACCCAGCAGGTGCGCCGGCCCGATTTTGGCAGCGATCAGGCCCGGGGTTGGGGCGAACGCCAAAGTGTCGCCCGTGACTACATCTTCCAATCCCGGCCGCAACTGGGGGCATCGCGCCTCGGGCCGGATCTGACCAATCTCGCCGGTCGCAAGCCCTCCGCGCCCGATGCCGAGGATCTGATGAAGCTGCTTTACGCCGGTTCCGGACTCCACCCGGCCTACAAATTCCTGTTCGATGAACGTGAAATCGTCGGGCAGCGGTCCGACAAAGCACTGACTCTTTCCGGTAAACTTGCCCCGCCGGCCGGCCGGGAAATTGTCGCCACGGAGCGCGCCCAGAGTCTCGTCGCCTATTTGCTGAGTTTGAACAACGGCTACGACTATCCAGAATCCCGTCCGCTGCCGAAACCCGCCGCTGGCGGCCATGGTGGTACGACGGAAAAGCATGGTGAAACGAAGATGCCGGAGGGAAAGAAATGAGTACGCCCCCGAATTCCGATCCTCGGCTCGATCAAGCGGCTGTCACCGACGACAGTCTGCTTGCGGCGCACGAAAAACTCGCTGGCAAGCAGCCCGATGAGCAGGGGCGCTACCGTTTGATGCCGCTGAGCCTGCTGTTCATTTTTAGCGGGCTCATTTTTTTCGCCGGCACGTACCTCGGGCATTACTCGGGCGATTTTGATGCGCATGTCTTCGACGAGCATGGCCACGCCAGCAAGGGCGGCGCGGCCGCCGCTCCCGCCGCCAATCCGATCGAGGTTGGGAAAAAGGCGTTCAACAACGCTTCCTGTAACACCTGTCACCAATCGACCGGATTGGGCGCACCGGGAGCGATTCCTCCCCTTGTGGCCTCGGAATGGGTCACGGGTTCGGAAGAACGCCTGATTCGCATCGTGCTTTATGGGTTGCAGGGCCCCATCAAGGTCAACGGAACCGATTATAACTCGGCCATGCCGGCCTTCGGCAAGGTGGCCGGTTCAGGCTTTAATTGGACGGACGATCGGATCGCCGCGACCCTGACCTATATTCGGCAGGAATGGGGCAACCAGGCTGGACCGGTCACCCCACAAAAAGTCACCGAGATCCGCACCAAGGAAGGCGACCGCAAGGCCTTCACCGCCGAAGAGCTCCTCAAGCTTCCCTGATCGCCCGCCCTCCGGGGTTCATTTCCAGCCGCGATCTACGGATCGCGGCTTTTTTGTTCCGCCTCGGTCTGCCGGCCGGCGCCGCGGGCTTCATTCGCCGAGTTTTTTTCCAGGCACCATATAATTTTGCACGTAGTCACGCACGGCGTCGGCCAGTGGGGTCATCGGGCGTCGGTAGCCGGTGCTCCGGAGCTTTGCGATATCGGCGCGGGTGAAATACTGGTATTTGCCGCGCAGCACCTCGGGCATGTCGATGAAATCGACGAGGGGATCGCGACCAAGCGCGGCGAAGATCGCGCGAGTGAGAGTCAGCCACGTGTTGGCTTCGCCACTGCCGAGGTTGAAGAGGCCACCGGCCTCCACGCCCTGCGGATGCTCGGCGAAATGCAGGGTCATTTCGATCGCGTCCTTCACGTAGAGAAAGTCGCGCATCTGTTCGCCGTCCTTGAACTCGGGCTTGTGGCTCTTAAACAGCTGCACGCGGCCGGTCGTGAGGATTTGCTGGTAGGCCTTGTTCACGAGCGAGCGCATGTCGCCCTTGTGATCCTCGTTCGGGCCAAAGACGTTGAAGTATTTCACGCCGACGATCCGCGACAGCCAGCCCTCGCGCTGGGCGAGGACATCGAAGTCCTGTTTTGACTGGCCGTAGAGATTGAGCGGATGCAGGCGGGCGAGGTTGTCGTCGCGGTCGTCCATGCCGGCCGTGCCGTCGCCGTAGGTCGCGGCCGAGGAGGCGTAGATGTAGCGGGCGCCCTGTGCGAGCGACCACGCCGCAAGCTGGCGGGTATACTCGACGTTGATGTCCTCAAGGAATTGCCGGTTCGACTCGGTGGTCGACGAACAGGCGCCCAGATGGAAGACCGCGGAAAATTTCCCGAAGGCCGCCGGACTCGCTTGGATCTTCGCGCGAAAAATATCCGCTTCGACAAACTCGCCGAATTGCAGTGGCTGCAGGTTCTTCCTTTTCTGTTCGGCACTCGAGCCCAGCGGGACGGTGCCACGCCAGCGTTTCGTGGGCTCCAGAAAATCGGTGACCGCGATATCGCTAAAGCCGCGCCGGTTGAGCGCCCAGATC
The DNA here is from genome assembly GCA_947474935.1 of Opitutia bacterium. Taxonomy (GTDB): domain Bacteria; phylum Verrucomicrobiota; class Verrucomicrobiia; order Opitutales; family Opitutaceae; genus ER46. Next base: position 40,675 of record CANJKL010000003.1, read on the forward strand.
AGCGCGCTACCGATGAAACCGGCGCCGCCCGTGACGAGGATGCGTCCGTTGAGGAAACTCATATCGGAATTTAATCGCGGAAGCGCGGAAGGGCGGAAGCACGAAATCAGATTTTCAGCGGTTCCGCCCTTCCGCGATCAACCGTCTTTTGAGAGCTCCTGCGAGCGCGCGGTCGCGGCCAGGACCGACTCCTTGATGAGGCCGCGAAAATCGCGCGCCTGCATCCGCTGCAGCCCGGCGAACGTGGTGCCGTTGGGCGAGGTGACCTGATCGCGCAGGAATTCGGGTTCGGTGCCGGTGCGAGCCATGAGGCGGGCGGAGCCGAGCACGGTTTCCATCGCGAGCTTCCAGGCGATGTCGCGGGGCAGTCCGGCGGCAACACCGGCGTCGCGCAGCGCTGCGGTGAATTCGAACACGTAGGCCGGGCCGCTGCCGCTCAGGCCCGTGACGGCGTCCAGCTGCGGCTCGGCGATTTCGACCACTTGGCCGAGCGCACCGAGAATGGCGTCGACGATCGTGCGATCGGCGGGCGTCAGCAGGCGGGAGGCGGACCAGGCGGTGATGCCGGCGCCAATCTGCCCGGGCGTGTTTGGCATCGCCCGGACAATCGCGCGCGCGTTGGGAAAGGCCTCCGTGAGGCGGGCGAGGCGTTTGCCGGCGAGGATGGAAAGTACCAGTTTCCCATCAGTAAGGGCGGCAACACTTGGGTCGAGGGTCGCGAGTTGCTGGGGTTTGCAGGCCAGCACGATGGTATCGGCAGGACTTAACAGGGAGGCGAGGTCGGCCGCCACGCTGATGCCGGTGCGCGCGGCGAGGATGCGGGCCGTGTCGTCGCCGCCGTCGGTGCAGGCGAGATCGAGGGGGGCGCGGACGTTTTGGGCGAGAAGGCCGTCGACAATGGCCGAGGCCATGCGGCCGGCGCCGAGGAATGCAATCTTGGACATGGAAGGTCGTAAGGGTGGATCGGGAGACGATGGATCGACGGCAGGTTACTCCTCGATGTGCCGCTTTTTCTTTTCCACCGGATGCATCAACAGCGCCGTGGCCCCTCCGCCCGGCGTATCCGTCATCGTGACCTCGCCCCCGAGGTTGCGCAAAGCATGGCGGGCGACGGTGAGCCCCATTCCCACTCCCACGGTGTTCTTTGTGCTGACAAAGGGCTCGAACATCTTGTCGCGGACGTCGCTTTGGATGCCCTGGCCGTGATCCGTCACCCGGATCTCCACAAACTGGCCTTCCTCCGGCTTGACGACAGTGCGGGTGTGAATGGAGATCGGGTGGGGATCGGCGGGCTTGTTGTCGTAGGACTCCCAGGCGTTGATCAAAACTTTCGCGAGCACCTCCTCGAAAATTTCGTAATTGGTGTCGATCACCAGATCGCCAAGCGGATTGTCGATCGTGACCGGCGCGGTGAGGCGGTAGTCGTCGTGGAACCGGGCGATGCCGCCTTCGATAAGTTTTTGCACGTTGGCCTTGATCAACGGCGGACGCGACTTCACGACCAGCGTGCTGAGCTGCTTGATGATGGTCACGATCCGCAGCACGGCGTTCTCGACGTGCTGCGCGTTCTTTTTCACCTGCTCGGGCTTGTCGTAGTAGGCTTTGATCAGGTCGAGATACCCGATCACGACGCCGAGGAGGTTGTTGAGATTGTGCGCGATGCCCTGGGTGACGGCGCCGATGGTGGCGGCCTTGCGCGATTCCTCGAGGCGGCGGGTCAGATCGACGAGTTGGCGGTTGATGGCAACGAAGCGGAGCTGTGTCTGGACGCGGGCGAGCGTCTCGTCGAGATCGATGGGCTTCGTGATGTAGTCGACGGCACCGACGCCCAGCCCCTCGAGCTTACTTTCCTTCGTGGTCCGCGCGGTGATGAAGATGACAGGGATGCCGCGGGTGTCCTCGTTGGCCTGGAGTCGCTGACAGACTTCAATGCCGTCCATATCAGGCATCATCACGTCGAGGAGGATCAGGTCGGGCTGGCTCTTTTTGACCGCGTCCAGTGCCTCCAGACCATTGTAGGCGGCGGTGACCCGGATGCCCTCGCGCTCCAATTTACGCTTCAAGAGCTGGACGTTGATGGGTTGGTCATCGACGACCAGAATGGAGGGAGCGGCCATTGCCTTGCGAAGAAAGCGGCTGGTGGTGGCGGGCGCAAGTATTGGTGGTGCGGACCGCGCTTGGGGCCGAAATCCGTTACCCGCCGGGCAGCCGCTCTACAAGCCCGGGTTCAACCGGTACGCCTTGACGGTGTTCTTCATCAACATGGCGACCGTCATGGGGCCAACGCCGCCGGGCACGGGCGTGATCAGGGAGCAGTGCGGGGCCACCTCGGAAAACTTCACGTCGCCGGTCAGGCGATAGCCGGATTTTTTGGTAGCATCGGGCACGCGATTGATACCCACGTCGATCACGACGGCTCCCGGCTTCACCATCGCCCCCGTGACGAATTCGGGCCGGCCGATGGCGGCGACGAGCACATCGGCTTGCCGGGTCAGGCTGGGAAGGTCGGCGGTGCCGGAGTGGCAGATGGTCACAGTGCCGTTGGCGCCAGCTTTTTTCTGGAGAGCAAGCAGAGCCAGGGGTTTGCCGACGATGAGCGAACGCCCCACCACGACCACGTGCTTGCCTTTCAGATCCACGTTGGATCGGGCGAGCAATTCCATGATGCCGGCGGGAGTGCAGGCCACGAATCCGGTTTCGTCCTCCTGGGCCACCTTGCCGAGGTTGATCGTGTTGAAGCCGTCCACGTCCTTGTGGGGTGCGACCCGGCGAAACACCGCCACTTCGTCGATGTGCTTTGGCAGCGGCGATTGCACGAGAATGCCGTCCACTCCGGGATCAGCGTTCAGTTCGTCGATCAACTGGAAAAGCTCGGTTTGGGAAATCGAAATGGGCGGAAGAATTACGCGGCTGGTCACCCCGATCGTGGCGGCGGTCTTCTCCTTTTTGGTCACGTAGGAAACGGAGGCGGGGTCTTCGCCCACGCGCACCAGCGCAAGACAGGGCTTCCGGCCGGCGATGCCCGCGACTTCGGCCTGCAATTCGGCAATGATACTGGCGGCGATTTTGTTTCCGTCGATGAGGTCCATGAAAACGAGCGAGGAGGAGGAAAAGAAAAACGGCGCGACGTGCGCGATGCGGCCGCCACTGAGGAGTGGCGCCCGTTGCCGGCTATTTCAGCTGCAGCGTCTCAACCTCGATCACGATATCCCGGCCGTCCGGGGCGCTTTTCGCGGCGCCAAAGACCACGACCTGATGGCCGGCGTACTTCTCGATCTGATCGGTCAGCAGAAGTTTCGAGACATCCAGGTAGGCGTAACGTTTACCGGCGTCGTCGTTGAGCGCCCAATCGAACGGACGCCGCGGCGAAAAAGGCCGGCGAGTCGTGGCGAATTTTCCCGCAAACTGGCGCGGCAACGAGCTGCCCCCGCCGTCACCGAGGTTGACCATCGGCGCGGGCTGCCCGGCGCTCGCGACGCCATAGGCAGCGGGCGTCACGGGTGCCGGAGCCATCGCCCCGCCGCCGCCGCTTCCCGCGGCGGGAGTGCGAGCGGCCGGGGTGTTCGCGATCGGCGGAACGTAACCCGGGGCGCCACCGATCTGGATAAACCCGGTGAGCTTCTTATCGAGGCTGATTTGAGTCCACTTGCCCCGCAGACCGGTGATGGTGCTTTTGTCGTTCGGTTCAGCGGCCGCGAGAATTCCGGCATCGGCCTTGGGTGCGAGGCGGAGCGCGGCGCCCGGCTTTACGTCGAGGCCCTTCGTGAGGTCCTTGTTTTCGACGTAGGCTTCGAACGGTCCGGCCACTTCCACGGCCATCCAGCCGGCCGGAGTTCCGGCCATCGCGCCCGGAACGGCGACGGGTTCCGCGCCCGCTTTCAAATAGGTGATGGTGGGGGCCGTGCGGTCCGGCTTGGTGTGCACCGCCGTGGTCTCGGACAATGGCGCCGCGGTCAGGCTGGACGTCAAGCCAAGGGCCGTGAGGAGGATTCCGGTAAACGAAACGGAACGGGAGGGATTAAGTTTCATCGGAAAAATGGGCGGGCTTCTTGGTGGATGCTTCAAACGCGGCACGCGGCGTGCGCGGGTTGCGAAACAGGAGTTCGACTTCCTTCGTAGAAAGGACTTTCCCGGCCCGCAACGGGATTCCCTTCAACTGCAATGCGCCGATTTGGTAGCGGCGGAGGCGCTTTACCTCGAAACCAAGGCCGGTGAAAAGTTGCCGGATCTCGCGCTTCTTGCCGTGATGCATATGGACGTCCAAGTCGGTCGAACCTTCATCCGCCTTCGCGTTGATGAGGGCGGCGCGCTCCACCTTCATCCGCTCGCCCTCCAAGGTGATGCCCCGCACCAGCTGCACCAAACGCGAGGCGGGAAACGGCCGTTTCAGCGTCACGTGGTAGCGTTTCACCACCACATTGGACGGATGCATCAACCGGTGGGCGAGGTCGCCGTCGGTGGTGAGGATGACGAGGCCTTCGCTGTCGAGATCGAGCCGGCCGGCGCAGAAAAAGCGGAGCTTGGAAAACTCCCGTGGCAGTAGCTCGAAAACGGTGGCGGCGTGATGGGGATCGTCGTTTGAACAAACGAGCCCGCGGGGTTTGTGCACGACGACGGTGATCCGTGGCTGGGCGGTCGTTCGTACCGATTTGCCGCTGACGGTGACCCGGTCGACGCCCGGGGTGATTTTCTGGCCGAGGGTGGCCGCGGCACCGTTGACCCATACCTCCCCCTGTGCGATCAGCGCTTCCGCCGACCGGCGCGAGCAGACTCCCGCATCGGCGATGAATTTTTGCAGACGAATCGATTCGGGACTGGCCATGGTTGAGGGAGGGTGTCTGCGAAGGCTAGGGTGGCGCAAGCTTCCGCATGCGGCGCGCGGATCCACGGCAAACTTCCCTCCGGTTCTGGCGAAGGAGGCCGGCCGACCGCGACCAGATCGCACGGCACCCGTAAACCGACTTGCCTGCGGTCGTAAGGCGGGGCTTGATCGGGATAGTTCATGTCCGCGCATCCCCCCGCCCAAGCTTACCACAAGGATCATCCGTTTCTCGCGAAACTCACGGAAATCCGGCTGCTTAACAAGCCGGGGTCCGCGAAGGAAACGCGCCACCTGGTCGTCAATCTTGCCGGCAGTGGCCTGACCTATACCACCGGCGATTCCCTCGGGGTTTTTCCCGTCAATCGGCCTGCGGAGGTGGAGGAAATTTTGCAACGGCTCGGCGCGACGGGAGCGGAGTTGGTTTCACCGGCGGCCCTGCGGCTGCCGGAACCGATAGCGCTGCGGCAAGCCCTCGAGGCTCGATTGGCCCTGTCCAAGCCGACGCGCAAAGTCATTGAGGTGCTCGCCACCAAGGTCACGGATCCGGACGGGAGCGCGAGATTGGCGGGTTTACTCGCGCCTGAGGCCAAGGACTTGCTCACGTCATTCCTCGAGCAACGGGAATTTGTGGATCTGCTGACGGAGTTTCCGGGAGCGCGTTTTGCGCCCCAGGAATTCGTCGACTTACTCCGCAAATTGATGCCGCGGCTCTACTCGATCGCGTCGGCTCCGCAGGTGCATCCCGCCGACGTTCACCTCACCGTGGCGATCGTCCGCTACCAGACGAATCATCGTGATCGCGTCGGAGTCTGCTCGAGTTTTCTCTCGGATCGGGCGCCGGTTGGCCAGCCGGTCGTGCCGGTTTTCGTGTCGCACTCCCATTTCGGTCCGCCCGAAGACGGAGCGAAAGACTGCATCATGGTCGGGCCGGGAACCGGGATCGCGCCGTTTCGCGCCTACTTGCAGGAGCGGGTGGCTACGGGCGCGACCGGCCGCAACTGGATCTTTTTTGGCGATCAGCGGCGGGGGACCGATTTCCTCTACGAGGAGGAGTGGCAGCGTTATCTGGCCAACGGCCAGCTGGCGCGCATCGACACGGCATTTTCCCGCGATCAGCTGCTCAAGGTCTACGTGCAGGACCGCATGCGCGAAAATGCCGCCGAACTCTGGGCGTGGCTCCAGGGCGGAGCTTATTTTTACGTCTGCGGCGATGCGAAGCGGATGGCGAAGGATGTCGATGTGGCGCTACACGAAATTATCGCAAAGCAGGGCGGAATGACGCCCGAACAGGCGGTCGAATACGTGAAGCAACTCAAAAAAGATAAGCGCTATCAGCGCGACGTGTATTGAGCGGAAACGGCGGACGGGACGGAGCACGAGTGTGCCGGCCCGGCTGAATTTTCTCCTCGCAACGCGCCGTCGGCTACCCGCAATTTTTCGTCTGCATGCTCACCTTTAACAATCGTACCGCCCTCGTCACCGGTGCCGGCCGGGGTATCGGGAAGGCCATCGCCGAAACGCTCGCCCGGCATGGCGTGACGGTCATCTGTGTCTCGAAATCCGCCGATTCGTGCGGAGCGGCGGCGGCGGCGATCAATGCTGGCGGCGGAAAAGCCAGGGCGCTGGCCGTCGACGTGGCGGATGGGGCGGCGATCGCGCAGGCGGCCGAACAACTGCTCAAGGAATTTCCCGCCATCGACATCCTCGTGAACAACGCGGGCATCACGCGCGATGGCCTGCTGTTTCGGATGAGCGATGCCGATTGGAACGATGTCATTGCCACGAACCTGACGAGCTGCTTCCACTGGACGAAACTGCTTGGCCGGCCCATGACCCGTGCGCGTTGGGGTCGAATCGTCAATATCACCTCGGTTAGCGGAATCATGGGTAACGCGGGTCAGGCTAACTATTCGGCGGCGAAGGCGGGAATGATTGGTCTGACGAAGACGCTGGCGCGTGAGTTCGCGGGGCGAACCGTCACCGTCAACGCCGTCGCGCCGGGCTTCATCAAGACAGACATGACGACTGAGTTCGTGAACAATCCGGAAGTATCGGCCAAGATTCTGGAGGCGGTGCCGCTCAAGCGTTTTGGAGAGGCCGCCGATATCGCCAACGCGACCGCCTTTCTCTGCTCCGAAGAAGCAGGATACATCACCGGACAGGTTTTTTCCGTTGACGGCGGCATGGCGATGTGAACCCTCCGCACGAACCCTTTTCCGTTCCCTTCCCGTCAAATGGCCGACCAAAAAACCATCGAACAGCGCGTCAAAGAGATCATTGTCAATCAGCTCAACGTTAACGAAGAGCAGATTACTCCGACCGCCTCTTTTCTCGACGATCTCGGGGCCGATTCGCTTGATACGGTCGAGCTGATCATGGCTTTTGAGGAAGAATTTAAGGACGAGATCAAGGGCGAGATTCCCGAATCCGACGCCGAAAAACTTCAAACCGTCGGCCAAGTCATCGAGTACATCAAGGCCAAGGCGGGTCCGGCTTAACTCCCGGTTGTTTCGTTTGGCGTTCTGCCCGTTTCCCTCGTGGAAATGTCTGGCAGAACGCCTTTTTGTTTTCTGAGATTGGTGTCTTTAATCCTTGTTTATGGAAACCCTCTCGTCCTCCCGCCGTGTGGTCGTCACCGGCCTCGGAGTGGTGACTTCAATCGGTCATGACGTCGATTCGTTCTGGGCCGGGTTGCTCGCGGGCCGGTCCGGCGTGAAACGCGTAACGCTTTTTGATCCGAAGGACTACGCCAGTCAGATCGGGGCCGAGGTCCGGGACTGGGATCCGACGCTGCACATGGACCCCAAGGAGGTGCGGCGCAACGACCGCTATACTCATTTTGGCTTCGTGGCGGCGAAGCAAGCTGTGGTGGATTCGGGCTTGGAAATGGCGCGGGAAGACGGGGATCGCGTCGGTGTGATCATCGGGTCTGGCATTGGTGGTATGTACACCTACGAGTCGCAGTTGAAAGTGCTGGCCGAGCGCGGGCCGCGGCGGGTGTCGCCGTTCACGATCCCGGCCCTCATCGGCAACATTTGCGGCGGGCTGGTGGCGATCGAATTTGGGGCGCGCGGACCGAATTTTGGCGTGGTTTCGGCGTGTGCGACCGGCACGCATGCGCTGGGCGAAGCCGCGCACGCGATTCGCCGGGGCGATGCCGACGTCATGATTGCGGGGGGCAGCGAGGCGGCAATCACGCCGTTTGCCTACGCGAGCTTCTGTGCGATGAAGGCCATGAGTACGCACAACGCCGCACCGGAAAAAGCGAGCCGGCCTTTCGACCGGAATCGCGACGGTTTCATCATGGGTGAGGGGGCCGGAGTCGTGGTGCTGGAGTCGCTGGAGCACGCCCGTGCCCGCGGCGCCCGAATTTATTGTGAACTCGCGGGCTACGCAGCGACGTGTGACGCCTTTCACATCACCCAGCCCGATCCCGAGGGGAAGGGGCTGTCGATGGCGATGAAGCGCGCCCTCGCCAGCGCGGCGGTCGGGCTGGAACAGATCGACTACATCAACGCGCACGGCACCTCGACTCCCTACAACGATAAATTTGAAACGCTCGCGATCAAGAAGGTGTTTGGCTCGCATGCCCGCACCGTTCCGATCAGCTCCACAAAATCCATGACGGGGCATCTACTCGGCGCGGCCGGCGGCATAGAATCGGTGATCTGTGTGAAAACGATCCAGTCGCAGATGATCGCCCCGACGATCAACCTCGAAGAGCCTGATCCCGACTGCGACCTCGACTACGTGCCGAACGTTGCGCGGCCGGCGCCGGTCCGGACCGTTTTGAGCAACAATCTTGGATTTGGCGGACAGAATGCGGCGATCGTATTTCGGGCGCTGTAGCCCGACCGCCCGGAGTTGATCCTCCGGTCCCGCCTGCGGGCGCGCTTGCCGTGGCTGGCGTCAGAAGGCCTGCAGGGTAAAAACGGTGGATGGAATCGACGCGCGAGTTCACGGGATTCCCGCTGGCCTGTCCCTCCAACTCCGCCATCCTCGGCCGGGTGAGCCGGCTTTTTTATGTGCTGTTGCTCGGTGGTTTTCTCGGATGTGGTCGTCGCGAGGGGATGGTTCGCAATGGCGTGCAGCCCACCCGGGACGAGATCTGGTCCGCGATCCAGCCCCAAGCACGGCGCTATCAGATGGAGCCGGCGTTCATCAATACTTTGGTCGCGGCTGAATCGAATTTCGATGCTTGGGCGTAAAACGGCGAGGCGCGCGGGCTCATGCAGCCAAAGCCCGGCGCAGGGCGGGCGGTTTCGGCCGCCCCTTACGAGACCGCCGTATGGGATTGGCGGCAAAATATCGAGGTGGGCGTAGACTATCTGGCCTACTTCCGCAGTTATCTGCACCGGAAAACGACGTTTTCCTGGCCTTGGCTGCTCCCGGCCTTTCACTACGGGATAAGCTATCTCGAAGCCCGTGATTTCGATGTACGCCGCGCGCCGGTTCCGGACAACGAGATCTATCGCGCGCTTTGGCGGGGAAACCTTGCGCCGGTGCCGCCACCTCGCGCACCTGCGCCGTAGCACTTCGGGCGCGACCAGATCAATCGCCTGCCCCTCCGGCGGTCGTGCTCGCGGCGAAGTGTGCCGAAAGGGCCGAACTCGCGGATCAACTCTGCTTCCGCTCCGCATGGCCGGGCCGGCTATCGGACTGGTACCAACGGTAGAAAATAATCGCGAATGCAACCCCGGTAACGCCGATACCGACGAGTTTCATGGCGGAGCCGGCGAGCAGTTGGTCATCGGCCGCGGAGAAGTTCGCAAACAGCCGGGGCGCGAATTCGTAGGTGGGGTAGAGGATATCGCTTGAAAACGTGATGTAGGCAAAGACCGGGGTCATCGCGATCACCATCCCGGTGAGGTAGAGCATCTGTGCGCCGAAGCGGACGGGAGGAAATACGCGGGACGGGCTCAGCAACGGCCACCAATAGAAGAGGGCGGCAGTGAAGAAGCTCACATGCTCGGCGACATGCACGAGCTTGTTCTGGAGTGCCAGGTCGTAGGCGCTGGGTACGTGCCAAAGACTGATGCTGAGAGTATAGACCAATCCGCAGATGAGCGGGTGCGCAAGAAATCGACCCGGTCCGCGCAAGCCCGGCCGGTTGAGCGCGGCATCGACCATCCATTGGGGCAGCCCGAGAAGAAAAAGGATGGCGGCGGGGTAGATCAGCAACTGGTGCTGCAGCATGTGGGCGCTGAAAAGAAAACGTTCGCCGATCTGGTCCAGCGGCGAGCCCACCGCCAGATAAAAGACAAGGAGCGCCCCGTAGAAATACCACGCCTGCCGCCGGGGGTAGCACGCCGCCGGTGCCAGTCGTGAACGCAAGGGCCCGGCCAGCACGGCCCAGAGCCAGCCGAGAAAAACCAGCCCGCCGACAAGGTACGGCTCGTTGTGCCAATGGCGCCAGTCAATCATGAAGCGGGAAGGCTAACCCGGAGACGAATCCGGATAAACAAAGATCGTGGTCGGATCCGTGGGCGGGCGTTGTAAACAAAAACGGCGGCCGAGGTGGCCGCCGGGTGCAGGAGGGAGATCGACGCGACGCTCAGGTGGGGAGCGGCAGGCTGGCTTCGGCTCCGAAGAGGGTGAGCAGGGCCCACATCGTGCCACCGGCGAGAATCAGACCGATGAAAAACAGGATGGTGCAGAACGGTTTGTCCCACCGCAGATGCATGAAGTAAAAAATAACGAACATGAATTTCACCGTGGAAAGAACGACCAGCGCGGTGACGAGAATCCATTTCGCGAACGGGACGTAAACGATGACGATCTCGATACCGGTGATGACCGCGAGGAGCATCGCAATCTGCACGTAGATTTGGAATTTGCTCTCGTCGTGACCGTGATGATCGGCGTGAGCTGAAATAGCGGAGGCGGGTGCGCTCATGGATGGCAGGGGCTGGAAAAGGCTGGGAGAATAAAATCCGGCTTAGAGGTATTCGAGCAGGTAGACCGCGGTGAAAATCACGATCCACACGATGTCGACGAAATGCCAGTAGAGGCCCATCGATTCGACGTCGATGGCGTGGCGCTGGTCGAAGTCGACGGCGCCCTGCGGGCGGGCGAACCACCGGAGCGCGACCACGGCCACCGCCGCCAGAGCCATAAATAGCCACTGGGTACCGAACACGTGGCCAATTGATGCCCCATTGGCTCCGTGTTCGATGAACTCAAACACGAAAACCAGGACGACTTTCAAGGCCAGCAGCAGGAAGGCGATCATCGTCACCGTGTGGGCCAGATTGACCGGGAACCACGAGGACTTCGCGACGGCCGGAGCGGGCTTGAACGACCGCACGTACATGAGCGTCAGCCACAGTACCCCGATGGCGACGTGGCAGCCGTGGGTTCCGGTCAGAGTGAAGAACGTCGAGCCCAGGATGCTGTTCGAGATCGTCATCTTCTTCACTTCGACGAATTCGGTAAACTCGAATACCTGGCAGCCGAGGAAGATCATACCGAAGAAGATCGTGGTGAGCAGCGACCAGCGCGTGCTCTTGACGTTCCCCTTCTGGATCGCATTGACCGCCAGGGCCATCATCAGCGACGACATCAGGAGGATGAAGGTCGAGAACGAGGTCAGGGCCGGGGCGAAGATCTCCTTCGGGCTCGGGTTGCCCGCGGGTGGGTGCAATCGGTAGATCAGGTGCGTCGAGATAAGCGCACCGAAGAACATGCAGTCTGAGGCAAGAAACGCCCACATGAGCAGTTTCTTGTTCGGAATCCCGGTCGACGTGCTCGGGTCGTGATGATGGTCGATGGTGGCGGTGCCGGCGTGGCTGCTCATGGAGAGGGAGGAAATGGAAGGTGGACTTAGTGCTTGGCGTGAGGGTCGTCGACGGGCTTGCCGTCCTTGTCGAGGTGGAGGTGGTAGCCTTCATTGCCCTCGAGCGACCAGAAATAGATGCCGACGAACATAACGGCGCCGCCGATCAGTGAGAGACCGAGCTTGGGGCCGATGCCCGGGCCTTGTCTGGCATCGAACACCGTGATCCCGACGGCTCCGATCAACAGCCCCAAGCTGGCGACCAGCGGCCAGATCGAACCGAAGGGCATGTGGATTCCGCCGTGCGCATCCTCTGCCTTCGCGTGCTCGGTTTTTTCCCGGGCGATTTCGTCCTGGTGGTGTTTTTCGTACCACCAGGCATCACGGGCATGGACGGTCGGGATGACGCGGAAATTATATTCCGGGGGCGGATTGGGAATCGACCACTCGAGCGTGCGGCCGTCCCAGTAGTCGCCCTTGACGCGTTCACCTTTGAAATAGGAATACACCATCACCGCAAAATAGATGAAGATGCCGACGCCGAGGATCAGGGCGCCGATCGTTGCAATGTAGTTCGCCGTGTTCCAACCGAGGTTGGGGTCATAGGTGAAGGTGCGGCGCGGCATGCCGTTCAGGCCGAGGAAATGCATCGGGAAGAACGTGGTGTTGAAGCCGGCGAAGATGATCCAGAAGGAGAGCTTGCCCCAAAACTCGCCAATCCGACGGCCGAACATCAGTGGGAACCAGTAGTGGATGCCGGCGAGCAGGCCAAACACCGAACCCCCGATCAGCACGTAGTGGAAGTGCGCGATAACGAAGTAGGAGTCGTTTTGCTGCGCGTCGGCGGGCGCGGCGGCATGCATCACGCCGGAGAAGCCGCCGATCATGAACATCCAGAGGAAGCCCAGCGCGAACATCATCGGCGTGCGCATCATCAGATGACCACCCCACATGGTGCCGATCCAGTTGAAGATCTTTACGCCCGTTGGCACCGCGATCGCCATTGTGGCCAGCGCGAAGGCCGCGGTTGCGACTGTGCCCATGCCCGTGGTGAACATATGGTGGCTCCAGACGGAGAAACCGAGGAAGCCGATCGACGCGCCCGAAAATACCACGATCGGATAACCGAACAGCGGCTTGCGCGAAAACGTCGGTAGAATCTCCGAAATGATCCCCATGGCCGGCAGGATCAGGATGTATACCTCGGGATGGCCGAATACCCAGAAAAGGTGCTGCCAGAGAATCGGCATGCCGCCGCCCGAGACTTCAAAGAAGTTGGTGCCGAAATTGCGGTCCATCATGACCTCGACGAGCGCGATGGTGATGAAGGGGAAGGAGAGCACGATGAGGAAGGACGTGATGAGCGTCATCCATACGAAGACGGGCAACCGCATCATCGTCATGCCGGGGGCGCGCATGTTGATGATCGTCACGATGAAGTTCAACGAGGCCGCGATCGACGCGACACCGAGGAGTTGCAGGCCCATGATCCAGTAGTCGATCGAGTGGCCGGGCGAAAACTGCTTCGAGGTCAGCGGGGCGTAGCCATACCAACCACCATCCGGGGCGCCTTGCAGCTCCCCCGGGATGAACCACCCGATGTTGAGGATGATCGCCCCCGCCACGAACGTCCACAGCGAGAAGGCATTCAGCCGCGGGAAGGCCACGTCACGCGCGCCGATTTGCAGCGGCATGATAAAATTGAAGAAGGCCGATGACAGCGGCATCACCGATAGGAAGATCATCGTGGTGCCATGCATCGTGAACAACGTGTTGTACTGATGGGCGGTCAGCAGGTCGTTATTCGGCACCATCAGTTGCAGGCGGATCATCAGCGCCTCCAGTCCACCGACGAGAAAGAAGAAAAGCGCAAAGAAGCCGTAGAGGAATCCGATGCGCTTGTGGTCGACGGTGATCAGCCAGCTCCACAGGCCGGTCTTGGCGGTCGGGTGGGCGAGCAGCCCGGTTTGCGCCGGAGCGTGCTGCTCTTTCGTCAGATAGGCGGATTTAGCCAGTTCCATGTGGATCGATTTGTTTAAATTTGAATTGGAATTCTTCGTTGCAATGACCGGCGCTCAGTTCGCATTTTCCGGCCAACCGGCGGCATCGGCTGACCGAGGGCGCACGGTTCAGGCAAAATCGGCGCGGTTACTTCAAGCTTTCAAGGTACGAAACCAGGGCGATCTCGTCCTCGGGGGTGAGCTTGATATTGTTGTCCTTGTAACCCTTGGCCATTTTGTTGCCCGGCTTGACCGCGCCCGGATCGTGAATCCACCGGTGCAATTGCTCCCGATTGTTTTCGAGCAGGCCGGCGGCGATCGTGGTGCGCGATCCGACGTGCGTCAGGTCGGGGGCGGTTACGCCCTGGGCGCCGTGGCCGCGGATCGAGTGGCAGGCAATACATGCCTTGGCCGCGAACAACGCCTTCCCTTGCGCCACGAGTTCCGCGTTTTCGTCCTTTTCCGGCGCTTGCTTGCCCTTCCAAGCCTCCAGCGGCTCAAGATCGAACTTATTGGTGACACCCACTTCGTTGCGTTTGAAGGAGCGCAGGTTGGCAAACTGCGCTTTCGCGCCGTTCGCCACGGCCGTGCGCGGGGCGGCCAGGGTGCGGGCCGGTTGCAGCTGCTGATCGAGCCAGTCATTGAAATCCTTCGGCCCGAGTGCGACCACCCGGAAGCGCATCACGGCGTGCGAATCACCGCAGTATTCCGCGCATTGGCCCCAGAAATACCCTGGTTTGTCCGCTTGCAGCCAAAGAAAGTTGGCCCGATTCGGGATTATATCGACCTTGCCGGCCAGCTTCGGCACCCAGAAGGAGTGGATCACGTCCACGGTGCGAAGATTGATCCGGACCGGCCGGCCCGCCGGAATGACCAGCTCGTTGGCCGTGACCAGCGGCATCTTCGAGTTTGCGTCGAGCGCGGCCTGCTCGGTGGGATATTCAAATTTGAACCACCACTGATAGCCCGTTGCATTGATCTCGTAAGCCGAGGCTTTTTGCTCCGCGGGCACGTCGTAGGTGTACCAGATGCCCTTCAGGGTGGGAACCGCGATGATGACCAGCGCGAGCACGGACGCCCCGATGAGGCCGAGTTCGATCAGCGGGTTGCCGTGGCCTTGCTCCGGCGGTTCGGCATGTTCGTCGGCATCGGACTTGGCCCGGAACTTCACCGTCGTGTAGGCGAGCACGCCGCCCACGATGATGAAAATCACGAGGGTGACCCAGCAGGTCACGTAAAACACGGCCAGTTGATCGCGGGCGACCGGGCCGTCGACGACGATGGTCGATTGGTGGCCGTCCATTCGCCAGAAATTGAAGTCGCAGCCGGCGAGCAGGGCGAGAGCGGGAAGAGTGAGGGCGGGGCGGACCCAGCGGGCGAGACGAGCGCGGAGCGGCGTCGGAGACGGATTATTCAGTCGCATGTGGTCAGGCGGGAAGGGAAGGGCTGTGGCGGCGAACGCCAGAAGCTTAAGAGCGTTCGCGAACGCGTAGGCATTTCAAGCCATATTCGGTGCTTTTTCTCCCGCGCCGCGGCTCGCAAATTTTCTTCATGGCCAATTCCGCATCCTAATAACCACCCAATCCCGTCGCTCCCGCGCCGGTGGCCTCGCTTCGGGTTTGCATGTCGCCCTTCGGCCTCCAAATTTTGTTTCCCTATGAAAATCCGAATCCTGTTCGTTTCCCTTTTCGCGGCGCTGGCGGTTACCGGTTGTGGCCAGAAAAATACGGCTTCGACCGAAACGGCTGCGCCCGCGCCCAAGGCCGCCGCCAGCGCTCCGGCGCCACAAGCCAAGGCCGCTCCCCGGACGATTGAGATCACCGCCAACGATCAGATGAAATTCAGCCTCGCCACGATCGAGGCCAAGGCCGGCGAAGACCTCAAGGTGGTGTTCACCAACGCGGGCACGCTGCCGAAGGAAGCCATGGGCCACAATTGGGTGCTCCTTGCTGCCGGGACCGATGCGATGGCGTTTGCCATGGCCGCCGCGAGCGCGAGGGACACCGACTACATTCCCGCAGCGTTCAAGGACAAGGTCATCGCCCATTCGGCCATCCTTGGGCCCCGGAAGTCCGAAGAAGTCTCTTTCAAAGCTCCGGCGCCGGGTGAGTATGTCTATCTCTGCTCGTTCCCGGGGCACTTTGCCGTCGGCATGAAGGGCAAGTTGATCGTCAAGTAATCCGCTTGCAGCTTTCCGCCCCGGATCACTTCAATCCGGGTGCAACTTCGATCCGCCGCCTTTTCGTTCGGAAACGGAAAGGCGGCGGTTTTGTGACCGGCCGCCTTGGAGCCGGACTGGCTCAATTTTCCTCACGAGGAGGGAGGGCGAATGCGGCCCGGTTGCGTTCGTCGGGGCGTCAGCGAGCGGCGGGTTGGGCGCGATGTTCCCGCAGGAGCCGGAGTGCGGCTGCGACCATCAGGCCGCCGCATTCGTCTGCGCCGCGGCCGTCGGGGCCCATTTCGTAACCGCCTTTGATTTTTTCTCCGGGCAATCCGACGTATTCGACTCCGTCGCCGTTCGAATAGCCGAGCACTACCGTGTGCGGAAAAGGCGATGCTTTTTGGATGGCGAAGGAGATTTCGATGAGCGGTTCCCCGGGCAGGGCGACGAAGGCAAGATCGCCGCAGGAAATGACTTGAATCTCGGCCTCGGTCGACCGTTGACCCATGCGAGCTGACGCCGCGGCCGTCAGGGGCAGGCCCACCATGGCGCGCGAAACCTTGAGCGGGGCCGCCGGCAAAACGAGGGCCTGGGCGGCCGCTTTCGCGGCCCGACCGGCGATAAAGGCCCCCATTTCGCGCGCCTGCTCGACCCCGCGCCTTGCCGGCACAATGTCGCCGGCGCAGCCCTGCAGAAAAAGCACTTCCCCGCCGAGCGCTTGCGCGAGGCTGGCACAGGCGGCGCCCGGCCAGTCGGCCGAAACACCGGCGTTGGCCGAGTAAACCGAGACCGCGTGGCAGGCGAGGTGGAGCAGCGTGGCAACGGATTTTCCGTCGGCATCGCGAAAAGAAAGCACGGTGGCGGTCGGATCGACCGGGCCGAAGCGCAGCCCTTCGGGCAGGACGGTCGAGTCGGGCGTCGTCATCATCATCTTCACCGTGCCATCCGGCCGCACGGGCCGCCGGTTGAAGAGCCATTCGCCGACGGTCGCGCGGCCCACGGCGAGTGAGACGGGTCGACGGCCCGCCTCGGCCTGGCGTGCGGCGTCGGCGCAGCGAGCCGGCAGCTGGCGCATCCAGCGCTCGAGGTTGGGATCGGCCGTCATGGTCCTGCTCGGGTTGCTGACCCATTCGTAGCGGGGCGACGTCGGGCCCGAATGGGTGTGCGAGGCATTGACCAGAATGTGCCGGGGCGGGATGGAGATCGCGGCGGCCACGGCCTGCCGGATTTCGGCGGAATCGGTCTCGTTGATATCAGTGAGATCGAGGGTGAGAATCGCGACCCGCTCCGACTCGGATCCCATGATCAGGGCGCGCACGTGAATCCGGTCGAGCACTCCGGCGTAGGGACGCTTCGTGACCCAATTGAGCGTGCCCGGATCGGGCGTAAGATCGACGGCAGCGGCGCCGGCGCTAAACCCCGGAGCGACGGCGGTCAGGAGGGTGGGGGCTACGAGCGCGAGCAGGACCGGTAGAATCCAGCGGAGGGGCATAGGCTCCGAGTCAGGCAGAAAGATCGGTCGCTCGGCGAAGAAATTTTGTGGATCGGCAGCCTCGCGCAATACTTGGGTGCGCCGTGGGCGCAGGCCGGCGCGTCCGGTGGATCGCGCGGTTTAAATATTATCGTCCTCGCCGGCCCGTCCCGTGCCGCCGTTGGCGGGCAGATGGTGCGGCAGGAAGAGATAATAGTTCATGAGCCACCAGCTGCGCGACGATCGATAAAAGAGCGCGGGAAACACCAGCGCACCGATCCCCGCGAGCACGATCGCGGTGGTGGGGCCGATCACCTTGTTGTAGGCGAGCAGTATCACGGGCAGGAGAAAGCATACGAGCGTCACACCGTAGTTGAGGGACATCGAGCCGAGGAAAAAGCCTTCGTCGTTGTTGCGCTCGATCTTGAATCCGCACGCGGGGCACGCCTTGTTGACCTGAAAGAAAGTCCCCGCCTTGAACAGCGTGGGGCCTCCGCAGTTGGGACAGCGGTTGGTGAGTCCCCGGACGACGATTTGGGCGCGAGTGACTTTCATGTGGGTGGCGGGGTGGACCGATGATCTTCCCGAAAGCGGACTCCGACAAAGAAAAAAAAGGCGCCTCGTGGGACGAGGCGCCGAAATTGCTGACGGATCAACCGCTCACGAGCCGAGTTGATAGCGGATAAAGCGGCGGACCTGGATGTTCTCGCCGATCTTGGAGATCTGCTCCGTGAGAATTTCCTTCACGGTCTTATCCGGCTGCTTTACGAAGGGCTGATCGAGCAGGCAGATCGTCGAGTAATATTTTTCGAGCTTACCCTCGACGATCTTCTGGGCGGCCGCCGGCGGCTTGCCCAGCACCTGCGCTGAGGCGATGTCGCGCTCCTTGGTGAGATCGGCTTCCGGCACCTCGTTGCGGCCGACATAAAGCGGGCTGGCGGCGGCGATTTGGAGGCAGAGGTCCTTCACGAACGCCCGGAAGGCGTCGTTGCGCGCCACGAAGTCCGTTTCGCAATTCACCTCCATGAGAACGCCGACTTTACCGCCGACATGGATGTAGCTTTCGATCAAGCCCTCTTTGGTGGCCCGGTCGGCCTTTTTCGCCGCCGAGGCGGCGCCCTTTTTCCGCAGAATCGTGGTCGCCTCCTCGGTGTTCCCGTTCGCTTCGGTGAGCGCTTTCTTGCAATCGAGCAACCCGGCGCCGGTGGACAGGCGCAGGTCGTTGACCATTTGAGCGGTGATGGTGGTGCTCATTGAGAGAGTGATTTCGGTGAGTTGACTTATTCGGCCTTCACGACGGGACGCTTGGCGCGAACGATCGTCTTCTTGGTCGCGGCCGGATCGGTTTCGCCTCCGGCGACGGCAACGACATCGGCGGGCAACTCGACCTTGGAGAGGTCGATGTCATTGGCACCTGCGCCGGCCGGAGTGACGCCCGCCTTGATGGCGCGCAGATCGGCGGCGCCGCGTTGGGCCCGCCGCGTGTCGCGCTGGGACAGGCCACTTTGGATCGCCGCGGTGATGGTCTCGACGATGATGCGGATCGATTTGACGGCGTCATCATTGCCCGGGACGGGGTGCGAAACGGTGGTCGGATCGGAATTGGTGTCCACCAGGCCGACGCACGGGATGCCGGCGCGGGCGCCTTCGGCCACGGCGATTTTGTGATGGTGCACATCGACCACGAACATCGCGGACGGCAGGCCGCCCATGTCGGCGATACCATTGAAATTCTTCTGCATGCGGGTCATCTCGCGCTTGATGGCGGATTCTTCCTTGCGGGGCAGCTTGGCCATCTCACCGCTGGTTTCCATCGCCTGATATTTTTTGAACTTCGCGATGGATTTCTTGACCGTCTCGTAATTCGTCAGCGTGCCGCCCAGCCAGCGATCGACGCACATGGGCATGTTCACGGATGTGGCCGCCTCGCGGACGATTTCCTTCGCCTGGCGCTTGGTGCCGACGAAGAGAACGTTGCCGCCATTGGCGACGGTATCCTCAAGGAAAGCACAGGCCTTGGTGAGGGCTTCGTGGGTTTTGCCGAGATCGATGATCGAGATGCCCTGGCGATGATCGAAGATGAAAGGCTTCGAACGCGGGTTCCAGCGCTTGGTCTGGTGCCCGAAATGTACGCCTGCATCGAGCAGGTCTTTGGGAGTTACGGTAATGCTCATTTGATCTGATGTATCTGCGACACAGGTCGGCCGATGGGCCGCCTTGCGATCGTTTGATGGTTGATGGTTACGGTTTACGACTGACGTCTATCCACTGACAGAGCCGGCCAAAACACCGTCCGCGGGAACGAGTGGCAAGCGCGAATTGCGGAAAATCCAAAATGGCGTTGACAGGGGGCAGGGTGGCGGGGACCTTCCGCGTCCCGTTGTTGCAGGGTGGAGCAGCCTGGTAGCTCGTCAGGCTCATAACCTGAAGGTCGTTGGTTCAAATCCAACCCCTGCACCCAATTTAACTCCCTCGTAGGCCGCAAGGTTACGAGGGAGTTTCGTTTTCAAAGGGCGGAAAAATGTGGGTCCGAGTTAACACCGGCGTACAGAGGTAAACGCTTTTGGACAAAGACCCACATTCGGACCTTGGAGAATCCCTATTGGCAGCACTTCAGCGGCAAACAGTTCTTCCAGCATGGGCTGCCCGATTGATCCGTCGAGCATGACGCGGTGGCGGCCGCGCCTCGGAGAGGCCGGAGCGGAAGCGATGCTGAAGGAAATGATTGAAACCGGGCTGCGGATGAAGGCGATCAAGCCGACGCAATTACACCGGGTGAATGTCGACGCGACCGTGCAGAGGAAGGCGGTGCGTTTTCCGACGGATGCGCGGTTGTAAAACCGGGCGCGGGAGCGCTTGGTGAAAACGGCCCGGGACTGCGGGCTGAAGGTCGAGCAAGGCTACGAGCGGATCGCCTGTAGCCCGTTGATCACCGGCATCGCGACGTCCAAGATGATGACATCGGGCCGAAGGGACGCGGCCTTCTCCACCGCTTCACGACCATTCCGCGCCTGCAGCACTTTGAGATGGTCACCAATTTTCAACAACCGGCACAGACCCTCGCCACCACCGCGTGGTTCTCCGCCAGCAGGACGGTGATTCTCTTGCACGCGCTCACGCGAGGCCCCGCAGGAAAAACAGAGGTGTCCGAGTGGATTGCGGTCTCATGGGGCTGATTCCCCGCCATGGCCCCGGGCTTTCGGCCCGCGGACTTCAACCCCCAGTTTCCCGATCGAACCGCGGCAAATCCAGCGTTACGTGCAAGCCGCGGCCATCGGCCCCGGCCTGCGCGAGAAACTGGCCGCCCGCGATTTCCGCCGCGGCGCGAACAATGGCCAGGCCCAGGCCGAGGCCCTGTTGGTTCTGCCGCGCGCGATCAAATTGCTGGAACGCTCCGACCCGGGCGCACTGCTCCGGCGACATACCCGGCCCCAAGTCCGCGACCTCGATCCGGTAGCGCCCCGGGTGCGCCACTCCTGTGACCGTTACCGGCGCGCCCGGCTTCGAGAAAATGAACGCATTGGTCACGAGTTCGGCGATCGCCGCACTCAGGTGGGCCCCGTCCAGCGCCACCGTTCCTTCGGCGAGGCTCACCGTCAGATCGGAGCCACGCTTGAAGCGCTGCACGACGGCGCTGACTCCGCCGGCGATAGCGACGGACGCGTCACATCTCGCCCTGTATGCCGCCGGCGACATTTTCATCCGCTCCAGCTCGAAGTAGATTATGATTTTTTTCGACAACTGATATTGCCGCTCGGCGCCACCGCGGATGATCGCCAGCAGGTCTTTGAGTTCGTCCGGTTTGACCGAATCAATTTCCGACTCGATCAGTTCAAGGCCACCCAGCACGCCCGTGAGTGGCGTCATCAATTCGTGCGACCACTCGGCCCCTGCCTCGCGACAACGCTCGGCGACCAGGGCCTCGATCCGCGCGCGGAGCGGCTTTTGGCGGCGGATGCGCGCTTCGATCACCGCGAAAATCTCCTGCTCGGTAAACGGCTTGGTGACGAAATCGTCCGCCCCCAGCGTCATGCCGTGACGCTGGGCCGCCCGGTCGGCCTTCGCGGTCAAGAACACGAACGGTATGCCGCGGCACTGCGGGAGTTTCTGGATCTCCTCGAAGACCTGATAACCGTCCATTCCGGGCATGCCGATGTCGCAAAAAATAAAGTCGGGCCCCCGTTCGGCGAGTTTGATGGCTTCCGGGCCGTCGGCGGCGGCCATCACGCTGTGGCCGTTCAGCTCCAGCAATAGACCCAGTCCCGTGCGGATCGGCTCGTCGTCTTCAATAATCAGGATGTTCATGGTAAAAGGAGGGCGGAATTGGCCTCCGGCGGATGGTCGGCCGGGAGTTCGAACCAAAAGCGGGCGCCTGAGCCCGGACGACTCACGACACCGACGTTGCCGCCGAGTTTCTCGGCAATACGACGCACGATGGAGAGGCCGAGCCCGTTGCCTTTGACGCGCGCGTCGGAAATCCGCGCAAAAGGAACGAACATCCGCGCCTGCTCGGCCTCGTCGAGGCCAGGCCCGTCATCCTCCACCCAAAACCGCACGTGCCGTCCGTCGGCATTCAAGGCCGCGCCTAGCGTGATTCGCGGCGCCGGGCCGCCGTATTTCGCCGCATTGCTGAGGTAGTTCGCCCAAAGGTGGATGACCCACGGCCCGTGGCCGAGTGCGGCGGGCCAAACCGCGGGCTGCGCGATCTTCACTTCATGCTTTTCGAGGAGACTGTCGAGTTGCTCAATCGCCTCGGCGACGATCAAAGCCATCTCGAGCGGGCGCAAGGCGACGGTCTGTCGCCGCACTCCGGCGAGCACCAGCAATTCGTTGATGATGGTGTTCAGCCGCCGGCCGGACTTCCTCGCCTCGTCGACCTGGTGCCGCAGCGTCGCCTTGTCCGCGCTGTCGAGGAGCAGCCCAAGCAGATCGATCCGGCCCAGGAGCGTGGTGAGCGGATTCTTGAGATCGTGCGCCACGGTGTGGGAGAACGAATCCAGTTCGTCGAGCAGCTCCTTTTTCTCCAGGCGGGCGGCAATCGAGTGCAACACCTCAGGCTCGGAAAACGGCTTGGTGATAAAGTCCGCCGCCCCGAGTTCCATCCCGCGCCGCGTGGTCTCGCGGTCCACCCTCGCCGTGATCACGATCACCGGGATCCCGCGCAGCGTCTCGTCGCCGCGAAATACCTCCAGCAGCTCAAAGCCCGTCAGGCCCGGCATGTTGATGTCCGTCATCACGATCGCCGGCCGCTCGCAGCGGGCGAGCCGCAATCCTTCCGTTCCATTGGGCGCGACCACCACATGGAAATTGTTCAGTTCAAGCATCTCGGCGAGCGCCTGGCGGATCTGTTCATCGTCCTCGATGACCAGAATGGTGACGGCAGGGAGTGGGGTCATGAAGGTGAAGGCGTGTAGCTTGGCAGAATCAGGATGAAGCGGCTGCCGCCGGCCGGCACGGGCTCGTAGGCAATCGTGCCGCGGAGTATCTCCGTCATGCGCTGCACGATGTTGAGTCCGAGTCCGGTGCCATTGATGCTGCCGACGTTCGAGCCGCGCTCGAACGGTTCGAAAATCCGCGCGCGATCGTCCTCCGGGATCCCGATCCCCCGGTCCTCCACCGTCAACCGCACGCGGCCGTGATCCGCCTCTAACGACGTGGCAATAGTGGTGCCGGCGGGCGAATAGCGCGCCGCGTTACTCAACAGATTGGAGAGAATCTGGCCGAGCAACGCGGGTTCGGTGAAGAACGGCCCGAAGCTTCCTTCCGCGTGGAATTCAAACCGGTGGGCGGCGTGGTCGCCCGCCTGGACTTCGGTCATCGCAGCTTTGGTGAACGCTATGAGGTCGATCGGCTCGAAATTCAGCTTGAGCCCGCCGGCGTCCATCCGGCTCAGCACCAGCACTTCGTCAAGCATGTTAGTCATCCGGCGCATCGAGGTGTTAATGCGGGCGAACAACTCGGTGCGCTTGGTCGGCGATAACTGCTCCAAGTGGTTGTTCAGCGTGTCGGCCGACAGCATCGCGGCGGCCATCGGCGTGCGAAATTCGTGCGAGGCGACCGAGATGAACCGGGTCTTCATCGCGGAAACCTGCCGCTCCTTCTCCAGATTCGCGGCGGTTTCAGATTCAAGCTGCATTCGTGCGGTGATGTCTTCGAAAATGTAGAACCGCCCGTGATATTCGTCCATCTCGTCGCGAATTTGCGACGTATAGCGGCGGATGGTGCGCCCGTGCGTAAAGGCGATCCTGTCTTCGACGACCACGCGGTTTTCCACGTCCTGCAGGGGGGCGCACGAGGCGGCAAAAGCCGGCACGTCAACGAGCATGGGCAGGCAATCCGGAATGATGTCGTTGTTCTTCAGTTCGCCGCGGCGAATGCCTGCGGCCAGATGAGTGATGCCCCAAAGTTCACAGAAGCGCTCGTTGAATTGCAGGATCGCATCGGTGCGGTTGTCGACCACGAGGAAGCCCAGGGGCGACGCGTGGAACATCAACTGCAGCAGCGATTCATCCCGGCGCAGCTTGCTCGCCGCCTGCTTTTCCGCGGTGATATCCCAGTTGGTGCCGAGCATGCGCAGCGGCCGGCCGGCGGTATCCCGCTGCACGATGGCCAAAGCGCGGATGGCATGCGCGCTGCCGTCCGGCCAGACGATACGGAACTCAGTATCGAAATGCTTTTTTCCACTCAACGCCCCCCCGATTTCCTCGTCAGCCCGTTGCCGATCGGCGGGGTGGAGTCTATCCAGCCAGTTATCGTAGCTGCTGTTGGATGCGTGCTCCCCCGTCAGCCCATAAAGGCGCATCATCTGCTCGTCCCACGTCAATTTGCTTTCGCCCACGATGTAGTCCCAAATCCCCACCCCGCCAGCTCGGGCAGCCAAATTGAGCCGATCGCTAGACTCCGTCCCTGCCGCCGTCATGCGCTCAAGCTGCAGATTCGCTTCCTGTTCAGGACCCAAATTCCTCGCGACCATGAAGACGCAATCGCGCCCGTCCCACTGGCCGAACCACAGGCGCGTGTCGACGGGCACCGCATCGCGGTCTTTGCGCAGGAGCGGCAGGGTGGAATGGTTTCGCTCACCCCGGAACACCGCGGCCCAAATCGCCTCGGCTTCCGGCCGGAGGTCCGCCGGGTGTATCGCGAACAGGTTCATTGCACCCAGTTCTGCTTCGCTGTAGCCGAGCGTCTCTGCAGCCGCCCGATTGGCCGCGATCAGTTTCCCGTCCGTGCTTCCGACGAAGACCATGTCGTTGATGGTTTCGAAAAAGGCCCGGAAATTGTTCAGATTCTCGTTCGTCGCCCGCTCCTGGGCGTGCCGCGCGGTGACGTCGGTGTCGGAACCGGTATAGCCCAGCAGGCTGCCATCGGCGGCCAACTCCGCCTCGCCGGTGGTGGAGAGCCAAAGTGCGCGACCATCCTTGCCCTGCGCGGCGGAGATCCGTTCCACGAACGGTTCCCGTCGTCCGAAGATCGCCAGGCTGGAAGCCTTGAACTCCTCCCGTCCGCCGCTCGGATGCAGGTCGTAAAAATACATCCGGCCGACCAATTCGTCCGGCCGGTAGCCCAGCACTCGTTCTGCGAGCGGGCTGACGTAGGTGTAGAGGCCGTGGGCGTCCACCTGCCACACAAAGGTGCCGGTCTGCTCGGCGAGTCGGACGAAGCGCGCCTCACTCGCTTGCAGATCCAATTGCAGCTTCTTGCTCTCCGATACGTCCTGTTGGATCGCCACATAATGCGAGATGTGCCCGCTCGGGTCCCGGAGCGGGGAAATCGCCGCCGTCTCCCAAAAAATCTCGCCATTCTTTTTCCGACTCTGGAACTCCCCGCGCCAACTCCCCCCGGCACTGAGGGCCAGCGACAGTTTCTTATCGAGTTCCGCCCGCGTGGGGCCCGGGTTGAGGGTGCGGGCGTTTTCCCCGAGCACCTCCGAGCTCCAAAAGCCGGTCACGCGCGTGAACTCGGAATTCACGTATTCAATCGTCCCATTCCGGTCCGTGACGATAATCGAGGAGTTCGACTGTTCGACCACCTGATTGGCACGGTAGAGGCGAGATTCCACCTCCTTGAGTCGGGTGATGTCGCGCCCGCTGACCCGCAGTCCGAGGGACCGGCCGACGCTATCAAAAATCGGTTGCCACGACAGACTCAACCAGAAGTGCGTGCGGTCTTTGTGGTAGCACTGAATTTCCCGCGCGCTGTCCGATCCGCCGAGCACGACACCCCGGCCGAGCGCGGCGAGGGTTTCGGCGCTGGCGCCGTCCGCGATGGCGATCGATCCGATAAAATCCGGCTGTCCCATGACCGAGGCGACCGAGTAACCGGTGATGCGCTCCACGCTTGGGCTCACCCACAAAATCTTTTTATCAAGGCCGAACCACAATTCAAGATCCACGGTGTAATCGGCGATCGCGCGAAACTTTTCCTCTCTCGACCTCAGTTCCGCGGTCAGCCGCCAAGCTATTCTCTCCGCCTTCAACCGCGTGTTGAAGAGGGAAGAAACAAGCCCGGCCAAAAGCAGACTCCCGGCGACCCCGCCCACCAGCGAGCCCCAAACACGGCCGTCGAGCAGCGCGGGGTTGGCCCGGGTGAAGCTCAAGGTCCAGATGTGCCCCGCGAACTTTATTGGGACTTTCTGTGTCCGGTTCGTCCCTCCGTCCTTGGGCCGGGGATCGCGCGCCGCACTGTCGTGGAGCAACACAGTGCGAGCGGCCACGGCGCCGTCGAAAACCTCCAGACGCATGGTTCGGCCATCGGGGCGCAGGAGCCTGGGCCAGATCGCCTGCATCAAATCATCCATCCGGTAGGGGCTGCAGACCCAACCCAGCAGTGCGGCACGCCGTTCGCCGACCGACCGCGTCGACTCATTCCGCCGGTATACCGGTACATACATCAACGTGCCGGTTTGGATGTCTTGCCCCGTCTCCTGCACGAGGACGACCGCGCCCGAAAGAGCCGTGGCATTCTGGTCACGAGCCCGTTCCATCGCCTCTCTACGAACCGGTTCGCTCAGCATGTCGTAGCCAAGGGCCCGGAGATTCCGATTGGTGAACGGTTCGATGTAGGTGATCGGCGAGTAGGTCTCCCGGTCGCCCGCCGGTTTGATCTGATAGTTGGGAAATCCATCGGCACGGAGCGCCTCCACGTGACGCGGCAGATCCGCCCGGGCAATCACCGGCGCAAAATCCACGCCCTGAATACCCGACCACAGCGGGCGCGTCTGGGTCTGATCGGCGATATAACGACGCCATTCGTCGCGCGTGCTCAACTCCGCGCCGCGGTTGATAAACGTCGCCGCGCCTTGCAGGACTGCTTCGCAGTCACGGAGTCGCGCCAACACCGCGTCCTCGATTGCTTTGTACTGGAGTTCGAAATCGCGCCGGTCAGTCTCATCCACCGACGACTGGATTAAATTGGCGATTATGGCGGTGACGAGCAGCCCGGCCAGAAAAACGGCCAAGCTCAGGAAAAGCCGGCTACGGCGCGTGCGCATCTGAGGGTCTATCGGCGCATTCGCGAACGAGTTCATGGACATTCCCCGTCTTTCGGCGAGTCGCCGTCGACCCGGACGGCGTGATCGCCCTCATTGCCTCGCAACTCGCCTTCTACCATGCACGGCGACGGCGATCGGGAAATCCAATGCCGTGATGAAAGAGCTGGATTCGCCGTCAGCTGCATGGGTGATGGGTTCGGGCCGGTGTTCGGGAGGCAGCCCCGGACCAAGAATTTAAACCGCGGCAGGGGCCCGCACTACAGTGTATCTTACGATTAATGACAAATTATGTGGTCTGATGCAACCGCTCCGCCGGCTAATGGCGCGCGATCTGCCCCGCGAAGAAATAACCAACCCCGTGGTGCGTGA
This sequence comes from Opitutia bacterium, assembly GCA_947474935.1. Taxonomy (GTDB): domain Bacteria; phylum Verrucomicrobiota; class Verrucomicrobiia; order Opitutales; family Opitutaceae; genus ER46. Next base: position 67,763 of record CANJKL010000003.1, read on the forward strand.
GAATCGGGGGCCGCAACAGGGTTTCTGCGGAGATGCGGTGGCGGGTGCGATGGATCAACGTCTCAAGCGCCCGCTCGGCACTGCTGTTTTCACTCTGATAGAGCTCGGCTAGCAGGTGGGCCCGGGTGACCGTGCCGTTCTGCGTCATCAGCAGGCTGAGCAACTTGAATTCCATCGTGGTCAACTCCAAGACCGCGCCTTTCGGTGTCCGCAATCTGCGCTCCGTCGTCAACAATGTCCAAACCGGGGTGCTTTCGGCGAACAGAGTTGGCAGCGCAACCGCGTTCTGTTTTTCCAGTTTGCGCAGCACCAGATTGCTGATCGCCGCGGTCAATTCGCTAAAATCCAACGGTTTGCTGAAGAACAGATCCGCGCCGGCCTGAAACGCATCGATCCGGGCTTCCACTCGGTCCTGCGCCGTCACGACGACGATCCCGCTCGCGGTATTCCGGCGGGTGTATTCGACGAGGATTTCCCCCGCCTGATCCGGCAAGCCCATGTCAATCACTGCGATGGTAAAGGCGCGGCTGGCGAGCTCCTGGTAATAGGCGAGCCCGCTGCTCACGGCGGTGACCGCAAAACCCATGTGCTGTAAGAACGCCGTGAGCGTGTGGCGTTCGGCCTCACCGTCCTCCACCAGAGCTGCGCTCGCGCCCTCACCTAGCCTCTTGGTAAGGTCGGATGTCTGTAAGTGTATCGGGGATTCGCGGAGTGCGGACAAGGTGACATTAAGTTCAGATTTCCGCTCGGATGGCCATTTTTTTCCGGACTCGGAATTCGCCCGGCCGCGATGCATCCTCAATCACGGTCGCGGGCGACCCCTCAACATCCTGGAAACTCTGAAAAATGCGTTCTGCCGTAAATTCTCGTGCGCTCTTGAGGAGTTTGAACGGCGGGCGTTGATGGAGGCGCTTTAGCGCCTATCCGAATAACCCGTGCTTGTCCGGCGATGATAGTGGCGCAGGCGAGGTGAAGCATGGCTTCGGAGTTGGCGGCTTGCTTTTCCCAGCGCACCAAGAGGCGGCGGAAGCGGTTGAGCCAGGAGTGGGTGGGTTCGACGACCCAGCGGCGGGCGGGACCGCCGCACGACCAAGCCGGCCAGGCTTTCGGCCAGCAAGCGATGGTCGTTACGGTTGGCCCCGGCCACCGTCACCCCGACGGGCGCGTCCGCGGCTTCCCGTGACGACGCTGTGGTTTACCCCGCTTTTTTCCCCACGGCGGCCAGGGGCGCCTTGGTCATGCTCCCGTCCACGCTCCACCCCGCCCAGTCCAGGCCGCGGAGTTCATCATACTCGCCCAGCAGCGCCGCCCACAGCTGCTGCCAGACTCCGGCCTGCACCCACTCTGTGAACCGGTCGTACGCGGTGCTGTGCGGACGGATCCCCGTCGCGTTCAGCGCCTCCCACTGGCATCCCGTGCGCAGCACGAAGAAGCTCCCCTCCATGTAATCCCGATCCGGGCAGCGCGGCCGGCCACCGCCCTGCGGATGCGGACTATGATGTTTGGGCAGGAGCGGCTCCAACCGCCCGACAGTTCGTCCGGCAAGCGGCAGCCCAATTTCTTTTTCGCCATCCTCCATCCTTGGGCGCACCGGAAAACTTTGAGCACTCTAAACTGGCTTATTCGGATAGGCTCTTAGCCAAACAATGCCGTGATCGGCTTGCCGCCGTCGGTGATCGGCACGGGGCGCGAGCCGTTGAAAAGTTCCTTCGCCGGATTGATTCCCATCGCGGCGTAAATCGTCGCGTGGAAGTCCGGCACGGAAACCGGATTTTCGACCGGCTTGTTGGAAAGCGCGTCGCTGACGCCATACGCTCCGCGGTGTTTCAATCCGCCGCCGGCCAGCACGAGTGAAAACAAAGCCGACTGGTGTCCGCGACCGCCGCCGCCGTCGAATTGCCCCGGCCGGCCGAATTCCGTGCCGATGGCGATCAGGGTCCGGTCGAGGAGGTGCTTCTCCTCGAGGTCGCTGATCAGGGCGGAGAGTGCGGTATCGAGTTCCCGGATAAGTACGTGCTGGTTGAGCTGGCCGGCGTTGTGCGTGTCCCAGCCCGCGCCGTTGATGAAATTCAGGTTGTGCGACACCTCGATGAAGCGGACGCCGGTTTCCACCAGCCGGCGGGCGAGCAGGCAGCGCTGGCCGAACTCTCCGCCGTAGCGTTGGCGCACGGCCGCCGGTTCCTCGGCGAGCTTGAAAGTGCGCATGAAGCCGGGGCCGGCGAGCCGCAGCGCCGCGCGTTGCGCTTCCTCGTAGTCGGCGAGCACGGCTTCGCCGGCGGCGCGGCCCTGCATCGGAACGAGTAATTTCTGGCGGGCGGCGGCGCGTCCGGCGTCGATGCCCTCCGGCGGCGTGAATCCCGCGGGGCCGGTCTCGGTGTCGACGAGATAAATATAGCCGTGTTTCGCGCCGAGAAAGCCGGGGCCGCGGCTCACGCTGGGATAGCCGATCATCAGGTAAGCTGGCACGCGGTCCGTCACGGCGCCGCGCTCGTGCACGATGACGGAGCCGAGCGACGGGTAAACCGTACTGCCGCTGACCGGTCGGCCGGTGTGCACAAAATTCGTCGCGAGCGCATGCTCGATCCCGAGCTTGTGATTCACGGTGCGAACCGCCGTGACCCGCTCCGCGAGTCGGGCGGTTTGCGCGAGGTGCTCCGTGTAGCGGACCCCGGGCACCGCGGTGTCGATGATATCGTAGTCGGTGCCGGAGGCGCGCGGCGTTGCCTTCGAATTGCCGCGCTTCTTCGGATCGAAGGTGTCGATCTGCGACATCCCGCCGCCCAGCCAGATGAAGATGCAATGCTCGGCCTTGCCCTTGGGCCAGGCGGGCGGGCGCGTCGCGTCGCTCGCCCGCAACCCGCCGGGAAGCGTGGCCGCGGCCGCGGCGGTGGAAACGTGGGTGAGGAAGGCCCGGCGGTTCATGGGAAAGCGGAAAGTTCCTGAAGGCAGAGAGCGGCGATGACGACGGTTAAATGCTCGTTCAGGAGAGGCGAGGGTGGGGCACTTGTTTCTACAGTACCCGGGCCCATTCCGGCGCGTTCAGCAGCGCCCAGACCACATCCTCGAAGCGCTGCCGCCAGCCGGCCTCCAGCCGCGCCGTGGGCGGATCGCCGCGCCGGGCGGCGGCCTCTTCCTCCAGTCGCAGCGAGTTCGCCGCGCTCTTCATGTGATTCGACCAGGCGACATATTTCCGGTGCCCGGCTGGCGCGGCAAGCGTATCGATCTTCGGCGCAACCACGCGCGTCACGTAGCCCGGCTGCAACGCCCCAGTGTAGATCTTGTTTTCCTCGGCCGTGGGGTGTCGGGTGAAGAAGCGCAGGAACAGCCGGTCGACGAAGCGGTCGAGCGGCTGGTTTTCCAGGGCGAACTGCGTCAGCCCGTGGTCGTCGCTGAGCCGCGTGAGCCACGTCATCATCGTGCCGTTGGCGAGCAGCGCGGGCTGGAGCACGTTGGCGTCGGCGTCGCGGATGCCGCTGGCGGCATCCGGCCGGGCGCCGCGCCAGCCGAAAACTTCCAAGACTTCCGCGACCGCCTGAATCCGCGGCAGCATGAGGCTCGGGCGATCGCGCTCGTTGGAGGTGGAGGCGAGCATCCACGCCCGCCGGGCGCGGCCGAGATCGAGCGCGTTGTCGATCGGGCGGACGCTGTCGACGTCGATGTTGACCGGTTCGACCGTGAAGGGCTTGCCCGTCGCGGCGAACAACGAGTCGACGAGTTGCTCCGCCTCGATCCGGCGCGGCGCGGGCGCGGCGAAGAGCGGCCCGGTTTCGCCGAGCGTGGGATCGACGGCGCGCTGGTAGGCGTGCGAGGTGAGGATCAGCCGCGTGACCGCCTTTTGGTCGTAGCCCGAGCGAACGAACTCGCGCGCCAGCCAGCGCAGCAATTCCGGATGCGTGGGGGTGGATTTCTCCCAGTCGCCGATGGTTTCGACCAGTCCCCGCCCCATGAAGCGTTGCCAGATGCGGTTTACCATGACCGCGGCGAAGCGCTCGTTTTGGGGCGCCGTGATCGCCGCGGCCAGCCGGTCGCGCGGATCGTCGGGATGTTCCGCGAGAGTGGCCGCGGCGCGCTCGTCGCCGAACTGGGGGAACGGCCAGGCCGGGGCGACGACGGTGCCCGGCTGGAGCGTGACCTCGATGAGCGGCTCGCGTCCGCCGAGGCGCAGGTGGTCGAGCGATACGCTGCTGGTCGCCGGCACGGTGATCGGTTTGGTCTGCAGCATCGCGGCGAGTTGAAAGAGTTCCTGCTGCTTCGCGGCGTGCGTCGGCGCATCGTGGCAGCGGGCGCATTTCATTTCGAGGCCGAGGAACGCGGAGCCGACGATGATGCCCTTCGCGGCCATCGGCACATCGTTCTGCGACGCCACGCCAAATCCCGCCGGTCCGCCGAAGCGCTCGCTGCCCTCCTGCCGGATGAGCTCCGTCGCGAAGAGGTCGAGCGGCTTGTTGTCGCGGAGCGATTCGTAGATCCACCAGCGAAACGGCCCGGTGTTGTTCAGCGTGGGGTTGATCAGGTTTGGATTCTCCGCGAGCACGTCGAGCCAGTAGCCCATCTGGTGATCGGCCCAGCGTGGGTCGGCGAGCAGCCGGTCGATCAGCCGCGTACGGCGGTCGGCGGAGCGGTCGGCGAAGAAGGCGGCGATCTCGGCTTCGCCGGGGGTGATGCCGACGGTGTCGAGGGTGACGCGGCGCAGGAACGTCAGGTCGTCGGTGAGCGGCGTGAGCTTGAAATTGCCAAAGGCGAAATCCGGCCACGCGGCGCCTTCCTCGATCCAGCGTTTGAGCAATGCGATCTCCTGGGGCGCCAGCCGGTCGCCTTTGGCGGGCATCGCTTCGTCCGCATCGTCGCTGGTGATGCGCTTGAAGAGCGCGCTCTCGGCGGGCTTGCCCGGCATGATCGCCGGGCCGTCATCCTCGCCGCCGTGGAGCGCCGCACTGCGCAGGTCGAGCCGGAGCCCGCCTTTCACCTTCGCTCCTTGGTGGCAGCTATAGCAGCTGTTTTCGAGAATCGGTTTGATCTCCCGGTGAAAATCCACGCCGCCTTTCTTTTTCAACGGTTCGTAATCGGCCGAAACCTGGGCGATGCGGGCGGCGAGAAAACGGTCGATCGCGTTGTGCGCGGGAAAGCCCTTCGGCAGCGCCGGCACGGCGACCTCGGGGGTCGCGGCCAGCCACGTGCGGGCGGCCTCGCGGCGGCGATTCCAATACGCGGCGGTGGCGCTGCGGCGGGCGGCGCGTGCCGCGGTGTTAATGGTGTCGAGCCGCGTGCGGCGTTCCGCTTCGTAAGCGGCCCACGCGGCATCCGTATAGCGAACCTGCCGCGTTCCCGGCGACAGCAGCCGCCATTCGCCCGTGCCTTCGAGCGCGATCGCGACCACGGTCTCGCCAACTTCGGGGCGAAAGGGCTTCTTGCTCTTCGGCTCGATGCCGCCGACCAAGGTTTCGAGCACCACTTCGACGGCACGGCCGGAAAATGCGATCGTGTCGGACGCGTCGCGGTTGCCCGGAGGCGCGAAACGATAGCCGGGGCCGGGATCGAAAAAAGCATCCTGCTCCTCCATGGGCAGTTCGCCGCCGTTGCCCACCGCGTACTGCCGCGGCTGGTCGAACGGCGTCTCCAGGACTTTCTTGCCATCGATCAGCAGCCGCGTCGCCCCGCGGGCGCGCAGTAGGACGCGATGTTTGCCCGCGGGCAGCGTGACGCGGGCGGTGGCACGCATGAGCGTGGGGAAAGCCCGGTCGGCGCGGACGCCGGTGGAAATGTATTTTTGCGGCAGCTCGAAGAATCCGAACAAATCCTCGGTGTAGGTTTCGGTCGCCGGGGGCGGAGTGAGTGGCCATGTCCCATCTTTGGGCAGTCCCGCCTCGCAGAGTTCAACCACCACCTGTCCGTCCGGCGGTACCGCCGCGAGCGCGGTGGCGCGGAGGGCAAGCAGGCAGCAAAGCGTCAGGAAGCAGCGGGGCATGGGGGGCGCAGACCGGAGGAGATCACCGATTCATGGTGGGTACACAATTTTTTCCGCACCGCTCAGCGCAAACCGGTAGAGCCCGGCCTAGTGACTCTCGACCAACCGGGAAAAAACCTCGTCGTGCATGGCGGCAGGGGCAGAGCGGGTTTCCAGGTCACGCGGCCCGAACCCGGGGAAAGCGGAGGGGCGCGACGGTGAGGCGGACGCGCGACGTTCGCCGAGGCCGGCGGGGGCGAAACCGCGTTCCTCTTCGAGGCCGACGGCAGCATCGTTGCAATCGGGCGCCACGGCGGCGGGAAGCAGGCCCAGCTGATCCGCGCCAGGCCGCCTTACACTGAGTGGCAGCGCCAGTCCCTCGATCGTCCCATCGGCGGTCCGTTGCTCGCGAAGTGGGGCGACCGTTACCTCATCGGCGGGCGCAAGACCACGAAGGACCGGGGCCCGAAGACCTCGCTCTGCTGGCTCGTGGGCGATGCCTTGCTAGAGTTCGCCGAGTTTTCCAGCGGCGGGGGCAACTCCTATCCCGGTTTCGTCGCGCTTTCGCCGACGCGCGCTCTGGTGTCCTACTACTCCAGCCACGAAAAGGATGCCGCCGTGAGCGCTCCCGTCGGAAAGAGTGGTGCAATTTTCGGGGACTCGGTTCGAGTGGGCGCATGAAGGTGCTGGTTGTTCATGCTCATTTTGACGATTTCGAATTCACCGCCGGCGGCACGTTCGAGCGGTGGCGGCGCAAGTTCGGCGCGGATTTCCGCGGCCGGGTGCTGGTGTGCACCAACGGTCAGGCGGGCCACCACTTCCGCACCCGGGAGGAAACCGGCCGGATGCGATGGGCGGAGCAGGAGGCTTCCGCGAAGATCGGCGGCTACGAATGCGAGCTGCTCCGGCTGCCGAACGGCGAGACGGTGCGGGAGGGGTTTCCGGGCCTGACGTTCGAGTTCATGGCGGCGCTGTGGAAGGCGATCCGCGAATTCGAACCGGACTATCTGCTTTGTCCGCCGCTGCCGGCTGACCCGCTCGCCGGGATTCACAGCGACCATGTCAACGTGGCCGAGGCCGTCCGCCGGGTCGCCTACTTGATCAACGTGCCGCATGCATTCACCCCGGAATTTCCCGCCGACGAAACCGTGTCGCGGCCCTGTCGCACGCCCGTGATTCTCAACCTGTATGACGGCTACATGTTCGGGGCGAATTCCTACGACTTCGCGATCGATGTCGGCGAAGCGTGGGAAACGATTGTCGCCATGACGTGGTGCCATCGGTCGCAGGTGGTCGAATGGCTGCCGTGGGTCGGCCGTCACCACCTGGCGCCCGCGGCGTCGGAGGCGGAATGGGCCGGGTCGCTGCGGCGCCGCTTCGAGCGGCAGAATCGCGGGTTGGGGATCGTTTCATCGCAGCCGATGGAGACTTTCCGGGTGACAGCGTGGGGCGCTATTCCCGAATATGAGCAACTGCGGGCGGATTTTCCCGCGATGGTGTCCGAGCCGGCCAACGCCGAGGCGTTGCAGCGGCGGCTGGAATTATGGCGGCGCGGCTGAATCGTGGTCGATTGGGCCGGCAATTTGGTTTGCGCGGTCGGCAACGGGGGCCGGGCCTCGGCTGCAGGCGGGAAAATTTCATTTGGTTCCAGCGCCGGATTGCGCGTAATCGAACGAATCCGGCGTCTTGTTCCCCTTTAACCCTTCAACCCCACTTTTCATGGCCTCCTTCTATCACGAACTCGGCGTGCGTCCGGTCATCAACGCGGCGGGCACGCTCACGCGACTCGGCGGATCGTTGATGCCGCCGGAAGTCGTCGAAGCCATGGTGCGTGCGGCCGGGCATTGCGTGCGCATGGAGGACTTGCAGGACCGCGCCGGGGAGTTGATCGCCGAGGCGACGGGTGCGGAGTCCGGCTACGTCACCTGCGGCGCGGCGGCCGGGCTGATGCTCGGTACGGCGGCGGCGGTGGCCGGGCTCGATATTCACAAGATGGAGCGCCTGCCCGACACGGCTGGTCTGAAAAATGAAGTCATCGTCCAGCGTCCGCATCGCAACAGCTACGATCACGCGATCCGGGCCGTCGGCGTGAAACTGATCGAGGTCGGCTGGATGGGCCATCCGACGCCGCGGGCCGTGCAGGATTGGGAAATCGAGGCGGCTATCAACGAACGCACCGCGGCGATCTACTGGCCCGACATCCCTGCCACCGCGGCGATCACGGTTGGGCTGGAAGCGACGGTGAAGGTGGCGCACCGGCATGGCGTGCCGGTGATCGTGGACGCCTCGGCCTCGCTGCCGCCGACGTCGAACCTGCGCGCGTTCACCGCGACGGGGGCCGACCTCGTCGCGTTCTCGGGCGGCAAGGCGCTGCGCGGCCCGCAGGCCTCGGGCATTCTCGCCGGGCGCCGCGACCTGATTCAGTCCGTGGCCTTGCAGCATCAGGACATGGACGTGCATCCTTCGACGTGGTCGTTGCGGAGCCGGTTGCTCGAATCGGGCAAGCTGCCCGGCCCGCCGCTCCAAGGCATCGGCCGCGGCCTGAAAGTGGGCAAGGAGGAGATCGCGGGACTATTAACGGCGCTGCGGGTGTTTCGCGCGCGCGACGAAGCGGCCGAGCTGGCCGGTTGGACGCAGCAATTGAACACGATCGTCGCGCTCGTGAGCGGATTGCCCGATGTCCGCGCGGAAATCTCCCGGCCGGCCGGCCGGTTCGTTCCTCTCCTCAAGGTCTCGTGGGATGAAACGAAACGGAAAACGACCGGGCCAGCCGTGATCAACGCGCTGGCGGACGGCGAGCCGTCCATCTGCGTGGGCGGCGATGGTGCCGGCGGGCAGATCGCGGTGAATCCGTTCAGCCTCAAGTCGGGCGAGGCGGAGATCGTCGGGCTTCGTTTGCGCGAATTGCTTTCGTGAACGGGACGCGGGTCGGCCCGGGGTTTGGCGTTGCGGGCCGGTGCGGTCGGCGGCAGAGCGGTGGCATGAAAATGCATGCGCTCGGTCTCCTGTTCGCCGGCGTGTTGTCCTCCAGCGCGATGGCCGCCGAGGCGGGCTGGCAGGCGTTGTTCAACGGCCGGGATCTGACGGGCTGGGTGGCGAATGCCGACCCGGGCGCCTTCACGGTGGTGGACGGCGCGATCAAGGCGCACGCGACCCATCCCTCCAATCGCGGCCACCTTTTCTTCGTCGGCGACCGGAAGGAAGGCGAGGTGAAGTTCCGCAACTTCGAACTCGTGGCGGTCGTGCGCGGGGAGCCGAACGCAAATTCCGGTATTTTCTTCCACACCGACCGGGCGACCCGGGACGGCGTGCTTCACCTGCGCAACGGCTACGAGGTGCAGTTGAACAGCTCGCCGCAGGAAAAGCGCAAGACCGGGAGCCTCTACGCGATCGTCGATCTCGATAAATCGCCGGTGGACGAATCGAACTGGTTCACGACCCGGATTCGCGTCGAGGGCAAGCGCATCCAGGTTTGGATCAACGACACGCAGACGGTGGACTACGCGGAGCCGGAAAAACCGGTGCGCACCAAGGACCGGGTGGGCCGGCTGCTGCGGGCCGAAGGCGGGGCAATTGCGCTGCAGGCGCACGATGACGCGAGCACGTTTTATTTTCGGGAGATCCGGATCCGCCGGCTGCCGTGAAGGGTCTGGGCCGGAGCGACCGAGAGATTCGGGGGAATTGAACTTGGGCCTGTAATCCGCTGGCGCCGCGTTTTTTTGACGGCACTGTCGCAATCAGGTGCGGCCTGACTGCGCCGGTCCACCGCGTGAGATTCATCCGACGTTTTCTGATCTTCCTGACTCTGGTAATCGCGCTGGCTGCCGTCCTGGTGGCCGCCGCCTTCATTCCCGCGATCCAAACGTTGATCGCGGAACACGTCTTGGCCCGGTGCCCCGGACTGCGAGCGTCGGTGGGATCGTTGTCCGTGGGATTTTCAACGGTGCAGATCGTGGACCTGCAACTGCAACGCGACGGGATCGTGCTTACGCTGCCGGCGATTGAAGCCGAAATTCCACTCAAGGCGGTGCTGTGGGATCGGAGAGTTCCGGTCCGAACTTTGGTCGCGAAAGGTTGGACGCTCGATTTGTCCGGGCGACCGGGCGGGGGTGACGAAAAGGCCCGCGGGGCCGTCGCCGTGCAGCCTGCTGACGGAGGCGGTCGTCCGGCGCCCGCCTCGCCGGAGATGTCAGCGGTGCAACAGGCGGTGAGTGGTGTTCTCGGGTTGCTGGATGGCGAGGTGCTGGCCTGCGATGCCTCGCTCGATCGCGCCGAATTGGAGGGCGATGTCCTGATCCCATCCGCTGCGGGCAAGGAGCCGGCGCGGGTGCACGTGACCCTGAAGGGTGGGGGACTGGCCACCGGTCGCGACGGCGATTTTGCGGTTGAGGCCATCAGTCCCGTGATGAAAGCGGGACGCGCGTCCTCGGTGGTGTCCGGTCGCGGGCGGCTGATCGTTTCGATGGGATCTCCTCGGGCGTTCAAGCGTCTCCAGCTTGCGGGAACTCTTTCCTCCACCGGCGGCTCGCTGCCGGATGACCTCAGTTTTTCGGCGAGTGTGGCGGCGCCTGAGCACGCGAGTGAAGGGAGCCACGCCGTCGACGTGACCCTCAGCCGTGGTGTCCGGCACCTCGTGACGGTCGCGGCCCGTTTGCCCAAGGCGGGCGACCGGTGGCAGGGCATTTGGAAGGTCGATCTGCGGGAGTCGGATGTGGCGGGATTCTATTCGGGTCAGACGCTACCCACCGTCGCGACCACCGGTGAAGGCGCGGTCGATGGCGATGCTGGCTTGGCGCAGGTGCATCTCGCCGGTCGCCTGAATTCTGCGGTCAGTGGCTTGGAGCGTGTGGCCCCGGCGCTGGCCCGCGTGGGGAACGTGACGCTCAACGCCGGCTTCGATGTCACGCGCGACGGTCAAACGATCCGGGTCGATCGTTTGACCGTCGCCCTGGAGGGAATCCACCCGGTTGCCGCCGTGCAGTCGGTTCAACCGTTCAGCTTCGAGGAGAAGACCGGCGGGTTGAAAGTGGCCGATCCCGGTGCAAACTGGCTGGAAGGTTCTCTGCAAGGATTGCCCCTGGACTGGCTGGCGGGGCCCGGCGACGGGCTCACCGTCGCGGGTGCGGATGTGACCGGAGACTTTACGGTGCAGGCGACCGCGGGTGTTTTCACTCTTCGCTCCAAGGCGCCGCTCGTTGCCACTGGCGTCTCGCTGCAAAAAGGGGGACGGATTTTCGTGCAGGGACTCGACCTCTCACTCGCCCTGAGCGCCGAACATACGCCGCAAGGCTGGCAGGTGCGGGGTGCGCCCCTGACGATCGATTCTGCCGGACGACGCCTGGGGATCATCGACGGCGCCATTGCTCCACGGACGGGTGCCGGTCGCCGCGTGGCGATCGGCGGGACGTGGAACGCCGACCTCGGCACGCTGGCATCCCAACCGTTTTTCCCGGGAGGCAGTGCAATCAAAGGGGGCGCGGCTTCGGGTGATTTTTCGGTCACGGTGGGAAAGGCCGTGGAGGTGGCCGGCAAGATCAACCTGGTCGGACGCGACTCGCGAAACACGCTCGCCACGAAGCTGGAGGCCTTGGTCGACGCCGGTGGCGGGGTGTCGTTCCATGTGCCGGTGACGATGGCCTCGGGATCGGAGGTGTCGGAATTTACGCTCGACGGCACGTGGATCGCGGAAAAAGCCGGACCGCGGGTCGAAGTGGAGCTGACTGCCGTCAACGTCGGCCTTGACCACCTGAAACGGCTGGCTGCGGCGGGCGGCTTGGCGTTGCCGGCGGCAGCCGGCGCGACGGGATCGCATGGCTCTTCGACCCCGCGCGACCGGCAGCCTTTCTGGGGCAACGGGACTGGCACCATGAAATTTGAAATCTACCGATTGCGGGCGGGAGCCCACGAGTTGAACGAAGTGGCCGGAACGTTCATCGCCGATCACGGCTCCCTTCGCCTCGAACGCGGCCGGGGCGTGCTCGCGGAACCGCCGCCGCCGGCCCCGGAAAAATCCCGCCGCCCCGCGGCCAAGATCCCGCCACGCAATCCGGTGACGCTGGAGGGGGCGATCGCCTTCGATGCCGCCGCGGAGCTGCCCTACCGCGCCAAGGCCGTGGCGACCGTTGCCGTGGTCGAGTCCGCCAGCGTGTTCCCCGCCGCACAGGCCGAACGTGACCCGGTGGTCGAGGGCCGTTTCGCGTTGGCGGAGACACTCACGAGCGAGGGTGCGACTCTGCCGGATCTCATTGAGCGCCGGCGCGAGGAGTTTCGTCTGAAGGGCAAGGGCGGGATTATCCGGCTCTTAAAAATCAACGTGGCGGAATCGATGCCGGAAAAACCGGTTCCGGTTTCGGACGCGCTCGCCACCGTGGGCTCCGCGTTCGGCTTTCTCCTCGGCATCAAGGAGGGTGCGGTCAAGAGCTCCCTCAGCAAGGAGACCGACGCCGTGCTCAACTTCACGTATCAGGTGCCCGAGATTCGTTACGACGACTTCACGGTCACCGCCATCCGGGACCCCGACGGCACAATTCAACTGAAGGAGATCGCGATCACCGCAACGAACGAGCGCTTCACGGGATCCGGCCGGATTGCCCACGTCGACGGGCTGCCGCTCCGCGCCCAGCCCCTGAGCCTGGAGCTGCAGTTCGGTGCCCGTGGCGGGATCGCGACGCTCCTGTCGACGGCCGGTTTACTTTCCGCCGAAAAGGACGATCAGGGTTATATGCTGTTTCAGCAACCGATCCGTTTTGGCGGCACCCTGGAGCAGATCGACAAGAGCGAGTGGCGCGACGTGCTGTTGAAAGCGGCGACACGGATGCCGGCGAGCGGCAAGAAACGCGGCTGAGTTCAGCACTGTCTGATCGCGGGTGCGCCTACGGTTTCGGCAGGGCGAAGGCCACCAGGCTGCCACCGGCGGGCCGGCCCGATTTCCCGCCGCCGGCCGAGATCACGAGGAACTGCCGGCCGTTGACCATGTAGACGCTCGGCGTGGCATTCCCGCCGAAGGGCAACGGCGCCTGCCAGAGGACCGCGCCGGTTTCCTTGTCGAAGGCCCGGATCGTTTCGTCCGCCGTCGCGGCAATGAAGATCAGCCCGCTCGCGGTCACGACCGGTCCGCCGTAATTTTCCGTGCCCGTGGGCGGAATGCCGCGCGCCGTCAGTTCGCGATATTCGCCGAGCGGCACCTTCCACTTCAGCTCGCCGGTGTTCAGGTCGACGGCGTTCAGCGTGCCCCACGGCGGCTTGATCGCCGGATAGCCCGCCTGATCGGCCCAGCGCCGGAAGCCGCCGAAGGCATACGACGGGACGTTGCGAGCCGCGGCCGCGGATGCGGGTTCATCGGGCCGGCTGCCGGCGCGGGGAGACTCGCCGAGCACGTAAGCGAGGATCCCCTCACGCTGTGTTTCGGTGATGCGATCGAAGGCCGGCATGCGGCCAAAGCCCTGCCGGGTGATTCTGGCGATTTCGTCGGGCGTCCGGCGCGTGGCCACGTCCAGCAGCGAGGGAAAGCCTGCGAGCGGAAACCCGGCGCGATCGGTGCCGTGGCACGCCGCGCAGTGGATCAGGTAGTCGCGTTCGCCGCGCGGCAGCGGCGTGCCGTCGGCGCGCTGCGTCTCCACCATCTGCAGGATCCAGGGAATTTCGTTGATGTTGACGTAGTAGATGCCGTCGGGATCGGCCGCCCCGCCGCCCCATTCCATGCCGCCATCGAAGCCGGGAAACATGACTGTCTCCTTCAGGCTGGGAGTGGGAAACGGGCCGAAATTTGGTGAAAGACGGATGCGGTCGCGGGTCAACGCAAGGGCCTCCGGCGAAATCGGCGACACGTCATCCTCGGTATAACGCTGCCGCATGAGGGGCGCGGGCTTCGTGGGGAAGGGCTGGGTCGGCCACGCCTGCTCACCGCGGAGGGTGGAGGCGGGCACGGGCTTTTCCTCGATGGGCCACAGCGGCTCGCCGGTGACGCGGTCGAAGACAAACAGGTTGCCGTGTTTCGAACCTTGCGCGACGGCGTCGACCTTTTTGCCACGGTGAGTCACCGTCAGCAGCACGGGCGCGCACGGCAGATCCTTGTCGAGAAGATCATGGTGTACGATCTGGTAGTGCCAGAGCCGCTTGCCGGTGGCGGCGTCCAATGCGACGAGGGAATTGGCGAAGAGATTCTGGCCATGGCGCTCGCCGCCGTAGAAATCCGGCTCGGCCGTCTTGGTCGCGACGTAGACGATGCCGCGTTTTTCGTCGAGCGCCTGGCCGGGCCACGGCATGAGGCCGGTCGCGGTCTTGTAGGCTTCGGCCGGCCATGTCTCGTAACCGACTTCGCCGGGCCGCGGGATCAGGTGGAAAATCCAGCGTCGGGCCCCGGTGCGCACGTCGAGCCCGCGTACGGCGCCCGCCCCGCCGAGGCCGCCGATGATCAAAATGTCCTTGTAGACGACGCCGGGCGTATTGAGGCCGACGGGAGGGGTGTCGTCGGTGTCGAGCCCGCTGCCAAGATGGATGAAACCCTGGTCGCCGAAATTGGTGAGCAGGCGACCCGTTTTGGGATTGAGGGCGATGAGATAGTTGCCCACCGCGGTGAAGAGTCGTTGCTCGCCGCCGGAATCGTTTTGCCAAAACACCAACCCGCGCTGCCGCCGGCCGCCGGAGCGGGCCCGGGTCTTCGCGGGATCCCACTGCCAGAGCTCGCGGCCGGTCTCCGCGTCGAGCGCGACCACTTTTCGGCTCTGCGTCGCGGTGTAGAGCACCCCGGCCACGATGAGATTGTTGGCCTGATATTCGCCTTTTTCTCCCGTGTCGTAAGTCCACGCGACCTTCAGTTGGGCGACGTTCCCGCGGTCGATCTGCCGCAACGGCGAATAGAGATTGCGCTGCGTGTTGCCCAGATAGGTCGGCCAGTCGGCGTGGGTTGGTGCCGGGGCGGCCTGGGCGGCGAGACTCGCCAACAACAGCAGTAACGAAAGTCCGCGGCCGCGGCGGGCCAGCGAGCGGGAGCGAACGGGAACGGGGAAGATCGGAGCGGTCGTCATGGAAAGCGGAACGGGGTGGAGGCCGGCGAATCGAAGGTGGACAGAACGAGTGTGATTACGCCGAGCCGGGGCCACGAGACGAGCACAACCACGAGCGAAAGACGGGAGCCGAAGATCGAAACGCGGCGGGGCGCCGCGTGCCCACGTAAGCCAATTCCAAAAATCCCCTGTCGCCGCGCCACTTGTGTTTTCGGCCGAGCGCGGCGACGTTCCACCACCATGGCCCGCCGCAATCCCTCGGAGGAAGACCTCGCGCTCGACCGCCTGCCGAAGGCGTCACTCAACCGCGAGACATTGCGCGAAACGCTGGCCCTGGCGCTTTACCTTCGTCCCTACCGGGCCCGGTTTTTTTCCGGCCTCGCCACGCTGTTCGTCAGTGCCGCGCTGGGCCTCGCGTTTCCGCTGCTCGCCGGCTCGCTGATCGACGCGGCGCTGCACCCGGGTTTCGCGGCGATTCCCCTGCTCGGCGCGTTGAGCCTCAATCAGGTGGCGCTCCTCCTCGCGGCCTCGGTCACACTCCAGGCGCTCGCGTCGTTCAACAGCGCGCTCGCGTTCAACCGCGTCGGCCAGAGCGCCCTCGCCGACCTGCGGCGTGACTGTTACCACCGGCTCATCACGCTGCCGATGTCGTTTTTCGGCCAGCGCCGCGTCGGCGAACTCACCAGCCGCGTCTCCACGGATGTGGCGCAGATTGAGGGCGCGCTGATCGATGCGCTGCCCCAGATGTGCCGCCAGAGCGTCTTTCTGCTCGGCGGCGTCACGATGATCGCCCTCACCTCGGGCCGGCTGACCGCGGTCATGCTGGGCACGCTGCCGTTGCTCATCGCGGCCGCGGTGTTTTTCGGCCGGCGGCTGCGCCGTTTCTCGCGGGAAACCCAGGACCAACTCGCGGCCACCAACACGATCGTCGAGGAAACGCTGCAGGCCATCGCCAGTGTGAAGGCCTTTGCCAACGAGGGTTTCGAACTGGACCGCTACCAACGCGCCAATTCCCGCGTGCTCACCGCGGCCCTGAGCGCCGCCCGCTGGCGCGCGGTCTTCGTGGCCTTCTTCATCCTCGCGCTGTTCGGCGGCATCGTGATCGTGCTCTGGTTCGGCGCCGGCCTGCTGCGCAGCGGCGACATCAGCCCGGGGGAACTGACCCGCTTCGTGCTCTACACCACGTTTGTCGCCGGCGCGATGGGCCAGGCGGCGGAGTTGTTCAGCCAGATTCAGAAAACCGTCGGCGCGACCCAACGGGTGCGCGAACTTCTCCATGAACCGGTCGAGGTCGGGCACGACACGGTTGCCGCGCAGGCCGCGCCTCTGCCCGCCCGTCTGCGTGGCGAGGTGGCATTCGAAGCGGTGAGTTTTCGCTATCCCGCCCGGCCCGAGGTCGCCGTGCTGCACGACATCACGCTCGCGGCCCGCCCGGGCGAACGCATCGCCTTGGTCGGGCCGAGCGGGGCCGGCAAGTCGACGCTCACCGCGTTGCTGCTGCGTTTCTACGATCCGGAGCAGGGGCGGCTGCTCATCGATGGCCGGGACGCGCGCGACTATCCGCTGGCCTGGCTGCGCGGCCAGATGGCGATCGTGCCGCAGGATATCCTGCTCTTCGGCGGCACCATCGCGGAAAATATCGTCTACGGCCGGCCCGGCGCCAGCGCCGAGGATGTGCGAGAAGCCGCGCGGCTGGCCAACGCCGACAAATTCATCTCCGCCTTCCCCGAGGGTTACGCCACGCTGGTCGGCGACCGCGGGATCAAGCTTTCGGGTGGACAGCGCCAGCGGGTCGCCATCGCGCGGGCCATTCTCAAGAATCCGGCCGTCCTCATCCTCGATGAGGCGACGAGTTCGCTCGACAGCGAAAGCGAGCGGCTGGTGCAGGTCGCGCTCGACCGCCTGATGCAGGGCCGCACGACCTTCATCGTCGCCCACCGGCTCGCCACGATCCGGACGGCCGACCAGATTGCGGTGATCGAGGCGGGCCGGGTGGTGGAGTTCGGCAGCCACGACGAATTGTCGCGAAACCCCGACGGCCTTTACCGCCGCCTCAGCGTGCTGCAGTTCGGCCAACCGGACGTCGTGGCGCGGAGCGTGGTGTATTGATTGATTCGGCCGCGGCTGTTCGCCGCGGAAGGAAGTCCGCTGCAGGGTCGGCGGGCGGAAGAGCGTCTCTTCTGTCAAGAGTCACGACGTGACCCCATCTGGCTGCGCCCATAGTCGAGCCAGCCGGCCCTGGCCCCTTCCAAAGCCACGAAGTGCGCCACCTCCGGCAACTGCGCGCGGATGCCGTCCACGGCGTCGAGATAGGCCGAGTGGACACAAACCACCCTGGCCCCGCTGTGCGCGAAGATGTAGGCGAAATCCTCCGCCGTGAGCCGGAAGTTGATCGGCACAACAAACCCCTCCCCCGGAAAATCCGGTTTCCTATCAGTAAACTGGCGATAAAACTCCTTCCCCTTCCGCGAGAATCGGGTTTCGTGTCAGCGGCCCCGCAGCTCTGCCGCATGCTGACCAACCCGTTTCCCGCCACAGGCCCCTCCCCGTCCCGCCGCGTAGGCGGGCGGAGCAATCCCGTCCAGCCCACCTGGCACCGCCCGATGTGGCGTCGCGGGGCCGAGCTCGCCCTTGCGGCCTGGCTGCTGGCGATGGCCGCCATTCCGATCCGGGCGCACCGGAATCCGGAGGCCCCGTTCCCGTCCATCAAAGCCCTGCGGGTGGATGCTCCGCTGGTGATTGATGGACTGCTGAACGAGGCGATCTGGGCGCAGGCGCCGGTGGCCACGAACTTTTTCGACACCCGGACCCACCGGCCCGCCGATTTGCAGACGACGCTCCGCGTCGCCTACAGCGACACCCACCTCTACCTCGCGGTCGAGTGTTTCGACGACCGGATCGACCAGCTCCACGCATCCGAGCGGCGGGAGGACCGTCCGTTCGCCGGCGATGACTGGGTCCAGGTGAATATCGATCCCGGGCATTCGCACCGCGCAAAATACTCCTTTCTTTCCAATCCGCTCGGCACGCGCGCGGACGGCAACGAGGGGCCCGTCCCGGGGCTCAACTATGGATGGACCGCGGAGTGGGATCTGGCGGCGAAAATTTTCCCTGACCGCTGGACCTTTGAGATGGGAATTCCGTTCAGCGTGATGAATTATCGGCGCAAGGACGGCCAGACCTGGGGCATCAACCTGAACCGCCAGCAGCGGAACACGGACGTATTGAGCTTCTGGAGCTACAACGTGACGGACTTCTACCGCGTGCGCTATTTCGGCCACCTGACCGGGCTCGACCTCGCAAAAACGAACTTCAAGCGCAGCTGGGAAGTCACGCCCTATGCCAGCATCCAGGCCGACTTCAACCGCGACAACAAGACCCTGGTGCGGGCCGGGGTGGATGCCAGCGTACGGCTGACGCCCTCAGTCAGCTCGTCGTTTACCCTGCACCCGGACTTCGGACAGGTGGAGGCCGACGACGACACGATCGAACTGCGCGACGCCGAGCGGTTCCTGCCGGAGAAGCGGCTGTTTTTCCGCGAGGGGGATGAAATGATGCGGATGACGCACCGGCTCTATTACAGCCGCCGGTTCACGGACATCACGGCGGCGGCGCAGGCCAGCGGCCGGGGAGACGGTTTCAGCTTCAATGCGCTCAGCCTGCAGGGAAATCTGGCCCACCCGGACGGCCATCGCGGGAACTCGACCGTCGTTCGGCTGCTGCAGGAGATTGGCGAGACTTCCGCGATCGGGTATTACGCGGCGAGCTCAGAACTGGAGCGCGGCCATTCCCGCGTGCTGGGGATCGAGGCAAATTTCCTGCTGACGGACGCCTGGAAAATCTCCTTGCAGACCGCCGCAGCGGATGAGCGGCTGAGGAACGCCGCCGGGCGGCTGACGAAGGACCGGACAGATTATCTCGGCCAGGTGGCGGTGAACTATGATCTCTACCCGTGGCGGTTCGGCGCGGGCTACCAAGCGATCTCGCCCGAGTTCAACCCGATCCTCGGATTCATCCCGCGCCGGAACGAGTTCGGGCCGTTCCTTTCCGGCGAGTACGGAGTCAGCGGCCGGCGCACCTGGTACAAGCGCATCGTGTTGAATCCCCGGTTCAACTACTACCAGACCGAACGGGGACAGACCTCGTTGCGGGACTATCGGTTCGATGCCACGGTGCGGCTTGCAAACGACCTGGGACTGCATGCCGGTCAGGATGTCGACTACCACGCGCCGCATCGCAACACCCGCAGCAAGGCGGACGTCACGTTCCTCGCGTCGGATTTCTGGCGCTCGGCGACCGTGGGATGGGCCGGGGGCCAGTTCGAGCGGGTCGACTACCAGGAGGTGTTTCTCGCGAAGCCGTTGAAGCTGTTCGAGCGGTGGATGCTCCGGCCCGAGTTCTCGCTGCGCCTTGAGGATCGTCCCGCCGGCCGGAGGGAAACGATCTGGCTGAACCGGCTGGTCCTCGACTTCTCGCTCACCGACCGCATGTGGATCAAGAGTTCCCTCCAGCATCGCAACGCGGGGGTCCACAACATCAGCTTCATCTACGGCTGGAGAATCCGGCCGCGCACCAACTGGTATGTCGTTTTCAACAGCGTACGCAACGTCGGTCGGGCGGCCGGCGACAGCGTCTTTACCAAGATGACGTACACCCTCTGAGCCGGGAGTGTGCGGGAGGGGATGCCCGGCGTATGGGGTCAGGCTAGGGTTGCCCCGAACTGACGGACGGGGCAGATCGTGACTCTTGAGATATGTTTCCGCCCGAAGACGCATTCCTTCGTTTGTTCAAACACACACTCCTGTCCAAAACAGCTTTGGAAGGGGCAGGCGGACGGGGTCACGCCTGAGCCCATAGTGACTGCGCGCCCATGGTGACCGCGCAATGGAAATGCATCTCGCTGCTCGCCCAGGCTTGACCACACCGGTGAGGCTTTGGCTGGAAAAGTCGGGTTGATCGCGCATGGTGCGCGGATGCCCCACGGATTCCTCCGTTGTTTTGTGATGGCTTTTGCGCTGGCGGGTCTGCGCGCGCACGAGGGTTCCCACGGTTCCGAACAGCCGGCTGCGCCGCTCAACCCCGGCAGCTACGTCACCGATTTCAAACTTACCGATCACCTCGGGGTGACCCGCAGTCTGTATTACCAGTCCGGCGCGAAGGCCGTCGTGCTCATTTTTACCGGCGTGGACAGTCCCCGCGCCGCGCTGACGTTAACGGCGTTGCGTTCCCTGCGCCAGCGCTTCTCCCCGCAGGACGTCGTCGTGTGGCAGATCGATTCCAATCTCGGAACGGACCGCGAGGCCGTTGCTGCCGCTCAGGCCGCCGCGTTCAGCGATATCCCGGTTTTGATCGACGATGCGCAGATGGTGGCTGCGGAATATGGCGCCACCCGGCATTTGGAGACATTCGTCATCAAGACTTCGACCTGGACCCTCGCGTATCGGGGGCCGTTGGACGACGCCAATCCCGCGGGATTGCTCCCGCCCTCGACCGCGTTTGCGGCCGACGCGGCTGCCGCCGTGGTCGCCGGAATCCCCGTTGCGGCCTCCCGCGTGGCGTTGCCGGCAGCCGCGCCCGTGCTGGATCTGCCGTCCGCCGGCGTGCCTGACTATGCGACGGACATCGCGCCGATCCTGCAGCGGAGTTGTGTGGAGTGCCACCGGGCGGGAGCGATCGCCCCGTTCGCCTTTGCCAGTTTCACCGACGTACAGGCGCGCGCCAGTTCGATCCGCACGGCGTTGCTCAACAAGAAGATGGCGCCGTGGCACGCGGATCCGCAGTACGGCGCGTTTTCCAATGCCGTGGCGGCGCCCGCAAAGGACATTGCCACGCTCTTCACCTGGACCCGCGCCGGCGGCCCCCGTGGCAGTGGCGGGGATCCCCTCGCGAGTGCCCCGCCAGCGGCCGCCGCCGACTGGCCGCTCGGCACGCCTGACCTCATCGTCAGTATTCCGCGGCAAACGCTGCGCGCGACGGGTCACTTGGCGTACACCTACCTCACCGTACCGGTGCCGGTCACGGCCGAGCGCTGGCTGCGCGCCGCCGTGGTGCGTCCGGGCAATGCGGCCGTCGTGCATCACGCGCTCGTCTTCGAGGGCACGCTGCTCGATGTGCTGGCCAACGCCGGCGGGCTCGGCGGATATTTCGCCGGCTACGTTCCCGGCATGGAGCCGGCCTTTTATCCCGACGACACGGGGAAGCGCGTGCGGGCCGGATCGTCGGTCACGTTCCAGATGCACTACACGACCACCGGCAAGGCGGAGTCCGACCAGACGCAGCTCGGATTGTATTTTGCCGCGGCGCCGCCCGCCCGCGAACTGCTGACCCGTTCGGCCTTCACCACCAACATCGACGTGCCAGCCGGCGCGCCCGAGTATGAACGCGAGGCCACCTACACTCCGTCGGCAACGCGCGACGTGATGCTCTACGAGCTCAGCCCTCACATGCACTACCGGGGCAAGCGCTTTAAATACGAAGCCCTTTATCCGGGGGGCAGCAGCGAGGTGCTGCTCAGCGTGCCAGATTATGATTTCAACTGGCAGTCCCTGTACCGGTTCAAGCAGCCGAAACGGCTGCCCGCCGGCACCGTCATTCGGGTGCGCGGCGCCTTCGACAATTCCCGCCAAAATCCGGCGAATCCCGATGCCAACGCCCGAGTCGGCTTTGGCGAACAGACGACCGACGAGATGTTCGTGGGCTACATCAATTATGCGGAATTGCCCGCGAACGCCGTGGCCCCGCCGGGGTTCGCCGCCAACCGCGCCGCGCGAGCCCAGGTCGGCCAGCCTTTCACGCTAGCGCTTGCCGCCCGCAACGCGGTGACGCGGTATCGCTTGGACGCGGCGCCCCCGGGACTGGCCTTAGATGAGAGCACGGGTGTTCTCTCCGGCACGCCGACGGCCGCCGGACGGTACGCGCTCTCCGTGGTGGCGGAAAGCGGGGCGGGATCAGCCGCGACCGCGGTCGATCTCGTCGTGGCGCCCGCTCCCAGCAGCCCGGCCATCATCGCCCAACCCGCCGGACATGCCGTTCCCGTGAACGAGAGCGTGGGCCTGACGTTTACCGCCGGCGGCGGCACCCCGTTGACCTACGAATGGCTTTTCGACGGCCAGCCGATCGGCCACGCGGTCACCGGATCACTTTTGCTGAGCGGCGTCACTCCCGCGAATATCGGCCTCTATTCGGTGAAAGTGGCCAACGCGCTCGGTTCGACGGCCAGCGAACCGGCGATTGTGGGCGTGGATTCGACGGTTAAGGTCATCGGTTCCGCCACCGAGGTCGGCCCCAATATCACGCATCCCAGCGGGCGGATCTTCGACCAGGTTTTGCTCGAGGGAACCTCCGCCGCCGTAACCGCGGATCCCGGGCAGGTGGTTCGCCTGTCGTTCATTGACCTGCAGGATGACATCGTGCAGGTGGAGTTTTCCGGCGCGGGGACGCTCGCGCTGCGATTGGATGCGATGACCGGCCCCGCGGCGCCGGTCAGGTACAATCAGGCGACGCTCTACCGGAAAGGCCATGCCGGCATCGTCATCACTGGCGCCAATGAGACCACCTACGTCTCGGTGTTCAGTGTCGGCCGCGACAACGCGGTCAACCAGGCGTTGTTCCGCAGCGATGTGACCTACGACGGCATCGCCGATCTTGCTTACATCGCCATCTCGAGCCTGACCGGGAAATTCGGCGGACTCCGGGCCGCCAACGCCAACTTCTTCGCCACCGCCGGGATCACCGGAATCTATGCGCCCGGCGTCCAGTTCGCGGACGTGGTGTTTGTCCACGATATCAACGGTTCCGATACGGCGAGCGCGGCGCTGTTGCTGGGCTCGGCCGGGGACGTGCGGATCGCGGGCGGCGATTTGCGGCAGACGAACGCGTCGCCGGTGCGCGTGAGTGGCCTCACGCAGCTGAAGTTTACCGCGGGTGCCACGTCGCACGGTGGGGCGTTGCCGATGCAGACGAACCAAGGCCGGCTCGAGCAGAATGGCGTCGACGTCACCGCGCAAATCGTCGGATACGGGGCGCCCTGACGCTGCCCGGCGCGCCGCTTATTTCGCCGGCTGCGGCTGAGCTCCAGCGCGAGTTTCTGTTTGCGGGCCTGCTCGGCCGGAATCAACGCTTCCACGTCGGCCGCGGTGCGCTGGGGAATTGGTGCGGGCAATGGCTGCGCGGCTGCGGGCGATGCAGGCCGTTGGTGGCGTAACGATCCAGATGTTTGTAGCCGGTCTTGCGGCGATGCCGAACTGTTCGCACAGCTCGGTGATCGTGAAGTGGTCGCTCTGGGCGAGCACGACGAAGCGGTTAATTTTTTCCATGGGGGTGATATTTTTCCAGGGCATCGTGCACCCTGGACTAAGTGTCACCTATCATCCGGGTTCATCCCTCTGCATTCCCATACCCCGTCCGGCTGCTCAAAAGGCCGGCCCGACGAATTCTCGCGACGGGAAGGAGGATCGCGGTGGCGAATTCGCCGGAGGGCGCAATACTATCCGTGCAACCATGAAGAATCAAAATCACCTGATCGTTTGGGAGCTGCTGCTCCTGCTCGCATCGGTCCTGGTATTCCGCAGCGTCTGGCTCCTGTTGGACGAGATGAAATGGGCCCGGGAGATCACCGGGCTACTGGCCCTCCTCGTTCCCGGGGTTGTGCTGTGCGTGGCCGCCCTTCGGGCGATCCACCCCAACAAGTAGGGGTCGATAACGTCCAGCAACTGAAGACACGAACATGACTGCAAAAATTCTGCCGCTTCTGACCTGCCTCCTCCTGCTCACCGGCTGTGCCACTTCGCTGCCGCCCTTGCCTACCGCCCAGAAGATCGATCTTCAGCGCTACATGGGGCCGTGGTATGTCATCGCCTGCATCCCCACGTTCATCGAAACCGAGGCCTACAACGCGATTGAGGATTACCGACTCGCACCCGACGGCACCATCGACACGGTCTTCACCTTTAATCACGGGGCTTTCGACGGGCCGCCCAAGCGCTACAATCCGCGCGGGTTCGTGGTCGACCGGACCAACAATTCCACTTGGGGGATGCAGTTCCTCTGGCCCTTCAAGGCCGAATTCCTCATCACGCACTTGAGTCCCGACTACCGCCACACCGTCATCGGCCGGAACCAGCGTGACTACGTGTGGATCATGGCGCGCACGCCGCAGATGCCGGAGACCGACTACCAGAGGCTGCTCGGGGAACTGGCGGCCCAGGGCTACGACTTGACCAAGGTGCGCAAGGTGCCCCAGCGCTGGCCCGGTCAGCGATAGCGGGGCGGCGCCGAACTCACTCCCGCGCGCGGCGGTCGCTTTCCCAGATCGACCAGGCCAGCCCGAAGGCGAAATTCCAATTGGTCTCGCGGGCCAGCAATGCGCTGCCGCGATTCGTTGCGCCGCTGAAGACGCCGAGTTGTGCGCCGGTGAAAAGACGCACTTGGGGCGAAAGCACGCGCGACACGCCGAGGGCCACCTCCGTGCCGAGGTAGCCGGATTCGGCGTTGAAGGCAGGGCGTCCAGGCAGGGCATATTGCGGGCGTACCTCGTAAAAGTAATCCATGAGGCGTTCGGTTGCGAAAATCGGGCCGACGCCCAGCGAAAGGGTGGTCCCGCCGATGAACGCGCGGTCGCGGTAGGTGAGGCGCGGATTGAGCACGAATCCCTGCTGGCGCACCCCGCCGCCGCCGAACGACACCGCGGCGCGCACGGGCAAGTTCACCGTCGCTGAACGGTCTTTTTCCTCCCAAGCCCGCCACGTCAACTGCGGACCGATTTCGGCCAGAAAATCCAGATCGGGCAAACCGCGGCGCAGGGTGTTCTTGTCCGAGTCGGCATTGAGCGATCCGCCGAAACTCAGGTCGAATTCCAGACGGTCGTTGACCTGAAAACGCCCGCGCACGATGCCACCGTCGCCGGCCCGCAACACCTTGCCGCGATAAATGAAATAAGGCACCGGAAACCCGCGGCCCCGCGATTGGGCCGCGCCCGGGTAGTCCGCCACATAGCCGCCGATGCCGGCGAGGCCCACTTCCCAAAGCGGGCGCCCCTGGGGATCGCTGTTGCGCGTCACGGCAGTGAGCGAACTCTCCTGCGCGAGTGCGGCGGAGGCCGCCAGGCTGAACGGAACGACCCAGCGGAGCCAGGGAGGGAGAAAAAGCATTGGCGGAAAGAAGCTCCCCAGGGCGAATTCGCAAACGATGTTTTCAAAAAGTCCGCATCATTCCGCCGGCGAATCCCTCACGCTATAGATTGGAGGGGCAGACTTCGACGATCGCTGGCTGGGGGGTAACGGTGTGATCGCCCATCGCCTCGATTTTTTCGCTGGGGCAGCCGGCGGATTAAAAAAGGGCACATCGTGACTTTTGACACGCAGCCGCTGGAGCGACGAGGGGATGCGCCTTCGGGCGGAGGCATTTGTCACGAGTCATGTTGGCGGAAACGTCAATTCGGTCCCACGGGACAGAATTCAAATCCCGAGGAGCGCCGGGAGCTCGCCCGTATTCCGCGCTGCTTCTCCAAGGCGACGCAGGGCAATCTTCGCTTCGGGCCACCAGCGTGCGAGTGGAAATCGGGCGGTCCCCCATCTCCGCTCGCGAGCTCGCTCCGTCGAACTCCGTTCGCACCCCTCTCTCGCAGCCGCGGTGCGTCTGCCGTTTCGCTTCGCGAAACCCGCCATTTGCGCGGAGCGCAAATGGCGGAGAGGGTGGGATTCGAACCCACGGTACCCTTTCGGGCACGCCTGATTTCGAGTCAGGTACGATAGACCACTCTGCCACCTCTCCGATATCGGACCCTCCGTCGCCGAGGCTTCGGAGGGCAGGACGCGAAAACGTAGGGCGCGCCTTCGAAAACGGAAGAAGAAAATCGCTGCGAACCACGACCTGTCGGCCCGGGGCGTCGCGCGATGAGCCGCCGGGTCGTTTCTCTTCTTATCCGCGTGTTCCGCAGGCCTGATGGGTTGGCGTTTACGCGGCCGACGTCGCGTTGGCGCGCCGGGTCGCGGCGATCATGAAATGCGCCTGGGCGGAAAACGGCTTGCCGCTGGCGGGCCGGTCGGGCGCGACATACTCGCCGTTGGCCTGGAGCAGGCGAGTGTTGGCGGTATCGCGCAGCTCCGCGGGAAAAAGCTCCTCCACCACCCACCGGCGCAGTTCCGGTTCCTCGATCGGGAACAAGGCCTCCACCCGGCGGAAGAAATTCCGCGGCATCCAGTCCGCGCTGCCCGCCAGGATCACGGGCTGGCCCTCCGCATGCTCGAAGTAATACACGCGCGCGTGCTCAAGGAACCTGCCGACCAGGCTGCGCACGCGGATGTTCTCGCTCAGGCCCGGCACCCCGGGGACGAGGCAGCAGGTGCCGCGCACGATCAGCTCCACGGTCACTCCGGCCCGCGAGGCGGCGTACAGCGCGTCGATCGTCTCGCGGTCCACGAGCGCGTTCATCTGGGCGATGATGCGCGCGGGTTTGCCCGCCGTGGCATTGCGGGCCTCACGGGCGATCAGGGCGTTCAGCCGGCGGTGCAGATCGAATGGGGCGACGAGCAGGGTGCGAAACTTCGGCGAGCGGCCAAAACCGGTGAGGGTGTTGAAAACCTCCGCGACCTCCCGGGTGAGGCGTGGCCGGGAGGTAAAGTAGCTGAGATCGGTGTAGAAACGCGCCGTCCGCGGACTGTAGTTGCCGGTGCCGAGATGCGCATAGTGCCGCATCCGCCGTCCTTCGCGGCGTACCACGAGGCACAACTTGCAGTGCGTCTTGTGGCCGACGGGCCCGTAGGCCACGTGGACTCCAGCCTCCTCGAGCTGGCGCGCCCACTGGATGTTGTTCGCCTCGTCGAAGCGCGCCTTCAGCTCCACCAGCGCCGTCACCTGCTTGCCGTTCTGCGATGCCTCGATCAGGGCGCGCACCAGCGGCGAATCGCCGCTGGTGCGGTAGAACGTCTGCTTGATCGCGACCACGGAGGGATCGCGCGCCGCCTGCTCGACAAAATCCACCACGGGCGCAAAGGCATCGTAGGGATGATGCAGCAGCACGTCGCGCCGCCGGAGCGTCGCGAAGATCTGCGTGACGTCCCGCAGGGGCGACGCGTTGACGGGCGTGAACGGCGGAAACTTGAGGTCCGGCCGGTCGAGATCGCCGAGACTTTGCAGGCGCACGAGGTCGAGTGGGCCGTGCAGGCGAAACGCATAGGCCGGAGCGAGGGCCAGATGCGTGCACAGGGTGTTGAACAAGCCGTCGTCCACGGTCGCCTCGATCTCCAGCCGCACGGCGGCGCCGCGCCGCAGGTTGCGCAGCTCCTCCTCAATCGCTTTCAGGAGGTTGGCCGCCTCCTCTTCGTCGATGTAGAGGTCGCTGTTGCGGGTGACGCGAAACGCGTGCGCGCCGGTGACCCGGTAGCCGGGAAACAGTTCGCCGGCGCACAGCTTGATGATCTCACTGAGAAAAATCACGGACTGCGCCGCGCGCCGGCCCGCGGCGATCGCCACGACCCGGGGCAGGATCCGGGGCACCGGCAGGATGGCGAGGGATCGTGCGACAATCGACGTCGGGGGATTGTCGAGGGTGACGATGATGTTGAGCGTCTTGTTGCCGAGCTGGGGAAAAGGATGGGCTTGGTCGAGCGCGAGCGGCGTGAGGACAGGGTAAACCTGCTCGTGGAAATACTTCCGCACCCAGACGAGCTCCGCCGGCGTGAGGTCGCGGGCCGTCTTGAAGATGATTTTCTCCCTGCCCAATGCCGGCAGCAGCTGGTGCTGCCAGCAGCGATACTGCTCCGCGAGCAGGCCGTCGACGACGGCCCGAATCTGGCGCAGTTGCTCGCGCGGGTGGAGCCCGTCGGGGCCGGTTTCGGCGACGCCCGAATCGAGCTGCTGCATCAAACCGGCCACCCGGATCTCGTAAAACTCATCCAGATTATTGCTGAAGATCGCGAGGAACTTGACGCGTTCGAGCAGCGGGTGGCGTTCGTTCTGGGCCTGTTCGAGGACGCGCCGGTTGAACGCCAGCCACGAAAGTTCCCGGTTGAAATAGCGGGGCGCGGTGGCGGGGCGGGCCGGCGGGCGCTCCCGGCGGTTGGCGGGATGCGGCCGGGCCGATGGCCGAAGGGCAGGGGACGAGCGGGAGCGGGGAGCCATGAGAGAACGCGGAGGCGGGAAACCGGTTGCCAGACTGACCGGGCTACGACGCGACACGAACCATTAGTGGCCCGCGACTCGATCGCGCCCGGCCCGAGTCCCCGCGGCTCAGGCGCCGACGAGGGTCTTGACGTTCACGAACGCGCGGGCGCCCCAGGCGCCGAGCTCGCGGCCGAAACCGCTTTCCTTCACGCCGCCGAAGGGCAGCTCGGCCATGGAGCGAACGAAGTCGTTGACGAACACGGCGCCGGCGTCGAGCTGGGTGGCGACGCGCGTGGCGCGCGCGCGACTGCGCGTGAAGACCGACGCGGCCAGCCCGAAAGGCGAATCGTTCGCGACGCGGATGGCGGCGGCTTCATCCCGCACCGCGATGATCGCTGCGACCGGTCCGAAAACCTCCTGGTCGTGCACCGCCATGCCGGGACGAACGTTGGTCAGGACCGTGGGGGCGTAGAAGAATCCCGGTCCCGGGAGCGGCTTGCCGCCGAGCAGGACCCGGGCACCGCGGCGTACACTCTGCTGCACCTGGGCGTGCAGGTTGGCGCGGAGATCGGCGCGGGCCAGCGGGCCGATGTCGGTCGCGGCGTCCAGCGGGTCGCCGACGCGACGCGCGCCAACGCGCGCCACGAAGCGCTCCTCGAATTCGCGCAGGACCGAACGCACGACGATGAAGCGCTTGGCGCAGACGCAGCTCTGGCCCGCGTTGATCAAGCGGGAGAGCGCGCACGTTTCGGCGGCGAGGGCGAGATCGGCATCTTCGAGGACGAGGGCCGGATCGCTGCCCCCGAGTTCGAAGACGCCGGGCTTCATCGCGGCGCCCGCCAGCGCGGCGACGGCCTTGCCGGCGGCGGTGCTGCCCGTGAGCGTCACGGCGCGCACCCGGGAATCGGCGAGCAACGCCGGCACGACCCCGGTGCCGGTGAGCAGCACCTGAAACACGCCGGCGGGGAAGCGGGCGCGGGCGAAAAGTTTTTCGACGGCGAGGGCGCAGCCGGCGACATTCGGCGCGTGTTTCAGTAGGAAGGCGTTGCCGCCGGTGAGAACGGGGATGGCGGCGCGGATGACCTGCCAGAAGGGAAAATTCCACGGCATGATCGCGAGCACGATGCCCAGGGGCTCATGGACCACGCGCGCGTTCGCCGGTGCGCCGGCGGGATGCTCGTCGGCTAGCAGCCGGGCGCCCTGCGCGGCGTAGTACTCGCAAAGCATCGCACATTTTTCGACCTCGGCCCGGCCCTGGGCGACGGGTTTGCCCATTTCCGCCGCGGCCAATGCGGCCAACCCGTCGGGGTCCGCCCGCAGCTCCCGCGCCAGGGCGCGGAAGAATTTGCCGCGCGCGGCGTGAGACAGCTTCCGCCAGCGGGCCTGGGCGGCGGCGCCCCGGGCGAGCTTGCGTTCGATGTCGGTCCGGGAATTTTCCCGATACACTGCGAGGCGGCGACCCGTGGCGGGGTTGATCGTGACGAGGGACATGGGAGAGAAGGCGGCGACTTTCCCCGCCGCAGCCAGCGGTGACAAATGGAATTTCGCCGCGCGGGTGGTTGGTCCGCGCCGGAACAGGCCGTTTTTACGGACTGCAGGCCGGCGTCGGGCCGCGTTGGCGCAAACCGCAAGTGTCAACGAATAGTTTACAACGACGGCTGCGAACCCCCGCGATAGGCGAGGTTTCGGCGATTGATTCCCGTGCGCCGGTCGCTTCGATTGGGGCAACATTTCGCGTCGTCCCGCGGGATGCACCCTCCATCCTTCGATCCATGCCCAAGCTTTTTGCCCCGTTCTGTATTCTGGTCGGCCTCGCCTGTGCCCGGGCCGCGACTCCGAGCCCGTCCCCGGTGATGCTGCGCGAATTCATCTACGAGCACGCCCCGTTTCCGCAGTGTCATGCGTCGACGATCGTGGAAGGCACGCAGGGTCTGGTGGCGGCGTGGTTCGGCGGCACGCGCGAGAAAAACCCGGATGTCGGCATCTGGGTGTCGCGCCAGTCGGGCGGCCATTGGACGCCGCCGGTCGAGGTGGTGAACGGCATCCAGTTCACGCGGACCGACGGCACGATCGAACGTCATCCAACGTGGAACCCCGTGTTGTTTCAGCCGAAGAACGGACCGTTGCTGCTGTTCTACAAGGCCGGCCCGACGCCGCAGACGTGGTGGGGGATGTTGATGACCTCGGCCGATGGCGGGAAGACGTGGACCGAGCCGCGGCGCTTGCCGGAGGGAATTCTCGGACCGATCAAGAACAAGCCGGTCGAACTCAGTGACGGCACGATCCTCTGTCCGACCAGCGACGAAACGCCCGCCGCGCCGAGTCGCTGGCGCGTGCGCTTCGAATCGACGCGCGATTTCGGCCGCACGTGGACCACGACTCCCTTCGTGAACGACGGCGAGGAAATCGCGGCGATCCAGCCAAGTATTCTGCGGCACGGCGGCGCGCGGTTGCAGGCGGTGGGTCGGACGCGGCAGGGGCGAGTGTTCGAAGTCTGGTCGGACGACAGCGGGCGGACTTGGGGACCGATGACGCTCGGACCGCTGCCGAATCCCAATTCCGGCACCGATGCCGTCACGCTGGCGGACGGCCGGCATCTGCTCGTCTACAACCACAATGCGGAGCCCAAGGGTGGCCGCACGCCGTTGAACGTCGCGGTGTCGCGCGACGGCAAGACGTGGGAAGCCGGCCTCGTGCTCGAAGACGAACCGGGCGAATACAGTTACCCGGCGGTGATTCAGACCCGCGATGGCAATGTGCACATCACGTATACGTGGAAGCGCGAAAAAGTACGCCACGTGGTGGTCGATCCGCGCAAACTCCAGGGTCGGTCGATGGCCGAGGCCCAGTGGACGACGGGGGCAAGCGCTCCCGCCCGATGACGGAATCCACGCCGATTTGCGCGACCGGTCCGCGCATAATTTCAGGCCGGGAGCTGGCGATTTGTTCATTCCGCTTAACTTTTCTGGAATGCTTCGGATCTTCGTCCGTCTTCCATTCACCATGACCCTTACCCTTCGGCGTCGTTTCCTATTCGCCACGGCTACGTTGCTTGGCGCCATTTCGGTCTCCGCCCAAATGGGCGATCAGAGCGATCGAGCGGGCAGCGTCCAGAAGCCACCGCCACCCGAATGGAACCTGCCCGCCCCGATGCTGACGCCGGAGGAGGCGATCAAATCGTTTCACGTGCAGCCGGGGTTTCGGGTCGAGGTGGTCGCGAGCGAGCCGCTGATCAACGATCCGGTGGCGCTCGATTTCGACGCCGACGGCCGGTTGTGGGTCGTGGAAATGCGGAGTTATATGCCCGATGCCGACGGGCGGGGGGAGCAGGCGAAAGTCAACCGGGTCGTCGTCCTTGAGGACACGGACGGCGATGGGCGGATGGACAAGCGTACCGTTTTCATGGATGGCCTGGGCCTCGTGCGCGCCATCAAGGTGCTGCAGCACGGCGTGCTAGTCGGCGAGCCGCCGAATCTTTGGTTTGCCCGCGACACGGATGGCGATGGCAAGGCGGATGAAAAAGTCTCGCTCGCGAAGGATTTCTCGCTGCCGGAGATGAACCCGGAAGGTGGACCCAACGCGTTGCTGTGGGGTCTCGACAACTGGATCATCGGCTCGGGTTACGAGCGCCGTTTCCGCTGGCAGAATGGCAAGTGGATCGACACCCCGGTCGCCAACCGCGGCCAGTGGGGGCAGGGGATGGACGACTACGGCCGGACCTTTACGAATTCGAATTCCGACTACCTCCGCGGGGACATGATTCCGAATTATTACCCGGCGCGGAATCCGAACCTCATCATGCCCAGCCGCCGCGACGGCGCCCCGGGCAGCGGCGTCAATTATCAGGTCGATTCCAACCAGGAAGTCTGGCCGATCCGCCCCAACCCGGGCACCAACCGTGGCTACCAGCAGGGGCAGCTTCGCCAGGATGGTTCGCTGCGACAATTTACGGCCACCTGCGGTCCGACGATCTATCGCGGGGATAATTTTCCGGCGGAATTCTACGGCAACTATTTCGCCGCCGAGCCGGCCGCCAACATTGTTCGCCGTTCCATCCTCACGGAAAAAGACGGCATTCTCAGCGGGCGAAACGCGTATGAGGGTAAAGAGTTCCTTGCGTCCACGGACGAGCGTTTTCGTCCGGTCAACACCTACACGGCGCCAGATGGCACGTTGTATGTCGTGGATCTTTACCGGGGCATTTTGCAGCACCGCCAGTTCATGACGAGTTACCTGCGGAAGCAGATCGTCGAGCGCGGTCTGGAGAAGCCGGTGGCGCTCGGTCGTATCTATCGCATCGTTCACGAGTCGAAGAAGCCGGGCCCGCAGCCGCGTCTCGCCCAGGCGTCCCCGGCCCAATTGGTTGAGACGCTTTCCCATCCGAACGGTTGGTGGCGCAACACCGCCCAGCGCCTGCTGGTCGAGCGCGGCGACAAATCGGTGACGGCGGATCTGCGCAGGCTCGCGGTCGCGCCGAAGGCGAGCGCCCCGGTGCGGTTGCACGCGCTGTGGACGCTGGAAGGGCTCGGCGCCCTCGATCCGGAGACGCTCGCGCAGGTGATCGAAGATCCCGCGCCCAAGCTGCGTGCCGCGGCGATCCGGCTCAGCGAGCCGGCGCTGGCCGCGGCCGATGCCGGAGCAATCGAACGCGTGGGGAAGCACGCGGGCGACGCGGCCCGCGAGGTGCGGCTGCAGGTGGCCCTCTCGCTCGGCGAGACGACGGCGCCCGCGCGAGACGCCCTACTAACCGATCTGCTGCGCCGGGACGTCGAATCGCCGTTCTTCATTCCCGCGGTGGTGAGCGGTCTGGCGGGCCGGGAACTCGCCTTTATCGAGCGCCTGGCTGCCGCCCCGGATTGGCGCGAGTCGCGCAAGGGATACACCAACGTTTTTGAGGCGCTGGCGGGCGCGGTGGCGCGCAGCGGCGACACCGAAAAACTCAATCGCCTCTTTTCCCTCATCCGCACGGATGGGGAAACCACATGGCAGCGCCTGGCCCTGCTCAACGGCGTGCGCTTCTCGGGTGTGCGCAAAATCGCGGCCCTGCCGGCGGAGTTGGAAGCGGCAACGAAGTCGACGGAGGAGGAAGTTGCCCAAGGCGCGGGCGAGTTGATGAGCCGGCTGGTCTGGCCGGGCAAGTTTGGGACGGGCCCCGCGCCCCTCACCGCCGTCGAGAAGCAGCTCCTGGCGAAAGGCAAAACCGCTTATGAAACCATCTGCGCGGCGTGCCATCAGTTGAATGGACGCGGACTTGCCGGCGTGGCGGCACCGCTCGTCGACTCGCCCTGGGTCCTGGGATCGGAGCAGATCCTCGCCCGGATCGTGTTGAAGGGAAAAACCGGCAAGACCGCGGCCACGATGCCGCCTCTGGAAATGCTCTCCGACGAAACGCTGGCGTCCGCACTCACCTATATTCGTCGAAGCTGGGGGCATGAGGCTGCGCCGGTTCCGACGACGACGATCAGCCAGATGCGACGCGCCATCATCGTGCGGGGCGACCCCTACACGGAGAAGGAACTGCAGGAGCTGGCGTCAGCGAAGGCGGATTGAGCCGGGGTTTCCCGCAGGGCGATCGGAGTTTCGAGGGGTTTTTGGCGCCCGCTCCGGTCGCGGCGGGAAAATTATTTTGGTTCGCCCACGGGGAGAAACGCCTCCTGATTGGAGCGTCCGCTGGTCGCGTTTCCGTCGATCGTTGGAAAATCTACCCCATGAAAGCCCTCCACTGGTTCGCCCTGCTGTTTGTTGCCACTCCGATCTTCGCCGCCACCGCCCGCGTGGATCGCGACATCGCCTACCTCGAACCGAAGAACGAGCGCCAGATCCTCGACGTCCACGCGCCGACGACCGGGACGAATCATCCCGTCGTGGTCTGGATCCACGGCGGCGGCTGGCAGGCCGGGAGCAAGGCTGAGGTGAACGCGAAGCCGCAGGCCTTTGTCGACCAAGGCTGTGTCTTCGTCGCGATGAACTACCGCTTCTTTCCGAAGGCCACGATCAAGGAAATCACCACGGACATCGCGAAAGCGATCGCGTGGGCGCACCGCAATGCCTCCCGCTACGGCGGCGATCCCAATACGATGTTCGTCATGGGACACTCCGCCGGCGCTCAACTCGCGGCGCTCGTCTGCATCGATGAGCGTTACCTCGCGGCCGAGGGTCTGCCGCTGACCATTGTCAAAGGTTGCGTGCCGGTGGACGGCGACACCTACGATGTGGCGAAGCAGGTGGAGATGACCGAATCCGCCCAGGTGCGGCCGCCGTTCGATTCGCACCGGCGGAAGTTTGGCCATGCCGCCGCGCTCAAGGAGTTGTCGGCAGTCACCCACGTCGCCCGCGACAAGGGCATCCCGCCGTTCCTGCTGCTCCATATTGCCGACTATCCGGAGAGCCGCACGGGCCTGCAGGCGCAGATCCTGGCCACGTCCCTCATCCTTTACGGTGGGGTGTCGGCGAAGGTCCTCGCCGTGCCGGGCAAGACGCACGTCACCCTCGATACGGCCTTGGGGACACCGAATGACCCGGCGTCGCAGGTGCTGTTCGAGTTTATGCAGAAACAGCTGAAGCCGGCGCGTTAGACCCTCACTCGCGAACAACGTGCAGGTTTGCGACGACCTTTCGTGGAGCGCTCCTATGTTTTCCCCGCGGATCTCGCGGATAGACGCGGATGGAACCAAGCATTTATCCGCGACGATCCGCGTTATCCGCGGAAAGTCCTGGTTCCGGCGTTGCCGGGTTGGAATTCTGGAGAAACAATTTCGAAATGACGCGACAGATGCACGCGCCAGCGTTTGGCTCCCGGCGATTTGACGGGTTTTCGATTCAATAAGTTTCCCCATGAAATTCCTGCTCTCTTCCGCCCTGCTTTTCGTCGGATCCTCGCTCCTGGCTGCCGAAGGCCGGGTGGTTCGCGACCTCGCTTATATCGAGCCCAAGACTGAGCGGCAAACCCTCGATGTCTACGCACCTGGCACGGGCACGAATCATCCCGTCGTAGTCTGGATTCACGGCGGCGGCTGGCAGCGCGGCAGCAAGGCCGAGATGAACGTGAAGCCGCAGGCCTTCGTCGACCGCGGCTATGTTTTCATCGCGATCAACTACCGGCTGATTCCCAAGGTGAAGATGCAGGACATCCTGGTCGATGTGGCCCGGGCGATTCGCTGGGCGCATCAGCACGCCGCGGAATACGGCGGCGATCCGAAGACCCTTTTCGTGATGGGGCATTCGGCCGGGGCGCAACTCGCGGCGCTAATCTGCACCGACGACCGCTACCTCAAGGCGGAAGGCGTGCCGCTCAACCTTATCAAGGGCTGCGTGCCGGTGGACGGCGACACGTTTTACCCGGCGTTGCAGGTTGAGACGACGGAAGTTCGCACCGGGAAGCGGCCCTCTAGCTACCGGATCAAATTTCCCGAAGGCGACGATCGGGAGCTCTCGTCCGTGCTCCACGTGGCGGCGAACAAGGGCATCCCGGCGTTTCTGATTCTCTACGTGGCCGATTTTCCGGAAAGCGGCACGGGCTTGCAGGCGCAGGTGCTCGCGAAATCCCTGCGGGATTTCAAGATCCCGGTGCAGGCCGTCGCCGTGCCGGGGAAGACTCACGTCACGCTTGATGCCGATCTGGGGCGGCCGGGCGACATGGCGACACAGGTGTTGTTTCAGTTTGTCGAGGAACGGATCAAGGCGGCGCGCTGAGCGCATCCGCGGCTCGGCCGGGGCCGTCGCATCCCCGTTGGTTGTTCAACGGATCCGGCCCAAGGCGACGGCGGCGGTCCGGTTGGGCACCGCGAGCTTGGTCAGAACATGCTCGATGGGCTTGCCCACGGATTTCCGGGCGAGGCCGAGGATGATGCCGACTTCCTCGTCGCGCTTGCCTTGGGCAATCCAATGCAGCACCTCGCGTTCGCGCGGGCTGAGGCTCGTTGTCCCCGGCTATCCGGAACGTCCGATGGGCTGCTCCATGATGCGCAGGAGCAACGTTCCATCGGCGCTTTCGGGAAAATAACGAAAGTAGAGGATGCCGTGCGCCGCCTCGACGGCCAGTACGCGCAGGGGCCGCCCCGCGACACCTTTTTTGAGTTCTCGCCGGCTGGTATTCACCCAATCGTGCAGCAGGCCCGGTAGCCGGCGAGCGTCGCGCCGGCCGGGAGAGTAAGTCCGGAGGCAATCGAACTGCGCCCGGCTCATCGCGATCGGACGCAACGCCGGTGATACCCTCAGGCACTGGTCCGGTCCCTCCCCCGCCAGGGGTGGGCGAAGATCGATTCCGATTTGCGGCCTGAGCTTTGCTTTGAGTCTTGGCATCGTGCACTGGCGCCGCACCGTTTTTCCACTTCTATGAAAAATTCCATTCGTTTTCTCGTCGCGGCGGTGTCCTTCACGGTGGCTGCGGTGGGCCTGCACGCCCAGGTCGGCACCAAGCCGACCCTGACCCTCGAGTTGGCCAAGAAAGTTGCCGCCAAGGCGGAAGCCGAGGCGATCAAGAACAAGTGGACCGTCGTCATCGCGATCGTCGACGACAGCGGGAATCCGGTTTATCTGGAAAAGATGGACGGCACCCAGCTCGGCAGCATCGATGTCGCGCAGGAAAAGGCCCGGACGGCGGTGCGCTTCAAGCGATCGACCAAGGTTTTCGAGGATGCCGTGGCCGGTGGGCGAACCGCTATTCTATCGCTGCCGGGCGTGGTGGCCATCGAGGGCGGGTTGCCGCTCGTGGTGGACGGCACCTATATTGGTGCGATCGGGATCAGCGGCATGAAGTCCAGCGAGGATGGCGTGATCGCACAGGCCGGGGTTTCCGTCCTCGCGTCGGCGGGGAAATAGTCGGAGTGGAAGCCAAGCTCGCCGCAACGTTGCGGACGAGGCCGTGGGCCTCACGGCATCGTCATGAGGGCGGCGTAGGATTCGATGCCATCCCACAGAAACTGCACCTTCACGTTCTCGTTTTGGGCGTGCTGGTTGCTGTCATAGTTCACCACCGGCACGGTGATCACCTTCACGCCGAGGACCTGCTCAATGACGATCAAGGGCAGGCTGCCTCCGGCCGAGGGTAGCTGGAGCACCGGATAGTCGACGGTGGATTGCACGGCCGCTACCACGGCCTGGGCGACAGGCAGGTCGAGGGGCGTCCGCTGGGCGTTGTATCCCGGGCGGGGTTCCACCCGGATCAGCCGCGGGTGGCGCGCGAAATCTTCGTCCGTGGGCTCGCGGTCGAGGATGGTGAAACCCTGCCGCCGAATATGGTCGAGCACTTTTCCGACCTGGCGTTGCACGTCGTTGCCCACGACCAGCCGCAGGTCGAGGGCGGCCTTGGCGCTGATGGGAATGACGTTCGTCGAGGTGGGTCCGACGTTGGCGCTTTGGATGCCATTGATATTGAGGGAAGGGAGGTGCAGGGACTCGAGCAGGGAACGGCCCGGGGTTTCCGGTGCGCTGATGCCGAGTTCGCGTTGCAGCTCCGGGTCGGAGAGTGGAATTGCCGCCAGCGCCCGGCGCTCGGCGGCGGTGAGCGGCGTGACGTCGGAATAGAAATCCTTGATGAGCACCCGGCCCCGATCGTCCTTCATGCTGGCGAGAAGGTTCACGAGCAACTGGGCGGGGTTGGGGGCCCAATTGCCATAGTGCCCGCTGTGGAGGGGGCGTTTGGGGCCGTAGACCGTGAGCCCGACGTTGACGTCGCCGCGCACGCCGAATTGCACGATTTTTTTCCCGGACATATGGCAGGGCCCATCGGCGATGATCCACAGATCGCTGCGGACGGCTTCCGGGTGCCCCGTCAGAAATTCCCGGATGTGAGGTGAGCCCGATTCTTCCTCGCCCTCGAAAAAGAATTTGAGGTTGGCGTGCAGCCGTCCCCCGGCGGCGATCACGGCATCGTAGGCATTGAGGATGGACATGATGCCGGCCTTGTCGTCGGCGCTGCCACGGCCGGTGATTCGCCACTGCGGATCGACCGGCTGGCCCGGTTTCCAGTTGTCCACGAATCGTCCGCCCTGTTCGGCGGGGGCGGTGACAAAGCGAGGCTTGAACGGCTCCCAGCCCGCAGCCCACTGAGCGGGATTGACTGGCATGCCATCGTAGTGGGCGTAAAAGACGATCGTGCGTTGAGCCCCGGGCGTCATTACTTCCCCAAATACGACGGGCGGCACGCCGGCGGATTTCGCTTCCAGCAGCCGGGCCGCGATGCCCCGTTGCCGCAGCATGCCCAGAATAAAGTCCGCGTTCCGTCGTTGATTCGGCCGGTCCGCCGCGACGTTCGGGATTGCAACGAACTTCAAGTATTCCTCGATGATCTCGCGTTCATGTGCGATCCGATGGCGGCGAACCGCTTCGAGCATTGGCGGCGCGGCGTGACCACTGCCGGTGACGAGCGGAATGAACAGTGACAGCAAGAGGGCGCGGAGTTTCACGAGCGGGGTTGAATTGTGCCGGGGGACAAGTGGAGGGTGAACCCGAATCACCTCGGCCAAGGAGATGAGCGATCCCCGTTTTTGTAGAGCAAGAACGGCTGGCGGCGTGTTTCGAATGCGGCGAGTCCGGTCGCCCACCGCGCTTTGATGCGGGCGAGTGGTTCATCGGCGCGGAGCGCCTGCAGCGTTTCCTCGTGGCCCAGTAATTTTGCCATGTCGTCCACTTTAAACTGCGCTGGGTGCAGCCGCTGCATTACCCGGGCGAGTTCGAGGCCGATATCCACGGCCACGTAACGCGCCCGGTCGGTGAGAATGACGCGCACGCCACGGCATTCCTGGTCGCGGTACTTGAGAGAGGCCGGAGGCCCAGGATAGAATCCCGTCTGTGGCGTAAAGCGAACCGCCTCGAATCGCACGCCGGGCAGCGCGGCGGCGTTCAGGGCCGCGGCGAGTTGCGCTCCGTCCACATAGGGCGCGCCGACCTGCTCGAACGGGCTGAGGGTGCCCCGCGCCATCGAAAGCGACGTGCCCTCCAGCAGGCAGAGGCCGGGATAAAGCGCCGCGGCGGTCAGGCTGCGCATCGAGGGCGAGGGATTGATCCACGGCAGGCCGGTGACATCGAACCAGGCCTCACGTGTCCAGTTTTCGCAAGGCACGACGGTCAGATCGACACCGAAGCTGCGCTCGGCGTTGAAGAGGCGGGCGAGTTCGCCGACGGTCATTCCGTGCCGCACGGGCAGCGGATGAAATCCGACGAAGCTGGCGTGCCGGGTTTGCACGGGTCCTTCGATGGCAGACCCGGTGATGGGATTGACGCGATCCAGCACGAAGAACTTCTTCTTCTCCCGCCCAGCCACCTCCAGGGCGGCACCGAGCGTCGAGGCATAGGTGTAAAACCGCGCACCTACGTCCTGGATGTCGAAAATCAAGGCATCGATGCCTTGCAAGTGTTCGGGGCGGGGCGCCCACGCGTGGATTACGGCGAGATCGTAGTCGGCCGCCGATTGGTCGGCACGCCGCTGGGCCACGCTGCCGTATAAGCTGTGAATCGGCAGGCCGGTCTTTTCGTCGACGCTGTCTCCGACGTGATTATCGGCCATCCCGCGGATACCGTGTTCGGGACTGAACAGCGCTATCAATTGCACGCCGGGTGCCGTATGGAGCAGGTCGATGGTCGAGCGCCCTTGGCGATCGCGTCCGCTTTGGTTGGTGATCAACCCCACTCTGAGGCCGCGCAGCGGGGCGAAATTTTCGCGCATCAATACGTCGATGCCGTTCAGTACCGCGCCCGCGTCGCGCCCCAGCGCTTCGGCGGCCAGCGTGCCGAGGGTCGCACGCAGGGCAATGACGTCACCCTTGCCGTCCGGATGCACGCGATTGCCGAGAAAAATCACGAAGGCATGCGCCGCAGGATCGATCCAGACACTGCCGCCGGTCCAGCCGGTGTGCCCGAAAGTCGTGCCGGCGGGAAACCAGCGGCCGCGGGGGCCCGAATAGCGCGAATCGATGTCCCACCCCAAGCCGCGACGATCCGAACTCTCGATCTGCACGCGCGTCATTTCAGCCACGCTGGCCGGACTTAACACCCGCACGCCTTCCAACTGTCCCCCGCCGAGCATCATGCGGCAGAAGCGCGCGAGATCCCCGGCGGTCGTGAAAACGCCGGCGTGACCGGCGACGCCACCCATCCGGCGTGCGGTGGGATCATGCACAACGCCACGAAGCATTTTGCCGTCGACCCTTTCGGTCGGGGCGATGCGGGCGAGTTTTGCCGGCGAAGGCCGGAAGCCCGTATCGGTCATCTTCAGCGGCGCGAAAATTTCCCGGGCGGCGTAGTCGTCGAGGGTATACCCGCTGACGAGCCGCACCAGTTCACCCAGCACGATGAAATTGATGTCGCTGTAAAGAAAGGTGCTGCCCGGCAGGTTGCGGAGCGGCTCGGCGCAGGCGAGTTCGGTCGCAGCCGCGGCCCCGGCCCATGGCGGCTCGGCCGAAAGGCTGGCGCGCAAGCCGGAGGTATGGGTCAGTAATTGGCGAACGGTTACGGCTTCCTTGCCGTGTTGCGCGAATGTGGGAAGGAAGCGGGCGACCGGCGCGTCGAGTTCCAGCTTGCCCCGTTCGACCAGTTGCAGGATCGCGGGCGTCGTGGCCAATACCTTGGTTAACGACGCGGCGTCGTAGATCGTATCCTCCGTTGCATTCTCGGGAGCCGGCATGAGCGCCCGCTGGCCGTACGCGTGACGATAAGCGTCGCCCTCCTGCTCGAGCCAAAGGACGCCACCGGGCAGTTTGCCCGCGCCGATCGCCTCGGTGATCGCGGCATCCAAGGCGGTAATTTTTTCGGGTCGGAACGCGCCAAACGCCGAGGCAATCAGGCCGGCGGTCGTGGCTAAGCCAACCAGGAGCACTCGACCGGCTGAATTCGCACCACGGGGATTCATTCGCTTTGGCGGATTCGCATCCACGTAACGTTGAGGAAGGGGGATTGCCGGTCGCAAGGCAGAAGGTGCCGGCGTCGGACACGGATCGGAAGATCAGCATTTGAAAGCGGGACGAGGGCCACCGTGACCGACTTGCGTTCACGATCGGAACCGTGGAATCGTCTGGGCCAGACAGGAATCCCCTAAAGCTCCCGCCCATGAACCTTCGCTCTCTCGTCTTGCTTGGCTGCCTTGGCCTCGGCCTTTCGCTTCGGGGAGCGAATCAGCCGGCGTTTCAACTGAAGGACGGCGACCGGGTGGTGTTTCTCGGCGATGCCCTTGTCGAGGGTGAGCAATACCAAGGCTGGGTCGAAGTGATGCTGACCACCCGCTTTGCCGATCGTAATGTAACGTTTCGCAATCTCGGTTGGAATGCCGATACCCCGGCGGGGGAGTCCCGGGCGGGGTTGAGTTTGCTGCAGGCGGGAAGAGAACCACTCGACGAAGGCTGGACCCAGTTGTTGAAGCAGATCGAGGATGTGCGGCCGACCGTGATCTTTTTCGGTTACGGGATGGCGAGTTCGTTTGGGGGAGAGTCCGGCCAAGCCGGATTTCGGGCGGACTACCTTCGCTTGCTGGCGGCGGTGGAGCGGAGTGCGCCGGCCGCCCGGCTCGTGCTGCTGAGTCCCATCCGGCACGAGGCGCTGGGTGGGCCGTGGCCCGATCCTGCGCCACACAATCAACAACTGGCCGGTATTACTAGAGTGGTGCGCGAGCTCGCCCAGCAGCGCGGGCTCCGATTCATTTCCCTGTTCGATGCCTTGCGGGCACCGATGGAGCGGACCGGGGGAGAAAAACTGACCCAGGACGGGATACGTTTCAACGGCGCCGGCTATCGCTGGCTCGCGGAAGCGCTCGAAGGGGAGTTGTTCGCCGATCGAGGCGCCTGGCGCACGAGCCCGAAAACCGAGGCCTTGCGGCAGGCGATCGTGCGAAAAAACGAGTGGTTCTTCCATCGTTCGCGGCCGGAAAACATGGCGTACATCTTTGGCTTTCGAAAGCGGGAGCAGGGGCAGAATGCGGTTGAGGTGAACCGCTTCGACGAACTGATCGCAGCGGAAGAAAAACGAATTGTGCTCCTGCGAAGTCCGCAGCCGGTGAACGTGCCGGAGATTCCGCTGCGCACCGGCAATTTGACCGTGCGACACACGGAACAGCCGCATCCGACCTTCGAAGTGGCGGAGGGTTTCGAGGTCACGTTGTGGGCCGAGAATCCGCTGTTGAACAAACCCATTCAAATGAACTTCGACCCGCAGGGGCGACTGTGGGTTGCAAGCTCGGCGGTGTATCCGCAAATCGAACCGGGGCAGGCGGCCAGCGACCGGATTATCGTACTCGAAGATACGCAAGGTGCCGGACGCGCTGATAAAGCAACCGTGTTCGCCGACGGCCTGCTCATCCCGACGGGGGTCGTGCCGGGTGACGGAGGTGTTTACGTCGCGCAAAGCACGGAACTGCTCCATTTCAAGGACGTCGACGGAGATGGAAAAGCGGACGTACGTCGCAC
The DNA here is from genome assembly GCA_947474935.1 of Opitutia bacterium. Lineage (GTDB taxonomy): Bacteria > Verrucomicrobiota > Verrucomicrobiia > Opitutales > Opitutaceae > ER46. The sequence continues at coordinate 110,206 of CANJKL010000003.1, forward strand.
GGTGTTGAGTGGGTTCGGCACCGAGGACACCCACCATAACTTGCACACCCTCCATTGGGGGCCCGACGGGCGCCTCTACATGAACCAGTCGGTTTACACGCGCACCAACACCGAGACGCCCCACGGGGTTGTGCGGTTGAAAGCCGGCGGGGTTTTTCGTTTCGACCCGCGGGACCACCAGCTCGAGATTCTCTTTCGGGGCTGGGTGAACACGTGGGGACATCAGTTCGACGACTACGGGCAGTCCTTTCTCACCGATGGCGCCGGAAGCCAGGGCATCAATTGGGGCGTGCCGGGGGCCACTTACTTCACGCTGGCGCCGGCCCGGCGGATCCTGCGGAGCGTCAGTTCCGGCAGCTATCCGAAATTCTGCGGCCTCGAAATTATCCGCAGCGAGCATTTCCCCGCGGACTGGCAGGGTGACATCATCACCTGCGATTTTCGCGCGCACCGCGTCGTGCGCTTCAAATTGACCGGGCAGGGCGCGGGATATGCGACGACAGAGATGCCGGATTTGCTGCGCACCACCGCTTCGAGCTTTCGGCCACTCGACGCAAAGCTGGGGCCGGATGGCGCGTTGTATCTGGCCGACTGGAGCAATCCCATCATCCAACATGGGGAGGTGGACTTTCGCGATCCACGTCGCGACAAGGAACATGGTCGCATCTGGCGAATCGCGGCGAAAGGTCGCGCGCTGCTGCCGCGGGTGGATTTTACCCGGGGCACCAACGCGGAACTGCTCGCCGCCCTGCTTTCGCCGAACAGCTACAATCAAGAGCAGGCGCGGCGCGTTTTGATCGAGCGCGGAGCGGAGAAAGTTCGCGATGATCTGCAGCGTTGGGCCGCACGCCAGACCCATGACAAGGCGCTGTTGCAGGCCCTCTGGCTGAATCAGGCCATCAATGAACCTCAGATTGTTTTGCTCGAACGGCTGCTCTCTTCCAACGATGCGGGGATTCGTGCCGCGGCGGTTCGAGCCCTGCCCGTCGAAAATTTGCCGGCACGAAATCGGCTTTCGCGGCTGGTTGCCGATGAACATCCCCGGGTGAGGCTGGAGGCCGTTCGAGCGCTCGGTAAATTAGTGACTGCGGAGGCGGCTGATCTGGCGCTGAAGGTGCTCGACCATCCGATGGATCCTTTCCTCGACTATGCCCTTTGGCTCACGATCAACGAACTAGCAGAGCCGTGGTTGGCGGCGGTCAAGGCGGGTACATGGCACGTCGTTGGTCGCGAGCGCCAGCTGGCCTTTGCGCTTCAAGCCATCGAACCGGCGCTTGCCAGCGAGGTCCTCGGACGACTGATCGCGGGTGGTCCAATCCCGCGTGATGGTTCGGGTCCGTGGATCGAGCTTATAGCTTCGGCGGGGGGCCCGGGCGAAGTGGGTCAGTTGTTCAAGCAACTGCTCGACTCCGGCTTTGACGAGCCGGCGGCGGTTCGGGCATGGAGTGCGCTCGTCGAGGCGGCGCGTTTGCGTGGGGTTAAACCGGGGACAGACCGGGAGCGTTTCGGAGCCTTGCTGAATTCGCGCGATGAAAAATTTCGTCTTGCGGCAGTCCAGCTCGCCGGGGCTTGGAAGGTGGCCGCCTTCGTTCCTCGTCTCCTGCGGATCGCGGGCGATCCGAACGTGTCCGGTCAGGAGCGCGCGGCGGCTTTTTCCGCCCTACGGGACATCGGTGGTTCGGACGTCTTGAGCGGCCTGAAGGCGCTCGTGACGGTGGCCCCTTCGGCCGAACTCCGCCGCCACGCCGCGGTGGGGCTTGCGGGATTGGATCTCAACGACGCGCTGCCCGTGGTGCTTGCGTTGCTCGAAACGACGACGGACTCCGCGGATGCGGAGGCGCTCTGGCGTGGATTACTGGGCGTTCGCGGCGCCGGGGTGAAGTTGGCGGCGGCATTGTCAAACACCCGCCTGACACCAGCGTTGGCGCGAGCCGGACTGCGCCCGGCCAGAGAGGGAAATCAAAACCAGCCGCTGGTCCAAGCGCTGATGAAAACTGCCGGCCTGACCTTGGCGAATGTGCAGTTGTCGCCCGCCGAAATTCAAGCGCTCGCCCGGGAGGCGCTCGCCCGGGGTGACGCGGCGCGCGGAGAGCGGTTGTACCGGCGGGCAGAACTCGCGTGTGCGGTCTGCCACGCCATCGGTGGGGCGGGGGGGAAGGTGGGGCCGGATCTGACCAGTATCGGGGCGAGTTCGCCGCCGGATTATCTGGTGGAGTCGGTGTTATATCCAAACGCGAAGATCAAGGAAGGTTATCATTCGGTGACCATTTCCACCCGGGACCAGCGGGATCTGAGTGGCATGGTGACAAAGGAGAACGCCGCCGAAATCGTACTGCGCACGGCGGATGGACGGGAAGTTTCCATTGCCATCAAGGACATCGCCCGGCGGATCGACGCGGGGTCGCTCATGCCCGCCGGTTTGTTGGATACCTTGTTGCCGGAGGAGCGCCTCGATTTGATCAAGTTTCTTTCGATGTTGGGCAAACCGGGAGATTACGACGCGGCGAGAGGAAATGTGGCCCGGGCGTGGAAACTCTATCTCGTGGTGAGTGGCAACCAAGCCACCGGCATGGAACCGGTGGTCAAAGGCGACTTTGCGCTCAACGGTTGGGTGCCGGCGCTCACGCTGGTCAACGGTCGGTTGCCTCGGGATACGCTGGAATTGGCGTTTCCCTCGTTGGTTAACACCCGGGGGTTTTTCGCGGCCACCCGATTTGATGCCGCTCGGACAGGGACGGCGCGCTTTGCGCTTACGGGTGCAACCAAAAGCGTCTGGCTGAATGGCGCACCGATCAAAGCCGGTGCGCAATTTTCAACCAACGTTCAGGCCGGAACGAACACCCTGGTCGTGCAACTCGATGAAGCCCGGCTTCCGGACGAACTTGGTCTGAGTTCCGCGGACGTGGCGTTTGTCGTGCCGTAAGGTTCGGGCACCCATGTGACGGCCCTCGACAGGCGAAAAACGGCGCACTACACCGTTGGCCGATGAAAACACGTTTTGCTTTCCTGGTGGTGGCGCTGGTTTTGGGGCTCGGCGCGACCCAAGCCGCCGATGAGCGGGGCTGGATCCGCATGTTCAACGGCAAAGACTTCGCCGATTGGAAATCCAATGAAGAGGTGCCCGGTGTTTTCACCGTGGCGGACGGGGTCTTGAAAGTGAGCGGTGGACGCGCCCACCTGTTTTTCATGGGAGCCAACGGGCGCGCAAATTTCAAGAATTTCGAATTCCGCGCCAAGGTGATGACCACCAAGGGCTCAAACTCCGGAATCTATTTTCACACCCAATACGAGGAGAAGGCATGGCCGTCCAAGGGTTTCGAATGCCAGGTGAACACGAGTCACACCGACCGGAAAAAGACCGGCGGCCTCTACGGGGTGCAGGACGTACTCGATAACGCGCCGAGCAAGGACACCGAGTGGTTTGATTATTACATCAAGGTCGAGGGCCGCCGGGTGCTGATCCAGATCAACGGTAAAACCACCGCAGATTGGACCCAGCCGGAAAACTGGGATCCCAAGGTTTCCTTGAAAAACATGGACGGACGTAAACTGAGTGACGGCACGATTTGCCTGCAGGGACACGATCCCAAGAGTACGACATACTACAAAGACCTGTTCGTCCGGACGTTGCCTTAAATGGCCACGCAGACGCAGCTATTTTTGCGGTTGAAACCAAGAATAAATCAATGAGCGCAAACCATACTTTGACGCGCCACTGCCGCGCCACGGCCATCCCAGCCGGAGACGTGCTCGATCTTCCCCCCGGGACGGAGGTGTTCATCACGCAGACGCTGGGTGGCAACGTGACGGTGCGTACCGATCACGGACTCTTCCGGATTGCGCGTGAAGACATCGATGCAATCGCGGGGTACACGCCACAAAGCGAATCGGCGGCCGCGGGCACCGGCGAATTTAGCGAACAAGCGGTCTGGGGCGCGCTCAAGACGTGCTTCGACCCCGAGATCCCGGTCAACATCGTTGACTTGGGCTTGATTTACGATCTGGCCATTGAAAAAACGCCGGCCGGAGCCCACGCGGTCGAGGTCAAGATGACGTTGACGGCTCCGGGTTGCGGCATGGGGCCCGTGATCGCCGAGGATGCCCGGCAGAAAATTGCGGCCCTGCCGAGTGTGGAGTCGGCGAAGGTGGTGATCGTGTGGGATCCGCAATGGACGCCGCAGATGATTTCGCCCGAGGGGAAAAAAGTGCTGGGGCTCGAATAGTAAACGAGCACTGGGCAGTGCATCTCCTCGCCGCTGCCGCCGGTGGGTGATCGCGGCGGGAAATTCCCGGTCAGGCCGTGATCGTTTCGAGCGAACAGCCCTCGGTGGCCAAGTCGGGGGTTTCGCAGTTGGGCCGGGCGATGACGCCAGGGTAGGGCTCGTCGGCAAAAGCGCGATCCGGTTCGGCCAGCAGGTGCCGGTCGCAGACGGCGAAAAGTTCCGCTTCCGTGGCGGTGCGCCGCATGTCGTGCAAAAACGCTCCGGCCGCATCGACAGCCTGACCGACAAAGTTGAGGTATTTCTTCATCTTGTTGACGTGGTTTCGCTCGCCCAGTCCGGGCGACTGCGTGGCGCGGTATAGTCTCTCGATGTAGTCGCGAACATCGGCCAGCGTCGGCCGAAAGACGTCCGACCTGCTGAATTGCTCCCGGCATTGCCGGAAGATCCATGGGTTGCGGATCGCATGCCGGCCGATCATCACGCCGGCTGCGCGCGTCTCAGCAAGAATCGCGGCCGCCCGCGAGGCCGACGTTACATTGCCATTGGCGAGCACCGGGCAGCGGGCGCGCCCGCCGGCCCGGGCAATGAAATCGTAATGCACCTCGCTGCGATACATCTCGCGCACCGTGCGGCCATGGACGCTGAGCAAATCGACCCGGTGTTCATTAACCAGGTCGACGAGCCGGTCGAAATGCGCCGTGTCCTCGAAGCCGATGCGCATTTTCACCGTGAACAAACCGGGGACGGCGGCGCGAAGCATCGCGAGAATCTCGCCGACCTTTTCCGGATCGCGGAGCAAGCCGCCGCCGACGTTCTTCTTGTAGACCTTTGGCGCGGGGCAGCCGAGGTTCAGATCGATGCCGGCGACCTTGTGCCGGAGCAACTCGTCCACTGTGCGGGCCAGATGCACGAGATCCTCGCCGATGAGTTGGGCAAAGACCGGGCGCCCGGTGGCATTCTCGTCGATCGAGCGCAGGATATGTCTCTCGGGTCGCGATTGGGAATGCACCCGGAAGAACTCGGTGAAAAAATAGTCCGGTGGACCGTAGTGCGCGACGACCTGCATGAACGCGAGATCCGTGACGTCCTGCATGGGCGCGAGCGCGGTCAGAGGCTGGCCCTGCACCACGGTGGAGGGAAGGCGGTGGCGTCCGGACGCGGCGGTCATCTCAGCTGGCTTCACCCTCTGATTCGCCCTCTTCCGCCTGCTGTTTGAGCACGCGTTCGAGGATTTCCGTCATGTCTTCCACGGCGTCGAAAACCGGTCGAGCCACGTAGATGGGGCACTTTTGCTGCAACGCGAGGACGATCGAGTCACTGGGACGGGCATCGACTTCGACGATTTTCTTCCCCAGTTCATTTTCCATGCGGAGTAGAATCCGGGCGAAGAAAGTGCCGTCCCGCGTGTCATTAATGACGACGTGGTCGAGTTGCGCCCCAAGGCCAAGCAGGAGGCTGCCAATCAGATCGTGAGTCAGTGGCCGCTCTTTTTTCACCCCGCTAAGGGTCATTTGAATCGCCGTGCCCACCGAATTGTCGACGTAGATCACGAACGTCTTCTCCTCGTTGCCGATAAAGACGGCGCACCCGGTGGTGGTGGGCATCACCCCTTTGATGGTGGCGGAGGCGACGTCGTTTTGCATGGCGCGAAACAGTGCGAGGCCGCGGGAAAAAGTGCAAGCGGAGGAACGAGCGGCGACGTTCTGCGATGCCTTGGATTGCCGTCCGAACCACCACGCCGGGGCTGAATTCAACTAATCAAAACCGAAGAGGTTGAGACCCCAAGCACGGGCCTGCGCGAGCACGGCGGGCTTTTCCAGGATGATGACTTTTCCGGTTTCAAGCGCGGCGGACGCGACGCCGGCGGCTCTCATGCTTTCGAGTGTGCGTTGCCCGAAACAGGGCACATCGAAACGCCAGTCCTGCCGCGCTTTGACGGTCTTCACGAACAGGGCTCCATCGGTCTTGAACGCTCCGGCGCGCCGCAGCATTTCGTCAGTGCCTTCGAAAGCCTCAACTGCGAGCACCGTGCCCTGGCGGACCACGCAGCCCTGGCCGATATCGAGCCGCGCACATTCGCGGGCAATCTGGATCCCGTGATCGACGTATTCGCGCTCGATGGGGAATTTGCGCGCCGTCATGCAGCCGCTGGTGGCAAGCTGGTCGTCCAAAAAGGCGCGGGCATCGAGCAAGTTGACGTCGAGCGCTTCGATTTCCTTCGCGATCGCGCCGAAGATCGTTTCGGCATTGCGGCGCTTGAGGGAGAACAAAAGTTTCGCCGCCTTAAAATCGGGATGAAGGCCTTTAAAGAGTCGTCGTGGCGTGATCTGCCCCGCCATCAGGGCATAACCGGCGTCGAAATCACGCAGGGCTTTGAGCATCGCGCCGAGCTGGCCCACTTGCAGCAGGCGGCGATCGGGTGGGGTGAACGAGGCGATCAGTTCCGGCCGCGTCTCACCTTCGAATGCCACCAGTTTGACCGGAATCGCGGCGGCCCGTGCGGCCTGGGCCACGAGTTGCGGATAAATTCCCTGTCCGGCAATCAGGACAAGTGGGCGGTGTGGGTTGAAATTCGCTGGCAGGAAGGCGGTAGGCGCAGACACGGGCTGACGATGGAGAAGATGGCCGAGAGAATGAAGGAGGAAAGCACCCGTCACATCGCGCTAGGTCGGAGCCACGAACTCGGGTTCGGGGCGCGGGCCCGGCGTCCGAAGACCAAGTCAGGTTTGCGCGCCGTAATATTTCTTGTAGCTCCGATAGTAGCGATAATTCGAATAGTACTCGATCCGGCGGGGCGATAGTCCGTTGAGCACGATGCCGAGAACCTCGTTTTTGCCGTTGCGCAGGGTGCGTATGAAGAGGCGGATGTGCTTCCGGTAGGCGCGATTGAAGCGGCACACGTAGACGACTTCGTCGATGCGCTCGGCGATCAGCAGCGAATCGGTGACAGCTCCGAGCGGGGGGGAATCGACGATGATGAGGTCATATTCCTTCTTTAGCCGTTCGAGCAATTCACCGAAGAGCGGATTTTCCAGCAGCTCGGTGGGGCTCTTGGAACGTCCGCCGGAACTGAGCAACGAGAGATTTTCCGCAACCTTGGCGATACCCAGCCATGGATTTTCGGCCAGCGTTCCTTCCACGATCGCGCCGTTTTCGAACCAAGGGAGCAGTCCGGCGGTGTTTTGCTGCTTGAAATGACGATGGAGCATCGGGCGTCGCAGATCGCAATCGATCAGCAGCGTCTTTTTTCCGTGTCGGGCAAAACTGCCGGCCACGTTGCATGAGATAAGCGTCTTGCCCTCGCCCGGGATGGTGCTCGTCACGAGGATCGATTTCGGGAAATCGAGCTTCGAGTGGATCTTGATCGAGCTGTAGGCGCTGAGAAACGCTTCGATGCCCGGGGACTGCTTGTTGGTATCGAGCAGCATCGCGTATTTCTCATCGTCCTTGAGGGAGGAGAGATCGGGAATGATCCCGAGAAGGTTTACCCCGATGAAGGACTCCACATCCCAAGCGCTCTTGATGCGGTCGTCGACGAAACTCAAACCGATCGCAACCCCCAGAAAGACCAGCACGAAAATTCCGACTCCGGTGCGCGTAATATCCCCTTTGTTGGGCGCGGTCGGCGTCGATCGTGGAAGCGCGCGATCCAAAGGGCGGACGGGGGCTTTCTCCACATTTTTTCGCGTCCGCAAATCGTTCAGTCGCTTCAAGATTTCCAGATGGTTGCTCTTGGCCACTTCGGATTCTCGCTTCTTGGCGCCGAACTCGATGCTGAGATCGCCGAGGCGAAGGGATTCCTTTTCGCGTTTGGAAAATTCATCCTGGTAGGTTTGCAGGGTTTGCCGGGCATCGGTCAGCTTTGCCCGCAAATCGGCAATCGTGGCATCGATGGCCCTTTTCAGCCCTTCTTCGGTGACGGCAATCCGATTGGCGAGCAGCACCATGTCGGGGTGGCGTTCAAGGTATCTTTCCGAAAGCAGATTTTGGTCGGATAGGAGTTTGAGGAGTTCGGATTTCAGGCCGGCGACGGTTGGGTTGCCGGCGATTTCCGGGACCTCCAGCAGGTTTCTGCCGTCGGTTTTGTAGAGTTCGATCGTCTTGATTTTATCTTCGATATTCAGCAGCTGTAGCTGGGCATCGCCGCGCAGCGCTCCTGCTTTCAGCAGGGCGCTGGTCACCAAATCTTTGGAGCCATCCAGCGAGAGCAGATTTTTTTCCTTCAGGTATGCCTGCAGGGCTTTCTCCTTGTCGTCAGATTCTTGCCGCAAGCGCTGCTCCTGCTGGACCAGATACGTGATGGCCGCCTCGTTGCGGCCCCCGGCGTTGTTGAAGAGATAGTCCATGAACTGGTCCACATATCGGTTGGCCACGAGTGCCGCCGCTTCGGGATCATCGTGCGTGACTCCGATGCGAAGCATGAGACTGTTGCGGGCCGAGATGGGAGTGACCGTGCCAAGTGGAAGGCCGATGCTGGAGGGCGCGGTTCCAGGGGGACTGTGCTTGAGGGCGGCGCGTTGCAGGATCTCCTGTTCCTTGGAATTGAAGGACTCGTTTACCTTCGTGCGCAGCATGGCACTATTGAGCACTTCGATGATCGTATTCAAATCGATGTCTGAATGGACGCCCTGGTCGACGACACCCTGAATGTTGACGATCGTATCCGGTTTTTCCAGCTGCATCGTGGCCACGGCGTAGTACGACGGGCTCACCTGCATTTTCTTGTAGGAATAGCCGACCGAAATCAGCAGGGCCAGCGGCAGCGCTATCCAAAGCCTTTCGCGCAGGATGATATAGTAGTCGCGCAGCGTGCGACGCTCTACGACGTCATCGTCTTGACTGCCGCCGGGAGGGGAAGGTGGTCTGGCGGGAGCGTCGGCCATCGAGTCCGGGTTGGTTAAAAGATTCGTTCGGGAACGTAGACAAGATCGTCGGGCTCCAGCAAAAAGTTGGCGTCGGCGAGCTTCGCCCTGTCTTTCCCGCGCATGACGCTTTCGACATCGAGGTGCTCAAAGGTCTTGAGCGAACCATCCGGCATGGTGCGGACCACCCGAACGTCGGTGCCCCGGGCGGTTTCGGCGAAGCCATTTGCCTTGAGGATGAGATCCTTGAGCGTGAACGGCTGCTCCGGCGGCAGGGGATATTGAGCCGGCGAGTTTACCTTCCCGGAAATGCTGACGATGCGCGGGGCGTATTGTTCGATGGAAACCGTCACTTCAGGATTTCGCAGGAAGCGTCCGTCGTGGTAGGCGGCTTCGATCGCTGCTTTGGCTTCTCCAACCGTGAGCTGAGCCACGCGAATATCCTGGATCAGGGTGAGGTTGATGGTCCCGCGGGCTTCGACCTTTTTTCCACCAATCGTCAACCCGGGTTCGCCGAAAACGACGACGGCGAGTACATCGCCCCGGGTTATCTTATAGGGCATGATCTTGTTTTCGTCCGCCTTGTTTGAGGGCGGAGTCTGGGCCGGAACCGGCGAACCAAGCAGAGCGCAGGCCGCGAGGCCAAAAGTGCAAAGAATTCGAATGAAGGGGGTCTGGGTCTTCATGGATTACCAGCGGGAGCTAAGGCTGAAACTCCAGGAACTACGCACGAAATCAGCGAAAGAGCTCGTCGACCAATTCTTGAACTGCACGTGGCTGAGACCCAGCTTCAAGTGTTCATTGAAGGTATAGCCGCCGGATAAGTTCCAAGTGAGGTAATTATCGTGGCGGCTGGGGCCGAGCAGAGGCGGGGGACCGACGTCGAGAATCACCCGGCCGCTTTGCCCCAGGAACTGACTGTCGCCCCAGCCGAGCGAAGAGGAGAACGACCAGTGTGAACTGTAGGCATATTGTCCGTCCAAAGATGCCATCAGGGTATCCACCGAGGCGTCACTCGCCGTGGTCGAAAAATCCTTAGAAAGCTGGCCGCTTATACTGATTGTTTTGGTGATCGCATAGGAGACGGCCGCAGATCCTGTCCACGACTGATACGTCTTCCGTGCGACGGTTCCGCCACCGCTGGGTACCCGTAACTGATAGCCGGCGCGGAGCGTTCCACTGATGCCCCGGAGCACCTTGCCGTGTACGCCACCCGTGAAGGCGTGGTCGGCCGAGTTGGTATCCCGCGATGTTTCGCTGAGGCGATAGCGGTAGCCGAGGATGACATCCCGTTCCGTCGACAACACGTGGAACAGATCCAAGCCTGCGCTGTAGCTGGCGAGATTCGAAAAAATGGTTTCTTCGGCATATTTGTGCAGCGAAAAGCCAAACTGGCCGGCGAGGTCGTAGTTGCCTGCGATGTGGTATTTCGTGTTCAACCCCGCCGAGTAGTTCCACGAGGAAACGCGAGTGTTCACCGCGGCATCGGCCCGGCTTTCCCGGGCCGCATGCAGGGTAAGGGAGCCCGTCGTCCGGCCGGTTTGCTTGGTCAGTTCCACGCCGATCGACGGGTCGTTGAAATCCTGTCCGCGAATCACCCCGAAATGGCCCGCGGAAATCGCCACGTTCGCATTCAGACCGATCCAACCGGCGCGTCGGGAGTACTCTGCGCTCACCCCTGAACTGTAGATAAAATCTCCGGCCCCGCTGCTCGCGGCAAAAACGTTCGAGTCATGCGTCACGCCAAACGAGCCGCTCACGTAAATGCGATCACGGCCTTCGTTCAGCGATACGAGTGCCCGTGCCGGCGTGACAACCACACAACCCGCCAAGGTAAGGGCGATCAGGGCATGAAAGTCTTGGCGGAAAATCATCGGCTAACTGCGGTCGCGGGCGGGTTAACCGCCCGTAGGTGTCGTAGTCACGGCGGCGCGCGCGGGTGTCATCGTGTGGTTCGTGGGAAGCTCGATCGGAACCACTTGGACTGGCACGATTTCGCGCAGGGGAACTGGAGTGTTCGCATCGTCGAACGCGGTGACCGGGCCGCTCGCGCTCGCGCCGTCTCCGGCTCCCGCCGCCTCATTAGAGGAGACGGGCTGGGCACCGGGTTTTTGTTCTTTGATCTCGAAGTAGACGGTCTTTTTGGCCTCACAGGCCATCGTGACTTTTTCATCGAGTTGCGCTTTCTCGCTTTCCGGAATTTTGCCTACTTGAACGATGTTCGGCTGGCCCGGCGGGCCGGCTTGGATGGTGGCTTGCTCCCCGGCCTTGATCGTATGGCCGCCCATATCCATCGCCCCTCCTCGAACGGTACTCTCGCCTTCCAACATGGAGATCTTGGTAACGCCGTTTTTTGCTTCGATCACCACTTTGCGACCGCGAATGTTGACCGCCCCAAGAGCGGTCTCGTAGTTCATGCTGCTGCCCGCAACAAGCTTGCTGGCGCAAATGCCGACGGTGCCCTTGGAGACGAAGGCATGGGTCTTGGAAATCGACGGCTCCGCTTCCATGTCGCTCCGATTCGGGGTAAACGGTTCCTGTACGAAACTCTTCACCTCTACTTTGGTGTCGGCATCGAAATACGCCCCGGTGCCGTTGGAGTACACCATCGTCGAGTAGACCTTGCCGGCGTCTTCCGGCCGTGCGGCCGTTCCTGTGTCGATGGTGGTGCCTTCCGCGGTATAAACCGATCGTCTCTCAAGATCTTGGATTTTTTTCCCGGTATCGATCTGCGCGTCGCCCCGCACATCGGCAAAATAGACTTTGCTTGCCGGATTTTTCGTTTTCGCTTGTCCGAAGACTGGGGGGAGAAATGTCGCCAATCCGAACATCACCAACCCGAGGGCGAAATGCATCATCCCTGCGCGGCCACTGGCTTTTTGGGTTTTCATCGTTGCTTGCTTATTTACCCTAAAATGAGGTAAAGACCCTAGATAACGCAAGCTCGGACGCTAAAATTTAAGTCACTGGGCAACAATATTTAAAATTTTCCCGGGGACGTAAACGACTCGCTTAACCTCTTTGCCCGCCAAAGAGGGCCCGACCCGAACGTTTGCCATCGCGATTTCCAAGGCGGCGGCTTGTGAGAGGCCGATCGGGACCAGCTGATCAGCTCGGTGTTTACCGTTCACTTGGAACACCAGTTTGACTTCGGATGCCGTAAGCTGGGCGGCGTCATAGGAGGGCCAGGGCGCATGAGTGATCGTATCGGCCTCTCCCAGCCGGCTCCACAGTTCCTGGGCCACGTGCGGGGCGAAAGGGGCGAGAATCTGGAAGAATGCCAGCATCGTCTGCCGTCTGACGGCCGGCGATTTTTGAACGGCATTCGTAAAGATCATCATTTGGGAAATCGCCGTGTTGAAACGGAGGTTTTCGATGTCTTCGCCGACTTTCTTGATCGTTTCGTGAAGCAGTTTGGTGAGTTCAGCCGGCTCGGTGGCCCCGTCCGATATTTTTGAATTCGGCTGGCCGTCGGCGCCGATGGATTCGCGCCAGACCTTTTGCAGAAAACGATGCACCCCCTCGATGCCCCGCGGATTCCATGGTTTCATCGCCTCGAGCGGCCCGAGGAACATCAAGTAGAGTCGCAGTGTATCGGTGCCGTGCGATGCGATGATCGTGTCGGGACTCACGACGTTACCGCGGCTCTTGGACATTTTTTCCCCGTCTTCGCCGAGAATGATACCCTGGTGAAACAATTTTTTGAACGGCTCGCTTTGCGGCACAACACCGAGATCGAAGAGCACCTTGTGCCAGAAACGCGCGTAGAGCAGATGAAGTACGGCGTGTTCCGCGCCTCCGACGTACAAGTCGGGGCTGCCCCAATACCGCAGAGCCTCGGGCGAGGCGATCGCGTGAGCGTTTTTCGGGTCGAGGAATCTCAGGTAGTACCAGCATGAGCCGGCCCACTGCGGCATCGTGTTGGTTTCTCGGCGGCCCCGGATCCATTCCGTTCCGCCCGGCTTTGGCTGGCGCGCTGGAACGCTGGCCCCGGTCGCATAATTGAACCAAATCTCAAGCCAGTCGGTTTCGTTGGCCAGTGGGCTTTCCCCCGTGCCACTGGGCAGGTAGGACTGGACGCTCGGCAACTCCAAGGCCAGCGCCTGCGCCGGCAATGGCAGCGCAAAATGGGTGGCTCCATCGGCGGTAAATGTGACCGGCTCCGGAGGAAATGAATCGGGCCGCACGGCCCGGGCTTTGGCGTAGGCCTCGGCATCCACCCATACGATGGGGAACGGCTCTCCCCAATATCGCTGGCGCGAAAACAGCCAGTCGCGTAGCTTGTAGTTTACGGTGGCCTTGCCCGCGCCCACCGCAGTCAGAGCCGTAGTCAATTCCTGCTTCGCGGTTGCCCAAGGCATTCCGGTGTAGGTTCCGGAATTTACCAATTTGCCGTCGCCGGTGAAAGGCAGGGCCGTCGCGGTGCCGTCGTTTGGTTCGATCACCTGGATCACCGGCAGCGAAAATTGCCGGGCAAATTCGTAGTCGCGCGTATCGTGGGCGGGCACGGCCATGATGGCCCCGGTGCCATAACCGGTGAGCACGTAATCGGCGATCCAGACGGGCACCCGCGCGCCATTGACCGGATTCAAGGCATACGCGCCGCTGAATACGCCCGATTTTTCCTTCGCCAGATCGGTGCGTTCAAGATCGCTCTTGCCGGCCGCCTTTTTCTGGTAGGCCTCGACCGCCGCACGCTGCGCTGGAGTCGTCAACGTGGCGACGAGCGGATGTTCGGGCGCGAGGACCATGTAGGTGCATCCGAACAGGGTGTCCGGCCGAGTGGTGAACACCTTCAGTCCGCCCAGGGCCTCATGCTCCAGTTTGAAGATGATTTCCGCCCCTTCGCTTCGGCCGATCCATGCCTCTTGCATGCGTTTGGTGGACTCGGGCCAGTCGAGTTCCTTCAAGTCCGCGAGCAGGCGCTCCGCGTAGGCCGTGATCCGCAGCACCCATTGCCGCAGATTGCGCCGTTCCACGGGAAACCCGCCGACTTCACTCTTCCCTTCCACGACTTCTTCGTTGGCCAGGACCGTGCGCAGTTCGGGGCACCACCACACCGGCCGTTTGTCGACGAAGGCGAGGCCGCGTTGAAAGAGCTGCAGGAAGATCCACTGCGTCCACTGGAAATATTTCGGGTCGGTGGTGTCGATTTCACGGTCCCAGTCGTAAGAAAAGCCCAGCGCCTTGATCTGCCGCTTGAAATTCGTGATGTTGTTTTGCGTGTTCGAAGCGGGGTGAGTGCCGGTTTTTACCGCGTGTTGCTCCGCGGGCAGGCCAAACGCGTCCCAGCCGATCGGATGCAGCACGTTGAATCCGCGGGCCCGTTTGTACCGGGCCAGAATATCCGTGGCGGTGTAGCCCTCGGGATGGCCAATGTGGAGGCCCGAACCCGAGGGGTACGGAAACATGTCGAGCACGTAGTATTTCGGTTTCGACGAGTCATTCTCGGCGCGAAACGAGCGATTTTCCTCCCAGAAATGTTGCCAGTGCGGCTCGATGTCATGGAAGTTGTAGTCTGTGCTCTTGGTAGCCATCGTGTGAAACCCGCCACTGTGAAACCTTTCCCACCCCGGTCAATCTTCGCTCTCGGCGCACTGATCGTCGTGTTTTTCTCGCCGGCGCTGGCGGGGCGGGGCGCGACGTCGCGGGGCTTTAACCAGTTGCTGGAGGCGGTGGTACGCATCGATGTGCGCGAAATCGCCTTTGAAGCCGGCGCGCGACGGTTCACCGCCAGCATCGGGTCCGGCGTCATTGTTACCGCCGACGGGATCGTGCTGACCAACGCCCACGTGGCGAGCCCCCGGGCGGTCGAACTCAACATCACGTTGTCCAATCTTGAGCGGGTCAGCGCCAAACTCGTGGGCTGGGACCACTGGACGGATCTTGCGGTCCTGCGCGTTGACATGGCGGAAGTGAAACGCCGCGGCTGGACACTCGCGCATGCCGATTTTATCGGCGACAAGGAGAAACTTTTCCCGGGTGAGGTCGTTTTTGCCGTGGGGACACCCCACGGGCTCACCCGCACCGTCACGCGCGGAATCATTTCGAACACGAGCCAGTACCTTGAGGACACGCGCGGGATCAACGGCTACGAAACCGGCATGTTTAACACCTGGCTCCAGACCGATGCTGCGATCAATCCGGGTAACTCCGGCGGGCCGCTCGTGGATGAGGACGGCAAGATCGTCGGGATCAGTTCCCGGGGCTATCTCGGAGCGAACAACCTGGGGTTTGCCATTCCGGCGGCGACGGCCAAACGAGTGGTGGCCGGCCTGGTGCGGGACGGAATGATCACGCGCAGCTATATCGGCATCGTCCCGGGTGCGCTGCAGGATCTCGAAAATTTTTACTCCCTCGCGCTCAACACGGGCATGCTGATCAACAGCGTCGATCCGGGTTCACCGGCGGCGAAGGGCGGACTGCGCGGGGGCGATATTCTGCTCGCACTCGACGGCGCGAAGATCGACGGACGGTTTCCGGAACAGCTTCCGGCGATTCAAGATCAGATTGCCAGTCGTCCGGTAGGCGGATCGCTCAAGCTCACGGTCAAGCGGGGTGCGGAGACCCGGGACCACAACGTGGTGACGGAAAAACTCGAAAGCCGGGTCGGCGAAGAGTGGGCGCTCGATAAATGGGGTCTCGGCGTGCGCAAGGTCTCCCGGGCCTACGCCCGGGAAAACCAACTCGACGACGCCACGGGTGTCGTCGTCATCGGGGTACAGCCGGGGTTCCCCGCGGATATAGCCGGATTATCGCGTGGAGACCTCATCGTGAAAATAAACCAGCAACCGGTCGCTTCGCTGGAGGTCATGAAAGCCGCCCATGCCGCTTACGAGTCGAAGCCCGGGCCCACTTTGTTTGAGGCCCAGCGCAACCGGCGTGTTTCGTTGTATATTATCAAACCATGAAATTTCGTCTCCTGTCGATTTGGGTTGCCGCCCTTTGTTCTCCCGGACTTCGGGCGGCCGCCGAATTGCCCGCGCTCTGGGCCGAGCGGGTGAAATGCGTCGTGGCGGTGGAGTACATTACTGAGACGGAGATCGAGCGACGTCCCACGGTCTCCATGGGCACGGTGATCGACGGCGCCGGCACAATCATTCTTCCCTTAAATTCCGTCGATCCGAGGGCGGCGATGTGGCAGCTCAAGGATTTCAAGATTTATCTGCCGGGCGAGGCGGCGAGCACGCCGGGCGAATATTTGGGGCAGGACGCATACACCGGCTGGCACTTTGTGCGCGTGGCCGAAAAAATCCGCGGAAGACTCACGCCCGTCACGGCTTTTGCCGCGCAAGACTCCCGTCGCGCACCGGCTCTGGCGGATTTTATCTGGGGGATCGGGTTGCGCAACAAGGACGAGGATTTCGCCCCCTATATCATGCAGAGCCATCTCGCCTTGATCCAAGCGCTCCCGCAGCGTACTGGAATTGCCCAACAGGAGGTCTCTGCTCCCGGGCTGCCCGTTTTCGATCGGGAAGGGGCGTTGGTTGGCATCGCGCTGAGTTCATTCGGCCAGAGCTACCTCCAATTTTCGCGTAACAACCGTGGCGCACCGGTGCTCCTGGTAAATGTGGAGGAGAGCAGCGCGTTCCTCCTGGCGAGCGATGTCCTGCCGAACCTCGACCGAGTGCCGAAAAATCCCTCGGGTCGGCCGCTGGCGTGGTTGGGGGCCTACGGGCTCGAGCCAATGGATCGCGAAGTTGCTAAGTTCTTTAACCTTGGCGACCAGTCGGGCGCCGTGGTGAGTGAAGTGCTTGAGGGCAGTCCGGCCGAGAAAGCGGGCCTCAAGAATCGTGACATCATCCTGGCCCTCGATGGGAAGCCGCTCCCCCAATTAAAACCCGAGCGGGTGGTGGTGTCTTATATCGAGCGGGAAATCGATCGACGTACGCCCGGAGCCACGCTGGCGATCGGAGTCTTGCGGGGCAGCGAACGGATGGAATTGAAAGCGGTTCTCGGGGAGGAGCCGAAGTTGATGCGCGAAGCCGACCGGAAATATTTCGACCGCTTCGGCTTTACCGCTCGGGAGTTTGTCTACGGTGACGCGATCGAGCGTCGGGTTCGCGCGACCGAGTCGGCCGGCGTCGTGGTGCATTTCGTGAAGCCCAGCAGTCCGTCCGCCATCGCCGGCCTGCGTCAGGAGGATTGGATCAAGGAAATCGATGGCGTTGAGGTGAAGACCTTCGCGGCGACGGCGGAAAAGCTGGCGGAAATCGAACGAGACACTTCCCGTCCGGAATTCGTTCTGTTGGTCGCCCGGGGTGGCGAGACGGCCGTGCTGCGCGTTAAGCTCAAGTGATCCGGCGGGGGGATGCCTCGGGTTCACGCGTGCCCGATGGATCAGATATGCTTCGGGCTGTCGTCCGCCCAGACGAAAACCCAGCCGGTTTTGTCATCGACGAATACCACGGTGGAGGCGGGCTCCGCTGCCGCCGAACCGTCGCTCCCGCCGGCTGTTGCGGCGACTGAAGAAACCCGGTCGCCCGTTTCAGGCGAGAACGGTGACGGCACAAAAAGCACGACGGCCAGCGCCGCGGCCGCAGCCAGCGGCAGGGCAAACCAAGTTACGGGAGACCGCCACGGGGAGCCGTTCGAGCGGGTGCCGTGTTGAATCTCGCGACGCACTTTTTGCCACTCAAGGTTGGCATCGGGTAGCGTGACCCGTTCGGGCGACGCGCGCCAGGCATCGATGGTTGCCGTGAAGTCGTTCCGCATCCTGCGGCACGCTGGACACTGTTCCAAATGCTCCGCGAGGGCACCTCGCTCGGCAGTGCCCAGCAGGCCGTCTCGTTCGGCGAAAATGTCGTGCCTGGCCTTGTGGCAGTTCATGAGATGCAGATCTCCTAACCGTTTCGGTCGTCGTGCCACCCACCACTGTAGCCGTAGACTCCTCCGCGACTGCCATCAATCCACACGCGCTCCGTGCGATAGACGAAATACCCCTTTGCCATGACTCGATAAGTCCGGCCCCACCGATCGCGACCGGTTACCCAGCGTCCCGGCATCCAGGTCTTGACGATCACTTCGTCCCAATGGCCCCGAGCGGGCACAAACGAGCGCGCGGGTGCCGGGAAATAGACGGGAACCGGCACGGCGTAGCTGGAAGCGACGTAGTTCGGGCTAATGCGAAACTCCACGCTGGCACCAGCCCGGTTTTGATCCGCACGGGCGGCGACCACAGCTAAACCAGCGAGAACAGAAACAAGGACAAATGTGATTGGTTTCATGATGTTTTCCCTTGGTTGGGTTTGCTCATGAGACGCTGCTCCGGGCGGGTTTATTCATTTTCTTCCTCCCCAGACCGCCGAAGCCCGGCTCGCTCGATCAGTTGGCCAGCACAATGATACCAAAAACATCACCTTTGTTGCCCGCGGGCCCCCCCATCAGAACCACCGGTTTTCCCGGAGAAATCGATACGGTCGCCCCGCCGCGATGGACCTTTACCGGTCCGCTTGATTTATCGCGCTCGAGCTCGACCCGGTTTCCGCCCGGCAGGGTCAGCGTCGCGGTGGCGCCCGGCGCAACGGCGGCCGCCCCTTCGCCCATGTAGCGGTAGCTTTCGAAGCGCAGGTTGCTCCGCAGAACGGGTTCGTAGGAACGCAGTTTTGGATCGGGCGTGCCGCGCTGGTTCGACGCAACGAAGAGAATGGCGCGAACCGAGGCGGGGCCGCCGGCCGCCGCGAAACCGGCGTATGGCGCCAGGCCGGATAACAGCAGCAGCGCAAGGAAGAGTTGAATTATTCGCATGGCAGATCCTCTAGTTTTTGCGCCAGCAAACGGCGCGCGTTAAACAACCGCGACATCACGGTGCCGCGACGGACGTCGATGCTTTTGGCGATGTCGTCGTAAGAAAGGCCCTGGATTTCGCGCAGTGCGAGCACGGCCCGATACTTGGGTGGCAAGGACTCGATCGCACGCTCAAACCGGCCGGCGTGCTCGCGCTTCTCCAGATCGTCGCGGGGATTGCCGTCCGCCACCGGCTCCGGCGTGCCGCCGCCGTTGTCGGAGTCGCCGACCAGAAACGGCAGAAAGCGTTTGGTCCAACGCTGTCGGCCGCGCAAATGATCGATGGCGCGGCGCACGGCGATCGGATGCACCCAGGTGGAAAACTTCGCCTCGCCGCGAAACTTTCCCAGGCTGCGCCAGACCGTCAGCCAGACCTCCTGGCAGACGTCGCGTGCCGCGTGTTCATCGTGAACGATCGACTGCACGAGCCGGAAAATTGGCTCATAGTAAGCGCGCATCAGGATGCCGAACGCCGTCTCCTCGCCCGCTTGCGCGCGTCGAAGGAGTTCTGGTTCAGACTCCGGAGAATAGCTTTCGGCAAGGTCGGCCACGCGGAAGCAGGGACACAGTCTTCGGAAAAGAGTTTCGGTGGTGCGATTTAAATCGGAGTGGCGGCGGCCCGGGCCTGGCACCGCGTTGCGACGAAATGGACGGCCGGGCTCTTCCGTCGTCGCCCAAAATGGGCCATGCGCAGCGGCGGGCGGAATCGGGTGGCGACGCCACGAGGCCATGCTGTTTGCGGCTTGGCGACGCGTCGATTCACGATTTCCATGACGGCGATGTTCACTGGAATAGTCGAGGAAACGGGCCGCGTCCTGGCCTTTGCCAACGGGCCGGAGGCTTGGGAGCTGGCGATTTCGGCGCGGGTTGCGCTCGTGGAACTGACGGTCGGCGACAGTATCGCAGTCAACGGGTGCTGTCTTACCGCCGCGCGATTTGACGCGACTACGCTGCGCTTCGATGTGCTGGCGGAAACGCGGCGGTTGACGAATTTTTCCGTGTTGCGCGAGGGCGCCTTGGTTAATCTCGAACGGAGTCTTCGGTTCGGGGGAAAAGTGAGCGGGCACTTTGTCACCGGCCACGTCGATGCCCTGGGGGTGATCGAGGTCTTCGAACCGCGCGGTCAGGATCACTATCTTCGGGTACGCGTGCCGGCGGAAAATACGCGGCATTTTGTGCACAAGGGGAGCATCGCCATCGACGGCATTTCGCTGACAATTGCGGAAGTAACCGACACGAGCATCGCGGTCTGGCTGATTCCGCATACGCTCGCCGTCACGAATCTGAGGGGGAAACGCGCCGGTGACCCGGTGAATTTGGAGTTCGACCTGCTGGGCAAGCACGTTGAGCGACTGCTGCAGAAACGGGTTGTCTAGCCGCCGATGCATAATGCCCTTTCTGCTCTCACCGCTGAGTTGCGCCGGCTGAAAACCGCCGGAGTGAGGACCGTCGCGGTTTCGGATGAAAGCATCGCGGCATTGAAGTCGGTGCTGCTGGTGCGCCGGGCTGGAAAGCAAAAGGCGCCGTCAGCTGGGGCGGTGGCCGGGATGGATTCTCCCGGGCCGCGGGCGGCCGCCCGCGAGATGATCCTGGCGTCCGTGCAACCGGACCGGGCCACGCCGGAATCAATTCCGTTGCCCGCGGTGCCGACGGTGACCCTGCCGGCGGGCGACAAGGCGGCGCGGTGGGCCGCGTTGCGCGAAATTGTCCTCAGCGACACGACCTGCCGGGCGCATATCCGTCCGGGGAAAAAAGTGGTTTTCGGCGTCGGTTCGATCGACGCGAAGATCATGTTCGTGGGCGAGGCGCCGGGCGGAGAGGAGGAAATTCAGGGCGAGCCGTTTGTCGGCCCCGCGGGGCAGCTGCTGACGAAGATGATTCTGGGCATGGGTTTGAAACGCGAGGAGGTCTATATCGGCAACATCATGAACTGGCGGCCGGAGCTGCCCGCGGCGGCCGGAGCGTCGCAGGTTGGCAACCGCCCGCCGACGGCCGAGGAAATGCGCTACTGCCTGCCGTATCTCCGGGCGCAGATCGAGGTCGTGAATCCGGATTTGCTCGTTGCGCTGGGCAAAACGGCGGCGGAGGGGCTCCTTGGGTTTGGCACGTTCAAGGCGCTCGGTGACGTGCGCGGCCGGTGGCACGAGTTCGCCGGCAAGCCATTGATGGTGACGTACCATCCCAGCTACATCCTGCGCGAACCGACGAATCGGAAAAAGCGCCTGATTTGGGAAGATCTCCTGAAGGCCATGGAGCGTGCGGAGCAGCCGATTTCCGAAAAGCAGCGCGGCTACTTTCTAGACAAATAGGGACCGGCAGCCGCGGCGCGGCCGGCCGGCTATTTCGCAATGAGTTTACCGAGTTCGTCCTCGGCGCGTCGAAACTCGGTCTTCGCCTCCACGACGAGCCCCGCGAGATTGGCCAGACCCTGCGTGCGAGACTGATGTTCGAGCTTTTCCGCCGCCGCCCGCAACAGGATGGCTCCGAGGTTGGCGGAGCTGCCCTTGATACTGTGGGCCGCGCGGATGAATTTTGGCCCGTCACTCGCCGCCAGACTCTGGTCGAGCTCGGCGATTCGCTGCGGTGTATCCTCAAGGAAGATGCCGACGATCTCCCGCAAGAATTCATCGCCATCCCCCGGGTTGAGAGATCGAAGATTTTCGATCGCCTGGGGATCGATGACAGAAGGTTCGCCCATGGTTATCGGGGTGCAGTGTTTTTAAAAAAGGGTCGCGTGCAACGCCGTTCGATTCCGTGGCGTGGCGCTCCGTCGCTAGGTGGCCCATTCGAACGATGTGCTTTGCTCGATTTCCTCGATGGTCGTGAGGCCGAGCAAAACTTTTTTCAGTCCGTCGTACCGCAGGGGTTTGTAGCCGACCTTGGCGGCCGCCCGGGAAATTTCCTGCACGCTGCGGCCCTCGCTGATCAGGGTGCGGATTTCCTCGGTGATCAGCACCAGTTCGTGAAAGGCGACGCGACCCTTGTAGCCGGTGTGGCGGCACGCGGCACAGCCACGCCCGCGGAAAAACGGCACGTCCTCAAGCCCTTCATCGGCGAAGAATTTCTGCAGGGTTTCGCGTGAAGGATAGTAAGCTTCCTTGCAGGCCTCACAGATGCGCGCGGCGAGACGTTGCGCGAGAACGCCGATGACCGAGGGGGCCACCATATATGGGGCCACGCCGATCTCGATCAGCCGCACGATCGCCTGCGGGGCGCTGTTGGTGTGCAGGGTGGCAAAAACGATGTGTCCGGTGAGCGCCGCTTCCGTCGCGATCTTCGCGGTCTCCAGGTCGCGAATTTCACCGATCAGGATCACATCGGGATCTTGCCGCATCAACGCGCGGAGGATCGTCGCAAACTTGAGATCGATGTTGGCGTTGACCTGGCTCTGATTGACGCCGGCGAGCGGGATCTCGATCGGGTCTTCGATCGTCGAAACGTTCACGGTGGGCGAATTGATTTCGTGCAGGGCGGCGTAGAGGGTCGTGGTTTTGCCCGAGCCGGTCGGGCCGGTGACGAAAATGATGCCGTTCGGATTCTGAATGAGCCGTTTGAACGGTTGCAGAATGGTCTGCGAGATCATCATCTTCTCGAGCGTCAGCATCGATTTTTTGCCGATCATCGCCAGCACGCGAATGACGGTTTTTTCCCCGTAGGCGGAAGGGATCGTCGAGACCCGGAAATTGGCGGTTTGGCTGCCGACGGGCATTGAGAAGCGTCCATCCTGCGGAAAGCGGCTCTCCGAGATGTTGAGATTGCAGAGGATCTTGATGCGCGAGATCAGCGCGCGGTGGAGCTTGCGGGAATAGGTGAGGATTTCCCGCAGGTTCCCGTCGATGCGAAAGCGAATGCGGGATTGGGTCTCCTGGGCCTCGATGTGGATGTCGGTTGCCCGCTCCCGGATGGCAAAATAGACTATTTCGTCGAGGATTTGGATGAGGGCATTGTTTTCCGCGAGCACGGCGAGTTTCTCGCCCGCGATCTCTGGCTTGTCGAAAAGGCTCGAGCGTTCGAGCTCGGTGAGGCTTTCCTCGAGGCCTTTCTCAGTGCAGTAGTTGACCGCGATCGCGTCTTCAATTTCCCGGGGCAGGGCAAACACGGGGCTGATCGGCACCTGCGCGATCTGGCTGAGACGGCGGATCAACTCGGTGTCCGCCGGGCTGGCCATGGCGGTGGTGAGGACACCGTTCAGGACATACAGGCCGATGGCCTTCACTTTTTTTGCCACCTCCATCGGGATCTTGTCGATGGCCTCCTCGGTGATCACTGAAGCGAACGGATCGACATAGGCCACGTGCATCGAGTCGGCCCAGTAGCGGCAGCCGTCGTCCTTGATGACCAATTTGTCATCGATGATGGCCTGCAGGAGTATCGCGCTGTCGCCATGCCGTTCGACCAGAACCGCCAGTTCCGCCGCGTAGTCGAAATGGGGCAGTTTTTTGAGGCGATCGATGAATTGCTTACGATTTGGATTTAGCACGGCGGGGAGTCTTCACTTTGAAGAGTTTTCCGATTTCGTGTTGATCGAGCCTTTCCATCGCGTACGAGGCCGCGGCCCGCTCGACCTTCAACTCTTCCAGCAATTGCGGCAGGGAATATTTGACTTCCCGGATGACTCCCGGGGACGTGGACGATTGGGGGGATGGAGTCGTGCTCATGTAAGTTTCTCCGGTCCGAAGTGAGTGGCGATGGTCTCGGAAAGCGCTGCGATGATCGCCTCCTTGGGCGTATCCTTGCGGATGTAGTTGATCGCGCCGTGCTCGAGGGCGGCCTCGACGGTGGAGCGGTTGGCCATCGACGTCAGCATGATCACCGCGCAATCGGGATCGAGCGCCCGGAGTTTTTCCAGAATTTGCATCCCGTCCATGATTGGCATGTTGACGTCCATCAAAACCAAAGCCGGACGCTCGCGGGCATAAATCGCGAGCGCCTCCTCGCCATTGTTCGCGTCGAGCAGGGACGTCGCGCCGAGCTGCTTCAAAATAATTTCGAGGAACTTGCGAATGTGGGCCTCGTCATCGACCACCAGAATGGTGCCGGGAAAATTCATTGGGCGGGAAGGGTGACGCGGAATTCGCAGCCGCGAATCGGAAGGTTCTCAGCGAGAATCGTGCCGCCGTGAGCCTCGACAATTTTGCGACAGATGGCGAGTCCCAGTCCGGTGCTTTTTTCTCCGCCCGTTGGCTGGACCGAAAGACGGCTGAAATCCTTGAACAGCTTGTCGCGCTCGGTTTCTGGAATGCCCGGCCCTTGATCGCGGACCGCAAAACTGCATTGGCCGGGCGTCGACGGAGGGACCACCAGCACGCTGATGCTGGAATTGGGCGGCGAATACTTCACGGCGTTGCTCAGCAGATTATCGATCACCTGTTTCATCTTTGCCGCGTCGATCCGCAGGATCGTCGGTGCCGCCGGCACGTCGAACGTTACGTGGGTTTTCTTTTTCGCCGCCTCCATGTTCATCATCGCGACGGATTTGGCGATCAAGGCTCCCAGGTTGCGCGACTCCATTGCCAGCTTCAGTTCGCCCGACTCGATCGTGGCGACGTCGAGCAACTCATTCACCATGTCCAGCATGGATTGGCTGGCGCTGTGGATCGTCGCGATCAGATCCAGCTGCTCCGGCGTCAACGGCCCCACGGCTCCTTCCCGCAGGAACTCCGCGAGGCCGCGAATCGACGCGAGAGGGTTGCGAAGGTCGTGCGCCGCCATGCCGAGAAAGCGGTTCTTGGCAGCGTTGGCCTTGCTCAACTGGTCGACCAAAGCTTGTTTTTGCTCGGAAAGAATTCGGTTCTGCAGGTGGGAACGAATGCGGGCCAGGACTTCCTTGGCCTTGAAGGGCTTCGGCAGATAATCGACCCCGCCGGCCTCCAGACCCTCGACCACGTCGTCCGACTCATTCTTGGCCGTGATGAAAATAATGGGAGCGCGGGAGGCGCCGTGGCGCTTCTTCAGCTGGCGGCACGTTTCAAATCCGTCGATTCCGGGCATCATCACGTCGAGAAGCACCAGGTCGGGCTGAAAGGACTCATAGGTCTCGATGGTTTTCTCCCCGGAGTCCGCTTCGGCCAGCACGTAGCCTTCCGCTCGTAAAATCCCACCGAGGATGCGGAGATTCATCCGATCATCGTCCGCGACCAAGATCTTGCGCCCCTTCAGGCTGATCGGGGTTGCCGCGGATAGGGGATCCATTGCCGCGAGTGTGAAGACGCCGAACTCCGGCGCAACGGGAAGTTGCCGGCCGGAATATCCACCGGCTGATTTCCTATGTATCACGAAATCGGTATATGTTGATATTTCGCTTGCGGGCGACTCTTTCGCTGCTTTGATTATGACCTTTATTTTATGGCCAAATCATTCGTCTTTTCCTCGGAGTCCGTTGGTGAAGGTCATCCTGACAAGGTGGCGGATTTGATCTCCGATAGCGTGCTCGATGCATGTTTGGCCGCGGACCGTTCGAGTCGCGTGGCCTGCGAGACCTTGGTCAAATCCAATGCCGTGGTGGTGGCGGGTGAAATCACGATCCCGAAGCTCGGCCGTAAACCGATCGACAATATCATCAATGTCGGGGCGGTCATTCGGGCGGCCATCCGCGAAATCGGTTACATCAACGACGACGACGTTTTTCATGCCGACAAGGTTTTTATCCACAATCTGCTGACGACTCAGTCCCCCGACATCGCGCAAGGGGTCGATGCGAAGAAGGCGGAAGGCAAGAAGCACGCCGAACAGGGCGCCGGCGACCAGGGCCTGATGTTCGGTTATGCGTGCAACGAAACGCCCGAGCTGATGCCAACGCCGATCATGTTCGCGCACCGGCTTGGGCGTGAGCTCACCGCGGTGCGGAAGAGCGGCCGCGTGAAGTGGCTGCGCCCGGATGCGAAATCACAGGTCTCGATCCGTTATGAAAACGGTCGACCCGTGGAGGTGGTGAACGTGGTCATCTCGACCCAGCACACCGAGGAAGTGAAGCATGCGGAGATCGAGCGTTTCCTGATCAAGAATGTCGTGCGGAAGATCATTCCGGCTGCGCTGCTCAATTCCCGCACCGAATTCCTGATTAATCCCACCGGTCGGTTTGTCGTTGGCGGCCCGCAGGGCGATTCCGGATTGACCGGGCGCAAGATCATCGTCGACACCTACGGCGGCTGGGGCCGGCATGGCGGCGGCGCCTTTTCCGGCAAGGATCCCTCCAAGGTCGATCGCTCCGCGGCCTACATGTGCCGCTGGGTGGCGAAGAATATTGTCGCGGCTGGCATCGCCGATGCCGCCGAACTCCAGGTTGCCTATGCCATCGGCCACCCCGAGCCGGTAAGCGTCTATGTCGACACGATGGGCACCGGCAAGGTGGCCGACGAAAAAATTTCCCGCGCGGTTGAGAAGGTTTTCAGCTTCAAGCCCGCCGATATAATTTCGCAGCTCAAATTGCTGCGACCGATTTATCGCGAAACGACCAACTACGGTCATTTTGGCAAGACGGGCCTGCCATGGGAGCAGACGAACAAGATCGGCGCCTTGCGCGCCGCCCTCGCCTGAAAAGAGCGTCCCTGAAGCCCAACCTAATCCTTTTTCCATGCCCGTTATGTCTTCCTCTCCCGCCAACGATTACCACGTCAAGGACATCGCTCTTGCCGAATGGGGTCGCAAAGAAATTGCCATCGCCGAGCATGAAATGCCCGGACTCCTGGCGGTGCGGAAGAAGTTTGGTCCCAGCCGGCCGCTCGCCGGTGTCCGCATCACCGGCTCGTTGCATATGACGATCCAGACTGCGGTGCTGATCGAAACGTTGCAGGAACTCGGAGCCGATGTCCGCTGGGCCTCATGCAACATCTTTTCCACTCAAGACCACGCCGCGGCCGCGATCGCTCAAGCCGGCACACCGGTGTTTGCCTGGAAGGGCGAAACGTTGGAGGAATATTGGGACCTGACTCTCCGCGCGATCTCGTTCCCGGGTGGCAAAGGGCCGCAGCTCGTGGTTGACGACGGCGGTGATGTGACGCTCCTCATTCACAAAGGGTGCGAACTCGAGGAAGGGAGCGATTGGGTTAATACGCCATCCGGCTCGCACGAGGAGCAGGTCATCAAGAATATCTTGAAGCGCGTGCACGCCGAGGATCCGCTTCGTTGGAGTACACTGGTCAAGGCGTGGCGCGGCGTGTCGGAAGAGACGACCACCGGGGTCCATCGGCTCTATCAAATGCTCGAAAAGGGCAAACTCCGCGTCCCGGCGATCAACGTCAATGACTCGGTCACCAAGTCGAAGTTCGACAATTTATATGGTTGCCGGGAATCGCTGGCCGACGGCCTGAAACGTGCGACCGATGTGATGATCGCGGGTAAAGTGGCCTGTGTTTGCGGCTACGGCGACGTGGGCAAGGGTTCCGCGCATTCGCTCAAGGGCTTCGGCGCCCGGGTGATCGTCACGGAAATCGATCCGATCAATGCGCTGCAGGCGGCGATGGAAGGTTTCGAGGTTAACACCATCGAATCGACTCTCAACGTCGCGGATATCTACGTAACGACGACCGGCAATCGCGACATCATCACCCTGGAGCACATGCGGGGGATGAAGGATCAGGCGATCGTCTGTAATATCGGCCATTTCGATAACGAGATCCAAGTCGACCGGCTCAATACGTCCGATGCGAAACGCGTCAACGTGAAGCCGCAGTACGACATGTATACTTTCCCGACCGGAAAGACGCTTTACCTGCTCGCCGAGGGGCGGCTGGTGAACCTGGGTTGCGCGACCGGCCATCCTTCTTTCGTGATGTCCAACAGCTTTACCAACCAGACCTTGGCCCAACTGGACCTCTGGCGGAATCGCGACACCTACGCCATCGGCGTTTATCGCCTGCCCAAGCATCTCGACGAGGAAGTCGCCCGGCTGCACCTGGAGAAGATCGGTGCGAAGCTGACGACGCTTACGAAGGATCAGGCGGCTTATCTCGGGGTGCCGGTGGAAGGGCCTTACAAGCCCGAACACTATCGTTATTGAAACGTTGCGCGGGCCACTGCGAAGGGAAAGGGTCCCGGCCCCCTCCGATCAAGTAGATCTGCGCAAGACCTTGCCCTTGCTCCTTAGGAGAGTCGCGAGGGGCCTACGATGAAATAGACTCGGCCTGCCCCGATCGCATCGGAAACGGCGGTATGGTGTCGCCTTTTTCGAAGTCCGTCAGGAGTGAGAAACGGAACGTCGTGCCCTCGCCGGGTTTGCTGTCGACGGAGATCGAGCCGCCCATGAGGTCGCAGAGTCGCTTCGAAATAATCAGGCCGAGGCCGGTGCCGCTGCGGCGGCGCTCCGACGAAGTGTCCACCTGGCTGAAGGGCTTGAAAAGCTTCGAGATCTTGTCGGCGGGAATTCCGATCCCGGTGTCCGAAACCGCGAAAAACAGCCGCAAGGCCCGGCGGGTGTCCCGCATGCTGACCGGTTCGCCGCGCATGCAGGAGACATGAACGGTGATGCTTCCGCTCTCCGTAAACTTGAGGGCGTTGCCAATGAGATTGATGAGGATCTGCCGCAGCCGGGCCTCGTCGCCGTTGACGATGGCGGGTACGTCGGGATCGAGATTGGCCGTGAGCGCGAGCGCCGCCGCCCGGGCGCGGGGCTGGAAGAACGCCATGATTTCCTGGACGCACTTATGCAGGCCGAAAGGGGCGGATTCGATTTCGATCTTGCCGGCTTCGATTTTCGAAAGATCGAGGATGTCGGCGATCAGTTTCTCAAGGGCCTGGCCGCTGGACTTGATGATGGCGACCTGCTCCCGCTGTTCGGGCGAGAGCGGAGAATCGGCGAGGATCTGGGCAAAGCCGATGACGCCGTTGATGGGCGTACGAATTTCGTGGCTGACGATCGCGAGGAATTCACTCTTGGCGCGGTCCGCGGCCTCGGCGGCATCCTTGGCGTGAAGGAGCGCGGCTTCGGCCTCCTTGCGCAGCGTGATATCGTGGCCGACCGCCTGGTACTCCAGCGTGTTGCCGCTGTCGTCCCGGATGGGACGTTGGGTCCACATCATCCAGCGGCGGCGGCCGTCGGGGAGTTCGAGCTCTCGCTCAAAACTATACGGTTCATCGCCGATGGCGGCTCCGGCTGAAAAGAGCACGAACGGCTGGCCGACCAACTCGTTGCGCTTGCGCCCGAAGGCCCCGGCGTAGGCGCTGTTGACGAAAGTGAGCTTTCCGTCGAGCCGGTAGCGGCAAATCAAGTCCACCTGATCTTCGACAATGCCGCGGTAGCTGGCCTCGGTCTTTTGCAGCGCTTGGGCCATGCGCTCGATGTTGCGGGCCAGGCCGATGATTTCGTCGTGATCGGGCTCGGCATCGGCGGCGTCGCCGGCGACGATCGGCACGGAGGAGCGAAGGGTCCGCAGCCGGTTCATGAGTGAGCGGTCCCATACGTAACCGGCCAGCACGAGCAGGACGCAGCCGACGATCGAAAAGCCGACGATATAAAATGTGACGCCGAGTCTTTCCCGTAGTTCGTCGTCGTTCACAACGGCCACGACCACGGCGAAAAAAGCGATGATGAGGCTAAAAGCCAGAGCAAGGATCAGGAACGCCTTGCGTTTCGAGTTCTCGGCCATGTGCCAAGGAGGAATGCCGGCGCATCAAGCCGAAGTCTAACGAAAAGTGTGCGGCTTAAGGCCAAACCGGCTGGACCATCCCGGCCCGCTGGCGGGGCAGCCCGTGGAGCGAGAGACGCTTGAGAAGGCTGGCTTACTTCAACCGCCCGTCGGAACGCACGTTTGACCGGTTTTCAACGTTTGGGAGAGGCGAACCAGATTTTACTGCACCTTCACGGGTTCACGTAGTCTCCGGTTGGCGACGGGCGGGAGATCGATCTGCTTGAGTTCGGTTCGGCCACCCAGGGCTTTACCCGGCGGGCCGGACGGTTAGATCCAACTCCACATGGCTGTTCCTCTCCGTCTCGTATTTTTCGGTTCCGATGCCATCGCACTGCCTCTGTTGCGATGGATTGTTGCGGACGGAGCTTTTTGCGCGCAGGTCGCGGGGGTATTCACCCAACCCGATCGTGCTTCCGGGCGCGGCCAACAGGTGCAGCCAAATGCGATCAAGCTCTGGGCGCTCGAACATGGACTCCCGGTCTACCAGCCGGAAAAAATCACCGACGCCGTGCGTATCGAACTGACGGCCCTCGCGCCCGACGTGGGCCTGATTATGGCCTATGGGCACATCCTGCGCGATGACTTCATCGCAATTCCACGTTTGGGTATGCTCAATCTCCATACCTCCCTGTTACCCAAATACCGCGGGGCCTCTCCGATTCAAACCGCCGTGGCCTGCGGCGAACGCACTACCGGGGTAAGTCTGATGCGCGTGGTGAGGCGCCTCGACGCCGGCCCCGTGGCTGACGCCGAGCCGGTCGCGATTCGGCCGTTGGACACGGCCGCTGACGTCGAGGCGAATCTTTCGGCCGCCGGCGTGCCGCTCCTAGCGAGGACGCTGCCCCGCCTCGCGGCGGACACCCTCAGCTTCGTCGAGCAGGACGATCGGGCTGCGACTTTTTGTCGAAAGTTGCAGAAAGAGGACGGGGCGCTCGATTTTAACCGTCCGGCGACGGTACTGGCAGCGCGGATAAACGGGCTGTTTCCCTGGCCCACCTGCAGCGTCGATTTGGGCGGTCAACCGGTGAAAGTGGGCTTGGCGGACATTGCACCAGCGGAGCCTTCCGCTGGTGCCTCTGGATCGACCGCGCGAATTTCTCCTGGAAACGTTCTGGGTTCGGATGCGGAGGGATTGCTGGTTGGCACGGGGGAGGGCGTGGTCAGATTCAGACGACTGCAACGGCCAGGAGGGAAAATGCTGCCGGCCGCGGACTTTCTCCGCGGGTTTCCGGTGGTGGCTGGCACGCAGATCTCGTCGCGACTCATGCCGGCGCTTTTGGTCCCGCCGAAGTAAGGTGGACCGCGCAATGCGCGGATCTTCAGCGCCGTCCAGTCTTTGCCGCTTTCAGCTTTTCGCGGGCCTCAGCCGGCACTTTGACGCTCGCGATGGGCACGTAGGTGAGAATCACGATTCGGTGGTCCCTTACCGGAACCTTCACCCGGGCCCGGGACACCGGTTGCCCGCCTTCGAGGGTAATTTCGTAATCGCGAATCATCCCGCCGCGGAGGTGCATCGCGATGGTCACGTCGTAGGGTTGCTGCGTATCTCCTTCGCCGAAACGCCCGTTCAGAACGAAAGTGTCGCCGGCCGTCATTTCGAATTTTGCATTGGTTTTAAGCAGGGGCGTCAGTTCCTGATCCGGTCGGCGAACATCGGGCCGGTCGGCGCGGCGCAGCCAAACGAATCGATCGGTGGGCCCGCCGTCCCGGAGGCGCTCCTCGGCCTGCAAGGTGAGAATTTCCTGATTCGTCAGCCACCCTTCCGGCGTGTGAGTGACCATCGTGCCATCGGGGGCGATGAGCGTTTCAAGCCGCATTCCGTCCGCCCATTCCCTCACGATCAGGGTCTCGCCAGCGAGGTCGATGCTGCCTTTGACGTTCGGCGACATGTTTTGCTGGACGGTCTTGACGGTGCCGCGTCGCGTTTCGAAATTCTGCGCGACGGGCCCGGGGTCGCCGTTGATAACCTCCCACGAATAGCTGCCTTGGTCCCGCAGTCGTTCCAAGGCGCCGGCCAGTTCGGACGGTGGCGCCGCGTACAGGAGGAGCGGCAGAAAAATGACAGGCAAAGCGAGGCGCTTCATCGGCAAACCGGGGACGGAGGCCGCTCGCAAACTACCTTGCGATGCGTCCGGGTCAATCCGCGGCGCGGCGCGCCACATGTCGCTTGTTTTCGGAAGCGCTTTGGGCAAGCTGCGTCCCCATGTGGAAATGTTTGTTCATCGGCAGCGCCCTTTCCACGGTGGCGCTGGCACAAAATCTCCCGTCGCAGTTGGAGTTCGCCAATCTGCGGGAGGACGTGCGCGGGCTGACACAACGGGTCGGCGAGCTCACGCTTCGCCTGGAGCAGCTCGAGCGCGAAAACGCGGATCTCCGGCAGCGGACCAGCCATTCCTACGTCACTCTTGCGCAGCTGAACGAAGCGATGGCGGACCTCAGTCGCACGATGAAGAGCGCGGTAACCGTCTCCCGGAACGAAACGCTGCAGCAGGTGAGCGCCGGCATGGAGAAGCTCGGCCGCGATACGAACGCCGCCCTGGATTCGCTCGCCAAAGCGCAGGCGGCGCGGCCGGTCGTTGCGGCTTCGTTCTCGGAAAATTATTCGAAGGATGGCATCAGCTATACCGTGCAAAAAGGCGACAGCCTCGCGGGGATAGCGAAAAAAACCGGGGCGAAAAAGCAGGATATCGTCAACGCCAACAAGCTTCCGGATCCCGATCGTCTCGTCGTTGGCCAAACTCTTTTCATTCCCGGAGGCAAATAACCCATGTCCGCAGCACCATCCAAATCCCGCCTCGGGCGCGGCCTCAGCGGACTCATTGCTGCGGCGAAACCGGTCGTCGCTCCCTCGCCGACGCCTGTGGCCAACGCCCTTGCGGCCACGGCGCCGGCTCCGGTGCCCGCAGTGGGCTATCAAGAAGTCGCGGTGCACCTGATCGAACCCAGCCCGTATCAGGCCCGGCGGGAGATTCCGCCGGACCAGCTGACCGAACTGGCGGAGAGCATCCGCTCCGAAGGCTTGTTGCAGCCTGTGGTGGTGCGTAAACACGCCGATAAATTTCAGCTCATCGCGGGCGAACGGCGTTGGCGGGCGTTCCAGCAACTGAAAATCAAAACGATCCCGGCGCGTATTGTGGAGGCGAGCAACGCTTCGTCCGCCGCGCTCGGGCTCATCGAGAATCTACAGCGCGAGGGTCTCAATCCGATCGAAGAGGCGCACGGCTATGCGAGCCTCATCCGCGATTTCGACCTCACTCAAGAGACGGCGGCGGAGCGCGTGGGCAAAGGCCGTGCCAGCGTGGCCAACGCGCTGCGCCTGCTCTCGCTCGATGGCGAGTTGCAGGGTTTTGTCGCCAAGGGCCTCCTCAGTGTCGGGCATGCCAAGGTCTTGCTTGGGGTGGAGGATGCGGCGCAGCGTTCGCTGGTCGCGCGGCGGGTCATTGAGGAAGGGCTTAGCGTTCGCGGCACCGAAAAACTGGCGTTGTCGGCGAAGGCCGACCGGGGAACCCCGTCGCGACCGGCCCGGGCGGTCCTGTCTACAAAGGATGCGGCCGCGGTCGCCGGCATCGAACGCAAACTGACTTCCCATCTGGGAGCCCGCGTTGCCGTCCTGCATTCGCCGAAAAAGGGCCGGATTGTGATCGAGTACCGTGGCAACGAGGATTTGCAGCGGCTTTTGGAAAAGCTTGGCGTCGAAGCATGACCGTCGGCCGGGTGCCCGGGCCCGAAAGGGTCCGTTTTCCTGCGGCAAGCCCGTTTGGTACAGCCGGGTTGACAACCGCTATTCTCACCGGCACTTCTGAACCCTTTCCATCCACATGAGCATCGTCTTGGGAATCCTCACCTTCATCCTGATCCT
This sequence comes from Opitutia bacterium, assembly GCA_947474935.1. Taxonomy (GTDB): domain Bacteria; phylum Verrucomicrobiota; class Verrucomicrobiia; order Opitutales; family Opitutaceae; genus ER46. The sequence continues at coordinate 143,561 of CANJKL010000003.1, forward strand.
CGTCTCGCTGTTCCTCATCCTCGTGGTGCTGGCGCAGAAGTCGAAGGACGGCGGCATGGGTGCCGCGCTGGGCGGTGGTGCCGCTGAGGCGGCGTTCGGCGCCGACACGAGCAACGTGCTCAGCAAGTCCACCATCTACGCGGCGATCATCTTTTTCGTGCTGGCGTTCGCCCTCTATCTCGGGCGCATCTACGAACGGAAGCACGCGGACGTTGCGGCGGGCAGTGCCCTGCCGGCGATTGCCGCGCCTGCGGTGGTCCCGTCGGCGACGAATGCCGCGGCGACGCCCGCACCGGGCGCCACACTCCCGGCCGCGACTCCGGCGGGCACGCCAGCGCCCGCTTCGACCGCTCCGGCGGGGGGCGCGAAATAGCCCTGACGGATGGCCCGTTTGGGAAAAATCAGGCCCGCCACTCTTTGGCGGGCTTTTTTTGTCTTCTGCGTTTTGAGCGCGGTCGTCCGGGCGGCTGCACTCAGCCGGCCGCCTGAACTTGCCCAAACCGGCAAGCCCTCCGCCGCCGAGGCAAAGCAAATTCTGGAGCAATTTCGTCTTTCAGGGGTTCGGGGGCAGTATTACCTGCAGTTTGAGCTGCGGTCGTTGCCGCGGCGCGGAGCGGAGACCGTGTATTCCGGTCAATGGTGGGGCGGCCGCAATGAGCAGGGTGCGATCACCCGGGTCGAACTGGCGGATGCGGCGGGTGCCATCCGTCGTTTCCTCGTGCAAAACGGTGAACGGCCGGCGCTCTGGCGATTGACCGACGGGCAGGTTGTCCAGGTGGGCCTCGCCGCAGCCTTCGAGCCGTTGTTTCCGGGGTTGGAGATCACGCCTTTCGATCTGCAGATGCCCTTCCTTTACTGGCCGGAGGCGACGCTCGAACGCGTCGCTCGCGTCCGTGGCCGGCCGGCCTACGCCTATGTGTTTCGGGCGCCGGCGGAATCCGTGCTCCAGCATCCCGAGATCGGTGCGGCCCGCGGCTTTCTGGACACGCAGTATAACGCGCTCATGCAAACCGAACTGCTCGGCCCCAAGGGGCAGGTGCTCAAGACCATGGCGCTGCTCGATCTCAAGAAAGTCGTCGACCCGCAAAAGGGCGGCGATCAGTGGATTCCCAAGTCGTTCGATCTGCGCAACGAAATCACGCGCGACAAGACCCGTTTCATCGTCACGGGCGCGGCCTTGGACCTCGACCTGTCCGCGGCGGTGTTTGAGCCGGCGACGTTGCCGGAGTCGATTCGTCCGCCGGCCGCGGAGCGAATCGTCCGCATTCCATGAGGCGCGGCCACCGGACCCGGGCGGTCGTTTTTGATCTCGATGGCACGCTGATCGACAGCCTGCCGGTGGTGCTGCGCGCCATCGCCCACGCGCTCGAGCCGTTCGGCCCCCGGCCAACCATGGAGATTTTCGCCAAGCTCGGCGGTCCGCCGGAGCGATTTCTGGCGACCCTGCTCGACGATGTGCGCGATGTGCCAACCGCGATGCAGCGCATGCATGCGTTTCACCAGGAGCATGGCACGGACATCGAACCGTTCGCCGGTGTGCCGGACTTTCTGGGTGGGTTTCGTGGCGCGGGAGCGGAACTTGGGATTTGGACGGGGCGCGACCGCGAGTCCACGGTTCAATTGTTGCGGAAGCTGAAGCTCGAAGGCTTTTTCTCGACGGTCGTGTGCGGCGATGACCTGCCCACGCACAAACCCGACCCGGAAGGCTTGCGCGAGGTCATGCGGCGGATGGGGATCCCGTTCCATGAAACGATTTTTGTCGGCGATGCGGACGTGGACGTGCTGGGGGGCGTCGCCTGCCGGGTCGACACGGTGCTGATCCGGCATCAACGGCAGGTGGCGGAGAGTACGCTGCGGCAATCCTGGCAGCATGTGGCCTCGCCGCGTGAAGCGCTGGAGTTGGTGAGGCGGTGCGTGGAGAGCTCCGTTTCGGAGTAGCGCCGGGCGGTGGGGACCGTGCGCTGAACGCCGCGCGTCAGCCCATGGCCGGCGCTTGAAAAACGCTGGTGCGCCGCGTGCCACTGCGGCCCTTCGGGGCGGCGCGTTCGGCGGGAGTGCTGTAACGCGAACGGCGGTATCCGGGTCGGGTGGGGTCCGCGGCGCAGCGGATCTGAAAATCCTGCATGCGTTGGAAAAGCCCGAGCAATTGCTCCGGCAGCGGATAGTGGTCCAGACCGGCTACGGCCAACGCCATCAGCAGTTCATGGGTGGCTTCAAGCGTTGAAAGGCAGCCTTCGTGGGGCTGCTGCTTGATGACGTACCGGCTAGGGGCGGTCGGGGTAAACATGACTCGCGGCAGCCGCTGCAGGGTGGGGCTGACGCGGAGGATCTTTCGTCCGAGCGCCCAGGTTGCATCGATGAGGAAAACCACCAGCCGCCGCCCGCCGAGATCCGCGGGCCGCAGCTGGTGGCACGACAGGTTCAGCGCCTCGCGACCGGGGTAAAGCAGCACCGGGAAATTTTCAGGACCTGCGATCAACGCCTGGACGGCTTCGTCCCGGTCGAATTCGATGCCGCAGCGGATCTCGCTGTTGGTCAGGCAGAGGTGAGTGAGCCGGCCGGTCGCCGCTTTCTCGCGCTTGAATTCCTTCGGATGCATCAGGAACACAAACTTGGTGAGTGTTGCCATCGGCGTGATCGATTGGCACCAGCATAGCGCCTTGGGCCAGAAACAGCGGTAGCATGTGATGCGGTTCATCTGGCAATCAGCGTGCAGGAAACCCGCAATGAGACGATTCGATTGAGTGACCCGAGGAATAATTCCGGCGACAGCGGGTCCGGAGCCGATGCGGGCGTGGGTCCGGAACGAAGCGGCGGGGAAATTTCGGCGACGCTTCCCGTTGCACTTGTCGGTCGAGTCAGCATGATGGTTGTTGGGCGGATTTCCGCCCGTCGTCCTCATGCTCCTGCTCCGCCTTCAGCGCCTCAGTGTCGCCCTCGTTGCCTGGCTCCGCCGTTCAGCGGAGCGGGTGGTCGGCTGGATTCGAACCCGGCCGCGGCTGGCCGCGTGGTTCTTCCCCTCGGCGGCAGACGCGGCCGATGCCCGCTATCGGGATTTTAACCTCTGGTATTTTTCCGACTTCCATGAACAGGAGCGAATGCTGGCAGACAAGCCGCGCATGGATTTTTATCAGGCGGCGATCGCGCGGCAGATCCATCCGGGAGATCGGGTCATCGATTTGGGCACGGGCACGGGAATTCTTGCCGCGCTGGCTGCCCGGCGGGGAGCCGCGAAGGTCTATGCGATCGATCATTCGGATATCATCGAGCACGCCCGGACGATCGCCGTTCACAACCGGATCGAAAACGTCGAGTTCATCTCGACTCACAGCAAGTCGTTCCGCCTCGACGAGCCGGTTGACGTGATTTTGCACGAGCAGATGGGCGATTGCCTGTTCGACGAGGACATGGTGGCCAATGTCGCGGACCTGCGCGATCGGCTGCTCAAGCCGGGCGGTCTGATTCTGCCCAGCCGCTTCGAACTGTTTTGCGAGCCGGTCAAGGTGAACGATCGACGGCTGGTCCCGTTCCTCTGGGAACTTGAGGTCCACGGCTACGATTATTCATGCATGGAGCGGAGCCGGCCGCAAAACCCGTCGTATTACCAGGTGCGCAGCTCCGATCCTGCCTACGTCGACCATTTTCTCGGCGAGCCCGAGCCGGTGCTCGCGATCGACCTCCAAACCTTGCACCAGGCCGACCTGCCCCGGGAGCTGAATTTTTCCCGCACGGTGACCCGGGCGGGGCGTCTGGATGGCTTCGCGGTTTGGTTTCACGCCCGCGGCGAGGGCCTTTGTCTAAGCTCGGGTCCGTTGGACCCTGGTCGGGCTCCGCACTGGGGTTTTAGAATTCTCCGCACCGAGCGCGACTTTTTTGAAGTCGGCGATGTGATCGACATCCGCCTTTCCGCCGGACCGTGGTCCGACGTCGACTCGTGGCGTTGGAGTTGCGTGAAACGTCCGGCGATTGCGAGCCAAACGCCGGCTGAGTCGATCGTGCCGCGTGATTCGTAAGCGCGACGTTTCCGACCGGACGTCGGCGTTTCGAGTCCTGCTCGTCCACCCGGCGTTCGTCTTCTGCCTTTTTGCTGCTAGCGCGCAACCTGCCGTCGGGCAAGGGGCATCCGACCGGCAGGCCCCAACTCGGCCCGGCAGCCGGCTTCGGCCATCGTCGGTGCTTGCGCCCATTGTCCGCGAAGCTGCGCCGGAAATTTCATCGCCCGCCTCCGAGGTCGATCCCCAGCCGGTTTCCGCCTCCGGGCCGTTGGGGCCTCCGGTAGATTCGTGGTTGGACGCGCAGGTCGAGTTGGCCCGGCGCGGATTTTCCAGCGGATCGATCGACGGGGTGGCCGGGCCCAAGACCCGCGCGGCCCTCCGCGCTTTTCAGGCGAGCCGCAACCTGCCCACCACGGGTGAACTCGATGCGATCACGCGTCTTCAGCTTGTGCTCTCGGCCTCGTCCGTGGCCCGGTGCACCCTTGCGGTGGAGGAACGCGCCGAGCTGCAGCCGCTGCAACCCACCTGGCTCGGCAAGTCCCAGCAGTCGGCGCTCGCCTATGAAACCATGCTGGAGGCGGTGGCGGAACGTTTTCACGCCCATCCCGCCCTGATCCGACGCCTGAATCCTTCGCTAAATTGGGATGCGGTGGCCGACGACACCGCCTTGGTCGTGCCGGCCGTGGAACGTGTGCTGCTGGGCGTAAAGGCGGCGCGGCTGAGAATTCGTCTTTCCGACTGCGTGCTCGAGGCCTGCGACGAGAAAGGAAACGTTCTCGCGCACTTTCCGGTGAGCATCGGACGGGAGGCCGTCAGCCGGCCGCTGGGCGAACTGCGCGTGACCATGCTGATTTCGGATCCGATCTACACTTTCGATCCGAGTGTTTTTCCCGAGTCGGCGGAAGCGCGGGAATTGGGCCGCAAACTAATCCTGCCGGCCGGTCCCAACAATCCCGTGGGAGTGGCCTGGATCGGACTCGATCGCCCCGGCTATGGCATCCACGGCACCCCGTCACCGGAGCGGGTCGGCCGGGCCGAATCGCATGGCTGCTTTCGTCTCACCAACTGGGATGCGCGTACGCTGCTCGATCTGGCCTGGGCGGGAATGCCCGTGAGCGTGGAGCCGTGAAGGCCGGCCCGCCGCCCGGCGTTTTCAGCGGCGGGTTTTCCACTGGACGAACAATTCCTCCACTTTGGAGCGGGCCCACGGGGTTTTTCGCAGAAACGCCAGGCTGGATTTGATGCTCGGATCGTAGAGGAAACAGCGGACGGCGATCCGCCGCCCCATCTCCTCCCAGCCGAAATGAGCCACCAGTTCGGTGAGAATCTTCTCCAAGGTCACCCCATGGAGCGGGTCGTTCGATGTGGACGGCGGCATGCCGGCAACGTGGACGACTTGGTGCCCAAGCTCAATTGCCCTTCGCGCTGCGCCGCATTCTTTTCGTGTCTTGCTTCGTTCTTGCGAACCCGCCCGGCCTGTCCGCTGTCGTCAGGCGCATGAAACGATTATGGCCGCTGCTGCTCGTCACGATGGGATTCCTTCCAGGCTGCGCCACCTTCTCCGTTCCCGTCGGGGTGAGTGCCAGTCTGGTCGGGTTTCGTCCGCTGCAGGCGGACGTTTTCGAAACGACGATCGAGGTGACGCTCCGGTTCACCAACGAGGCGGCGCAGCCGCTGCTGCTGGCGGGCTCCGCCCACCGCCTTTATGTCAACGAGGGCTACGTCGGCGCCGCGGTGAATGCTGCCCGCCTGACGGTTCCGGCGCTCGGGACCGCGACTCAGGCCCTGACCTTCCATCTCGAAAATATCGCACTGGCCGGGAAAGTCCGGGAGTTGGTTGACGCAGCAGCGATCAACTATCGCATCGAGAGCCGGCCGCATCAAGGTGTCGACCACGGGTAAAGTAGATCTGGGCGCCTTTAAGACCGCGGCTGGGATCTAAATTGCACCGTCGAGCGCGTGGGGCGGAGGGGGGCTTTGCCCCGCCGAAGTCTTTACGGACTCCTCGTAGCAGTGGGGACAGCTGTGGTCCGCGACATAGTGCGGGTGGCGCTGTTCGGCTTCGGTCAGCGGCATCTGGCAATTGAAGCACATCACCGAATTGGTCTCACGCAGCTCCGCGTCCACGCCCACCCGCCGGTCGAAGACAAAACATTCGCCATCATAGTGGGCGCCGCCGCATTCCTCGAAATATTTCAGGATGCCGCCATCGAGCTGCAGCACCTGCCGGAAACCGGCACGCTCCATGAATGGCCCCGCTTTTTCGCACCGAATCCCGCCGGTGCAGAACAACACGACGGGCTGCTCCTTGAGCGCCTCCGGCAACCGGCCCACCGCTTCCGGGAAATCCCGGAAATTTTCTATGCCCGCCGGGATCGCGCCGCGAAAGGTCCCCATGCGCACTTCGTAGTCGTTGCGCGTGTCGATCAGGGTCACGGCCCGGCCTTCGTCGAGCCAGCGCTTCAAGGTCGGCGCGGGCAGCTTTGGGGTGGGCCGGCGCGACGGATCGATGCCTTCGACGCCAAAGGCGATGATCTCCTTCTTGATCTTCACCAGCATGCGGTTGAAGGGCTGCTCCGCGCTACCGCTTACCTTGGGTGCAAGATCCTCCAGCCCTGGAATCGTGCGGAGTGCCGCCAGCAACGCTTCAACTTGATCGGGGTGGCCGGCGACGAACAAATTGATCCCTTCCGGACTGAGGAGAATCGTCCCTTTCAGGCCGGCGGCCGTGCTCAGGTCCCGCAGTCGCGCGCGCAACGCTTCCAGATCGTGGAGCGGCGTGAACTTGTAGACGGAGATGTTGGTGATCGGAGGCATGATGCCGGCGCGGCTCGAGGACACGGAGCCGCGGCGAAAACTCAAGTGAGACCCAAGGGAAAGAAACGCCCCGACGGGCGATGCGGGGTGGCTGCGACGGGGCTGGGCCGATGCGGGCGCGTGCCCGTGATCGTATTTCGCGGCGACCGCACGCCGGTTCGCGCCTCAACAGGGCTGATGGCCCCAATCGGTTTCCTTGAGCTCTTTCTCGAACAGCGCCATTTGCTCCTCGGGGGTAAGCGGGTTTGCGCTGGCCGATCCGGTGGTGGCGCCGGCCTGCGACAGAACCTGGGCTCCGTCTTTCCCGTGGGCCGGGCTTTTTTTCGCCTCGGGCGGAATTTCTCCCACTGTATGTTGCTCGGCCATGCGCGTGCACCATGGCGGGAAGGTGTGGCGTTGCAAGGTTGGGCGAGGGACTTTTGCGGTGCACCCGGAAAAATCGAGCCTCGCCGCCCGCGCTCCATGGCGTTTGAAAGGTCCCACTCCTATGCGCATGAAGAACATGATCGCGATCGTGACGGGTGGCGGCTCGGGTTTTGGGGAAGGCATCTGCGGCGCCTATGCCGAGCAAGGCGCCCGGATCGTCGTCGCCGACATCAACGCGGCGACGGGTGAACGGGTGGCGGCGGCGCTGAAAGCTCGCGGCCACGATGCGATCTATTGTGCCGTCGATGTCAGTCAGTCGGACCAGATGCGAAATCTCATCGAGACCACGGTTCGCCACTACGGCCGGCTGGATGTTATGGTGAACAACGCCGGCATGAGTCACGCCAACCAGCCGATGTTGAATGTCCCGGAGGAGGTTTTCGACCGGATGTTTCAGGTGAATGTCAAAAGCATCTACTTGTCCGCGATGCACTGCGTGCCGGTGTTTCGCCGGCAAGGGGGAGGGTGTTTTGTCAACGTGGCCTCCACCGCCGGTGTGCGGCCGCGGCCCGGCCTGACTTGGTACAATGGTTCGAAGGGCGCCGCGATTTTGCTGACGAAGTCGATGGCCGTGGAACTTGCGCCCGAGAAAATCCGCGTGAACGCCATCAATCCCGTGATCGGCGAAACGGGTTTGCTTACGACCTTCATGGGGGCGGAGGACACGCCGGCGAATCGGGCGAGATTTATCGCGACGGTTCCGCTCGGCCGCCTCAGCCGTCCATCGGATGTAGCAAATGCGGCGGTTTTTCTCGCCGATCCGGCTTCGGAATTCATCACCGGAGTTTGTCTCGAGGTGGATGGCGGACGCTGCGTATAACCGGCAGCGCATCCGCGGTTGCGCACGGCTTCCGGCGAACCCGGCGGCGGGCGAAACGATCAACCCGGCTGGAGCAGCGTTTCATCGATCTCTACGCCCAGCCCGGCCCCGGTGGGCGGCGCAGCCTGATCGCCGGCGATGCCGAGGGGGGTTTTAAAGAAGCTGCCTTGGAGAAACTGCGGCGCGTTGAGCGCGGCCGGGTGGGGCAGGTCGCAGGCGCTGAACAGCAGGAGGCAGGCGGCGAAAGCGAGGTCGGGATCGGTCAGGCCGCTTGCGAAGAAATGGAGGCCGTTTTGCCGGAGGTATTCGACGATCCGTCGCGCCTCGGTGAGGCCGCCGGAGCGGGAAACTTTCATCGCCACGCCGTTCAGGAGACCGAGTTGATGAAACGATTCGAGGTCCGTGAGCGTTACGACGCCCTCGTCCATCAGGATGGGCAGCGCGCCCTGCCGGGTGAGTTCCCGGTAGCCGGGCAGCCGGTTGGCCGCGAGCGGTTGCTCCAGCGCGGCGATACCGAGGTCGGCAAATTTCGGCGCAGCGGCGAGTGCAGCCTCCAACGTGTATCCGCCGTTGGCGTCCACCCAGACGAAAGCCTCCGGGGCGTGCCGCCGGATTTCGCGGCACACGTCGAGATCGAAGGCGGCGTCGGCCCCGACCTTCACGTTGAAGTGACGAAAGCCGCGCGCGTGTGCTTCGGCGATGCCGGCGGCCACGTCGTCGAGGCCGCGGGGATCGAGGGTCCAGCTGAGCGTGACCGGCCGGGGTGGGTGACTTTGCCAGCGTTCATGGGCGCTCTGCCCCAGCACGCGGCCGGTGAGATCGAACAGGGCGAGATCGATGCCGGCCTTGGCGATGGGCTGGCCGGTGGAGAACGAGGGCGCAATGGTGCGATTCATCACCCGCCAGATCCGCGCGGTGTCGAACGCATCGAGACCGACCAGCGCCGGGGCGAGGTGCCGGTCGATCGTGCTGCGCACCGTATCGATCGTTTCGTAGCTCCACGTGGGGGAGGGCACGCTCTGGCCCCAGCCGTTGTGCCCGGCGTCGTCCGTGATCTTCACCAGCACGGTTTCGCGCCGGAACGGCTGGCCGTCCGCGGTAAGGAAGAACTTGAAATGCCCGTGCACCGCGTAGCTCGCGATGAACGTCTCGACCTTCGCAATGCGGGCGGTGGTGGCGGCACTCATTTTTCCGGGGCCAGCTTTCCCAAAAATCCCCGTGTGTCGACGTCCGGCTGCATCCAGCCGGGCGATCAAGATTACGGCGGTGGGCTGGCGCAAAACGCAACCGGAGTTGCAGGGGTTTGACCGAATCCGATTTGAGGATTCACCTTCGTTCCAAGCCGAAAGTCGAATCGACAATCGCCGGCCGGCCGCGCACGCTCGGCATCGGTCCGTCAATCCTACTCTACCCCCCCCAAAAAAAAGAACCATGAAACCTAAAAGCCCCATCGCCTTGTTAACCGCCTGGCTGGTCCTTGCGCTGTCGCCGGCCCAAATTTCGACGGCGGCGGAGAGCAGCCCTGCATCCCTAGCCGGACAACCCGCTGGTGTCGTTACCGGTCGTGTCAGCAATGCCGTCACCGCCAACAATCTCGAAGGCGCCATCGTGCGGGCCGAAGGCACCGGGTTTCAAACCCTGACCCAGCGCGGCGGCACTTACCAACTCCAGCTACCGCCGGGAAACTATACGCTGTCGGTTTCCTACCTCAGTCTGGACACCCAGAGCATCCCCCTTTCCGTGCAGGCCGGCGCGACGGTCCGTCGGGACGTCGCGCTGACCGCCGACATCTACAAGATGAATCCGTTCACCGTCACGGGAGAGCGTGAAGGCAATGCCCTGGCGCTCACCATGCAGCGGGAATCGCAAGGAGTGCGGAGCGTCGTCTCGACCGACGCGTTCGGCGCGCTGGCGGGTAATCCGGCCGATTTGCTGGTTCGTTTGCCGGGCGTGGAAGGCACGTCGACGAGTGGTGACACCCGCTACATCCGGATTCGCGGCATGCACCAGTCGCTCAGCACCGTCACGGTTGACGGAAATCGCGTGGCTGCGGCCAATGGCGCCGGCACGGATCGCGTGATGGAGTTTCAGCCGACCGGCTCGGACGCCATTGAGCGCATCGAAGTCGTGAAGTCGCCTACGCCCGATATGGACGGCGACTCGATCGGTGGCGCCGTGAACATGGTGAGTAAATCCGCCTTCGACCGTTCGCCGGAGCGCCACATCACCGCCTCCGTCGGTGGCATCTGGCGTCCGCTGACGACGATCCGGGATCCGATTCACGAGAGCTACACGTTTTCTTATTCGGAGGTTTTTGCGGGCAAACTCGGTGTCGCGGTCAATTTCGCCAGTCGCGTGCATGGCACGCCTGAGGATTTGACTTCGGCCGCGTGGCAAACGCTCGCCAACGGAGTGACCGGACCGCGTTTCAACAATTCGTTCCAATTCGAGGACCTTCAGCAGTATGATCGCTCCGGCATGGGCGGCGGCGTGAAGCTCGACTATAAATACAGCGATAACACCCGGTTCTTCGTCAACATGACGTTGAACCGTTATGGCGAGCACGCTTACACCCACGGCTTCACGGTTTCCACCACGGGTTCGCTCGCCACGGTGGATGCCGCCGGCAACCCCACGGGCGGCGGCGGGATTATGCCGGGCTACACGGACAAGATGACGATTTTTCGTGGCAACTACACCACGCCCGCCGGTGCCACCGTCGTTGCGCCCAGCCAGTTGAATACGTGGATGCGCACAACGGAACGGCGGAATTCGGTCGCGCAAAACACCCTCGGGGCCGAACACAAATACGAAAATCTTTTGATCGACTGGAATGTCTATCAATCGCGGGCGAAGTCCGAATACCCCGGCAACAAACGCCTCGATTTGTTCAACCGGGGCATCGGCCTGAAGCTCGAACGCACCGACGAGCCCTACTATCCCACCGTCACGCAGACGAGCGGGCCGGCGTTGGGCGATATCAACAATTTCAACAGCAGCACCAACAACACCTACAGCATCAACCTTCGCAAGACGGCTTGGGACAAGTATCGCGGTGCCTCGTTCAACCTGAAGAAGGATTTCGATACGGTGGCGCCGACCTACCTCAAGGCGGGCTACCGTTTCCGCGGGCAGACCCGCGACGGCGTGAACACCGCTTATCGCGGAAATTATGTCGGAGCCGACGGGGTCATGGGGATCAACGCGGCGACGGGGCTCAATGACGACAGTCTCGCGCAGTTCGTGCTGCCGCTGAACGACAGCAGCCTCAGTTCTTCGGAGCACTTTGCCCGCCAGCCGCTCCTGCCTTACCCGCGCCGGATGGCCCTCGAGGGCGGTGGCCCCGCGGGCTACAGCAACGACAAGAGCCATAACATCGACACCGCCTTCCAGCGGAATCGTGACCTCTTCAAGGACGACATTGTCTTCGTCACGCAGCAGAACCTCGAAGGGTTCACTCACTTCGCCGAGGACATCACAGCCGCCTACGTCCAAGGCAACGTCAAGATCGGCAAACTCAACATTCTCGGGGGAGTGCGGGTGGAGGAAACCAAGGTCACGGGCCGCGGTACGGGCGCGACCATTACTCCGGCAGAAAAGGCGCTACGCGCTGCTTATGACGCTCAGTTCGGCGTGCCGAACTACCTGACGGCTAATGCGGCTGGGCGGGCCGAAATCCTCCGCCGCACGACCGCCCAATATGGTACGATCGGCGAAACCCATGGCAAGTATCGCAATGTTTTGCCCGGGCTGCACTTCAAGTATCAGCCGCTCCAGAACATGATCGCCCGCCTCAGTTACGCGACGAACATCGGCCGTCCCGACATCGGCAACCTGCTCGCGCGTACGACCGCCAACCCCGACAGCCTCACCCTCTCGGCGAACAATCCGAGCCTGAAGCCGCAAACCTCGAACAATTTCGATTTCAGCGTCGAATACTACTTGAACCCAGCTGGCGTGATTTCAGCCGGAGTGTTCTTGAAGGAACTCAAGAACTTCATCTTCACCCAAGGTGGCGCGGTTGTTCCGTCGGGCGTGGATAACGGATTCAATGGTGACTATGCCGGTTACACGTTGACGACGAAAGTTAACGGAGGCTTTGCGAAGATGAAGGGACTCGAACTCAACTTTACCCAGCAGTTCACATTCCTGCCGGGGTGGTGGAGCGGATTCTCGGCCTTCGCGAACTTCACCCGCTTGAAAGCGGAGGGTAACTACAATGCCGGCAATTCAATTGCTCCCGCGCCTACCTCGGAAGTGGCGGGATTCAATCCGATCGGCGCGAACGTCGGTATCTCTTACATTCGGAACAAGCTCTCGGTGCGAGCCCAGTTTAACCATCGGGGCCGTTATCTGCTGTCTTATAACACGATTCAATCGGCCCTGTCCTACGCGAAGGCCCGCAACACCGTCGATATCAAGACGGGTTACCAAATCTCCAAGCGCTTCGATGTGTATCTCAACATCGACAATCTATTCAACGAGGCGGATGTGGCGCAGGAGCTTTTCGGCGGCTATCCCACCACGTTCATCAAAATCTCCCCGCTGTTTCACTTCGGCATCAACGCCCGTTTGTAACCGATTTCGCCGTCGTCCGGTTGGTGCCGGGATGCGCCCGTCAGGCGCTGGTTCGCTTGACGGGCGTGGACGGTCGGTGTGCCGAAAACTTGTCCGCGGATTGCACCGTCCGCTCCCGTGTTACCCTCCTTGATTCCGATCGAAAACGAACCCCTCACTCGTATGAATTCTCCCCATCAGTCCGTTACTTCCGCGCCGGGCGCGGCCTCCCCGGCATGGACCCTGTCCCGCCGTGATTTTCTCGCCACGTCGGCTCTGGCCGGCGGTGGCTTGTTGCTCGGCGCCCAGGGCGCCACCGCCGCGGAGCGGGCGAAGAATCCCGCCGGCAGTTCAAAAAAGGCGCTGATCTCCATCACGCTCGACCTCGAAATGTCGCGCAATTTTCCAACCTGGGACGACACGCATTGGGACTACCAGAAGGGCGTCTTGAACGACGACACCAAGCGCTACGCCGTCGAGGCGGCGCGCCGCGTCAAGGCGCGGGGCGGGCTGATCCACTATTTCTGTGTCGGCCGCGTGCTCGAGCAGGAGAACGTCGATTGGCTCAAGGAAATCGTCCAGATGGGACACCCCGTGGGCAACCACACCTACGATCACATCAACATCCTCGCGACCAAACCGGAGGACCTGCAGTTCCGGTTCAAGCGCGCCCCGTGGCTGATCGCCGGCAAGACTCCGGCCCAGGTCATTCGCGAAAACATCCTCGCCACCAACGCGGCGCTCAAGGCGCGCATCGGCATCGAGCCGGCGGGCTTTCGCACTCCGGGTGGATTTGCCAACGGCTTGGACGGCCGCCCCGACGTACAGCAGCTTTTGCTCGATGTCGGCTTTAAGTGGGTCAGTGGCAAATCCCCCGGTACCGTGAAGGTTGAGACCGGCAAGGAGCCGACGGCCGACTTTATTGCCGCCGTCGTGAAGACCCAGTCGGAATCCCAGCCGTACATCTACCCGACCGGCTTGGTGGAAGTGCCGATGAGTTTTATCAGCGACGTCGGCGCCTTCCGCGGCGGTCGCTGGAAGCTCGAATCGTTTCTCAAGACCGTGCGCGCGGGCGTGGAGTGGGCCATCGAGCACGGCGGGGTCTTCGACCTGCTGACGCACCCGTCGGTGATGTATCCGAGCGATCCCGGCTTCAAGGTCTTCGACTTGGTTTGCGATCTCGTGCAGAAGGCGGGCGACCGGGCGGCGATCGTGGACCTGGACACACTGGCCCAGCGCGCGAAGCCGGTCAAAACGGCGTCCGTGTGAGCGCCTCCGATACCCGCCTCCGCCGATGAAGGCTCGACGAGTCCCTCCCGGCGTCTGGACTCGTCATCGGGTGGCTTCGGGCGCGGCGATGCGCTGTGGGGTTTTGTCGTAGATCGATTTGTTTTTCCGACCGCCTGCGGCGGGTTGACAGTTTTTTCGCTTTTCTCCCTATGAATTCCTCCGCTTTTCGCTTTGCGTCCGCGGGATGGCAGCGTGCCGTTCGTGTCGTGGCTTGGGTCGGGTTGGTGTCGCTGATGCTTTCCGCCCGGGCGGCGGATGCCCCGCCGCTGGCCGGCACCGCGCCGCTCACGGGCGAGCGGGATTTCTCGACGGAAATGCGTGCGAGTTTCCGGCGCTTCTTTCAGTCGCAGATCGACGCCTCGATTGCGACGCGGCCGGCGCGTTGGACCCGGGATTTCTCGTCCCGTGCCGCCTATGAAAAATCCATCGAGCCCAACCGGGAACGCTTGCGCACGATGACCGGCGTCGTGGATGCCCGGATCAAATTCGGTGCTCCGGAACTGATGGCGACCGTCGATCGGTCCGACGTCGTTGCCGACACGACAGCCTACACCGTGAGGTCGGTTCGGTGGCCGGTGTTTGCGGGAGTCTGGGCGGAGGGATTGTTGCTCGAGCCCAAGGGGCCCCCGGTCGCACGCGTGGTCGCGCTCCCTGAGGCTGACCAGACGCCCGAGATGATCGCGGGCCTCGCGCCCGGAATACCGCGGGAATCGCGCTTTGCCGCCCGGCTTGCCGCCGCCGGCTGCCAGGTGTTGGTCCCGGTGTTGATCAATCGCAGCGATGAATTTTCCGGCAACCCGGACATCCTGATGACGAATGAAACCCATCGCGAATGGATTTACCGTCAGGCCTTCGAGATGGGGCGGCACATCATCGGCTACGAGGTGCAGAAGATCCTCGCCGCGGTGGACTGGTTTGCGCAGCGCAATGCCTCGGGTCCACGCCTGCCGGTCGGCGTGGCGGGTTACGGCGAAGGCGGCCTCCTCGCGCTTTACGGCGGCGCGATCGATCCGCGGATCGACGCGGTGCTGGTCAGCGGATATTTCGATTCGCGCCAGGGGATCGCCGACGAACCGATTTATCGCAACGTCTTCGGATTCCTCACGGAATTCGGCGACGCGGAGCTGGCCAGTCTCATCGCGCCCCGTCCCCTGGTAATCGAGTACAGTGCGGTGCCGACGATCGATGGCCCGCCCGCCGTGCGTGCTCCCCGCCGGGCCTCCGGGGCGCCCGGTCGTATCGCGACGCCACCCTTCGAGCGGGTCCAACGGGAGTCGGAGCGCGTGCGATCTTTTTTTTCCGGCCCGGGAAAAATTGCTCCGACCGTAACCTTGATCGCGGGTGAGCGGGGCAGTCCGGTCCCTTTCGGTTCGGATCGCGCCCTGAAGACGTTCCTGCGCGATCTCGGGGTCGACGCCGCCCGGTTTGAGCGCGCCATGGCCCCGGCCGACAGCGTGAATCGGCCCTCCGCCGAAACCGCCGTGACTGAACGCCAGCGCCGCCAACTGGATGAGTTGGTCGCGTTCACGCAGAGTTTGATGCGTGTTTCTTCCGGCGTGCGCGAACGCTACTGGGCCGAGGCCAAGCCCATCTCGGCGGCGACATGGCCGGCGGCGACCGCCAAATATCGCGATGCCATGTGGGATAATCTGGTGGGCCGCTACCCGATGCCCACGATTCCGCCGAACGCGCGCACCCGTCAGATTGCCGACAAGCCGAAGTTCATCGTTTACGAGGTGCTGCTCGACGTGACGCCGGATTTGTTCGCGTGGGGCACCCTGCTGGTGCCGAAGGATCTACGCCCTGGCGAGAAACGGCCCGTGGTCGTCTGCCAGCACGGACTGGAAGGCGTGCCGGCGGATGTCATCACCGACGACCCGGCGAGTCCCGCCTTCCGCATTTATCAGGGATTCGCGACGCGGCTCGCCGAGCGGGGCTTCATCACCTACGCCCCGCACAACTTTTATCGCGGCGGCAATGAGTTTCGCCAGTTGCAACGGCTGGCGCACCCGATGAAGAAAACCCTCTTCGCGGTGACGACCGTGCAGCATGCGCAAATGCTGAAGTGGCTTTCGGCGCTGGACTTCGTCGATCCCAAGCGGATCGGATTCTACGGCCTGTCCTATGGTGGCAACACGGCGATGCGCGTGCCGGCACTGTTGGAACAGTACGCCTGCGTGATCGCCTCGGGCGATTTCAACGAGTGGGTCCTGAAGAACGTGACCAACGAACATGTCCACAGCATGATCTTCCACAACGTCTACGAGGTGTTCGAATTCAACCTCGGACATACGTTCAACCATGCGGAAATGGCGGCGCTCATCGCGCCGCGTCCGTTCATGGTCGAGCGCGGGCACGACGACGGCGTGGGCCGGGACGAATGGGTCGCGGCCGAATTTGCCAAGGTCCGCCGCCTCTACGCCAAACTCGGAATCCCGGAGCGGGCGACGATCGAGTTTTTCAACGGTCCGCACCAGATCCATGGCGTCGGCACCTACGAATTCCTGCATCGGCATCTCAATTGGCCGGAATCCGGGCGCTAGGCCCCGCCGCTGCACTTTCGTGCGCTGAGCTCGCCGTTGCACTTTCCTGTGCCATTCAGATAGATCTTTAGACGTCTTTCCGGTTCGCCCTCGGTAACCGAGACCTCCCCCGCGGCGACGCGCTCGAGGCCAGCTCTTTCTTTCTCATGAAATCCGTCCTCCCCTCCCATTCGTCCTCCCCTTCGGCCGCGCGTGGACCGCTGGTGCTCTCCCGCCGCGACTTCCTCGCTGCTTCCGCCCTCGTCGGTGGCAGCCTGCTGCTCAACTCCCGCGGCTATGCCGCCGAAGGGAAACGGGATCTCGCCGCCGATACCAGCAAGGCGTTGATCGCCATCACGCTCGATCTGGAGATGTCGCGTAATTTCCCGGTCTGGGAGGATACGCATTGGGACTACGAGAAGGGCGTGCTCAACGAGGAGACGAAGAAATACAGCGTCGAGGCGGCGCGGCGTGTCAAAGCCCGCGGCGGCGTGATCCATTTCTTTTGCGTCGGCCGGGTACTCGAACAGGAAAACGTCGACTGGCTGAAGGAGATTGTTCGCGAAGGTCATCCGGTGGGCAATCACACCTACGATCACGTCTATGTCCTCGCGACCAAACCGGAGGATGTGCAGTTCCGTTTCAAACGCGCGCCGTGGTTGATCGCGGGGAAAACCCCCGCCGAAGCGATCCGGGAAAACATTGAGCGGACCAACGTTGCGCTCAAGACGCGGATCGGAATCGACGCGGCGGGGTTTCGCACGCCGGGTGGCTTCGGACCCGGCTTGAACGGCCGGCCGGACGTCCAGCAAATGTTGCTGGATCTCGGTTTTAGCTGGGTCAGCTGCAAGGCGCCGTCGGTGCCGATGGGTGAACCCGGCGCGGAGCCGACCGCCGCGATCTTCGATTCCATCGTAAAAGCCCAGGCGGATGCCCAGCCATTTGTGTATCCCACCGGCCTGATCGACGTGCCGATGAGCCCCATCAGCGATGTGGCCACCTTTCGCGGTGCCCGTTGGAAACTCGACAGTTTCCTGAAAGCCATTCGCCTCGGCGTCGAGTGGGCCATCGAAACCGGCGGCGTGTTCGATCTCCTGGCGCATCCGTCCGTGCTCTATCCCAGTGATCCCCAGTTCAAGGCGGTCGAGTTGGTCTGCGACCTCGTGAAAAAAGCCGGCAAACGAGCAGCCTTGGTCGACCTCGATACCATCGCCCTGCGCGCCAAGCTGACCAAATCAGCCGCCCGATAATCCCGTTTCGCACCGATCGACCCGCTCGCCATGATCATCTCCGTTCGTTCTCCAGCTGCCGCGCGTGCGGCAAATTTCCAGCGCCGGTCCATGGGTTGGGCTGCTCTCGCCTGCGCCTTGGTCTGGGGCCAGTCCGCCCATGCCCAGGGCAACCCGCCCGCCGAGGCCGTCAAGAAAATGACCGTGGCACCCGGCTTCGAGGTGCGGCTCGTGGCCAGCGAGCCGCTGATGGCGCAGCCGGTCTGTATCGAGTTCGACGATCGCGGACGACTCTGGGTCGTCCAGTATCTCCAGTATCCCAATCCCGCGGGGCTGAAGCGCGTGAAGGTGGACCGGTATTCCCGCACGGTTTACGACAAGGTGCCCGAACCGCCACCCCACGGTCCGCGGGGCGCCGACCGCGTCACAATCATGGAGGACAAGGATGGCGACGGCTTGGCGGAGAGCTCCCATGATTTTGTCAATGGCCTCAACCTGGCGACGAGCGCCGTGTTCGGCTACGGCGGCGTGTTTGTCATGCAGGCGCCCTACCTGCTTTATTACCCGGATCGCAACGGTGACGACGTTCCCGACCGCGACCCCGAGGTATTGCTCAGCGGTTTTGGCATCGAGGATTCCCAGTCGTTTGCCAATTCCCTGATCTGGGGGCCGGACGGCTGGCTCTACGGTAATCAGGGCAGCACCGTCACCGCCAAGGTTCGCGGCTATGAGTTTCAACAGGCGGTCTGGCGGTATCATCCCGTGACCAAACGCTTCGAGTTGTTCACCGAAGGCGGCGGCAACAATTGGGGTCTGGACTACGACAAGGACGGAAACTTTTTCGCCAGCACGAACGGCGGGGGTGGACATCCGGATTGGAGCATCGATGCGGCGCCGCCGTTTTCCGGCACCGTCGTCAACTACCGGATGATTCACATGGTGCAGGGTGGCTACTACGCCAAGGGGTGGGGTAAGCATGGCGGACTGCACAATCCTTACACGTTCGGTTATTTCGAGCGGGTGCCCGGCAGCAATTACAAGGGATTCCACGTGACGCCCGGTGGCACAATTTATCAGGGTGATTCCTTCCCGCCCGAATTTCGCGGCCGGTTCATGGCGAACAATCTGCTCGGGCACGATGTGCAGTGGAGCGCCCTGGAAAGCTGGGGCACGAGCTTCAAGACGAGCTACGGCGGCGACCTGCTGATCGCCAACGATACCTGGTTTGCCCCGTCCGACATGACCACGGGGCCCGACGGTGCGGTCTATGTCTCCGACTGGTCCGACAAGCGGATGTCGCATCCGGATCCCGACGCGGAGTGGGATCGTAGCAACGGCCGGGTCTATCGCATCCAGTGGGGCGCCGCGGCGGCCCGGTCGGCCGCGAAGGCCTTCGCCGAGGTCGTGGGCGGCGAAGGCCGTTCGCTGGCCACGCTGCCCAGCGCGGCGTTGGTGAAGCTTTTGTCGCATCAAAACGATTGGTTCGCGCGCAAGGCGCGGCGCGTCCTGACGGAACGACGCGACGCCGCGGCGTATCGGCCGTTGCGCGAACTCGTGGCCGCGGGCGGCGATGCCCAGGGCGCGTTGGAGGCTTTCTGGTCGCTGTATGGCGGCGGTGGCGCGGACGAGGATTACCTGCGCGCCCAGTTGAATCACGCTTCGCCGCGCATCCGGCGTTGGGCCGCCCGCTTTCTGGGCGATCAGGAAACGATCGCGGCGGCGTCCGAGGCCGCCCTGATCGAACATGCGGGGAGAGAGACCGACCTGAACGTGCGCAGCCAGCTCGCGTCGACCGCGGCCCGGGTGTCTGCCGCCGCGGGCTTGCGGATCGCGCAAAAGATCGCTCTGCAGAATCGCGATACCGCGGATCCCTTTGTGCCGTTGTTGACCTGGTGGGCGGTGGAGCGTCATGCCGTCGCTGCCCTCGACCTCAGCCTGGAGCTTTTCAACACGCCGGCCGTCTGGGGTTCGAGTCTGGCCCGGAAATCGATTCTGCCGCGCTTGGTTCGGCGCTATGCCGCGGAAGGCACTCGTCCAACCTTGCAGGCGGCGGCGGCGCTTCTGGCGGGGAATCCGCTGGGCGGCGACGGGGCGGCCCTGGTGACGGCATTTGAGCAGGGGCTGCGGCAGAAGTTTGCCTCAACCCAGGCGCCGAAGCTGGATGAACTGCCGGCCGCGCTGGTGCAGCAGCTGACCGCGCGGTGGCAGAACGAAACCCGGGACGAGACGATTATCCGGCTGCTCACGTGGCTGGGTTACGAACCCGCGCGCAACCGGGCCCTGGCCCTCGCCTCGGACTCCGCCAACCCCGCGGCAGTGCGGGCGGCGATGGTGAAAATTTTGTCGAATCCGGCGCGCCTCGGGGATGCCCCGCAATTCCTGCGTTGGTTCTCGGGTGGCGAGCCGGAGCCGGTGAAAATGGCCGCCCTCGAAGGGCTGCAGCAGTTCGACTCGGCCGAAATCGCGACGGCGCTGCTCGCCGAATACCCGAAAGTGGGGGCGCCCCTGCGGGCCAAGGTGCGCGCGGGCCTGCTGAGCCGGCGCGAGGGCAGTCGCACGCTACTTGAGTACATCGACACCGGAAAAATTCCGGTGTCGGAGGTTTCCCAGGCCGAGGTGCGGCCGGTCGCCCAATACGAGGACAAGCGTCTCGATGCCCTCGTTCGCAAACATTGGGGCAAGGTCAATGCGACGCCCGAGGACAAACTTGCCGTCGTCCGGCGCTTCAACAACGACCTGAGCAAAATGCGCGACAAACCTCCGGGTGTCGCCAGTCGGGGCCATCAGGTGTTCCAACAACTGTGCGGGGCATGCCATGTGCTCTTCGGGGAAGGGGGCAAGATTGGTCCCGATCTCACCCCGGCGAACCGTCAGGACCAGGACTTCATGCTGGTGAGTCTCGTCGATCCCAGTGCCGTAATCCGCAAGGAATTTCTCAACTACACGGTCAGGACGAGCGACGGACGGACCGTGAATGGATTTTTGGCCGAGGAGAGTCCCGGCAGCGTGACCATTGGTTCGGCCAGCAACGAACGCACGACGATCGCCCGCGACAAGATCGTGTCGATGGAGGACTCCGGTGTCTCCCTGATGCCCGAGGGTCTCCTCAACACCTTGGATCCGCAGCAGCTGCGCGATCTTTTTGCCTATCTCCAATCCGACATTCCCACCACTCGCCCCCGTTCCCGCTAACATGAACTTCCTGCCATCCCGTGCTCTTCTTTGTGCCGTCATCCCCGGTTTGCTGGTCGCTGGCCTGGCTGGTGCGGCCGAATCGCGCGTCTACCAAAACCGGCTGACGCCGATTCCGAATCCGAAGCCGCTGCTCGCCGATCTGCCGGAGTGGGTGGAGCCAATCAACGAGCCCCATCGATTCGAGGCGCCGATCCTCGTGAACGACGCGGGCGGCGAACTTTCGGTCCGCGCCTGGCGCTTTTCCTACAATGCGCGCGGGATCATCGAAATGCCCAACCGCCTCCGTGCCGCCGACACCGCGGTCATCATGGTGCACCCGTGGGGCATCGACGACGGCCAGGGCTGGGATACGCCCGAGCCGGCCGGCGCCGCGGATTTTTGCACGCCGGAGAAGAATCATCTCGCCGCGCGCCACACCCGCGAGGTCGTCAGTCCGTTCATCAAATCGCTCCGTGGCAAGGTGGGCCTCGTCCTGTTCAGTCTGCGTGCCAAGCAGGATCCGGTTCATCTCAAACTTTACCGCACGATGACGCACAACCCGACCGACGCCGAACGCGCCGAGGGCCGGCGTGAGCTCACTGCCAAATTGAAGAGCTTCACCTATCGCGGCGGCCCGCTGCCCAGCGAGCTGACGCTTTCGTTGGACAAGCCGGTGGTCGATTATTTCAAGCAATTCCGCGGCCTCGATGCGGGGCCAAAATTCAACAACGCTGGCTTCTGGGATCTGCCCATCCCCGTCACCAGCGATGTCGAGATGGGTCGTGACGACGTCGTGATCCACGACGAACAGGGCTATCCGGCCCTGCGCGAGTTTCTGAAAAAGCAGGGCATCCGCCATGTGCTTCTCACGGGCTACGCGACCGACATGTGTTACGCCCGGACGTGTGCGGGCTACGAAAACCTCTCCAAGGATTTCAACGTGTTCCTCGTGGGCGACGCCACGCTCGCCACGTTCCCGGCGCACTCCACGCCGAAGTTTGCCACCAGCGCGCACATTGCTTTTGCGTCGATCGACCAGCTGGTCACACAGATTTCCTGGATCCGGTACAAGCCGGCGGCGAAATAGACTTCATCCGTCGACCCATGGCTTCACTCCCTTCTCCCGGGACGGCCAGCCGCCGCGCCAGAATCGCGATCACCTTCGACTTTGAGATGGTGGCGAATTTTCCGAAATGGGACGACACGCATTGGAACTACGAGAAGGGTAACCTGACGGAGCAGGTGAAACGCTATGCCGTGGAAGCCGCCCGGCGGGTGAGGGCGCGCGGGGGCGTCGTGCACGGTTTTCTGGTCGGCCGTTTGCTGGAACAGGAGAACATCGATTGGTTGAAGGAAATGATCGGGAACGGTCACTCGGTCGGCAACCACAGCTACGACCACGTCGCGCTGCTGGCCAAGACGTCGGCGGCGACGCAGTTCCGTTTCGAGCGCGCGCCCTGGCTGGTCGCGGGCCGGACCGTCGGCGAAATCCTGCGGGACAACATTCGTCTGACGAACGAGGCCTTTCAGTCGCGGCTGGGCATCCGGCCTTCGGGGTTTCGCGCTCCCGGTGGGTTGCGGCAGGGTCTGAACGAGCGTCCGGACTTGCAAGCGATGCTGCTTGAGCTGGGTTTCACGTGGGTGAGCACCTTGTACCCCGCCCATCCGTTGGCGGCGGGCGGAGCGCCGCCCACGCCGGAGATGATCGCCGGTATTCAGAAAATCGGGGCGACGGTCCGGCCTTTCGTTTATCCGTCCGGGCTGATTGAGGTCCCGATGAGTCCGATCAGCGACGTGACCGCATTTCGCAGCGGCTGGCAGTTGGAGCACTTTATTGAGTCAACGCGGCAGGGTGTTGAACGCGTGATCCGCGAGGGCGGTACGCTGGACTTCCTTTCCCATCCGGCCGTGCTCGCCAATAGGGATCCCGGTTTCACGGTCATCGATCTCATCTGCGATCTCGTGGAGAAAGCCGGCGACCGGGCGTCCATCGTAGATCTCGCGATGATTGCGCGGGAGACGTCGGCCGGTCGGGCGTAAGCTGAAGGTGAGGCCGGGCCGCCTGCAGGCTGGCTACCGTTTCCGCGGATCGGCCGCGGTCACCGGCAAACCGGCGGCCCAGCGAATTCCATTCAGGAGCAATCGCTGGAAGGCCGGGTTCGTGAAATCCTCCGGATGCCCCAGCGGCGTGAAAAAGGTTTTGCCGCCGCCGTAGTGTTGAAACGTCCAGGCCACCGGCTCGGGCGCCTGACCCTCGATGGTGCCGGTGAGGAACGCGTGCGCGCCGGGACTGAGCGGGCGCACCAGGTTCAACTCCATTTTCGAGGTGAAGGGCAGGGTGACGCCGGCCAGCAGGGGATCGGCGGGATCCACCGCCGTCACGGTGGTGATGAAACGGATCGGGTGGTGACTCGTGTAGTTCGCACCGATGACGCGCGGGCCCCATTCCGGCCAATCTTGGGAGCCACTGGCGGGCGAAGCCCCCTGGCGCAGCGTGAAAGCGTGACTGGAGGTCGCGATGCCGACGACCGGCTTGCCCGACTCCACGTGACGGCGGATCAGGGCGAGTTGCTCTTTCGGCGGCGCCCGGCGCCACACGCTCACGAGCAGAATGTCGGCGTCGGCGACGTCTTCGATGCGTTCGAAGCGATTGGCCGGATTGGTCATCGCACCCTCGCAGATCACCACCCGGAATTGCGATTCGAGGAAACGCGCCGCAAAGGCGGGCAGCGTGCGATCCGTCTCATAGGACTGGCCTGCGATCAACATCACGAGTTTTGGGCGCGGGTCTTTCGCCGGCTGGGCCGAAGCCGGGGTGGGCAGCCCGGCAATAACGGTGGCCACGAGCAATCCGGCGACGGCAAACGGTTTCATGGCCGCCTAGCGTTTCGCGCCCGGCTCTTTTTTCAAGACATCACGTGGCTCCGATCCGGAGTGAAGGAGCGGCGGGACGGGCCGTGGCGGAGTCCGCTGCATGAGTGTCGTGGTCGCGATTGCCCGGTCGTTTTCAAACCGGCGCATCCCGTCCCGTGCGTGGCTCGTCGCCCTTTCTGGTCCCGGCGTTTCGGCGGGTATGCTGCTGCCAAGAAGGCCAGCTTTGCCCAGGATGATGTGATCGTGGCGATCGACGGACTGACCAGTCGCCTCAGCGAGAGCGAATTGATGGGAAATCTCCTCCAACGACGGCGGGTGCGCGAAAGCGTCGAGGTCACCGTGCTGCGCGGCACGCAGCGCGTGGCGCTGACCCTGCCGATGCAGTGAGGCGACGGACGGGGACCGTGCGCTTGAATCGGCGTGGCAGGATTGCCAGACTCGGCGAGGTCGGATGTCTCCTTTCACCCCTAACCTTGCGCTGGGATGATCCCTTTCTCAAGGAGCCGGCGACCGCGGCCGCTCCGGTCCAACCGCTCGCGATCGTGGTCGCCGAGGATGTGCCCGAGATTCAGGACCTCGTGGTGACGAGGCTGGAGCAGGCCGGCCATGTGGTGACCCGTGCCGCCAACGGTCGCGAGGTGGTCGAGATTGTACGCGAGCGTCCGTTCGATCTGGTCGTCACCGATATCGTGATGCCGGGCGGCAATGGCATGGAGGCCATTTTCGCGGTGAATTACCTCCGGCCCACGACGCGCATCCTCGCGATCTCGGGCGGGGGAAAGAACCTGCCGGCCGAGGGTTGCCTCCGCGTGGCCAAGGGACTCGGCGCCGACGCGTTGCTGCTGATGCCGTTCGGTCGCGAGCAATTCATCGAGGCCGTGAGTCGCGCGGCGACGCGTTTGCCCTGATCTTTCATGGCGATGCGGCGTTCTCGCCGCGTCTTAAAAGATGCACCGCGGCTCACAGCCAGCGATCCAGCCAGTCGAACGCCTCGTCCTGCATTGCCGGCGTGAACGAGTGGGGCAGATCGTGGAACGTGCCGCGGAATTTCTCCGGCAGCCCGGCCTTGGCGTAGATGCGCGCAAGTTTGTCGACCGCGGCCTGCATGCCGGCGGTGGTGTAAAGGGTGTCGCGGCGACATTGCTGCACCAGCAACGCGCCGGGAGCGTGCAGGCCAGCCGCGTCCGGCAGGTCGAGCGAGCGATAGAGGCCGGGGGTGTAGACCATCCAGGTGTGGCGTTGGATGTGATTGCGCAGTTGAGCGGCGAACTCCGTCATCCAGCCAACCACGGCCGCCGCCTTGATCCGCTCATCGGCGGCGATGAGCATCGCCGCGCGGAAACCACCGCCCGACAGTCCGACGCAGCCGATGCGATTGGGGTCCACGTCCGTCCGACTCAGGAGATAGTCGACGGAACGCATATCGTCCCACACGTGCATGCCGGGCCAAGTCGCGCCCGCCGCGAAAATCGTCTTGGCGGTGAGATGTTCGTAGAATGCGCACACGCGGTCCGTGGCGGCCGTCCACGCCGGGGATCCGGTCGGAGTGGTGCGCGTGGTCTGGAAGGCCTCGCGCACTTCCGCAAACACGGTCTCGGGGTTGAGGTCTTCGACACGCAGCCGGCGCTCGCCGAAATAAAAAGCGTCGATCGCGATCACGACGTAGCCGCGGCGTGCGAGCACCTCGGCCCACGGCCGGCCGTAGGTCCCGTTGCGGAATTCCGTCAGGAACGCGGGTTCACCCGGATGGGAAAGTACTTTTTCATGCCCCCAGACGTAGCATCCACTGTGGCAATGCAGCGCGACCACCGCCGGCAACCGGCCGGTTCGGCCGGTTGGAACCAGCACGCGTGCGGGAATCGAGTAGGTGGACGTCGCATGGATCGTCACGGTTTCCACCGTGAAGCCATCACGTTCCTCCCGCTGCATGAGGTCGCTTTGGAGCGGCAGCGCCTGCGGCCGGTAGCCGAGATGCTCATGCACGACCGGTCGGGCGGCTTGCTTCCACGCGTCGAGTGAATGCCACCGCGCATCGAGGAACGACAGGCGCGGGGAATTTCCCCGCGCGATCTCCTCGAACATCGGATGAAAATTCGGAAGTTCGGGCGGGACGGAAGCGGAAGACGTGGCAGTCACGGGAGTCGGGGTGTCCGTCAATGAAGCGGAAAAACGCGGCGGGGGAAGAGTGAAGCTGCCGGAGGGCCGTGTGTTTCGTGGGCCAGTCAGGCTGCGGCAACGCGCCCCGAGGCGGAGCCGCAGCCGGCGACTGGACGAAATGCATTTCGTGGGCAGGGTAGGCGCATGCAACTTGCCGGTTTTCATCATCTCACCGCGGTGACCGCGGACGCGCCCCGCAATCACGATTTCTACACGCGGATCCTCGGGCTGCGGCTGGTGAAGAAAACCGTCAATCAGGACGACGTGTCGGCCTACCATCTTTTCTACGCCGATGGCGACGCGACGCCGGGCAGCGACATCACGTTCTTCGACTGGCCGGTGGGCCGCGAGCGGCGCGGGACGCACAGCATCGTCCGAACCGGCCTCCGCGTGGGCGGCACCGGCACGCTGACGTGGTGGGCAAAACGTTTCGCCGAACTCGGCGTTGCCCATGAACCGCCCAGCGTGCGCGACGGACGCGATGTGATCGATTTCGAAGACTTCGAGGGACAACGGTTGAACCTCGTGGTTGATGAAACCGGCGGGGTTGGGCACCCGTGGGCCAAGAGTCCGGTGCCGGCGGAGCACCAAATTCTGGGCCTGGGTTCGATCATGCTGAGTGTGCCGAACCTTGCCCCCACGGATCAGGTGCTCACGAAGGTCATGAGCATGCGCCGGGTGCGCGAATATGCGCTGCCGTCGGCCGCGGGTGACGGTGGGGAAAACACGCCAGTCGCCGTGCAGGTCTACGCGATGGGCGCGGGCGGGCCCGCGGCGGAGCTGCATGTAGTGGTCGAGCCCGGGGCGGCGCCGGGACGCCAGGGTGCGGGGGCGGTTCACCACGTGGCGTTTCGCACCACGGCAGCAGAGTACGATGCCTGGGCGGAACGGCTGAATCAGCTCGGTGTGCGCTCGAGCGGACCGGTGGACCGGTTCTACTTCCGCAGCCTGTACTTTCGCGAGCCGAACGGGATTTTGTTCGAGATCGCGACGGACGAGCCGGGCTTTGCCGCCGACGAACCGATGGCGACGCTCGGCGAGCGCCTGGCGCTGCCGCCGTTTCTGGAAGGGCGTCGCGCAGAAATCGAGGCTGGCCTCAAGCCGCTGAAAACGGGTTCCGGTTGAGCGGGTTGCGTTCGCGCGTTCCACGACACCCGGAAAAAGTGGTGTCGGAGCCGGGGCCTGTCGTCTGACGCCGGGCTACCGGACGCCCGCCTTCGCTTCGGCGGCCATCTCCACCAAGGCATCGAGCATTTTCACCGAGGCCTGGGGTTCGAGGAAGTTCGTGCCCGGCCACGTCTCGTAACCGCCGAGCTCGAAGTGCCGCGGCGTGGGCAGGTAGCCGATGTACCCGTGATTCAACGAGACCATGAAGGAGTGGGCCAGCGGACTGCGCCGCTTAAACTCCAGCCCGATCTCGGCGAAAGTTTCGCACGGGAAGCTTCCGATGCCGATGTCTCCGATCCGTAAAACCTGCAACGGCACCCTGGCCGGCTGGGCGGCCTGGGCGAGCAACTGGACGCGTCCGGCATAACTCAGCCGCTGAACCCAGTCCGGCGTCGTGGCCCAGTTGGCTCCCACCGGGATGTCGCCCTTGGGCAGGCGCGGCGCCCTGGCCTCGATGTCCTTCGCCCACGCCAGCAATTCCCCGCTGATCGGGCGCCAGCTTATACCCGGCTCACGAAACCGGGCGCCGAGTTCCGCGCTGTCCTTCCACGTCACCCCGGCGAGGGCGGCGTTCACCTTCCCGGCCACGTCAGTCGCCACTTCCTGGATGCGATGGTAGGGCGGTTGTCGGGGCCGCGGGTGGCGGAAGTCGGTGTTGTTGATGTCGCCACTGGTGCCGTTGGCCAGGATGGCCACGAAGGGGGCTTCGTCCGCCGAGGGCTTTTGGAGCTGTTTGAGCGCCTCGCAAAACGCCCCGTAGTAGTCGGCGGAGATATCGCGGGCGCCGACGCCGCCCACGTAATGCAGCGAGTAGGCGGCATACACGGAGATGGGCCGGCCGTTGGGCTCGCGCAGCGCGATGAACGAAACCGTGGGATCCGTCGGCCCCGCGGGTTCGGTCAGGTCGGAGCTGCCCGCGGGGGCATTCATCTTCACCTTGTCGATCTTGCCGAAGGGATTCAACGGCACTGTGCCCTCGCGCATGAACCAGCGCCGGTTGTTGACGTGCTCCGGAATATCGACCGTGCCGAAGGCAATCTCCGCCGGCCGGAGGAGGTTCACGGCGCGCCGGACGCCGTCGGCGATGCGCCGCGCGATGAAACGCTGATTGTCGTCCAGCGGCTGGTTGGAGACGTAGCGGCTCTGGCCGAGCGCCGTGCCGGCGGAATGCGTGTGCGTGGCCGAGATCATGACGTGCTCGGGTGGAATTCCCGTCGCTTCCTGGATCAGCCGCCGGGCCTCGATGCTGAGGCTGCGATGCAGGCCGAGCAGATCGCAAACCACGAGGGCGAGCTTCGTCTTCCCGTCGTCCAGCACGAGGCAGCGGGCGTGCAACTCGTCGTGTACGTGCCCCGCCGGATAAGGCGCGAATCCCCCGACGATGATCGTGCCCAGTTCGGGCGTGATGTTGCTGGTCGCCGCTCCGGCCCGGAGCCGGGGGGCAACCGGTGCGGCGGCGAACGCGGTGCCGGAGCACACGGTGAGAACGAGCAGGAGCAGTGTTTTCATTCGATGGATGGGGTGGCGTGGGTGCGGCGGGACGGGCGGGCGCCGGCAGGGTTCGTCCGCGGATGGGGCGAACGATCCGTGGCGAAGTGCCGGTGGACTTTCAATCCCGGATAACACGAGGCGATTGGGCGCCGGCGGACTACTGGCTGTTGGCAAATCGTGTTTCGGGTGGACGCGGCCCGGCGTGGCTCGCCATATAGTTTCGGCAACGAGCATTTTCCCCCGGCCTGATCCTATCAACCGACGCACGGCTCCGGCCGGACGCATCCAGCACAACCATGAGCGACAAGAAACTGAACGGAAAAGTGGCGGTCATCTCCGGATCCAGCAAGGGCCTCGGCCGGGCGATGGCGATGGCCCTGGCCGCTGAGGGCGCCAGCGTTGCGCTGGTGGCCCGTCACCCCGAGCGATTGGGCGAAACCGAGCGCGAGATCGCGGCGGCCGGTGGCGTGGCACGGTCCTTTCAGGCGGACGTCTCGGTGGAGGACGACGTGCTCCGGCTCGAGCGGGCGGTCGTCGCCGCCTTCGGCAAGGTCGACATTCTGATCAACAACGCCGGCACGAACATCCGCAAGCCGCTCATCGAGTACACGCTGGCGGAGTGGCGCCACGTCACCGACACCAACCTGACGAGCACTTTTCTCATGTGCCGCTCCTTCGTGCCGTATATGAAAGGCCGGGACTACGGGCGCGTCCTCAACATGTCGTCGATGATGGGCTGGATCTCGCTCCCCGGCCGCACCGCGTATTCCGCCACCAAATCGGCCCTGTTCGGCCTCACGCGGGCCCTGTCCCTGGAACTCGCCGGCGACGGCATCACGGTGAACACGATCAGCCCCGGGCCCTTCAAGACCGAGATGAACGCGCCGCTGATCGACAATCCGGAACTCCACCAGTTTTTCATCTCTCGCATCCCCGTCGGCAAATGGGGCCGGCCGGAGGACATCGGCCAGCTCGCGCTTTTCCTGTGCTCGGACGCGGCGGGTTTCATCACCGGCACGGACATCCTCATCGACGGCGGGTGGGTGGCGCAGTAGGTGGCGCGCGAGTCTGGGCAGCCCCAATGGGGTGATTGGCGCCGGCCCGCTCTGCTCCGCTTTATCCTGTCCAACGGCCCGATCCTTTTAGTCATCCAATAGTTGACAACAAGGATTGGGAGTTTTCCCGGACCCGGCAGGCTGGGAATCCTCCTCCCGCGGGGCTTTTTCCGGGGGGGCGGCGCCGGGCGCGCCGGATTTCTGTGGCGAACGCCGCGGCAATTACCTCAAGATTTGCCCTCGTGAAAACCCACCGCATTGCACTTTACCCCGGGGACGGAATCGGAACGGACGTGGTTGATGCCACCGTCACGGTGCTCGACGCCGTCGAACGCACCGTTGGCGGATATCATCTCGCCTACGAGCGCTTCGACTGGGGCATGGCCCACTACGACCGGCATGGCCGGGTGGCGCCGGAGGATTTTCTGACCACGCTGCGGGGCTTCGATGCGATTTTCCTCGGTGCCATCGGCTGGCCAGCGCGCCTGCCGGATCACGTCACGCTGTCGCCACTGATCCGTTTGCGGCAGGCCTTTGATCTCTATGCATGCGTGCGGCCGGCGCGGACCTTTCCCGGTGTGCCGGGCCCGCTGCGCAGCGAGCAGCCGATCGATGTCGTGGTCGTGCGCGAAAATTCCGAAGGCGAGTACGTCGACAACGGCGGTACCCTGGCGTCGGGCACGCCGGACGAGGTCGCGGTGCAGACCGCCGTGCACACGCGCCGCGGCGTCGAGCGCATCCTGCGCTTCTCGTTTGCGCTGGCGCGGACGCGGCGGCGCAAGCTCACGATGATCACCAAGTCGAACGCGCAGCGTTACGCCTACGTGCTGTGGGACAAGGTGCTCGCCGAACTGACGCCGGAATTCGGCGACGTGGCGGTGGACAAACTCCACATCGACGCGTCCACCTTGGAACTCGTGCGCCGGCCGCATACGTTCGACGTCATCGTCGGCTCGAATCTTTTCGGCGACATCCTCAGCGACCTGACGGGCGGCATCACGGGCAGTCTTGGGTTGAACCCGTCGGCGAACCTGAACCCGGAGCGGCGCTTCCCGTCGCTCTTCGAACCGGTGCACGGATCGGCGCCCGACATCGCGGGGAAGGGCATCGCGAATCCCACGGGCGCCATCCTGAGCGCGGCGATGATGCTCGAGTGGCTCGGTGAGGCGGCCGCGGCGGCGGCCGTGAGCGGGGCGATGGAGCGGGCGCTGGCGGAGCGGAATTTGACGCCGGACATGGGCGGCCGGCTGACCACGCAGCAGATCACCGAGTCCGTGGTAAAACATCTCGGCGCATGAGCGGGGCGGGCGGCGAAAAATCGTTTCGGCCGCTCGTCTGGCGGGCGGGAATTCCGTTGCTGGCTGGAGCGGCGATCGCGGCGTGCGCCGTGCCCGCCGGGCTCTCCGCCCACGCGTGGTATTATTTCGCGATTTTCGTGGCCGTGATCGTGGCGTTGATCACGGAACCGTTTCCGGCCGCGGGCATCGGCCTGGTGGCGGTGACGTTGATCGGCGTGCTGGGCCTTGTGTTCACGCCGGCGCAGATCGCGGATCCGGCGTTCAAGCTGCCGGCCGAGGCCCTGCGGTGGGCGCTGGCGGGGTTCGCCAACAGCACGGTGTGGCTGACCTTCGCCGCGTTCGTGTTCGCGATGGGTTACGAGCAAACGGGACTCGGCCGTCGGATCGCGCTGCTGCTGGTGAAGCGGCTGGGCGGGCGGACCCTCGGACTCGGCTACGCGATTGCGTTTACCGACCTTGTGCTGGCGCCGTTCACGCCCTCGAACACAGCCCGCAGCGCCGGCACGATCTTTCCGGTGATCCGCAATATTCCCGAGCTCTACGGCTCGCAGCCGGGCGAGTCGTCCCGAAAAATCGGCGCCTATTTGATGTGGGTGGCGTTTGCGACGACGTGCGTGACCAGTTCGATGTTTCTGACGGCGCTGGCGCCGAACCTGCTTGCGATCGAACTGGCGAAAAAGATCACGGGCGTCGAAATCACCTGGACCGGCTGGTTTCTCGGCTTTCTGCCGATCGGCGGTTCGCTGGTGCTGCTGCTGCCCTGGTTGATCTACAAGATCTATCCGCCCGAAATCCGGGCGAGTGCCGAGGTGCCGCGGTGGGCGGCCCAGGAACTGGCGGCCATGGGCCGCGTGACCGCGCGTGAGCTGACGATGGCCGGGCTGGTACTGGTGGCACTGGGGCTGTGGATTTTTGGCGGCCGGGTGATCGATCCCACCATGGTGGCGCTGGTGGGCATTTCCGGAATGTTGATTTGCGGGGTCGTATCCTGGAACGACATCGCCTCGAGCAAACCCGTGTGGAATGTGCTCGTGTGGTTTTCCACGCTCGTCGCGCTCGCCGACGGCCTGAACAAGGTGGGGTTCATTGGCTGGTTCGGAAAAAACGCCGCGCTGCTGCTCGCCGGTCATACCCCTGTCGTCGTGATGGCGGCGCTGGTCGCGTTGTTTTTCCTCATTCACTACATGTTCGCGAGTCTCACAGCGCATACGACGGCCGTGCTACCAGTGATTCTGGCCACGGGGGCCGCCGTACCGGGGATGCCGGTGCGAGATTTCGTCCTGCTCCTGTCGTTTTCGCTCGGCCTCATGGGCGTGATCACGCCCTACGCGACCGGGCCGGCACCGGTGTATTTCGGCTGCGGATTTCTACCGCGCCGCGATTTTTGGCTTCTCGGCGCCGTCTTCGGGCTGATTTTCCTCGGCGCGTTGTTGCTCATTGGCATCCCGGTGCTGCGGGCGCAGGCGCCGTAGTCTTGCGACGGACGCAGGCTGTCGCGGCTTGAGCCGCGGGTCGCCGCGATCGGCGGCTTCGCTTACCGCAACATCCGCACCGCCTCGGTCACGACCTGATAGGCGCCGACCACGACCATGGCCAGGACGGACACCCAGAGGGCCATGCGTTTCACGGGTCCGGTGCGTGTGGCGGCGTCGGACTGCCGGTATTGCAGCCAGAGCGCGCCGAGGGCGAGAAACGGGATCATCAGTCCCTGGGCCACCGCGCCGATGAACACGAGGGTCAGCGGCGCCTTCCAGAGGAGATAGAGCGCGCCCCAGATCGCCGGCACGATCGCGCACAGCCAGCGCACGGTCCGCTGGCGGTCGGCGGGAGAGCCGTGGCGCTTCACCCGAAAAACCTCCAGGGCGTCGGCAAGCAGCCGGGCATTGGACGCGGTGGCCACGAAAATGGTCGAGTAGAGCACCGCGAACGCGCCGATCAGAAACAGCCAGAGGCTCCACGCACCGAAGGTCTCCTGATACATGTGCGACAGGACGGAAATCATGTCGGCGTTGGTAACATCGAGTTGCTTGGCGTGGAGGATAGCCGCGCCCAGGAGATAGAAGGCGAGGGTGGCCGTCGTGTAGACGATGCAGGAGACCCATGCGTCCAACTCCATCACCCGGATCCAGCCGCGGGCGCGCTCGGCGCGCTCCGGAGTCCCATCGGCGGGGCCGACGTGGCGCGCGTAGCCTTTCTCGAGGCACCAGTAGGGGTAGTAGATCAGCTCGGAGGCGCCCACACCGATGATGCCGAAGGCCGCGAACGCCACGGTGAACGAATCGGGCAGGTTGAAACTGAATCCCTCCACGAGGTTGGCCGGTGTGATCGCGAAGCTCGTGAACTGCAGGGCGATGACCGCGGCGGCCGTGCAAATCGTGAACGCGGCGACGAACAGCGTGGAGAGCGACTCCACGACGGTGTAGCGTCCGATGACGAGCATCACAGCGGTGACGACGGTGACGACGACGCCGAGCACGGGCTTGGCGACCGTGACACCGCCGAGGGAAAAAATGTCGACGACGCCTCCGACCATCCCGGCGATCTGTAAAAACGACGTCGCAAACATCAGCAGCCAGAACCACACCATCCATGAGACGACGACGCGCGGTCCCGGGACGAGGTTGAGCGTTTCGAGCGTGGTGAGACCGCGCGCGAGAGTGAAGCGGCCCAGTTCGATCTGGAGAAAGACCTTCAGGATACAGCCGAGGATGATGAACCACAGCAGCGTGAAACCGGCACTGGCCCCCAGCTTGGGTGTGACGATCAACTCGCCCGAGCCGACGATCGACGCGCTGATGATCAGCCCGGGGCCGATTTGCCGCAGGGCATCTTTTAGACTCGTGGGGGCGGGGCGGGTCGGCGGGGGCAGAGACATCGGGGTGGGGTGGGTGAAGCTACGCTGGAGTGTGACCCGCGCGGGGCACAACCAAAACCGGCGCGCAGGGGAGGCTTGGCATGGACCTCCTGCACGTGGAGTGTGCGCTGGCATTGCGCGCCAAGCGTTTTGCGACTTTCGACGAACCTCAGCGACAACTGGCCGAGCTGGCTGGACTGGACGTCGGATGGTAAGTGTGGCTCCGTTTCCGGAACGGCGAAGGTATTCGAATCCGTGCGGGCTCCACAGAGTTTGAATGAGCAAAGCTGGAAATCAGGGCTTTGGATTTTCCTGATTTCCCGAGTTCCACATTTTTCAGGCTGGATCGTAGTCCAGATAGGGGCCGAGCCATTTCTCGACATCGGAACCCGGCATCCTCTTTCGCGCGGCGTAATCCGCCGTCTGGTCCTTTCCGAGCTTTCCCACGGCAAAGTATTTCGACTCCGGATGGGAAAAATAGAAACCGCTGACACTACTGGCCGGACTCATCGCGTTGCTCTCCGTCAGCGTGATGCCGGTGGCGGCGGGCGCGTCGAGAAGCGCGAAGAGCGTGGGCTTCTCCGTATGATCGGGGCACGCGGGGTAGCCGGGGGCGGGACGGATGCCGCGGTATTTTTCGCGGATGATGTCCTTCATCTCCAGATTCTCCGTCTTGCCGTAACCGCAGGCCTCGCGGGCCTTCTTGTGCATCAGCTCCGCGAGCGCCTCGGCGAGGCGATCGCCGAGAGCCTGCGCCATGATCGCATTGTAGTCGTCGTGCTTCGCGCGGAATTCCGTGGCAAACTGCTCGACGCCGTGGCCGGCGGTGACGGCGAAGCCGCCGAGGTAGTCGAGCCGGCCGCTGTCATTCGGCGCGATGTAGTCGGCAAGACATTGGTTGAACTGATCGTCGGGTTTCGAGAGTTGCTGGCGGAGATGGTGGAACTGTGCGAGCACGCGGCTGCGGGACTCATCAGCATAAACCTCGATGCTGTCGCCAACGGAATTGGCCGGCCAGAAAGCGATGACGGCTTTCGCCGTGAAGAGTGTTTCGGCGACGATGCGCGCGAGGAGTTGCTGCGCGTCGTGGAAGAGCTTGGTGGCCTCGGTGCCGACGACGGGGTCCTTCAGGATGGCCGGATAGCGGCCATGGAGTTCCCAAGCACTGAAGAAGGGGCCCCAATCGATGTAGGCGACGATGTCGGCCAGGCTGAGAGTTGGGGGCTGAGAGCCGGGGGCTTCAGTCGAGAAGACCTTTGTCCCGAGAAAATCCGGACGCGGAATGTCGACGACGGTCCAGTCAAAGTGCTGCTTCCGCACGCGCGCTTCGGGGAGCGACAGCAATGGCCGTTTGCTGCGGCGCTCGGCAAATTCGACGCGCTGCTTTTCCTGCTTTACGACCGTCTCGGCCATGAACTTCGGCTTTTGATCCGCGGAGAGGAGGGCGCTGACGACGTTGACGACACGCGAAGCGTCGAGCACGTGGACGACGCCGGGCGCATATTCCGGCGCGACTTTCACGGCGGTGTGCGCGGGGCTCGTGGTCGCGCCGCCGATGAGGAGCGGCACGGTGAAACCCTGGCGCGTCATCTCCTTCGCGACGTGGACCATCTCGTCGAGCGAGGGCGTGATCAGGCCGGAGAGGCCGATGACGTCGGCCCCGACTTCGCGGGCCTTGGCGAGAATCTTATCGGCGGGCACCATGACGCCGAGGTCGGTAACGTCGTAATTGTTACAGGCGAGGACGACGCCGACGATGTTCTTGCCGATGTCGTGGACGTCACCCTTGACGGTGGCCATGAGCACGCGGCCGTTGGGCTTCGCGGTGCCGCCGCCGGCGATGTGCAGACGTTTTTCCTCCTCCATGAACGGCGTGAGGTAGGCGACGGAGCGCTTCATCACGCGGGCGGATTTCACGACTTGCGGGAGAAACATTTTTCCGGCGCCGAAGAGATCACCGACCACGCGCATGCCGTCCATCAGCGGCCCCTCGATGATGTTGAGCGGGCGGGGGTATTTTTCCCGGTTGGCACGGGCTTCCTCGGTGTCGGCCTCGATAAATTGATCGATGCCCTTCACGAGCGCATGCGAGAGGCGCTGCTCGACGGGGGCGTTGCGCCACGCGGCATCTTCGATGCTTTTATCTCTGGCGGCGGCGTTGCCGCCGTCTTTCGCCTTCAAATCGTCGGCGAACTTGACGAGCCGCTCAGTCGAGTCGGGGCGGCGGTTGAGGAGGACATCGTCGACGAGTCCGCGGAGCGCGGGATCGATCTCGTCGTAGACGCCGAGCATGCCGGCGTTGACGATCGCCATGTCGAGGCCCTGGCGGATCGCGTAGTAGAGAAACGCGGTGTGCATCGCCTCGCGCACCGGGTTGTTGCCGCGGAAGGAGAACGAGACGTTGGAGACGCCGCCGCTGACCTTGGCGTGCGGGAGCGTGTCCTTGATGATCTTCGTGGCCTCGAAGAAATCGACGGCGTAGTTGTTGTGCTCCTCGATGCCGGTGGCGACGGTGAGGATGTTCGGATCGAAGATGATGTCCTCGGGGGGGAAGCCGGCGCGATCCACCAGCAGCCGGTAGGCGCGCGTGCAGATGCGGACTTTTTCGTCGCGGGTGGCGGCCTGGCCCTGCTCGTCGAACGCCATGACAACGGCGGCGGCGCCATAGCGGCGGAGGAGTTTCGCGCGGCGGAGAAATTCCGCTTCGCCGTCCTTGAGCGAGATGGAATTGACGATGCCCTTGCCCTGGATGCAGCGAAGGCCGGCCTCCAGCACGCTCCACTTCGAGGAGTCGAGCATGATGGGCACGCGGCAGATGTCGGGCTCGGCGGCGATGAGGTTGAGGAACTTCGTCATCGTCGCCTCGCCCTCGATGAGGGCCTCGTCGACGTTGATATCGAGGACGTTGGCGCCACTTTCCACCTGCTGCTTGGCGATCGCAAGACACGCGTCCCAGTCGCCGGCCTTCAGCGCCTTCGCGAACTTGGGCGAGCCGGTGATATTGGTGCGCTCGCCGACGACGAGGAAACTGGAAGCTGCGTTGGATTTGGTCACGAGGAGCAGCGAAGGTCAGGCAACGCGCAGCGGCTCGAGGCCGCTCAACTGCATCACGGGTTCGGCGGCGGGAACGGCACGCGGCTTCTTGCCCCGCACCGCTTCCGCGATCGCGGCAATGTGCGCCGGCGTGGAGCCGCAGCAGCCGCCGACGAGATTCACGAACCCACTGGAAGCAAATTCGCCGAGCACCTTCGCCATGTCGGCGGGCGATTCGTCGTAGCCGCCAAATGCATTCGGCAGTCCCGCGTTCGGATAGCAGGTGACGTGGCAATTCGCGATCGACGCGAGTTCCTCGACGTAGGGGCGCATGGCGGCGCCACCGAGTGCGCAGTTGATGCCGACGGAAAACGGATTCGCGTGACGCACACTGTTGAAAAACGCGGCGACCGTCTGACCCGAGAGCGTGCGCCCCGAGGCGTCGGTGATCGTGACGCTGATCATCACGGGCACGCGGGCGGACTCGCCGCGTTCGTCGAAGATCGTCTCGATCGCAAAGAGCGCGGCCTTGGCGTTGAGCGTGTCGAAGATGGTTTCGACCAGCAGCGCGTCGACGCCGCCGTCGAGCAGCGCGTTGATTTGCTCGGTATAGGCGCCGACGACCTGGTCCCACGTGACGGCGCGATAATCGGGGCGATTGACGTCCGGAGACATCGAGAGCGTGCGGTTGAGGGGTCCGACGGCGCCGGCGACGAAGCAGGGGCGGCCGAAGCTCTTCGTGGCGGCAGCGGCGGCGCGGCGCGCACAGCCGACGGCGGCGAGGTTCAGCTCGCGGACGATTGGCTCGAGTTTGTAGTCTGCCTGCGAGATGGACGTGGAGTTGAAAGTGTTGGTTTCAACCATGTC
This sequence comes from Opitutia bacterium, assembly GCA_947474935.1. Classification (GTDB taxonomy): domain Bacteria; phylum Verrucomicrobiota; class Verrucomicrobiia; order Opitutales; family Opitutaceae; genus ER46. The sequence goes on from CANJKL010000003.1 coordinate 181,187, forward strand.
CGCGCCGGCGGCAAAGTAGTCAGCGTGGATCTTTTCGATGACGTCCGGACGCGTGATCGAGAGCAGGTCGTTGTTGCCCTGGAGGTCATGCGCGTGGGACTGGAAGCGCTCTCCGCGAAAATCCGCCTCCTGCAACTTGTAGGTCTGAATCATCGAGCCCATCGCGCCATCGAGCACCACGATGCGGGAGTCGAAAAGCGCGCGAAACGCATCGCGGGCGGCGGTGGGATTCATGGCGGGAACGGTAGGACGGAGCGGAGTCATGGCAAGTCACATATCGACGCATATGCATTCGTTGATGCGTGAAAATAGAGATTCGGCTTGCAGGTTCGGGTGCACGGCGGTGGGGTGCCGGCGTCGGTTGTTCTTTTTCGTAGCTTTCGGTCAGCAGGGAAGGCCGTGAAAACCGGCCACAGTTGCGCTGCGGTAACGCATCACAGACCTCCATTCCGCGCGAGCGGGAGCAAAGCCAATCGCCGACTACGGTCGGGGGTGAAGGCGGAGGCGAGGAAGCGCGGGCGGTACGATCTCAAATCTGAATTTTAGAATTTGAAGTCGGGCACCGCCAGCGAGCCACATGCGGAGTCCGAACATCTGCCCCGGGAGACTCACGCGTCCGCGTTCCGCCGTCGGGCAGAACGCGCGTCCTCATATCAAAACTTCATCGCAAAATGAAGCGTGAGAGTGGCTCCTGCGCCGGTCTCGGCTGGGGTTCTGCTCTTGGCGCCCACCAGCAGACACCCATGAAACGTCATTTCTTTCCACCGGCGCTCCTCGCGCACCGGTTGTTTATCAGCGCCGCCCTGACGGCTATTTCCTTCCTGCCGGGACGGGCCCAAACGCCACCGGAACAGCTTGCCCCTTTCCTGACCACCGCCACGCGGACGCCGGCGGAGCCGCAGACCATCGGCTCGGCCGTCGATGTCGTTTCGGCGGCTGATCTGGCCCGCCGGCAGATGAATTCACTGGCGCAGGCGCTCGGCGGAGTGCCGGGCGCCCCGCGGTTTGCCAGTGGCGCGGTGGGCGGGGTGAGTTCGCTTTTCCTGCGCGGCGCGAATTCGAACCAGACGCTTTTTCTCGTCGACGGCCTGCGGCTCAACGATCCGAACACCGACTACGCGGTCTTCCTCGGCGGCGCCTGTCTCGGCGCCTGCGACAGCCTCGAGGTTGCGCACGGTCCGCAAAGCACGCTCTACGGCGGCGAGGCCATCGGCGGGGTGGTTTCGTTGCGCGCCCAGCGGGGCGAAGGCGCGCCGACCGGGCGCGTCGCGTTCGAGGCCGGCAGCTTTGGCACCGTGCAGGGGGCGATCTCGGCGCAGGGCGGCCAGGGAGCGAACGCCTATAATTTTTCAGTGCAGGGTGGCCGCACCGACAATGAGCGCGCGAACAATCGCTTCGACAGCGCCAATGTCACGTTGCGTCTCGATCGCCGCGTCGATGAGCGGACGACGGTCGGCGCGACCGTGCGCGGCTTTCATGGCGTCTACGGCGACCCCGGCGACCGCTACACGAACGATCCCGACAACATTACGCGCGAGGAGAACCTGCTCGTGACGGCGTTCGCCGACGTGAAACTTGCGCCGGATTGGACCACGCATGTCCTGCTCGGCGGACAGGATCGCCGCTTTGTGGCGGAGAGTCCGCGGGTGGGGCGGGCGACGGCGTTTACGGTCGTGAAAAACCGCCGGGCCGTACTCGATGCGCAAAGCACCTTCACCGGGTTCGAGCGTCACCGTCTGACGGCTGGAGTCACGGCCGAGGGCAATCACACCCGCAACACGGGATTCGGGGACATCAACAAGAAGCAGGGCCTGCTCGCGATTTTCGCGCAGGATGAATTTTCGCCGATGGAAAACGTGTTTCTCGGCGGCGGCTTGCGCAACGACGACTTCGACACGTTTGGTCGCGCCACCACCGTCCGGGGGACGGCGGCGTGGCTGATCGCCCGCCGGTCGCTCAAGCTGCGTGCAAGCTGCAGCACGGCGTTTCGTTCGCCCAGTTTCCTGGATCTCTATGGACAGAGCGCGTTCTACAATGGAAATCCGGCGCTGCATCCGGAGCGGGCGCGCGGCTGGGATGCGGGGGTGGATTACTATCTCCCCGGCCAGCGTGGCACGGTGAGTGCGACGTGGTTCACCACCGACTACACCGATTTAATCGCACTCACGCCGGGTTTCCGGAGCGTGGAAAACATCCAGAAGGCCCGCACCCGCGGCCTCGAGTTCTCTGCCCGGTTCATGCTGCCACACGCGATCACGTTGCAGGCGAACTACACGTATCTCGAAGCCGACAATCTCACCTCTCAAACCCGATTGCTGCGCCGCCCGCGGCATGGCTTTTCCGCCGATGCGTGGCACGATTTCGGCCGGGGGTTCAGCGCGGGGACCGGCCTCGCCTTTGTCTCGGCCCGGCGCGATGTGAATGCCCGGACCTTCGCGACGGTCGATGGCGAGGACTACACGGTAGTGCGACTGTATGGGGCGTGGCAGGCGACGCCGCGACTCGCGTTCAAGATGCGTTTCGAAAATCTCCTCAACGAGCGCTACGAGGAAGTGAACGGCTATCCCGCGCTCGGTTTCGGCGCCTTTGCCGGAGTGGAATTGAAATTCTGAGCGACGATCGGCCGACGGGAACGTGGAGAGGCGCGGAAGGCGGCGTCAGGCGCCCGTGCCCGCCTGGCGCTGCGCGAGGCGGCTGATCCATACCCAGCACGCGAAGCCAAGGATCGGAAACGCGGCGATCATGACCAGCACGGCGTTATAGTTGCCGGTCACATCGACCATCCGGCCGATAAGAGGGGCGAAGATGAAATTGCAGACGGAAAACGTGGCGTTCATCAGGCCGGACATCGCCCCGGTCTGGCGTTCGGTCACGGACTCGATGCCGTAGGAGGCCAGAACGGCATAGCCGGCGCTGAAGGCGAAGCGCGAGAGATTGATCAGCCACATCGCATGATCGAGGTGGGTGGAAGTGGCGGCCAGGGCGATGACGGCTCCGCCGGCGAGCCCGCAGCCGATCACCATCGTTCGCGCCCGCAAGAACGACCAGCCTGCGCGGAAGAGCAGCAGGGTGACCAGGCCGCCGGCCAGCAAGCCGGCGTCGGCCGCCAGGTAGGGTTGCCATAAAATTCTCGTGACCTCGATTTGGGTGAGGTGCCACGTCTGGTTGAGATACAGGGAAATGAAGGAATTGGCGAAGACGGTGGGCGGAACGGAGCAGAAGATGCCGATCAACGCGGCCCATACGCCATAGGAACGCCACGAGATCGGCTGGGGCGCGCGGTCGTTGGCGGTGGTGACGGTGACGAGTTCCTTTCCGAGCGGGGCATTGGGCCGGAAGGCCAGGGCGATCCACAGCGGAATCCACAGCAGGGAAAGTCCGCCGGTCGCCATCAATGCGCCCTGCCAGCCGTAGGTCTCCGCGATCAAACCGGCGAAGATCGGGGCCAGCAACGAGCCGGCGGCCCAGCCTGCGCTGATCATCGACGTTCCCGTATCGCGCAGCTTCGGCGTCATCAGGCGGCGCATGCCCTTGAGCAGCGACGCGTTGCCGGGACCCTCGCCGATGGCGAGCATCATACGCCAGAAGCACAGGCTCCAAAAATCATGGGCGAAGGCATGGCCGGCGGCGGCCAGCGACCACACGAGCGTGCTGATCAGGAGGCCGTTGCGCACCCCTACTTTGTCGATCCACATGCCGCCCAGCACGCTGCTGACGATATACACGAGGGCGAACGATGAGTTAATCCATCCCCAGTCCGTGGAGCTCAGGTGAAACTCGGCCTTGATCGTCGGTCCGAGCGCCGCCAGCGCCTGCCGGTCAACGTAGTTCAGGACCCCGGCCAGTACGAGCATGACGACGAGCGACCACGAAAGTGCGGTCATGACAGTCGAAGTCGGCGGCGCGGAGGGGGTGGTGGAGTCGGTCACGGTTGGCTTTTCGCGGGGGGGGGCAGATCGAACGGACGGGGACAGCGGCAGGCTCGATCCTCGTCAATACGGGCACGCGGTCAGTTGGCGCCCGGCGGTTTCGTTTTGCCGAATTTGGCGCGAATGAGTGGCGCTAGAAATTTTGCCGTTTCGTCGCCGATCACATGGTAGCCCGCGAGGTTGGGATGCCGGTCGCCGAACCAGTTGGGGAGATCGCCGAAATGGGCGTCGAGGCGGTTGTCGAGGACGACGACCATCGGCTCCTTGCCGGGCATGACGAACGGCTTCACGAACTCGCGAAACTTCTCGGGGATCTTTTCGAGGGAGAAGCGGCGGTAGTTGAGCATGTTCGGCCCCTTCCCCTGTTCCGCGGCGTAGCGCGGATAGATGTCGAACAGGGTCAGCTTTTCCTTCGCGGCGACCTGCCGGACCAGATCGTTCATGCGTTTCGCCTTCGGGGCGTCGGCATCGAGATCGGCGTTGAGCGGGATGGCTGTCATCGGAATCAGCGTGGCTGCGGGATGATCGTGGCGCAGGCGGGCAAGCAGTTCGTGGAAATCCTTCGGGTAGTTCACGTCGAAGTTTTCGCGCTTCGCGACATCGTTCGGACCGTAACGGACAAAAATATAATCCAATCCCGGCAACTTTGCCGCGACCTTGTCGTAGCGTCCCGAGTCGAGCAGCCGCCGGATGAATTCGCCGCTCAGGCCGACGTTGATCACGTGGCACGGCGGCAGGTCGCCCTCGGCCGCAAGCAATTGCTCGATTACCTGCTCCAGATGCGGACCCTGAGGCACGACCTTGCGCGGAATGCTGCCCTCGGTGGTGCTGTCGCCAAGCAGGAGGATTTGGAGTTTGCCGTCATGCGTGGCGCGGGCGACGGCGGGGATGATGGCGAGCAGGGCGAGGCCGCACAGCAGCCGCGAAAACAAGGGGTGGGGTTTCACGCTAAAACCGTGAGCAATCGGCGGCGCCAAATCGACCCCAATTCTATTGGCCAGGCGTGAGGCCGGGGCTCGGGCTGCGTTCCGGCGCATACGGTCGGTCAAAACATTCACCGCATGCGCGATCGACCTAGTGCTTGAACCTCGCGTCGTCGGCCTTGCCGCTGCTGAGGATGTAGGCGAGCAGGTCCTTCAGTTCGTCCTCGTTCAGCGAGTTGACGAGGCCCGGTGGCATCAACGAAAGCGGGAACGGTTTGCGCGAGACCACGGTCGAGCGTTTCACGCGGGTGCGCTCGGCGGGCACGAAGGGATTGGTCACCACGACCAGGTCGCCGTCTTCCTCGCTGACAATGCGGCCAACGACGGTGCTGCCATCCTGCACCTCGATCTGCTCGCTGCCGTACTGGTCGCTGATGACGAGCGAGGGCTCGATGATGTTTTCGAGGAGGTCGCGCACGCTGTAGCGGCTCGCGGCGGCGGTCAGATCCGGGCCGACGTTACCGCCGTCGCCATTGAACACGTGGCAGGTGCTACACGCCGTGGCGGCGAACATGGCTTTGCCTTGTTCGAAATTGCGCCCCTTGAGCCCCGATGAAACCAACGCCGAGGCGCTTGCGACCGTGTAGGCTTGTCCCGGGCCCCGGGGAGCCACGGCCGTGGCGAGGGAGGCGGGGGGCGGGGCGGCGGAGAGAACGTGAAGCCGGGCGCGTTCGGTGGGATCGGCGACCAGCGCGAGCGATTCCATCCGGATGTTTTGGAGGAAGCCGGTAAAGCTCGCGCCGCCGCGCCAGCGGTTGATGCGCGCAAACCAGGAGAAGAACTCGGCTCGCAATTCGGGCGTCCACCCGGCGGTGGCCATGCGCAGCGCATAGGCGTAGGCGATTTGCTGCCGGTCGGGCCGGCTGGAGCCCACGCCCTCGACGATCTTGCCGTAGCTGTCATTGCGCGCGATGAGCCCGGAGCCGCCGAGTTCCTCGGGATGGATCATGGCCGGCTCGGCCACTTTCAGCAGCGGCACCGCCCGGGCGACAACCTTCCGGGAGTCCAGATAGACGAGCAGCGAAACCAGCTCGCGATTCACGGAGCGATCGGCATGCGGGAAGAGCGGGTCGAACTTGTCCGCGAGGGCGGCGCACACCGCGGCGGACGGTTTGCCCATGCGGATAAACGCGAGCTGCCATGCGCGGAGCAGGGGTAGTTGCAGGGCTGTCGGGACGCGGCGGAAATCGAGGCGGCCGAGCGCTTCGAGCAGGCGCGGTTGCAGCGCCTTGTCCCCGACGCGGGCAAGGGCGATCAGCGCCTCGATCGAGGCTTGCGGATTTTTCTCCGCGAGGGCGCGCTCGGCCCATTGGTTGGCGGGCTGCCGTTCGACCGCCACGCGGGCGGCAAAACGAACAAAGCGGTCGGCGCTCGCGAGGTGAGGCCAGGCGGTGTCGATGGCTTCGGGGCCGACGCCGTCGGCGTGCAGCGCTTCGAGCGTGCGGCGGAGTTTCGCCTCCGGCGTCGGCGGGGGCGGCGTGGCCGGGGTCGTGCTCTCGCCCCCGACGTAGGTGACGCGATAGAGGGCCGATTGCGTGCGCCGGCCGCCGACGGCAAAATACATCGCGCCGTCGCGGGGGTTGATCACGACGTCGGTCAGCGGGAGCGGCTTGCCGGAAATAAATTCCTCCTTCTCGCCGCGAAAACTCGCCCCGTCCGGCGTGAGGTGAATCGCGTAAAAGGTGCCGAACGTCCAGTCCGAGGCGAACAGGGCGCGCTGGTATTTTCCGGGAAACGTGGCGTTCGTGCCGAAGGTGATCCCCGTGGGGCAGCCCGGCCCGATGTCGACCACGGCCGGCAGACTGTCGGCGTAATGGGCCGGCCAGCGGCCCGCGCCGCTGCGCCAGCCGTAGTCGCCACCGTCCACGGCGTGATTGATGCGGGTCGGCATGTACCAGGGCGCGCCCTGGTCCCACTCCATGTCGGAGTCGTAGGTGAAGAGTTCGCCGTTCTGGTCGAAGGCGATGTCGAACTGGTTGCGGAAGCCGAGGCAGAAGAGGTCGATGATTTTCCCTTCGAGGTCCGTGCGGCCGATGTAGCCGCCCGGCGCGTATTTGTCCTTGGCGTGCCCGCGGGCGTCCCACATGCGGCGCAGGAGATGATCCTCGCCATAGGCGACGGGCCGCGATTTTTCCATGTTGGTCGGCAGATCGGTGTGATTGCCGTTGGCGAAGTAGATCGACTTGCCATCCGGCGCGAGAACGAGCGCGTGCGTGCCGTGCTCGCCGCCGCCCTTCATTTCCCGGAGGAATTTCACTTCGTCGAATTGATCGTCGCCATTCGTGTCGCGGATCCGCCAGAGGCCCTTTTTCTCCGGCAGTTCATTGACCATCACGTAGAGGCTGTCGTTGGCGTAGAGCAGGCCGTGGGCGCCGACTTCGATTTTTTGCGCAGGTTGTCCCTTCGCCCGCTTGGTGCCGGGGGCGGGCTTTTCAAGCTGGGTGCTGAAGTCGACCGCGAGGCGCTCGATCCGCGTGCCTTCCGTCGATCCGATCGGCGAGGGCGAGATACGGTAGAGCCCGCCGTATTGATCGCCGGCGATCAACCGACCCTTGGGATCGACGGCCAGGCTCACCCACGAGCCCTGCTCGGCCTTGGGCACGGTGTAGAGCAGTTCCACCTTGAAGCCTGGTGCGACCTGCAGCGCGGACGGTGGCGTGGCGGTCGGCAGTTCGAACGGTATCGCCGGGGCTTTTTTCTGTTTGGCGGTTTGTCCGCACAGCGGGAGGAGCCCGCCCAGCGTCAGCGCGAGCGTGGTGCGAATGGTAAGGCGAAAAGGAGAAAAGTTCATGGCTGACGTTGGCGGGACGGCGAAAGGGGGTTGCGGAACGGGGAAAGGACCAGGCGTCGAGGGAAAGCAGGCGCGACGCATGCCCCAGGGCGCGGCGGATTACGGCAGCGTTTTGAGCTGAATGTTCTTGTAGCTGACGGTCATCGGCAGACCCGCGTGAAGTTGCAGCGCGAGCACGCCGGACTTCGCGGCCTTGGCCTCGTCGAGATCGGTGATCTCGGCCGTGAGCTTGCCATTGATGAAGTGACGCAGGTGGTTTCCCTCCGCGATGATCACATATTCGTTCCAATCCCGCAGTTTCGTGGCGGCGGTGATTTCAGCCTTCGGCGTGGTGACGCCGATGACTTCGATTTTCGGCTTTCCCTCGCCGGCGCTGAGGCGGACGCGTTCGCCGGGTTTGGCGATGATGCCGCGGCCCCGTTCCTCGTAGAGCATACCGAGATACTGGCCGTCGCCGTCCATGTCGGCCTGGTAGCCGCCGACGACGAAATTGACCGGATCGACGACCTTGCTGCGGTACTGGATGCCCGAGTTGGCGAAGCCCTTGGGGTTGTTCGCCTCGATGCGAAACATCGCGCGCAGTTCGAAATTTTTTACCTCGCCGCCCTTCCACACGAGGAAGGTGTTTCCCTTCGTGGGTTTTTCGGCGGTGGTCTGGCCGACGATCATGCCGTCGCGCACGGACCAGAAGGTGGTGTTGCCCTCCCAGCCGGTGAGATCTCTACCGTTGAAAAGATTTTGAGTGTTCGGCGTCGCGGCCGTGAGCCGGATGGAGCACCCGATGAGTCCGGCGAGTAGCCAGGCAACGTGCGAGCGGCGAGACAGGGAGGTGGGCAAGTTCATCGTGGGGAAGACAGGGTTGGGCGAGAAGGTGAGGAGGGGAAGGTTTACTTGCCGTGCGCGTGCGCTGCGGGAGTCGCCGGGGAGGCTGCCGGTGCGGCGGGCGCAGGACTTACGTTAACATCCGGTGTTTTCGTCACGACCAGCTGGCCCCACATGACCGTCCAGTGTCCGGGGAAGGTGCAGACGAATTCGTAGACGCCCTCGGTGAGGGCCGACACGCGCAAGGTCTCGCTCTGGCCGGACTCGATCAGCTTGGTCGCGGCGACGACGTCGGCCACGTCCGGAACGTAGGCGCGCCCGGAAACATCCAGTTGTTCGGGCGGCAGCATCATGGCGGTGGTGCCGACCCGTTCGCGGGTGCCGGGCTTCACGATGACCAGATTGTGCGGCATCGCGTCGGGGTTTTCGAAAACGATCTGGAAGGGTTTGTCCGCTTCCACGACGAGGCGCTTGGTGTCGAAGCGCATTTCCTCGGGCACGGAGCGGACGAGAAAAACGGCGACACGCAGGCTGCGCAGTTGCTTGCGAAACGCCTCGGCCTGCTCGGCGGGCAGATGGGAAATCAGGTCGTCCGCCACCTGCACGGTTTCGAGGTAGTCTCGGGCGGCGCGACCGCTCGCCGGCGTGTTTTTGGCCCATTTCACGAGGGCGGCGACGGTGGGCTCTATTGCCGCCTGGTCCCAGCTTTCCGCCGGCAGCGAGCGCAGGCTCAGGGCGGCGGTTTGCAGTTCGGTGTCCCGCTGGATGAAGCCCGTCATGATCTTGAACTGCGTGGCCGGTTCCTGCCGGGTGGCAGCGAGGGAGCGAAGGACCACGCGTTGGATGGCGCGGGCCTGCTCATCCGGCACGGGGTCGGGCAGGCTGTCGACGACGGCCTTGACGCGGGGGTACGCGCTCGCGCGCAGCGAGGCGTCGGGGACCAGCGGGATGGCGCCGAGCAATTCTACGAGGCTGCCGTTCGACTTGGCGGCGTCGTCCCAACTGGGCTCGATTGAGCCGTCCGCGAGGATCACCCCGGCCCAGCCGTAGGCGCGGGCCCCGAGGGTTTCATCCGCGGCGAGGTGCAGGAGACGGTTGCGGGCGGCTTTCAAATCCGCCGCCGGTTGGGCCAGCAGCAGGCGACCGACGCTGGGAACGTCGGTTTCCACGCCTTTTTCGATCAAGGTGAGGAGAATGTCGGTCGCGGGCGCTTTTCTCTCCCGCACGAGGGTGTCCAGCGCCTCGGTCCGGGCGGAGTTCGGCACGCCCTTCAGCTTCACGATTTGCTCCAGGACGGCGCTCGTCCGGGGCAGCCGCAGGAGTTCGGCGACGGTGACGGTGCGGAGGAGGAACTGCAGCCGGGCCGGATCGCTCGCGCTCAAGGCATGGTCGGCGCCGAGGCGGTCGCGCCAGAACGGCTTCAACTGCCGGATCGTTTCGCCGAGCGTGTAGTCGAGGTAGTAGTCGAGGGGAAGCTTGAGCGCGGTCAGCGCCACGTCGACGGCGGCCTCGTCGCGGAAGAAGCTCGCGGCACGTACGGCATGCAGCCGGACGCGGGCGTTTTCGTCGGCGGCCATTTTCTTGAGCAGCGCGAGCGCGTCCGGCATGCGATCGCGCCAGTAGCAGAGCACGCGGGTGGCGGCGGCGCGCGCGTCGGCATTGGGGGAACGCAGCATCTGCCGCAGCAAATCGGCGTCGACCCGGTTCTGCCACTGATGAACCCATAGCGCTTCCGTCAGGTGGTGCTGATAGTCGGGATCACGGGGATCGAGTCCGGCGATCCATGTCTTCACCGCGGCGATCACCGCGGCGGGATCGTGTTTGCCGAGTTCGACCTTCGCCAGTTCGCGGATGTGGTTCTCGGGTTCCTTCACGAGCGCGAGCAGGACCGGAATCGGCTGTTCGTGGATCTTCGGCGGCGACAGCAGCGGCCGGCCCTCGTAGGTCACACGGTAGACCCGGCCGTGCGCGTGGTCGCGATTCGGGTCGCGGATGTGGTGCTGCATGTGGCCGATGATCGCATTGTGCCAGTCGAGAAAGTAGACCGCGCCGTCGGCACCGACCGAGATGGCGACAGGACGGAAGTTGGGGTCGGAGGAGGAAACGAAGTCGAGCAGGCGTTCGCCGCGCAGCCCGGCGCCGTCGTCCTCCAGTTTCACCCGGTAGATGCCCTGGAAGCCGATGACATTGCCGTTCAGGTAATTTCCCTGAAATTCATCGGGGAAATGCCGGCTGGTGATGATGGTGCTGCCGGCGGAGGGGCGCGACGGGCGGTTCCAGATTTCCTTCAGCTTCGGATGCTTCGCGGGATAGTCGATACGACCGCTGAAGGCCGCGCCGAAATAGGTGCGGTTCGAGGTGGCATCGATGATCAGGTCGTTGCCCCAGCGGTCGAAGGTGCGGCCGTGCGGATTCGCGAAGGCGAACGAGACGTAGGTTTCGAATTTCCCGGTGGCGGGTTCGAAGCGGTAGATCGCCGCGTCGATGTTGCGGACGGGGCCGACGGCGGTCTCGACCTGCGTGCGGTGAAACACGCCGTCGCTTAGGAAGATCGCGCCGCCCGGCTCATAAGCGAGGGCGTTGGAGGTGTGATGCGAGTCCGCGGAATCGAGGCCCATCAGGACGCGTTCGCGCCAGTCGGCGCGGCCATCGCCGTCGGTGTCGCGGACGAACCACAGGTCGGGGGCCTGCACCACGAGCACGCCGTCCTTGTAGAATTGGAAGCCGGTCGGGCAGTTCAGATCGTCGAGGAAGTGCGTGCACTTGTCGGCGCGGCCGTCGCCGTCGGTGTCTTCGAAGATCAGCAGGCTGTCGCCTTTCTTCGAGTCGGGAGTGCGCTCGGGATAGTTCGGCCAGACCGCGACCCAGAGGCGTCCGCGGGTGTCCCACGCCATTTGCACGGGATTGATCAGTTCTGGGAACTGTTCCTCGCTCGCGAACAGGTTCGCCTTGAGGCCGGGCGAAAGCGTCATCTTGGCGATGGCCTCCTCGCCGCCGAGGTAGGTGTGCGAGCCGTCGGGATTGGCGCCGGCCTTGTTGGTCGGCACGGGCGTGACGGGCGGCAGGTTGCTGTCGTCGACGGTGAGGTCGCCGCCCTTGGCCACGGCCCAGACGCGCTTGTCGCGATTGGCCGTCATCACGTCGCGCTGCGCCATCTCCTCCTGCATGACCTGGAAGTTGCTGATCTTGGGCTGATCCTTGCCGCCCGAGAAGGTGAGCAACGAGCGGCCGCCGTAGACATTGTAGCCATCCATGGTGCGGTAGCGGCCGTGCCACATGGCGTTCTTCTCGTTGATGGCGGCGCGCAGCTTTGTGACGTCGCCCGTGGGGGCGGGCTCGCCGAACATCGCCTGAAACATCACTGGGGCGAGCAGGGCTTCGCCCTGTTCCGACAGGTGCAGGCCATTGATCGTGAGCGGCTGGCCCTTGCGCTCGGCCTCGGCGAACAGCCGTTGCGAGGGCGTGAAGAGATCGACGAAAATCACGCCGGCCCGGTCGCCGGCGACTTCGGCCATCGCCGCGGTATAGAGCGCGAGATTTCGGTTGTTCTCCGCCGGCACGGCGAAATTCGGGTCGGGGTGCTGCTCGTTCGCGATGGGCGAGAAGAGCACGATCCGCGGCGGGGTGACGCCGTTGAAACTTTTCGCCCGGGTTTCGCGCAAGAAGCGGTCGAGGTCCTGCTTGAATTTCGGCAGGCCCTCGGCGCCGCGAAAGGATTCGTTGAAGCCGAAATACGCGAATACCACGTCGGCGCCGGTGTGCGTGAGCCATTCCTCCGGCGTGCCGAAATCCTTCGAGCGCGCGCGGGTTTCGACCTCGTCGCCGGCCGCGGCGAGGTTGCGGAACACGAGATCGTGCCGCGGAAATTTTTTCACGATGAGCGACTCGAGCCAGCCGTGGTGCTGCATCCGGTCGGCAAGGGTGTTGCCGACGAGGGCAATGTGTTCGCCGGGCGTGAGCTGGAGCGGGGGGCCGGCGGGGATCGCGCCGGTCCGCGCCAGCGCGGAGGGAACGGTCGCGGCGGCCTTGGCGGGGGCGGGTGGGGCGGCCGGCGGTGCCGGGTCGCCTTCGCGGACCACCTTGCCGAGCGCGTAATCCGCGGGCTTCAGCCCGCGCCGGTAACCTTTGTAGCCGTACGGCCGCGGGGTGTAGGGATCGACGTAACGCACGTCGGCCTTGGCCGGCACGGCGAGTCCCAGCGCCCAGTAGACGCCGTTGACCACGAGCCGGCGCAGGCCTTCGTTCTCCAGATCGGTCGCGGCACCCATCGTGGTGCAGAGGAGGCGGTTTTCCCTGCCCGACTCGTTGCGATAAACCCGCGTCCAGGCGATCGGCATCATCGGGGCATTTACGCCCTGCTCCTGCTGGTCGCGCGCGCGTTTCTTGCGATGATCGGCGGGCACGTCCTTCGGCGTCATGCCTTTTAACACCTGGCCGCGCACGAGGATTTTCGCGTCGGCGGGCGGATAGGCTTCGTAGACGTCGGTGGTGCCGAAAAGGTCGGCGACGCCACGCAGCACAGCGTCGCTTTTCGCGGCGGCCTCAATCATGCCGCGGGTGGCTTCGAACTTGTGTTTGCCCCAATGGGAGATCCACGTTTCGCCGAGAAACTGCCGGCCCCAGCCGCCCGCCCACGGCCCCTTGCTGTTCCACGTGTAGCTCGCCCACGGGCTTTCGGGAGGGAAGTTAAAGGCATGGGTCGAGGTGCGCAGGGCGATGATCGGCACGCCGCGCTGGCAGGCGTCGGCGAAATGCTGCATCTGCGCGGCGGGCCAGGCGCGAAAACGCAGGGACATGATGATCGCGTCGGCGGTATCGAGCGCCTCGGCGCCGGGGAGCGAATTGCCGTTGTCGGGATTGATCGTGCCGTCGGGATCGAGCGCGAAGAGCACGGAGCATTTGAAGCCGTGTCGCTGGCTGAGGATTTTCGCCAGCATCGGCAGCGCCTCCTCGCTGCGGTATTCCTCGTCGCCGGAGAGGAGCACGATGTGCTTCGCCTTCACGCTCGCGCCCGTGGCGGGATTAAAGACGAGCGTCGATTGCCCGAAGGCGACGGCGAACGCCGAGACGAAAAGCAGCAGGCGGAGAGCGGTGGAGAACGGCACGGGAGGGGAGGGTTGCGAGACAGGCTATAGCAGCGACCACCCGCACGCCGAGATCGGAATCGACGGGCGGGCGCCCGGCGCTCCGGGCGAATAACAAACGGACAGGAAAACGAAGGCTAGGCGCCGGCCCGATACCCGGCGGCCGCGATCTCGCGGCGCAGGAACGCATGGCCGCTCTCGGCAATGTCCCAGGCCGGGGAAAATTCCCGCCAGACATTGATCGCGTTCGCGAAGCTTGGGTCGGAACGGCTGAAGGCCTCGACGGTCATCCAGCCATCGTAGCCGATTTCCTTGAGAGTGACCAGCGCCTCGCGGAAATTGATATGGCCGCTGCCCGGCGTGCCCCGGTCGTTTTCGCTCAGATGCACGTGCACGAGGACGGGCGCGATGGTCTTGATGGCGGCCACCTGCGACTTCTCCTCGATGTTGGCGTGATGCGTGTCGAACATGCCGCGAACATTCGGGTGGTCGGTCAGCTCGATCAGCGAGCGGAGCTGGGCCATGGTGTTGCAGAGGTAGCACTCGAAGCGGTTGATGGCCTCGGGCACGAGTATGACGCCGGCCTGCTTCGCGTAGTCGCCGGCCGCGTGCAACACCTCGGCGCTGCGCTGGTATTCCTCCGCCTTGGGCTCGGCGCGGGTGAACGTGGCGAACGCCGAGTGAATCGGGCCGCACAGCATCTTCGAGCCCACCTCGGCCGTGCGATCGATGTTCCATTTCAAGGCGTCGAGCGCCTTGGCCCGCACGGCCTTGTCGGGGCTGACCGGATTGGCATCGGCCCCGACGATGGTTACGCACGTGACCCCGAGGTCGAGGTTGCGCAGCAGGGTGTTGAGCCGCTTGTACGCCGCGGGGTCCTGCTGGCCGTTGCAAATCTCGATCCCGTCGTAACCGATCTTCTTGAGCCGTTCGATGTGGGGATAGAGGTCGTCGGAAATGGACGCCGACCAGGCGAGGAGGTTGAAACCGAGTTTGGGCATGGGGGGAGGTTTTTTCGGGATGAAATTCAGGGGCGTTGGCGGCACTCTGGCAGGCCGTGCTTCAGCCTTTCTTCACGTTTTCCCAACGGCCGGTCCGCGCTGATTTGAGCACGGCATCGGTGACGAGGTCGGTGGCGAGGCCGTCGCGGAAGGTCGGCGCGGCGGGCTTCCGGTCCTGCAGGCCCTGAATGAAATCCGCGACCTGGTGGACAAAGGAATGTTCGTAGCCGATCTGCAGGCCGGGCACCCACCAGTTCTTCATGTACGGCTGATCGCCGTCGCTCACGTGAATCGAGCGCCAGCCGCGGACGATGCCGGGGTCGCGATGGTCGAACCATTGCAGGCGGTGCAAATCATGGAGGTCCCAGAAGATGGAGGCGTGCTCGCCGTTGATCTCGAAGGTGTAGAGCGCCTTGTGGCCGCGGGCGTAGCGCGTGGCCTCGAAGGTGGCGAGGGAGCCGTTGCTGAAGCGGGCGAGAAACGCGCTCGCGTCGTCGATGCCGACCTTCTGGGTCTTGCCGGTGAGCGCGTGCTTCCGCTGCTTGACGAAGGTCTCCGTCATGCCGGTGACCTTTTCGATGCTGCCGTTGAGCCAGAGCGCGGTGTCGATGCAGTGGGCCAGCAGATCGCCGGTCACGCCGCTGCCGGCCACGTTGACATCGAGGCGCCAGGTGCCGGGGCCGCCCTGCGGCACGTCGGCCGAAATCGTCCAGTCCTGCAGGAACTTCGCGCGGTAGTGGAAGATCTTCCCCAGCTTGCCCTCGTCGATCAATTGCTTGGCGAGTGTCACCGCCGGAATGCGCCGGTAATTGTACCAAACCATGTTCGGCACCTTGGCGGCTTCGACGGCCTTCACCATTTTCAGCGCCTCGGCCGCGTTCATCGCGAGCGGCTTTTCGCAGAGGATCATCTTCCCGGCCTTGGCGGCGGCGATGGCGATCTCGGCGTGAACGTTGTTCGGGGCGGCGATGTCGATCAGGTCGATATCGGGGCGGGCGATCAGCCTGCGCCAGTCGGTTTCGACCGACTCGTAGCCCCACGTGTCGGCGAACGCCTGCGTCTTGGCCGCATCGCGGCCGCAGGCGGCCTTGAGCACGACGCGGTAGTCGAGCGGGAAGAAATTATTGACCCTGCGAAACGCGTTGGAGTGAGCCCGGCCCATGAAGCCGTAGCCGATGACGCCGACATTGAGTGGTTTCATTTCGGAATAAGAGGGTTTGATTCTGCGAATATGGAGAACGGAGAAAGGAGGAAGAGGGCGGCAAGAAGGCGGTTGATTCGTTCTCCCTGCTCCTTGCTCCCTCCTCCCGCGGCACAGCCGCTCAACCGACCCAGCCGTGGTTGTTCCGCACTTCGATCATGGCGGCGAGGATGTCATTCCACGTCTGCGGTTTCAGCATGACGTCGTTCGGGAACATACAGCCATCCCAGCAGATGTGCTTGAACTTCTTCGTGACCTTGCCGCTGCCGTCGCGCAGCCAGTAGCCGGAGTCACGCGGGATGTTGAGTTTGCCCTTGGGGTCCGTGGCGAGGCAGTGCCGGCCGGTCTTCTCGTGGCTGCCCGAGCCGAAGACGGTGCCGTCGTTTTGCGCGACGTGAAAATCGAACGTCCAAGGCCGCAGCGCGGCGGTCAGTTTCTTCATCGCGGCGTGGAACGCGTCCGGTTCCCAATGGAACTTCTTCGGCACGATGCGGTGTTCCTCGGCGTTTTCACCGAGGGTGTAGAGCAGCGTGTGCGACATGTCCGCCTGGAAGCCGACCACGCGGGGCATGTCGGTTTCCTCCAGGGTGCGGATCATGTTCTTCCAGCTGTGCATGCCGCCCCAGCAAATTTCACCCTCGGCGGCGAGGCGCTCGCCGGAATCCCGGGCGATCTTGCCGGCCTCGCGGAAGGTTTTCGCGATCAGCTTCGTGTTGCCCTTCGGATCCTGGTCCCAGTCCTTGACCGAAGCCGCGGTGTCGATGCGGACGATGCCGTACGGCCGTACCCCGAGTTCGCGGAGCTTGGCCGCGATGCGCACGGACTTCCGGACGCAGTTCACCCAGCCCGCGCGCTTGGCCTCGTCGCCCATCGCGGTGCCAAAGAACCAGACGGGCGCAACCACCGAGCCGACGACCAATCCCTTGCGCCGGATTTTATCGGCCAGGGCCTTGATGCCATCGTCGGAAATTTCGATGTCGGTGTGCGGATGGTTGAGGAAGAGATCGACGCCGTCGAACTTCACGCCGTTGACCTCGGCCTTGGCGGTCATGTCGAGCATGGTGTCGAGGTCGACGTCCGCTTCGGCCCCGCCCATGCTTTTCTTGCCGACGAGACCGGGCCACATGGCGTTGTGCAGTTTGGGGTAGTTGTTTTGAGGCATGGATTTTAGGGGAAGGAACGTTTTGGGGCGGGAGAAAAGGCGGGGGCGGGACTCAGATCGGTGCGTCTGCGGACGAGGCGATTCCGGCGGTCAGGGCGGGGTAGTTATTCTTCGTGGAGGGGAGGAAACTTCCGGGCTGGGGGCGAACGGATTTGGCGTCCGTGTCGTAAACAGATTCTCGTGGGATAAAACAAGATTCATCTCGCGGAACGACCGCGGGCCAACTCGCCGATTGACCGGTCCCCGTCCCCCGGTAGCTCTCGTGCCGTGTCGCTTCGGAATCCCGCGAAGAACCCTGCCGGCGTGCCATCGACGTGCGCCGGTCCGCCCGCCGTCCGCGGCGTCCGGCGAGGCGGTCGTTTTCCGGCGCTCGTTTTCGTGGCGTTTGCGCTTGGCGCCTCCGGCCTGGCGCAGAGCGGCACGATCCCGAAAGACCGGCCGCGGATCCGGCCGCCCTCGCAACTGACCGGCTGGGCGGATTGGGAAAAGGGCGGGGAGTTGTTGCGGCGGATCCAGGTGCCGCCGGCGCCCATTCTCTCCCCGGAGGACGAGGCCAAGACCTTCAAACTCGCTCCCGGTTACCGGGCGGAACTCGTCGCCGCGGAGCCGATGGTGCAGTGCCCGATCTTCTTCGAGTTCGATCCCGACGGGCGGATCTGGGTGATCGAATACCAAGGCTACATGCGCGATCTCGCCGGCAGCCGGGAGGGCGAGCCGATCTGCCGCCTCGTCGTGCTCGAAGACACCGACGGCGATGGGCGGGCCGACAAGCAGACCGTCTACCTCGATAAACTCGTCATGCCGCGCTCCTTCGCCTTCGTGCAGGGCGGCATCCTGTTGTATGAGCCGGACAAGCTCTGGTTTTGCGAGGATATCGACGGCGATCTTCGCTGCGATCGGCGCCGCGAGGTGGGCAAGATGGGCACGGCCGGAAATCCCCAGCACACCGCCAACGGCCTTCGCTACGGCCCCGACAACTGGTTGCACTGCGCCGACTGGCCGCGAAAATATCGCTGGCAGGACGGAAAACTAATCGAGGCCGAGACCATCCATCGCGGCCAGTTCGGGGTCTCGTTCGACGACGCGGGCCGTTTCATCACGTGTTACGAAAACTCGGCGCTCCACATGGATCTCATCCCGGCCGACGCGGTCGTGCGGAATCCGAATCTGGTGAAACTCTACCAGCGCAGCGGCGGCCGCGGCGGCCTCGGGGTGAACGTGAACATCGCCCGCGACGCCCAGGAAGTCTTTCCGATCCGACCCACCCCCGCCGTCACGCTCGGTGCGCTCGAATTGCGCGACGACGGGCGTCTCCGCACCTACACCATCGTCTCCGGCACCTGCTTCTACAACGGCGACCAGTATCCCGACGACGCCTATGGCAATGTGTTCGTGCCCGAATCCGGCGGCCACCTCATCGGGCGTCTGAAACTCACGCCGGGTATCGAGCCGGTGGCCTCGCGCTTCTATCCGCCGGAGCAGGAGTTTCTCGCGTCCACCGACGAACGCTTCCGGCCGGTGAACGCCCGGGTGGGACCCGATGGCTGTCTCTACATCGCGGACATGTATCACGGCATCATCGAGCACGTGATTTTCATGGTGCCATGGCTCACGCAGCAGATCAACGAGCGGAAGCTCGATCAGGGCAACGACCGCGGCCGCATCTGGCGTATTGTCCACGACGGCAAACCCGTGAACCGCCGGTCGCCGCAGCTCAGCCGGGCCTCGACGGCCGACTTGAAGGGACGGCTCAGCGATCGCAACGGCTGGTCGCGGCTCACGGCGCAGCGGCTGCTGGTCGAACGGGGCGAACCGGTCGAGGCGAAGCGATTCGTGGCTGACGAACAATCCGCCCGGCTGGAGGCCCTGCTCGCGCTGGGTGAGGTGAGGACCGGGGCCGGCCTCGCGGAACGGTTCCGGATCTTGCAGCGGGATGGGGGGCATCTTTTTCGCCTGGCCGCGCTCAGTGGCCTGCATGGTTGGGAACTTCGCTTCCTGTCGCTGCCGTGGGGCGAGGCTTCGGACGACAAGCGCGCCTTGTTCTCACTCGTGGCGCGATCGATCGTCATGGGCGGCAATCCGCGGGAGATCGAGCCGTTGCTCGCCTTCGCGGCCCAAATCGGAGCGTGGCAAAAGACGGCCTTGCTCGACGGCATCGGCGCGGCGTTGCCGGCCAACGCGGCCCAAGCGAAACCCATCGCGCTCACGCGAATGCCGGAGCTGCTGGGTGGCGACCAACACCCGAAACTGCGCGCCTTTTTCACCTGGCCCGGCGCCCAGCCTTCTGGCGTGGCCGGGGTTCGTGTGGCCGCGCTGACCGCTGATCAGCGATTGCAGATCGAAACCGGCCGGACCCACTTTACGGCGGCCTGTGCGGCGTGCCATCAGGCGCATGGCGACGGCGTGCCGGGGGCTTTCCCGCCGCTCGCGGGCAGCGAGTGGGTGCTCGGCGATCCGGCGCGACTGATCCGCATCGTCCTCCAAGGGGTTTACGGTGCCATCGAGGTGAAGGGTCAGCCGTGGAATCTGGCGATGCCGGGGCAGGGGATGAATCCGCTGCTCGATGATGAGCGACTGGCCGCGCTGCTCAGCTACGTGCGCAATGCGTGGGGCAACGCGGGTTCAACCCTTGATGCGCGGCAGGTCGCCGCGGTGCGGGAGGAAACTCGCGGGCGGATGCTGCCGTGGACGGTGGCCGAACTGAGCGGGATCCGGAGTGAGGCTGAAACGGCTGCCGTTGTGCCTGTCCGGCCGGCAGCCGACGGCGTCATTGTGCTGCCTGCGAGCCGCGCCCGCACCTACGGCCAGAAGCTGGCGTATCGACCCTCGCTCAATGTCCTCGCCCCCTGGACTGTGGCCGACGACTCCGCCGAGTGGGTGGTCGAGGCGGCGGTGGCGGGAGAATTTGATGTGCGGGTCGAACTCGCGGCCGACGCCGAATCGGCCGGCGATCGCTATGTCATCCAGACGGAAGGATCGCAGACGACGGGCACGGTGGCTTCCACGGGCGATTACGCCACGTTTGCGCTCCAGCCCGCCGGTACACTTACGCTGAACGCGGGGCTGAATCGCATCCTGATGCGTCCGACGGGTCCGCTGCAGCGGGAATTGGCCGACGTGCGTTCGGTGGTACTCACGCCCGGCCGCTCAAAAGCCGCGCCATAAAAATTTCCCCATGGAGTCTCACTGCTTCCAGCGGAACTTCTGCACACGCTGACCGGTGACGTCGCCGACGTAGATCGATCCGTCCGCCGCGACCGCCAGATCGTGGGCCAGCAGGAATTGGCCGTCGTAGTTGCCCCAGCGGCCGAACGAAGCGACGACCTTGCCCTCAAGTGTGAGCACCGCGAGTTTTGACCGATTGGGCGGCGGCTTCGGCTGTTCTCCGCCGTCGGCCACGTAGAGCAGCCCGTCCCGCCCGATCCGAATGCCATACGGGCGTCCGAAGGCGGGATCCTTCCATTGCGCGAGAAATCTTCCGGCGGCGGTGAAGACCTGGATGCGATCGTTCTCACGGTCGGCGATGTAGACTTTCCCCGTGGCGTCCACCGCGATGCCGTGCGGCACGCGGAACTCGCCGGGTCCGGTACCCTTGGTGCCCCATTCAAATTGGTATTTCCCGTCGGCCGAAAACTTCACGACGCGGCTGTTGACGTATCCGTCGGTGACATAAAACGAGCCGTCGGCCAGCACCGCGACGTCCGTCGGCTTGTTGAAGTGCGCTGCGTCGGCGCCCCCGACTTTGTCCTCGCCCCACGTGCGGAGTAGCGCGCCCTCCGCCGTATATTCGAAAACCTGGTGCCGGCCGACATCGGTCAACCAGACGTGGCCGCGGTGATCGACGAAGAGCCCGTGGGGGAGCAGGAAGGTGTTGGCACCCCAGCGGGCGACAACGCGCCCCGTCGCGCCTTCGACGCGCCAGACCGTCGGCTCGCGAATCGCGCCGGCTGACGCGGGATTGGCCAGCCAGGGGCGATTGCCGCGATGAAAAACAAACGCATCGCCGTTCGCGCTGGCACCGACCCCAGAAACTTGGCCGGGGATTTCGCCGGCGGGAAGTTGCAGCCAGCCGTGCACCACCTCGAGGTCAGCGGCGGGCAGCGCCGGCGAAAGCAGGCACACGCCGAGATAAATCAGGGCAAACTTCATCCGAGTGGCGGGGTTGCGGACAAGGCAAACGGAGTGGGGGGGGGCGCCCGCGGCACCCCTGGCGTGCGGCCCGGAAGCGAACTTCGCTCCGGACCGCCGCGCTTGAATCAACTGCTCTTCAGCTTGCGATACGCGCCCATCGCGGGGGCGTCGGGATGCACTTCCGGTCCGAAGTAGCGCAGCACGACCAGAGGCTCGACCGTGCTTGTGTTCTCGAAGGTGACGCCGGCTTTCGCCGTGTCCTCGGTGCAGAAGACCTCGTCCTCGGTCAGTTCGTGGAAGCGGATGAGTTTCGGGCAGTCGAGGGTCAGTTGGTTCATGCGGCCCTTGCCCTGCACCGTGATGAGCCCATAGGCGCCGCCGTCCTTGATCGTGCATTTCGCGCCGGGCTCGACGGTGAGTTCCTTGGCGGTGAAGAGCTGCTCGCCCTTCACTTTGCCGTAGACGATCCAGCGGTCCGTGTAGCCCTCGCCGCACGAGCCCTTGACCGGCACGGGTTCGAGGTAGTGGTTGTCCTTGAAATTCGGATCGAGGTTCTCGTCCCAGTCGAGCTGCTCGACGATGAAGTCGAGGTCGCGATGCTTGCTCTTCGGCATGTCCTTCACGAGGAGCGCCCACGGCACCTCGCGGCCCTCGACGAGCGATTGGTACATGCCGAACACGTCCGAGCCCCATTGCGGCTCGTAGGTGCACAGCGAGCCGGGGGCGTGGAGCACGCACGGCGGGATGAGCCAGCCGGTGCCGGGCTTGAGGCGGTAGGCCCGCGAAAGATCGAGGATGCCGTTGTCGCCGCGATTCCAGTTTTCGAGACAGCGGCGGACCTGGGCCTTGGTGGTGCCGGGCTCGAGGCCCATGAAGGTGTAGGGGAAATTATTGCCGACGTTGTTGTGCTGCGGCGGAAAATAATACGACTCGGGTTTGCCCTCCTGGCCGACCAGCTTGGCCTGCGCCTGCGACTGGTGCATGTGGTGCGGGATCGGCCCCATGTTATCGAAGAACTTCGAGTAAACCGGCCACTTCTTGTATTTCTTCCAAATCGACGGGCCGATGAGCGCGGTGCCGCACTCGGCGACGGCGTCGGCCAGCGTGAAGCGCCGGTTGCCGACCACGACGTAGCTGAGGCCCTCGTCGGGCGTCCGGTTGTCGTTGGCGGCCGGCGTGGTCGAGGCGAACCAGCGTTCGTCGATGCCGCCGCGGTTGAGACCGAAGGCGTAGAGATCGTCGGGATGCAGTTTGAGGCGCTTCCCGGGCTGGAGGAAGGAGCGCGGCACCCAGCAGGGGGCGAGACGCAGGAGGCCGCCGTTGTCGGCGAGCGCGCCTTCGACGAGGCTCTTGAGATTCGACGTGGTCGTCTTGAGGGCTGGGACGGAGTTTTTGGACATCGGGAAATCGGGAATGGGCGCGGAAGGAGCGACGCTGGGGTCGGGAAGGGGAGAGGTTGGAATGAGAATCCTAACCGGCGCCTTGGCAACCGCCGAGTAATCGCGGCGGCGGGCAACCCCGCTAATCGAACGCCACGCGCGAATTCGTCTTGAGGTAGTCGGCGATTTCCTCCGCGAACGTGGCGCCGAATTCCACGCGCTTTTTTTCGCCCATGCCGGGGATGCCCTCCATTTGCCCGACCGACTCCGGATAGTAACGCGCCATCGCGCGCAGCGTGGTGTCGCCGAAAATGATGTAGGCCGGCACCCGGCGGTCGTCGGCCAGTTCCTTCCGCAGCGCCCGCAGCCGAGCGAAAAGGATTTCGTCGCACGCGATGTCGCCCGTGCGTTGGACCGTCGGGCGCTTCGCTTTCGGCAGGTCCATCGGCTTGGTCAGCGTGATCGGCGTCCGGGCGCGCAGCACGTTGCGCCCCTCCTCGGTCAGTTCGAGCGTGGCGTATTCCCCCTCCGCGACGGTGAGGTAACCCAGTCGCATGAGCTCGCGGCCGACGGCCGACCACTGCGGCCGGGAGAGTTCGCGGCCGATGCCGTAGGTCGTCAGCCGGTCGTGGCCCCAGCGGCGGATCTTGTCGGTGTCGGCCCCGGTGAGTACTTCGATGGTGTGGTTCATGCCGACGCCGAAACGGCTGTTCTGCACGATGCGGTAGACGCACGAGAGGAACTTCTGCGCGACGAGCGTGCCGTCGTAGGTCTCGCGCGGATCGACGCAGTTGTCGCAGGCGTCGCAGTTATCGAGCGGGAATTTCTCGCCGAAATATTCCAGGAGTTCGGCGCGGCGGCACCCGGCGCTTTCGGCGTAGTGCACGATCTGGCGCAGCTGCGCGCGGGCGATCTGCTGCTCCTTCGCGTCGGTGATCTCGTCGAGGAAGTGGGTCTGCTTCGCGATGTCGCCGGCGCTGAAGAGCAGCAGGCAGTCGCCGGGCAAACCGTCACGGCCGGCGCGACCGGTTTCCTGATAGTAGCCCTCGATATTCTTCGGTAGGTCGTGATGGATGATCCAGCGGACGTTGGGCTTGTTGATGCCCATGCCGAAGGCGATCGTCGCGCACATGATCCGCGTGTCGTCGCGCAGGAACTGGTCCTGGTTGCGGGCCCGTTCCTCACCGTCGAGTCCCGCGTGATAGGGGCGCGCGGAAAATCCCCGGCCGGCCAGCGCCTCGGCCACGCGTTCCGCCGCGGCCCGGCTCGCACAATAGATGATGCCGCTCTCGGTCTCGCGCTTGCGGACGAAATCGATGATCTGCTTCAGCGGCTGGTCCTTCGGCACGACGCGGTAGGTGAGGTTCGGGCGGTTGAAGCTCGCTACGAAGACCTCCGGCTTGCGCAGTTTCAGATGTGTGACGATGTCCTCGCGCACGCGCTCGGTCGCCGTGGCGGTCAGGGCCATCACGGGAATGTCGGGCAGCGCCGCACGCAGCTTCGCGAGTTGGCGGTATTCCGGGCGAAAATCGTGGCCCCACTCGGAAACGCAGTGAGCCTCGTCGATCGCGAGGCACGTCACGTTCCAGTTTTTAAGATTCTCGTCCCAGCCCTCGAGCATGAGCCGCTCGGGCGCGGCGTAGAGCAGCTTGTACTCGCCCCGGTGCAGGCCGCGCAAGCGTGCGCGGGACTCACCCGCGTCGAGCGTGGAATTCAGGAAGGTCGCCGCCACGCCGCTGGCCTGGAGTTGGTCGACCTGATCCTTCATGAGGGCGATCAGGGGTGAGACGACGACGGTCAGTCCCGGCCTTACGAGGGCGGGCAGCTGGAAGCAAAGGGACTTGCCCCCGCCGGTGGGCAGGAGCGCAAACACGTCGCGGCCCGCGAGCGAAGCTTCGCAAATCTCGCGTTGCAGGGGGCGAAACGAGGCGTAGCCGAAGGTGGATTTGAGCAGCGCTTGGAGCGTGGGCACGGATGGCCCTCACCTAAGCGTCCACCGGCTTCCGGGCCTAGCTTATTCTTGGGCGCAAAACCTTGGCGTTGCCAAAGTGGCGCAATCGCCCGATGCAATAATTGTGTTCGTCCCATTGAGTTTTCGGATCTGGTCGTCACGTGTGTCGCGGGGCTGGGTGATTTCCTTGTTGGTGTTCGGATGGAGTGCGCTGGCTTTGATGGGCGCGGGTTCCCAGCCGGTCGTCGGGCCGGGTGCGACGAAGGACGAAGCGATCGAGGCGTATGGCTGGCCCACCGGGCTGTCCCAGTCCGGGACGAAGGAGATTCTCTCGTATCCGCAGGGTCGGATTACGCTGGAAAATGGCCGGGTGGAGAAAGTCGATTTTACGACGAATGGGCCGTGGCCTGCGCCCCGGCCGCGGCCGGGTCCGGCTTCGCCCACTTCGGTAAAGAAATCCGGTGCGCTCACGGATTTCTGGCTGGTGAATTTCGACGACGCGCAGCGCGAAGCCACCCGGCGGCACGCCCGCATCCTCGCGTTGTTCATCGGTTCGGACTGGTCGCCCCCGAGCCAGCTCTTCCAGGCCGAGGTCGCCTTCCACCCGGATTTCGTGAACGCGTTCACGGGCGACTTCGTTTTTCTGCGACTCGATTTTCCGACGCGCACCGCGCTGCCACCGGAGCTGCGCGAACAGAACAACCGGCTGCGGGAGAAGTATGGAGTCACGACCTATCCGGCGTTGCTGATGCTTTCGCCCGTGGGCACAGCGGTCGCGACGGTCGATCTGGCGAAACTGGAGCCAGGTGAATCCTACCGCGCACGGGTCATTGCGGCGGTGCGGGGCGTTCGCGATTTACTGGTCGCCCAACCGCCGCCGCCCGATCCGCTGCCCGCGGCGACCGAATCCACCACGTCCGAACCGGGGACGAAAGAGGCCCTGCAACGTTCCCCGATGGGATCGATCATGGACTCCATCATGCATATCGTGCGCCGGGCGGCACTGGCCGGCGTGCTCCTCGCGGTGGCGGGTTGGTGGTTCTTATGGCACAAGCGCCGGAAGCCGCACGCGGCTTCCGGCGCCGGCGACGCAGCCGAGCGCATTGCCGACGCTGCGAGCGGCTTGCCGACGCGGGCCGAACTCGGCGGCTGGTCGCGGGAAAAATTACTGGCCGCAGTCGTCGCCCTGGCGGAGTTCGACGCTTATGAAGCGAGGCCGCTCGCCGGGGAGGACGAGGGCAATCTGACTTTGACGCTGAAAGGAGAGGAGGCAGTCGCCGTGATTGTGCGCTGTCAGCCCGGCGACGCGGGTTCGGTCGCGGCCAAGCGGGTTAAAGAGTTGTTTGGAGTGGTTACGCTCGAAGGAGCCCGGACGGGTTGGTACGTCAGCCCGGCGGGTTTTTCCGCGGATGCCCGGGACTATGCGCGCGACCACCAATTACTCTTGGTCGATGGTGAAGGTCTTCACGCGCAGATGCGGAACCTGCCCCCGGTCACGCTCCAGCGAATCGCGGCCCTGCGGTAAGGTGCGGCTCGACGGCTACGGTTCGCCTACCGCCTGAATGGTTGGCCCCTTGCGCATGCTCACCGTGCTCGATGAGCACACCAAGGAAGTGCATGGGCTGCGGCCGGAACGCCAGATCGGTTCGGCCGACGTGATCCGGCTGGTGCAGGCGGCCATCGAGCAACCCGGCGCGCCCGAGTTTATCCGGTCCGAAAACGGTCCGGAGTTTATCGCCAAGGAACTCCAGCGCTGGCTGGCCGAACAGAAAATCAAAACCATCTACATCACCCCCGCCAGCCCGTGGGAGAACGGCTTTGTGGAATCGTTCCACTCCCGCTTCCGCGACGAATGCCTGAACCGCGAGTAACTCTGGACGCTGACCGAGTCCCGTGTCGTCATCGAAGACCTCCGCCAGGACTACAAGGCCGAGCGGCCGCACAGCTCGCTCGGCTATCTCTCTCCGCAACGCTTCGTCGCGGAAAAATCTTTACCAATCCCAAGCTCCGGGCCGGACCGCCAAGCCGGTCCGTCCCTCCGCCTGGGATTGCCAACCACCACCGAAGTCATCGCATCAACCCGAGCCAAAGACGAACACTTCGCCTGGCCCAGTTTTCGGGACCCGCTCAACGGCCGTCTGGCAGAGTCGTGCGGGCCGGCCCTACACGTGGGTGTTCGCGGGTGATGCCAACGGCGACGGATTCACGTTCAACGACCGCTTTTACGTGCCCACCGGGCCCGCGGATCCCAAGGCGCGGTGGAACCGCACCACCGAGCGCGACAATTTTTCGCCTACGTCAATTCGTCCTCATTGCGCAAATACAGCGGGGAGGTGGTGCCCCGTAACGGCGAAACCTCGCTCTGGGTGCAGACGGTGGAGCTCAAGATCACGCAAACCGTGCCGCTTTACCGCGAGCGCAACGCCGAGGTGTTCGCCAACCTGCTCAATGTTGGCAATCTGTTGAATCGCAAATGGGGTCTGCTGCAGGAGCGCCGTTTTCCTGCAAGCGCGGGGTTGCCGGCACCACTTTCGATGCGGCGTCGGGCCAGCACGTCTACACCTACACGCCGAGTACGCTCGACCCCGTGCCGACCACCGCCGACGGCGATCCCGGTAATTCCCGCTGGCAGGTGCAGGTCGGTATGCGCGGGCGCTTCTGATCGCCGGCCCAAATCGTCGGTCGATGGGTTTGGCGAATGATTGGGCCGGAAACTTTCGGCCGCCATTCTTTGCGTTGGCGCGCTTACGGCAGCGGTCTTTGTCCTGATTTCTCTAATACGTCGGAGTCAACCTCGCGGCAGGGGCTCTGGCCGGGAGTCTCCGGAGTGGTCGGAACCCCGGGTTTCCCCGGGTGAAATGCCGGGGCATCGCGCAAGCACAAAATAACCAAAAAATTAACACCGTTTTGACCACAAACCAGTTGACGGGAAAAACCCAGAATCCCATGGGTTGTGGTCGCTGCGCCACGGGAACACATCCTGTTGTGGTCAGTAACGCGTAAATAACTTCCGACAACTTTAGTTCGCCACCGGCCATTTTGGCTCAAGAAACGCCCCTTTCCGCCGACCGTTTTCACTTATTTTCCCGTCATACCGCCAGTCCCATGCAAAAATTGTTTCAGGTTGGAGCCAAGACGTTCGTTCTCGATCAAGCGAAAGCCGAAGCGGCCTTTGCCGCCAAGAAAGTCATCAACGGGCGCCAGACCATGTGCTTCAATCTCCTCCCGCTGAAATACCAGTGGGCTTACGACCTTTATCGCACGATGAAGGCCAACCACTGGGAGCCGGAGGACATCCCGATGGGCAAGGACATCGAGCAATGGCGGGACGAGAAGGTCGTTTCCGATGTCGAGCGCTGGATCATTCGGATGGGCATCGGCTATTTTTCCGCCGCGGAAGGCATCGTCGGCGACAACATCCAGCATGTCGTCCGTGAGCTCGTCACCGCGCCGGAGCTGAAGCTCGTGCTCGGCCGCCATGCCCATGAGGAGAATATCCACGCCGATTCGCTGCTCTACATGATCGCGTCGCTCGGCATCAACCCGCACGAGTGCGAGGCGATGTTCGAGGATGTGCCGACGATCGTCCGCAAGAACGAGTTCGTGACCAAGGTTTCCCGGGAATTGCGCCGCGATCTCGACCTGACCCTGCCCGAGAACAAAAAGCTACTCGCGAAAAACATCTTCGTCTTCGGCCAGTGCATGGAGGGCACCCAGTTTTACGGCCTCTTCGGCATGATCCTTTCCCTCTATCGGCAGAACAAGTTTCCCGGCATCGGCCAGATGTTCCGGTACACGCTGCGCGACGAGTCGAACCACATCGAAGTCTTCCGGAATCTGTTCATGGATCTCATCGAGGAAAACCGCGAGATCTGGACCGCCGAGTTCAAGGAGGAGCTGCGCGCCCTGATGGCCGAAGCCGTGACCCTCGAGAAGGAATTCATCCGCGACTGCCTGCCCGTGAATGCCGTGGGCCTCGCCGCCGACGAGTTTTTGACTTACATCGACTACATCGCCGACCGGCGCCTCGAAGGCGTCGGCTTGGCCCCGCTCGCCGCCGGCGTGAAGAACCCGCTGCCGTGGCTCGCCGAGATGATGGACATCAAGAAGGAGCAAAACTTCTTCGAGGGTCGCGTCACCGAATATCAGAAAGCCTCCTCCCTCAACGTCGCCCACGACGACGAACTCTGATTCGCCGGGCCGGTGAAACGCGCACCCCGGCGTTTCACCGGCTCCTTCTTTCCGATCCCCCTCCTTCGCTCGAACTTCCCCTCTGTTTCGTTTCCGCGCCTAGCCCCCGCGCTTCCCTCCTCTCCCCGGTGCGCCGCCGCTTTCGGTTTCGTACCGGGAATTTCCATTTCGCTGCTATTCGTTTCGGCATCTTCATCGTTCCTCATCCCGACCGTCCGTTTCCGGCCTCCGCTTAAAATCTCGCCATGAGCCACACACCTTCCCTTGCGCACGATCTCGCGCTCAAACGCACCGTCCACACCCCCGTCGAACAAAAGCCGCACTACGCGTGGCGCGATATCCTGAATGGCGAACCGATCGAGCTCCCGCCCGTCGTCCTCCTCTGCCCGCACGGCGAAGAGCGCTTCGTGCTGGCCGAGGTCGCCGACACGCTGGGCAAGGCGTTCACCAACGTGCAGCTCTCGAAGGGCGAAAAGGACATCTTCAACGAAACCAACCGTGCCTGGGTCGCCAACATCTGCCGCGAGGTGGCTGCCAATCTCCGCGCGCTTGGCCGGACTCAGTCGCCCCTGCGCATTTCCCTGAACGACCTCTACGAGCTCCTCGAGAAGACCCTCGTCGACAACAACGCCTACTACGTCGCGAAGAGCCTCCTCCTCAACCGCGCCCGCAAAATTTCCATCGATCGCGAGACCGCCGCGCAATCCACCCTGCGTGTCATCCGCCGTAACAACCAGGTGGTCCCGTGGAGCGACCAGAAGATCGAGATCGCCGTCCGCAAAACCTTCCTCTCCCTCCAGCGCGACTCGGCTCCCGCCATCGCCATCACCAAGGCCGTCACCGAGCGCGTCCACGCTTCGAAACAGTCGTTCGTTCATATCGAGGAAGTCCAGGACATGGTGCAGGAGGAACTGATGAAGGCGGGCCACTACAAGGTCGCCGCCGCGTACATCCTTTTCCGGGCGGAGCGCGCCGCCGCCCGCGAGGCCGGCCTCAACACCGCCGATGACGCGTCGGCCAATGCCTCCGCCGCGGCCGAAGCGCCCGTCCAGGGCACCATGATCGTCGTCAAAAAGAACGACGACACGAACATCTTCTGGGACGGCGCCGACCTCCGCAAACGCATCGAGTTCGGCCGCATCGGTCTGGACCTCTGCCTGTCCAACGACGAGATCGAGGCCGAACTCCGCCGCTCTGTCTACGACCAGATCAGCCAGAAGGACCTCGACGCGACCATCATTCTCAACTCGAAGACGCTGATCGAGAAGGATGCCGATTTCGCGAAGTTCGCCGGCCGCATCCAGCTCACCTACATCTACGAGGAGGTTCTCGGCTGGGATATCACGCGCGACGGCATCGGAGCGTTGAAGACCGCCCACCAGCGCGCCTTCAAGAAATACCTTGAGCACGGCGTCGCCATCAAGCGGCTCAATCCGCGCCTGCTCGATTACGACCTGAGCAAACTCTCCGCCGCACTGGATCCGTCGGCGGACCTCGAATTCGACTTCCTCGGCATCCAGACGATGTATGACCGCTACCTCATCATCGACAAAACCAAGAAACCCTCGCGTCGCATCGAGACGCCGCAGTTCTTCTGGCTGCGCGTGTCGATGGGTCTGATGCTCGACGAGCCGGGCGATCGCGAAACCCGCATCACGGGCCTCTACGAACTCTACAAGAGCCGCCGTTTCTGCAGCAGCACGCCGACGCTCTTCAATTCCGGCACGCTCCACTCGCAGCTCTCTTCCTGCTACCTCTACTACGTCGACGACTCGCTCGAGAGTATCATGCTCCGCGGCATCGCCGACAACGCGTTCCTCGCGAAATGGGCCGGCGGCCTCGGCGGTTCGTGGACCGCGGTGCGCGGTACCGGGGCGCACATTCAGGGCACCAACGGCGAGTCGCAGGGTGTCATCCCGTTCCTGAAACTCCACAACGACCAGCTCGTGGCCGTCAACCAGGGCGGCAAGCGCAAGGGCTCCGGCTGCGCCTACCTCGAGACGTGGCACAACGACATCTTCGAATTCCTCGAGCTGCGCAAAAACACCGGCGACGACCGCCGCCGCACGCACGACATGAACACGGCGAATTGGATTCCCGATCTGTTCATGAAGCGCATGGAGGCGAGACAGCACTGGACGCTTTTCCGCTCCAACCAGGTCAAGGACTTGCACGACCTCTACGGCCGCGCCTTCGAGAAGCGTTATCTCGAATACGAGGCGCTCGCCGAGCAGGGCAAGATCTCGGGCCAGAAGATCGAGGCCCTCGAACTCTGGAAGAAGATGCTCTCGATGCTCTTCGAGACCGGCCACCCTTGGATCACGTTCAAGGACGCCTGCAACATCCGCTCCCCACAGGACCACGCAGGGGTTATCCATTCGTCGAATCTCTGCACCGAGATCACGCTCAACACGTCCAACGACGAGACCGCTGTCTGCAATCTCGGCTCGGTTATCCTCGATTCGCACCTGCTGCCCAACGGCCAGCTCGACCACGCCAAGCTCCGCGAGACGATCCGCATGGCCGTCCGCGCGCTCGACAACGTCATCGACATCAATTTCTACCCGACGCCGTCGGCCAAGACGTCGAATCTCCGCCACCGCCCGATCGGCCTCGGCGTGATGGGTCTGGCGCATGCGCTTTACCTCCGCGGGCACGCCTTCGCCTCCCCGGAAGCCGTCGAGTTTAATGACGAGGCGATGGAGGCGATCGCCTTCTACGCTTACGAAGCCAGCTCCGATCTCGCGGCCGAGCGCGGCACCTACTCGAGCTACAAGGGCTCGAAGTGGGACCGAGGCCTGCTCCCGCAGGACACGCTCGACCTCCTCGAACAGGAGCGCGGCGTGCCCGTCGAAGTGCCGCGCGGCGGCAGGATGGACTGGACGCCGCTGCGGGCGAAGATCGCGAAGCAGGGCATGCGCAACTCGAACTGCCTCGCGATCGCGCCGACGGCGACGATTTCGAACATCACCGCCACGTCGCCCTGCATCGAGCCGACCTACAAGAACCTGTTCGTCAAATCGAACCTCTCGGGCGAGTTCATCGTGTTGAATCCCTTCCTCGTGAAGGACCTCAAGGCCCGCGGCCTGTGGGACCAGGACATGATCGACAACCTGAAGTACTTCGACGGCGAGCTGAAGGACATCGAACGGATTCCCGCCGACCTGAAGGTGAAGTATCTGACCGCGTTCGACATCGACCCCAAGTGGATCCTCGATGCCGCCGCGCGCCGCCAGAAGTGGATCGATCAGGCGCAATCGGTGAACCTCTGGATCAAGACGCCGGACCTGAAGACGCTGAGCCATATGTACCGCCAGGCCTGGCACGTCGGCCTGAAAACCACGTATTACCTCCGCGGTCTCGGTGCCTCGAACATCGAGAAGGCGACGGTCGGCGTGAAAAAGGAAATGCGCGGCGCGGTGAACGAAGGCGCCTCCGGCGGGCAGAACTCCGGCGACACCGGCGGCAGCCACGCCGCCGAGGTCACGATTGCGTCGTTCGCGATGACTGGCGCCCCGTCAGCCATTGTCGTAGCCCCCGCCGCCAAACGGGAATACACGGCTGCTGAGAAAACCGCGTGCAGTATTGAAGCAATGCGCAACGGCGAGGAGTGCGAGGCGTGCCAGTGAGCGATTCCCTCTGACTCAAAATTAAGAGCCGTGACGAAAGTCGCGGCTTTTCTATTTCCGAAGGGCGGGTGACGATGAATTTATCGGTCTAAGAGGTCCGATCGCTCGATGGGCGGAGCGCTGTTCCCAGCTGTGGCATTCATCCGACCAGTTTTTGTGTGGCCTAGCGCGAAAACACCCCTCGTGCCTCACATTCATGGGCTGGTTCCGGAAGCCCGAGAGTGACCGGCTTTCGTAAGCCGACGCTGCAGCCGTCTCCAAACAAGGCTCACTTCCCATACTCCACATACCACTTGTCGTCGTAGAGCTTGTGCTCGGTGAGGACCTTGAGGCCGGCGGCGGCCATCCAGGCACGTGTCTGCTCGCGGGTGATTTGCAGCTTGGGGTCGTTCTTATGTGGGCCGAGGTCGGGGTGGAAATCGATCACAGCGATGCGGCCGCCGGGCTTCAGGTAGTGCGCGAGGCTTTTTAGGTAGCTCGCGCGGTCCTCAATGTGGTGCAGCACGTCGTAGATGAAGGCCACGTCGACGTCGGGCGCCGGCAGCTTCGGGTCGGTGAAAGCGCCAAGCACCGCGCGCACGTTGGCGGCCTTGGCCTCCCGCGCTTTTTTCGCGCTGTGGTCCACGAGTCCTTGATCGATGTCGACGGCATAGACGCGACCATTGGGCACGGCCTTCGCGAGCGGCAGCGTGAAGGCGCCCGAGCCCGCGCCGATGTCGGCCACCACGTCGCCGGGCTCCCCCTTTATTTTAAGGGGTCAAGCCCCTATTAATTAATTATTTGTTGCGCTTTTGGAGCCGTCCGCGACTCTGTCGGCGGTGGCACGCAAACCCCGGCTGCAATTCGAGGGAGGCCTTTACCACGTGATCAACCGTGGCAATTACCGTCGTGACTTATTCGAGGCGGCGACGACAGCGCGGGCGTTCGAGACGTGTCTGTTTGAGGCGTGTGAACAGGCCGGCTGGCGGTTGCACGCGTTTACGCTCATGCGAAATCACTACCACCTCGCTCTCGAAACGCCGCGGGCGAATCTGGTCGAGGGAATGCATTGGCTGCAGAGCACGTTTGCGACGCGGTTCAATCGGTTTCGGCAAGAGCGTGGGCATCTCTTCCAGAGTCGCTATCAGGCGATCCTCGTCGAACCCGGGCTGCACTTGGCGCAGTTGGTGAACTATATTCATCTCAATCCGGTGCGGGCCGGCATCGTCCCGGTCGAACACCTCGCGCAGTTCCGCTGGAGCAGCCTGCGACGCTTCGTGCGCGGCGACCGGCCGGCGTTTCTTGCTTGTGCGGACTGGTTGGAAAGCCTCGGCGGACTGGCCGACACAACCGAAGGCTGGCGTGCTTATCGCGACTACCTCGTCTGGCTGGCAGCCGATGAAGGTGAGCAGAAGCGCCAGGCGTTTGACCGGATGTCGCACGGCTGGGCGATGGGCAGTCAAGCGTGGCGAAAGACGGTTGCGCAGGATCACGCAGAGGTTTTGGCAACCCGCGATCTCAGAGGCGACGAAGTGGCGGAGTTAAAAGAGGCCGTGTGGACGCGAGCGCTCGATCTCCTCCTTGCGTCGGCTCGAAAGACTCGCGCCCAAGCAGCTGCGGACTGGAATAGCGCGGATTGGAAGGTGAAGATTGCGATCGAACTTCGACGTTCAACCACCGCGACGAACCGCTGGATCGCCCAAGAGCTTAGCATGGGTACGACGGGCAGCTCCGTCAGTGTCTATGCCAGTAGATGGAGGGCTAATAAAAACAATAAATAGAGGCCTGGCGCCATTTTATGAGGCGGCGCCATTTTATGAGGCGCTCAATTTCAGGAGGGCTGTAGCACCAATCCAAGCGGCGCGCTCGCTTGATCTTGGCGGCGGCGACCACAAATACCGTTGGCAGGGTGGGGTTCTTTTGCTCGGTTAAGTCATGCGCTTGTTCCGCCCCACCTGGAGACTCGTCGTTCTCGGGGTGACCCTGGCAGCGGTGAAGGTGGGGACCGCGGCGACTCCGGCCGGGCATGACTCCCTGGGCCAGCCGCTGGGGGCGAATGCGCAACGGCTGGTCCAGGCCCTCGAATTCCTCGGCAGCCCGCTGCCCCCTGCGACGAGTACCGGAATTTTGGCCGCGGCCCGGGAGCGGAATACCGGCGAGCTCCAGCGGTTGCTCGACGAATTCGTCCTGCTTCAGGTCGAGATCAATCCGGAATTGCGGGTCAAGGTGTCGCGGGGGAGCCGGCGCGCCGCGTTGCATCAAAACGGGTTCACGCCCGTTTTGATTAAGATCCTGAACGATGGGCATGCGACCCAGCGGCTGCGCATCAGCAGTCCGCAGGGCGGCCGGGTGTACGCCGGTGCGGCGGCGCTCAGCCTCGACCGGCAGCAGCAGCCGGAGCTGAGAACCAACGAAAATCCGACCGGCGAGCCCGGGCGGTTTCTCGAAGTGGAGATGTTCGCCGGTCCGCCGATGACGGATTATCTCAGCGGATTGGAGATCGAATACGCGCTCGCGCTGATCTCTTCCGCCGAGGCCGGCCAGCGCGAAGCGACGGTCGCGTTCGATATCGGCGAGGGCACCGGCGATATCGGATTCCGGGGCGAGGCGCCGGTCCTGTTTCACGTCGCGCCCGCGCTTCCGGTCAAACTCTCGATCCGCGATCACGACGGCGCGCCGACGGTGGCGCAGCTGACGATCCGCGATGCGGCGGGGCGCGTTTACCCGTCGCAGGCCAAGCGGCTCGCACCGGATTTCTTTTTCCAAGCGCAGATCTATCGGCCCGACGGCGCCGTGCTGCACCTGCCTCCCGGCCGGTTTGAGCTGACCTTCAGCCGTGGTCCCGAATATCACGTGCAACGCCGGACGATCACGGTCCCGGTGGCAGACGACCGCGCGGTCGAGCTCGCGTTGCAGCGCTGGGTGGAGCCCGCGCGCTCCGGTTTCTATTCCGGCGACTACCACATTCACGCGTCGGGCTGCGCACACTATCAGGTGCCGACGCAGGGAGTCGGCCCGGAGGACATGTTTCTGCAGGTGAAGGGAGAGGCCCTTAATGTCGGATGCATCCTGACCTGGGGCTACGGCTTTCAACACCAGCGGACGTTCTTTTCGTCGTCCGTCGACAAGCTGAGCGAACCGCTGACCGTATTGAAATACGATCTGGAGATCAGCGGATTTGGCTCGGCCGCGCTCGGACACGTGGTGCTACTCAACCTGAAGGACCAGACCTATCCGGGATCCGCCGGCACCACGCGCGACTGGCCGACTTGGACGGTGCCGGTGATGCGCTGGGCCCGGCAGCAGGGCGGCGTCGCCGGTTATCCGCACTCGGACATGCTGGTGGATCCGCCAGGCTATGCGAAACGGTATGTCGCCCGGCAGGACCGAAACGCCGACGGCGTGCTTGACGTGGCGGAGGCCACGGCCGGTTTGCTGCCACGGCCGTTTGCGCAACTCGACGCGGATGGCGATGGCCGGGTAACCGCTGGCGAGCTGGCCGAGGCCGCCGACCGGACGGCGAACGAGCTGCCGAACCTCGTGCTGCCCTCGATGCGTGGATCCGGCGCGATGGAAGTCCTGGTGAGCACGGCGGAGGGCGTGTGCGATTTCATCAGTGCGATGGACACTGGTCGTGTGGGGGAATGGAACACGTGGTATCATCTCATGAACTGCGGATTTTCCCTGAAAGTGGGCGGCGAGACGGATTTTCCGTGCATGAGCGGGCTGAGGGTGGGGCAGGGCCGGACTTACGTGAAGCTGGCGCCCGGGCCCGTCGCCAAGGTCGACTTCGCCCAATGGTGTCACGGACTGGCGGAGGGGCGCTCGTATGTGTCGGACGGCTTTGCGCACGCGTTGAGTTTCACCGTGGACGGTGTGGAGCCGGGGGCGGGCATCGTGCGTCGCGCCGGCCCGGGGACGGTTGTGATCCGCGCTCGCGTGGCGTTTGCCCCGGAGGTTCCCCTGGGGGTCGCTTATGGGACCGTGGAGGCGCCGGGAGGAAAACGTTTTCAGGGCGACACACGTGTCTTGTACCATCCGCGGTCCGAACGCACCGCCGCTGGCGGCGGGCGCTTGGTGGAAATCGTTCGCAACGGCGGTGTGGTGGCGAGCCGCACGGTCCCCGCCGATGGCGCGGTTCATGAATTATCTTTCGAGGTACCGGTGGATCGCAGCAGTTGGATTGCGCTGCGCCAGTTTCCCCAACTGCACACCAATCCTGTCGACGTGATCGTGGCGGAAAAGCCGGTTCGCGCCTCCCGGGAAAGCGCCGTGTGGTGCGCCGAGGCGGTCAAGCTGCTGTGGGAACTGCGGAGTGACAAGATCGCGGCGGCGGAGCGGCCCGCGGCCCGCCTCGCCTACGATCGCGCGATCGAAACTTTTCAGCGCCGGGCGGCGGAAGCCAAATGACAGCGCGGTCTTTCAGGGCCGGCAGGAGGGCGCAGTTCGAGTGAGGAACCCGGGCGCCGGGGCGCCTCCGGATTGCCGGACAGGGCTCGCGCCGGAGGCAGCGCTGGTCAACGAGTCGGCTTCGGCGGGAGACTCTCGTCGCGGGAATTTTCCCGGGCGGTGACTTCGATCGTGGCCTTTTCGCCGGGGGGGAGAAATTCCCGCCATCGTGTAGTGCCACCGGCTGTGATCATCGTTGGCCGGGTGGGGCGATCCCATGCGGCGTGGCTCACCGGCCTTCGCAGGGATTGTAGAGTCCGAAGGCGATCCCGGCCGCGATGACACCCAGACCGATGCCGACCAAGGCACCTCCGGGGCCGCCCACGGATCCCAGCAGGCCACCCGCCTTCGCGCCGCCGACGAGGGCCGCGGCAAGTCCGACTTTGAAGGCGAGGGCGGCAGCGAGGACGCCGACGCCGCCGGCGAGGAGGGCCGACTTCAGGCCTTCATTGCCGCCAGGGCCGGGAGTCCGGGCGGCGGTCTCCGCCTGAATCTCGGCGTCCACGGCGGCGATGATTTCCGGGCCGCACGGAGTATCCGTCCAGCTGCACTGGCGGATCGCATTGAGCAGCGTGAGATTCATATCGTAAACGTCCGGGTCGACGTGGCAGAAGCGGTGAAAGGTCTCATGCGTCATCGTGGCGAGGAGATGAAACAGCGCGGCGATGTCGCCGCAGTGCCGCCGGTCGAGATTGCGGCCGGGAAAATGATTGGTGGCGAAGGTCGTGCACGAAAACCGATTGGGCGGAAACGCGGTGGACTCGATGTGGGTCTTGGCCAGTTCACCCGCCTCCAGCACCCCGCCGGTTCCGGGGTCCTCGACGCGCAGCCTGCCCTTCGAGAGGGCGCGGGCGCTCGAGTCCGCCAGGCGGGTGAGCACTTCCGTGGTGGCCGGACAGTGGCTCGCGATGTCGCGCATGAGCGCGATCGCTTCCTCGAAATTCTGTCGCTGTTGGGGCGTGGGATCGGACATAGCGGCATCCTCCTGTAACTGGGGATACGACGGCGCGGCGTATCCGTGGATTGGGATCAAGACGACCCGGCGTGCGCCTGAAGCGGGCTTACGCCGGATGGTGGAAACGGACTGGGGAACAGCGTGGGGTGGCGCTGGAGGGGTGATGGGCAGATTGGCGACTGAGTCAGCGGGAGGCAAGAGGGACGTGCGGGCAACAGGTGGGCCGTGTCACGCGGACTACGAGGGTTCGGCTCCGCATTCGCGTTGCCCGGTGGGCGGGCGGAGTGATTGAGTGCAGGTGGATCCCGTTCCCGCATGCCCCTCTACCTGCCACCACTTTCCCGCCGGCAATTTCTCGCGCGTTCCCTGGCCGCCGGCACCGGCCTGCTCCTCCGTCAGCGACTCCTCGCGGCTGCGCGCGAAGTCGATCCGCACGCGTGGGCGCTGATTTCCGATCCGCATATCGCGGCGGATCGAGCGAAACTGGGCCGCAACATCAATATGGCCGCGCAGTTGGCGACCGTCGTGGACGATGTGCTCGGCCAGCCGCGGCGGCCGGCCGGCGCGCTGGTCAATGGCGATCTGGCTTTCAACACGGGCGAGACGACCGACTACGCGACGTTCGCCGAATTGATCCAGCCGCTCCGGGCGGCACAGATTCCGTTGCACCTCGGGCTCGGCAATCACGATCACCGCGAACGTTTTTGGGCCGCGTTGCGCGAGGACGCCTCGGTCAAGCGGCCGCTCGCCGACCGGCAGGCGGCCGTCATCCGCACCGAGCGGGCCAACTGGTTTCTCCTCGATTCCCTCGACAAGCCCAATTCCGTGCCGGGCAGGCTGGGTGAAGCGCAACTCGCGTGGCTCACCCGGGCACTTGATGCGAACGCGGACAAGCCGGCGCTTGTGATGGTTCACCACAACCCCCGCGTCGCGGCCGACAAGATCACCCTGATCGACGAGGATGCGTTTTATGCGATCATCCGGCCGCGCCGCCAAGTGAAGGCCTACCTGTTCGGACACTCGCATCGGTGGAATGTGGAAAAAGATCCGAGCGGCATTCATCTGATCAATCTGCCGACGACCGCGTATGTCTTCGAAGCGGCGCGGCCGGCGGGTTGGGTGCTCGCGCAGCTCGAACCGCGCGGCCTGCGCCTGCAATTGCGGTGCATCGACACGAAACGTGCCGAGCATCTGCAAACCGTGGCGCTCGCCTACCGCACCTGAGCGTGGGTCGCCGGGTTGGCTATTTGATCCGGACCAGCGCCCAGTGTTCGTCGAAGGCAACGACGACGAGCGGGAGGCCGCCCTCGGCGCGATATTTGGCGGGAACGAGCAGATGGTCGCCGGGCCGGCAGGCCGCGATCAAGCGACGCACCGACTCGATGGAGTCGGGTTCCTCGATGACGCTGGCGGTGTAGTCAACGCGCGCCGAAGGAAATGAGATGGCGTGCCTTGTCTCCACCATGGCGGGCTGGCCGCCCGCGTGGCTCAGGGGCGCGAGGGCGATCCCCTTCAAACTCACCGTTCGATCGAGTGCGACGAGGGTGTTTCGGAATGTTGCCGCGAAGATCGCCGGCGGTGTTTGGTGATTCGCGCGCGCGATGACGGCCGCGGATAGCGGCCACAGGCCCACGGCCATGGCGAGAAACACGTTGATCGACGCGAATGCCAGCCAGGGCCGGTCGGGCGGGGGATGGTCCGGACGGAGGCGGGACAGCCAGACAAACCAACAGACGATTGCGGTCGGGATGAGCGGCGTGACGAAACGCGGAAACAGTCCGCCGATGCTCAACATGGTCGCAAGATAGGCGAGCGAGGCCAGGGGGGCGACCACGAGTACCACCCACATCTCGTCGCCGGAGTGTTTGCGCAGATTTTGCAGCGGGCTCGCGATCAGTCCCAGCAGGACAGCGGGGGTCAGAAAGAAGAAATGCGACGCGTAGAATTTGAGGCGGATCAGGAAGTCGGGTTTCTGATCGGCGGTCGGCGCCCACGCCAACGCGGCCAGAAAATTGCCCTCGTACACACTCCGCACCGGATCGGGAATTCCCATGGCCACGGTGGCGAGATACCAGAGGGCGAAGAGGGCGAATCCCGCTGCGGTAAATTTCGCGGCGGACCGCACGCCGAACCGCCACAGGACGGCGAAGAAAACCACCGCCCACACCGGGGCGAGATTCCAGCGCGTAAAGACCAGCAACGCGAACCAAAGGGCCGACCAGCTCAACCTTCCCTTTGCCAGCGCCAGAAAGCCCGCGAGCGTGAGCAAAGCCGCCGGCAATTCGGACATGAGGTCGACGGTGCTTTCCAAAAAGAGATTCTGGCAGAGCAACACGAGAAGTGCACCGGCGGCCTGGACCGGACCCAACCGACGCCGCAGCCAGCGAAACAGGACGAGCAGGAGAACGCCGAGCAGCACCGGATTGAGCAACCGGTCTCCGCCGGCAAAAATCGCGCACAGGACGCCGGTGACCGGTGCGCGGTGCGACGCATACGGAACCGCGTCGCCCCAAATTGCCATGCCGCTGAGCATGTAGGCCGCCTCGTCCCATTGTTGCACCCGGTGGACGACGGCAATCGACCCGATCCAGATCAACCAGAGTAGCGCAACGGCGATCGGAAAAACGCGAACAATCG
This sequence comes from Opitutia bacterium, assembly GCA_947474935.1. Taxonomy (GTDB): domain Bacteria; phylum Verrucomicrobiota; class Verrucomicrobiia; order Opitutales; family Opitutaceae; genus ER46. Next base: position 221,461 of record CANJKL010000003.1, read on the forward strand.
ACGGACGCACCGCCAGATTCGAAAATTCCGATGGGAATCGCAGGACGGCTGCCGTTAAAAATGCGAGCCCCCCGCCGAGAACCAGCGCCAGGCCTTTCCCGATCTCGTGGAAAGTGACGAATTGTACCGCTGCCAGCCCAAAGAGCCCGAATCCGGCCACCACGAAAAGAATAGCAAGAAAGGTCGGCCCCTTTTCGCCGGACCGGGGGCTGATGACTGCGGTGTTTGAATCCATCATCAGGCGATCACTCTTATGCATCCGGCAGCATCGGGTGATCCTTGGCATCGCCCGCGGGGGCGGATCACCGCTTAAGTATCTCGGTCAGCACGCGGCCTTCGACGTCGGCCATTTTCAGGCCGAGGATCGCGGCCATGGTTGGAGCGACGTCAATGTTGCGGATGCGGGGCAGTTTCACGCCCGGTTTGATCGCGGCGCCCCAGGCGATGAACGTCGCATCCATCAGCGGATTTTTCGGGTGATTGCCGTGGGTCCCTTTCACCGGACCGGCCGGGGTGATGAGATCCTTGGCCGCTGCGCCGCCGGCAAAGGAGTAACCTTCCCTGGCGGCAATGAAGATGTCGGGCTCCTGCGGGTTTTGATCCGGCGTCTTGTGACCGATCGAAGCAAAGTCCTCCGAACCGATCACCGCCTCGACGCCTTCCATCGCTTTCAGCGCCGGAATGAGCCGGGCCTTGATGCTGTCGCACGCGGCGGAGTCCTGGATGTAGAGCATGCCGGCGCCGCCTTCCGCCAGAAAATACACCTTGCTGGTGGTGATCGCATTGCCAGCGGTGGTCACGAGGCCTTGGTCACGCAGCAGCACGTTGACGTTGATGTTTTTTGTGTAGTCGGAGAAGCCGTGGTCGGAGGTGATGAAAAACGTCGTGCGATCCGCGAGGCCGGCCGCCTTCACGGTGTCGATGAGTTCACGAACCCGGTGGTCGCTGTCGTTGCCCGCCCAAAGCACCTCGGGGCTGCGGCCGCCGTTGCTGTGCGCGAATGCGTCCACGGTCACGTAGTGGATCACGAGAACGTTGGGCTGGTGCGTGCGCAGGATGTGCTCGGCGATCCGCGTGTACATCCAGTCGCGCGACGCCTTGCCGAGGTTGCCGGCCTTGGCCCACTCGGACTGTTTTTCGAAGGGGATGCCCAGAGTCTTCAATTCGGCGAGGAGCGAGGGCGTGGCCGCCTTTTCGTAGAGCGCCTGCTCCCCGACATCGTTGACCTGCCAGGTGAGATGCTTTGCGTTGCGGCTCGCCGGCCAGTTGACGCCGGCCGTCTTGAAGCCTGCGAGATGGGCGACGTCGTAGATGGTCGGGGCCTTCACGATCTCCTCTTTATCGAAGAGCGGGTCGGGCAGCAGCGGGACGCGCTTGTTCTGGGCGCGATCGTAGTAACTGTTGGCGAGCACGCCATGCCGCCCGGGATGAACTCCCGTCACGAGCGAGGTATGGGTGGGCCAGGTCACGCTCGGAAACGACGTTTCCATGCCCGCCGCGCGGGCCCCGTTGGCCGCCATCCAGCGCAACGTCGGAAGATCCGCCCTGGGGTCGTCGAAGTTGTACGCGGCCAATCCGTCGAGCGTGATGAGGATGACGATCGGCGCGCGCTCCGGAGCGGCGGCGGAGAATCCCGGCGCGCTGGCGCGGAGGAAAATGACGGCGAGGACGGCGAGACGAATCAGGGGCACATTCATTTCAGGAAATGGGGCAAAAAGAGCGCGGCGACGGCAAAAGCAATGAGGCGAAGACTCGTGGGCGGGCTGACTCGACTAATCGTCGGAAAGCATGGCGTTGGGGCGGACAATGTTATCCTTCCGCGGCAGGACGGCGCGCGACGGGAAGGTGTGCGGCTTGACGGAGTGCGGCGTCCTTGCTGACGCCCAATTTCTGGGCGAGCGCGTTGAGTCGCACGATGTCCGTTTGCGAGAGGGTGGTGATGCGGTCGCTGCCGTCGCGATCCAACCAGCGCACGTGATGATGCCGTTGCCGGGAGGTTTTGACGAGATCGCGCAGGAAATCTTGGTCCGCTTCGGGTAAGTCCATGCGGAGAATTTCAACCGTCCGCTGGCGCGACGCCAGTTCCAATCGGACGAGCAGGAGGCCTGTGCGGTGTCGTGGGATTCATGGAATAGAAAGTTCGACTCGCTTTTCCGGGGCGTCGAATGTGCGTCATGCCGACCGAAAGCTCTCCCAAATCACGCGACGTGATCGTCCGCGAAGTGCCGATCGAATTGTGCCAGTTCATCAAGTTTGGCGGGCTCGCGGACAGCGGCGGTGCCGCGAAGCAGCTGGTGGCCGAAGGCAGTGTTTTGCTCAATGGCACGATCGAGACTCGCAAGCGCAAGCAACTCGCGGCCGGCGACCGGATCACGGTCGGGGGCGAGACGATCGTCGTGCGTGTGGGCTGAGATCATGGTGTCCCCCACGCCGCCCTCTGGTCTGCCGATGACCTTTACCTCGCTGAAGCTCACCGTGCCGCTGCTGCGGGCGATCGCGGAAAAAGGCTACGAGACGCCGACCCCCGTTCAGGGCGCGGCGATCCCCGCGATCCTGCGGGGATGTGATGTCTGGGCCGCGGCGCAGACCGGCTCGGGGAAAACCGCCGCCTTCGCACTGCCGATTTTGCAACGGCTGGCCGCGAGCCGGCGGCCGTCCGGGCGCTTGGTGCGGGCGTTGATTTTGGTTCCGACGCGGGAACTGGCGGTCCAGATCGGGGAGTCGTTCCGCCGCTACGGCCGCTTTCTGCCGGAGCCGCTCAAGACCCTCGTCGTCTACGGTGGCGTGTCGATCAATCCGCAGATGATGGCGCTGGGCGGGGGCGCGGACGTCATCGTGGCCACGCCAGGGCGGCTGCTCGACCTCATGGAGCACAATGCCGTGTCGCTTTCCGCGGTCGCGACGGTGGTGCTCGACGAGGCGGACCGGCTGCTGGCGTTGGGCTTTGCGGATGAATTGGAGCGCATGGTCGCGCGCTTGCCGGCGCAGCGGCAGACCCTGTTGTTTTCGGCAACGTTTCCGCCCGAAGTCGAGGCGCTCGCAAAAAATCTGTTGCGCGAGCCCGTGCGCGTCGAGGTGGCGGTGGCGCCCGAAACCGCCCCCGACATCGAGCAGCGCGCGATCGAGGTCGATGCGCCGCGTCGCACGCAATTGTTGCGCCACCTGATTCAAACGCACGGCTGGACGCGGGCGCTGGTGTTTGTCGCGACAAAATATGCGACCGAGCACGTGGCCGACAAGCTGCGCCGGGCGGGTCTCACGGCGGCTGCGCTGCACGGCGAGCTGAGCCAGGGTGCGCGGATGCAGGCGCTGGCGGATTTCAAGGCCTCGAAGGTGCAGGTGCTGCTCGCGACCGACGTTGCCGCGCGCGGCCTCGACATCGTGGATCTGCCGGTCGTGGTAAATTTCGATCTGCCGCGCTCGGCGACAGACTACACGCACCGGATCGGCCGCACCGGCCGGGCCGGCGCGCGCGGCCTAGCCGTGAGTTTTGTCAGTGCGGAAACGCACGCGCATTTCCGGCTGATCGAGAAGCGGCACAAACTGGCGTTGGCGCGCGAGCAGATCGAGGGCTTCGAGCCCGAAGCCGTCGACGGGCCGGCCGCACCGGCGACCGGTGGCGTCAAGGGCCGGCGCAAGAGTAAAAAGGACCGTTTTCGCGAGGCCACGGCCCGGTTTCAGCCCGAGGCCGGAGCGGGCGAGACCGTCGGGTAGCCCGGCGTCGCGCCGGTTGGTGAAGCGGAAATTCTCGCCGGTCGAAAGGCTGCTCGGTCCGCCGGACCACTTCAGGCTGGTTTCGTGAAGGTCGGTCCGCACGATCTGAGTCATCCCGCTGCCGGATATCCGCCGCCTCTCTCATGAACACCCGTTTTGCCGACTCCATCGCCCGCCACCTCCCGGAACTCGTCGCGCTGCGCCGCGAATTGCACACGCATCCCGAGATCGGCTTCGAGGAGCAATGGACGTCCGGGCGCGTGGCGCAGTTTCTCGAGGCCAGTGGCATCGCCGTGCAGCGCGGTTACGCGAAGGGCACCGGTCTCGTCGCCACGATCAAGGGCCACGGGTCCCGCACGGTGGCGCTGCGGGCGGATATCGACGCGCTTCCGATCCGGGAGGAAACCGGGCTGCCGTATGCTTCGCAGATTCCCGGCCGCATGCATGCCTGCGGTCACGACGGCCACGCCGCCGTGCTCTGTGGCGTGGCCCGGGTGCTGCAGGAAAATGTCGCGCAGCTTCCCGGCACGGTGAAACTGCTTTTTCAGCCGGCGGAGGAAATCACCAGCGGAGCCGCCTTGATGGTCCGTGAGGGTGTGCTCGACGATGTTTCCGCGGTCTTCGGCCTGCATGGCTGGCCTGAACTGCCGCTCGGGCACGTCGGTGTCCGCAATGACTGCATGATGGCGAGTGCCTGCAATTTCTATATCGAGATCACCGGCCGGGGCAGTCACGGCGCGAATCCCGGCGCCAGCATCGATCCCGTGGTGGTGGCCGCGCACCTGACCACGGCGTTGCAGGCGATCATCAGCCGGGAGATCAATCCGTGGGATACCGCCGTCGTCACCGTCGGCCGGATCGAGGCGGGCACGACCACCAACATCATTCCGGAAACGGCCCGGCTGGAGGGCACCTTCCGCACGCTCACGGCCCCGTTGCAGGCGCAGATCCGGGCCGCGATCACGCGGATGGCGGAAAATGTGTCGGCGGCGTTTCGAGCCACCGCGCGAGTGCGGTTCAGCGAGTCGCCCTGCCCGCCGCTGCTCAACGACGTAGCCATGACCGATCTCGCGCGCCGCACGATCGACGACTGCTTCGGCAGAGAAAAGCGCGTCGAACTCGATCATCCCACCATGGGCGCGGAGGACTTTGCGTACTACCTCGATCGGGCCCCGGGCAGTTTCGTCTTCCTCGGCTTTCACGACGGCCGTGAAGGCGGCTACCCGCTCCTGCACAACCCGCGTTTCGACTTCAACGACGCGGCGATCCCGACCGGCGTCGCGTTGTTGGCGGAACTCGCCGTGCGCAGCCTCGGCGAGGCAAAGGACCGGTAGAAAGGCCGTGAGTGGCCGGGGGGGGCGATCAAGTCACCCGGGGCGGGCCTTTACGCCTTCGCCGCCGGCAGCGGCACGCCGTACTTTTCGCTCCAAGGGGTGAGGGCGGGCATAATGCTCGGATACAGGCTAACGCCGCGGGCCAGTTGATCCGCACGGCGCCGCAGGCCGTTTTCGCCCGGCATCCGCACGCGCTCGACTCCGGGGAGAGGCGGAGTGGCGCGGCAGGCCCGGGCGACATGCGCCATCTGGCGGACAAAGTCTTCGCGGCCTCCGAAAAGCGCGGGTTCGAACACTTGCACGCAAACGGTCGCACCCCACCCTTCGAGCTTGTCGGCCCGGCCGTAGCCCGCGAGGCCACCAGTGATCGCCTCGACGAGCAGGGCCAGCGAATAACCCTTGTGCCCATGATCGAGGCCTCCGGCCGGGAGCAGTGCGCCCGGCGGGTCGCTCAGGATTTTCTTCGGGTCGTCGGTCGGTACGCCTTCGGAGTCGACACCCCACATGCCCGGAAATTTCCTTCCTTCATTAAACAGCCGGCGCGTGAGGCCACCGGTCGTGATCGACGCCGAAAAATCCAGCAGCACGGGGTCGCCGTCGGTGGGCCAGCCGGCTGCGATCGGATTCTGGGTGAAAACATTCCGGCGGCCACCGTGCGGGGCGACGCCCGCCACCGCGGGATCGGACGACATGATCACGACCATCAGGCCGCGCTCGGTGAAGCGTTGGAGATACGCGGCGAGGCACGCGATATGATGGCTGCGCCGGATGATCACGGTGCAGGTGCCGTAGGTTTTCGCGCGTTCGGCGGCCAGTTCAATGGCGCGCAGTGTGAGCCACGGGCCGGGCAGTCGGAGTCCATCCCAGTTCACCGCGGCGGGAAAGTCCGCCAGCACCTTGGGCTGGCCCGTCTTCGTCATGCTGCCCTTCTCGATTTCGCTTAGATAGGTCGGCAGCAACGCGAGGCCGTGGGTATCGTGGCCGAGCAGGTCGCCCTCGACGAGAATGTCCGCCACGACCTGCGCCTTGTCGGCGTCGAGGCCGCTGCGTTGCAACAGCGCGGTCGCGAACTCTCGGAGGGCGGCGGGGGTGTGGCGGTTGGACATCGCGGCAGATTACGATCCCCGCGGTCGGCCGCTAGCGAAAACTCGGCCAGCCGCGATGGTTCGAAACGAGGCGTCGCCGCCGGCCCGGATCTGTGCATGATCGACCGACTACCGATGCTCGACGCCCTCGACGACCTTCCCGCCTGCACCAGTTGCGGCAAATGCTGCCACCTCCTTGTCGAGCTCACGCCGCTGGTGGACGACGTGCCCGAGGAGTTCGTCGTCGAGCATTCCGGCGTGCGCTGTATGGACCAGCACGGCGACGGGGCGTGTGTGGCCCTCGATGCCGCGACGCAGCTCTGCACCATCTACGAGCGTCGCCCGCAGGTCTGTCGCGATTTTCAGCGCGGCGCTTCCCTTTGTCGCCGTGCGGTCTCCGGCCGGCGTGGTTCGCTGGCACCGCTCGCCGCGCTCCCATGACCGCACCATTCTCGCTCCGGCGTCATCGGGTCCATCTCACTTTTTTCCACCGTCGTTCGCTCCCATGAAAATTAAATCCGCCGAATTCGAAGTCAGCGCTCCCGACCTGCGCGCGTGCCCCAAATGGGCGCTGCCGGAATTCGCGTTCATCGGGCGTTCCAACGTCGGCAAGTCCTCGCTGATCAATCTGCTCACCGAGCGGCGCGAACTCGCCAAGGTTTCCGATGCCCCGGGCAAGACGAAGCTGATCAATTTTTTCCTGATCAACGGGGCCTGGTGCCTCGTCGACCTCCCGGGCTACGGCTACGCGGCGGTCGGCAAGCAGCGTCGTCTTGAGTTCAACGACGCGGTGGCCGGCTTCATCTCGGGCCGGCGTAACTTGCGGTGCGTGTTTGTGTTGATCGACTCACGGCTGCCGCCGCAGCCGATCGACATCGAGTTCCTGCGCTGGCTCGAGGGCTGCGCCGTGCCGTTCGCGTTGATTTTCACCAAGACCGACAAACAGTCCGCGGCACAGGGCCGCGCCAACATCGACGTCTTCAAAAAGACGATGGGCGAATGGCGCGCCGAGCTGCCCGATATCCTCACGAGCTCGTCGAAGACCAGCGCCGGTCGGTCGGACATTCTCACCTACATCGCCGCGACCCTCACAAAACACAATCGCACCACCGGTTGAGCTGCTTGGGTGATTGAACCCAACCGTGGGCCCGGTGCGTGTGGCGGGCGCGGCCTGCGTTGGGTTTTGATTCTGGGTTGCGAGTGCCTTTTCCTTCCGCAGCTGTCCTTCGCGGTTCAGGGCCTGCGGCATGGTCACAAAAAAGGCCGTCATGGGTGACGGCCTTTTCGAAAGAGAAAGTTCTCGGCTTATTTTACCATTTGAAACACTTGGCCACTGGATGCCTGCACCCAGATCTGGCCGATCTGGATTCCGGCGGCGCGTGCTTCGTTCACGTTCTGGAAAACCGGGAAGTTGCCCGATCTGCCAGCCGGGCCGACCGGACCGATGGCACCGGTGTCGCCCTTGTCGCCCTTCAAGCCTTGAATCCCCTGCGGGCCAGCGTCGCCTTTGGCGCCTTGGAGCCCCGTGTCGCCTTTCGGCCCTTGTGAACCGGTGTCGCCCTTTTCGCCACGAATACCCTGTTCGCCCCGATCGCCTTTTTCGCCTTGGATGCCTTGGGGGCCAGTATCGCCCTTCAAACCTTGAATTCCCTGCACACCCGTGTCGCCTTTTTCACCCTTTTCGCCTTTCGGGCCCACGGGCCCAACCGCGCCAACGGTGAATTCAAACACATCGGTGCCCGCGGTGCCGCTGCCGAAAGAGACCATTAACCGATAGGATCCGGGAACGTTCGCCACGTTCTCCGGAAGGGTGGCGGTGATGTCTTGGGCCTGGGAGTTGTAGGAGGACGGGATCGTCGTCACCGCCGTGCCGGCTCCTGACAGCGAGACCACGGGCACATTATCGAATTTGCCGAAATTGATACCCGAAACGAGGATGGCTGTCGGGGTGACGTTTTCCACCCGGGTGATCACGACTTGATTGCTCGAAAGCAAGGATTGGGCTTGGGCGTGAACCTGAGGGGCGCTCAGGACTAGGCTGGATACAGCCGCGGCGAGGAGGAGTTTATGGATGCTGAAGCGTGCCGAATTCATGGATTTATTTTGATGAACTGCGCTTCACAAAATTGTGAAATCGCATGGCAGCGACTAGGGTTATGACCCTATCCTGATTCAATCCCACTTTTTGGGAAGAAACGCGTAGATCCCTTTGGGTAAGGGTAAATGAGTATTAACCCCATCGGTCTTTCCGCCCAGTCTTGCGCTGGAGGACACGGGGAGCTTTCCAGCCTTTGACCGGCAGAGCCGTCGCATGCTGCCGACCGGGCAAGTTTACCTTAAGAGATTCCGAGCCCCTACCGATTCACCGTGGCCATGCCGGCTGCGGCGTAGCGGTCACCGGCGGCGGAGCCGGTGGGGAGAACGGCATCGATGGCGGCGAGATCCTCCGGGGTAAGTACGACGGCCGCCGCGCCGAGATTCTCGTCGAGAAAACTGGTCCGCTTCGTGCCGGGAATGGGCACGATGTCGTTGCCTTGGGCCATGACCCACGCGAGGGCGAGCTGTCCCGCGGTGCAGCCTTTGCGTCGGGCGAGATCCCCGATCTTCGTCACGAGATCGAGGTTCTTCGGGAAGTTTTCGCCCTGAAAGCGCGGTGAGTTTCGCCGCCAGTCGTCCGCCGCCAGGTCCTCGAAACGCTTGAACTGGCCCGCCAAAAAGCCGCGACCGAGCGGGCTGTAGGCGACAAACGTGATGCCCAGTTCGCGCACCGTCGGCAGGATCTCGGCTTCGGCGTCCCGGCTCCAGAGCGAATACTCCGTCTGGAGGGCTGCGATCGGGTGCACCTTCGCCGCGCGCCGGATCGTGGCGGGTGCGGCTTCGGAGAGGCCGAGGTAGCGCACCTTGCCCACGCGGACGAGTTCGGCCATCGCGCCGACGGTTTCTTCGATCGGAACCTTCGGATCGACGCGATGCTGATAGTAGAGGTCGATCGTCTCGACGTTGAGCCGGCGCAAGCTGGCATCGCAGCACGCGCGCACGTAGGCCGCATCGCCGCGGATCCCGAGGAATTCGCCTTGGGGGCCGCGCGAATTGCCGAACTTGGTCGCGAGCACGACGGACTCGCGCCGGCCGGCAACTGCCTTCCTCACGAGCGTTTCGTTGCGACCGACGCCGTACACGTCGGCGGTGTCCAGGAAGTTTCCGCCGGCGTCGAGGTAGCGATGGATGACGCGGATGGATTCGTCATCATTCATACGCGCCGGATCGTAGAACTCGCTCATGCCCATGCAGCCGAGGCCGATCTCCGCGATCTCGGGTCCCTGCGCGCCGAGGCGCCGCCAGCGGAGTGTGGGGGCGCTTCCGGGGTTCGAGCTCATGGGCCGAGTGAGTCGGAACTCGCGGCGGCCTTCAAGGCAGGCCGGCATCTTTCGACGGGTCCGGTCCGGCGGAATCCTTGAGCTTGGGCGCCGTTTTGTCATGCCAAGGCCAGTCAGGTCGTCCCCCAGTCCCGATGCATGCTTTCCACGCCTCTTGGTACGGAGGGTTTGCCGCCAGCCTGACCCACCGGTTTTTATTCCTGCTCGGGGTGTTGTCCCTCATCTTTGGGTCCGGATCGTCCGCGGCAGAGGTGAAAGTGATCAGGGACATCGCGTTTCTCGAACCGGGGCGTGCCGAGAGGCTCGATCTCTACGTGTCCGTCCGCGGTGCTGGCATGGGCGCGATCGCTGGCTTTTGGTTGGGTTGATCGGCCGGACTTGGGTGGCCCGAGATCCGAAGGCGGCGCTGGCGTGGGCACACGCCAGCGCCGCCGGCACTCCGCGCGAAGCGGCCCTGGCCGGAATCGATGCGGGTTTGGGCATCGCGTCGTTTCGGAGTCGCGAAGTGGCTGATACGCTTGCTCAAACCCGCGCAGTGCCGGCGGCCCGTTCACCCGAGGGCCTGCTTGGTCCGGAGCGCGTTCGGGCGCTGCGGCGAGTTTTCGAGGAACGCTTGTTCGCCTCTCCGGTGCGGGCGGCCGACTGGCTGAGTTCGCTGCCCGCGCCCGACCGCACCGACGAGAGGGTGGATCGGCTCGCGCGGGAATGGTTCGCGATCAATCCCGCGGCCGCGGAAACCTGGCTCGACCAGAATATTCCATCGCCGGTGCGGCGGGAGCAGTTGCGGCAGGACGCACGGCGTTGAACGCGGATCGCCGGGACGGAGCGAGGCGGGGAGAGCGAAGTGAGCCCGCCGGTGAAATTAGGTTGTTTTACGTGGGGCCGAATCCTTTGTGTTCCCTACGCGACTCCATCCCCGACCCCAGTCATGGGGTGTCGCGTTCTGTCTTCCCCCTCTTTCTTCCCAACCATGAAAATCAAGTTGCTCGCTTATCTCATTCTCGCCGCGCTGGCCCTGCCGCTGCGTGCCGCCAACAACACGCCGCCGCCGGGATTCACGGCGCTCTTCAACAGCAAAGACCTTTCCGGCTGGTATGGCTGGGGAACGAAGGATCCCACTGAACTGTGGAAGATGACCCCCGAAGCCCGCGAAGAGTATAAGCGGAAGTCCATTTCCGGCGGATTGCCGGTGGGCAAGCAGGGCCCCGAGCACATCAATGCCCACTGGCGGGTGGAAAACGGCGAACTCGTCAACGACGGTCACGGCCTCTACGCGACCTCCGACAAGGACTACGGCGATTTCGAACTCTGGGTCGACTATAAGGCCCTGCCCGATGGCGACAGCGGCCTTTATCTGCGCGGCACGCCGCAGGTTCAGATCTGGGACACGACCAAGGGTGATCCGCGTGGCCTCGGTCAGGACAAGGGTTCGGGCGGGCTCTGGAACAACAGCAAGGGTTCCCCCGGCAAGGACCCCGCCAAGAAAATGGACAAGCCGTTCGGTGAGTGGAACACCATGAAAATTAAAATGATCGGCGAGCGCGTCACGATCGAATTCAACGGTGAAGTCGTGGTCGACAACGCGGTGCTGGAAAACTTTTTCGCGAACCAGAAGGCCGGCTACCTCGCCTATGGCAAAGCGGGCAAGTCCGACGCCAAGAAAAAGGCGGAGAAGCTTCCCAACGGTTTCATGCGCGATCCGGTCTTCGCCAAAGGTCCGATTCAATTGCAGACCCACGGCAGCGAGATCCGCTGGCGCAATGTCTACATTCGAGAGATCGGCGCCGAAGAGGCCAACCGCACGCTCGCGGCGCGCGACAATCAGGGTTTCACCGAATTGGTCAACGGCCGGGACCTAAGCAACTGGCAGGGCGCGGTGGCTAACTACGAAATGAAGAACGGCACCATTGTCTGCAAACCGGGCAAGGGCGGCGACCTCCTCACCAAGGACGAATTTGAAAACTTCATCATTCGCGTGGAGTTCAAGTTGCCCCCGGCGGGCAACAACGGCATCGCGCTACGCACGCCGCTCGGCGGCAAGTCCGCCTCCGACGGGCTGGAGATCCAGGTGCTCGATAGCGATGGCTACAATGCCGCGCATCCGACGAAGCCACTCCTGGCCACGCAATATAATGGCAGCCTTTATCACTGCGTCGGCGCCAAGCACGGCTTTCTGCGCCCCGTGGGCGAATGGAACTACGAGGAAATCGAAGTGCGCGGGCAGACCATCAAGGTGACCCTCAACGGCACCAAGATTCTCGATGTCGACATCGACAAGTTCGATCGCAGCCAGATCGAACATCCGCCGAAGGGGCTCGATCGCGCCAAGGGCCTGATCGGTTTCGCCGGCCACAACGACCCGGTGGAGTTTCGCAGTTTCCGGGTGAAGAAACTGTAGTCACGATTCGAACGCATCCATCCGCCGGGCCGAGTGGCCGGTGGATGGATTTTTTCCGCGCCGCCGTGCCCTTACCCCGTTCCTCCCCCAAACGAAATCGCGTATGAGAATCCTTCCCGCCGCTATTGCCTGCCTGTTAGCCGTGTCGGCCGCGGCCCAGCCCTATGATCTGCTCCTGCAGGGCGGCCATGTCATCGACGAAAAAAACAACCGTGACGGGCTCATGGATGTCGCCGTCACAGACGGCAAGGTCGCGGCCGTGGCCGCCCGGATCGATCCGGCACAGGCGAAGCAGGTGGTCGACGTGAAGGGGCTCTATGTGACGCCGGGTCTCGTGGATATCCACGTGCATCTTTTCGCCACGACCGGACTCAAGGATGCCTGGGCCGGCGACAACAGCGTGCTACCCGACGGCTTCAGCTTTCGCACCGGCGTGACGACGATGGTCGACGCGGGCACCGCGGGCTGGAGGAATTTTGAAACGTTCCGGCACACGGTCATCGACCGCGCGCAGACGCGGGTGTTTGCCCTGATCAATATCGCGGGACTCGGCATGTCCACGAACGCTGCGGAACAGGTCGAGAGCGAATTCCAGCCCGATCAGGTCGCCCGGCTGGCCATCAAGCACAAGGACGTGGTCGTGGGGGTGAAATCCGCCCACTATGAAAAGCCAAATTGGAACTCGGTCGACCGGGCCGTCGAAGCCGGCAAGGCCGCCAACATCCCGGTGATGGTCGATTTTGGTTACTTCCGCCCCGAGCGGCCCTACTGGCAACTCGTGACCGAGCATCTCCGGCCAGGCGACATCAGTACACACTGCTTCCGGGCGAGCGTCCCTTGGATAAACGAGGAGGGCAAAGTCTACGATTACCTGTACCGGGCCCGGGCGCGCGGCGTGAAGTTCGACGTCGGCCACGGCGCCGGCAGCTTCGTTTTTCGCAATGCCGTGCCCGCGATCAAACTCGGCTTCTACCCCGATTCGATTTCGACGGATTTGCACGCCACCAGCATGAACACGGGGCTGATGGACATGCCTACGACGATGTCGAAGTTTCTCGTCATGGGCATGCCGCTCAAGGAGATCGTCCTGCGCTCGACGTGGAATCCGGCGAAAATGATCAACCATCCGGAGTTGGGCCACCTCACGGTCGGGGCCGTGGCGGACGTGGCGGTGTTGCGCGTGTCCGGCGGTGAGTACGGCTACGGCGATAGCAAGGGCGGCCGCTTGCCCGGCGACCAGCGCATTTTTTGCGAGCTGACGCTGCGCGACGGGAAGGTGGCTTGGGATCTGAACGCCCGTGCGGGCAAGGATTACAAGACGCTCGGGCCCGACTACGGTCTGCGTCCCGAGGCGGACGTAATCGTCATCCCGAAGAACTGAGGCTTTTACCGGACGACCGGTTCCGGTGTGGCCGCGCCGTCGGCCCGCGGATCGGAGGCGGCGAAATTAAGGCCGGTCTTCGAGTCGTGCAGGATCGCCTGGCCGCGGCCCATTTCCTGGGTGTAGGGCCGGCGAATCGAGATCTCGTGCCCCTTGGCCGAGAGCTGCTGCAGGGTGGTCGCGGGCACGCGGACCTCGATGGCGATGTCGTTGCCACCGGCGTTGCGCTTGGTGAAGCGCGGGGCTTCCAGCGCCGCCTGGAGGTTCATGCCGTAGTCGACGAAGTTCGAGACGAACTGGGCGTGGGCCAGCGGCTGGTTGGCTCCGCCCATGATGCCGAAGCCGATGTGCAGGTCGCCGCGCTCCATGAAGGCGGGGATGATGGTGTGAAAGGGGCGCTTGCCGCCCGCGAGCACGTTGGGGTGGCCGGCCTCAAGCGTGAACCCGCCGCCGCGATTTTGCAGGATGAAGCCCATGCCCTCCGCCGTGACGCCGGACCCGAACTCCGAATACACGCTCTGGATCCAGCTCGCGATGTTTCCTTCGCGGTCGACGATGGTGAGATAGGTCGTGTCGCTGCCGACCATCTGGCCGGGCGGCACGTCGGCGTTGGCCCGGTCCGGGTCGATGAGCTTCGCCCGCTGGCGGGCGTAGTCCTTGGAGAGCAGGCGGGCGATCGGCGCTGCGTAGTCGCGCGGATCGCCGACGTGGCGGCGAATATCGGAGTAGGCGAGCTTCATGGCCTCGATCCGCTTGTGCATCTCGGTCGTGCTCGCGGCGCCCAGCGGGGTCGCGGGCACGGTTTCCATGATGTTGAGCATCTCGAGCGCGGCGATCCCCTGGCTGTTCGGCGGCAGCTCGTAGACTTTCCAGCCACGGTAATCGACCGATACAGGCTCCACCCACTCGGCGGAATGGGCCGCGAGATCCTCCGCGGTCATCGTGCCACCCATGGCCCGCGAGGTCTTGAGGATCGCTGCGGCGATCTCCCCCTTGTAATAAGCGTCGCGGCCCTTTTCCGCGAGTATCTGCAGCATGCGCGCCATGTCCGGATTGCGGAAGACCTGGCCCTGCCGCGGCGGCTGACCGTCCGGCAGAAATACGCGCACCGATTCGGGATAGGCCCGGATTTTTTTGAGATTGTCAGCCTGCAGCCACGATTCGCCGATGGCCTCCGTCACCGGAAACCCCTTTTCCGCATAAGCGATCGCGGCGGTGAAAAGATCCCGCCAAGGCAATTTGCCGAAGCGCTCGTGGATTTTCGCCCAGCCGTCGACGGCACCGGGCACCGTGAAGCTCTGGATGCCCTCCTGCGGCATCGTCTTGATGCCCTTTTGGGCGAGGAACGCGGGAGTAAGACCGCGCGGGGCCGGGCCGGACCCGTTCAGCCCGGAGAGCTTTCCCGTGGCGGCCTGCCAATAGAGCACGAAAACATCCCCGCCAGGCCCGTTCTTCATCGGCTCGACGACCGAGAGCACGGCGTTGGCCGCGATGGCCGCGTCGGCGGCGGATCCGCCCCGCGCGAGAATCTGCGCGGCAGCGGACGAGGCGAGGGCGTGGCTGGTGGCGGCGATGCCCAGCGGCGAGATAACCATCGACCGGCCGTAGTCACGGCCGAGATTGCTGAAGACTGTGCCCTGGGCAAAAAGCGGTGACAGCACCGCACAAAAGAGACCCGCGTGGAGTAGCGCAGTGTTCATGGCGGGAAGGTTGTCAGCGGCAAGGGCGCGCTGTCCAGTGCCGAGCGGAGTCGCGGACGGCTTGTGCCCCGATGGCAACCTCCCGCTTGCCGATTCACCCGGTCTGCGTTCTCCTGCCCGGTCCATGATTTCCCTGCACGAAGGCAAAGGCTCGAAAGTCAAAAAGCCGCCCGAACGTGTTTTCACGCTGCGGCTGACCGTCGTCGCGTGCCAGCCCCGGATCTGGCGCCGGTTGCTGGTGCGCGAATCGATGTGGCTTTCCCGCCTCCATGACACCCTCCAGATCGCGTTCGACTGGTTCGACTACCAGACGCACGCCTTCAATCTCGACGATCTCCGCTTCGGCAACCCGTTGAAACGCGACGAAGTCATCATCGAGGACGACCGCGACGTCACGCTGGCCGACCTCAACCTCGAGCAGCGTGAGCGCTTTACTTACGGTTATCATTTCGGCCCGGGCTGGCAGATCGACATCAAGGTCGAGAAAACCGGCTCGGTTGAAAAGGGCGGGCAGTATCCGCTGTGCGTGGGCGGTGAGCGAGCGGGGCCTCCGGAGGACTGCGGTGGCGTCGAGGCCTTTCACGACATGCTGGCATGCATCAAGGAGCCCAATACTGACCTCGGTCGCGAATGGCTCGAGTGGCTCGGCCCCGACTACAATCCCGAAGCCTGCGACCTCGAGAAGATCAACAAGGCGCTCAAGAAGATGGGCAAATAAGCCGGTGCCGGCGTTGCGGATCGGGCGTTTGCCCGACGCGGGCGATGGCGAAAAGCGGGGCCGCCGCCGGCTCAGCGTTTTGCCGGGGGTGGCGTGAAAACCGGGGCGGGAAAGAAAGGGGCCAGCCAGTCGATCAATGGCTTCAGGAACGGCGGTTCCGTGCGGGTTTGCGTCCAGTGCAGCAGCAGGATACCCGTCATCAGGAGGAGCACGAAGCCGACCAGCGCCGGACTAATCCTCCGGAGGAAGCGGTAGAAGCTGACGGTCATCAGCACCAGGGAAAATCCGCAGATGATCGTGAGGAAATGATGCTCCGCAAAAAGCACCTTGATCTGTTTCCACAATGGACCGAGCGCTTGCCAGAGTGCGTCGAGCGGGGATTTCATCGATGCGTGATCGCAGGCGATCGCTTCAGTGGTCGTGGCCACCAGGTCAAAAGATAAGCCGCCACCTGGCCCACGTGTTCGGCAGTCGCGGGTCTATTTGCCCGCCGCCGGACCCGGTATCGTCCCGGCCATCACGGTCACCATCGTATCGACATGGAGATGTTTTTTGATCGCGCCGTTTACCTCGGCGAGAGTCAGGGCCTGGACCCGGCGCGGAAATTCGTCGACCCACTCGGGCCCGAAGCCGCGCTGTAACGCGTTGAGCAGGGTGGCGGCCAGGCCGCCGGTTGTGGCGAGCTGGACTTTGTAGGAGCCCGTCAGCGTGACCTTGAAGGTTTCCAGTTCGGCGGCCGTGAGACCCTCGGTCACGAAGCGCTGCAATTCACGCCGGGTTGATGCCACCCCTTTTCCCAAAAGTTCGGGCGCAAAGGTGCTCGAGATGGCCCACGAGCCGTCGGTGTAGGTGTCGCTTCCAAGGCTGGCGCCGATGCCGTACGTCAGGCCCTCGCGATTGCGAATGATGTCGAGCAGCCGCGCCGAAAAGAAACCACTGCCGAGCACCGCTGTGGCCATGGACAGCGCCGGATGATCGGGCGCGGCAAAGCGCAGGCCGGAGGGCTGGCCGATCACGAACGACACGCTGGTCTTGCCCGGCATCGGCACCTGCTCGATCCGGGCCGCGGCGAGGGCGGGGGCGGGTGGCGTGGCGGGAAGGGCTCGTCCGCCCGTCCAACCGCCGAACGCCGCCGTGATCGCCACGTCGATCGCGCTGTTGTCGATGTCGCCGACGGCGACGAGGCGAAAGGCGGCGGGTCCGTAGTTGACGGCGTGAAACGCCTTCACTTGGTCAAGTGTCGCCGCCTCGATGTCCGCGACGTAGCGCTCATCGACTGGGGGCCGGTTGGGATGCCCCGGGGGAAAGATGGCGCGGGCGAAAGTGTTATGGGCGCGAAAATCCGTGTCTTCCATCGCCCGCTTGTGCCGGCCGACGAGCTGTTTTTTCAGCTTGGAGAATTCCTCGGGATCGAACCGCGGCGTGCGCAGTTGCTCGCCCAGCTGCTCCAGCACAAGCGGCAGATGCTGGCGCAGGCTCTTGCCGCTGATATTCACGGTGTGCGAGCCGGTGCCGAAGTTCAGCGTGGCGCCCACCTGCTCAAGCAGTCCGGCGATCTCAAACTTAGCCCGCCGCACGGTGCCCTTGTCGATCATGCCGGCGGTCAGGTCGGCGAGCGCGGAGTTTTCGGGCGGATTGAAGACATCACCGCCGCTCAACACGGCGCGCAACGTGACGACCTCCTTGATCGACGTCTTGAGCGTGAGCACATCGATCCCGGCGAGGGTGCGCCGGCGGACGTTCGGCGCGATGAGCGCTTCGCCGCCGCCCGCGGCGCCGGCGGCCGGAATGATCGTGGCGTCGCGCTGGGTTGCGGACGCGGCCGGGCGTGACGAGGGCGCCGCGCCTCCGTCGGTCAATTCCGGATCGCGGTAGTAGTGCGGGCCGCGGGCGAAAAACTGGGCGTTGTCCTTTTCGCGCCACACCGAGGCGCCCTTGGCGGCCGGCCCCGTGCCCTCTGCCTGCGGGATGAACCAGCCCGTCGTGCTCTGGTCTTCGTTCAAATACGCCTTGGCCACGCGCTGGATGTCGGCGGCCCTCACCGCCTTCAGTAAGTCGAGGCCGGTGACGTAGGTGGTCCAGTCGCCCACCGCGATTGCCTCGTTGATCTGGCCGGCCATCGCAAACGATCCGTCGCGATGGTAGGCGAGGCCAGCGAGGAGCTTGGCGATGGCGCGCGCCACTTCGTCGTGGGGCGCACCAGCGGACTTCACCTTTCCGACTTCGGCGAGCAGGGCCTTTTCCGCCTGTTCGTGCGTGACGCCGGGAGCGAGTAGGGCACTGACGGTGAACAGCGTGTTGTCGTGGAAGAAGCCCTTCGACGCATCGGCGTTGATGGCGAGATTGGGATCGATGAGGGCGCGATACAGCCGGCTGGTTTTGCCCTCGCTCAGCAGCGAGGCGAGAACCGCCAGCGGGGCGTGGTCGGAATGCAAAGCCGCCGGGACCTTGTAGGCGATCTGGACCACTCCGACTTCGCCGGGGCGCTTCACGACGACGCGGCGCGGTCCCGTTTGCGCCGGCTCCTCGGTGTAAACGGCCGGGATCGGCCGGGGTGAACGGGGAATGGCGCCGAGGTATTTTTTGATCAACGCGAGGGCTTCGGCCGATGCGAAATCGCCGATGACGGTCACGGTGGCGTTGTTTGGCCAGTAAAACGTGTCGTAGAACTCGCGGAGCTTCTCGATCGACACCTTTTCGATGTCGGAGCGCCAGCCGATCGTCGGGTGGTGATAGGGATGGGCGATGAACGCGGTGGCGGTCACCTCCTTGTCGAGGACCGAAGCCGGGTCGTTTTCGTCCCGTTCGAATTCGTTGCGCACGACGGTCATCTCGGGCTGGCGGTCCTCCTCGCGCAGGAGCAGGTTGCGCATCCGGTCGGCCTCGAGCTGCACGGCGAGTTCGAGATGATCGCTTGGGAGGTTTTCGTAGTAGTTGGTGCGGTCGAGCGAGGTGGTCGCGTTGTTGATGCCGCCGACGCGGTCCATGAGCGTGTCGAAGCCGTTGCCGGTCCCGCCGTGGAAATTTTTGCTGCCCTTGAACATCAGGTGTTCGAGCAGATGGGTGGCGCCGGTGGTGCCGGTGACCTCGTGGCGCGAGCCGACGCGATACGTCACCATGAAGGTGAGCACGGGGGCCGAGTGGTCCTCCAGCAGCAGCACGCTGAGGTCGTTCGCCGCGAGCCGGTACTCCGCAATGCCACCGACGGTTTTCACAAGGGAGAATCCCTCGACGGAAGCGGCGGCCGAGCCAGCGGCGCGAAGCCCCGTCAACGGGGCGGGCGGCAGTGACAACACGGTGGTGAAGAGCACGGGCAGAATTCGGAGGAACAGGCTTTTCATGGCGGAAAGAAGAGTCGGGCGCTTTGTACTGGCCCCGGAGCATGTGCGAATGTGTCCGTGCGCCAAGCCGCTTGCGGCGGGGGGTGGATGCTTTTCGGCGCCGGTGAGGGCGGGTGGGTGACATCGGTTGCGCCGATGCGCATGACCGCGAGGGCGGTATCGGAATCGTCGCTGATCAGCACGGCGGGCGGCCTTCGGCCAGCGCGGCGCGGATCTCACGGGCTCTGCTGACGACGTGGCTGTTGGTCAGGGTGTAGCCGTCCGGAGAAATAAAGAAACCGGAGCCGCATCCGCCGCGAGCGTCGTTGCCACGAACCCCGAGATGAATGACGGCCGGGCTGGCCCGGTCGACGATGGAGACGCCGGCGATTCCGACCCCACCGGGAGTGGAAAGGACGTTGGCGAGCATGGCCCGCACGTTGGCGCAGACGCGAAATTTCGCAAACGGGCTGCCCCCAGCCGTGCCCCACCGGCTCTCGCCGTTTACTTCGCGACCGGCGTGGCGAGCGGCTTGCCCTTTTCGAGCACGTAGGACGAAACCACCCTGGCCGGGGTGCCGCCAGCGTTCCGGGCGGTGTGAATCAGACCGGCGGGGATGAAAAACGAATCGCCGGCCTTCAGCGTTTGCGCGGGTTTGCCATCGATCTCAATGACGACCGTCCCTGCCACAACGTAACCGAGTTCCTCCCCGGGATGTACATGGCGGCCAACGGCCGCACCCGCGGCGAAATCAATCTGCGCGACGACGGCATGATGGCCGGCGACGGAGATATCATGATCCTGCAAAATCTTTCGGGTGAATCCGGCCGCGGCACCGGGCGTGTCGGCGGCTTGAGCCAACAACGGAAGAAAAGCGGCAACGAAGAGCGGCAGGAGTTTCATGGCGGGGAGAATCGACGCGGGCCCTCCGGCAACGTCAAACGCTTATACCCGGCGAGGTTCGTTGCGTCAGCGCCGGCGGTTCTGCAATCGCTGTCTCCGCCGGGGAGCTTCGGGTTCTTACCGGCTGCGTTCCGGGCCATGTCTTTTGCATCCTGCCCCGCCGTCCGCGGCACCCATGTCGAGCGGTGCCGTCGGATGGAGGTGGTGCTCGTCGAGGGCCGGCGCAAGGCGGAGGAGGCGCGGACGATTTTCCTCACCGTCACGTCTTCTGCCAGGGCGCCGCGAACCACGGCGGCGACGACTGCCTTGAGCCGTTCGCGGTGACGCAGCCGAACGCATCCGGTTCGCCCAGCACCGGTCGCACCGCGGCATGGCGTGCGCACGAACACTCATAGGCCCATTCGAAGATGTCGCGCAGGCAGTCCACGCGGTTCAACTCATAGACGCCGAGGATCGCGTGCGTGTAGTCGAACTGCGGCACGTCGACAAATGACAGCGGGCCGAGGTTGCGCTGCACGAGTGGAATGTTCGCGGCGAGCCGCGACACGCGCTTGTTCACGTTCTCGAATGGCTGGAGATAGGGGAGCTGCACCTTCGCGAAAAACGCCTGCTCGAACGGGTCGGCGATCGCCGCGGCAGTGGCGAGGATTTGATCGAACCATTCCTCGATCAGGGACGGCGCCTCGGGCGGCAGGTTTTCCGACAGCAACGCGTGAAGGTTGTGGAGCGTGTAACGGTTGAAACCGATCTCGTCCGCGTGTTCCGCGAGCAGCTCGATCGCCGCCTTGTGATTGAGGATCATCTGGGTCTCGTGCGTGGCGCGGGGATGTGGCGCAAGGCATCGTCTTGCGCCACATTCGGCGGGTGAGCGAGGGGGGGCGACGCACTGCGGAAGAACGAGGTTTGGAATAGGTCAGATTTCTGACCCTAACCCAGTGTCATTCGGAGCCCGCTGCCCGACGGCGGGATCGTGGAGAAGTTGCGCCGACGCGGGATCGATTGCCGAGATGAATGAATACGTCGGCAGGGAAAGCGGCGAAACGTTGCGTTGACGCCCTGCTCGGCGATTCGCTGCCGCCGGCTACACGGGCAGTCCTGAGGAAATTTCCGGCGATGCGGCGCCGCTTTCAACGGGCACGTCACAAACTTGGCTCCACGACCTGAAAGCGGTTAACCCAGAGGCATCGCACTACCGGCTCATGGCCGGGAACCAGCGCGGTTAGCTGGGTGCGGCGATCTTCTCCCGCAGGTGGGTCATGCGGAGTTTGGATTCCGAGTTGCGCACAGCCATCGCGTAGGCGGCGGGTTCGCCGACGAGGAAGACCTTTTTCTTCCCGCGGGTGATCGCGGTGTAGAGCAGGTTCCGCTGCAGCATCATGAAGTGCGCTTTCAGCAGCGGTAAGATCACCACCGGGTATTCGCTGCCCTGGGACTTGTGGATGCTGATGGCATACGCGAGGGCGAGGTCGCCCAACTCGCCGCGTTCGAAGGTGTGCCGGTCGCCGTCGAAATCCGCGTCGAGTTGGCCGGCTTCGGCGTTGACGCCGACGACCACCCCGATGTCGCCGTTGAACAGGTTTTTGTCGTAGTTGTTGCGGAGCTGGATGACCTTGTCACCCGGTCGGTATTCGCCGCTCAGGGCGCGCAGACCCGTGCGATTGGCGTTCAGGGCGTCCTGCAGCCGGGCATTGAGATTGCCGACACCGGCCACGCCCTTGTGCATGGGCGCGAGGATCTGCACGTCGTTGACCGGGTGAAACCACTTCCAGTGCTGCGGCACGTACTCGGTACAAAGCTGGATGACCTTTTGCACGCAGTCCTCGGCGTCGGTGGCGGCAATGAACGTGAGGTCGCTCCACGCTTGGGCGGCGGCCACCTCGGGGACGGTCGGCGGCAGCGAGGGATCGCCAGAATTGATGGCGTGAGCGGTCGTGACGATGCCGCTCTGTTCCTTCTGCCGGTAGATCACGGCGAGGCGGGTCACGGGCACCTGCTCGGTGGCGATCAGATCCTTGAGCACGTTGCCGGCGCCGACGCTCGGAAGCTGGTCCGTGTCGCCGACGAGCAGCAGATGCGCGCGCGACGGCACGGCCTGCAACAGTGCGGAGGCCAGCCGGGTGTCGAGCATCGAGGCCTCGTCGAGGACGAGAAAATCCGTGGAGAGCGGAGCGTTTTCGTTGCTCGTGAATCCGCCTTTCGCGGCGTCGAACTTGAGGAGCCGGTGAATTGTGGAGGCGAATCCGCCGGTGGTCTCGGCGAGGCGCTGCGCGGCGCGGCCCGTTGGCGCGGCGAGATGGACCCGGACTTTCTTCGCTTTCAGGATTTCCACGAGGGCGCGCAGGATCGTGGTCTTTCCCGTACCCGGCCCGCCGGTGAGAATCGTGAACTTGTGAGTGAGCGCGTGCCGGACCGCGACGCGCTGCAGTTCGTGAAAGGCGAAACCCGCTTTTTTCTCCGCCCACTCGACCGCAGCGTCGACCTTGATCGGCGGCAGCCCGCTGGCGACGCGGTTGAGCCGGGCCACGACCTCGGCGATCTTCTGTTCGGCGCGATCGTTATGCGGCAACTGGACGAGCGCGGAGCCGGGCAGGGGATTCTCCACGCCGGCGGGCCAGTGCCGGACGATCGCCCGGGCTTCCACGAGGGCATCGAGGCGCGCCTCGACAAGTTTCGAGTCGGTTTCGAGCAGGTTGGCGGTGTAGTCCCGCAGTTCGGCCTCGCGGAACGCGGTATGGCCCTCCTCCTGCAGAACCTCGAGGGCGTAGAGGATGCCGGCATCGAGGCGGGGCGGGGCGTCGTTGGCGAAACCGAGATTGATCGCGATCCGGTCCGCGGTCTTGAAGCCGATGCCGTCGATCTCGCGGGCGACCTTGTACGGCTCGTTGATCAGGATGTTTTTTGCGAGGGGACCGTAGTGCTTGACCAGCTTCACGCACTGGCCGGGCGTGACGCCGTAGGTTTGGAGAAAAATGTAGAGCTCGCGTTCTGTGCGTTTCTCGTCCCAGGCCTGCTTGATCGCGGCCGCCCGCTTTTTGCCGATGCCGTCGACGTCGCGCAGGCGCGCCGATTCCTCGCTCAGGATGCGAAACGTGTCGGTGCCGAAGGCGTCGACGATTTTGTTGGCGTAGGCCTTGCCGATGCCGGGCACGAGTCCGCTCCCAAGATATTTGCGGATGCCATAGACGCTGGCCGGCAGCTCGCTCCTGAAAGCGGCAATCTTGAACTGGGCGCCGTGTTGGGCGTGCCGGATCCATTCGCCGGTGAGGTGCAGCGTCTCGCCGCATTCCACGCCGGGCAGCGGGCCGACGATCGTGACCGCTTCGATGCGGGCCTTCGGGTCGGGCCCCGCGGGGGGGGCCTCGGGCCGGAATTCCGCGATGGTGTAATGGTTCTCCTCGTTGAAAAAGATGATGCGCTCGATGACGCCGGTTAGGCGGGCGGCGGGGGAGTGGGACACGGGTGGAGGCACGGGCGATGCCGAGGTGAAACGGCTTTGCGCGACGATGCAAACCGCGGCTGCGCGCCGACGGAGTCTCCTGCTCCGGCGGGGGCCCCCACTACGGCTGCGGCTTTTTGGGCGGTAAGGATTCGCCCAGCCTCTTCGTCATCTCGCGGATTTCAGTGCCGGCTTTCTGGCCGACATAGAACACGAGAAAACCGTACCAGAAAATGGAACTGAAAATCAGGATGACCCAAAAAATGACGAAGGGATCTTTCATGGTGCGGTGGCGGCGGGGGCGGCGGATGGGCTGGATTCGGCCCGTTCGGGTGGCCGGGTGAGGAGGGAGCCAGCGATCATGCCGATGGCGGCGAGGGCGAAGGACGAGGCGCCGGCGACCTCGGGCGCGATGGCGTACTTCTTGCCGAGCACGAGAAACCCGACGGGACCGATCGCGCCGAGAATCAGCGCGGCCCCGGCCCCGACGGCGTTTGCTCGAGGCCAGTAGAGCCCCGCGACGAGCAGCGTGAATACGCTGGCGAGGTAGATATTACCCGTGACCGCGAGGTAGTCCCATGTGTTACCGGGCACCTGATACCAAAGGCCGTAGAAGAGGAGGAAGACCGCGATGGCCAGAACCAGGCCGCGGGTGAGGAGCAGTTGGTTTTTCGGGGCAAGGGGCTTCCGCAGGCACGGGGTGATGATGTCGTTGTAGATCACCGTGGCCCACGTGAGCATGTAGCCGCTGTCGGTCGACATCTCGGCGGCGAGCATGGCGGCGACCACGATGCCAATTATCCCCACCGGCAGCACGATGCTGAGATACTGCGGCATGGCGGTCAGAGTGGTGAGATCCTTCGGCAGGCCGCCGTGCTGAGAAAACCAGACAAACGCCGCGGCGCCCCAAAGGCCGGGCAGGAGGAAGCGCCCCACGTAGTAGAACGATGTTTTCCGGTACATGCTCTTCGCCGTGGCGGCATCCTTGGCGGCGAGCACCCGGCTGATCTGCGTCTGCCAGGTGCAGGCGCAGGCGATTTGGAAGGCAAACTGCCAGACCATATAGCCCCAGCCGAAGCTGGAGGAGTGAAACGGATTGAAGGGATGCGCGCGCGCGGCCTCACCGGGCGCCACCGCGTTACCGGCCGACCACGCGGTATTGAGACCGTCGATCAGGTTGCCCCAGCCGATGTGGAGGATGACGAGGATCGACGTGATCACGATGCCCACGCCCATGACCAGAAATTGCAGGTAGTCGGTCACCAGCACGGACAGCATTCCGCCGAGCGCCGTGTAGACGAGGACGAGGCCGAGCAGTCCGGTCATCACCCATTCGAGCCAGCCGGGTGGCATGCCGGTCGCGTACACGAGAAATTCGCCGCCCAGCCGGAGAAAAATCCCCATGTTGAGCAAGCCGCCCAGCACGACGACGAGCCCGGCCAGCCAGCGGACGCGCGACCCGAAGCGCTTTTGAAACAACTCCGGGATCGTCATGACGCCGGCGGTGCGCAGGGGCTCGATGACAAAACCGGTGCGACCGATTGTCCAGATGACGGCCCACATGATGATGCCGATGGTCGCGCCGGCGAAGCCCTTCTCGTAGCCGAGTTGTGCGGCGTACATGATCGTGACGAGCCCCAACTCCGTGGCGGCGAGGGAGGCGATCCCGAGATTCACGTTCATCTCGCGGCCGGCGACGGCAAAGTCCTCCACGCCGCGCACGAATTTGCGCATCC
This sequence comes from Opitutia bacterium, assembly GCA_947474935.1. GTDB lineage: Bacteria > Verrucomicrobiota > Verrucomicrobiia > Opitutales > Opitutaceae > ER46. The sequence goes on from CANJKL010000003.1 coordinate 246,563, forward strand.
ACAGGCCAGCCCCGAGGCAGCCTGCCAGATAAACGACGATGATAATCCAATCGATGGGGGCGAGGGTCATGGCCGGCCGGGCACGCGAATGCGGGGTGCAGGGCCAAGTAAACGTGGCCGCTGCCGCGGGCGAGGGGAAGGGAATTTTTGGGCAACCGGACGGCTGCCGCACGGGGTCGTCGGCGTGGGGGCCGCTCAGGCCTCAAGACTCGTTTGCAACTCCTTCAGATCAGTAAACACGCCCTCGGCTTTCGCGGCCTGCAGCTGGGCGAGGTCGTGCGTGCCCGTGGTGACGCACCAGCATGGGAAGCCACCGTTATGCGCCGCATGCACATCGAAGGGTGAATCGCCGACGAGCATCGTCGATGCCGCTGTCGTCCCGAGTTGGGTGAGGACGTGCGCGGCGAACTCCGGCTGCGGCTTCAGCCACGGGGTATCGCGGGCGCCGAAATTGCCCTTGAGGTAGGGCGTCAGGCCCAGATGCGCACAAATCTGGCGGGAGTGCTCGCCGCGCTTGTTCGTGAACACGGCGAGGGTGACCCCGGCCGCGTGTTGGGTGCGGACGAACTCCAGCGCGCCCGGCATGAGTTTCACGTCCTCGAGCAGGATGGCGGTGGTGTGGGCGACATGCATTTTGACGGCCTCGGCGATCAGTGGCTCGGGTAGGAAGTGCCGCATGGCATTCTCCAGACCACCGCCCACCGCGCGGCGTACCTCGGCCAGGGTCGGGGCCGGTCGGCCGAAATGGGGCAGCGTGTGGACGTAGCTGCGGTGAATCGTGGTGAAGGCGTCCACCAGGGTTCCGTCGAGATCCAGGAGAATTGTGGCAAATTGAGGCATGAAACCGCCGAGATTTGGTTTGGCGGCGGGCACTGTCACGAGTGAAGTGAGCGCCGATGTCTGTCCGTTCAGAAGCCCTGGCCGCCCGTGCGACCGCCCGTCTCGACCAAGAGGTGCTGACGGTGGCGGCCGCGGGCACGTGGCAGGTGACCGAGCCGCGGCCCGCGTGGAACGAACTGCTGGCCGGGCGGACCCCCCGGCGGGTGGCCCTGCAAACGGCCGGAGTGGAGCGATGGGATTCGTCGCTGTTGCTGTTCCTGTTCGAGGCCCAGCAGTGGTGCCGCGTGACCGGGGCCTATTGCGATATCGAGGCGTTGCCGGCAAAAATCCGCGAGTTGCTCGGCCAGCTGGCGCAGGCCGACGAAACCAGTGTGCCCCATGACCGGTCGACGGACTTTCTCGCCAGCGTCGGGCACTCGACCCTGGGCATGGGGGCGAACGTGAGGGCCATCTTTCATTTTGTCGGGGAGTGCTTCATCGGGGCGATGAGTCTGGCGCGGCAGCCCGGAAAATTCCGCTGGCGCGACTGTCTGGAGGAAATGCAGCAATGCGGGCCGATGGCGGTGCCCATCGTGAGCCTCGTCAGTTTTCTGGTGGGTGTAACGCTGGCCTATACGGCCTCCATCGTGCTGCGGATGTTCGGCGGCGACATCTGGATCGCCGACCTGATCGGCCTCGCAACGGTGCGCGAAGTGGGGGCGGTGATGACGGCGGTCGTCCTGGCGGGCCGGACCGGTGCCGCCTTTGCCGCCACCCTCGGCAACATGAAGACGAACGAGGAGATCGACGCCCTAGAGACGTTGGGAATTTCGGCGGTGCAGTTTCTGGTGCTGCCGCGGCTGCTGGCGCTCGCGGTGATGACGCCATTGCTGACGCTCTACGCGAATGCGCTGGGCATCCTCGGCGGCATGGTTGTGGCCTACGGTTTGCTCGCGATTTCACCCACCGCTTACTGGGTGGAAATGCTGACCATCGTGGATCTCTCCGACGTGGCGTCAGGCGTGATCAAGGCCTCGGCGTTCGGCCTCATCATCGGCCTCGCCGGTTGTCTGCGCGGCCTGCAGGCGGAACGCAGTGCGGCGGGCGTGGGCCGCGCGGCCACGTCGGCGGTGGTGACGGCGATCCTCATGATGGTGATCGCGGACGCGATATTTGCCTTGGTGTTCGACGTGCTGGACATTTGAACCGCATGGCCGAAATCACTCCAATCAACAGTGAACCGGCGATCGAGGTCGTTGACCTCGCGTGCGGCTACGGTGACACCGCCGTGCTTGAGAAGGTGTCATTCACCGTCGCGCGCGGCGAAGTATTTTTCATCATCGGCGGGTCGGGCTGCGGCAAAAGCACGCTGCTGCGCCACCTCGTGGGCTTGAACACGCCGAAAGCCGGGATGGTGAAGTTTCTCGGCCAGCCGTTCAGCCATGCGGATCACGCCAGCCGGCGGGCGCGGTTGAAGACTTTCGGGATGCTGTTTCAGGGCGGGGCGTTGTGGACATCGCTCACGCTGCGGCAGAATGTGGCCCTGCCACTCGAAGAGTACACCTCACTGTCGCGGCGGCAGATCGACGAGCTCGCCACCTTCAAGCTTGCCCAGGTGGGGCTCGGCGGCTTCGAGGACTATTTTCCCGCGGAGATCAGCGGTGGCATGAGAAAGCGCGCTGGCCTGGCCCGGGCGCTCGCGCTCGATCCATCCATCGTGTTCTTCGACGAGCCCTCCGCTGGACTGGATCCGGTGACTTCGCGCAAGCTGGACGAACTGATCCTGCACATTCGCGAAACGTTCGGCACCACGATCGTCATCGTCTCGCACGAGCTGGCTTCGATTTTTGGCATCGCGGACCGGGCCATCATGCTCGATCGCGATGCCAGGGGCATAATCGCCGAGGGCCGGCCGCGTGAAATGGCATTGAACAGTCGGGACCCCCGCGTGTCGGAATTTCTCCGCTGCCGCGATGGCGCGACCGATCTCCGATGAAACACGGTTTGGCCTCCCCGCCCAACAGACATCCCGCGCCGGTTGCATTTTTTGGGTGCGCTCGCGGAGCGGCTGCGTTCAATTTGCCGACCGAACAATGAAGACCAAGGTAAGTGCAGCAGTGGTGGGGACGTTCGTCATCGGCGCGCTGGCCCTTGGCGTGGTGGCGTTGCTGACGTTCGGCGGCGTGAGCTTTTTCAACAAGCCGCAGCGTTTCGTCGTTTATTTCGGCGGAGATGAGTCGGTCAACGGGCTGGATCAGGGGTCGCCGGTCAAGTTGCGGGGCGTGCGAGTGGGCCGGGTGGCGACGCTCAACCTCCGCTATGACGAAGCCCTGAACCAGTCCGTGGCGGCCGTGGTGTGCGAACTGAACCGCGACACCCTCACCGGCTGGAACGGCAAACCCATCAATGTGTCGGACCGCACCGCACTGCAGGCGCTGGTGGATCGCGGGCTGCGGGCGCGGCTCGAAGTTCAGAGCCTTGCGACCGGCTTGCTGTATGTCGGGCTCAATTTCGTCGATCCGAAGGAAAATCACGATCCGGGCCTGCGCGATCCGCGTTACGTGGTGGTCCCGGCGCTGCCTTCCGCCATCTCGGAATTCCAGACCAGCCTGACGGAAATCCTGACGAACCTGAAAAAGACCGATTTTGTCGGACTGTCACGTGGCCTGGCCGCGCTCATCGCCGACACGAGAAAACAGCTCAACGGTCTCGATCTGAAGGCCGTGATCGAGCAGTGGAAGAAAACCGGCGAGCAGGTCGAGGCACTCGCGGCGAATCCGGACTTCAAGCGGACGTTCGAGAATCTCAACGGGGCGATCACCGATCTCCGGACGACGATCGGGAAGCTCGATGCGCAGGTGGAGCCCACGAGCACGCAGCTCAAGGACACCATCGCGGAGGCGAGAAAGACGATCCAATCGTTCAACGCGACCGCGGAAGAGGCCCGGCGATTCGTGTCGGCGCACGGCGGGCTGGGCGAGGAACTGGGCGACAGTTTGCAGCATCTGAACGAAGCGGCCGAGGCGGTGAAGCGGCTGGTCGATTTCCTCGAGCGCAACCCGAACGCGCTGATCACCGGCCGCAAGCGGCCGGAATGACGACACCTGTGACGTGAACCCTTCGATCCGAATGCCATGAACACCGGTTTTGCTTTCTTTCAACGCCAGTCGGTCACCGCACTGGGGCTTATGACTGCGCTTTGCGTTTCGGGACTCCTCCCCGGTTGTTCGATCCCGCTGCCGCAGGCGGAGGCCGACCCGACGCGCTACTATGTGCTGTCGGCTTCTACGGTCCCCGCGGCCGGAGCGGTGGCCACCCCCGGGCCGACGATCCACCTGCGGCAGGTCGAGCTGGCGAATTATGTCCGGGTCCGGCCATTGATCGTGCGGCGGGGCGACAACGAAATTCAGTTCCGGGAATTTGCGCGCTGGGGCGAACCGCTGGAACTCGGCATCGGCCGCGTCTTGCGCGAGGAACTACTGGCCCGCGGGGCGGCGGGGGCGGTGCTTTCCCCGGGGCTCCGGGCGGTGAACGTGAACTACGATTTCGAGCTGATTGTACGCGTGCTCGCCTGCGAGGGCGAAGCCGGGGGCGCGGTTAAATTCCGCGCGGTCTGGGAACTGGCGGGCGCTGTCGCGCCGAACACGATTGTGGCGCGTGGTGATTTTCACGGCCCGGCGGCGAACTGGGAGGGGAAAAGCGAGGCGAGCCTGGCCGCGCGGTTGAGCGAAGCCGTCGTGGCCCTGGCGGCCGAGATCGCGGGCGCGCTGCCGAAGAAGGGATAGGGCGCGGCCGCGGTTGGCGCCACCGCTCAAGGGGGCGGACGGAGGCGGGTTATTTCAGCGCGGCACCGATGCGGGCGAGCGCGGTCGCCACGTTTTCACGGGAGTTGAACGCGCTGATCCGCACGTGGCCTTCGCCACACTTGCCGAAGCCGGCGCCGGGCGTGCAAACGACCTGGGCCTTGTCGAGCAAGAGATCGAAGAACTCCCACGAGTCGCGGCCGGTGTTCACCCACAGGTACGGGGCGTTGTCGCCGCCGATGCAGGAGAACCCCCAGCTCTTCACGGCCTCACGAATGAGTTTCGCGTTGCCCAGGTAGAAATCGATGAGGGCCTTCGTCTGCTGTTTGCCGGCGTCGGTGTAGATGGCGGCCGCGGCTTTCTGGATCGGGTAGGCGACACCGTTGAACTTCGTCGAATGGCGGCGATTCCAGAGGGCGTGGAGGGAGTGGGTGCCGCCGGCGGCATCGTAGCCGACGAGCGCCTTCGGGATGACCGTGTAGGCGCAGCGGGTGCCCGTGAAGCCGGCGGTCTTCGAGAAGCTGCGGAACTCGATCGCGACGTCGCGCGCACCCTCGATCTCATAGATGGAGTGGGGAATGTCGGGATTCCGGATGTAGGCCTCGTAGGCGGAATCGAAGAGGATGATCGCGCGGTTTTGCTTCGCGTAGGCCACCCAGGCCGCGAGCTGGGCCTTCGTTGCGACGGCGCCCGTCGGATTGTTGGGGAAGCAGAGGTAGATCAGATCGGTGGCGGTGCCCGGGATTGCCGGCACGTAACCGTTGGCCGGCGTGCTATCGAGGTAGGTCACGCCCTGGTAGCGGCCGTCGACGCTTTGACCGGTCCGGCCGGCCATGACGTTGGTATCGACGTAGACCGGATAGACCGGGTCGGGAATCGCGAGCTTCACGTCCGTGGCGAAGATTTCCTGGATGTTGCCGCAATCGCACTTCGAGCCGTCGGAGACGAAGATCTCGTCGGCGTCGATTTGGCAGCCGCGGGCGGTGTAGTCGTGCTGCGCGATCGCGTCCCGCAGGAAGGCGTAGCCCTGCTCCGGGCCGTAGCCCTTGAACGTGGCGCGCTTCGCCATCTCGTCCGTCGCGGCGTGCATCGCCTCGACGCAGACGGGCGGCAGCGGCTCGGTGACGTCCCCGATGCCCAGGCGGATGACGGGCTTCGCCGGATTCGCGGCGACGTAGGCGTTCACCCGTTTGGCGATGTCGCTGAAAAGGTAGGACGCCTTGAGCTTGGTGTAGTTTTCGTTGATGCGAATCATGGCAGGAGGTGCGTGGGAAGTGGTGTGAGCCGGGCGAAAAACTTGAACAAACGCGGGCTGGCTGGTTTGTTCAAGCCCGACGTTGCCCCGCCTGACTACCCCATGCAAAAAATCGAACTTGTCTCGGAAATGCGCGAAGCGGCCGCCCGGCTGAAAATGGCCGGCAAGACCGTGGCGCTCGTGCAAACCAACGGAGCCCTGCACGCCGGACATGCGGCCTTGATCGCGCTGGCGCGCGCGCGGGCGCAAGTTGTGGTTGCGTCGGTGTTTCCCAATCCGCTGGCTTTCGGTCCGAGCGAGAATTTTGCGGGCTATCCCCGATGTCCGGATGCGGATATCAGGCTGTGCGGAGAACTCGGGGTCGACGTGGTGTTCCTGCCTTCTGCGGAGGAGATGCTGCCGCGCGGTTTTTCGACCTATGTGACCGAGGAGGCGGTCAGCAAGCCACTTTGCGGTGTCTCCCGGCCGTCGCATTTTCGCGGGGTCACAACCCTGACCGTGAAGATGCTGAACATCGTGCGCCCCGAATTTCTCGTCGTGGGACAGCGCGACGCGCAGCAGGCCGCGGTTTTGCGCAAGATGATCGCCGACCTCTGCTTTGGCACGGAGGTCGTCGTCGCCCCGATCATCCGCGATTCCGACAACCTTCTGCTGGCGGTGCGCAACCGGGACCTGACGGCCGGCCAGCGCCAGGAGGCGCTTTCCATTCCGGCCGCGCTGGAGAAGGCGAGGGAGATGGTGGCGCAGGGCGTGCGCAGCCCCGACCGCATCATCGCCGAAATGACTCATTTGCTCGGCGAACGCCGCCGGATCCGCGTCATCTATGTTTCGATGGTCGATCCGGCGACGATGGAGCCGATGCGGGAGGTCGTGCCCGGCCACACGCTGCTGGCGATCGCGGTGTGGGTCGACGAGGTCCGCCTGATCGACAACGCCATCGTGTGAGCGATCGCGGAATCGGGCGGCGGTTTCGTCGGGCAAGCGGCCGGCCGCTCGTGACTTTCAGCCGTTGCGCAGGTTGAGCGACTTGATTTCGCCGCAGCCGGGCAGCTGGCGGAGGCGGGCCACGATCGCTTCACGATGGTGGAAAAGCTCGTTGCGCACGACGGCGTGGAGGGTGAGGACGAGCAGGCGATTCCGTTCGATGCGAACGGCGTGGGAGTAACTGGCGTTGGCGGCGCCGACGAGTTCCGTCCATCGGTCGCGAATGGTTTGTTCCGGCGAGGATCGCCCGATGTGGTGCGCCTGCATCAGCTGCTCCACGACGGCGGCCAGAGGCTGCGTCGCCCGCTTCTTGGCGCGCCTGGGCTCGTCGTAGGGGATCCCCCGCAGCTCTCCGACGAGTTCCTCGGCGAGCCGGCTGAATTGCTGCGGTTCCTTGTTCTCAGTCATGAATGGCCGTGAAGGATGCGACGAGGTGGCCGGAAATTCGATCAACGACGGTTCGCGTCCGGGGCGGAGGCCGGTATCTTTTCCGCCTCGTAGAGGCGGCTGTAGCGGACAAACGCGCCGAACGATGTCGCCACGGCGATGTAGAGTCCGGGAAAGCCATCGAGGAAGCCGAGTTTCACCACGTAGGCCCGGATAAAACGCCAGCCCGGCCGGATCAAGGCGGCAACGAGCGAGAAGCGTTTGCCTCGCGCCTGCTGCTGGCGGACGAACAGGTCGGCGAACGGATTTATTTTCGCCACGTGGCTGGCGAGCGTCGGAAACGAGTAGTGGTGGAGATCGCCGCGGAGCTTCGCAATCGGGCCGTCGCACTCGATCTTCTCGTGGACGAATTTGTCGCCGCCCCAGCGGGCGCGCGACCGCCGGAAGAGCCGCAGGCTGTAGTCGGGATACCAGTCGCCGTGCATGATCCAGCGATCGATGAACCAGACTTTGCGTGGAAACCGGGCGCCGGCGAATTGCTCACGGTCGGGGCGGGCGAAAAACGCGATGAGCGCTCCCCGTAGCTCGGGCGATACCTCCTCGTCGGCATCGAGGGACAGGACCCAGTCGTGGGTGGCCAGCGCGAGGGCGGCGTTCTTGGTGTCGCGATAGCCCTCCCAGGGCAGGTGATGCACCCGGGCGCCGGCTTTTTGCGCGAGGGCTTCGCTGGCGTCGGTCGTGTCGTTGAGCACCACCACGATCTCCGCCACCCAGCCCGCGCCGCTTGCGAGACAGCGGGGCAGGTTGGCCGCCTCGTTGCGGGCGACGACGACAAAGGAGAGGGGGAGGAGAGGCGGCGTCGGGCTCAACGGAAGAAGGTCAGCATACCGCGGAGGTTTGTTGGCGATAAAGGTCACGGCGTAAAGCCGCTCCTGCGGTTAGATTTTGCCGACGAGCGAGCGCGGGATCTGGTAGAGGTAGCCGCAGGAACGCCACGCCCGGACCAGGGCCTTCTTCGCGGCGCCGCGGCGAAAAATAATGCCGTTGAGCAGGGCGAGCAGCGCGAACCCGAGGGCCTTCACGACATTGGCGGCGAAGCGGCCGGCGAGGTAGCCGCTGGCACCGCGCTGCCCGATGCGGTCGATGACCCGCGAACGCGCGGAATCGAAGGCATGGCGGGCGGCGTAGGGAAACGTCGTCCGGCTCGCGGGCATCTGGTGTTGGACCGCGGCCCCGGGAGCGAACCACACCTCGAGCCCGGCGGCCCGGACCCGCCGGATCATCTCGCTGTCGCCCCCGGAAAAATAGTTCCCCGCGGCGCGATCCAGCGCGGTGTGAAAGGGCCCGAGTTGCTCGAACACCCATTTGGGAAAGGCGAGATTCGCCCCCATGGGGGATTGCTTCGGGCCCGCGGGGCCGAGATCGGGACGGAAGGCCAGCGGTGCGTGCCATTCCCGCACCCAGTCGGGAAGGCCGTCAGGAAAGACGGGAATGACTTCGCCGCCGACCGCGCCGATGCGGCGTGCGGTGTCCGCCAGCAGTGGCACGCTGATCTGGGCGAGCCAGTCGGGTTGAACGAGGATATCGTCGTCGCCGAACACGATCACGTCCCCGCGGGCCTCGGCGATGGCGCGATTGCGCGCGTAGTCGAGGCCCTGTTGCGGCTCGTGGATGTAGCGCGGGGCGGGATGAGCGGAGGCAAACTCCTCCACCACGGTGCGGGTGTGATCGCGCGAATTGTTGTCGATGACGATGACTTCGAAGTGATCGCGCGGGAAGTGCTGCGTCGCGAGGCCGGCGAGTGTTTGCCGCAGGAACTCCGCGCGATTGTAGGTGGGGATCGCGACAGTGACCTTGGGGGCGGGAGCGGCCGAAGACATGCGGGTAAGCGTGCTTGCCGGCGATTCGGGCCGTGCGCAAGCGCACTCCGGCGGAAGGAATGGTTTCGAGGCGAATCAGGCGCCTGCACCGGATGGTCCCCGGCCAATCCTAGTTGTCAACTAATAGTTGACAACGAGGGCCGGCGGGTTGCGGGAAGGGAAAGCGGGGTGGAGGCGACGCGCGGGGCAAAGGGTGGTGGCGCCGAAAAAGCTTCCCGCGCACGGGCCGGGTGCGTTCTCTCGGCGCATGGCGTTCAAGCACTGGCCCATCGTTCGCGATCTGCGTTTCGCGCAAAAATGCGGCCGCTATCTGCGGGGCGCACGGAAGCGCCGGCCCGATTTGAATTGGGGCGAGTTCCGCCGGATCGCGCGGCATTTCCGGGACGACGACATGGGCAGTTTTCCCGAGCGCGGATATTTATTCCAGCTCGCACACGACTTGCCGGTAGACGCGCAGGTGGTGGAGGTCGGGTCGTGGATGGGGGCGTCGACCTGTTTCGTCGCGGGTGGACTGAAAGGCGCGTCACCAAAGATTTTCGCGGTGGACAACTTTCAAGGGCTTTCGACCTGCGGGGAGGATGAGGTCTGGTATCAGCGGCATTTCCGGAAGCTCGGGCGGAAGAGCACACTGGAAATCTTTCAGGCGAACTTCGCCGCGTTGGGGTTTTCCTCCCGAGCCGAACCCGTGGTGAGCGATTCGCTGGCGGCCGCGCGTCAACTGGAGGCAAAACGCGGCGCGGTGGATTTTATTTTTATCGATGGCGATCATTCCTACGACGCGTGTAAGGCGGACATCCGCGCTTGGGCGCCGTTCGTGAAGCGTGGCGGGGTGATCGCGTTTCACGATTTCGGCAGCCGGGCCGATGGCGTGACGCGGGCGATCTTCGAGGAGATCAAAGCCGGCCGGTTCGCGGAGATCGTCGGCGTCGCCGGAACGATCATCGCGTTTCGGATGTAGGCGGCCTCAGGGCCGCGCCGCCGACAACTTCGCCACCACCGCGTGAAAGACCTCGTCTGCGGTGAGCTTGCGCACGCAGTAGCTGCGATACGAATCGCCGCGCACGCAGGGAGTCGGCGCTGCGTCACCGATGCAGGCGCACGGCAGCGACGTCTGCAGGGCGGTGTGTTGCGCCCCGAGCGGGCGCCAGATCGTGGCGTTCTGGGAGCTGAACAGTGCCACCACCGGCGTGCCGACGGCGGCCGCCACATGCATGGGGCCGCTGTCGTGGCAGAGAAACACGTCAAACTGCGCCGCGAGGGCCGCAAAGCCGCCGACGTGGGTGGCGGGCGGGAGGGTAACCAAATGGGTCCGGGCATTTTTCCGGATCTGGTCGACCAGCGCTTGCTCGCCCGGGCCGGCGGTAAGGAATACCTGCACGCCCAACTCATCCTGAAGGCGATCACAGACCGCGGCAAAGCGCTCGACCGGCCAGATGCGGTGGATACTCCGCGAGCCGGGGTGAACGAGGACCTTCCGCCCGCCGCGCGGGACGAGCCGTTGCGCCGCGGCTAGATCGTCCGGACGCGGTTTGAGCCGGACTTCGTGGGAGACGATCGGCACGCCGATCGCGGCGGGCAGCGCGAGGTAGGTCTCGGTGATGGCGTGCGAATCGTAGAACGCATTCGTGACGACCGCGGTGTGGGTGTAAAACCAGCGGTAGCGAAAGCGGATGAGTTCGCGGTTGAACGTGGCGCGCACGCGCGCGCCAGTGAAGCGTGACACCGCCGCCGTCTTCTCGGTGTTGTCGAAATCGAGGACGTGCGTGAAACGGGCCCGCCGCAACTGGCGCAGAAAGCCGGGCCACTCGGGCAGGCGGCGCGGCAGGGCGAGCGCAGTGTTTACGTCGGGGTTGAGGGCGAGCACGCCACGGTAGGCGGGCTCGGTGAGGACGGTAAGCGACGCGGCCGGCCAATGGAGCCGTAGGTTGCGCAGCACGCTGCCGAGCAGGACGATGTCGCCCAGATAACGCCGGCGGATGAGGAGGACGCGGGGCGCGTCGGCGGATGGGTTCATGGTTTGGGCCAGCGCAGGAAGCGGTGCAGGAACTCGAATGTGCCCCGTCCGGGCACCGTGTGGCCGCCGTCGAAAAATTCGATGGCGGTGCGTTCCGGGATGCCGAGACGGAAATAGAGGCGGGCGACTTTTGCGTATTCGGCCGCCGCGCCCGCCAATTGGACGGCGCGATCATTGTAGCCAAATTCCACCATGAAGGGCCGCGGGGCGATCAAGGCTGCCATTTCCGCGTAGTTGAACGTATTGGCGAGGTTGTATTCCACCAACTCGTAGTCCGGATAATACATGGCCTCGTTCTTGTCGTGGCGCACGGTGCTGATCGCGGCCACATTGTCGTTGAAATCGCCGGAGCAGATCGCGAGGCAGTAGCCCTCGAGGGCCGCGACGGCGCGGATTGTGGCCTTGGCGCCGTAGGACATGCCATAGCAGGCGATGCGGGTCGGGTCCACGAAGGGCTGCTGGTGCAGCCAGAGCAGAAGGCGTTCGTGGCTGCGCGTGGTGATGCTGAAGAGGGATTGCCGCAGCAAACTGGCTTTGCGCTGCAACTCCCGGTAGTCGTCACCGCCCACCCGATTGGGCAGATACGGCGCGAAGACGACGAAACCGCGGGCGGCAAGCCGGGCGGCGAACCCTTGGTAAATCTGATGGGCGCGCATGGCCGGATTTTCCTCGAAGGTGTCTGGCGGCAGACCGCCCGACCCATGCTGGCAAACCACGACCGGCCGGCGTTCTCCGGACTTGAGATCGTTGGGCAGCAGCAGGTGTCCCCAGGTGATAACCCCGGGAAAAACGTCCAGAACGACGGTATAAGCGGTCCACTTCGCGTTTGAGAATTCGGGGGCGATCCGCGTTCGCGGGCGCAGCGGTGCATTGGTGTCGGGCAGGTGGCCGATCACGTCGCGGGTGAGTTGCCGGCGAAACGGCGCCAGCTGGGCCTGCCACGCGTCCGGCGTGGACGGTTTTACCCGGGACCAGAAGAATTCATCCCGTGCGTATTCCGAAAGCCGGATCAGGGTTTGCGCATGGTCCTGCAGCTCTCGAATCGTGCGGTGTTCACGCTCCGCAAGAGCTTGGGGCGAGGGCGGCAGCGTTTTTGTCCACGGTTCGACTTCTCCCACGGGCTGAGTCGCTGCGAGGCCGGTCCAGAAAACACGAAGCGCCTTTTCACCGCCGAATAGACCGAGGGTTTCCTCCGGTCCCGCGGCGAAGTGAAACTGCCGGGTGACTCCGGGGCCGGCCAAGGCGAGGGCGCGTAGCCATTCGCCCCGGATGGCACCGAAAGTCGGATTGGCGATGACCCCTGGCGCGGCGGAGCGGGCGTAGGCCGGACCGGAGATCTTTGCCGGTGGGGACGAAATTTCCGGACCGCGACTCGGTTCGACGACCAGCGTTCGCGGGGCGACGAGCGTGGCGATTTCCGCGTCGCCAAACTCCTCGAGCAATCCCCAGACATTTCGGTAGAGCGGTTCCCGCCACACCTGTTCGCGCGGTTGAAAATATCCACCGACCCAGCTCGCCGCGATGCGCGTGTCCAGTGCCGCAGCGTAGAATGCGAGGAGGCCCCCTTCGCCATTGCCGGCGACACCGACCGGCCGGCCGGCTCGGCCTGATGACGAAAACCAGTCGATGACGGCGAGGATCTTTTGAATCTCGTAGCCGGCGACATGCCGGCCGACCTCCGTCGCCTGGCGGTAGATCCATTCCCGTTGGGATTGGTTCGTGGCAATGCTGAGACGGTCATCACCGGCATGCTTGGAACCGCGGTTGGCCAGGACGGGAATGATGACGACCGCGCCGCTTCCGGCCAGGCGGCAGGCGACGGATGCACCGGCGGAATGGTTTCCGGTCAATCCGGCGACTTCCTCCGGCAGCTGGTCGGCGTCCGGGACGAGTACCACGAGGGCGGTAGGTTCACCGCGGGGGCGGAGCATGATGCCTTCGCCGTGGACCCCCGCCAGAACAGGCCACCGTACCGCCCAGGCCTGATACGCGGTCGTCTCAGCCAGCGGGCCCGGATGGTCTGCGGGGGAGACGATTTCCAACTGGGGTGCCGCCACCCGCGAATCGATGACGCCCAGATGGCGGCGGAGACGTTCCCGATTGGGCTCCACTGAGCGCGTGTAGGCTTCGGGCGACGAGACGCCCCGCGCCCAAAGTTTTTCGCGCGTTTGCTTTTTCGCCGCGATCTCCGCCGAGAGATAATCGTGCCACCCCGAATTCGTCAGCCGGGCCAGGTCCTCTTGCCCCACCAGCGGGTCGCTGCCGGACAGGGATGCAGGCAATTGCGCGGTGGAGACAGACGCGTTTGGTGCCCGGCCTTCGGTCGCCGGCGCAGCGGCGAAGGCTTCAGGCAGGCTGGCGGCTCCAAAGAGGAACAGGGCCACGAAGCTGACCGCCGGTTTGAATCTGCCGCAAAGGTTTGAGCGACGGTGCGGGCGCTGCACCTTGCGTTTGCGGTTCAGAATGGTCGTCACGAGTAGTGATTAGCGCAATTCAACCGGTCGGTTCAAGCCGCCTCCGTGCCGTCGAATCCGATCGCCCATCTGGCTTTTCGGAGCCCGGTGATACGTTCACTTTCCGCTACGGCCGGGAGGAAGCATTTCCAGCAACTCCTCGTGCTTCCAGGGGCGGGCGCGGCCGGCGGTGAGAGCCCGGATGTTCTTGACCGAAGCGGGATCGACCGCGGATCCGCCCTGGCCCCACTCGCGGCGGACGTAGGTCAGCACACTCGCGATCTTTTCGTCGGCCAGAATCGCGCCGACGGGAGGCATGAGCCCGATGCCACCCTCTTTACCGTTTAGCAGGATGCGTGCCGTGATCTCGGCCGGGGCGAGCGCCAGTTCCGAGCCGACGAGACTGGGCGCGAGGCCGTCCTGGCCGCGCCCGTCGGGCTGGTGGCAGGCCTGGCAGATGTTCTTGTAGATCTCGCTCCCCGCATCGTAGCGCGCCTGCTCTTCGCGTGAAAGCGGGGCGATCGGTGCGGGGGCGCCCGGCTTGCCCGGCCACACCACGCGGGCCAGCACGGCCTTGGCGCGCGATCCGAGGTCGTCACTGCGGGCGACGAGGGCGGAAAACGCCGCCGGTTCGTGATTCAACCGCAGGGAGCGGGTGCTGCCGGGGCGGGTGGCGCGAGCGGCCGGCGCGGGCTCGACCGGGCGGGCGAATTTATAATTCCCTCCGCCCGCAATGCGGTCGCCGAGGACCGGACGTTTTTCCACGACGGTGCCGGGCATCGTGGCGCCGAGCAGGGCCACCTCGGCTCCGCGCAGCAAGGTGGCGCGCTGCCATTCCGGACGCCGATCGTCGGCGATCCAGGTGAACAGGGTCTGGACGGCTCCATCCTGCGCGCTGCGCACGATCGTCGCGGCGAGCATGATAAGGGCGGGATCGCGTTGCGGTTTCGGGCCGTCGGCGGCCTGCACTAGTTTTTCGAGCACGACGGCCTCGGATCCGCGTGCGCCGCTCAAAGCGGCATCGAGGGTCACTGGATCGTCGGCGTGTCGCTCGAGGAGCGAGGCGAGCGCCTTTTCGCGCGGACCCTGCGGCAGTGCACCGAGCGACGCCGCCAGTTGCTGCCGGACTGACCAGTCGGAGTCGTCGAGCCGCTTGAGAACCGCCGCTTGGATCGACGAATCGGTGTCGCCGAGCCAGCGTTCCGCGAGGCGGACGGCGGAGGCGCGGACGTCCTTGGATGCGTCGGTCAGCGCTTTCGTGACGGTCGCCTGGTCGATGGCGTCGATGCCGTCCAGCGTCCACAAGGCGTGCAGGCGGGTCCGGGGATTGTCCGCTTCGTGGGCGAGCTTCACGAGCGCCGGAGCGACGGACTTGTCGTTGTGCTCGACGAGCAACTGCTGCGCGCGGTCGCGTCTCCAGCCATTGGGATGCGAGAGCGCGGCCACCAATTGGGCGGACGAGGCGCCGGCGAGGGCCGGGGTTTCATCCCGTTGTGTGGTCTCGTGTACGACCCGATAGATGCGCCCAAGCTCGATCGACTGGTCCAGCTTCCGCTTGAGAATCTGGCCGTGGAGATACTCGGTGATGTCGATGCGCTCCTGAATGATGCCGCGATACATATCGACGACGTACAGAGTACCGTCGGGACCATTGGAGAGGGCAACCGGGCGAAATCGCTCGTCGGTCGAGGCGAGAAACTCGCCTTTCTCGTACGCCTTGCGAACGCGTAGCGTCGTGCCGTCGTCGTTGAGGATGGCGCGGCTGACGAGATTGGCGGCTGGTTCCGCGAGGAAGACGTTGCCGTAGAGCTCGGCCGGCAACCGATCGCCGCGGTAGATCAGCGGGGCACAGACGGAAGTGAACCGGGCGATCGAACCGTCGGGGCGATCGATGCCAGCCTGATAGGCGCGGTTGGTGCCGGGGTTCGGACGGACGGGCCAGACCGTGTTGATTTCCTCGAAGGCGCCGAGCCGGTCATAACTACCTCGGGTGCGCAGCAGGTTGGGGTTGCGCGCAAAGTAGGGCGTCGGCACGAAATCGACGTGGAGGGGCGATTCGTTCGTGTTGCGGAAGACGCGGCCGGCGTCGTCGTGCGTTACGCCCCATTCGCCGCGTGACAGGGTTTTCCGCACCTCGAATTTTCCATTCTTGAGCCGGAGGTAGATGTCGCATTCGGCGGTGTAGATCCAGTTGTCGAGCGACCAGTCGAGGCTGTTGGCGTTTTTTTCGACACTCGCCTCGCGCCGGCCGTACTTATCGGTGATCATCTCCTTGGTGTGCATCTTCAGGTCGCCATCGCGATCGTGCATCAACCAGATGTAGGGCGGCTCGGCGACGAGGACGCCCTGGTCGAGCACCTTCACGGCTCGGGGCAGGACCATGCCGTCGGCGAACACCGTGCGTTTGTCCATTCGTCCGTCGTGGTCCGTGTCCTCCAGCACGACGATGCGGCAGATCCGATCGAGGTTCGGTTCGGGCAGGTCGAGGTTGCGCACGTAGGCGGGCATTTCCACGACCCACAGCCGGCCGCGGGTATCCCAATCGATCGCGATCGGGTCCCGCACCAACGGTTCGCTGGCGACGAGTTCGACGCGGTAGCCCGGTGGCATGAAAAACGTCTTGAGCGATTCCTCCGGCGAAAGCGCGGGCGACTCGTCCGAGACTTTTTGCACGCCCGGAGGCCAGGGGCGATTGGCCGGCGAGTACTGGCCGTGACTGGCGATCGGGATCGCCGTGAGGACGAGGGCGGTCGCGCAGAGTC
This sequence comes from Opitutia bacterium, assembly GCA_947474935.1. Taxonomy (GTDB): domain Bacteria; phylum Verrucomicrobiota; class Verrucomicrobiia; order Opitutales; family Opitutaceae; genus ER46. The sequence continues at coordinate 262,920 of CANJKL010000003.1, forward strand.
TGAGCGGAAACATGAAGCGAGGCGGGATGGCCGTTGGAGAGGGATGGCTTTGCCGGCGACGATTCACGCCGGGCCGTTCGCGTGCGGATCAAGTGATCCGCAGGAGTTTCCGCGCATTCTCGTACAGGAGTTTTCGCTCCACGGCCTTGCTCGAGGCGAGGCGTCGCATGGTGGCGATCTGTCGCGCGCCGATGCAAATCGGCCCGTGGGCCACGCGGTCCGTGCAATCCGAGCCGAAAATCAGCTTGTCCTGATGCTTTTCGATGAACCAACGCGCGTGGTCCTCGTCCCGCATGAAGGCGTTGTTGCCCGAACCGGCCGCTAGGTCGCCCCAGAGGTTGGGGTAATCGGACAACATCCGGTCGGTCAGCCCGCCCGGGGTCACTTTGCCGGTGGGGTAGTTTGTCGTCGGATTGTGATTCTTGTCGATGTTGCCCCACCACTCCTGCGCGTGGCCGATGAATTTCACCCGCGGGAACCGTTCCAGCATCTTCGGAAAGCGCTCAATGCCGGTGTTGTATTTGCCGTTCTCGAAATGGATGTGCACCGGCACGTCGTACTCCTGGGCGAGTTCCGCGACCATCACGGCATGCGGTGAATCGCATGGCATCCTCGTCTTCTGTTCGCCGATCCCGATGGCGCCCAGCTTGAGATATTTTTCCATCTCCGGCCGCGCGCCGGGCCGGTCCGCCCGGTCGTTGGCGAAAAAATAGAACTGCTTGGGATGCGCGCGCACGAACTCCAGTACCGCGGCATTGAGCTCCATGTCCGAACTCGGGTTGCCCGTGTCGTCCGCGCCCGGCAGCAGCACGGTGGTGGTGATCCCGAGGGTCGCTTGGTGAAACAGGAGATTGTCGTCCGGCCGCTTCAGGTACTTGTAGTGCTGGTGGATGTCGATGATCGGCTCCGGCGGGGCGGCCGCGGCGGAGACGGGCCGCAACAGCGAGGCGGAACCGAGCAGGACCGCCGAGGTGCGGAGAAATTCGCGGCGCGATACGCCGGTAGGTTGGGAGTCGGGCGGGGACGGGAGCATGGATCGAAGAATGTTGCTGGGTGGGCCTATTTCTTAAGTGCAAACGCGACGTAGGTATCGCCGGGTCCCGATTTGCCGCCGACGCGTCCGCCGCCGGTGGCGGTGATGACGACGAATTGCCGGCCGTTGACTTCGTAGATCGCCGGAGCCGCCGTGCCCGCATGCGGCAGCTTGGCCTGCCAGAGTTCCTTGCCGGTGTCGGCGTCGAACGCCCGGAGTTTTTCGTCCTCGGTGCCGGCGACGAACACCAGCCCGCCGGCGGTGACGGTGGCACCGCCGAGGTTTTGCGAGCCGGTGATGGGCGTGCCCTTTTTGGTGAGCTCCTCAAATTCGCCCAAGGGCACGCGCCAGAGCGCCTTGCCGGTGTTCATGTCGAAACAATTGAGGAGGCCCCACGGCGGCTTGATGCCGGGATAGCCCTCGTGGTCGACCAGGAATTTGAAGCCGTCAAAACCGTATTGCCGGTCGGTTGGCGCCGCCTTCCGCGACGGCGGCTGGTTGCGACGGAAGAGGAAATCCAGGAGGTCCTTCTTTTCGTCGGCATTCAGAATCAGGTTGGGTGGCATGCCGCCGCGTCCCGTGGCGAGCAGCGCGAGAACGTCGGCATCCTTCATCCGGTTACCCAACCCGACCAGGGGCGGTGCGACCCCGAGGCCGGCGCGGGTCGGGCCGTGGCAGGCCGAACAGTGCAGGTCGTAGTGCTTCTCACCCGCCGACGGCGGATATTTTGGATCCCGGCCGCGGTCGTCGTTGGACACGACGGTGATTTTCGAAACCCAGCGGTTGGAGGTCACGTAGATCCGGCCGGTTGGAATATCGACCGCCGCGCCGGACCACTCGGCCCCACCGCGCGAACCGATAAAGAGCGTCGATTTGCCCTCGATGTGCGGCGCATAGAAACCGTAGTTCGATTGCTGAACCACCTTGGTGACAAATTCACGCGCTTCCGGGGTGCGGTCCGTGATGTCCGCCGGGTTGAATTCCATCGGGTTGATTTGCTCGGGCATTTCCGGATCCGGCTGGTAGGGGGCCGTGGTTTCGCCGGGCAGGGTGGAAACCGGCGCCCGCCGCAGGCGGAAGGGGAAGATTGGCTTGCCGGTGAGGCGATCGAGCAAAACCAGCGTTCCCCCCTTCGACATGCCGGTGACGACGTCGACCTTCTTCCCGTCCCGGGTGACCGTCAGGAGGTTGGGTTGGGAGACGACATCGAGATCCCAGTTGTCATGCGCGACGGTCTGGAAATGCCACAGGCGTTTGCCGGTCGTCACGTCGAGGGCGACGATACAATTGCTGAAAAGATTATCCCCGGGACGATCGATGCCGACCATGGTGGGCGAGGGGTTTCCGATGGCGAGGAACACAATGCCTCTTTGGTCGTCGAGCGATAGTCCGCTCCAGGCGTTGCCGCCGGACGTCGAACCGAATTCCTCGCTCTGCGTCTTGAAGCGCCAGAGCATTTTGCCGGTGCGGACGTCGTAGCCGTAGGCGTCGCCGGTTTTTCCGGTGACCGCGAAGATGTAGTTATAGATCGCCCCTTCGGCGACGTTTCCGGTGGGGATATTCGTGCGCCCGGCTTCGCCGAAGCCGGCGATGGCCTTGCCGGTCTTTGGGTCTACGGCGTAGACCCAATCGCCGCTGCCAAAGAGGATGCGCGCCACATTTTCGCGGTCACCGGGCCAGTGCAGCAGGCCGCGAAAAGCCGGTTCATCCTGCGGGCGCCGGCGGGCGGGCTGCTCCGGGTGGACGCGCCAGCGTTCGACGCCGGTGGCTGCGTCGACCGCGACGATCGCCCGGCCGGGGGTCGGACCGTACATGATACCGTCGACGATGATGGGGGTGCACTCGATATTGCCGGGCTCGCCCGATCCCTTCCGCGCGTCCTTGGAATGAAACGTCCATGCCAACTCGAGCGACTTGACGTTGTCGCGGTTGATCTGGGTGAGAGTTGAGTAGCGGCGGGCACCGTTGTCGCCGTGGGAACGGTCCCAGCGTGCGAACGGGGCGAGGTCCACTTTCGCGGCGGGCGTCAGCTCTTCCTGTTTGGCCGCCGGAATCACCTTAAACTCGGGCAACGCGGCGCGAGCCTTGGGATCTTCGAGCGTGGCGGCGGCCCCGAAGAGCCCGCCAGCAAGGCAAAGGGATAAAATTGCGCTTCCGCACCAGCGGCGGGAACGGCCACGAGACGCGGGTGACGGAAAGTGAAAAGGAAATGTAGGCATGGGGAAGGGTGGAATTTCGGACGAGCGCTGGAGGTGCCGTTGGGTTCCGGCCTGACTTAAAAGATGGGCGAGGTGAGGTTCTGAAACCCGGGGCGAACGATCGGGCGGGATGGCGCCATGATCAATCGCAGACCGGTCAATGCAAGGCCGCTCGGTCGTGCTTGGTCAAGGCCGGGCACGGCTGGCACGGAGGAAAGCAGAACGTTTCAACTTTGCTCAGGTTGTCGGAAAATATTGGGACGAAACCGGACAACACCCGGTATCGTATAGTCCAGCCCCGTTCACGCCCGGCGAGTTTGATAGAACCGTACATGGAAGTCGCCGGTATCGCTTCGGCCGTGGGATGAAGCCCTCGTCACGGCGGCTGCGGTCCGCGGTCAGCTCCCGTGCTGCCGGTCGTAGAGCGATTTGTAGAGGGCGTTGCCGGCGTAGAGCTCACCGTGGCTGCCCGTCGCGACGACTTCGCCGCGGTCGAAGACCACGATCGTCGACGCGTCGCGGATCGTGGAAAAACGATGCGCGATGATCAGGACGGTCTTACCGACGACCAGTTTCTTCAACGCCGCCTGGACGGCCGCCTCGCTGTCGCTGTCGAGGGCACTGGTCGCTTCGTCGAGGATCAAGATGGGCGCATTGCGCAGAAAGGCCCGCGCGATCGCGACGCGCTGCCGCTGGCCGCCGGAGAGCGCGGCCCCGCGTTCGCCGACCATCGTGTCGTAGCCGTTGGGCAGCGCGGTGATGAAATCGTGGGCAAAGGCATCGCGGGCGGCCTGCTCGACTTCCGCGCGGGTGGCTTCGACGCGGCCGAGCAGGAGGTTCGCCAGCACGGTGTCGTTGAACAATACGGGTTCCTGCGAAACCAGCGCGATATTGCGGCGGAGGTCGGCGATGCGCAGCGAGCGCACGTCATGGCCGTCGACCACTACTCGGCCGGCCAGCGCCTCGTAGAAGCGCGGTACGAGATTCGCGAAGGTGGTCTTGCCGGCGCCGCTGGGGCCGACGAGCGCGCAGATGGTGCCGGCGGGGATCGCGAGGTTCACATCGCGGAGGACCGGATCGCCCGTTTTGTAGGCAAAGGTCACTTTTTCGAACGCGAGATCGCCCCGCAGCCGGCCGACGGACACCGGACTCGCCGGATCGGAGATCTCAAGCGGCTCGTGCAGGATCTCCTCGATCCGCGTGAGCGAGGCGGAGCCCTTGGTGAACTGGGCGTGGAGCGCGCCGAGTTTTTTCACCGGCTCGTAGCACACGAACAGCGCGGTGAGGATCGCGAGGAAATTGGGCAGGCTGATTCCTCCATAGTAAGCATGGTAGAGGGAGAACGCGATGCCCAGCGAAGCAATCACCTCGATCGCGGGTGACAGGATCTGGGAATATTTGACGACCTTCAGCTGCGTTTGGAAAAGCCGGCGGGTGGTTTGGGCGAAAAGCGCGACTTCCTTTTCCTCGAGGCCAAAGGCGCGCACCTCCCGGGCCGCCATCAGGTTTTGGCTGGCCACATCGGAAATATCGCCGAGCAGGCGCTGGTTTTCGCGGGCGCGGAGGAGAAGTTTTTTTCCGACGAAGCGCACCGGGAAAACGCAGAGCGGGACCGCAGCCAGCGAACCGAGGAGCAGCGCAACCCCTTGGTTTTCCACTGCGACCTTGATCAGGAAACCGATCGCGCCCACCAGCGTGAGCGGCTGGATAATGAGGTCGCTGGCGCTGGTGGTGATCGTTTGCTGCACCACCTGGGTGTCGGCGGTCAGGCGCGACATGAGGTCGCCCGTCCGGTTCTTGCCGAGATAGCTCAGCGGCAGATGCTGCAGCTTGCGGTAGAGGTCCACGCGCAGGGCTTCCAGCACGCCGATGCCGCAATAGCTCATCAGATAACTGTTCAGAAAACCTGTGATGGCCCGGACGAGAAAGATCAGCGGGATCAGGAGTGCGTAGCCGACCACGTGAAGGGTCGGGAGCGTGCGGTTGCCCTCGGTAAAAATCCGCGGGAAAACCTCGTTGTTCACCAGCGGAAGCCCGGCGCCGAAAACCAGACCGCTGATCGCGCCGCACAGCAGCGCAAGCACCAGATACGTGCGCCGCCCGCGGAGGTAGCTCAGGTAGGGGAGAAAACGGCGCATGGGTTGGCGCTGATAGAACGCGTTACCGGGGCGCGATCCACCTCAATCTTTCGACGACCGCACGTCGAGCGCATCGCGCAGGCCGTCACCGAGAAAGTTGAGCGAAAACAGAGCAAGGGAGAAAACCGTGCCCGGGAAAATCAAGAGCCAGGGGAATTCCTCCATCTTTTCCGCGCCGTCCTTGATCAGCACGCCCCATGAACTCATGGGCGGCTGGACGCCGAGGCCGAGAAAACTAAGGAAGGCTTCGAGCAGCATGACGGCGGGAATCGTCAGCGTGGTGTAGACGATGATGGGTCCGAGGATGTTGGGCAGGATGTGGCGGAAAATGATCCGGCGGCGGCCGAACCCGAGCGAGCGGGCGGCCTCGATGAATTCCATTTTCTTCACCGCCATGACCTGGCTGCGGACGATCCGCGCCATGGTGAGCCACTCGACCGCGCCGATCGCCACGAAGAGCAGGACGATATTCCGGCCAAAAAAAACCATCAGCAGGATCACGAAGATCGCGAAAGGCAGCGAATACATGATGTCCACCGTCCGCATCATGAACGCGTCGAGTTTGCCGCCGAAAAAACCGGCGACGGCGCCGTAGACGACGCCGATGGTGAGCGCGACGAACGTGGCGCACAGGCCGACGGCCAGCGAGACGCGGCCGCCGTACAGGAGGCGCACAAGCAGGTCGCGCCCGAGCGTGTCGGTGCCGAGCCAGTGCGTGCCGCTCGGCCCCGCGGCGCCGAGTTCCAGATTCTGCGCCTCGTAGCCGTAGGGGCTGAAGAAGGGGCCGGCGAGGCATGCCACGGCGATCACGCCCAGGGCCTGCATGCCGAAAACGGCGAGCCGGTTCCGGCGCAACCGCATCCAGGCATCGTGCCAGAGCGAGTTGCCCTGCTCGATGGGCTCGGCGACGATGGCGGTGGAAAGGTTGGGAGCGGAAGCCATCAGGATTGTCGGTAGCTCAGGCGCACGACGGGCGGGAAGCTCATTCGAGCCGGACCTTCGGGTTTAGCCAGGCCTGCACAATGTCGACGAGCAGGTTGAGCCCCATGATGAGCGTTGCGTAGAGGATCACCGTGCCGAGCACCAGGGTGTAGTCGCGGTTGAAGGCGGAGTTGACGAATTCGCGGCCGATGCCGGGAATCTGGAAAATCGTTTCGATCACAAAGGAGCCGGTGAGGATACCCGCGACGGCCGGACCGAGGTAGGAAACGACCGGGAGCAGCCCGCCGCGCAGGGCATGGCGAAAGACCACGCGCAGTTCCGAGGCGCCCTTCGCGCGGGCGGTGCGGATGAAGTCCTGGTGCAGCACCTCAAGCATGCCGCCGCGCGTCAGGCGGGAAATCGGCGCGGCGTAGGCGAGGCCCAGGACGAGCGACGGCAGAAAGCGATCGGCCGGAAAAAACCAGCCGGACGCGTTGAACCAGCGCAGGTGGATCGCGAAGGCGAGCACGAGCAGCGGACCGACGACGAAGGTCGGCACGGAGATGCCGATCATGCCGAACGAGGAGGCCGTATAGTCCAACCACGTGTTGCGCCGGACGGCCGCGAGCGTGCCGAGGCCGACCCCGAGCACGAGGGCGATGGCGAGCGAGATCGCGCCGAGCTCGGCGGAAACGGGCAGCTTGTCGGCGATGATTTCGTTGACGGTGCGATTGGGGTATTTGAACGACGGGCCGAGATCGGCGCGGCAGAGGCTGCCGAGGTAGTCGAGGTATTGTTTCCAAAGCGGCTGGTTCAGTCCGTAGTGCGCCTCGAGGTTGCGCAGAATTTCCGGCGTGACGGCTTTTTCCGCCGTGAACGGACCGCCGGGCACGAACCGCACCATGAAAAAGGTCGCCGAGATGACGAAAAACAGCGCGACCAGCGATTGCAGGAAGCGTGACGTGATAAAGCGGAACATCGGAAGATCGAAAGGCTGAAGACAGAAGACGGAGGACGGATCGATGGCAATGGCCGGGAGATGGGGCGCGTTATCCGCGGTGCGCCGCTCCGAACGCACGTGAATCCTGGGGCGGTCGACGGGAGGTAATCCCTCCTACCTGGCCACGTCGGCGTACTTCCACAGGTAGTTGTCGAGCGGCGTCGTGAAGAAGCCCTTGACCCGCGGGTTCACCAGCCGGGCGCGGGTGTAGAAGAAAATCGGCATGATCGGCATTTCATCGAGGAGAATCTTTTCCATCTGTTGGTAGATCTCGTAGCGTGCCTCGGCGGTCGGGGCGTCGAGTGCCGACCGCAGCAGGCGGTCATACTCGGGGTTCCCCCAGTTGGTGTTGTTGTTGCCGCCGCCCGTTTCCCAGAGGTCGAAGTAGGCGTGCGGGTCGACGTAGTCGGCAATCCAGCCGGCGCGCTGGAACTGGTAATTGCCCGAGTGCTGCGCGTCGATGTAGACCTTCCATTCCTGATTGTAGAGGGTGATATCGATGCCGAGGTTCGTGCGCCACATCTGCTGCAGGGCCTCGGCGATGGTGCGGTGCTTTTCGAGGGTGTTGTAGAGCAGCTCCACCTTGGGAAAGCCCTGGCCGCCGGGATAACCGGCCTCGGCCAGCAACCGGCGCGCGGTGGCGACATCCGCCGCGATCCGGTGGCGGCTCTGGTAGCCGGCGACCCCGGGCGGAACGAGATGGTAGGCGGCCTTTTCGCCGGCGAGCGTGACGTTTTTGACCAGGGTCTCCCGGTCGATGGCGAGCGCCAGGGCCCGGCGAACACGGACGTCGTCGAACGGCTTTCGGCGTACGTTGAACCGATAGTAATAGACTCCGTTGTAGGGATCGATGCGGAGGGAAGCGGGCTGGTCGCGCCGGTAGGCGGCCACCATGGTGAGCGGCACCTCGTAGGTGATGTCGAGCTGGCCGGTCCGAAACATGCGTTCCTCGGTGTCGGCGAGCTCGACGGGAAGGAAATTGATTTCGTCGATCTTGACGCGATCGCGATCCCAGTAGGTGGACGATCGCACGGCGGTGATCTTCTGGTTGGGCCGCCATTCCCTGGGCGTATAGGGACCGTTGCCCACGAAATTTTCGGGCCGGGTCCACGCGGTGCTTTTGCGGTCAAGCGCATCAAACTTTTTCAACGTCGGAAGGTGCAGCGGATACCACGCATAGTGGTTCATGGCGTGGAGGAGGAAGGGCGTGGGCTGGCGCAGCGTAAGCCGCAGGGTGCGGAGATCGAGGGCCTTGAATCCGGTCCGGCTAAAATCTGTCAGCCGCCCCTTGTTGTAGTCCTCGGCGCCGGCGACATACCAGAGCATGTAGGAGTAGTTGGCGCCGAGGACCGGGCTGAGCATGCGGCGGTAACTCTGCACGAAGTCGTCGGCCGTGACGGGATCGCCGTTCGACCAGCGGGCGTTGGCGCGCAGGTGAAACGTGTAGACGAGCCCGTCGGGCGAGACTTCCCAGCGTTCCGCCACGCCGGGAATGAGATTGAGCTGCGGATCCTCGCTCACCAAGCCTTCGAAAAACGTGATGGCGAGCCGGTGTTCCGGCACGCCGGTCACGATTTGGAAATCAAGATCCTGCGGCTCGGCGCCGTTGCCGACGTTGAGCACCTTCCGGTCCGGAGAAGTGCCGGCACCGGTCGGTCCGGGCTTCTTTGCACAGCCGGTGGCGAAGAGCGTGAAAGCGGCAAGGAGAGTGAGGAACGAGCGGCGGCCGGACATGGCGCGGAGGAAAATCGCGGTGGGCACGAGGGCAAGCGAGTCGTGACTGTCACCCGGGAATTTTATGGGCCGACGAAAACGCATGACGAGGAAAGGGGCCTTATCGACCAGCAATACTCAGGCCGGGGTAAAACCGCGTCCACAGCGCATCCTCCTGCCAGCCGCGAACGCCCGGCGCCATGAGCCAGTTCTTCGTGTTGAAATAGAGTGGTGCAACGACGGCGGATTCGAGAAGCAGGTTTTCGGCGGCGGCGAGGGTGCGGTTCCGGACGGACTCGTCGCGCTGCGTTGCCGCGGTGGCGAGCAGGCGGTCGTAGTCGGCGGACGAAAGGTGGGGATAGTTGTTGGCGGCTCCCGTGGAAAAATTTTCGAGCACTGCGGCGGGATCGGCGACGTCCGGGATCGTCGTGATGAAAGCGACGGTGTAGTCCCCCGACCGGAGCGCGGCCTGATGCACCTTCGCTTCGTGGATCGCGATCGCTACCTCGATACCGAGTTCCTGCCGCCAGACTGCCTGGATGGCTTCGAGAACGGGCGTGTGCGAGGGCGACCACGAGGTGAGTTCAAGCCGCGGAAAAATCCGTCCGCCCGCGAACCCGGCGGCGGCGAGCAGGCGGCGGGCTTCCGCGGGATCGAAGCGAAATTCGGCCGCAAGTGGCGCGGTCAGGACGCCGGAGCGCAGGACGGGGGCGAGGAAGCGGAAAGCGGGTTCCTGTCCACCGCGGGTGACGCGGGCGACGATGGTCTGGCGGTCGATCGCGAGACCGAGCGCCCGGCGCAGGCGCGGATCGTCGAGTGGCGGGCGTTGCGTGTTGAAGGTGAGGTAGCGGGTCTCGGCGAGAGACGCGCGATGAATCTCGGCGGGACGCTCCCGCTGGTAGGTTTCGATCTTCGTGAAGGGCACGGCCATCGTGACATCGACCTGTCCGGCCCGGTAGGCGCGTTCCTCCGTGTCGCCGCTGTCGAAGCGGAGAAACTCGAGCGCCTCGATCGTCACCTGCGTGGCGTCGCGGTAAAGCGGGCTCTTTTTTACGACGATGCGCTGCTGCGGGCGCCATTCGGCGAGCGTAAACGGACCGTTGCCGACGTGGTTGGCGGGTTGGGTCCATTGGCGGCCGTGGCGCGCCACGGTGCGCGGATGAACCGGAATCCAGGGGCCGCTTGCTGCGTAGTGCAGGAAGCGCGCCGTGGGTTGGGCCAGCGTGACGACGAGAGTGCGGGCGTCGGTGGCGCGGAATCCCACGGCCGAAAAATCGTTGATTGTCCCGGTCGCGAATGCGCGAGCGTTCTTTACCGCGTAGAACAAGTCGGCCTTCGGTGCAGCCGTCGCGGGGCTGAGGAGCCGGCGATAGGAAGCGATGAAATCGTCCGCGGTGACCGGATCGCCGTTGGACCAGTGGGCCACGGGTCGAAGGTGAAACGTGTGGACCAGGCCGTCAGGCGAGACGTCGCAGCGTTCCGCGGCGGCAGGGAGCGGCGAGCCGCCGGCGGGATCGGGAACGAATAGCCCCTCGCCAAGGGCGCGGATGATGAAAAATTCATCGGGGAGAGTCGCGGTCGCCGGGTCGAGATCGGCCGGTTCGTTGCGCTGGCTCAGGCGCACGACGGAGCTGGTAGAGGCGGTTTGCCTGGCGCAACCGGCCAATAAGACCCCCAGCACGCAGAGGGAGCCGAAAAGAAACCGCAGTATGCCGACGGAGCGCATTCGGTGCCGTTTGGGGGCTATCGGCTCACGGTTCCAACCACACCTGCTTGTAGTCGATTTGATCCAGCGCCGTGGGCCGCCAGCCCTTGACCGACGGCTGCAGGAGATAGGCGTGCGTGTGGTAGTAGAGCGGCGCGATCGGAGCGGCGTCGAGCATCAGGGACTCGGCTTTTTGCAGCGTGGCCGCGCGGGTGGCGGCGTCGGTCGTCCGGCCGGCGGCGTCGAGCAGCGAATCGTAGCCCGCGTCGGACCAGCCGGTGTGGTTGTTCTGGCTCTGGCTGCGCCACAGATCGAGGAAGGTCGTGGCGTCGAGGTAGTCGCCCATCCAGTCGGAGAGGACGATTTGATAGTCGCCCGAGCGGCGCGCGGCGAACAACACTTTCGGCTCCTGATTCGAAAGCCGCACCTCGAGGCCGAGATCGCGCCGCCACATTTCCTGCACGGCCTCGCAGATCAACCGGCGGGCCGGGGCGCTATTGTGGAGAATCTCGATCGCGGGAAGGCCGCGGCCACCTGCAAATCCCGCCTCGGTCAGCAACCGGCGCGCCTCCGCCAGGTCGGACAGGGGCCGGGCCGGCGGCGTGTAGCCGGGCAGTCCGGTCGGCACGAGCGCCGCCGTCGGCTGCTGGCCGCCGGTCAGAAGTTTGCCAGTGAGAGTGGCGCGGTCGATGGCGAGCGACAGGGCGCGGCGCACGCGTGGATCGTTCAGCGGGGGCCGCCGGACATTGAAACGAAAAAAGAACGTATCGAGGTAAGGGTCGATGCGCAGCACGCCCGGCTGCTCGCGGCGGTAGGTGGCGACCTTGCTGACCGGCACGTGTTCGGTGACATGCAACTGGCCCGCGCGGAATTCGCGTTCCTCGGTCTCCTCATTGTCGACGGGGTGGAAATGAATCGCCTGCAAGCGCACGGCGGACGCATCCCAGTAGCGCGGCGATTTCTCGACGACGATGCGGCGATTGGGCGACCACTCCTTCAGGGTGAAGGGGCCGCTGGTCACGATGTTTTCCGGCCGCGTCCAGCGGCTGCCGCGGCGGAACAGATCGCCGTGGGCCGCGATGCTCCGCACTGGCACGGGACGGAAAACCGGGAGGCTGAGCAGCTGCAGAAAATGCGGGGTCGGTTGAACCAGGGTGACGACGAGGGTGCCGGCATCGGACGCGGCGAGACCGACGCCGGAAAAGTCCGGCGTGGCGCCCTTGGTAAACGATTCCGCGCCACGGATGACGTGGAAGAGGCTGCCGTAGTCGGCCGCCAGCGACGGGGTCATCGCGCGCTGCCACGAGGCGATGCAATCCTCCGCGGTGATGCGTTCGCCGTTGGACCAGTTCGCCTTTGCGCGGAGATGAAAGGTGTAGGTGAGGCCGTCGGGCGCGATCTCCCAGCGCTCGGCAAGCGCCGGCACGGGTTGAAGCGAAGTCGCGTCGATGCCGACGAGGGGATCGAACAAGGCGGCGATGACCTTGTTCTCGGCGAGGCCGCTGACCACCTGCGGGTCGAGTTCGGCGGGATCATACTCGATCGCCCGGTGGAGAATCTGGGCGCGATTGCCCTGCTGCACGGCGGTTTCACGCCGGCTGCAGGCAGCGCCCAAGAGCAGCCCGAGGGTCAGGAAAAACGGGACGAGCCGCCGCATGCGCTCAGGCTTTCGCAATCAGGACGACGGCGTGGGCGGCGATGGCGAGCCCGCGCCCGAGGTCGTCGATGCCCTCGTTGGTCGTTGCCTTGAGGCCGATGTTGGCGACGGGCACATGGGTGGATTTGGCGAGAGCCGCCTTCATGTCGGCGAGGCGCGGGTAGATCCGGGGCTTTTCAGCGATGATCGTGGCGTCGATGTTGCCGATCGCAAATTTGAGCCGCGAGAGCTCGGCGCACACGCGGGCCAGAAGGATTTGCGAATTGATGTCCTTGAAGGCGGGATCCGTGTTGGGGAAAAAGTGGCCGATATCGGGCAGGCCCGCGGCGCCCAGCAGCGCATCGCAGATCGCATGGGTGACGCAGTCGGCGTCGCTGTGTCCCTCGAGCCCGAAATCGGTGTCGAATTTTACGCCGGCCAGCACGAGGGGACGACCGGCGACGATGGGATGGATGTCGTAACCATGGCCGATGCGGAAATTCATGGGAGGGGGCGGTTCGTGGGCGTGATCTCAATCGTGCTTATGATCGAGTCTCGGTTGAGTCTGTCCCGGGGTTTCAATTGGGACGCTGATCACGGGCCCGATTACGATCACGCGCACGGTCGCGGGATGCAATCACGCCGGTGCGGTCTCGCGCGCGAGGAGAAACTCCAGCCACGCCAAATCCGCCGGGGTGGTCAGTTTGGGATTTGGGCGATTGTTTTCCAGCAGGGCGATCGGATGACCGAGCCCCTCGACCGCCTGAGCGTCGTCGGTGATACGCCGCCGGCGCGCGACCACCCGGTCGTAGGCCCGCACGATGAGGTCGCGGGCGAAAACCTGCGGGGTTTCCATCGCCCAGAGCCGGCTGCGGTCCAAGGTGCGAAGGCGCGCGTCGGCGCGGTGTTCCTTGATGGTGTCGGTCACCCGGTGCGCGAGGACGACGGCTTGCTCGCGGCGGACAATCTTGTGCAAGGTGACAAGTTGTTCTGGCCGGATCAGCGGACGGGCGCAGTCGTGAATGAAGACGTGCTCGATGTCGCCGGGAAGCGCGGCGAGGGCGTGCCGGACGGAGTCCTGCCGCTCGCGGCCGCCGCGGACCAGCACCGAGGGCGTTGGTGCGTAGGCGGAAAGTTCCATCATCTGGCGCTGGTCGCGGTAGACCACGACGTAGAGATCCGCGATGGCGCTTTGCATGAAGGCCGCAGCCGAGTGGGCGAAGACGGGCCGGCCGGCGAGAAGCGCCAGAACCTTGTCGGGGACGGCCCCGTTCATGCGCGCACCGCTGCCGGCGGCGAGGAGGATGACGGCAGTGCGGCTCACGCGAAGGAGGGGGCGAGGTTGGGACGGCGAACGCTATCCGCCCGAGAGTTCAGCGATGATCGAACGCGCCGCGGCGACGGGATCGGGCGCCTTGAAGATCGGGCGGCCGACCACGATGAAGGAGGCGCCGGTTCGAGCGGCCTCACCGGGAGTCATCACGCGGGTTTGGTCGTCGGCTTTCGCGTCGCGCGGGCGGATGCCCGGAGTGACGAGCGCCACGCCCGGCGGCAGCACGGCGCGCAACGGGGCGATTTCAAGGGGAGAACACACGAGGCCGCGGAGGCCGGAATCGAACGCGAGGCGCCCCAGGCGGACCACCTGCTTTTCGGGGGAGTCGGCCACGCCCGTTTCCACCAGCCCGGGGACACTCATGGAAGTGAGGACCGTGACCCCGAGGAGGAGGAGGTTGGGCGAGTGCTGTTGCTGGGCCTTGACGGCCCATTGCATCATCTCGCGTCCGCCGCAGGTGTGCAGGGTGAGCATGTGGATCGGGAGTTTCGCGACAGATTCCACCGCCTTGGCGACCGTGTTGGGGATGTCGTGGAGTTTAAGATCGAGAAAGACATTGAAGCCGAGACCGGCGATTTCCCGGACGCAATCCGGGCCGCAGGCGGTGAACATTTCGAGGCCGACTTTTACCCAGCGAACGGTGCCCTGCAGTTGGCGCAGGGCGGGCGCGACGTCGCGCGGAGACTGGGCATCGAGGACGAGGATGAGATCGCAGGCCATACGGAAGAGGCCCCACTAATGAACACTAATGGACGCGAATGAAGCCAAAAGCGGATCGATTCGAGATCGCGCCGCCGGTCCGGTCTGCCGGGGTTCGATCCGGAAGCTGTGTTCTGGATTAGTGCGGATCCCTGTGCATTAGTAATTTGTTTTCCGTGCCCATCCTTTCGCAATTTGCCCCGGCCAAGTTAAACCTGTTCCTCGCCGTCACGGGGCGGCGGCCCGACGGCTATCATGAGCTGGTGTCCGTCGCGGCGCCGCTGGATTTCGGCGATACGTTGCGGGCGGAACCAGTCCCGGGCGGTTTCACTCTAGAGTGCGACGACGTGATGGTGCCGCGCGACGAAACGAACTTGATTCTTAAAGCGGCGCGGGCGTTTTCCGCCGCGACAGGCTGGTCGAGCGGGGTGCGGTTCCTGCTCGAAAAACGGATTCCAATGGGGGCGGGCATGGGCGGTGGCAGCAGCGACGGAGTGGCGGCGCTGCGCGCGCTGAACATACTGGCGGGCAATCCGCTGTCGGCTCCGGGCCTGGCGGCAATCGCGGCGCAGTTGGGATCGGATTGCCCGCTGTTCCTGCATGCTGGACCGGTCGTCATGCGGGGACGGGGTGAGCGAGTGGCGCCGCTGAGCGCGCCGGCCGCCGCGGCGCTGCACGGGCGAAAGGTGTTGGTCTTCAAGCCGGATTTTGGCGTGACCACGGCCTGGGCCTACGCCCGGCTGGCGGCGATGGGGTCGGAGGGATATTTGCCGGTCGCGGACGCGGAGGCGCGGCTGGCGGCGTGGTTGACCCGGTTGGAGGCGGCAGGCCGGCCGTCCGATCGAGCCACGGCGGAACTGCTTTTCAATAACATGGAGGCGGCGGCTTTCGCCAAATTTCTAGCGCTGCCGGCGATGCTGGAACGACTGCGCACCGATTTCGGGCTCGCGCCGAGGATGAGCGGCAGCGGGAGTGCCTGTTACGCCTTCCTGACTGACGACACCCCCGTGGACGCGATCGTCGTAGCGATCCGGGCGGCCTGGGGCGCCGAGACCTTTGTCATGCAGGCACGACTGGCGTAAATCCGCATTGACCCACCTCGGGGCCGGATCGTTATCGTCAACCGACGCCCTGCAATTACCCTGCGGGTGCCCTGCTACCCTCATAATTATTAATGGATACCGCTGCGAAACCCGAACTCGTCGTGCAAGGCATAGCCGCCTCACAGGGGATCGCGTATGGGCAGATCTTCGTTTATATTCGCAGCGATGTGGAAGTGCCCGCCTATCAGGTGGAGCCGGAGAATCGGATCGACGAAGTGGCGCGTTTTGACCGGGCGCTGGTCGTCACGCGGCAACAGATCACGAAGATAAAGAACGAGGTCGAAAAGAATATCGGCGCGGAACAAGCCGCGATTTTCGATGCTCACTTGATGGTGCTCGAAGACCAGGCGCTGATCGGCGAGACGATTCGCGATTTCGAGGCGACGGGCCGCAATATCGAGACCTGCTTCAACAACGTTTCGGCCCGTTACATCAAGGCCTTCTCCGAAATCGACGACGAGTATTTGCGGGAACGCGCGGGCGATTTGCGCGACGTGACGCAGCGAGTGCTCCAAAACCTGCTCGGCCAGGCGGAGAATTCGTTGAGCCGGCTGGCCGACCAGCGGATCGTGGTGGCGACCGAAATCACCCCGTCCGACTCGGCCACCCTCGACCGGACCGCGGCGCTCGCGGTGGTGACCGATTCCGGTAGCAAAACCAGCCACGCCGTGATCGTGGCGCGCTCATTGAAGGTTCCGGCGGTGGTCGGCGTGCGCAGCCTGACCAGCCGCGTGAAGAACGGAGACTGGGCGATTGTGGATGGCTACGATGGCGTGGTCATCCTGAATCCTTCAGAGAGCACGCTGTTCCGGTACGGCCGGATCGCGGAGCGGAAGAAATCCTTCGAAAGCCGCTTGCTGGAGGCGAACCGCCAGCCGGCGGTCACGCTCGATGGGGTTACGGTTTCGTTGATGGCCAATATCGAACAGGCTGACGATGTGTCGAAGGCGAAGGCGTATTTTGCGGACGGCATCGGACTCTACCGCACGGAGTTTCTTTTCCTCAACGCGTCGCGGCTGCCTTCCGAACAGGAGCAATTTGTTGCCTACAAAGGCGTTGTCGAAGAGATGGCGCCACGGCCGGTGGTGATCCGCACGCTCGATCTGGGCGGGGACAAACCGATGGCGGGCCACGCCAACCTTTTCTCCAAGGAGGACAATCCGTTCATGGGCTTCCGCGCGATCCGGTTCTGCCTGGAGCATCAGGACATCTTCAAGGACCAGCTGCGGGCGATTCTCCGGGCGAGCGCCTTCGGGAATGTCCGGATGATGTACCCGATGATCAGCGGCAACGAGGAGCTCGCCCGCGCGAATCAGGTGCTCGACGAGTGCCGGGCGGAACTTCGGGCCCGAAGCGTTCCTTTCGACGAAAACGTCGAAGTTGGGGCGATGATCGAGATTCCGAGCGCCGCGGTGACGGCCGACCTCTTGGCCAAGAAGTGCGCGTTTTTCAGCATCGGCACCAACGACCTGATCCAATACCTGCTCGCGATCGACCGGGTGAACGATCGGATCGCGCATCTCTACGAGCCCACCCATCCCGCCGTCATTCGCATGTTAAAGTTCGTCGTGGATGAGGCCCATCGGCACAACATCGGCGTAAGCGTATGCGGCGAGATGGCGGGCGATCCGGTTTTTGCACCCCTGTTGTTCGGGCTGGGCGTCGATTGCCTGAGCATGTCGCCGGGCTGGCTGCCTTCCGTCAAATATTTGGTCCGGGCGATGTCGATAGCTGACGCCCGCGCGCTGGCGCTCGAAGCCCTGACGCTGGTTTCACCGAAAGAAATCTATGCGCGCTGCGATGCGTTCTATCGGGCCCGGGTGAACATGGAATGAGGGCTATTCGCGGAGCCGCTGCGGTAACGAACCCGTTACGGGTCTCAGGTTGCGAAACTCCGCCGGCAGGATATAGGGAATTGGTAAGAGCATGAAGCCATCCCCTTTCCGCCGGTTCCACGCTGCGTTTGCGACGGTGGCCCTGCTGCTGGCGGTCCTGGGTGCCGGGGGCTGCAAGAATCCGTTCGTCGTGCGCCACAAGGTCTTGGTCGACGCCATCAGCGCGCCTGGGGTCGAAAAGCCCGCTGGAACCTCCTACCGCCTGATTGCGAAACGTTCCGTAGTGTCTCAAACCCCGGTCCAAATTCCCGTCGTCAAGGCCTGCGTCGATGCCGCGTTGGATGGGCAGGGGATGTTCGAAGCGCCGGCCAATGCCGCCCCGGATATCTTCATCGAAGTGAGTTACGGGCGGGACAGTTCACCCCGGGCCGATCCGTCGGCCCGCGAGACGTTCCTGCAGCTGTCCGCGCGCTCCAATCCGGAGCGTTCGCTCGACCGTCCGACCGGTCCCGAGCTTTGGGACGTGAAGGCCGCGATCCTCGGCGCCGCCGGCACGGTGGAAAGTGCGATGCCGCTGCTGTCGGCAGTCGTGGCGAATCACATCGCGAGCAACACCCGGGTCGAGTCCTTGGTCGAGGTGCCGCAGAATTCTCCGATGGTCGAGGCCGTGCGCAGCTCGGCGATCAAGGCGCTGGAGGCGAGAAACCAAGCGGCTCGTGGTGTCTCGGGGGCGCGTGCGCCTGGAGCCCCCGCGCAGTCTTCCGCCGCTTCACCCGCGGGAACGGGTTTGGCGGTGCCGGCCCGGTAAGGCCTTTTACAGCAGCGGGGAGACGGGCTTTTCCTGTACGCTTTGGCGCAGCATCGTCATCACCGATTGGTATTCCTTCGAGGTGATTTCGTTGCTGAACACGGTGAAAACGGCGACCACGCCGGGCCAAGTCTTGAGCCCCGCCGTGGAGTGCAGATATTCGCCCGGCGGCAGCTTGGTTTTACCGACAAGTTTCGCGTCGGTAAAAACGCAGTAGGTGCCACTACCCGTTTTCGGCTCGAGTTCCTCGAACTGCATCGCCTTCTCGACCGAGGTGTCGACGAAGTCGTGAAACGTTTCGTTCATGAACTCTTTTTGCGTGCGCGCCGCCGCGAAGCGCCCCTCAAGATCGGGGAGAAACGTGATCTGCATCCTCACCCGGTCCTTCGGATCCACCAGCTCGAGGGTCATGATCCCACGGTCGCTTTTGTTGCTGGCAAAGCCAAAGCCGTCGGGCACGAGCACCGTCACCTTGCGGTTCTGGAACAGAAAAACGGTCTCCTCCTGGGGCTTCGCGAAAACCGGGGTGCAGACCAGCCAGACGGAAAGAAAAGCTGCGATTCGAAACGGAAGATGCATAGGCAGGCCGCCGAAAAGTTGCACGAGAAGCGCTCCCTCGCAATTGCGAATGGCGGGCCGGCTCAACGGCCGGGCTTGAAACCGCTGGCCAGCAACGTTTCGAGGTTGGGCGCGGCGGATTCCTGCGCGACGGTCGTGACCTCGACCTTGGTGAAGCCGGCCTTTTTCAGGAACGTGTGGAGGGCGTTCTCCTTGAATCCCAGCCATACGTCGGCGTAGAGCTCGCGCGCTTTTTCGAACGTATGCTCGTTGAGATCGAGCACGAGGATCTGGCCGCCCGGCCGGAGAATTCGCCAGGCTTCGTCTACGGCCGCCTGGGGATGTTGGGCGTGGTGCAGCGCCTGGCTGAGAATCGCGAGGTCGACCGATCTGTCCGGCAACGGAACATGGGCGATGTCGCCCAGTTTGTACGTCAGGTTGGCCAGGCCGTTTTTCTTCGCGAGTTCCGAGCCAACCTCGACCATGCGCGGGGAGTTGTCGATGCACCAGACCTGTCGGGCGCGTCGGGCGAGTAGTTGCGAGAGGAGGCCTTCGCCGGCGCCGAGATCGGCGATGTCGATCTCGGGGGTGAGGCGCAGCGCGAGGTGCCCGATCGCCTCCCAGGAACGACCGGGGCAGTAATTTTTTCCCAAGCGGCCGGCGATGAGGTTGAAATATTGTTCCTGGGTGCGGCGGCGCTTTTGCAGGATGCGATCGAGATTTTCACGGTCCTCGTTCATGACCGGCAATTCGCCGACCGATTCGATGGCGGACTTGATCAAGGCAGACGTCTTCGGGGCCAGATGGGCGCGGAGGGAATAAAACGCCTTCTTTCCTTCGCGCCGGTCCGACACCAGGTTCACCTGCCGGAGCAAGGCCAGTTGCGAAGAAATCCGCGACTGACCCATGCCGAGGATTTCCTGCAATTCTGCGACGGACAGCTCTTCGCGCATGACCAGCGCCAGCAGCCGGAGCCGGGTCGGGTCGGAGAGCGTTTTGAGGATGTCCCAGGAAGCGGTCACGCGGGGGGAGGCTGGGGAAGGGGGCTGCGAAAAGCAATTTTGGAGGGCAACCCCTTGCAGGCCATCCTGCCGCCGCTGCCCAAATCCAAGAGGTCAACGATGGGATGATATAACATAATGTGGATCGAGTTTTGTCAGCGACGTGCCAAGGCGGTGAGCTGCCAGGCGCCGCATACGGCAATGATCAGGTCAGCCGACCCTGCGCCGCTTGGCGGAGCGGCGATGGAGAAACTGAGGGCGAGGCCTTTGAGGAACGGGAACATGACGGGGGCACGAATGGCTGCGGAACGTTTTCAAGCGTAGCCGCAGGCGAGAGGAGGGGAGTTCAATCCACTCGCTTACGTTCGTGGCGACAAGAAAAGCGGGGTGGGGCGTTCGAGTGTGCCGGTGTGGGGCACGAAAAAGGCGGGCTTTCAGGGCCCGCCTTTTTCGTTCGAAAAGCGTTTCGATCGGTTCAGGTGGAGGCCTTTTGGGCGTAACGGGTGAGTTTGACGATGATGTAGTCTTCCTCGGTGCCGCCCAATTTGACTTTGACCACGTCGCCCGGTTTTTTGCCCAGCAGAGCGGCGCCGAAGGCCGTCTTGTAGGAGATGACGTTGTTGTCGGGATCGCCGTCCCAAGCACCGAGAATGGTGTAGGTGGTGACCGCGCCCGTCGCTTTGGCCTTCACCTCGACGAGGGTGCCCGCGCCGACCTGGTTGGTGGTGGCATCCTTGAAATCGGTCACCCGCGCGCGGCCGAGATCCTTTTCCAGATTGGTCTTTTGGGCCATCAGCACCTGCTGGTCCTGCTTGGCCATCTTGTATTCGGAGTTTTCCTTGAGATCGCCGTGCTCGCGGGCGGCGGCGATGGCCTTGGAATTTTCCGGGATCTTCTTCGAGACGATGGTTTCGTATTCCTCGCGCTTCCGGTCGTAGCTGGCGCGGGACACGAGGAGCTGCTCCTCCTTGCCCTCGGCATCGGCGGCGACGAGCGACTGGATTTTCGGGAAAATTTTGATGAAACGCGCGAGGAGCGATTTCTTGGTCAGCTCTTCGAAGCCCTGATTCAACATCAAGGTGTTCGCCAGATCGCGCGCGGTTTCCGGGTCGGCGGTCGAGAGCAGATCCGAAATGAGATCGGTGTCTTCGCTCAGCATGTCGCCGAGCGGAATCCGCCGTGCGCTGGAGGCTTGCAACGCCTCGTAGTCGATTGCGAAGAAAATGGCGTTGAGCAGCCGGGGCGTGATCAGATCGTTGAGCAGCTTCGCGAATTTCTTCGAGTGCCGGTTCTTGACGATCCAGAGCAGCACGGGAGCGCGGAGATTTTGCTCGGTCTGCCAGCGCTTGAGCGTGGCCGCGAGCTCGTCCGCATGATCGTGCTCGACGAGGAAATTGATGACTTCGGTCGTGAACTTGCCCTGGGAGGACTTGAGCAGGTTGAACAGGATGTCGCGCGCCTCGATCGGGTGGGTTTCCTGGATGAGCTCGAGGAACCGGGACTGGAACTGCACCGGAATTTTTTCCGCAATGGCGGGGAGATCCCGCAGGTTGGCCACGAGGGAGGCCTGGGTGGGTTCGAAGGTGTTTTCGGCTCCCGTCGCCTTGGCCAAGTCGTCGCGGACCGCCGCGCCGTAGAGCCGCTCCGCGGCATCGATCTGATTGCTGTCCTTGACCGCATCGGCGACGCCTTTGAGCACGACGGAAAGGTCGGCTTTTACGTCCTTCTTGCCGGTGGCGTCCATGAGGTCCTCGGCGAGCGCGATCCGGCGGCGGGCCGAGCGGGTGCCGTTGAACTGTTCGAGAATCTCATCTTCCGCGGAGACCGGAGTTTCGCGCAGAATATAGCATTCGGTTTTCTTTTCGGGAACCGAGACCCGTGGGTCCTTGGCAACCGCTTTTTTGGCTGCCGCCCACCACTTCTTGAATTTTTCCTCGCCGATCACCTGGGCCAGCGTGATCTCAAGTTCGATCACGGTGGCGGCGTTGTTGGGATAAGCCTCCAGGGCTTCGACGACGAGCTGGGCCGCGTCGTCTGCGATCAATTCGGCAATTCTTTTCGGCTCAGTCTCCTTGCGTACGAGCAAGTGCTTCTCCGGCAGCACGTCCATGGTTGTGATGCAGAAGGCCGGATCCATGGGATGACCTTTCTTGCCCTTGAAATCGATGATCAGGCGCTGCGCCGCTTCGTCGAAGCTCTTGATCTGGCCGAAACCCCAGCTCCGGTGTACCACGTAAGCGCCGGGCTCCATCGCCTCAAGTTTGGCTTTGGACGCCTTGAGCGACGGTGTTTTGGCAATTAGCACGGAGACGGCTTCGGAATTCATGGTTGCGTGTGTGAGGGCCTGAACGGGAGAGTTGAGCGGACAATGAGTAGCCTTGTCAAACCGCGTGTCAAAAGAGAGGGCCCACGAGTCCGCCAGCCATTTCAAGGCCGCGCATGAGCACGGCCCCCGAAGGAGTTGCGTCGGCCGGGTGGCCGTCGGCTGTCAGATTGATCGCCCGTTGGCTCGACCGCCATGAGCGAATCGACGCCCTGCTGGACACTCTGCCGGGCAGTCTGGCGGGGGCCGAGCGGGCCCGCGCACAGAATCTCATCCTCGGCGTGGTGCGTAATTTTGGGCGCATCGAGCAGGCCACGGGACGATTGGTGCCCCATCCGCCGCGATTTTTAACCCGGGCGGTGCTGTTTGTCGCCGGATATGAGCTGATTGAGGCCGCCGGCTCCCCGGCCGGTGAGGGGCGGGCGGCAAAGATCGTGCACCACGCCGTCGAGCAGACCAAGTCAATCGCCAGCCCCGCGGAAGCCCGGCTGGTCAATGCCGTGGTTCGCAAGCTGGCTGCGGCGCTTGCGTCCAACCCGCCCAATCCGGAGGCGACGGCCGAGCAGTTGGGCGAATATTTTTCCCATCCGGCCTGGCTGGTGCGTAACTGGCTGGCGCAATTTGGCCCGGAAAACACCCGGGCCTTGCTGGAATGGAATCAGCAACCGCCGCGGATGTATGCGCGGTGGCGGCAGGCGGCGGAACCGGTGCCTGCCTTTTTGAAACCGACCGCGTGGGCGGGATTCTTCGAAGTGGCGCCCGGGCATTGGTCGGACGTCGAGCCGTTGTTGAAGGCGGGAAAACTTTATCTACAAGACCCGGCGACGCGACTGCCGGTGGAACTGCTCGATCCGAAGCCGGGCGAGTCGGTGCTCGATTTGTGCGCGGCGCCGGGTGGCAAGAGCCTGTTGATCGCCGATCGGATGCAATCGGGTCAGTTGGTGGCGGTCGACGTGCCGGACGCGCGGATCGACCGGTTGAAGGAAAATCTTTCGCGAGCGCCGGCGCTGAACGTCGCCCTCGTGCAGGGCGACGTGCTGACGGACATCGTGCCCGTGCTGCGCGAACACCAATTGCCGGCGAGTTACGCCGCAGTGCTGATCGACGTGCCCTGCTCTAATACGGGCGTGATGCGCCATCGGGTCGACGTGAAGTGGCGGCTCCAGGCCGGCGACTTCAAGAAGCATCCGCGACAGCAGCTTTCGTTGTTGCACGCGGCGGCCCGTCTGGTGGCCCCGGGCGGGCGGCTGGTATATTCCACCTGCAGCATCGATTCGGAGGAGAACGAGCAGGTCGTACGGGAATTCTTCGCCAGTCGCGCCGGCAGCGCATTCAAGCGCGAGACGAGTGTCGTGAGCCATCCCTGGGTGACCGGGCACGATGGCGGCGCGGCCTTTCTTTTGCGCCGAAATCCGTAGTGGTCCCTGACGGCGGGGCAGGCCAGCGAGGGTTTTTTAGGGCACTAGGTCGAAAACCGCGACCGTCTTCGGGGTTTCGTGGTTGCCGTTGAGCAGGCTGAAGGTGACTTCACGGGCAGTGGCGATGAGCTGGTCGTAGCGGGGCAGGTCCCAGTTCGCGACCGGCTCGCCATTGATGCGAGTGACCAGCTCGCCGCGCCGCAGCTCGGCGGCCTCGGCGGGTGAGTTAGGGACGATGCCGGCGATCTTCCAGTAAGCTGGCGTCTTGCTGAAGCTCACCCCGGCGCTGCGCCGCGACCCGGTCGGGATCGAGTCCCGGGACTCCCGGTAAAACGTCACGCGATCGCGCTCCTGATCGAAGGTGACGGTAAAATGTTTCAGCACACCGCCGCCGATCGCGGAAAGTTCGTCGGTGAGTTCAACGATCGGCTCCGGCATGACATAACCGCCGATCGTCAGGTTGTCGGCCAGCCGTCCGATCTGCTGGGTCCGGTCGCCGGCGATTGTGCCAACGGTCCCGCCGGGGCGCGGCCCGGAGCTGAAGCGGGGCTTCATCCCCAGGGGATTGAGGCTCAAACCGGCGTCGCTGCCCGAGTCGATCAGCGCGATCAGCGAACGATCGCCGAGGCCGATATGAATGACGGGCGTTTTCAGCGCGTCATCGAACGGCACCGTCGAACCCGGGACGAGCGGAGCGTTGCGGGCGGGTTGCAGCCGGATGCGACTGCCGGGGTAGTCCAGCGTCAGCAAGATTTCGCGAAACAACGGAAAACCGAGCACGCCGTCGATCCGCATGCCGAGGTGGGCCGAGAGCGCGGCGCAATCGTAGAGCAGCACCGGTACATCGTCGAAGTGGGCGTCACCCAGCGCCAGATGACGCAGCCAGCCCGCCGGCAGTTCGGTCACCGCGCCGTCGGCCGCGGCGACGCGGACCCGCGGGGCGCTCGGGGGCGGCAGCGCTTTGCTGGGATAGCGGCGGGCGAGGGCGGGAGTCACGAGCGTGACCGAAGAGCCCGTATCGATGAGAAAGCGATAGGGGCCGGAGCGATCCCATTTCGTTTCGAGCAAAAGAAAATTGCCGACGTTGTGCGCCGGCAGCTCGATCAACGGCGATTTCAACGTGGTCCGGCCGGGCCGCGGCGGTTCGCGGCGGAACGGGATGACCGAACAACCCGTGAGGACCAGCAGGCAGAGTGCGATCGATAGAAAACGCGGCGCGTAATACTGGCCAAACCCGTTTCGATTTTCCCCGGGTTGAGACCTTGTTGGTCTGCCGGCTGGGTTCATTTTACCGGCCTGGGCAACCCGACACCAATGGTAAGCGCCACCACGGACAAAACGGCGCCGCCGACAAATACGCTTGCGGAACCAAACCGCCAGAAGGCGATGCCCGCCAGCACGGGCGTGATGGCCCGCGCCAGCGAACCGAGGGAGCGAAAGATGCCGAGCACGCGGCCCTGCTCTTCCGCGCCGGCATAGAGCGAAATGAGTCCGCTCGTGGACGGATTGACGAGACCGGAGCCGAGGGCGAGGGCGGCGAGGCCGACATAAAGCATCCACGGCTGTCCGGCGTAGGCGATGACGAGCAAACCCACCGCGGTGAAGGCGAGGCCGAAAGTGAGCACGCGGATTTCGTCGGCGACTTTGAGCAGTTTGCGAACGATGTAGCCCTGGGTGACGATCGCGCACAGTCCGAGAAAACCGAGCAGCATGCCGTTTTCCCGCACGGTGTAGCCGAAGCGTTTGGTGGCGAGGAAGGTGAGGGCCGACTCCATGGCCACGAACGCGACCGAGAACACGAACGCCACGAGATTCGCGCGGCGGACGGCCGGGTCCTTGAGGCCGAAGATCGCGCTCAGCGGATTGCGCAGCCGGGGCTCGCGGGCTTCCGAGCGAGTGGCGGGCGTGAGCGTCTCGGGGAAGCGCGTCGCGATCCACACGAGGTTGACCAGGCACAGCGCAAACGCGACGAGCGCCGGGACTGAAAACGGGTTGATGCCGAATTGCTCGAGCGCCGGGTAGTACGTGAGCAGGTTGACGTGAGCCGTGATTGCCCCGAGCGTCGGGCCGGTGACCAGCCCGAGGCCGAACGCGGCGCCGACCAGGCCCATGGCCTTGGAGCGGTCTTCACGCGAAGTCACATCGGCCACGGCGGCAGTCGCGACCGAAAGGTTGCCGCTAAAGGCCCCGCTCACAATGCGTGAAAGCAGGAAGAGCCAGAACGAGCCGCTGCAAACCCACACCAGATAGCTCAGGGCGGTGCCGGTGACGGTCATTAAAAGCACACCGCGCCGTCCCCGGCGGTCGCTGACGGCGCCCCAGAAGGGCGCGAAGATGAATTGCAGGATTGAGAAGAACGAACTCAGCACCCCGCCGAAGAGCACGGGGGCGTAGTTGTCGATTTGGAACGCGCGCGCGAGGGCGTCGGTTTGTGCGAGCAACCAGCCGAGGGCGCCCGTCCGACCCTCGAGCTTCAGGTAGTATTCCATCAGGTCCGGCCCAAGCGGGAAGATGATCGAGAACCCGATGAGATCGATGTAGAGCGTGAGGAAGATCACCCCGAGCGAGAGCCGGCGTGGCGCGGGCACGGGGGAGGGAGGGAGGACGTTGGACACGATGAGGCGCGAAACCCAAGAGTGTTCCCCGGTCGACGCCAAGGCGCAAACGAAAGGTTGTAACGACTTCGTCGGTTCGCGCGGGCAAGCCGTGGTCGCGGTACGGAATTGTCCGGGCCGCGACGCAAATTATCTGACGTTCCTGCCGCCCGACTGGCGGGCCGGATTCGGGACGATCGCCGCGGTACCGGAACTACATCCGGTAGGGCAGGGGATACCGACCGGTCAGGGTGGCGACCCGCTGCTTGACCTCGGAAATCACATTGGCCTCCGTCGGCGTACCAATGACGCCGAGCACGGCGTCGATGCACGCGGCGATCTCGTTCATGTCGCTTTCGACAAAGCCGCGGGTGGTAACGGCCGGTGTGCCGAGGCGGATGCCAGACGCTTGAAACGGGCTGCGTGTCTCGAACGGGACGGTGTTTTTATTGCACGTGATGTGGGCGAGATCGAGCGTCTCCTGGGCTTTTTTCGCGGTGAGTTCGGGAAACTTGGGTCGCAGATCGACGAGCATGAGATGATTATCGGTGCCGCCGGAAACGATCTTGTAGCCCCGGGAGGTCATGGCCGCGGCCAGGGCACGGGAATTCTTCACGATCTGTTCCGAGTAGGTCTTGAATCCGGGCTTCAGGCACTCTGCGAAACAAACGGCCTTGGCTGCGATCACGTGCATGAGCGGTCCGCCCTGGCCGCCGGGAAACATGGCCGAATCGATGGCCTTCGCGTGCGCCGCACGGCACAGGATCAGGCCGCCGCGGGGGCCGCGGAGTGTCTTGTGCGTCGTGGTGGTGACGAAATCCGCGTGCGGCACTGGCGACGGATGAATGCCCGAGGCCACGAGGCCCGCGATGTGAGCGATGTCGGCGAAAAGAAATGCGCCGACGCTGCGGGCGATCTCGCCCATACGCGCAAAATCGATCACCCGGGAATAGGCGCTCGCGCCCACCGTGATCATCTTCGGCTTTTCCCGCTGGGCGACCGCGGCAAGGTCGTCGTAGTCGATCAGGCCTGAATCCTCGCGGACGCCGTACTGGCAGAAATTGTAGAGCTTGCCGGAAAAGTTGGCGGGGTTGCCGTGGGTGAGGTGCCCGCCGTGGCTGAGATTCATGCCCAGCACTTTGTCGCCGGGCTGCAGGACGGCGGTGTAGACGGCGAAATTTGCCTGCGAGCCGGAGTGGGGCTGGACGTTGGCGTGTTCCGCGCCGAAGAGTTTTTTTGCGCGCTCGATCGCCAAGTTTTCCACCTTATCGACCTGCTCGCAGCCGCCGTACCAGCGTTTGCCCGGATAACCCTCGGCATATTTATTCGTCAGCACGCTGCCCTGGGCTTCCATCACCGCCGGGTAGGTAAAGTTCTCCGAGGCGATCAGCTCGATGTGGCCCTGCTGCCGGGCGAGCTCGGCGGTGATGGCGGCATGAATTTCAGGATCGAGGGAGCGCAGCGGCGTGTCGGCGAGGGACATGAGAATTTCGATTTTAAAAGGCAAAGACGGAAAGGGTGGGACGGGTGGGAGGGAAAATCATATTCCGCCCCGCGAAAACCAAAAACTAGCGGGCGAGTGTTTTAAGGTGCGCGACGAGCGCGGGGATCGCCTCGACCATTTCGTCCCGCGAGGCCTCGTAGATTTTGAGCGGGCCGCCGTAGGGATCCGCGATTTCCTGGTCGACGTTGCCGGGTAGAAACTCGCGAAAGAGAAACAGATTCCGGGGGACTGGCTCGGCCTGGACTTGGATCATCGCACGGTGCGATTCCGTCATGCAGAGCACGGCAAACGCTTCGTCCAGCAGCTCCTGGGTGAGCGGTTGCGCACGATGCCCCGAGACGTCGATCCCCACTTTCTTCAGGGCCAGGACGGAGTTTTCCGATACGGGCGTTCCCCTCCGGGCGGCGACGCCCGCCGAAATGACCTTGAGCGAACGCAACGGAGCGGGTTGGGCGGCGAGGGCGTGCTGCAACAGGGCCGCGGCCATTGGGCTGCGACAGATGTTGGCGGTGCATACCGTGACGATGGGGCCAAATGCAGGCATCGTGAGGCTCGGAATGGATAGGGTTTGATGCGAAAAGCAAAGCCGGAGTATCGGAGGCGGCGAGCGGAGGGCCTGCGCCCGCCGTCGGTGGTGCGCCCCTTAAATTTTCTTCAAGGCGCGGAGCGCGCGGTGCAGGTGCACGGCCCGTTGCAACGTCGTATCGAGAGGTGGGGTCGGGGCGCGGTTCCCGGCTTTGCTCGCGGCGGAGCGTTCGGCGTTCTCGGGCGAATGGTCGTTCGCGAGGCGGGCCTCATCGTTGCGCACCTTGTCGGTATTCTCGCTCAGCAGGGCGGCGAGCTCGGCCCCCTGCTCAAGCGCATCGTAGGCGAGCCGTTCGTTTTCCGGGGGAATTTCGATGGCGATGTCGGGTGCGAAGGTCCCGTGGGCGGCGCCCAGCACGACGACGTTGGGACCCGCGCCGCGCGCGGCGAGCAGTGCCAGCAGTGCCGGTTCGGTCGCGGCATTGACGAGTACGAACACGGGGGTAGGTGGCGTGGCATGGAATCTGATCCAGGCTTGGAGCGCGGTCGCCCCACCGGCATCGCTTTCGGCATAGCGAACGTCGATGACATACGCCTGCGGTCGGGCGGCTTTCGTCGACGGCAGTTCCGCGGGCAGGGAGTGGATGCGATGATAAACGAGATGGTCGCCAAGATCGCGGCTCAGCGGCGCGGCGGATACCACGGCGCTGGCGAAAACCCAGAGGAGCAAGCAGAGGGTGCGTTTCATTCGCGGCCGAGCTGGCGGGCACCGATATCGCGCCGGAAATATTTCGAGGCGCATTGAATTTGATCGCACACGGCATAGGCCGCGGCGGCCGCGGACCGGAGGGTGGGGCCGAGCGCGGTCACGCCGAGAACCCTTCCCCCGTTGGTGACAATCTGCCCCTGGGAGTTTTTCGTGGTGCCCGCGTGGAGAATCGAAACCCCAAAAGGGAGGTCGGCCGGAAATGCGATTGCGTCCCCTTTGGCGAACGCGTCGGGATAGCCTTTCGCGGCGATCACAACGCAAAGGGCGTGGCCCGGCCTCACGGCGAGTTGGGCTCCCGCCAGTTCGCCACGAGTCGCCGCCCACAGCAGTCCGAGCAGATCCGTCGCGAGGCGGGGAAGCACAACCTGCGTTTCCGGATCGCCGAAGCGGGTGTTGTATTCGATCACGCTCGGCCCGGTCGGCGTGAGCATGATGCCGATGAACAGCGTCCCGCGAAATTCGATGCCTTCGGCGGCGATCGCGTTGACCGAGGGCCGGACAATTTCGCGATCGATCCGTTCGAACAGCGCCGGCGTCACCACCTCGGCCGGCGAACAGGCGCCCATGCCGCCCGTGTTCGGACCGGTGTCGCCGTCACCGATCCGCTTGTGATCCTGAGAGGTGGGCAGGATGACGTAGTCAGTTCCAGAGACGACGACCAAGATGGAGGTTTCCTCGCCGAACAGGCAGTCTTCGATGAGAATACGTTGTCCGCTGGCGCCGAACCGGCCGCCTTCAAGCATGCTACGCACGGCGGCCTCGGCCTCGGCCAGGGTCTGGGCAACGACGACGCCTTTCCCGGCGGCCAGTCCGTCAGCCTTGATCACGATCGGGATCTGGCGCGTACCCAGGTAGGCGAGCGCCGGGGGTGCTTCGCTGAAAAACGCGGCTGGCGCAGTGGGAATGCCATGTTTCAGCAGCAGTTGCTTGGTGAAAATCTTGGAGGCCTCCAGCCGGGCGCCGTCGGCCTTGGGGCCGTAGACGGGAATGCCGGCTTCGATCAAGCGGTCGGCCAGCCCGAGCGAAAGCGGCACCTCGGGGCCGACCACGACGAATTCGATTTTCTCGCGTTGCGCGAGTGCGACGAGTGCGGCGACGTCGTCGGCCGCGACGGGGAGGCACGCGACGTCCTGCGCGATGCCGGCGTTGCCGGGCGCGCAAACCACCCGCGGCTTGGCGGGCGAAGTCAGCAGCGCCCGGACGAGCGCATGTTCACGGCCGCCGGAGCCGACGACCAGAACGGAGCGAGGAGGTGCGAAATGAGCCACGTGGCGAAACACTCAGAGCCGCGTGCGGGTGGCAAGGCCGCGTTGCGACGGCGGGGTGGGGCCGGCATTCATCGGCGAGAAGATTCCTTTACAGCACTTGCAGTTTCTTCCGATAAAACGCCACGACCTCGTCGGGATCGTCGGTGAAGAGGACGTAGTCGGCGATCCAGGCGGGGGCTCGTTTGGTGGCGATCATCGTGCGAAGCTGGCGTCGGAGATCGCCCCAGAATTTGGCGTTGAAAAAGACGTAGGGCACGCGCGGCCGGATGCCGAGTTTCAGGTTGCACAACTCGATGCCGACTTCCTCCAGCGTGCCGACGCCGCCGACGTTGAAGATGCAAAAATCCGCCGCCTCGAACCACTTCTGCCGGAAGTGGCGCGACGATTCCTGAAAGGTATTGAAGAAATCCACGCCGAGTTCCGGTGGTTGGGCTTCGAGTTCGAGGAAGCAGGCGCCCGTCAATGCGCCTTTGCCCCGGGCTTGGTCGGTCGCGAGGCGCATCACGCCGCCCCCGCCCCCGGTCAGGACGCCCAGATTCGAGCCCATGAAAGTCGTGAGCTTGTCGACCAGGGCGGAGATGCGGTCGGTATCCTGTTGCTCGAGACCGATGGCCGAGCCGTAGAAGGCGAGTAACGTCGATTCCTGGAATTTGCGGGCGATCTCCTCCCGGACGAAGAACCCATGCTCCTTTTTGTAGGTGTGGAGATAAAGATCCTTCGTCAGGTCGTCATACCAGTAGACCTGCACGCCGATGGCGTCGAAGGTGTCGAGCCGGGCATGGGCGTCGCTCGACAGAAAATATCCGTGCGTGCGCGAGGCGCGGCGAAAGACGATGCGGCGGAGCTTGATATCGCCCATCCGGGTCACGAGTTCGATCTGCTCCAGCAGCGCCGGAAAATAGTCGAGGACGAGCGTGTCGGCATTTTCGGGCGCGGCGTCGAGGGCCTGGATCATCGTGCGATGGCCGCACGAGCCGCCTTTGACGGTGACGCTCTTCTTCAGTTCGTCGCCGGCCTTCAGAAACAGCGCATGGTTGTCCATCGTGCCGGTCTGGCCGCGGACGGTGATTTTTGTCCGTGGCCGCGCTTCGCCGCCGGCTTGGGGGGGATTTTCGTCGAGGCACCGGTAGAGCTCGGCGGCGGTCGTGAGGAGGCGGGTGCGTTTTTTGGTGAGCGCCTTGAAGGTGGAATCGCTGGCCTCGGGCGCGCGGAAAACCTCGACGGACACGACGGGATTCACCACCGGCTGGTCGCCCGTGTTGTAGATTTCGAGCATCACGTTTGTGCCGAAAGTCTTGATCGGATCGAGCACGACGGCGCTGGTGTGAATGCCGAAATTTCCCTCGCCCTGGTTCAGCACGACAAAATGCTCCCGCAAATACATGGAGCAGCTGGTGAGGATGCCCGATCGGGGCGAGATGGTAAGCGGGGACGCCTCGTGACGGATCTGTACCCGGTCGAGATAACCGCGGCCCGCGTGGCCACTGACAATGCGCTCGAAGTCGGCCCGGGCGAGTTTCTGGCTGAGGCTGTAGCTCAGCTGGTGCGGCGTGAGGAAAACGCGTCCGAGGCTGTCGATGCTGACGGTGTTGGGCAGCTTGATCCGATTTTCCTGGAGCGCGGCCCAGATTTCAGCGGTCGAAAGTTTGGCCCCGGCGGGCGCATGGAACAGCCGGCCCACCGGCGAGCCGAGCCGCATGAGCTTTTTCCAGTAGGGTGCGTTCGGAAAGCTGGCGTCGAAGATAAACGCGTCGGCTTCGAGTTCCAGACGGTTGCCGTCCACGCGGGCCCCGCCGTGGTTGAGCATTTCGATGCCGATGCGGGCCAGCGAGCTGCGCTCGGTGAATTTCAGGGCGGCGAGATGAGTCTTGAGAAATTCAAACTCGGCCGGATGACGGGGCCAGAAACCCAGCGTGAGCGTGACGGTGTGGTCGTCCTTGTTTCGGACGCTCAGAATCTGGCCGTCCTGGCTCGTCCAAAATTGCTCGCCGTTCATGTCGATAAGAGGACACGTGATGCATGATCGCCCGGGTCGACACAAGCGGCGAGTAATCGGGATTGCTTTCGGGGGAGCACGCTGGCAGACCCGGAAACTTTTACGGCACAAACGATCCTCCGCCGTGACTCTACGCCCTACCTTCCCTGTATGAAATTCACCTACGCTCTCACGACCTGCCTGCTCGCGCTTGGCCTTAATTCGGCGCGCGCCGAGGACGCAAAAATCTCGGGGCCCGGACTTGCTTCCCCGGCCGCCGGCGCGAAACCGGCCGCGGTCGAACCGGCCAAGCCATCGTTTTCCGAGGCGCAATTGGTGGAGGAGTTCGGCTGGTTCATCGGCAAGCGCGTGGGACTCACAGAACTCGAATTCAACCAGGTTGAAGTCGCCGCGTTGCTCAAGGGCATTGCGACCGCCGCAGCCGGTAAGGACTCCCCATTCGAACTCGAAAAGATCGGGCCGCAGATGGACGAATTCATGCAGAAGAAGCAGAGCGCTTACCTGGGCAAGCTGAAGGAGAAGAACCTCGCGACCAACGCGGATTTCTTCGCGAAGCTGAAAGGGAACAAGAACATCGTCGAACTGGCCAGTGGTCTCCGCTATGAGATCGTGAAGCCGGGCGAAGGCGCTTTTCCGAAACCGACCGAAACGGTCCGGGTGCACTACACCGGCAAGCTGATCGACGGCACCGTCTTCGACAGTTCGGTGCAGCGCGGCGAACCGGCCGAGTTTCCCCTCGACCAAGTCATCCCGGGTTGGACCGAAGGCATCCAGAAGGTAAACAAGGGCGGCAAGATCACGCTGTACGTGCCGCCCCAGCTCGCCTACGGCGACGAAGGCCGTCCGAGTATTCCTCCGGGTTCGACCCTCGTTTTCGATGTCGAACTGCTCGACATCAAGCCGACGGTGGCGGCTCCGGCGGCGCCCGTTGTGCCTGGGGTAAAGTAAGCGCGAGACTCACGCTCGTAGCTTGCCGAACCGGCCGTGCCAGCACCAAAGCGCCGGGTGAAAGCCCGGCTTTTTTGTGTCCATCGATCCGGCCCGGTCGTGGCAGCGTTGGCAGGCCGGATTTTCGCGGCGCGACCGGGATGTCAACTATCGGTTGCTATCAGTTGGGGCGGTTGGGCGTAGTCGTGCCGGGAAATTATTTTCCCAGCGCGGTGCGGACATCGGCCAGCAGGGCGGCGACTGCCGCGTCGGTCGTGGCCCACGAACACATCAGGCGGTAGCCGTGTTCGCCGACGAATTTATAGAAGCGCCACCCCCGAGTCTCCAAGGCGATGACGAGGGCGGGGGCCAGTTCGACGAACACGGCGTTCACTTCGACGGGAGCGAGGAGCTTGATTCCCAGGTCCGTCAGACCGAGGGCCAACCGACCGGCCTGCCGGTTGGCGTGCGCGGCGTGGCGCAGCCACGCGCCATCGTGCAAGACCGCGGCCCATTGCGCGGCGGCAAAGCGGAGCTTCGAGGCCAGCTGGCCCGATTGCTTCACGCGATATTCGAACTCACGAGCGAGCGCGGGCTCGAAGAATACGACGGCTTCGGTGGCGAGCAGCCCGTTTTTCGTGCCACCGAAACAAAGCACGTCCACGCCGGCCCGCCAGGTGAGGTCGGCGGGCGCATAACCGCGTCCGGCCGATGCCGCGACCGCATTGGCAAATCGGGCGCCGTCCATCTGCACGGCCAGATCGTGTTGGTCGGCAAAATTGCCAAGCGCCCGCAGTTCGTCGGGCGAATAGAGGGTGCCGAGCTCGGTCGATTGGGTGACCGAAATGGTCCGGATTTTCGGGAAATGCACGCCGTGGCCGCGTTGCAGGGCGGGTGCGAGGTCGGTGGGTCGCAGTTTGGCGAAGGGCGCATCGAGGGGGATGACTTTGCTGCCCCCGGTAAAGAATTCCGGCGCCCCGCACTCGTCCGTGTCCACGTGGGACAACGCGTGGCAAAGAATCCCTTGGTGCCGCTGGCCCAGCGCGGCAAAGACGAGGGCGTTGGCCGCCGTGCCGTTGAAAACGAAAAAGACCTCGCAGTCTTTTTCAAACACGGCGGCGAAGAGTTTTTTCGTGCGCAGCGTTTCGGCGTCGTTGCCGTAGCTCGCGACGTGGCCCGGATTGACGGTGCTCAGCGCCGCCAGCGCTTCCGGACAGATGCCGGCGGCGTTGTCACTCGCGAATTCGAAGTGGGGCGCATCCTTCATGTAATTTGGTGTTTGGCTTCGCAGAACTCGGCCGTTTCGTGAGAGCGCACGCGATGAACGCAGCGGACGTCAACCTCTACCTGGTCGGCTTCATGGGCACGGGCAAGACCACCGTCGGCCGGGCGGTTGCGCACAAGCTCGGCTTCACGCTGATCGACAGCGATGCCGCCATTGAACGGCGGCAGGGGAAAACCATCGCTGAAGTTTTCGCCCAGGAGGGTGAACCCGCGTTCCGCGTCATGGAGCGGCAGTTCGTGGCCGAAGGTCATCCGGGCGAGCGGAGCGTCATCTCCTGCGGCGGCGGCCTGGTGGTGGCGCCGGGCATGCTCGCGGTGCTGCAGCAGAAAGGCGTGGTCGTCTGCCTGCATGCCTCGATCGAAACGATTCTCGCCCGCACGGCGCGGCACCAGCACCGGCCGTTGCTGCTGGCCGAGAATCCCCACGAGCGGATTCGCGCGTTATATGCCCAGCGTGAGCCGATCTACAAGCAGTCCGGCACGGTGATCCTGACCGACTCCCGGCCGTTGCACGAAATCGTGGATCACGTGATCCGGGTGTGGCGCCGCGATGCGAGGGATTTTGTCCGGGCAAGGGGCACGCGCTGAAGGAAGGACGAAAAATGTTTATACGCATTCGTTCTCCGGCCGTTGTCGCGCAAATTTTCCGGACCCAAGGGAGGGAGCGGATTCGTCGGCGCCGAACGACCAAACGAGGTCCGGGAGCGTGAGCGAAAAGCAGGAGGAACTGCGCCGGCGGCTCCGTGCGCTCGGTTTCGACGACGTGCGATTCGCGTCGCTCACTATGCCGGTGGGTGGAGGCCTGCGCGCCTGGCTGGACGAGGGCCGGCACGCGGACATGGCCTGGATGGAACGCACCGCGGAAAAACGGATGAATCCGCAGCTCGTTTTGCCCGGAGCCCGATCCGTGATCATGTTGGGAGTGAACTACTGGAACGAGGCGTTGCGTTTCGACGGCAGGGCATCGTCCGTCGACCCAAACGCTCCGATCTGGGCGCGCTATGCCGCATACGAGGATTATCATGACACCGTGAAGCCGGGGCTGGTGGCGGCCGGGCGGCTTTTGGAGGCGATCCTCGGGCTTGGGAGCGACGACTATCGTTACTACGTTGATACGGGGCCGGTGCTGGAGCGGAGCTGGGCGGCGCGGGCCGGGGTGGGGTTTACCGGCAAGAACGCGATGTTGATTTCACGGGAACACGGAAACTGGCTGTTTCTGGCGGCGCTCTTGACCCGTGCCGAATTCGAGCCGGATGAACCGATTCGAAAACGCCTCGGCTCGGGTGGACCGGTGCACGGCTCCGAGGTTGGCCTCCTTTGCGGCAAGTGCACGCGCTGTCTCGAGGCGTGCCCGACGAATGCCTTTCCCCGGCCCGGGGTGGTCGATGCGCGCCGGTGCATTTCCTACCAGACGATCGAAAACAAAGGCATCATCCCGCGGGAACTGCGGCCGGGTATCGGGAACCGGATCTACGGTTGTGACGTTTGCCTCGAAGTGTGCCCTTGGAATCGCTTCGCCCAGGACGGGCGGCGTCTTTTGCTTTCGGCGCGCTACGATCTCGCGGCGTTGGCGCTGGGCGAAATTTTGGAACTCACGCCGGCACGCTTTGCAGAAATTTTCCGCCGGACGCCGATCAAACGATTAAAGCTGGCTGGATTGCTGCGCAATGCGTGCGTGGTCGCGGGAAATTCCGGCGACTCCGGGGTGCTGCCGCAAGTGACGCGGCTGGCGGCGACCAGCGAGTTTCCCGTAGTCCGGGCGCATGCGGTCTGGGCGGTGTTCCGGCTGGGCGGTGGCGCGGGGCTGGCGGGGGCCGCCGCCACCGAGACAGATGAAACTGTTTTGGCCGAGTACGCCGCGGCCGGGCGGTAGGCCAGCGCGGCCTACGGAAACCCGGCGGCCATCGCCTTCACCACCACGGGGGGAGGGCGCACCGGTTTGCCCTCCCGATCGATGAACGCGTGCACGGTATGGCCGGTGGCGAGCAGCTCGTCGCCGCGCCGCACTTCGTAATCGAGCCGAATCCGCAACAGGGGTTTTTCGCGCATCGTGGTAACGACGGTAATCAAATCGTCGTAAACCGCGGGTCGAAAGTACTTCGCCGTCACCTCGAGGACCGGAAGGCGGTAACCGGCGGCTTCGAGTTCCCGGTAGGGCAGGCCGAGCTCCTTGAGCAACGTGGTCCGGCCGATTTCAAACCACGGCAGGTAGCTGCCGTGGTAGACGACGCCCATCATGTCGGTTTCGGCGTAGCGGACGGTGATTTGTGCGCGCGATTCGATCATGCTTCGATCCAAGAAGGGTTAAACAAGGCCTCGGCGGATTCCTTCCAACAGTTGCGGGTCGCCCATTCCCGGCCTGCGGCCCCGAATTTATGCCGGAGTTGGGGATCATGAATGAGTTTTTCGAATGCGGCGGCGAGTTGGGCGGGGCGATCCGGTGGCACCAGCAACCCTGTGACACCGTCGATCACCGCCTCGGATACGCCGCCGACATCATGGGCGACGACGGGCAGGGCGTGGGCGGCGGCTTCGAGGTAGACGAGGCCGAAGCCCTCGACGCTCTGCTTCAGATTCACACTCGTCAGGGCGAATATGTCGGCGCGTTCGTAGACGCCGGCCAACTCCTCGTCGGGCAGGTTGCCGAGAAACTTAACTGCGAGATCCGGCTGCTCGGCGGCGACTTTTCGCAGTAGTAGCTCGTAGTTGGCTTTGCCCTGGCCGCCGACCACCCAGTACTCGACCCGCGCCCGGACTTCCGGCGGCAGCATCTGGAGGGCGCGGAGGGCGAGCAGCTGGCCTTTGCGCGGGTGCAGCCGGCCGACCGTGAGAACGATCACCGTGCTTTTAGGCGTGGCCGGCTTGGGGGAGACGACCACGAAATCCGAACGAAGCGCCCCGGGGGTGAGATAAATTTTCCCGGCGGCTCGGGGAAAGTGACTGATCAGGAGTTCCCGGGTATAGTTCGACAGGGTGCTGACCCGGGTGGCGTGGCGGATGAGTTGGCCCGCGAGCCAGCGCCGGAAGGGACTTTGGGCGAATTTCAGGATTTCGGACCCGTGAAATGTCAGGATCAGGTGACGCGGCCGGAAGGCATGAAAGAACTGCAGCAGCATCATTACCATCATCGGGCCGGGCTCCGGCAGATAGACGGTGGCATCGCGCAACACCCGGCGGTGTCGGATGAGCTCACGCGCCAGCTGGAACTGACAGGCGAGGTCATGGGTGCCCTTCAGTGGAAGACGTCGCAGCCGGAAGGGCCAGTCGGTCTTGTCTGCGCCGGCGGCCGACTGGGCCCAGACTTCGATGTTGTAACCGATCCTTGCGGCGGCGCGCGCGATCTCTTCGGTGAACGTGGCGATGCCGCCCCGCACGGGATAGAATTCGTGGGTGATCAGGAATACCGGCCGGCTATCGACGGGAGAAATCGTCCTCATGCGCGAGCCAAGGCGTTGCAGACAGGTGCCATCGTGGCCCTTG
Source organism: Opitutia bacterium (assembly GCA_947474935.1). Lineage (GTDB taxonomy): Bacteria > Verrucomicrobiota > Verrucomicrobiia > Opitutales > Opitutaceae > ER46. The sequence continues at coordinate 300,689 of CANJKL010000003.1, forward strand.
TTTTCAAGATTCGCCAGTAGGGTTACGCGGAGAGGCAGTGGCAAGCGCGGCCTGCAAGGAATTATACCGGCTTTCAGTTTCCGGGGAAACAGGAGGCGAGAAATTCGCTCTGTTCCAGTGGCATCGTGAACGTGAAATTGGGTTTACTTTACCCCCTTGCGACATACAACGGAACGAACAATGCCTGATTCAGTTCAATCAAGTCCGGGCACCAGCAGACCATTCCCGGCGCCGCCCAAGGCCTTTGCGGCCGAAGATGAAACAGCACTGCGCGAAGCCCTGAAGCGATGTTCGCCTTCGACGTTTGAGGCGGCGGTTCAATTTCGCAAGACCGGTAATCCTGAACACGTTCCCGCAGTTGTCATCGGGGTGATTGAGCGGTTCGTCGAGCCGGACTTGAGGATGAAGCTCAAGGATGCGGACGACGATTTGCGGCTGATTGAAGATTTGGGCGTCGATTCTCTGACGATGATGGAAATCGTCATCCTCGTGGAGGAGGTGCTGCAAATGTCGATCAACAACGACGAGTTGCGCAACCTGCGGACCGTGGGAGACGTCAAAACGTTCATCGACTGCAAAATTCGAGGACTCCCGTTGCCGAAGCCGACGAAATTCATTCCGATCGAGCACATTGGGGCCGTGATGCCAGTGCAGCCGCCGTTTCTCTTTCTCAATGAAGCGTCGGTCAGTTCCACTGCGGCCAACGGCAAATACCGGATCACCGGGCAGGAATTTTTTCTGCAAGGGCATTTCAAGGATAACCCGGTGATGCCCGCGTCGATCATGCTCGAGGCCTTGGGTCAACTGGCGGTGCTGTATCTGCTTGAGGGTGCGCCGACGGAGCCCGGCAAGATGATCAGCCCCAACACGATTTTTTTCACGGGTTGTGAGGGCGTCCGCGCCCATCGCATCTGCAAGCCAGGCGACATTCTGACGCTTTCGATCAAACCGAAGCGGATGAAGATGCCGCTCTCGACGTTCGAAGGATCGATCCGGGTCGGTCAGGAAAAAGCGGTAATCGTCGAGGAGATCACGTTGACGTTCGGCATCGTCGACGCGGTCAACCCGCCCGTTCCGATCAACGGCACTGCGCATGCCGGCGCCGCCAACGGCGCTGACGTTGCGCCGGCGCAACGGCGCGTGGCGGCCAGTTCGTAAGGTTCGCCCCTTTCGTTTTCGCGGCAGCTGTACCCGGGGTTTGAAAACCCGCGCAGCCGATATTTCCGGCCGTCGGCCTTTCGGCCGGTTCCTACCGCGTTGACCGTTGTCGCGGAAGCCCCTTCACTCGATCCTTGGAAAGGACGCCGTTGCGTCCGGACCGTTCGCCCACCTTTACGCATGCCCAGAGTTTTCATCACCGGCCTTGGTTTTGTGACCAGTATCGGCAACGACGCGGCCACCGTGGGCGGCAACCTTCGCGACCTCCGTCACGGCTTCGAATTGTATCCGCCGTTCCAAAAACCGGATATCCCGTGCAAGGTTGTGGGCACGATCAAGGGGTTCACGACTGACTCGCCCGATCCGGAGGACTGGACGTTTCCCCCGCGTTATACGATCAAGCGCGAATTGCTCCGATCGATGGCGCCGAATGGGTTGTTTGTGCATTGCGCGATGCTGCAGGCAGTCGCCGATGCGCGCCTCGCGGAGGCCGACGTCTCCAACCCCGGCACAGGGCTCTACGCGGCCTCGGGCGGATCGCCCTTCCTCACGCATTTTCATCACGAGCGGTTGAAGAAATTCGGGGTGATGCGCTGTTCGCCGCTGGGCATCGTCGCCTCGATTGTCGGGACGCTTAACTTCAATCTGGTGGCCGCCTTCAAAATTCTGGGCGCTTCCTGCGGTTTTTCGTCGGCCTGCGCCTCCTCGGCCCACGCCCTGGGCTACGCGTTCGACGACATTTCACTCGGCCGGCAAAAGCGGATGTTTGTCGTGGGAGGCGAGGACGGCAACGCTGACGCGATCCTGCCGTTCGCCGGCATGCGCACGCTTTCGCTCCAGACCGACCCCAGCCTCGCCTCGCGGCCGTTCGATGCGGCTCGTGACGGTTTCGTCGGCACGGGTGGGGGAGCGGTGATAGTCCTCGAAAGTGAGGACGAGGTTGCGCGTCGGGGTGTGCTGCCCTACGCCGAAGTTCTCGGTTGGGGGCAGGCGTCCGATGGCTACAATGTTGCCATCTCTCATCCCGAAGGCAGTGGATCGGCTGCCGCGATGACCCGCGCGCTCTGTTCAAGTCGCGTGGCACCGGAAGAAATCGATTATGTGAACGCTCATGCGACCTCGACCTTGATCGGCGACGTGTCCGAAGCGCGCGCCCTCCGGGCGGTATTTCCGAATGCCGCCCGGCGCCCGGCGGTGAGCAGCACGAAGGCGCTGACCGGCCACGGTCTCTCCCTTGCCGGCGTGATGGAAACCGGGTTTTGCGCGCTCGCGATGCGCGAGGGTTTCACGCCCGGCAATGCGCACCTTTCGCAGATCGAGCCCGAGTGTGCCGGTCTCAACATCCTGCGGGCGACGGAAAACACCGCGCCGAATCTGGTCGTGAAAAACAGCAGTGGATTTGGCGGAGCAAACGTGGCGATCGTACTCAAGCGGTCGTCGGGTGACGCGGGTTGAATTCACCCCGGGTCGAACCCGACCGGATGACGCCGTTACCATGACCAAGCCAGCCCTTGCCCAAATCTACCGCACCGCGTTCATCACCGGGGCGAGCACGGGACTCGGCCGGGCGTTTGCCGAAATGTTGCTCGGCGAGGGGGTGCGCGTCTGGGGTACCTCGCGCGACCCGGCCCGGCTGGATGATCTCGCGGCCCGTTGCGCGACGCACTTCACTGCCGTGGCGCTGGATTTGGGAGCGGGCAGCCGGGCGGAAGAGACGTTTCTGGCAGCTGACCGTGCGGCCGGTGGATTCGATATTGTGATCAACAACGCCGGGTTCGGCGTATTTGCCGAGTTCGTGCCGACGGAATTCTCCGTTTGGCAGGAGCAGATCGAAACCATGCTCGTGCAGCCGGCGCGACTTTCCCAGGCCGCGCTGCGTGGCATGCTGGCGCGGCGACACGGTGCGCTGGTCAACATTTCCTCCCTCGCCGCGGAGTTTCCGCTCCCGTTTCAAGCCGGCTACAACGTCGTGAAATCCGGTCTGAGCGCACTGAACGAAAGTTTGATGATCGAGACCCGTGGCACGGGTGTCGTCATCCTTGATTTCCGGCCGGGCGACTACCGCACCGATTTCGAGGGTTCCGTGCGCCGGCCCGCCGCGGCAACGGAGCCTGCCCGGCTGACTCGGGCCTGGAGCGCTTTCGCTGCCATGATGCAGACGGGGCCGGTGCCACCGCACGCGGCGGTCGCGCTGCGGCGCGCACTGGGGGCCCGGCGCAGCGGCACCGTCCGCACGGGACGATTTTTTCAGGCGATTCTGGCGCCGTTTCTCGCGCGTTTCGGTTCGCTGGATTTAAGGCGTCGTATTCAGGCCGCCTACTTCCATGTGTGACGTCCCCGGGGTCCCGGCAGGCTGCTGCGGCAGCCTGGCCGCCGCCAAATCTTCGATGAATTTTCTTCGCCCGATGGATGTCGGCTGGTCGCGCCGATTGCCCGCGGACGGGCGCGCCTTGCCTTTCCCGATGTATTCGCCCTCCCGCTGAAGCATGTCGAATCTGCGCATTCTCGTTCTCACTTCCAGCACCGGTGGCGGCCACGACGCGCGCGCGGAAGCGTTTGCGGAATGGTGCTTTCAGCTCTACCGCCATGACGTCGACGTTCGCATCGAGCAGATGTTGGAATCGTCGTCGGTGATCAATCGGGCGGGCGTGAAGTTCTACAATCGAATCCAGCGGAGCGCCCCGTGGGGGCACAAACTTTTCTACGCCTTCGTGGAGCTGTTAAGTTATCTCAACCGCAGCCAGGTGACGTTTGGGGCGGCTTATTATCTCCACGTGCTGAACGAGTATCGGCCGCACCTGGTTTTCAGCGTACACGATTGTCTCAATCGCGGTTATTTCCAGCTGGCCCGCCGGGTCCTCGGCGCCGATCAGGTCCGGTGCGCCACCTACTGCGGCGAATTTTCCGGCGGTTGGGGCTACTCGCGCAATTGGATCGAACCGTCGGTCGATTTGTATTTTTCGCGGACGGCGACCGCCAACGATTACGCGATCAAGAAGGGTATTCCGGCGGCGCGGGCCCGGGTGCGCGGTTATCTCATGCTGCCGCGCGCCCACCTCGAAGTGCTGGACGCGGCGGCCAGGCGGCTGTTTCGCACCCGTCAGCTGGGTTTGGATTCCGACCGTTTCACCGTCTTTCTCGCCACCGGCACCAACGGGGCGAACAATCATTTGGAACTGTTGAATGTGCTGCTGCCGCATGCGGACCGGGTGCAGGCGATCGTCATCTGCGGAAAGAACAAGCAGACCTACAACGAGCTGGTGCACTGGCGGGCGACGCATCCGGCATTCACCTGCCACATCGAGGGCTACTCGGACATCGTGCATCTCTACCTGCAGGCCAGCGATACGATCGTGACGCGCGGGGGCACGACGACTTGTGCGAAGGCGCTGCATTTTCGGTGCCCCATCGTCTTTAACGCGTTCGGTGGCATCATGCCGCAGGAACAGCTCACGTGGAAATTTTTCCGTAACGGCGGCGGCTCCGAGAAAATCGAGAATCCGGCCGACTTTCAGCGCCTCATCGGTGCCTGGTTGACCCGGCCGGAGGCGTATGCCCGGGTGCGCGAAAACTTTCTCAAGCTGCGTTACGAGGAAGATCCGACCCTGCTGATCGACGAGCTCATTGGCCTCGGCAACGAAGTTGCCGGAGCACAGCTCAGGCGCCGGCCGTTTCCGCCGGCGAGCGGGGATGGAGTTTCGGCCCGAAATTAGCCGCGCGGACATTTTCGTGGTCGGACCGCAATCGGCTTGGCCGCGTTGCGGCCGGCGCGCTAGCCTCTCCTCATCTTGGCCGATCCTGCGCCCACCATTGCCTATCTGTTCACGACGTTTCCGAAAAACACGGAGACTTTCCTGCAGCGTGAAATCATCGCGATGCGGTCGCACGGGGTGCGGATGCGGTTGTATTCGCTTTGGGGCGGCGGTGGAACGTTTCGAGGACTGCCGGTCAAGCGGTTCAATAAATGGCGGCTGCTGACCCTGTTCTGGCTGATCCCCTACGAATCGTGGCGCCGCCCGGAGGTATTGCGCCAGCTCTTGAGGGGCCTGGCTCAGCGGCGGGCGCCGTCGTGGCTGAATTTTTGGGAAAACATGCTCGGGGCCGGATTTGCATGTGCCGAGTTGGGCGCGTTTCGGAAGCACCCGCCCGCCCTGATTCATGCGGCCTGGGGCGGCGCCCCGGCGACCGCGGCCTGGCTCCTCTGGCGGGTCGACGGTCACCGCTACAGTGCCGCGGCGCACGCCTACGATATCTACGAGCACGGGGGGGATTGGTGGCTCCGGGACAAGCTCGAGCATGCCGCGTTTATTCACACTTCGACGGAGATGGGCCGGCGGGCCCTGATGGAGCGTGGTATCGCGGCGGCTAAGATCTGTTGCATTCGCCGCGGCCTCGACCGCCTGCCCGCGCTGAAGCGCCTGCGCACTTCGCGGGTTCCGCTTCAACTGGTCAGCGTGGCGCGGCTGGTGGAAAAGAAAGGCCTCGATCACCAGCTTCGGATTTACGCCGCCCTCCGCGCGGAGGGCGTGCCATTTGCCGCGCGGATCGTCGGCGACGGCCCACTGCGGCCCGATTTGGAAAAGCTCGCCGGGCGGCTCGGGATCGCCGCAAGCGTGACTTTCACCGGGCATCTGCCCCAACACGAAGTCTGGCTGCAACTCGAGTGGGCGGACGTTTTGTTGCACACCGGGATTGTGGCGCCGAGTGGCGATCGCGACGGACTGCCCAACGTGATTCCCGAGGCGATGGCGGCCGGGGTGCTGGTGGTGACGTCGCCCGTGGCGGCAACGACCGAGGCGGTAACGCACGGGGTCACCGGTTGGGTGGCCGACGTGGATTCGTCTGACCAGTGGGTCACGGCCCTGCGGCGGCTGGCGACCGACGACTTGCTGGCTGAGCAGGTACGCGGCGCGGCACGGCGCTGGGTAGAGGCGAATTTCAACGCACATGCGAATGCCGAGCGGCTGCTCGCGCATTTTCTGCGAGTCATCGCCGAAGATAAACCAGTTTCTCTGGTCGAGCCACCCGACCGCTCCACTCCGGTGGTGGCCGCGAAGTCATGATCTTCTTCGACATCACCAAGGCGGGGGGGGCGGGCCACCGCTCGGGGTTGATGCGCGTGAGTGGGCGGCTGGCCGAAGAATTGGGTGCGGCGGCCACTTCGGTTCGCTGGCCTGCGTGGAATCGTCTTGCGGGAGGCGCAGACTGGTTTCTGACCGGAGAGATTTTTTCGCCGGAGGAGCGGCCGGACTTCGATGGCTTTCTGGATCAGCGTCCCTGCCGGATGGCAGCGATCTTTCACGATGCGATCCCGCTCAAGCATCCGCAGATCACATGGCCGCACAGTGTCGCGCGGCATCCGGGCTACATGAAGATGCTGTCGCGTTTCGACCGCGTCTGGGCGGATTCGGAGGCGAGCCGACGGGAGTTGGTGGAGTTTTGGCGCTGGCAGGGAACGGAGAAGCTGCCGCCCGTCGACGTGCTGCCACTCGGCGCGGATTTCAACGCCAGTCCGCGGGTGGTGACCCGCCCGGCGGCAACCGGGCGCGGGCTGCTTTCTCTCGGCATTCTCGAACCGCGGAAAAACCAGATGTTTTTGTTGGATGTCGTGGAAGCGTTGTGGCGCGAGGGCCTCGAGTTTGAGCTTCATCTGGTCGGGCGGGTGAATCCGCATTTTGGCGCGCCGATCGTGGCCCGGATCAGAGCCCTGCGGCGGATATTTTCAGGGCTGCATTTTCACGAAGCGGCCGGCGACGCCGAAGTTGCGCAACTCTACGCCACGACGCGGGCGGGAGTTTTTCCGACGATTGCCGAAGGGTGCGGGTTGCCGCTGCTTGAGTCGCTGTGGATGGGTGTGCCCTGCCTGTGCAGCGACCTGCCGGTGTTGCGGGAAAATGCCGGGGTCGGCGGTTGTGTTACCCTGCCCCTCAACGACCTGGCGGCCTGGACCAACGCTTGTCGGACAATTCTTACCGACGATGCCTGGCATGCGAAGTTGGTGCAGGAAGCGACGACGCGGCCGCTGCCGACCTGGCGGGAAGCGGCGCGGGCACTGGCGCGTGGCCTGACCTGATGGCTGCTCGACCCGAAACCACGGCTCGCAAACCGGGCGGAGCGAGAACCGATTGAGATCAATCCCGGATCAATGACTGACGACTACGATCAACGTTTTGGCGCCCTGGGGCGGCTGCTGGGGCGGGCCGCCCTCAGCCGGCTCAAGGCCGCCCATGTCTGCGTGGTGGGCATCGGTGGCGTCGGGTCGTGGGTGGTCGAAGGCCTCGCGCGCAGCGGGGTGGGCGCTTTGACTTTGGTCGATCTCGACGATGTTTGCCTGACCAACGTGAACCGGCAGCTCCCCGCGATCGAAGGTCAGATCGGGCGGCCGAAAGTTGCGGTCATGGCCGAGCGGGTGGGCGCCATCAACCCGGCTTGCCGGGTCGAGGCGGCAACGGAATTTTTCACGCGCGCTTCGGCTTCCCGCCTGCTCGCACCGGAGTATGACCACGTGATCGATGCGATCGATGGTGTGCCGAACAAGGCGTTGCTCATCGCGGAATGTGTCGGCCGGGCGCGGCCGGTCCTGACGGTCGGCGGAGCGGGCGGAAAGAGCGACCCGACGCTGATTCGCGCGGGTGACCTCGGCGAGGCGACCGGCGACAGCCTGTTGCGGCTGGTGCGCAAAACTCTGCGCCGGGAACACGGTTTTGAAGCTGGAAAACAGCGGGGGACAATGCACTTCGGCGTTCGTTGCGTGTGGTCGAACGAGCATCCTGTTTTCCCGTGGACGGACGGCACGTGCGCGGCGGAACCGGAGCCGGATTCGAATCTGCGGCTCGATTGTGCGACGGGATTTGGCACGGGCGTGTTTGTGACGGGCGTGTTCGGCCTGGCGGCGGCGGGCGAGGTGGTTCGCCTGATCGCGGCCGGGAAGCGATGAGCCGGGTTCGCGGTTGCCGGAGGTGTCGCGGTGGGTGTGAGGCTTGCTACAAAAATAGCGCCGCGAAATTGCGTTCGACTTGGGCAGCCAACGCGTCGACGGAAACGCCGCGGATTTCGGCCAGCCCGGAGTAGGCGGCGCCGATGTTGGCGGGGTGGTTGACGGTGTTTCCGTCAGCGGTATCGGGCAATTCGTGCGTACGCCGATTGGCCGGGAGCGGCATCGCCGGGGCGTCGGTTTCGACGAGGAGGCGATCGGCCGGCAGGAGCTTGAACACCTCGCGTTTCGCGTTTTGGCGTTCGCCGAGAAACGAACCGTTGAAAGAAAAATAAGCGCCGCGCGCTGCAAATTCACCCGCCAGCGCCACGGAGCCGCCGTAGGCGTGGAGGAGGAAGCCGCGGGTCGGGGCCGGAGTTTCACGCAACGCTCCGGCCAGGGTCCCCCAAGCATCGAGGCAGTGGACGGTCGCGGGTCGGTTGAGCGAGGTCGCGAGGGCGAATTGCCAGGTGAACGCTTCGAGTTGCTCGTCCATCGGCGCGCGCCGCAGGCCGGCCAGCCGCGAATCGTCGGGGCCGGCCCGATCGAGCATCCAGCGGTCGAGTCCGATTTCGCCGACACCGGCATGCGGATCGGCTTCCAGGTGGGAACGCAGCCGGTCGCGCCACTGTGGGGTACGGTTGCCCACGTGCCAGGGATGCAGGCCGTAGCTTGCGATCAGGGTGAAGTGCAAGGGGTCGCGTTCGGCGGCGGCGCGACAGCCGGCCCCGAGGCGGGCGACTTCCGGCCAATCTTTTTCCCCCGTGCCGTTGACCACGGCACAACGCAACGGAACGCGGGCGAGATCGCCCCATACCCGGGCCCGAGAGGGAACGAGCCATGCGTCTTGCAGATGATTGTGCGCGTCGAAAAACGAAGGCATTTTTGCCGTGCGACGGATTGGGCGGGCCCCTTCAAGGAGCGACGGTTGGTGGGGGCGGAAGATTTTCTGTGGCGAATGCGCGAATGGCGGTCCGGGCGGACGCGAGCCCGTTCCGACGGGTCGGAGAAAGGTTGCGCGCGAGCCCCAGAATTTCGAGGGGATCGGATTCGCTGGCGAGAATCGTTGTCGGGGAGATTCCGCTGTAGAATTCGCAGAGAAATACGAGCAGGCCGCGGACAACCGGTGACTCCGCGTCGCTGCGGAAATAGCAGAGGCCGCCCCGCAGTTCGGCGACGACCCAAACGACGGAAACGCAGCCCCGCACGCGGTTCACCTCGATCTTCTCCGCGGGTGGCAGCGGCGGGATTTTTTTGGCTCGGTCGATCACGAGCGCGAGCCGTTCCTGCGGGTCGTCAAGGACGGCGAGGTGTTCGGCGAGGTGCTGCAGTTTCCGGGTGAGTGGCATGGCGCAAGGGTGTCCGGCGCGGCTGGCGCGGCAAGGAAGAGCCTGCGGGGGGGAGCGGGTTCGTAGCTGACACTGGCCGGCTTGCCGCTGAAAGATTTTATCCCGATGCGTGTCTTCTCGTCCCTGGGTTTCGTTTCCGGTTTTTCCTGGGCCTGGCGGGCGCTGCGTGGTCACAGCGTGACGTTCGCGGCCTTGTTTGCCTGCGGCTTGTTCGGGCTTTCGATCATGACCTCGATCCGTCGGCTGCTCAATCGGGTCGATGCGCCTTGGTATGTTTGGCTTTTCGTGCCGATTCTGGCGGTCGGATATTTGGCGAAAAAGGAAGCGCAGTGGATGCCCGACGTGGAGCAGAGGAAGAAATGGGCGCAGCGCATCATCTTCGGCTCTATTGCGCTGGCGTTATTGATCGCCTTTTTCCGGTCCGATCAGCCGCGCTAGACGCTGGTGCCACGGTCCGGTCCCGGCGCGTTCCGACGAATCAGGCAACCGTTACGACGCGCGGCGCCGCAATTCGGGCAGTTGGGTGAGGATGGCAAGGAGTTCCGGGACGCGAATCGGCTTGGCCAGATATGCGTCCATGCCCGCAGCCAGAAAGTGCTCGCGGTTTCCGGCGAGGGCGTGGGCGGTCAACGCCACGACGACGGGCTGCCGGGCGGCGGAGAGTTCGCTGCGGAGGGCCCGCGTCGCGGTGGGACCGTCCATTTCGGGCACCTCGACATCCATCAACACCAATTCGAAGGCTTCGCTGCGGAGGGTGCCGACGGCCGCTCGCCCGTCGGCTACGGCCACGGGAGCGTAGCCCAGGCGCTCCAGCATGCGGACGAGAACCTTTTGATTCACTGGATTGTCCTCGGCGACCAGGATGCGCATCGGATGGCGGGCGGCGAATACGCGATCGAAACTCTCGCTCGTGGGAGCGGGAGGCGGGAGCGTGCTTCCGTCAGCGAGCCCGAGTCCGGAGCCGCCGTAATGGCGCGTCGTGGACGCCTCGGCTTGGGAAAAATCCTGAAAAAAAAGAGGCCTAACCGGTCGGCCGGGATGCCAATGCCGGTGTCCTGGACGCGGAAGGAAAGTTCGCAGCGGCCCGCGGCCAGCGTGCGACTCGACACTCGGACGCAAACCTCACCATGGTCGGTGAATTTGACTGCGCCGGAAAGCAGGTTGACGAGGATCCGGCGGAGGCGGGTGACGTCGCCGATGATGGTGTCAGGACATGCGGGATCAAACTCGGTGCGGAGAGCGCTTTTCCTTTCGGCGGCGCGGGTGGCGAGGAGGCGGATGGCGGCGGCTACGCAGTCCCGCAGGGAAAACAGGGCTTCCTCGATCCGGAGCTTCCCGGCTTCGATCTTGGAGAAGTCGAGGATGTCGTTGACGACGGTGAGGAGATGCTCGCCGCTGGACTGGATAGTCTCGACGCTTTCGCGCTGTTCGGGGGTGAGGGGAGTGTCACGGAGCAGCGCGGTCATGCCGATGACGGCGTTCATCGGGGTGCGAATCTCGTGACTCATGGTTGCGAGAAACTCCGCCTTGGCCCGGGTGGCCCTTTCCGCGGTGCGGCGGGCGGTATCGAGGAAACGACAAGTTTCCTCGAGATCGGTAATGACGCGGGTTTGGTTTTCGACGACCCGACGAAGTTCGATGAGGTGGACAACTTGGCGGCGGAGGCGGCCAGGGACTTGAGTTGGTCCGAGGTGAGTTCGGGGGCTCTCGATCGATGACGCAGAGCGTGCCGCGAGCTCAGCCTTCCTGAGTCACGACCGACGCTCCGGCGTAGAAACGGATGTGCGGATTGTCGAGGACGAGTGGATGGTCGGCGAAGCGGCTGTCGCGGAGCGTGTCGGGGACGATAAAGACCCCGGAGGTGGGTTCGACGATGGCATGGGCGCAGAACGAATCGCGCCGCGAGGTTTCGGCGACGTCGAGACCGATCCTGAATTTGAACCACTGCCGGTCGGTGTCGATCAGGGAGAAGAGGGCGATGGGAACCTGACAGATCTACGCTGCGAGGAAGGTGATTTCGTCGTAGTCGGGCTCGGGAGGCGTATCGAGAACACCGAGTGAGCGGAGCAAGGCGATGCGTGCGGCGTCGTTGGCGGGAATGGACGGAGGCATCATGCGGTCAGCGGAAAAAGCCTGTACGCCGCCGGGCGGGAGCAGCCTCGCATACCGTCGGCGAAAAAATCCCGCTTTAATGGTAGAAAATCGCCTCGTTGGACTGGAAGATCGCGTGGGCGAGTTTGGTCCAAGCATCGAGTGGGGCGCGGTTCTCATAAACGCCGCCGACCTGCGGGGAAAACTTCCCCGGTGGACGCTTTTGGTTCGCAGCTTGGCGCTCCGCTTTTTTTGCATCCCGTCCGGTGGGGCCGGGGGCCGTCTTGGCGGTGTCCGGGCGAGCGGCGGCGGGCCCGCTCGGGTTGGATTTTACGTAGCGGACCGCGAGGGCTAATTCCGGTGAGGTTGGCAAACGCTGGTAGATCGCAAGGTAAAGCGCCGTGACCCGATCGGTGTCGGACGCGAGGGCGGTGAACAAGGGGCGCTCGACGAGCTTGCGGGCGGCCTCGATCACCATGGGGCTGTTCATGAGGAACAGCGCCTGTTGCGGCACGAGCGTTTCGTAGCGGCGACCCGATGCGACGTCGGGGCTGGGAAAATCGAACTGGGTCAACAACTCGGGCGGGTTCTGCCGGTCGATGAGCATGTAGATCGCCCGGCGTTTTGCGAAATCGCCACTGGAGATGGCGACGGGCTTGCCGCCCATCGTGGGATCGAGTTCGCCGGTGACGGCCAGCAGCGCATCGTGCATTTGCTCGAAATCCAGCCGGCGGAGATTGTAGCGCCATAGCAGTTTGTTGTTCGGATCGAGCTCGGCGTACTGGGGATTGTTTTTGCTGCTCTGCTGATAGGCTGCACTGAGCAGGATGGTCCGGTGCAGTTTTTTGAGCGACCAACCGTTTTCGATGAACTGTGCCGCGAGGTAGTCGAGCAGTTCGGGATTCGACGGCGGCGCCGACATGTTGCCGAGATCGTCAGGCGTGGCGACGAAGCCCTCGCCCCAGTGTTGCTGCCAGATCCGGTTTACGATGACGCGCGGCGTCAGGGGATTTCTCGGATCGGCGATGGCGACGGCGAGTTCGGCCCGTCCGGAGCCATTGCGCCATTCCGGCCGTTTCTTGGGGTCGGGCGACACGATTTCAAGGAAGCGGCGCGGCACCACGGGTCCCTTGTTGGCCGCTTCGCCACGGAGCAGCACGGGGTAGTCGCGGGAACGAGGAACGTCGAAGAGCGCGTTGGCCCGGGCCGGCGCGCCGGGGTGAGTGGTTTCGAGATCGCCGATCTCGCGCTGCAGTTCGCGCTCCTGGCGCACAAGTTCACGTCGCTTCATCGGATCGGGCCGCTGCTTGGTACGGCGCAATTCGCGAAATTCCGCGCGCAGGGTTTCCGCGCGCTTTTCGAGTTCGGCCGCCTTCGCCAGATATTCGAGGTGTTCGGGCGTTTTCGGTATTTCCCGTTGGAGCGTCGGCAGCGCGGCCGGCTGCTGGCTGTTCATGAACACCCCGTAGAGTGAGTAGTAGTCCTTCGTCGGGATCGGGTCGAACTTGTGGTCGTGGCAGCGGGCGCACGAGACGGTGAGGCCGAGAAATGCCTTGGTGGTCACGTCGATCTGGTCGGCGATGACATCGTCGCGCCGGCCGTCGAACGTATTTCCGAGCGTGAGGAAACCGAGTCCGGCGAGGGCCCGGCGGTCTTCCGGTGCCTTGCCCCCTTTCTCGGTGGCTTTCCGGTCGATCGCCGCCTGCACGCGGTCGCCGGCCAGCTGTTCCAGAATAAACTGGTTGTAGGGCAGGTCGCCGTTGAAGGCGCCGATCACGTAGTCGCGATACGTCCACGCATGCGGATAGCGCACGTCGTCCTGTCGCGCCGGGTCGCCCTTCGTGTCGGAATAACGCACCACATCGAGCCAGTAGCGGGCCCAGTGTTCGCCGTAGAACGGAGAGGCGAGCAGGCGGTCGACGACTTTTTCGTACGCGTCGGGCGATTGGTCGTTCAAGAAATCCTGCACGTCGCGCAGGCTCGGTGGCAGTCCGATGACATCAAAATAAACCCGGCGGATCAGCGTCCATTTGTCCGCGGCTTCGTTCGGGGTGAGGCCGTTGGCCTCGAGGCGGGCGAGGATGAAGTTGTCGACCGGACTCTTGCACCACGCCGGATTTTGCACGGTGGGAACATCGGGCTTTTTCAGCGGCTGAAACGACCAATGGGCGCGGCCGACCCCGCCGTAGCTGGACGAGCTGCCTTTGGCGACGAGTGAACGGGGATCGGGTGCGCCGCGCTTGACCCACTCGGTGAGGTCGGCGATCTGGGCGTCGGTCAGTTTCCCCCCGGCCTTGGCGGGGGGCATTTGCAGATCTTCGTCCGTGTAGCGTACCGCCTGAATGAGCAACGACTCGTCGACGTTGCCGGGCACAATGGCCGGCCCGGTGTTGCCGCCGTGCAACCAAGCCTCGCGCGTATCGAGCATCAAGCCACCGCGGATCTTGTCGGCGTCACGGCTGTGGCACTGGTGGCACTTGTCGAGGAGCAGGGGGCGGATTTTCGACTCGAAGAATTGGATATCCGCTGGCGCCAGGGGCGGGGTGACGGCCGGCGCGGGGGCCGCGGGAAGGGAAAGCGCGATTGTTGCGAAAACGAGCGCGATGCCGGAAATGCGTCCGGGCAACGTGCGCGGGCGAGGGGTCCCGCCTTCGAGCCGGCGGTTCATGCGAGGATGGGTTTTACGACGTTGCCCGCGACGTCGGTGAGGCGAAAGTCGCGGCCGTTGAAACGATAGGTCAGCTTGGTGTGATCCAGACCCATGCATTGCAGGATCGTGGCATGCAGATCGTGGACATGGACCTTGTCCGTGACGGCGGCGCCGCCGAATTCGTCGGTGGCACCGTGGACGATGCCGCCCTTCACGCCGCCACCGGCCATCACGACCGAGAATGCCTTGGCGTTGTGATCGCGCCCGGGATCATCGAAGCCATTGCGGTCTTTGGTCGGCTTCCGGCCGAATTCTCCGCCCCACAGGACCAGCGTCGAGTCGAGCAGACCGCGCTGCTTAAGATCGGTGAGGAGCGCGGCGAGCGGTTGATCGATCTCGCCGGTCTTTTGGCGGAGCCGTTCCTCCAGCTTTTGATGATGATCCCAACCGTCATGCCAGACCTGGACGACGCGCACGCCCCGTTCCACGAGACGCCGGGCAATGAGGAGCTGCTTGCCCTGAACGGTGTTGCCGTAGGCGCTGCGGGTTTCGGCGGACTCTTTGTTGACATCGAAGACGTCCATGGCCTCGGCCTGCATGCGGAATGCAATCTCGTAGCTCTGGAGCCGGGTCTCGAGCGCGGCGTCCCGCTGGAGATTTTGCGCGTGGAGCTCGTTGAGCTGGTGGATGAAGTCGAGCTGGCGGCGTTGCTCGCGCACGCCGACGTAGGTGTTGCGGATATTCTGGATCATCAGGGGCACCGACGGGGCCTGCGTGTTGATGCTCGTGCCTTGATAGACACCCGGCAGGAACGCGGCCTGATTGTTGGCCGCGCCGCCGGGTGGAAGCCGTCCCCCGCGCAGCGCGATGAAGCCGGGGAGATTCTGGTTCTCGGTGCCGAGCCCGTAGACGAGCCAGGAACCCAGGCTTGGCTTCGCGATCCGGAGCGAGCCGGTATTCATGAACACGGTGGCGACTTCGTGAGCGGGTATATCCGTCCACATCGAGCGGATGACGGCGAGGTCGTCGGCATGCGCCGCGGTCCGGGCGAAGACTTCGCTGACCTCGAGCCCGCTCTGGCCATATTTGGAAAACGTGAAGGGCGACCCCATGGCCACGCCGTCGCCGCCGATCGTCTTGCCATTCATCTTGGTCAGCATCGGTTTCGGATCCCACGTATCGAGGTGGGACGGCGCTCCCTGGGCGAAGATATGGATGACGGATTTGGCGCGACCCGCGAAGTGTGGCGGACGGGGCGCGAGCGGGCCATCGGGTTTTGCCACCGCCTGACGGGGCTGGGCGGCCACGACGGCATGCGGGTCGAGCAGGTTGGCGAGTGCCAGGCCGCCCATGCCCATGCCGACGCGGTTCAGGAACTGCCGTCGCGTGAGGAAATAGTCTTCGAGGTTAGTCGAGATTCCGCAGCAGGGTTGTTCCGGAGCATGAACGTCGTGGTGGGAAGGAGACGAGGACATTGGAAAAGGGGCGTGGTGAACTGATCCGGGCATCGAGACGCTGTCGGCAGCACACGAGTTTCAACTAAAGGGATTGAAAACCCGTAAAGTGCCGCAGCGGGGAGGCAAGCGGCCGTGGCTGAGAGTGGCAAACCGTTTGGAGCGGTTGAAAGTGCGGCGGATATTGCCTCGGATAGAAAGTTCGCGGGCCGTCGCGCGCTACGATTTGACGCGTGCCCGGCCGCCCCCCAGCGTCGGCGCCGATGCACCCCGCTCCCAGTCCGACAACGGAGAATGACCCACGGCCGAAGCGCAACACGCTCTATCTGCAAGTGCTCGTCGGCATCGTGCTCGGCGGATTGCTGGGATATTTTGTCCCCGGCTGGGGCGTGAAACTCAAGCCCCTCGGCGACGCGTTTGTCAGCCTCGTGAAGATGCTCATCACGCCGATCATCTTCACCACGGTGGTGGCGGGGATTGCCGGAATGGGTGACCTCAAGAAGATCGGCCGGGTGGGGGCCAAGGCGCTGATTTATTTCGAAATTGTCACGACGCTCGCGTTGATCATCGGGCTGGTCGTCGGAAATGTTTTCACACCGGGCGCGGGGTTTCACGCGGATCCCGCCACACTCGATGCCAGGAGCCTCGCGAAATATACGAGTGCCGCGGGGCAGATGAGTACGCTGGATTTTTTCCTGCACATCATCCCAAAGACTTTTCTGAGCGCTTTTGCGGAGGGGGAGATTTTGCAGGTCCTGCTGCTGGCGATTCTGTTCGGGCTGGCCCTCGGGCGGCTGGGTGAACACGGGCGGCCGGTGTTGAACTTAATTCACGAAGTCGCGCGCGTTTTCTTCGGCATCGTGACCATTGTGACGCGGCTCGCCCCGGTCGCCGCGGGTGGCGCGATGGCGTTCACGGTGGGAGAGTACGGGGTCGGCAAGCTGGCCCAACTCGGCTACCTCATGGCCTGCGTCTATCTGACCTGCGCGGTCTTTATCGTGGTGGTGCTGGGTGCCATCGCGCGGCTGGCCGGGTTTGGTTTGTTTAAAATCATCAAATACATCCGCGAAGAATTACTGCTTGTACTCGGCACCTCTTCGTCGGAATCGGCGCTGCCCGGCTTGATGGACAAGATGGAAAAGATTGGCTGCGCGCGACCGGTCGTTGGCATCGTTGTGCCGTCGGGCTACTCGTTCAATCTCGATGGGACATGTATCTACCTGACGATGGCGGCATTGTTTCTGGCGCAGGCGACTGACCTCCATCTCTCCCTCGCCGACCAACTGGGGCTGGTCGGCGTGCTCCTCGTGACCTCGAAGGGTGCGGCGGGCGTAACGGGCAGCGGATTCATCGTGTTGGCCGCGACGCTGGCCTCGACCGGCAAGATTCCGGTCGCAGCGATGGCGTTGATCCTTGGGGTCGATCGTTTCATGTCCGAAGCGCGAGCGATCACCAATTTCATTGGCAACACGGTGGCGACACTGGTGATCGCGAAGTGGGATAAATCCTTCGACGAAACGAAAGCCGGCGAAATCCTGGCGGGGAAAAATAAGCGCAAGCCGGCCGCGGCTTGAAGGGCAATCAGGCTGTCGTTAGCAACGGTGGCATAGGCACGTCCAGCGCGGCCGCGATCGCACGGAGGAGCTCCGCCTCGGCAATGCGGACCTGGCCGTCGGCTCCAACGACGTGGGCCGCGGCGACCAGAGTGCGCTGTTTGATCGGGCCGCTGGCCGCCGCCAGCTTGTCGAGGGCGGTGTCGAGGGCGACGAGGGACGAGATCGATTCGTCGAGGTACGTCAGGCGGGGCTCGACGAGCTTGAGCTGGGCAGCTCCGGCGGCAAACGCGGCGGGTGCGGCGGCGGGATCCGTTACGGAGATGCGGGCGAGCACCGACAGGACGATCGAGATTTCTGCGACGACCGCGTTAAAGGAATAGAAGTTGATCCGGACGCCCCGTGGCTGACGGCCGAGGTCGAGTGTGCGGAGGAGCAGCTTTTGCAGCGCGAATTCGAAGATGGAAACGCGCTGGTCGGCATGGACCAGTTCATCGAGCGCATCGACGAAAGTCGCCAGCGCGGCCGCCGGCAACTGGCGCAGCGAGGGGAGGGCCAGCTGCAGCAGCGGGAGCTTTTGGGCAGGGCCAAGTTGATCGAGCGCGGGCCCGAGTTCCCGGAGGATGCGCTGCGCTTCCGGGCCGGCATGCGTGGCGATCAGCTCGTGCTGGCGCTGGCGAATCGCAGGGTCGCTATCCAGCAGCAAACCGTAGACGAGCACGGGCGCCTCCGCTGCGGTGTGAGAAGCTTCGCGCAGGCGCGCGGGCGTGCCCTCAAGGAGCAGTTGTGCGTTGTCGATCTGTTCGGGCGTCAGCGTGCCGATCGCGATGACGGCGGCGATGGCGGACGCCGGGGCAAGGTGCGACGAGCGTCGGCTTGTCGGTGCGCCGCGGGGAGCGAGGCCGAGGGCAAATCCCGCCGGGGCGGGACCGGTGGGTCGCGGTGGGGCGAGTCCGGCGTCGACAAAAGATTCGCGGGCGACGTCCACGACTTCCGGGGGCTCAAACATGCGGCCGTCGAACTGCGGATCGATCGCCCGGATACGTTCAGGAAGGGGTGGGTGAGTCGACCAGAGTCCGGTGAGACCGGAGCGGAACGCCTGCGCAAAAAAGAAGTGGCCCATGGCGGCGCTTTGGTTCGCCTGAATCGAGGAGCCCAGCGCATAGCCGCCGATCTTGCGCAGGGCTCCGGTCAGTCCGGCGGGATTGCGCGTAAACTGTACGGCGGAAGCGTCGGCGAGGAACTCGCGTTGACGCGAAACCGCCGCTTGGATGATCCGGCCGAAGAAATAACCGACGTAGCCGATCACCAGCAGGGCAAGGCCGACCAGCATGACAACCACGATCAAGCCGCCGGCCCCCTTGCCTCGCGTCCGAAAACCACGCAGCGACCAGAGAAGGCCGCGGCCACCAAGACCCAGCACGAGGATGCCGAAAACGAGCGCGGTGATGCGGAGGTTGAGCCGCATATCACCGTTGAGGATGTGGCTGAATTCGTGGCCGATCACGCCCTGCAGTTCGTCGCGGGATAGCTTGTCCAGTGTGCCGCGGGTGACGGCGACCACGGCGTCGCTTGTTGTGAATCCGGCGGCGAAGGCATTGATCGCCGACTCCTGCTCAAGAATGTAAGCGGCTGGCACGGGAGTGCCGGAGGCGATGGCCATTTCCTCCAAAACGTTAAGGAGGCGGCGTTCCTTGAGGTCCGTCGTGTGGGGGTCCACGCGCCGTCCGCCAACACTTTCGGCCACGGCGCCCCCGCCGGACGAATACTGGCCCCACTTGTAGAGCGAGGCGAGACCGACGACGGCCAGGGTGCCGAAGACGACACCGGCAAAAATTCGAGGGTCCCACCACCGTGTGTCGGCGCCGTCCTCACGCCAGACGGCGGTGCGCTGGTAGTTCCAATAGGTCGCGTTGAGCTGCGCACCGCGGGGCGAAATCTGCCGGAAAATTAGAATCCCAGCGAAATAGCCCGCGCTCGCGGTTCCGAGCACGGCGAACGTAAAAAGCAGGACGAGGTGCGTGGTCCGCCTTTTCGCGCGAGCCTGGGCTTCGAAGAAATCCATGGCTGAAGTCGAAGAGCCGAGAGGCCGGGCGATCTCGGAATCGGAAAAATACCGTGTGAGGCGAAAGAACCAGGTGGGAGGTTCGAAGGTCTTACCTTCCCGACTCCTCGCGCCACGGATCTCCGACTACTCAAGTGAAATTTACCTTCGGCGCACTCCGCTCGGCGGCATCGTCGATCTTGAAAAGCTCGGCGGGCTGGAAACCAAACATGCCGGCGAAAATCACGTTGGGGAAGACTTCGCGTGACGTGTTGTAGGTCATGACGCTGTCGTTGTAGGCTTGGCGGGCGAACGCGATTTTGTTCTCGGTCGAAGTCAGCTCCTCGGTGAGCTGAAGCATGTTTTGATTGGCCTTCAGGTCGGGGTATTGCTCCGAAACCACCATCAGGCGCGAAAGTGCGCCGGTCAGGCCCGTTTCGGCGGAAATCAGGCCTTTTATCGCCGTGGAGTCGCCCGGATTGGCGGCGGCGACTTGAGAGGCGGCCAGCGCAAAATTCCGGGCCTTGATCACGGCCTCGAGCGTTTCGCGCTCGTGCTTCATATAACCCTTGGCTGTTTCGACCAGATTCGGGATCAGGTCGTAGCGTCTCTTCAGTTGGACATCGATCTGAGCGAAGGCGTTTTTGAAACGATTCCGCAGCGCGACGAGCGTGTTGTAGATGCCGGCGATCCACGCGGCGAAGGCGAGAACGATCAGGATCAGGACGCCGATGACAATAAGAGCGGGAGTCATGGTGGAAACGGGTTGGAAGCGGGACCGAAAGCGACGGCAAGGCTGTCGGGTTGACGTCGGGGGGCGAGATGTAACTTTTTACAACGCGGTTGATTGTTTCAATGGTGGCGAGCAACTTTTCATCGTGATTTTCCCAGCCACCTTACACTCGCCGTGCGTGCGTTGCCGTGCGGCGCTCCACCGAGGCCCGGCGGCCTGGGTTCGGGTGGGGTGTTTGCTCCTCGTGGCGGGGTTCGGCTTCGCCCAGCAGGCGGAGCCCCTGAATCCGCCCGTGCCGTTGCTCGTGGCGCGGACGGAGGCTTCGGCCGGCACCACCACGGTGCTGGTTTCGGCGGCGCGCCGCGCCCAGGAACTGGGGCTGTCGTCGGTGGCGATTGGGCTCTATCAGCGCGTCCTCGCCGAGCCGGATGCAGACCGGGCAACACTCGCGCTTGGGCTCGCCACGGCGCTGATCGAGTCCGCCCGGCCGGACGACGCGGAGAAAGCATTGCGAGATTCGCCTGCGCCGCGCGGTTCGGCGTGGCATTTGCGGGCGGGTCTGGCGGCGCTTCAGCTGCGAAAATATGACGTCGCGCGCGCGGAGGCGGCGCTGGTGAAGGAGGAGGAGCTGGCCGCGGATGATCGTCCCTGGCATCTGTTTCTGCAGGGCGCGTTGTTCGACGTGGCCCCGGTGCAGGACCGGCAGCGGGCGAATGATTTTTACAACCGGGCCGAAGCCGCGGCGACGAACGAACTGGCCCGGGCGCGGTTCCAACTCGCGGCCGAGGAGGTGCGGCTGCGTCGGGGCACCGTAAAAGCCGAGGATTTGAAGCGAATCCTCGACAGTTACGAAGCGAATCAGGGCCGCGGGATTGGCTATCCCTATGCCATGAACTACGCGATGTCGCTCGACGCGCTGGGCAGGAACAGCGAGGCGCAGACCTTCCTGCAACTGGTCCTAGCCACACTGCCGGCGCAGGAGCGGGATTCGTGGGACAAGGTCCGGCTGGTGCTGGGGCTCGTGGGCGGACGCGGGCAAAGCCTGGCGGCCCGGAGGGCATTGAACGAGTTGCTAGCCGGAGGTCACGACCCGCTACGGCAGCGGCAAGCACTGCAGATTCTTTCCGAAGCTTCCAAGGTGGAGCCGGGCCGAAGCCAGCTGCGCATCGAACTGGACCGGCTGATCTCTTCCACGCCGACCCACGCCATTCGGGAAAGCCTGCTTTTCTACCGGGCGCAGCTTGCGCTGATGGAGAAGAACGATGCTAAAGTCATCGAGTGCGCCACGGCTTTGCTTGAGCAGTTTCCGACGTCCACTTTGCGCGGGCACACCTATGGGTTGCTGACCCAGCTGGCATGGGAGCAACACCGGTACCGTCTGGCGGCGGACAATGCCCGCAAGGCCCGCGCGGAAATCGCCACGGCGGGTGCGCCACGGGATATCGCGGCCCGAGCCGGCCTCGCCGTTGTCGAAGCCGAGGCCTGGTTTCGAGCCGGAATGAACGACGGTGACAAAAATATGTTTCGCAACGCGGCCGAGGCCTATGCGGTCGCGCTGCGGGAACGACCGACGAACGTGAACGGGGGCGATCTGATGTTTCAGCGCGTCCTGGCGGAGATTAAGTCCGGCTCGCCCGATGCCGCCAAGGTGCTCGATGAACTCGACAACGATCCGGCGTTCGACCTTGAGAACCGTTGGCAGGCGGAGTGGAGCCTCGCACGTGCCCTGCAGGTGCAGGGCCGGGTTGCCGAGGCATACGCACGGGTCAACGCCCTGCTTGGGGCGGCGGCCGCGGGTGGCCAGCCGGTGCCGGTCAAGCCGGATCTGCGGGTGCGCATGGCGTGGTTGCAGGCACGGCTTTCGCTTCAGGCTGGACAACCGGAGACGACCCTGTCGCTGGTCGATCTGCTGCTCAACACCACCGACGGAGTTCCGTCGGCGCTGCGAACGGAGATTGCCAGCATGGCACTGCTGCAAAAAGCGGGGGCGCAGTTCGAACTCGGCCGCGAAGTGCCGGCATTGGAGACTCTCGCGAAAGTGCGGGCCGATTTTCCAAAATCGGAGGCGGTGATCCATTCCTATTTGATCGAGGCCGATTACTACGCCGACCAAGGCAAAATCGTCGAGGCGCAGAAACGGCTCACCAGCCTGACTGACGACGAAAGTTACAAGGACAACCGGCTGATCCCGTATGCCTATTATCAACTCGCGCTCTGGTCGGAGCGGTTGGGGCAGAACAAGGATTTTCAGGACGCGTATCGCTACATCGAGAATCTGGTGAGTACGTCGGCCGCCGAGAAGGAAGGCGACTTCGTGTTCGTGGCGCGATTGAAACAAGCCGAATTGTTGCGGCGCCTCAACCAGTTTCCCCAAGCCCAGCGGGTCTACGATGATTTGACCAACAAGCCGGCCTCGACTGAGAACGGGATTATTGCGCGGCTCGAACTGGCCAAATGCCACAACGCGCAGGCCTCGGCGGATCCGTCGCACGGCGACAGCGCGAAATTGTTGTTCGAGGAGTTGCGCGACCGGGTCGATGCGCCAAAGGATGTGCGTGTCGAGGCCGGTTACCATTTGGGCGCGCTGCTCGCGGGTCGGGGCAAACTGGACGATGCGGTCAAGGTTTGGTGGGCGGATGTGATTACGCCGTATCTAGTGGAGGAGAAACCGCCTTTCGAGCCCGCGGCGAAACGTCCTTACTGGTTGGCCCGAACGTTACTCGACCTTGGGCTCCTGCTTGAGCAGCAGGGCAAGTTAGACGAGGCTCGTGACGCCTACGCCCTCATCCTCCGTTCGAAACTGGGTTCGGGCGAAGAGCTCGCGAAAAAGGGACTGGAGCGGATGGGGGGCAGGAGCGGCAACCGGTGAGCGTCACCGCGGTTTCAGATTTACGGCTCGAGATGATCCAGCTCTAACCTGCGAACACCATGGCGGGATTCGATTTCACATTATTTACACGTGGGGGGCCGATGATAGGGGTGCTCCTCGTGCTCGGATTTGTCGGCGCGATGCTTTTTATCGAACGCACGCTCTATCTGCATCGCGGGCAGATCCGTGCAAAAGCGTTCGTGGACGGCATCAAGAATACCCTCGCCAAGCGCCGGCTCGTCGAGGCACTCACCCTGTGTGAGGAGACGCCCGGCCCGGTCGCCGCCGTCGTCAAGGCGGCGCTATTGCATGCGGACGGCTCCGCCGAAGCCATGCGTTTTCACGTGCAGGAGGCGGGCATTGTCGAGCTACCCGCGCTCGAGCGGCGGCTCGGCTCGCTTGCCGCCCTCGCGCAAGTAGCCCCCTTGGTCGGTTTGCTCGGGACGATCCTTGGGATGATCACCACGTTCGAAGCCTTTCAGCGCGGAGGAAATTATGCGATGGCGGGGGCCTTGTCGGCCGGAATGGGGCAGGCGCTTCTGACCGCCGCGGCCAGCCTCGTGCTCGCCATCCCGATCCATCTAGGGCACCATTTTCTCTCGGGTCGCGTGCGTGCCATTGTGCGTGACGTCGAATGGTCCGGCAACGAGATCATGAAATACCTTTTGACGGATTATCGAGGTTCGAACGGTGAAACCGGGAGCGTGGTTTTGGCCAAATGATCACTCGCCCGCTCGATCTCGCCTCCCGATTGCGACCCGAGCCGCGTAGTTTCGACGGCTGGTTTTTCGTCAATGCCGGTTTGATCGCGCTGTTTTTTGTGTTTTTTGGTTCACCGTTCGTGCTGGCGCCAGCGCTGGGGGTGGATTTTCGCCTACCCGAGGTCACGGGAGCGACCGCCGATGCTCGTCCCGCAACTCACCACGTAAACATCACGAATTCCGGTCAGATTTTTGTGCGTGATGGTCTCAAGACGATGGAGCAGCTTCGCGAATGGTTACGGGTGCGGGCGACTACGGTGAAGGAACCAGTGCTGCTCGTCCTCGCGAGCGAGGGCGTGCCGACGCGACTTTCCTTTGAGGTAGCGAGTGCCGGGCGCGAAGCGGGGTTTACGGTGCGGTTTGCGGCGCGCGAGGCGAAGGGGCACCTAGATGAGGGACAGAGCCCATGAGTGCGGAGTTGACCGGTCGCAAGCGACGCTGGGTGGCCTCGACCGCGGGGGCGGCGATTGTGGCCATGGCGATGCTGGCATTGTTTCGGATTAAATCCCCGCTGCCGGACGGCCGGACCAGCGGTTTGAAGTCCATGCCGCCGTTGGAACTTACGAGAACGGGAGCGAGTGACACAGCTTTGAGGGAGGAAATGATCATGAACGATCAGACTTCGCTTTTCCTTCCTACGGCGCGGAACGTGGCTCTACCCTCTGTACGGCGGCCGGAGGCAGGGCAATCGGTTCTGGATCAGGATGTTTTGAAAATGGCCATTAAAGAGTCAGAGTTGAATCTCGGTCTTCCGGCGCCCGTGGACATTCCGACCAAGGCCGCCGAGGTGTTATTGACGGGTCCCTTAGCCACTCCCTTGGCCGGATTTGGCAGAGTAGATGCATCTCTGGCGTCGCTTCCGGCGCGAGGCGCTTTCATCGAAGTCAGGACGGTGAATGCAAACCGGCCGGTTTTCGGTGATCTTCTGGCCGACGCCAAACCGCCGGCGGGAAAAGCGTGGCGCCCCATGGAGTTCCTTGCTGCCGTGGATGCCGCGGGATTGGTGGGACCCTTGGTGATCACCGAGCGGTCGGATGCCGAGGATGTCGATAATTATTTCCGAAGGTATCTCACGCGGACATTCCGAATTGGTGACCGCTTAACCCCCGGTTTCTATCGAGTTATCGTCGGGCCGTAGAATTCATCGGAATTGTGCCAATTTGCTGTTGACGGTGCAAAGTGCGGGTTGCACTTTCACCGGCTCTTTTCGTTTTTTGGCACTCTCTTATTCTGCCCAGATAGCTCAGTTGGTAGAGCACCCCCTTGGTAAGGGGGAGGTCGACGGTTCGAATCCGTTTCTGGGCTCCAGGTCAGAAGACACGTCGGCTCAGGCTTCTACGACGCTAAACCAGAGGTCAAATTTCATCATCACCCAAACATCCGTCTCCCATGGCTAAAGGCACATTCGAACGCAAGAAACCGCACGTGAACGTCGGCACGATCGGCCACGTCGATCACGGCAAAACTACGCTGACCACCGCGATTCTCGCGGTGCAGGCTCGCAAAGGCCTCGCCGAGGTGAAGAGCTACGCCGATATTGCGAAAGGTGGCACTGTTCGCGACGCATCCAAGATCGTCACGATTTCGGTCGCGCACGTCGAATACGAGTCCGACAAGCGCCACTACGCACACGTCGACTGCCCCGGCCACGCGGACTTCGTCAAGAACATGATCACCGGTGCGGCACAAATGGACGGGGCAATCCTCGTCGTTTCCGCGGCCGACGGTCCAATGCCGCAGACCCGTGAGCACATCCTCCTCGCGCGCCAAGTTGGCGTGCCGCAGCTCGTGGTGTTCCTCAACAAGGTCGACCTGATCGACGATCCCGAACTCCTCGAGCTCGTCGAAGAGGAAATTCGCGATCTGCTGACCAAGTACCAATTTGATGGCAAGAATGCGAAGATCATTCGCGGATCCGCCACGGCGGCCCTTGAGGGCAAGCCGGAAGGGGACAAAGCGATCTCCGACCTCATGGAAGCGATCGACACCGAAATTCCGGAGCCGGTCCGGGAGATGGACAAGCCCTTCCTGATGTCCGTCGAAGACGTTTTCTCGATCACCGGCCGCGGCACCGTTGCGACCGGTCGCATCGAGCGTGGTGTGGTCAAGCTCAACGAGACCGTTGAGATCGTCGGTCTGAAGGACACCACCACGACTGTCGTTACGGGCATCGAAATGTTCCGCAAGCTGCTGGATAGCGGCCAGGCCGGCGACAACGTCGGTCTGCTCCTCCGCGGCATCGAAAAAGAAGGCATTGAGCGCGGGCAGGTCCTCGCGGCGCCGAAGTCCATTAAGCCGCACAAAAAGGGGAAGGCCGAAATCTACGTCCTTTCCAAGGACGAGGGTGGCCGCCACACGCCGTTCTTCAACGGTTACCGTCCCCAGTTCTACTTCCGGACGACGGACGTGACGGGAATCGTCAATCTGCCGACGGGCGTCGAGATGATCATGCCGGGTGACAACATCGCCGTTGAAATCGACCTGATCGTTCCGATCGCCATGGAAAAGACCCAGAAGTTCGCCATCCGTGAGGGCGGACGGACCATCGGTGCCGGCCGGATCACCGAGATCATCGAGTAAGGCTCCGGCAATCGTTTAAACTCGACACCGCCGAGGCCTCGCAACGGGGCCTCGGCTGCGTCGTCTAAGAAAGCCCATTACAGGCGTGTAGCTCAATTGGTAGAGTAGCGGTCTCCAAAACCGTCGGTTGGGGGTTCGAGTCCCTCCGCGCCTGCCAAATTTCCGCAATGAAAAACCCGTTCCGCAGCACCCGCATTTTCCTCGGTGAAATGGTCGACGAGCTTCAAAAAGCGTCGTGGCCCACGAAGTCCGAGCTCCGTGACTCCACCATCGTGGTGATCGCGGCCGTGTCCGCGCTCGGCGTCTTCACCGCGATCAGCGACTTCTCGCTCGTTCAGGTTGTAAGCCTGTTCACCGATTTGGTGAATTAACCCGCTGTTCGCCATGCCCGCTCAAACGTCCGCGCCCCCCGGCGCCCAATGGTTCGCGCTTCATACGCTCTCCGGCCAGGAGAACAAGGTGAAGACCTACATCGAAAAATTCAAAAAAGCGGAGGAGCTCGACGACCACATTTTTGAGATTCTCCTGCCGACGGAGGTCGTTTCCGAGGTCAAGGGGGGCAAGAAATCCACCAAAGTTCGCAAGCTGTACCCGGGCTACGTTTTCATCCAGGCGAAGCTCTTCGACGACGAAGGCAAGCTGATCAACATGCCTTGGTATTTTGTGAAGGAAACGACCGGCGTCATTGGGTTCGTTGGTGGCGACCGGCCCGCGGCACTCCGTCAGGCTGAGATCGATGAGATTTACGCCCGAATTGAGGCGGCGAGCGGCAAAGAAGTGCCGAAAGTGCAATACTCGGTCGGCGAAGAAGTAAAGATTACCGATGGCGCATTCGCATCGTTGACCGGTCGTATCGACGAGATCGATCCGGATCGTGGTAAATTGAAAGTTTCCGTTTCTATTTTCGGCCGGTTTACGCCGGTCGAGCTCGAATACTGGCAGGTGCAACGCCTCGCCGAGTGAGGTGCCGTTTCTTTTTTGTCGCGCCATCCCACCGTTCCCCTCCTAACCGTCCGTCACCCTTTTTAAATCCATGGCCAAGAAGATCCAAGGTTACATCCGCCTCCAGCTGCCCGCCGGGGCTGCAAATCCCGCGCCGCCCGTCGGCCCCGCCCTCGGCGCGCAAGGCGTCAACATCATGGCGTTCTGCAAGGAGTTCAACGCCCGCACCAAGGACCAGAACGGGATGATTCTTCCCGTGGTCATCACGGTGTTTTCGGACAAGAGCTTCACGTTCATCCTCAAGTCGCCGCCGGCTTCGGTGTTGCTCAAGAAAGCGGCGAATATCGCCAGCGGCTCGAGCAAACCTAACCAAGACAAAGTTGGCAAGGTCACCAAGAAGCAGCTGCTTGAGATCTATAATCTCAAGAAGGCTGACCTCAACGCGAAGGATCCCGAGGCCGGTATCAAGGTCATCGCCGGCACTGCCCGTAACATGGGCATCGAGGTCGTCGACTGATATTTCCTTGCAGGAGCGGGTCGGCCCGCGAGGTGAAGGCACTCCGCCATCCCTTGTCGACCGGCAGATTCCTGCAACGAGCCCAGCAACAAAACCAACTCAGCGCGGGAGTCCCACCCGGGACGTTCGCACCGCAAGGAGTCATCCATGGCAAAAAAGCATAGCAAACGTTACACCAGCGCCATCAAGGTCGCTGACCTCACCAAGGACTATCCGCTCAAGGACGCGGTGGATATTCTTTCGAAATTTCCCAAGGTGAAGTTCGACGAGACGATCGAACTCTCCTTCCGCCTCGGCGTCGACGCCACGTCAGGCGAACAAAATGTACGCGGCACCACGCCGCTGCCCAACGGTTCCGGCAAAAAGGTGCGGGTGCTCGTTTTCACTGACGATCCGCAGAAGGCCCTTGCGGCCGGCGCCGACTTCGCGGGCCTGCAGGACATGATGCAGAAGATCAACGAAGGATGGCTCGATTTCGACATCGCGATCGCGACCACCGAGGCGATGAAGACGGTTCGCACCTTGGCACGCGTGCTCGGGCCCAAGGGCCTGATGCCGAACCCGAAGTCCGGCACCGTGACCGATGATATTCCCGCGGGCATCAAGGCGGTGAAGACCGGCCGCGTAGAGTTCAAAATGGACAAGACGGCCAATATCGGCGTCGGCGTGGGCAAGCGTTCTTTCACGCCCGACCAGATCTTGGAAAACGTTCAGTCCGTCCTCGATGCCGTCGGCAAGTCCAAGCCCGGCACCTTCAAGGGTGGGCAGTACATCAAGAGCGTCGCGATTTCCTCGAGCATGAGCCCGAGCGTGCGCATCGCTTCCACCGAATTCAGCAAATACTGAGGAGCCCGACCATGAGAGCCGAAAAACAATACCTGATTACCGAGGTCGAGACTCATCTCAAGAAGTCCGACTACGTCATCCTCGCCAATTTCACCAAGGTGACGGTCGCCGACACCGCCGAACTGCGCAAGCGCCTAGCGGTCGAGAAGGCCGAGTTTCACGTCGTGAAGAACAGTTCGCTCCGCGTGGCCGCGAAAGCACTCGGTCTGCCCGAACTGGAAGCCTCGCTCGCCGGCCCGACCGCGGTCGTCGTGGGGGGAAAGAACTCCGCCGGCGTCGCCAAGATCCTGAAGAAGTTTTTCGACGAAAAACAGAAACTTGAGATCAAGGTTGGCGTGTTCGACAAGAAATTGATCAGCGCGGGCGATCTCGCCAAGATTGCCGAGCTGCCGTCGTTCGAGGCCCTGCGTTCGCAGTTCCTCGGCCTGCTTACCAGCAATGCCGGAGCCTTCGTTCGCGTCCTCGATGCGAAAGTCAAGAAGGAGCAGCCTGCCGCCCCCGCCGCCTAAGCCATCCTTTAACCAAATCTTTTTCCGTTCCACTCGTGATTTTCATCGCGGACGGGCGGAAAGCAAAAAATCCAATGGGGTCGGTCTAGGGGATACGTCCCTTAAACGAGTTTCACTTCCGGAAACCGCTAGTCCAGCCCAGGAGCAATCATCATGAGCAACATCACCAAAGACCAAGTCATCGAGTGGCTTTCGAGCCAGACCGTTCTCGACCTCGCCGCTCTCGTTAAAGACCTCGAGGGCAAGTGGGGCGTGTCCGCCGCCGCTGCCGTCGCCGCCGCTCCCGCAGGTGGCGCTGCCGCTCCCGCGGCCGAGGCCCAGACCGAGTTCACCGTCGTTCTCCTAGAGGCCGGCGCGAACAAGATCGGCGTCATCAAGGAAGTCCGGGCCATCACCGGCTTGGGCCTCAAGGAAGCCAAGGACCTCGTCGAGGGTGCGCCGAAGCCCGTCAAGGAGAACGCTCCGAAGGCCGAGGCCGAGGAAATCAAAAAGAAGCTCGAGGCCGCCGGGGCCAAGGTCGAGCTCAAGTAAGCCAGTTGGCGACCTCGTTCGTACCACGTCCAAATTCTTCGGGACAGGCCGCGCACCCGCACGGCCTGTCCTTTGCCTTTTCTTCTTTCGTTCTTTTGTTCGCTACCCGCTGTTCGCGCTGACCAGCACCGCGACGCGTCCTGTCTCGTCTCTTAATTTTTACCGGGAATCCCATGGCCGACCGCACTCACTCCGAACGCATTAACTTCGGTAAACTCCGCGAAGTGATCCAGCCGCCGAATCTCATTGAGATTCAAATCACGTCCTACCTCGAATTCCTACAAAAGGGCGTGCCTGAAAAGCAGCGCAAACCCCAGGGGCTTGAGGCCGTGTTCCGTGAGGTATTTCCCATTCTCTCTTATGACGAGCGGCTGACGCTCGAATACGTTTCCTACAATCTGGGCGACGCCAAGAACACCGAGTTGGAGTGCCTCCGCGAAGGCATCACCTATTCCGTGCCCCTGTATGTGAAGCTCCGCCTCCGCGAGGAAGACTTCATTAAGGACGAGGATATTTACATGGGCGAGATTCCGATGGTGACCGAGCGCGGCTCGTTCATCATCAACGGCGCTGAGCGCGTCGTGGTTTCCCAGTTGCATCGTTCGCCCGGTATTGCGTTCGAAGTTACGCCGCATCCGAACGGCAAGCTGCTCCATTCTTTCCGCATCATCCCTGACCGCGGCACCTGGCTCGAAGTGCAGTTCGACAACAACGACCTGCTCTACGTTTATCTCGACCGCCGCCGCCGCCGCCGGAAGTTTCTCATCACGACGATGCTTCGCGCGATCGGGTACTCCAGCGACATTGACCTGCTGAACCTTTTCTACGAGATCAAGGACCTCAAGGTCTCCAAGGCGCTCGACATGGAGAATGTTTCCACGCTCGTTCTGGTGGAAGACGCGATCGATGCGCAAAAAGGTGTCGTGCTGGCGCGGGCCTTCGAGCCCCTCACGAAGGCGATCGTTCGCACTTTCGAGAAACATGAGATCACCACTCTCCGCGTCATCGACACGTCGATCGACGAAGGAGCGCTCATTCGCGCGCTCAAGAAGGACCCGACACGCAATGAAGAGGAAGCGCTCAAGGAAATCTACAAGCGCCTCCGTCCCGGCGAGCCGCCGACCACGGCAAACGCCAAGGCCCTGCTCAAGCGTCTCTTTTTCGATCCGAAGCGCTACGACCTCGGTCGGGTGGGGCGCTACAAGGTCAATCAGAAGCTCGGCCTCAAGGCCGAACTCGAACAACGCATTCTCGAGAGCGCCGACATCGTCGCTGCCACCAAATATCTCGTGCGACTGAAAAAGGGCGTCGGCGTCGTCGACGACATCGATCACCTCGGTTCGCGCCGAGTGCGTACCGTTGGGGAATTGCTCGCCAACCAGTGTCGTGTTGGCCTCAGCCGGACCGAGCGTCTCGTGCGGGAGCGCATGACCATGTACGACCAGAGCGTCGACTCGATCACGCCGCAGAAGCTGATCAACCCGAAGGCACTGACGACCGTAATCCGCGATTTCTTCGCGCGCAGCCAGTTGTCGCAGTTCATGGATCAGATCAACCCACTCGCCGAGGTTACGCACAAGCGCCGCCTCTCCGCGCTCGGGCCGGGTGGTCTTAATCGCGAACGCGCCGGTTTCGAAGTCCGCGACGTCCATCCGTCGCACTACGGCCGCATCTGCCCGATCGAGACCCCCGAAGGCCCAAACATCGGTCTCATCAACTCGCTTTCGACTTATGCCCGCGTGAATGAGTTCGGTTTCATCGAGACGCCCTATCGCGTCGTCAAGGATGGCCGCGTCACCGACAAGATCGAATATCTCACCGCCGACCAGGAAGAGGCTAAGGTCATCGCCCAAGCCAACGCCGAGATTGACGACAAGAACCACTTTGTCGGCAAGGTTACGGTCCGCCAGGACGGCAATTTTCTCGAAGTGCCCGCCGCCGAGGTCCACCTGATGGACGTCTCGCCTAAGCAGGTTATTTCGATCGCGGCGGGCATGATCCCCTTCCTTGAGCACGACGATGCGAATCGCGCGCTCATGGGTGCGAACATGCAACGCCAAGGTGTGCCGCTGCTGCAGGCCGAATCGCCTTTCGTCGGCACCGGTATCGAGGAACGAGTCGCGCGCGACTCGAAGATCGTCGTGGTCGCCGAGGAGGCGGGGGTGGTTGCTTCGGTCGATGCGAAACGCATCGTTATTACGAAAGATGGCGAATTGCCGCGCAACCTGAAAAACGACCCGAAGAATCACACCTTCCTGTACGAGCTGCGGAAGTTCATGCGCTCGAATGCCGGCACCTGCTTCAACCAGCGGCCGATCGTCAAACAGGGTCAAAAGATCAAGGCCGGCCAGATCATCGCCGACGGTCCCTCGACCGATCAGGGCGAGATGGCGCTCGGTCGCAACGTGCTCGTCGCGTTCATGCCTTGGAACGGCTACAATTTTGAAGACGCCATTCTCATTTCCGAGAAAGTCCTCAAGGAGGATATCTTCACCTCGATCCATATTCAGGAGTTTGAGGTTACTGCCCGCGACACGAAACTCGGGCCGGAAGAAATCACGCGCGACATTCCGAACGTCGGCGAGGAGGCGCTCAAAAACCTCGATCACAACGGCGTTATTCGCATTGGCGCGGAAGTTAAGCCCGGCGACATCCTGGTTGGTAAGATCACCCCCAAGTCCGAAACCGAACTCGCGCCCGAGGAGAAGCTCCTCCGCGCGATCTTCGGTGAGAAGGCTGCCGACGTGAAGGACACCTCGCTCATCGTCCCGTCCGGCGTCACCGGCATCATCATGGACGTGAAGGTTTCTTCGCGCATCGACAATCAGGAGGAAAAACTTTCCCCCTCCGATCGCCGCCGCCAGGCGAAGCAGATCCAGGAAGAATACAAGACGCAGATGGACAAGTTGCGTGAAGGCCTCACCGAGGCCCTCTCCAACATTCTCCTCGGCGAAAAGATTCCGCTCGACGTGATCAACGGCGAGACCGGTGAAATCATCATCCCGGCCAATCGCAAGATCACCAAGACGCTCCTCCGCAAACTCGCGGCTGTCTCCAAGCACGTTCAGATCGATCCGTCGCCGGTTCGCATCAAAATCATGGAGATCATCGCATCGTATCAGACGAAATTCGACGAGCTCGAAACGGACCGGGAACGCAAGATCGGTTCCATCGAGGCGGGCGAAGGTTCGGCCGATGGCGCGATCAAGCAGGTCAAGGTCTACATCGCCACCAAGCAGAAACTCGAAGTTGGCGACAAGATGGCCGGCCGCCACGGGAACAAGGGCGTGGTTGCGAAGATTGTGCCCGAGGAAGACATGCCGTTCCTCCCCGACGGCACGCCCATTGAAATCTGCCTGAACCCGCTCGGCGTACCTTCGCGCATGAACATCGGGCAGGTGCTCGAGACGCATCTCGGCTGGGCTTGCAAAAAGCTCGGGCTCAAGATCGCGACACCCGTGTTCGACGGCATTCCGGAGAAGAAAATCCGCGAATACCTCAAGGAAGCGAAGCTGCCTACTTCGGGCAAGAGCCCGCTCCTCGACGGTCGCACCGGCGAGAAAATCGATCAGGAAGTCGTCGTCGGCTATATCTACATGATGAAGCTGAACCATCTCGTGTCGCACAAGATCCACGCGCGCGCGGTTGGTCCATACTCGCTCGTCACGCAGCAGCCCTTGGGTGGCAAGGCCCAATACGGCGGCCAGCGTTTCGGCGAAATGGAAGTGTGGGCGCTCGAGGCTTACGGCGCGGCGCATACCCTCCAAGAACTGCTCACCGTCAAGTCCGACGACGTGCAGGGCCGCACGAAGATCTACGAGTCGCTCGTTAAGGGCGACAACACGCTCCAGGCCGGGACGCCGGAGTCGTTCAACGTGCTCATCAAGGAAATCCAATCCCTTGGTCTGGATATCAAACTCCAGAAACGCGACGTGCTGAGCTACGGCTCCTAAGCCGGCGCCGGGCGTTCACCTTTAGAATAAATTCAGGAAGCCAATAAAATGATTCAACCCACCGACACCGCCGGCACCACCCGCGATATGGCGCGCGAGGCCCTTGGCCTCGAAGAGAGCGCATTCGATTGCGTGTCCATCACCGTTGCTTCACCCGAAGTCATCCGCAAATGGTCGAAGGGCGAGGTAAAGAATCCCGAGACGATCAACTACCGCACTTTCAAGCCTGAGCCGGGTGGTCTTTTCTGCCAGAAGATCTTCGGCCCGGTGCGGGACTACGAATGCGCCTGCGGCAAATACAAGCGGATCAAATACAAGGACGTAGTGTGCGATCGCTGCGGCGTCGAAGTGACGATCGCGCGAGTGCGACGGGAACGTATGGGCCACATCGAGCTCGCTGTTCCGGTTGCCCACATCTGGTTCCTGAAGTCGATGCCCAGTCGACTGGGGCTCCTGCTGGACATGACCGCGCGCTCGCTCGAGCGGGTGATCTACTACGAGAACTACATGGTGGTCGATCCGGGCAAGACTCCGCTCGAGATGAAGCAACTTCTGACCGATACCGAGTATCGGCAGGCGCTGGACGAATACGGTGACGATTCCTTCGTTGCTAAGATGGGTGCTGAGGCGGTCCGCGATGCCCTCGTGAAGACCGACATGGATGCCACCGTCGCCGAGCTGCAGGAGCAGATGCGCGCGACGAAGTCCAAGCAGATCAAAAAGAAGCTTTCGAAGCGCCTCAAGGTCATCCAGGGCTTCATCCATTCGAAGAGCCGCCCCGAGTGGATGGTGCTCGAAGTGCTGCCCGTCATTCCGCCGGACCTGCGCCCGCTCGTCCCGCTTGAGGGTGGTCGCTTCGCGACCTCCGATCTCAACGACCTCTACCGTCGCGTCATCAACCGCAATAACCGTCTGCGGAACCTGATGCAGTTGAAGACGCCCGACGTCATTATTCACAACGAAAAGCGCATGTTGCAGGAAGCGGTCGACGCGCTCTTCGATAACGGTCGTCACGGCCGTCCCGTCACCGGCGCCGGCAACCGTCCATTGAAGTCCCTCTCGGACATGCTCAAGGGCAAGCAGGGTCGTTTCCGCCAGAACTTGCTCGGCAAGCGCGTGGATTACTCCGGTCGTTCCGTCATCGTCATTGGTCCCGAGCTCAAGCTTAACCAATGCGGTCTGCCCAAGAAGATGGCGCTCGTTCTTTTCGAGCCCTTCATCATCCGCCGCCTCAAGGAACTCGGTTTTGTGCACACCGTCCGCGGCGCGCGCAAGATGATCGAGAAGAAGTCGCCTGAAGTGTGGGATATCCTCGAGGAAGTCACAAAGGGGCACCCAGTGCTGCTCAACCGTGCACCGACGCTTCACCGTCTCTCGATCCAAGCTTTTGAGCCGATCCTGATCGAGGGCGAAGCCATCCGCATTCACCCGCTCGTGTGTACCGCCTACAACGCGGACTTTGACGGTGACCAGATGGCCGTGCACGTGCCGCTCTCGCTCGAAGCGATCATGGAGTGCAAACTCCTCATGATGGCGACGTCGAACATCTTTTCGCCCTCATCGGGCAAGCCGATCCTCACGCCGTCGCAGGATATCGTGCTCGGCGCATATTACCTCACCATCGAGCCGCGCACCAAACCGGCGAAGGGCGTCCGCGTGCCGTTGCTCAGCGGTCTGCATGAAGTGCTCTACGTCAAAGCCGATGGCGCGCTGAAAATGCACGACTGGGTTGAGGTGCCGAATCCTGATCACGGCCGCGAAACCGTGTTTGGCGACACCAAGCGCAAGACGCTGCGTACCACCGTGGGCCGGGTGATCTTCAACCAGATCTGGCCGGCGGGTCTCGGTTTCGTGAACTTCCCTGTGCCAAAGAGCAAGCTGGGCGACCTCATTCTCAACACCTACAAGATCTCGGGGAACCACATCACCGTGGAGACGTTGGACAAGTTGAAGGAACTCGGCTTCCAGACTGCCATGCAGGCCGGTATCTCGATCGGGATCGATGACATGATCATCCCTGACTCGAAGAAAGATATCGTGGCGGATTCACGCAAAAAGATCGCCGAGGTCGAAGGCCAGTTCAACAAGGGCATCATTACCGACGGCGAGCGCTACAACAAGGTCGTCGACATCTGGACCGGCGCAACCGACAAGATCGCGAAGGAAGTGTTCGCCAAGCTCGAGAACAATGAGGGCAAGACCGAGGTCAACCCGGTCTACATCATGATGGACTCGGGCGCCCGCGGTAACAAACAGCAGGTGCGCCAGCTCTGCGGCACTCGTGGCCTCATGGCCAAGCCCTCCGGCGAAATCATCGAGCGGCCAATTCTGTCTTCGTTCCGCGAGGGTCTCACCGTGCTCGAATATTTCATCTCGACCCACGGCGCCCGCAAGGGTCTTGCCGACACCGCCCTCAAGACGGCCGATGCCGGCTATCTCACCCGCAAGCTTTGCGACGTGGCGATGGACGTCATCATCGCCGAGGACGATTGCGGTTCACGTGACGGCGTGTGGAAGAAGGCCATCTTCGAGGGCGACGACGAAATCGTGCCGTTGAGGGAGCGCCTCATCGGCCGTTTCTCGAGCGACGACGTAATCAACCCGATCAATCCCTCCGAAATTCTCGTCGGCTCTGGCGAGCTCATCACCGAGGAAATCGCAGCCAAGGTCGACGAGCTCGGTATCGAGCGAGTGAAGGTCATGTCCCCGCTCACCTCGGTGAGCAAGGGCGGCATCGACGCGAAGTCCTATGGCATCAATCCCGCAACCAACAAGGTTGCGAAGATCGGCGACTCCGTCGGCATCATCGCCGCGCAGTCGATCGGCGAGCCGGGTACGCAGCTCACGATGCGCACGTTCCACATCGGTGGCGTCGCCTCCGGTGGCTTCAAGACGCCCGAAATCCGCGTCCGCGCCAGCGGCACCGTAAAATACAAGGGCCTCCGCCTCGTGGAAACCGCCGACGGCGGCTCCATCGTCCTCAACAAGACCGGCACGATTCAAATCCTCGACGCCGACGAAAAGGAAATCGAAGTCTACAACATCGTGGTCGGCTCCTTCCTTCACGTCGGTGACGGGGAGAAGATCGACAAGGGCGCGGTCCTCGCGCAGTGGGATCCTTACAACGTTCCGGTTCTCTCCGAGAAGGGTGGCTCGCTGCACTTCAAGGACATGATCCCCGGGGTCACGGTGAAGCGCGAACTCGACGAATCGTCGGGCCGCATCGCCACCGTCGTCATCGAGCACAAGGAAGACCTCAATCCGCAGATCGAAATCCGCGATGGGAAGAACAAGCCGCTGGCGGCCTATTCGATTCCCGTCGGCGCGCAGATCGCAGTCAACGAGGGCGACACGATCGCCCCCGGTGCGCTGCTCGCCAAGACACCGCGCCAGGCTTCCAAGACGAAGGACATCACCGGTGGTCTCCCCCGCGTTGCCGAACTTTTCGAAGCCCGCCGGCCGAAGGACGCCGCCGAGATGTCGCGCATCGACGGCATCGTGTCGTTCGAAGGCACCGTCCGCGGCAAGCGCAAGCTGGTCGTGAAAAACGACGAGACGAGCCAGGAAGAGGAGCATCTTATCGCCACCGGTAAGCACATCATCGTGCAGCCGGGCGATGTGGTCCACAAGGGCCAGCACCTCACCGAAGGCTCGGCCGATCCGCACGAGATCTTGGAAATCCTCGGGCCGTCCGCGCTCTACGACTTCCTT
This sequence comes from Opitutia bacterium, assembly GCA_947474935.1. Taxonomy (GTDB): domain Bacteria; phylum Verrucomicrobiota; class Verrucomicrobiia; order Opitutales; family Opitutaceae; genus ER46. Next base: position 337,913 of record CANJKL010000003.1, read on the forward strand.
ATCAGCCAAGTGCAGGAAGTCTATCGCCTCCAGGGTGTGACGATTAACGACAAGCACATCGAAATCATCATCCGTCAGATGCTCCGCAAGGTGCGCATCACGGACCCGGGTGACACCGAAAACTTCTGGGGTGAACAGGTCGATCGGGCGATGTTCCTCGCCGAGAACAAGCGTATCGAGGAAGCCGGCGGCAAGGCGGCCGAGGCTGAACCGATCCTGCTTGGCATCACCAAGGCTTCGCTCGAGACCGAAAGCTTTATCTCGGCGGCCTCCTTCCAGGAAACGACGCGCGTCCTCACCGATGCCTCGACTCTGGGCAAGGTCGACATGTTGAAGGGCTTCAAGGAAAACGTGATCATGGGCCACTTGATTCCGGCGGGTACGGGTCTGCCGCGTTACAAGCAGCTCAAGATTTCGCTTCCGTTCGGAGCCGAGCTTCCGGCCGACGAGCCCAAGGCGGCCGAGGCGAGCGCCAGCTAAAACACGGTCGAACATCAGGATCCTTTCCAAGCCGCGGGCATTTGCCCGCGGCTTTTTCTTTGAACGATTTCGGCCTCCTTTGGAGAGGGCGTCCCGTGGTCCTCTTCACGGCCACGCGTCGTCTGCGGCCCTGACGATCAGCCCCCGGTTGCAAAACGGGCGGACCGTGGCTAGTAAGGCCGGGTCATGTCAGTCGATTTTAAAGATTACTATGCCGTGCTCGGAGTGGCTCGGGACGCCAGCGACGACGATATCAAGAAAGCGTTTCGTAAGCTGGCCCGCCGCTACCATCCGGACGTCGCCAAGGACAAGAAAACCGCCGAGGAAAAATTCAAGGAGATCAACGAGGCCAACGAGGTCCTGAGCGATCCCGAGAAGCGCCGTAAATACGATGAACTCGGCGCCAACTGGCAGTCGGGCGGCTCCACTCCGCCGCCCGCCGCCCGGCGCCGCGGCGGGGCGGGTCCGAACGGCGTGCCGGACTACGACGTGCATTTTGGCGGCACCGGCTTCAGCGATTTCTTCGAACAATTTTTCGGAGGTGGCCGGCGGAGCTCCGATATCAACGACCTCTTTCGGAACCCGCGGCCGGGTTCCCGCTCCGCCGCCGAGCCCGAGTTCGCCCGGCCGGGCGCGGATATCGAAGGCGACATCCTCGTGACCCTCGACGAGGTCATGCATGGATCGGTCCGCCCGATCTCGCTGCGTCGGGTCGACCCGCACACCGGCGAGACTGACACGGAAAGTTTCAAGGTGCGCATTCCTCCCGGTGCGCAGGAAGGCCGGCGCATCCGCGTGCCGGGCAAGGGCGGTCCCGGCCACGGTGGTGGCGAGGCGGGCAACCTCTACCTGCGGGTACGCATCTCCGCGCATCCGTACTTTTACGTGCGCGGGGCCGACCTTTATCACGATCTGGAGCTGGCGCCGTGGGAAGCCGTACTTGGTGCTCAGGTCGTCGTGCCCACGCTTTCCGGCACAATCAAGCTGCGAATCCCGCCCGGCAGACAGAACGGCCATCAGCTGCGCGTGCGTGGGCAGGGCGTGCCCGGCGGCCACGGTAGCGAGCGCGGCGACCTGCATGTGGTCGTGAGCGTCCAGTTGCCCAAGGAAGTTACGGTGGAGGAACGCGCGCTGTGGGAACAGCTCGGTCGCGTTGCCACTTTCAAACCTCGATCACACTGAATCGTTCGGTCTGAGGTTGCCCCGATTTGACGGACACGCGTTGAGCCCAAAGAAAGGACTCAACCATGACCAAGAAGAAGGAAGCCGGGGCAACGCCCCGGCAGTATGAAGCGGCGTTCAAGGCGGAAGCCGTGCGCCTGTGGCAAAGCAGCGGCCAGGCCGCGGAGAAGACCGCGCACGAACTGGGGATCAGTGTGTTCAATCTCTACAAGTGGAAGCGGGGGGGGGGGGGGGCCCCCCGCCCCCCCCGGGGGGGGGCGGCCCCCCCC